>NZ_LT629796.1:0-1397500 GCF_900106065.1 Pseudomonas mandelii
AGCCGGCAGAAATACTGGCGTACAACGATGGACGCGAGCCGTCGCCTGGGTGACGAGTTTCTCGAACTGGCCGCCAATGGTCGCCTCGGCGAGCGCTTGCTGACCCTTTAGTCAGTGTTTTGCCCGGCGCTCTGGTAAACTCGCCGCCTGCCACATCGCCGCGGCGATCGCCACCTGACAGAGCTGAAATCACTGTGGAAATCTTCAAAGAGTTTACGTTCGAATCCGCCCACCGCCTGCCTCACGTACCGGAAGGCCACAAATGCGGCCGTTTGCACGGCCACTCGTTCAAAGTGGCGATCCACTTGAGCGGCGACCTCGATCCGCACACCGGCTGGATTCGCGACTTCTCGGAAATCAAGGCGATTTTCAAGCCGTTGTACGAGCGCCTCGACCACAACTACCTGAACGATATTCCCGGCCTGGAAAACCCGACCAGCGAAGTGCTGGCCAAGTTCATCTGGAAGGAACTCAAGCCCCTGCTGCCGGAACTCAGCGCGATCCGTATCCACGAGACGTGCACCAGCGGCTGTATCTATCACGGCGAGTAACCCGCTCTAAACGACAACACAATTCCCCTGTGGGAGCGAGCCTGCTCGCGATAGCGGCCTGTCAGTCACATTGATGCCATGTGTGCCGACGCTATCGCGAGCAGGCTCGCTCCCACAAGGAGCAATGCGTTTCGTCAGTGATACAAAAAACAGCCTTCATTGGCTGTTTTTTTATGCCTATGCTTTTTGGCTCGAACATGCCAAGAGGACATCCCATGAGGACTGACTGGCCGCTGGCTCAGACCTATCGCTTCAACGGGCATTCCGTTCGCTACGCCGTGCGCGGCGACGGCCCGCCACTGGTGTTTGTGCACGGCACGCCCTTTTCGTCTTACGTGTGGCACCGCATCGCTCCACATTTCATCACCACCCACCGGGTGCATTACTTCGACCTGCTGGGTTATGGGCAATCCGAGAAAATCACCGGCGACGTATCGCTGGGGGTACAGAACGACCTGTTGGCGAGCTTGCTCGATCACTGGGGCCTGGCGCGGCCGGACGTGGTCGCCCACGACTTCGGCGGTGCCACCGCGCTACGCGCGCACCTGCTCAACGGCAAGGATTACCGCAGCCTGACATTGATTGATCCGGTGGCGTTGACGCCCTGGGGTTCGCCGTTCGTGCAGCATGTACGCCAGCATGAAGCGGCGTTCAGCGGACTGCCCGATTACATTCAACAGGCGATTGTGCCGGCATATATTCGCGGGGCGATCAAGCGCGACATCCCCGATGAAGAGCTCGACCCGTATGTACAACCGTGGCTGGGCGATCCCGGGCAAGCGGCGTTCTATCGGCAGATTGCGCAGATGGACGAGCGTTACACCCGCGAGGCGGAGGTGTTGTACCCAACGGTGCGTTGCCCGGTGCAGATTCTGTGGGGCGAGGAGGATCAGTGGATTCCCATCGAGCGTGGACGGGCACTGCATCAGATGATCGCCGGGTCGCAATTTCATCCGGTTCCCAATGCCGGGCACCTGGTTCAGGAGGATGCGCCCGAGGCCATCGTCGCGGCTTTACTGCGGTTCCTGCCCTTAATCCAGCCCTCCTGAAGAAACCGAATCCCTGTGGGAGCGAGCCTGCTCGCGAATGCGGTGTGTCAGGCAATGTAGATATCGACTGATACACCGCAATCGCGAGCAGGCTCGCTCCCACATGGGCTCCATATTCCTTCAGGTGCACCGCATTTGTGCCCCTCCCGCGCCAAACTCTCCGCCTCGACTATAAGTAACTGCATATCCAGCCATTGGCACGACCACTGCAACCCCTCCCGCGTCACCCATTCAGCAAGGAACGCCACATGACGCAAAAAGATCCGGGCAACGATTACCCTCTCAGCGAAGTACCGATGCATGCCCGCAAAGGCCTCGCCTCCACCGCCATGGTGCTGCTGGGATTCACCTTCTTTACCGCCACCATGTTCGCCGGCGGCAAGCTCGGCGTGGCGTTCAGCTTTAGCGAGATGATGGCGGTGATTATCGTCGGCAATCTGCTGCTGGGTATCTACGCCGCAAGCCTGGGTTACATCGCCTTCAAGAGCGGCCTCAATTCGGTGCTGATGGGGCGTTTCTGCTTCGGTGAAGTGGGCAGCAAGCTCAGCGACTTGATCCTCGGTTTTACCCAGATCGGCTGGTACGCCTGGGGCACGGCCACAGCCGCCGTGGTGCTGGGCAAGTATTTCGAACTGAGCGAGGGCACCGTTCTGGGCCTGATGGTGCTGTTCGGCCTGGCATTTTGCGCCACGGCGTATGTCGGTTATCGCGGGCTGGAAATCCTTTCGTACATCGCGGTGCCCGCCATGATGTTGCTGCTGATGCTGTCGATGTGGGTCGCCACAGTGAAGGTCGGCGGGCTCGATGGGCTGCTCGCGGTGGTTCCGACGGGAACGCTTGACTGGTCGACCGCGATTACTTTGGTCTTTGGCACCTTTGTCAGCGGCGCCACCCAGGCCACCAACTGGACGCGCTTCTCCCGTTCCGCCCGGGTCGCGGTGCTGGCGAGCCTGATCGGCTTCTTTATCGGCAACGGTTTGATGGTGTTGATCGGGGCCTACGGGGCCATCGTCTACCAGCAACCGGACGTGGTCGAAGTGCTGCTGTTGCAAGGTTTCGCCATGGCCGCGATGGCCATGTTGCTGCTCAACATCTGGAGCACCCAGGACAACACCATCTACAACTTCGCCGTCGCCGGCTGCAACCTGTTGCGCACCGGCCGCCGCAAAACCGTGACCCTGGCCGGCGCGGTGATCGGCACCTTGCTCGCGCTGCTGGGCATGTACGACATGCTTGTGCCGTATCTGATCCTGCTGGGCACGGTGATTCCGCCGATAGGCGGCGTGATCATGGCGGATTTCTTCTACCGCTATCGTGGTCAATATCCTCGTCTGGCCGATGCTCGATTGCCGGCGTTCAACTGGCCCGGTTTGACCGCCTATGCCGTCGGCACCGTCGCCGCATTCAGCTCGCCCTGGATCGCGCCACTGGTAGGGATTGCCGCTGCCGCGCTAACGTATGTGCTATTGACCAGCGTACTGGGTGCCCGTGCCGCTGAAGCTCCCTAACAAGATCTATAAAAGGATTCGCCTGATGCACATCATCAACGCCCGCCTGCGCAACCAAGAAGGCCTGCATGAGTTGCACCTGGAAAACGGCCTGATCCGCACCATCGCCCGTCAGACCGAAGCCCCCACCCTGGGGCCCGACGACCTCGACGCCGGCGGCAACCTGGTGGTGCCGCCCTTTGTCGAGCCGCACATTCACCTCGACGCCACCCTCACCGCTGGCGAGCCACGCTGGAACATGAGTGGCACGCTGTTCGAGGGCATCGAGTGCTGGGGCGAACGCAAGGTCACCATCACCGAGGAAGACACCAAGACACGCGCCAAGAAAACCATCCAGACCCTCGCCGCCCATGGCATCCAGCATGTGCGCACTCACGTCGATGTCACCGACCCGCAACTGACCGCGCTCAAGGCAATGCTTGAAGTGCGCGAGGAAAGCCGGCACCTGATCGACCTGCAAATCGTCGCGTTCCCGCAGGAAGGCATCGAGTCCTACCGCAACGGCCGGGAGCTGATGGAAGAAGCGATCCGTATGGGCGCCGATGTGGTGGGGGGCATTCCGCATTTCGAATACACCCGCGATCAGGGCGTCAGCTCAGTGAAGTTTCTGATGGACCTCGCCGAGCGCACCGGCTGCCTGGTGGACGTGCATTGCGACGAAACCGACGACCCGCATTCACGCTTTCTGGAAGTGCTGGCCGAAGAAGCCCGCAGCCGTGGTATGGGTTCGCGGGTGACCGCCAGCCACACCACGGCCATGGGCTCTTACGACAACGCGTACTGCGCCAAACTCTTCCGTCTGCTCGGGCATTCGGGGATCAGTTTCGTCTCCTGCCCCACCGAAAGCATTCACCTGCAAGGGCGCTTCGACACCTTCCCGAAACGCCGCGGCGTGACCCGGGTCAATGAGTTGCTGGAAGCGGGGATGAACGTGTGCTTCGGCCAGGATTCGATCGTTGACCCGTGGTATCCGCTGGGCAACGGCAACATTCTGCGGGTGCTGGAAGCGGGGCTGCATATCTGCCACATGCTGGGGTATCGCAACCTGCAAAGTGCGCTGGACCTGGTCACCGACAACAGCGCCAAGGCCATGAACCTTGGGGACCGTTATGGGCTGGAGGCCGGACGGCCGGCGAACTTGCTGATTCTGTCGGCGGACAGTGACTACGAGGTGATTCGCAGCCAGGGGTTGCCGTTGTATTCGGTACGCGACGGCAAGGTGTTGATGAAGCGGACGATGCCGGTGGTGGAATGGGCGGGTCAGCTCTGAAATTTCGCTGACTGGGCGGGCCTCTTCGCGAGCAGGCTCGCTCCCACAGGGTTTCGTGATCGGCTCACGCCCCTGTGGGAGTGAGCCTGCTCGCGATGGCTATCTAATAATCAACCCATCAACCGCGCCGTGCCAAACAGCCTGACCCGACTCAATTTCCCCTCCGACTCTTCCAACAAAACCGGCGCCGTGCCGCCCGGCATGACGACTTTCACTTCACCCGCCGTCACCCAACCCACCCGCCACGCCGCACACGCCACCGCACTGGCGCTGGTGCCTGACGACGCCGTCGGCCCTTCCCCGCGTTCAAACACCCGCGCCACCACTCTCCCCTCTGACTCAAGTATCGCCCATTGCAAATTCACCCCCGCCGGACACGGATGCCCAGCCCCGGTCGGCGCGGCATAGGCGATACGCATCAAGCCTTGAGCCAAGGGCGATTCTCGCATCTGCTCATTGCTGGGCAACGCGTCGGCATTCGTCAGCAGCGTCACGCAATGGGGATTGCCGATGCGCACAAACTGGCTGCGGTTCCAGGCAGGATCAAGCGCCGACAACGGCTGCACATGGCTGACTTCGCGCTCGTTCAGCGTCACGCGTTCAGCCTCGCGCGCACCCACCGCTTGCGGCCCGAACGAAGGCTTGCCCAAATCCAGCCAGAACCCTTGAACACCGTCGACCTCAGCGGCGTCCACAGTGGTTTCCACCGGTGAAACCGCATCGCGCTTGTCGTGATGAACCCGCAGCAGGCACGCCTGCTCCTCGGGCATCAATCCTTGCTCGCTGAGCGCCTGGGAAAAAATCGTCAGCCCATTACCACTGCGCTCGGCCAGGGTGCCGTCGGTATTGACGATCAACAGATCAAAGGGCGGCGAGGATTGAAACGGCCCCACCAGCAGCCCGTCGCAGCGATGGTCTTTGCTGCCCGATGGCTGTGAACCGGGCGCCCAACTGCAGAATGCCTCGATAGCGGCCGATGCCCAGTGCTCGCGGATCTGCGCAGCGTCGCGAGCCTGGTCCGGCAAATCGATACCGCGACCGCGCACCTCGTCGGGCGTCACCACCGCGTAGATATTGCCTCGAGCATCGTAGAACGGCGTCATGGATCGGTCCTGAAAGTCAGCTTGAAAAGAGCCCGTACTGTAGGCGTCAACGGCCTGCGATGAAATACCGCCCCGGCGTCACGCCAAACGTTCGCCGGAACATCGCAATGAACGCGCTGATATTGTCGTAGCCCAGTTCCAGGGCGATGGTGGTCACCGGTACGTCGGCGGCGAGTAACTCCAGCGCTCGCAGCAAGCGTGCGCGCTGGCGCCATTGGCTGAAGCTGAAGCCGGTTTCATCGACGAAGCGCCGGGCCAGGGTCCTGGCAGACAAACCGACCCATTGCGCCCACTCGGTGAGCGAACGGTTGTCGGCGAGGTCGTCGGCCAGCGCCTGACTGATCCGCCGCAGACGCGGGTCGAGTGGCAGCGGCAGACCGAAGGGCTCGGCGGGCAGCGCGGCGACCTCATCCACAATCAATTGAGCGATCCGCTCCTGTCGCTGATCCAGCGGTCCCTCGCTCCAGGTCGCCGCCCGGTCGACGGCCTCACGAAGCAAACCTGAAGTTGCGATGATGCAGGGTTGTCCGGGCAATACGACACAGGCCGGCGCGACCACGTAGACACTCCAGCCGTGGAAGGGGCCGTGGGAGCGCAAGCCATGCACACAGTCGGGTGGAATCCACACCGCATGGGTCGCCGGCACCACCCAGTGATGATCTGCCGGCCTCCACCGTCAACAGCCCGCGCCGCGCGCCCAACAGTTGCCCGCGCGCATGCCGGTGGGGAGCGCTGGTGCGCTCAATGGGACTGTCCAGGACCGAGGCAATCACCAGCGGCCCTGCGTTGGATTGCGCCTGTTCAATAGATATCAGCGGTTCAGCCATTGGCAGTTTCACGTTATCGAATGACCCGGATAGCGCAGTTTAGCCATGAGCAACGGATTAGTCTGGGCACTCATTCACCGGAGTCTCAACCATGCGCGCCGAAGAGCTGCTTCCCGACGATCTGAACCAAGGCCAATTCAATGGAACTGTCGTGCGCAAAGGCACGGTCGGGGCCTTTCTGATCAATGCCCGGATGCTGATCGATCCCCAGACACCCGAGGATCAACGCACGGCCGCCACGCAAGACATTCTCCAGGCGTTGCCGGCGCTACGTGCCCTGGGCCTGTTCGAACTGATGCAGGTGCGCGACCCACTGGTCCGGGCGTTGTGTGAGCAAGAGCCGGGCGTTCCTCCAGTCACTCAGTTATAAATCCCTCGCCACTTATTGCGAACAAGTCTGCCAGATCTGTCAGTTATGACAGCAGACAAGCCTTCGCCCCCGGGCCAGAGTGAAGCTCCTGATGCACGTTCGGAGGAAGGTCATGAAACGGGCTTCCCTAGTGTCCCTGCTCATTGCCCTGGTACTCGGCGGAGTAACTGCAGGCGTCAAATTGGTCTACGACGTCGTACCCAACCACTTGGCCGAAAAAAATCGCAATGAACCGCTGTTCCTCAGAGGCCGGAGCGAATGCCGCCATGATTGTGGCGCCTGCGATAAGGGCGATACCTTCCTCGATGGGAACGCCGATCTAAAGACCGACAACCCGCGCGTGTTCGAAACCTTCAACGCCGAATTCATCACGCTGCGCGACGATTATGCCGTGGGCTCGTCGCTGGAACTGGGGGCCTGGGATCCTCGTCATGCCGTGGAATTGGCCCACAGGCCTGCGCAGAACCAATGGAACGGTTCGATTGATGTGCCGGCGGATCAGGACATCCTGTGGAAATGCATCGAGCGCAATAACGACGCGTCGCACGCCGTGCGTTGGCAGCCAGGACCAAACGTCAGCTTCACCAGCGGCACCGAGAGCGAGACAAGAGGCACCTTCTAGATTGGCGTTGCAGGTCTGAAAAGAGGGCACGACATGAGCCGCAGATACCCGATCTCTCCCATGGAAACGCTATACAGCGAGGGCCGGAAATCCTTCATCGACCTGGTTCCTGACGGCGCGACTCGCCTGGAAGCACTGTTCAGAACGGTTCCGGCCCTGGGCGAACTGGCGGTCGGTGTTGTTTACGGTTATTTGCATGACCGTTCTGACTTGGATCCTCGTCTGCGTGAAGCGGTGTCGTTTGCTGCGATTGTCGCGGCGGGCATGGTCGGGCCACCGTTGAGTGTGCATTTCAAGACGGGGCTGGCCTCGGGGCTCGCACCGGCAGAACTGACGGGAATATTGCTGCAGGCTTCAGCCTTCGCCGGTTTTCCGAGAGCGGTGGCTGCGGCCGATCAGCTCAATCGACTGTTTGACGAAGCCGCAATTGTTTCGCCGCCTCCCCCCACACCGCGCGAGGTAGCGCTGGCGTTTTGTGAGCAAGTGCGCAATGGCAAATCAGCCGTCCCCCTGAGTGCTGCGATCAAACGCCTGTTACGCCGCTCGCTGCGCCTTTCGATCCAGGCGACAACGGCCAGCACCGTCATTGTTGAATGTTTCGACGACGAGCCCTCCCTTCCTGCCGCGCTCTTGCACATTCAAGTGCAAGGAACGCAGATCGTCTCGGTGACACGTTTTATTGCTCGTTGATCGACAACCGTTCGTGACCACAGTCAGTGCGTCGGAAAATACCGCTGCAAACCTTCAGCATCCACACGTTGTCGCCTGCACAGGCAATTAACTCGCGGCCTGCGCTCGCGACAGAGGGTCAGGCTATGCAAGGATGTCGCCCTGCCTGACCGCAAACCGCTGTGGACGCCGCCGAACCCTATGGGTCAGTCACTGTCCCTTTGGGAGTGCGACGTTTTTTTGCCAAGGATCGATATGACCAGCCTCAATACCCAAGCCTCATTTGTTCCCGGACGCCTGGAGCAGATGTCCACCCGCATCGCCTTTTTCATTGCCGGTCTTGGCATCGCTGCCTGGGCGCCGCTGGTGCCTTATGCCAAGGCACGGGCCGGGCTCGACGAAGGGACGCTCGGGTTGTTGCTGTTGTGCCTGGGGGTGGGCTCGATTCTGGCGATGCCGATAGCTGGCCTGCTCGCCACGCGTTTCGGCTGCCGTCGGGTGGCAACCGGGGGGACGTTGTTGATTTGCGCGGCGTTGCCGTTGCTGGCCACCGTGTCGTCAATACCGGCATTGATCGCCACTCTGTTCATGTTCGGCGCGGGCCTGGGCACGGTGGACTCGACGGTGAACCTGCAAGCGGTGATCGTCGAGCGGGCCAGCGGCAAGAACATGATGTCGGGGTTTCACGGGATGTTCAGCCTCGGCGGGATTGTCGGCGCGGCGGGTGTCAGCGCCCTGCTCGGCTTGGGTCTGTCGCCGTTGGGGGCGATGGCGGTGGTGATCGTGGTTCTGGTGCTGGCCTTGCTCAAAGCCGCGCCGCACCTGTTGCCTTACGGCAGCGAAAGCTCGGGACCGGCGTTTGCCGTGCCCCATGGCATCGTGCTGTTTATTGGCGGCATGTGTTTCATCGTGTTCCTGGCCGAAGGCGCGGCGCTCGACTGGAGCGCGGTGTTCCTGGCGCAGGAACGCGGGATTGACACGGCGTATGCGGGGCTCGGTTACGCCGCGTTTGCGCTGACCATGACCGCCGGACGGCTGACCGGGGACCGGATTGTCCGACGCCTGGGCGCGACGCGGGTGATGGTGTTCGGCGGCCTGATGGCGGCGGCGGGTTTGGCATTGGCGACGTTTGCGCCGGCCTGGGAGGCGGCGCTGGTCGGGTATGCGTTATTGGGTGCGGGCTGCTCGAACATCGTGCCGGTGCTGTACACCGCGGTCGGGAAACAGACGGTCATGCCTGAGCACATTGCAGTGCCGGCCATTACCACATTGGGCTACGCGGGAATTCTCGCGGGCCCGGCAGTGATCGGCTTTATCGCCCATGGCAGCAGCTTGAGTTTTGCCTTCGGGTTGATGGCGGTGTTGCTGGTGGCGGTAGCCATTGGCGGGAAAGTGTTGAAGGTTTGAAAGCTTCGCGGGCAAGCCTCGCTCCTACAGGTTCGGTGGTCCCTAGGAGCGAAGCTTGCCCGCGAATGAAGGCGACTCGGGCTATCAGAACCCGACGCTGGCCTGCACAAAGAACGTGCGTGGTGCACCGACGTACATCCCCGAGTTGTTGTCGCTGGAGCGGGTGAAGTACTGCTTGTCGAAGATGTTTTTTACCCCGGCCCCGAGCTTCAGATTCGACAACTGCGCGCCGAAGTCATACCCACCGCGCACGTTCCAGGTTACGTAGCCCGGAATGTCGCCGTACTGACCATCAGCAGAGCCTTCGGTGATGTAGTTGTTGGTGAAGCTGCCATCGGCGTTCACCGCAACGCCCGGTGAGCGCTGCTTGGACTGGGCAAACGCGTCGAGGTTGTAGGTCCAGCGGTTGATGTCGTAACGCAGGCCGGCGGTCGCCACCTGGCGCGAATAGAACGGCAGGTCACGGCCCTTGAAGCCTGGAATTTCACCTTCATACACGGCGCGGGTGTAAGTGAACCCGGCGTTGGCGGTCAGGCCGTCGAGCCGTGGGTCCAGTGCCGCCATGTTGTAGTGCACCGACGCCTCGATGCCCTGGTGCGTGGTCGCGCCGAGGTTGGTCCAGCCCGCGTCATTACTGATGTATTGCAACTCTTTATCGAAGTCGATGTAGAACGCCGTCAACTCACCGCCCCACACCTCATTGTTGTAGCGCGTGCCGACTTCATAAGTCTTGGCCTTTTCCGGCTCCAGGCCATTGGCGGGTTCATCCCCCGTGCCACCCTGACCCAGCTGGAAATACTGCAGGCTGCCGAACGAGGTTTCGTAGTTGGCGAACAGCTTCCACTCCTCCGACAGGTGATACATCACGCTCAGGGCAGGCAGTGGCTCGTTGCTTTCGATGCTGCGGTTTTTCTCCGGTACACGTCTGCCGGCGGTGTCGAGCACGGCGCGGTCGTGCCAGTCGGTGCTGATGTGTTCGAAGCGGATGCCGGGCGTAATCGTCCAGTTACCGACGTCGATTTTGTTGTCGACGTACACCGAGTTGGCTTCAGTGCCGCCGGTACGATCCTGGTACACATGGCCGTCCGAACCAGGACGAATCACTGGCTCGTTGTTGACCAGCGCCAGGCGGCTCGCCTGCTCGTGCATGCCCTCCTTGAGGTAGCGATAACCGACACTGACTTCCTGGGTGGTCGGGCCGACGTCAAACACACGGGACACCCGCGGTTCTATACCGAAGGTGTAATACGTGCGCGGGAACGAGCCCAGGGTTTGCTGATTGCGAGCCGCAATATTGCTGCCACGGAAGCTGTCGGTGTAGTACGTCAGCACTTCGGCCTGAGTGCGATCATCGAGCTGCCGCGTCCACTTGAACGAGACATCCTTGCGGCGCCCGCTGAAGTTGTCGTTATTGCGGTCGGACTGAAACGGATTGGCGTCGTACTGTGCCTGGGTCAGGCCGCCGGGCATGTCGGCGCTGGCGTCGTAGTAGTGAAAGTTGAGGCTGAAATCGTCGACATCGGTGGGCGCCCAGTGCGTCTTGAGCATCACGTCGTCGATGTCATTGCCGTTGTTGCGCTCGCGGTAACCGTTGCCGTTCACGCCGGAATACAACAGCGCCATGCCGATGCCATTGTCGGCGGTGCCGCCGAGGAATGCGGTGTCGATGTGCTTCCAGCCGCCGTGCTGGGACGTTTCCAGGGTGGTGCCGATTTCACCGGTGGCTTTTTCCGGGATCGCGCGCGTCACGAAGTTGATCACGCCACCGACGTTCTGCGGTCCATACCGCACGGAACCGGCGCCGCGCACCACGTCGATGCTGTCGAGGTTGCCGGAGGAAATCGGCGCCATGGACAGCTGCGGCTGGCCGTAGGGCGCGAAGGCTGCCGGTATGCCGTCGATCAGCACGGTGGAGCGTGGCGACAGGCGCGAGGTCAGGCCGCGCACGCCGACGTTCAGGGAAATGTCGCTGCCGCCGGTGCCGTTGGCGTCCTGCACTTGCACGCCGGGCACGCGCTTCAATACGTCGCCGACGTTCATGGCGCCTTGCTCGACCATCGCTTCGCGGCGGATCACAGTACGTGCGCCGGGATGGTTCTGCACCACCGCCGCGTCGGCATCGCCAAGCCAGTCGCCGACCACTTTGATGTCGGTCATGCCCAGCTCGATCGGGCCGGCCGTTGCGGAAGTCGGCGCCGGCATCAGGGTCACCGAGCCTTGATCGATCTGGTATTGCAGGCCGCTGCCTTGCAGCAATTGGCGCAAGGCCTGTTCCGGCGAGAGGTCGCCGTCGACGGCGGGGGCCTGTTTGCCGGCCACCAGTTCAGGACTGAAGAAAACCTGCAACGACGTTTGCTGACCCAGCTCACTCAAGGCCTGGCCCAACGGTTGCGCGGGAATATGAATGCCGTCGGCGGCAAATGCCTGGGGAAGCGCGGCACTGACGGCCAGCGCGAGCGCAAGCCGCAGCCAAGGTGACTTATTGTTTTTAGCGGTGGTTTTCTTCACGTCGAACATTGTCCTGTAGATCGCAAGAGTGTGCGGCTGTTAATGCAAACCAGTTGCAGTTGGACAAGAAGACGAAGAACTCAAAAAAAACCTGAATTGGTTTGGAAATTAATTGGAAATTATTTCCTGACTGCCGTCATCGAGGGTCCGCACGGCCACCGGCAGAATGCTCGGCAAGGCCTTGAGCAGCGCGTCGGTGTTGTCGGCTTTGAACACGCTGGTCAGGCGCAGATTGCCCACTTTGTCGTTGCCGACCGTCAGCGGCTTCTCGCGGTAGCGCGAGACTTCTGCGGCGACATCGGCAAGGCTGGCGTTGTTGAACACCAGTTTGCCGCTGCGCCACGCGGTCAGTTCCGCCGGATTGACCGCATAAGCGGCGGCAACCACGCCTTTGGCATCGACACGAGTGCCGAGGCCGGCGGTGAGGCTGATCACATCAGGTCCCTGCCCCTGAACCTTGACCGTGCCCTGCTCCACCGCCACCCGGGTTTCGGTCAGTTCGCGGCGCACATCGAAACGCGTGCCGGTGACCGTCACCTTGCCGCTACCCGCCTCGACCACGAAGGGCCGGCGGCTGTCATGCTCGACGCTGAACAGGGCCTCACCTTCCATCAGTTCGATACCGCGACTGTCCTTTTCATAACGCACCAGAACGCGGCTACGACTGTTCAGGTCGATCACCGAACCGTCGGGCAACGCCACATGACGACGCTCGCCCAAGGCCGTGGAATAGTCGGCCGTGTAGGTCGTCGGGTGATTCAACCCGCTGAACAACCCCAAGCCGAGCGCCACGGCCAGCACACTGGCCGCCACCGCATAACGCACCAGCGGCTGACGCTTGCGACGTGCCGGCGGCGTTTCGCACAGGGCTTGCAGACGCTTGGCGGGCAGCAGATCGGCGGCCGTCCACAAGCCCTGCAGCACCTGGAATTCGTCGCGATGTTGGGGATGTTCAGCCAGCCAGGCTTCGAAACGCCGATACGCTTCGACGTCCACGGCCGGTTCCTGCAAACGCACAAACCAGCGCACCGCATCGTCGCGCACCGTTGTTTGCCCGCACGCACAATCACGAGTATCCATCATGGAAGTTCCTGTTTGGCTGGGGATGAGAAAGTGCGGCCGATCATGGGTGCAGTCCGTCGAGGCGGTCGCGCAGATGCCGCAAGGTGCGGATCATATACTTTTCCACCATGTTCTTGGACAGACCCAGGCGTTCGGCGATTTCCGCCTGGGTCAGGCCTTCGATCTTCTGCCAGACAAAGACTTTTCGGCAGTTGACCGGCAGCTCGCAGAGCGCCCGTTCGATGGAATCAGCCAACTGGATCGCCTGCATGAAATGCTCCGGGTCACCGGACGACGACCCACTGTGATCAACCGCCTCCGACTCCATGGCGCCCCGCCGGTCCTCACGCCGATAACCATCCACCGCGATATTGCGCGCGGTCTGGTGCAAATAGGCCCGAGGTTGTTCCACCGCCGACGAATCGGACTCAAGCACCCGCACGAAGGTGTCGTGCGCCAGGTCCTCGGCCTGCTGACGATTTCTCAGGCGACGGGTCCAGGTGCCAACCAACTCTTCGTAATGCTCGAAAAAGCCGTGTCTGCGGGGCAACTTGGGGGTCATTGCGGTGTGCTGTGGAGACGGGGCGTGAATAGTAATGCTTCCTATTAATGGGAAGCAATGGATTCCACATCGCCAGGTTTGCCGTTAGTCACCCAGGAATGATGTCGCCTGAAAGACCACTATGGCGAGCAGGCTCCCACCGTTGACCGAGTGGTCCGGGCGGACGCGGTTTAATGTGGGAGTGAGCCTGCTCGCGAAGAACGATGACGCGACGCATCAATGAATACGCGGGTAGGTTAGTTTTAGGCTTTTGGCAGATCCATTCGATAACCAGCCCCCGGCGCTCCTTCATGCATCGCCGCCTGAATGTCCGCATACAAAGCGTTCGCCTCCGCAGTAGTGATCGATCGCGAACAATCACGCAGCACCACGCGCAAAAGCACATTTTCCTGGCCCGGCAGCAGCCCGAGTCGTTCAATCGCCTGCGCGGGTAAATCCGAGAATGCCCAACGCCCCTTGATCTGCATCTCCTCGATCCAATCAGAACAGTCACCCGCCGCCTGCAACATTCTCTCGGTCAACACCTCCTCGCTCAGCCCGGGCGTAACCGCCAACGAAATGTCACGAGCAATCGATGGCAAACGTGATACCGGGGCCCATGGATTCAGATCATGCATCTGCGCCTGCACTCGTACGTTCTGATCTCGCAGCAAGCGAATATCCGGGATACCTTTGCGCAACATCGTCAGCCGATCCAGCCCCATCCCAAGCGCCAACCCTCCATGACGCTGCGGATCAATCTTCAAGCGCTCCAACAAAGACCTCGCTATACGGCCGCACTCCAGTACTTCAACCGGAGCACCGTCATTCACCACATTCACTTCGATTCCACCCTCCGTGTAGTGATGCGGACTGTCGCTGTAGACCCAGGATTTTTCAGGAACAGCAGACTTGAGGATGTCGCCGACCAGACGCAACAGCTGTTCATGCGTCGACAGCTCCGGATCACCCAATACCCAGACATCCATCTGATGTGGCTCCGCGCAATGCCAACGATCCCGGCTATCACGACGGAAAGTTATACCCGGCGCGGCCAGCAAGATCGTTTGCCCCGGTTGCCGCACTTGAGCCGCTCGCTGAAGCGCGGCCGGAATCTGGCTGGTGGTTTGTGTTCTCAACAGCGAGTATTCATCGACCCAACGGGTGTGCTCACTCCCTAGCGTGACCTCTGCCGGGTCATAGCCGAGTAATCCGTAATTTTCCTCGGCGGAGACAATTCGCGGCCCCGTTTGCAGTTGAGCCTGAGGCCAACCTTTTTCGGCAAGTCCTTGGAGTATTTCAGTTAGCAGGAGCCGGACGGAATGGTCGGGATTGTTTGATTCGGTTAGATCAACCATTAACAGGGCCTGTTCCAGAACGCTGTCCGTAACGGTTTTCCTTGAAGACGTTTCCATGCTGTTTCTCTCAAAATTGAGTCCTTGCCGACAAGGTACACAGCCGTTGGTGTGTATAGCCGACGAACAGGAAAAATCAGAAGGAGCTGACAGCACAGTCTTACTTCAAGGACGTGCAAACCCTGCATGAGTTGATGTGTAGATATCGGCTCACTTGAGACCGAGGTGATGCCACCGCGAGCAGGCTCACTCCCACAGTTGACCGAGTTGTCCGGGCGGACGCGGTTTAATGTGGGAGTGAGCCTGCTCGCGAAGAACGACGACGCGGTATTACGCTGCTTACTGGGGCACGTCGACGTTATCCATCATCCGGTTCACCGCCAGTTCCGCCTGCATGATGATCTGCTGGATCCCCAGCGCCGTATGCCGATGCGGGCCTTCCAGGTACGCCGCGAAATCAGCAGTCATGACGCTGGCCGAGGCCAGTGATTCGCAGGTGTGCGCCAGCAGGTCTTCGTCTTTGATGTCCGGTGCAATCATGAACATGGTGCTCGGTTTTCGAATGACCGGGATTTTGAGGGCGGCGGGGTTGAGGTAATGGTCGAGGGCGCGTTCGGCGGCTTCGTGGAGTTTTTTGGAATCGAGTGATTCGTAGGGGGATGCCGGATCAGTGTCTGGCGGGTTTGGAGTAACTTTGCACCTATGCCTTTCTTCCTTAATGGGCAGCCACACCTCGCTACTAATACAAGGGGTGGCGGCTGTACGCAGGTTAGTAGACCGGGGAAAGAAGGCAAAGCCGGCGCGCCCGAGGGCGCCCTGCGCACAGCCACCATCAGGGACAGGCATTGGAACACCTGTCTGACAGACGCTTGTGCAGCCTTCAAACCTTCGGGCTACTAAACCCGATCACTGGGAATCAGTGACGGGGACCAAGTTACCGAGGGGGACAAAAGCGCACAAGCCGGCGGATTCTGGCGTAGTCGTAGGCAATGGCGCAAGGCGCTGTAGCTTTCAGGAAGTAACCTTAAACGCCTTTAAACATGCACGCCAAACAGGCAGCAGGCTCACTCCCACAGTTGATCGAGTTGTCGGACGAACGCTGTTACCGGTGATGTCACCAGAAGCAGTAAACCAGCGTCACGGCAGCGGCAATACCAAACGCTCCCAGCGCCTTTGCCGGCAAGTATCCGGTCAATCGTTGCAAGGACGCGTCCGACAGCACTTTGTGGTCATCGCGGAGGGGCATGATCGCCCGGTAGGTGTATCGAAAGCCGATCAACAAAAACAGCAAGATCACGCCCAAGGCTAACCCGCGAGTAATAGCCGGCTTGATCAAAGGCGCAGGGGTGTCTTCCAGGCAGGCGGCACTGTCAACTTCCACCACGGTGATTCGCCCGAAATCCGTGGCGGGTCGCTGTTCGCCTTTAAGGATCGACGCCTGTTGCTCCAGATCGAGCGCCTGATACTTCCAGAGCGTTGATGACCCTTCCCGGCAGTAGGTGAACGCTGCAGGGTTGGAGGCGGCAATAATGCACGCGTCATTGATGCCGATTTTTTTCAGGGTCTCGACAGCCGGTCGTGTGAAGTCCAGGTCGAGGACAGGAATAATCCCGGTGGCAGACACCGCAGTCGAAACCAACAGGCTCCCGGTAGCGCAGAGGGCTGAAATTTTCAAGGTTGGATGCCCCTTGTTTTGCACTGTTTTTGTTGTTTGAGCGCGGCTGCAACCTGCCTTCCGACGTCTAAAATTCTAGTTGAACCTCGATGACTTGCGACCAATCGACCCTCAAATCTGGCCGAAAAAATCTGCTTCCCGGTCATACAAACGCCTGCAACGACTTTCAGAGTGCATGGATGACGATTGAGAAGTTCAACGAAGACCTGCGCCAGGCCCGCCTCGAACTGACCGCCGCAACGGCGGCGGTCATGGAGCTGGTCCGCTCGGGCAAAGCGTTCGGGGATGAATGGGACGCTGCGGTCGCGCGCGAGCGCAAAGCCTTTCAGAAAATGCATTGGGTGCTGGATAGCCCCTTGGCTCCCCAGGTAGATAAAAAGTCAGATCCGTAGTGGTTCGAAGACCCGGCTAATTGCTCATCCCGTCTTCTATGGTGATGCCTTGTGGGAGCGGCTGGCGGTTGGATCAGTGCTTGCGCAGCCACTCGATAAACAGCGCAAACAATTCCGACTGTGAACCGATGTTCAACTTCAGATAAAGGTTCTTGCGGTGCATGCGCACCGTCTCCGGCGAGATGCTCATCTGGCTGGCCGTGGATTTCACCGAGTGCCCCCGCAGCACCATGTGCGCCACTTCCCGCTCGCGCTCGGTCAGCAAGTCGCAGCCGAACTGCTCGAAGGCGGACTGCACACGTTGTTTGAGATCGTCACGCACGCCCTCATTGACGGCGCTGAGCTGCAAGCCCCGGCAGCTGAACTCGCGGATGAATTCGCGCACCAGCGGCTCAACCGCCCGCAGCAGGTTCAGCTGTTCAAGCCGCAGACTTTCCCCGCCGAAGCCTTGAAACAGGCTCACCGACACCTGGGTGTCATGGCCGGTATCGACAATGTAAAAACTGTCCTCCGAACTCCCGGCCTTCAAGTAGTAAGTCTTGTAGTACTCACTGTCGAAGAAGTTGTCCGGGGCAATGTCCTCCAGGTGATAAAACCCTTCGGCCAGCCCCTGCTCCACCGCCAGGCAAAACGGGTCGAGCAGGTAGCCCCCGGAAAAATAGCGGTCGATGATCGACTCCCGGTATTTTTCCGGGATGCCCCGCTGATACAACAATTGTGGCGGGCGGTCCTTGTGTTCCAGGCTGATCATCACCGATTCGATAGCCACCAGATGCCCGAAGGCCGACGCCAAAAAGCTCAGCGCGTCGGGCTCATCGATATGGGCGAAGGCCTGGCGCATTTCGCCGTGCCATTTATGCAAGGCGCCGAAGGGCAAGGCGATCAATGTGTCATCGTTTGGTTTGCTCATGCCCCGCAGTCTAGCGGGTGAACCGGCACCTGATAACCGCGGATTCGACGAACTCATTGGCCGAAATACAGGCCGTTCTGCTCAAGTTCGCCCGCCACTTCAAGAATGCACACCCGCAGGGTCTCGACGATTTCATCCACTTGAGCGCAAGACAGGATCAGCGGCGGCGACATGACATTGAGGTGCATGATCGGCCGCACCAGCAGCCCCCGGGCCTGCGCCCTGGAGTGAATCATCTCGCCGATGTTGATCTCGTCGGCGAACAACGCCTTGGTGCGTTTATCGGCCACGAACTCCACGCAGGCCATGAATTTCTGGCAGCGCACATCGCCCACCAGCGGCAAGTCGCTGAGTGTGGCCAGACGCTGTTCCAGATACGCGCCGACCACGTCGACATGCTCCAGCAGGTGTTCACGCTCGATGATCTCGATGTTTTTCAGTGCCGCCGTGCAGCAGACCGGGTGGCCGCTGTAGGTGAAGCCGTGGGTGAAGCAACGGCCCTTGCCGGGCTCGGCAATCACTTTCCAGATACGGTCGGAAAAAATGCACGCGCCCAACGGCAAGTAAGCCGACGTCAGCCCCTTGGCCGTGGTGATGATGTCCGGCTGAACATCGAACACCTCATACGAGGCGAAGAACTTGCCCAGGCGCCCGAACGACGTCACCACCTCGTCGGCGACAAACAGAATGTCGTAGCGCTGGCAGACTTCCCACATGCGTTTCAGGTAACCCTTGGGCGGAATGATCACGCCGCCGGAGCCCATGATCGGCTCGGCAAAAAAGCCCGCGACCTTGTCTGCGCCGATGGACAGGATCTTGTCTTCGAACTCCTTGATCAGAAACTCGAGAAACTGCGGCTCGTCCATGCCATCCGGCGCCCGGTAAGGATTTGGGTTGGAGACGTGGTGAATCTTGTCGTTGGCGTAATCGAATTCCGGCACACGGTCGGCGGCCTTGTTGCCGATCGACATGGTCAGTGTGGTCGAGCCGTGATACGCGTTGAAACGGGCGATGACGTGCTTCTTTTCCGGTTTGCCACGGCAGTTCTGATAGTACTGAATCAACCGGTAAGCGGTGTCCACGGCGGTGGAGCCGCCGGTGGTCAGGAACACGTGATCGAGGTCACCGGGGGCAAGGCTGGCGAGTTTCTCGCACAACTGGATGGCGACGTTATTCGACATGTCGGAAAACGGGTTCGAGTACGCCAGTTGCCGGACCTGGTCGGCAATCGCCAGCGCCATTTCCTCTCGGCCCAACCCAATGTTCGTGCACCACATGCCGCCCACCGCATCGAGAAAGCGGTTGCCCTGGGTGTCGTAAATATAAGCGCCGTCACCGGCCACAATGTTCAGCGCGCCCTGTTCGGCGTGTTCGTCGAACATGTGATAGCCGTGCATGTAGTGGGCTTTATCAGCTTTGAGCAAATGGGCGTTATCAACGCTCGACAGCATTTTCTGAGTTGGAGTAGCCATACAAAAACCTCAAACCAAAATGGGTAAACGATCAAATCCCGCTCTTCACCGTGCTCCAGACCCGGGTCATGGCACGCATCTCTTTTGCATCCTGGGTTTTTTGCGGAAACAGCCGCTGGCGGGTTTCGTCATCGGGATAAATCGCCGGGTTATTGCGCACATCGGCGTGCACTAACGGTGTGGCCGCCGCGTTGCTGTTGGCGTAGTGAATGAAGTCCGTCACGTCGGCCATGACTTGTGGCTGCATCAAGTAATCGAGGAACGTGTGGGCGTTGGCCACGTGGGGCGCATCGGCGGGGATGTACAGATTGTCGAACCAGATCAGCGAACCTTCCTTGGGAATGAAATAGGCCAGCTTGATCTTCAGTTTGGCTTCTTCGGCGCGAGCCATGGCGGTCGCGTAATCGCCGGACCAGGTCATGGCCATGCACACATCGCCATTGGGCAGGCTGGTCAGGTAGTTGACCGAGTCGAACTTGCGGATGTACGGCCTGACCGACAGCAGCAAATCCTGGGCGGCCTTGAGGTCCTCCGGCGCGGCGCTTCGCGGGTCGCGCCCCAGGTACTTCAGCGCCAGTGGAATGACTTCAGTGGGCGCATCGACCAGGGTCACGCCGCAATCGGCGAAGCGCGAGACGATTTTAGGGTCGAAGATCATCGCCAACGAGCCAATCGGCGCGTCCGGCATGCGCTCCTTGATTTTGTCGACGTTGTACGTGATGCCATTGCTGCCCCAGGTATAGGGCGCCGAGTACAGCGTGCCTGCATCGAACCCCTGCAAGTCCTGCAAGACTTTCGGGTCCAGGTTGGCCCAGCCTGGCAGCAACTTTTTGTCGAGCGGCTGGAACACTTTGGCTTTGATCAGCGGTGGTGCGAGGGAGGCGTTCAACACCACCAGGTCATAGCCGGAGTGACCTGTGAGTAACTTGGCCTGAACCGTTTCATAGGCATCAAAGGTGTCGTAGATCACCCGGATGCCGGTGGCTTTCTGAAAGTCGGCAATGGTTTTTTCGCCAATGTAATCCGCCCAGTTATACAGCCGCAGCGTGTGGCTATCGTCCACTTCGGCGCCGTGGACGGCTGCCGACAGCGGCACAATCAACGCACCAAGCATCACCAAGAAGGCCTTGCGCATAGCAAATTCACCTTATCAAGCGAGTTCCGATCTGGATGAGCGGATGAATCCACTATTGGTCGATTCAGCCAACCGCGCCATACCCCGAATGGGTGTGTGGGCCGGTTTGTGGCGCTCGCGACGGCCGACATGGCAAAAAGCGGCAGTTTCGTTGACTGGTTTTGTCATAGATCCGGCGCCGGTCCCGCGCTTAGAGTGCCGTTCATAGCGATCACCCAGGGCACGTACATGAACGACCTGATCAAACAAGAACGAAACGAAGGTGTACTGACGCTCACCTTTGACCGCCCCGACAAGCTCAACGCGCTGAATAATCGCATGTACACGCAGCTGGCCGATCTGTTGCTGGCCGCTGATGAAGACGCTGAAATCGGCGTGATCATTGTCACCGGTGGCGACACCTGCTTTACCAGTGGCAACGACCTGGCGGACTTTCTCCAGCATCCGCCGACCGATCTGGATAGCCCGGCGTTTCGCCTGATGCGCGTGGTGATCCACCTGCAAAAACCGTTGATCGCGGCGGTCTGCGGAGCGGCCATCGGCATCGGCACCACCCTGCTGCTGCATTGCGATCAGGTGCTGGTCACGCGCAATGCCCGGTTACGCATGCCGTTCGTGAACCTGGGCCTGTGCCCGGAGTTCGGCGCCAGCCTGCTGCTGCCGCGCCTGCTCGGTCATGCCCGGGCGGCGCGCTTGCTGCTGTGGGGCGACAGCCTGGACGGTGCCGCCGCCGTCGCGTGCGGATTGGCCAACGAACTGTTCGACGACGGGCCACAGTGCCTGGCGGCCGCCGAGCGCATGGCTCGTCGCCTGCTGGCGCTCCCCCAGGAATCCCTGCGTCAGACCCGGCAACTGCTCAAGCAGACGTCCATGCCGGAACTGCAAGCCACCATTCGCCAGGAGAACTTGCTGTTCATCAAGCGCCTGACCACCCCTGAAGCGCAGGCAGCGTTGAACGCACTGGTTAATCGCAGCACTGAAAAGAACCCATCTACAGGAAAGCCTTCATGAACACCCCAGACGTATTTGTTGTCAGCGCCGCACGCACCGCCATCGGCTCCTTTGGTGGCTCGCTCAAAGATGTCCCGCTGGCCGATCTGGCGACCACGGCCGTCAAGGCCGCCCTGGAGCGCTCCGGCGTGGACCCGGCGCAAATCGGCCATCTGGTGATGGGCAACGTGATCCCGACCGAGACCCGCGACGCGTACATTTCCCGGGTCGCCGCGATGAACGCCGGTATCCCCAAGGAAACCCCCGCCTACAACGTCAACCGCCTCTGCGGTTCCGGCCTGCAAGCCATCATCAGCGCGGCCCAGACCTTGCTGCTGGGCGACGCCGAGATTGCCATCGGCGCCGGTGCCGAGTCCATGAGCCGCGGCCCGTACCTGATGCCGTCCGCCCGTTGGGGCGCGCGCATGGGCAACGTCCAGGCCATCGACTACATGCTGGGCATCCTGCATGACCCGTTCCATGGCATCCATATGGGCATCACCGCCGAAAACATTGCCGAGCGCAACGGCATCACCCGCGACATGCAAGACGCCCTAGCCCTGGAAGATCAAAAACGCGCGGCGTTCGCCATCGCCAATGGCTACTTCAGTGAGCAGATCGCAGCGGTCGAAATCCGTGGCCGCAAGGAAACGACGCTGTTCAGCATCGACGAACACCCGCGTTCCACTTCCCTGGAACAACTCGCGCAGATGAAGCCGGCGTTCAAGAAGGACGGTTCAGTCACGGCCGGCAATGCCTCGGGCCTGAACGACGGCGCTGCGGCACTGGTCATGGCCACCGGCAGCGCGGTGCAGGTCAACAACCTGCGCCCGCTCGCTCGCCTGGTCAGCTATGCCCACGCCGGTGTTGAGCCAGAACTGATGGGCCTGGGCCCGATTCCCGCTACACGCCTGGCACTCAAACGCGCAGGCCTGACCGTGGCTGACCTGGACGTGATCGAAGCCAACATCGCCTTCGCCGCCCAGGCCTGTGCGGTCAGCCAGGAACTGGACCTAGACCCGGCCAAGGTCAACCCGAATGGCTCGGGTATTTCCCTCGGTCACCCAGTGGGCGCGACCGGCGCAATGATTGCCACCAAAGCCATTCACGAACTGCAGCGCATCAACGGACGATATGCGTTGGTGACCATGTGCATTGGCGGTGGCCAGGGGATTGCGGCGATTTTTGAGCGAGTTTGAGTGTTAGCGCGATGTCCGGTGCAACGCCGGGCATCGCTGCTGCTTGATGATTTCCTTCGGCAACTGGTCGCAATCCATCAATCCCGCCCCTTCCCCACGCCCTGGATTAACTCCCAGAACACGTCGCCGTGCCGTGCGGCCAACATTCCCCAGGTCCGTATCGAGGAACTGGTGGGTTATCTACTTCAATCTCGGATTACTTGCCTTCGCTTTCGGTAATGAAGCCGATGATGCTGACACCACCGCGCATGATGTCTTCAGCAATGGCCTTGCGCGCCTTGGCCGGCTTTTTCTCGCGCAGGGCTTCGATCAGTACCAGATGCTCGTCGGCACCGATGTAGGTGTTATGCCCCTTGGTGTAAAACAGATTGAGGATCGGCCCCATGGAAACCCACAACCCTTCGATCTGGGCAGTCAGCATGTCCATTGCCGCCAACCGGTAGACCGTGAAGTGGAACTCACGGTTGAAATGCATTGCTTGCGGACCGTCGTTGGCTTGGTCGGCTTGTTGAAAACTGGCATGCAGTTCTTCCAGCCGAGTCAGGTCCTGCGGCGTAACGTTGCGCGTGGCGAGCTCAGCGGCCAGGCCTTCCAGTGCGATGCGGATCGTGCGCACCTCCAAATACCGGCTCATGGTCAGCTCCGGAACCATGGCAAAACGGCCCGAACGCAACTCGAGACCGCGCTCGCTGACCAGCCTCAGGCAGGCTTCGCGGACTGGGGTGACGCTGGTGCCAAGCTTGTCGGCCAGGTCTTGCATGACCAGCCGCTCGCCGGGCCGGAAGTTGCCGGCGATCAGTCCTTCGCGAATGGCGTAATAGGCGCGGGCGGACAGGTTGCCTTGTTCCAGCGGTTGAATCTGCACGGTCGAACTCCTGGATAATGCTTTTTATTGCGCAGCCTGTCGGGGTTGCGCCAAAAATCTGAAATACATTGTCTTATATCCTATAAGTAACACTCAACCTCGCTCTACAGCGGTTTGGGAATCATATGCAGAAAGAGCGGCACTGCGCGTGCCGCTCTCCGTTGCTCGGCCTAGCGAATCAGCGCCTTGAGGGCGTTTTCGATGACGTCGAGGCTTTCATCGAGAATCTTTGTGGTATGCGAGGTCGACAGGTACAGGCGCTTGAGGGGTAATGGCTGAAAAATCATCCGCTGCTCGATCAAACGCTTGCGAAACGCCAGGTCCAGCGCGTCATCGTTGCGCAACAAATCACGGTACTGGCTGTACGGCCCCTCGAAAAAGTACATCAGCCAGACCGACCCATATCCGGCACTTTGAGCGGGAATGCCCAGCCGCTGGATAATGCCGTCGAGCTGCCCGCGCAAATAGTCGCCCATGGCGAACAGGCGTTCGTAGACGCCTTCGCGAGAAAGCTCCTCGATGGTCGCCAGCACCGCCGCCAGCGTCGATGGCGTTCCATTGAACGTTCCGCCCATGAACACGCCCCGGTCGCCCGACTGCCCTACGCGCTCCAAC
This sequence comes from Pseudomonas mandelii, assembly GCF_900106065.1. Classification (NCBI taxonomy): domain Bacteria; kingdom Pseudomonadati; phylum Pseudomonadota; class Gammaproteobacteria; order Pseudomonadales; family Pseudomonadaceae; genus Pseudomonas; species Pseudomonas mandelii. The sequence goes on from NZ_LT629796.1 coordinate 24,096, forward strand.
AGATCCCGACGGCCGGCGACCAAGCCCACGGGATAACCTGATGAAGCCGCCTTGCCGAAGGTTGCCAGATCCGGTGTCACGCCGACGATCGACTGATAGCCGCCCAGCGCATGACGAAAGCCGGTGATGACCTCATCGAAAATCAGAATCACGCCGTGCTCGACGGTCAATTGCCGAAGCGCCCGCAGAAATGCCGTCGATGCCGTCACCGAGCCCATGTTGTGGGCAATCGGTTCGACGATGATCGCCGCGACCTCCCCCGGATTGGACTTGAGGTAACGCTCCACCGCCTCGGCATCGTTATACGGAAGGATGATCGTGTACTGCGCGGCATCCAGCAGAATACCGTCAGACATCGGGTCGAAACTGTCCATGCGCTCACGGGATGTCTGGCCGTTCATCGCCACATAGTCGTGCCAGCCGTGATATCCGCCCTGGAATTTTATGATCCGTTTGGCGCCGGTGACGGCCCGCGCCAGGCGCAAGGCGTGATAAGTCGCTTCGGAGCCGCTGTTGCAAAACGCGACCTGCTCGGCGCAGGGAATGCACTCGACCAGCGCTTGCGCCGTCTCGACTTCCAGATCGGTAATGCCGGCGCCGATCAGGTCAAGGCGTTCGCTGACGTGTGCAACCTTTTGACGAATCGCCTGATTGCCGTGCCCGAGCACATGCGCGCCGAAACCACAGTGGAAATCGGTATGACGGTCGCCGTTGGCGTCGTACAGATACGGACCTTCTGCACGAACAAACGCATAAGGCTGACCGAGTTTGCGGCTCGGGCTCAGATGGCCGCCCGGCAACACCTGCCGAGCCCGTTCATGCAAGGACTGATTGGCGTCAAGCAACATGATCGACTCCTGGGGCAAGTGCCTCCCGGGCAACGGCTTCAATACCCACGGCATCCAGCCGGTAATGGCGATAGAGATGGGTCGGCGGGGCAATGAGGCTGTATTCATCTTCGATCCCGTGACGCCGCAAACGCGTCCCTTGACCCGTGTCGGCCAGCACTTCCGCCACAGCACCGCCCAGCCCTCCCAGCACGTTGTGTTCTTCGACGGTCATCAACAACCCGCTTTCGCCCGCCGCATGCAGCACCGCATCACGATCCAGCGGTTTGATGGTGTGCATATCGATCACCCCGACCGATAAACCACTGGCGCGCAAGGCCTGCGCGGCTTCCAGCGTCGGGTGAAGCATGCTGCCGGTGGCGATCAGGGTCAGGTCACTACCCCGCTCATGAACGATGGCTTTGCCAAACTCGAACACCACGTCATCGGGGTAAACGTTAGGTTCCTGGCCCCGACCAATACGGAAGTAAATCGGTTGCGAATGGTTGATCGAGGCACGTATCGCCGCCGCCAACTGTGGGCCATCGGCGGGTGCGACGACCGTCAGATCAGCGATGCTGCGGGTGATTGCCAGGTCTTCGGTGGCGTGATGCGAGGTGCCATAGAAACCGAGGCTGATTCCCGAATGGTGTCCGATCAGCCGCACCGGAAGTGCGCTGTAGGCCACATCCATGCGAATCTGCTCGCAGCAGAGCAAGGCCAGGAATGAAGCGAATGTCGCCACAAACGGCATGCTCCCGGTGGTGGCAATGCCCGCCGCCGCGGTGACCATGTTTTGCTCGGAGATACCGAACTGGATAAACAGTTCGGGGTGGCGCTGAGCGAAGCGACTCAAGCCGTTGGAGTACTGGAGGTCAGCGGTGCCGACGGCGATCTTGTGACCGGCGTCAACCAGGTCGATCAACGCATCAGACAAATAGTTCAGGCCGGGGGCGCGAGCGTTGATCTGCCGGTACTGCCAGGTATCGGCGCTGACGGGCGAGCTCATTGCACACCTCCTTTGGATTTGATTTCTTCGATAGCGAGCAATTCGTCTTCCTCGGCCAACCAGCCAAGATGCCAGCCGGGCTCGGTTTCCATGTACTCGACGCCTTTGCCCTTGACGGTCAAGGCGATCACGCAGACTGGCTTTTCGCGTTGCGTATCGGCTTTCAGCTGGCGCAACAGACGAGCCACGGCGGCGACGTCATGCCCGTCGACCTCATGCACGTCCCAGCCGAAAGCGCGCCATTTGTCGCCCAGCGGTTCAATTCCGATGATGTCGTCGACCTTGCCGTCGAGCTGGTAACCGTTTCGGTCGATGATCGCGATCAGGTTCGATGTTTTGTAATGCGCAGCCGCCATTGCCGCTTCCCAGACCTGGCCTTCATGCATTTCGCCGTCGCCAAGCAGCACATACACATCGAACGGATTGTTCTGCAGCCGTCCACCCAACGCCATGCCCAGTCCGCCGGACAATGCATGACCAATGGAACCGGAACTGAAATCGACCCCCGCGACCTTGCGCATATCCGGGTGATCACCTAACGGATTACCCAGGCGCGTATAGCCGTCGAGCAGCGCCTTGTCGAAAAAGCCCCAGTCCGCCAGTAACGGATACAGCCCCACTGCGGCATGTCCCTTGCCCATCAAGAAGCGATCACGACCTGGCCACTTGGGCTCGCCGTGGCGCAAGCGCATGGCGTCGTAATACAGCGCCGAGAAAATTTCAGCACAGGAAAACACCGAGGTGTAGTGCCCCACCTTGGCGATGGAAATCAGGCGCACGGTTTCCAGGCGTACAAACAGCGCGCGCTCTTTGAGGTGGGCGATGTGCCCGGGACTCAGGTCCTCGACCGGAACGGGAATGGGGGGTGGAGCGGCTATCGACATGGCTGCATTTCCTGAATGGTTGTTAGAAAGGCGACCGCTCTCACGGCCTCCTTCTTACAACTTATAAGATATATATTGCAACAACAAGCCGTTGGCGTTATTTTTTCCAACAGGCAGGAATGCCCCGGCCAGACTAGGCCGAATTTTGCGATCTTATAAGTTATATTGATTTCAGCTCTCGGAGATGCCACTCGTGCCGCACGAAAACACCCCCGCAGCCAGCGTTCTGGCCCAGGCAGATCAACGCTTTCACCTGCACTCGCAGACCAACCTGCGGCGCCATCAACAACAAGGCCCGATGGTCATCGAACGCGGAGATGGCATCCACGTCATCGACGAACACGGACAGCGATACATTGAAGGAATGTCCGGTCTCTGGTGTGCCAGTCTGGGGTTTTCCAATCGTCGACTGGCCGACGCCGCACAACGCCAGTTCGACGTGCTGCCCTACTACCACACCTTCAATCATCGGGTTCCAGCGGTGACGGCACGCCTAGCCGAACGCATCGCCACCCTCGCGCCACTACCGGATGCGAGAGTGTTTTTTGCCTGTTCGGGCTCGGAAGCCAACGACTCGATGATCAAAATGGCCTGGGCCTGGCACCGGGCGCGGGGCAATACGCACAAGCGCAAAATCATCGCCCACCAGAAAGGTTTTCATGGCTCCACGGTGATGGGGGCGACGCTGTCCGGGTTGCCAAACATGCACGCTGCATTCGGCTTGCGGCTGGACCAGGTGATTCATGTCGAGTGCCCCCATTACTACCGTAATGGCTTGCCCGGTGAGTCTGAGGCCGCCTTCTGCGAACGCTTGGTCGCCGACTTGCAGCGACGCATCGAGGCTGAAGGAGCAGACACCATCGCTGCCTTCATCAGCGAACCTGTCATGGGAGCCGGCGGCGTGATCGTCCCGCCATCCGGCTATTTTTCCGCGGTACAGGCACTGCTGGCCCGTTACGACATTCTGATGCTGGCCGACGAAATCATTTGTGGCTTTGGTCGTACCGGTCAGTGGTTCGGCCATCAGACGATGGGCTTTGCACCCGACATGATGGCTTGCGCCAAAAGCCTTTCGGCGGGCTATCAGCCAATTTCCTGCACCGTGGTCAGCGGCCCGGTCTACCGAGTGCTTGAAGAACAGAGCCAGCAACTGAACGGCTTCGGACATGGCTTCACCTACTCCGGGCACCCGGTGGCCGCCGCCGTCGCCCTTGAGACGCTATCCATCTACCAGGAGCTGGACATCCCTGCCCGCACCCGCCAGTTGGGTGAGGTTCTGCACGGCGAACTGGCGCCACTGTTCGACCACCCTCTGGTTGGCGAAATCCGCGGCATCGGGCTGGTTGCGGGTCTGGAACTGGTGGCTGACAAGTCATCGCGACGCTCGTTTTCGGCGCAGGTGGCGATCGGCGCGCAGGTCGAACTGGCGGCACGCAAGCACGGCCTGATCGTGCGCAACATGGGCGATTCAATCGCCCTGGCGCCACCTTTCATTATTGAACCGACACAGCTGCGCGAACTGGTCAGCCGCCTGACGGACGCGCTGAACGACGTCAATCACGCCACGGGACACTGCTCATGAATAGCCTCGCCCATTCCCTCGACTCATCCGGTGCGTTGATCGACCTCAACCATGTGCAAAAGAGTTATGACGGCAAGACGCTGATCATCAAGGACCTGAATCTCTCCATCGCGCAAGGAGAATTCCTGACGCTGCTCGGTGCGTCCGGATCGGGCAAGACCACCACGCTGATGATGCTTGCCGGCTTCGAAACCCCGACCCGCGGCGAAATCCGCATGATGGGCAAACCGATCCAGAACGTCCCGGCACACCGACGCGGCATGGGCATGGTATTCCAGAACTACGCGCTGTTTCCGCACATGACCGTGGCCGAGAACCTGGCTTATCCATTGAAAATGCGCGGACTCAATCGCATCGAGGTGCAGAGCAAGGTCAAGCGTGCGATCGAGATGGTCCAGTTGCATGACATGCAGCAACGGCGCCCCACGGAGTTGTCCGGCGGCCAGCAGCAACGCGTCGCCCTTGCCCGCGCCATGGTATTCGAGCCACAGGTCATCCTGATGGACGAACCGCTCGGCGCTCTCGACAAGAACCTGCGCGAGCACATGCAGTACGAAATCAAACAGTTGCATCGAAGACTCGGCGTCACGGTGGTGTACGTGACCCACGATCAGGGCGAAGCCTTGACCATGTCCGACCGGGTAGCCGTGTTTCATCAAGGTGATATTGCCCAGATCGGCGATCCGGTTTCGCTGTACGAGCATCCTGAAAACGCTTACGTGGCCACGTTTATCGGTGAAAACAATGTATTGCGCGGGAGTCTCGTTGCACGCCATGGGCATGAGGTCGAGATCGCACTTGACGCTGGTTTCGAGGCCCGTGGCATGGGCGTGACGATGCCAATCGGCGCCTCGAAAAAAGTCGAGCTGCTGATCCGTCCGGAGAACATCCGACTGTCCCCGATCAATCAGAACAGCTATCAGGCAACTCTGGCCGACCGTGTCTACCTGGGCGATCACCTGCGCATTCACTTGAAACTGGACAACGACGACACGCTGATTGTGAAAACCGCCAACGATGAGGCCATCAAGGGCTTGAACAACGGTCAGCGCATCGGTTTTAGCTGGCGCCCCGAAGACGCGCGGGTTTTCGCGCAGGGTTGAGCACCGCTCCGCGCCTGACCCAAAACCCTTGTCACCACCGAAACACACCACACCCACAACAATAAGAAGGTCATCACTATGCACAGTTTCGATCACTCGACCTGAGCCGCTTTCCTGCCGGTACACCCGCTAATCCCTATTTGCTTTTCCTTCAGCAGGAGAGTTGCACCATGCACTCACATTCAACACGCTTGGCCCTTGTACTCACGCTGGCACTGACCGGCCCCCTCGCCCAGGCCCGCGACCTGACGGTGGTCGGTTTCGGTGGCGCCACGCAGGAGGCTTTCGACAAGGCCTGGTTCAAACCGTTTGCCGCGCAAAGCGCCAAACCGGTGGTTCAAGACAGCTACGGCGGCGGCCTGGCGAAACAGAAAGCGATGGTCGAGTCAGGTAATCCCACGTGGGACCTGGTGCAGATGGACCAGAACGAAATGGAATTGGCCTGCGAACAGGGCCTGCTCGAAGACCTGGATCACAAACAATTGAAGAATGCGCCCGAGGTTAATCCCGAGGCCTTTTCGGAGTGCGGTGTGGGGGCGTTTGTTTGGTCCGAAGTGATGACCTACGACCCGAAAAAATTTGGCGCCGACGGCCCGAAAAGCTGGGCTGATTTCTGGAACGTCCAGAAATGGCCAGGCAAACGCGGCTTGCGTAAACAGGCACGCATGACCCTGGAAATTGCCTTGATGGCCGACGGTGTCGCACCGGCCGACGTCTATAAATTGCTGGCGACCCCGGCGGGACAGAACCGTGCATTTGCCAAACTGGACCAAATCAAACCCTACATCCAATGGTGGGAAACCGGCGCTCAGCCGCTGGAATGGCTGGCCGCCGGTAACATCGCCGTGAGTGCCGCCTACAACGGCCGGATCGCCATCGCCAATCAACAGGGAAACCATTTTCCACTGATCTGGCAGCAACAGCTGTACAGCATGGACTACTGGACCATCATCAAGAACACCCCGAACAAAACCGCCAGTTATCAACTCCTCGACTACATCCTCGGTGCCAAGGCCCAAAGCGATTTCGCCCACGCGATTCCTTACGGCATTGTCAACAGCAAGGCCATAGCGGCCATGGATGAGAAGACGGCCAGCGCGTTGCCCAACGCCCCGGCCAACATGAAAGATGCCCTGCTGCTCGATACACCGTTCTGGGTCAACTACGAGGAAGACCTGATGAACCGGTTTACCCGCTGGGTCGCACAGTAAACAGGCCTCAAGACCGCGCCGCCGATGACGGAGGCGCGGTTCGAGTATGGTTTTATCAAGGTGGGTTTCACTATGTCCGTTTCCTCAATAGATGCACCGGCTTGCGTCGACACGCTGGCCGTCGCCCATTATCAATCCAGTCGCCGCAAGCGCTGGGTTTCGATGCTGCTGCTCTTGCCGCTGCTGGCTTACACCTGTGTTTTCTTCGCTCTGCCGATCGGCATGATGTTCTACCGGGCCGTCAGCAATCCCGAACTGCTACAAGCGTTCCCCACGGCCATCAGGACGATGGTCGACGAGCCGGCGAAGGATTCAACGGCGCTGCCAACTGACCGGGTGTTCGATGCGCTCGAGCAAGACTTTATCAACGCCCCGAGCAATGCAGTCATTGGTGAGGCGGCACGACGCCTCAACTACGAGAACAGTGGTTATCGCTTCCTGGTCATGAACACCGCACGGACCTACAGAACGCCGCTGGCGAACCCGGAAAGCCAGAGCGCCCGAGAGCGTTTGGCCGCCATCGATGAACGCTGGATTTCACCACAGGTGTGGGAGGACTTTCGCCGCGCGTCCCCGGCCTATACGCCGTATTACCTGCTGGCCGCCCTGGACTTGAAGCAAACGGATCAAGGTGTCGCGCCGGTCGAAGAAAGCCAGCGGGTGTACCTGGACTTGACCTTCAAGACCCTGAAAATCGCCCTGATAGTCTCGCTGTTGTGTCTGTTGCTGGGCTTTCCGTTTGCCGCGTTGATGGTCAAGGCTTCACCGGCCCTGCAAGTCTTGCTGTTTCTGGCGGTCATGCTGCCGTTCTGGACCTCGTTGCTGGCACGAACCACGGCCTGGATCGTGGTACTGCAGGACAAAGGCATCGTCAACACGTTACTGCTGCGCTTCGGCCTGATCGATCACCCGCTGCCGATGATTTTCAACCTGTCGGGTGTGTACATCGTGATGGTGCACATCCTGCTGCCGTTCAGCGTGCTGCCGCTGTACAACGTGATGAAAAATATCCCGCCCCATTTCATGCGCGCCTCAGCCTCACTCGGCGCTCATCCCATACGCGGGTTCATGCAGGTCTACTTGCCCCTGACCTTGACGGGGATCGGTTCCGGCACCCTGCTCACGTTCATCGTCGCGGCGGGTTACTACGTGACGCCGACCCTGGTGGGCAGTGCCCGCGAACAGATGCTTGGCTATTTCATTGCGTTCTATACCAACACCACCGTCAATTGGGGCATGGCCTCGGCACTCGGGCTGGTGCTGATTTCCTGTGTCATGGTCATTTACCTGCTGGCCGCGCGCCTGGTGGGTATTCGCCAGATTGCCGGCCTGCGCTGAAGGAGCTCCCATGAACCATTTCATACAGGCTTACCTCGCCCGCAAGGCTCATGTGTTGTTCGGTCTATTGATGAGCATTTTCATGATCGCACCACTGTTGGCGGTGGTACCGATTTCATTCAGCAGTGGCACGTTCCTCTCCTACCCGCTCCCGGGACTCTCCCTGCAATGGTATGAACGGGTATTCACCAGCGGTCCCTGGATGCAAGCGCTGAGCAACAGCCTGTGGGTCGGCATCGCCTCGACACTGCTGGCGACATTGCTCGGAACGCTGGCCGCGCTGGCCTTTGCACGCCGCAACCTGCCAGCCGCCAGCGGAATGCTCGGCCTGCTGATTTCACCGATGATTTTCCCACCTGTGATCTCCGGGCTGGGCATGTATTTTCTCTTCGGCAAACTGGGCCTGACAGGTACTTTGTTCGGTCTGATTCTGGCCCACACCGTCCTGGCCACGCCTTTCGTCCTGATCAGTGTTGCCGCCAGCCTGCAGGGTTTCGACATGACCTTGCTCAAGGCCGCCGCCATGTCCGGCGCCTCACCTGTGCGGGCCTTCGCGGGTATTGCTTTGCCAATCATCGCACCTGGTGTGATATCGGGCGCACTCTTCGCCTTCATGACATCGTTCGACGAAATCGTCGTGGTGCTGTTCATCGGCGGCCCCAGCCAACGGACCTTGCCCCGGCAAATGTTCGATGGCATACGCGACACCATCGACCCCTCGATTCTCGCCATGTCGACATTGTTGCTACTGGTGGGCATTGTCGGGCTGATGACCACTACCTGGCTGACCTTGCGAGCACAACGCAACGCCCGCCAACTCAAGGAGCAATAACCTATGAGCATGTACATCGTGACCGGCGGCACCCAGGGCATCGGTGCCGTCACCGTAGAGCAGTTAATCGGCCAGGGCATGTCAGTGGTGTTCACTGGACGTGACGTCGATGCGGGAGAGCAGCTGTCCCAGCGCCTGCCGGGCAGCACGTTCGTGGCGGGCGACGTGCGGCAAGAGGCCGACTGTCAACGCGTCGTCTACCGCGCACTGGAACTGGGTAACGGCTCCTTGCAAGGTCTGGTCAACAACGCCGGCATGGCCGGGCGCAAGGCGCTCACACAGACCTCACAACTGGAATGGGACACGATGTTCGAGGTCAACACCCGCTCGGCATTTTTCTTCATCAAGCACGCCTTGCCCGGCTTGCAGGCGGGTCATGGAGCGGTGGTGAATGTGTCGTCGATCGCCGGCAAGACCGGCGAAGAGGGACTGGCCACTTACTGCGCCAGCAAGGCGGCCTTGATTGGCATGACGCAGGCGCTGGCCCTGGAATATGGCGCAAGCGTACGGTTCAACGCGGTGTGCCCCGGTCAGATCGCCACGCGCATGATGGACGCGATCATGAAGGACGCACCTCGTCTGGCTGCCCTGACCGCAAGGATTCCCGTAGGCCGCCTGGCCGCGCCCGAAGAAGTGGCCCAGGCGATTTGCTGGTTGCTGTCGCCAGCGTCCAGCTACGTCAACGGTACGGTGTTGACGGTGGACGGTGGTGAAACGGCAGGGCTGAGAACCCCTCCGAGTCACGCACCGCAAGTTTCCCGCTAACAATCAAATGGGGAAGCGAGCGTGCTCGCTCCCACAGGGAAGGCGGAGCCTAGATATTTTTCTCGTCGATCCCAGCTTGTAACGATTGGCTGTCGTAATGACCGCCCAGGGTGACCGGACCGAGTTTGATGCTGTGCTCACCCGGGGTTGTAACGACCGGTTTACCGGCTTCACCTTCTGCCTTTTCAGGCAAATCCAGACCGGCGTTGATCCCGTAATCACGGTTGCTCACGGTGGCAGTGGTGACTTTGGAACCACCGAGCCCCACGCGGCCGTCAGTCGATGCAATCCGTGCACCGCTCAGTTGCGTGGCGCCGCCCACCTTTAGACTTACACCCTGGCTGCCACTGATACCGGAAGCCTGGCCGACGCTGTCCTTATGCGCGTAACCGCCATCTAGTTTCAGTGTCGGCTTGTAGTCAGTCCCGCCCGGTTTGGTGTTCTCGGCCACTTTGTCCTTGTCGGCTGGTGCAACCTTCTTGCCTGTCAGGCCGAGGTCAACATCAACCTTGGCGCTAGTCTGGCTGTCCTGGCGACTTTCCACGCTCAGGTCACCGCCGACCTTGCCGCTGACGGTCGTCGCATCAATCCGCGCACCCGCCAGACGAGTATCACCCACGCTGTTCAACACCACGTTGTCAGCCTTGATCTGGCTGTTCTGCTGGATCGTGCCTTGCAGGTAATCCACGCCGACCTTGGCCCCGGCATTGAAGCCGTGATCACTTGTGGCGACGTGCTTTTCATCCGCGACGACCGGTGTGCTGTTGCTCAGGTTGCCGCCGGCATTCAGTGCCACATTCCAGTTTGTGCGGTTCTGTGTGGACTCGGCCGACGCCTGGAGGATGCCGCCGCTCTGCGCATCGAGGCTGACGCTCGGGGCGCTGACCTGGGTGCCTTGCAGGTGGATCGCGTCACCACCGAGGGCGATGTTGCCCTGGCTGTTGAGCTGTCCACCGGTCAAAGTCCGTGTCGTTTCGTTGACCCGACCGATGTTGAAATTGCCGCTCACGTTGCCGCCCTGGTCAGCACTTATCTCCGTGCTGGTTTTGCTGCCGCCCACCTTGAGGCCGCCGCCGAGGTTGCTGCCGGTCGCGGTGTGGGTGTCGGTTGCCGCTTGCAGATCGAGTTGGCCGCCAGCCTTCAGGTCAATGCCGCCCCGCGTGTCGACCTTCGTCCCTTGCAGGATCTGATCGCCACCGCTGCTCAACAGCACCGGACCTTTACCCTGAATACTCGACACCTGCGCCTGGCTGTCCCGGGTTTGTTTGCCGGTGTGATCGAGCTGGAAACCCGCACCCAGATCGACATTGGTGCCGTTGGTGCCCGGTGCAGTGCCGACGTTCAACGAGCCGTTGCCGCGTAGGCTGGAGGTGTCGTTGCTCTGGCGGTCAGTGGCCTGATTCAGCGCCAGGTCACCGCCGGTCTTGATCGAGACACCGCCCTGCCCGCCATCGAAATGGCTGCCTTCGAACTGGCCATCGCCACGCAGATTGATGGTCACCCCTTTGCTGCCGGCATAGCTGCCGACGACAGCAGTGGACGTGTCCTTGCGCGTCTGGCTGCTGCCACCCGCACCGCTGCCGGCGACGTTCACGTCCTCACCGGTCTTGGTGTAGACCCGCACATCAGCCTTGGCGTCCAGCGCCTGATCGGTCCTGCGGTGGGTGTTATTCGCGGCGGTCGCCACCAAGGTATCGGCGTTGATGTTGACCTTGCCCGTGCTCGCTTGGTACTGAGTGCCCTGGTCCTGCAACGTCCCGGCCACGTTCATCTCCACGGTGCCGCCCTTGAACTGGCTGACCACGGCGGTGCTGGTTTGCTCGGTATGGCTGGCGTTCTGATGACCGATCGCAACGCCGATGCCGACGTTGGGTTGACCGAGGTTGGCCAGCGCATCCTTGTCCGGCACCTTGCCGGCCAGCACATCCTTGACCGCTCCGGCGATCGGCCGGGCGATGTCCTTGTACTCGACGTTGGCGCCGATGTCCGCTGACCAGTTGCTGTCTTTGTGGGTGCTGCTGTCGGTGTTGTGCGCAGCGCGATTGTCTACCTCGACGGCAGCGACATTCAGGCCTTTGCCGGCATCCAGACGCGCGCCTTCGGTGGTCAGTTTGCCGGTGTTGATGTTCAGGTTGCCGCTGCTCTGCACGCTGCTGGTTTGCGCGGTGGTTGTGCCAGTGGTGTCTTGCGAGGAGGTGTGCGCGAAATCGATGCCACTGCCGGCGCGGTCGAGGCCGCCGGTGTAGTAGAAGCCGCCGCTGGTGCCGGTTTTATCCGTCGAGGTGCTGTGGCTGTTCTGCTCGGCCAGCAGCGAGACGTTCTTGCCGGTCAGCGTCGCGTCGCCGTGTGTGGCGTTGACCTCGGAGCCTTTGAGCGTCAGGTCGCCGCCCGCCGCCAGTTGCACAGTGCCGCCGCTGAGGCTTGAGCCCTGCTGCTTGATGTCGTTGCCGGTCACGGTTTTCTGCTTGCCTTCGTAATGCACACCGGCACGATACTGCCCGGCGTCCGGACTGTTTTCCCTGGCGTAGGCATCGAAGCCACGCGTCTCGGTGGTTGTGCTGCTGTCGCGAGTGTCTTGCGCGGAATGCACCTTCACATCCCCCGCCGCGTCAGCACTCAGGTTGCCGCCAGCCTTGACCGTGGAACCGGCCACCTCAATGTCCTTGGCGCTCTTGAGCCCAAGGTTGCTGTCCGAGGTCAGCTCGCTGCGCACCGTGCTGCTGTCCTTGGCGTTCTGCCGGGTTTCGTCCTTGGTGATGCCGAAGAACTTGCTGTCCTTGTCGTGGCTGTTGGTGTGAGAAGTGTCCTGTACGCCATCGATCACCAGCGAACCCTTGTCGCTGATGACGCTCGATTCGGTACCGCCGCGCACCTGGCTGCCGCTGATCCGCACGTCGTCCGCCTTGACGATCAACTTGCCGGCCGCGTTGATTTTGCTGCCCTGGTTCTGGGTCTTGCCCTGATCGGCGTCGCCGGTCTTGCCAAAGAAACCGCCGCCCACCAGATCGCCCGAGTAACGGTTGTCGCTGGTGCGCTGAGTGCGGCTCGCACTGGTGATTTCCACCTGTTTGCCCGCGAGGTGGATGTCAGCGGCGCTGCTCAACTCAGCCCCTTCGGAACGCAATAACGCGGCGGTCTGCAGGGCGATGTTGCCGCCCTCCAAGTGGCTGGTGATGCTGCGCTGCTCTTCGCTGCTGGTGTTCCAATCGGCTTTCCACAAGTGTTTGCGGTGGTTGCCCTGATCGGTCTGGGTGTGGCTTTCGGTGGCGGCGCTCAGGCGTAGATCGCCGCCGCTTTGCACGGTCAGATTGTTCGCCGCTTTGACCTTGGCCGCTTTCAGTTCAGTGTCACCAGCGGACGACAATTGCGCGTCGCGGCTGGCGAGAATCTGGCTGCCGTGCTGGCGTGAATCGCTGTCGGTCTGCGTGCGGTCGTAGGTTTCCCAGGTGATGCCGATGGTGCTGTTGTTCCAGTTTTCGCGCGTCTCCTGGAGACGGCGGCTTTCGACGGTGCTCAAGGTCAAGTTGCGTCCGGCGTCGAGTTTGACGTCACGGCCACTGACGTCGGCGGCGGCCAGGGTCAGGTCCTTGCCACTGTGCAAGCGGACGTCACCCTGGCTGCTGCGAACGCCTGCCCGGATTACCTCAAGGCTGTCGGGGACGGCTTGGCCGCTGATGCTCAAATCCCCTGCAGAGTGAATCTGCACGCCCTCGCGACCCGCGACCTGCACCGGCCCGACCCGCACGCCGGCGCCTTCAGCGGTGCTGACGATGTTGATGCGCCCCGCTTGCATGGCGCCAAACAGGCTGGCGTCGATGCGGTGGTCGGTGGTGTTGCCGGCCGGGTCCACGGTTTTCACCTGGCCCGAGGCGTAATCCACCTGATTGCGGCCGACGGTGAGGTTCAGCTGATCCCGAGCGTTGAGGCTGCCCTGGCTGTCGATGCGCGGGGCGATCAGGTTGATCGAGCCCTCATGGTTTTGCAGGCCCGCGCCCTGAATCTGCAACGTCCCGGAGGCCTCACGGGTGCTCAGGGCTTGCAGCTTGCCGTCGTTCAATTCGGGACGGCCGACCACCAGATTGGCGTTCGGTGTGTTGATGAAACTGCCGCCGTTCACCGAGATGCCGTTGGGGTTGGCCAACACATAATCGGCGGCGCGGCCGAAGATTTCCTGGGCACCGTTGATGGCCGAGGCGTTGCGGCTGACCACTTCGTTGAGGATCACGCTCGCGGCCTGGCCCTGGAGCTGCGGGTTGGCGGCCAGTTGCCCGGCGAGTTGGGATTGCCCGGCCTGCAAGGCGTTGTTCAACACCAGGCCCTGGCGATCAACGTTGTAATCGAGGAACTGGTTATGCGACAGGCCCGAGCCGTTGGGTGCAACGATATTGACGATCGGCACTCCGCCCTGGGTTTGCAGTTGTGCGGTGCCGCCGGGGCCCGGTGCGACCACCACGCCACCCGCGAGGGCGTTTGGCAGATGGGCAATCAGGAACAGGCTGGCAATCGCCCAGCGCAGTTTTCCCCGAGGGGAAAGATGGAACGCAAATGTTTGTTCAGGCATAGGAACCTCTCAATAAAAGTGCGGCATCACGTTGCGCGTTGGGATGATTGCCGAGGCTGTCGCGCACAGGTCCGACGGCTGAATGTGTGTCGGGTGAGTCGGTGGTCATATCTGCAACCCCATGCGCATCAGCCAGGTCTCTGGCTCATGCCTTAAACCGCTGGGGGTGTTGAGGCTGCGTTGGTAATCGACGTCCACTTGCAGGTTTTTCCAGCTCAGGTTCACCCCGGCGCTGGCCCCGCTCAGGCGTTGCCCCTGGGTGCCGTGGTCGGCCTTGATCCAGCCGTTGTCCAGCCCCAGGCGCGGGGTGACTTGCACCGGCCAATCGCTGCGCAACGGCAGGCGCAAGGTGTTGCGCCAGATCGCGCCGCTGGCACCGGACGCACTGTTGACCCGGTAACCGCGCACGGCGGAATCATCGGTGCCGAGCAGTTGTTCGATGGCCGGCAGCGGATCGGGGCTGTACTGAATGTTCAACTGGCTTTGCCACTGCCATGTCTGCTGACCAAACTGGCCGTTTCGCCATTGGCTGAGACCGGCGCGGTACTTGCGAAACTGCGCCTTGGGCAGGTCGTTGACCTGGCGCTGGGCATCGTCATCGGCACCGAACCAGCGCAGGCCCTGGGCGTAATTGACGTCCAGGTTCCACACGGCGCTGTTGAGCCAGAACAGGTTCAAACCGGCTTCGACCACGGTCAGGGTCGGGCTCTGGATACCGAGGCGAATGTTCTCCAGATAACTGTCGACGTCCTTGTGGGCCAGTTGCAGGTTGGCGCTGAACTGATGGCTCTGATCGCGCCACAACACCCGGTCGGCGCGCACGCTGAGCTGGTCGGTGATGCCGCTGCTGTGGAATTTCAGGGTGCTGAGCTTGAACGGCGCGCGGTATTCGGCATGGCTGGCGAATACGCTGTAGGTCCAGTAACCGTAGGGAATGGCGTAGTAAACGCTGGCGTTGCGGCTGTAGCGATCACCGCGATTGAGGGTGTCACTGGCACTCACGTTGAGGGCGTCATTGAGCTCCAGCGGACTGTCGAGGCTCAGGCTCAGGGTGTCGCGATCACGCCCGGTGCTGGCGCTGCCGAGGTTGTCGACGCCCAGGCCCAACGCCCAGCGAGACTCTCCGCTGCTGCGCGAACGCAGGATGATCCGCGAGGCGCCGGGCTGCAAGCCGGGGGCTATGTCGGCCGTCAGGTCAAGCGAACGCAAGCGGTTCAACTGATCCAGGCCTTGCTCAAGATCGCGCAGGTACAGCGGCTTGCCGAGCATTCCAGGGAAGGCGCCACCAAGGGACACCGGCAGGCGCTGGTCGGCCAGTTCGATGGACTCGACGTAACCTTCATCGACCACGATATCCAGCGATTGCCCGGCGACCGGAGCGCTGCGCAGGTACGGCCGACTGGCGATGTACCCCGCGTCCACATACAGGCCGGTGATGGTCGCCAGCAGATGGTTGATCTGGCCGACGCCCATGCACGACGACAGTTGCGGCTTAATCCGCTCGTCGAGGGTCTTGCTGCTGATCAGGGTGACGCCACCGACACGCGTGCCACTTAGGGGCCAGCAGCGTTCATCGGCGGGCACACTGGCGGGGACGGCCGGCGCGACCGGCGCAGGACCAAAGCTGCCGCGCTCCAGTTGCCGGCGACGCTGCTCCAGTTGCAGCTGTTGCAGATCGCGCTGTTGCTGTTGTTGCTGGCGCAACACTTCCTGGCCTGGGGCGGAGGGCTCTGCCGCCTGGAGTGCAGAAGCACTCAGGCTCAACAACGAAGCCAACAACAGCGTGCAAGGCGAGCAACAACGGCGAGGCACAACGCGAAACGAATACGGCACTCAACATCCCTGTCATCATCAAATGGCTTAATGCCACCCCATCAATGCGAGTGATAGTCAGATCGTTCCTACGCAAATGCAAGACGCGTCCTACAACGCTTACATTTCTTAAACAATTGGTTTCCTTGTCGTTCCTGTTCGTTCCCGCTGTCATCGCCCTGACGACTGGCAACAGAAATCATTTGCCACAAAATATTACCTACGTCATATTACATGCGTAATAAAGACCCGCTTCCCATAGGTATTTACTCAATGACCAGCATGCCCAGCCTCGAACCCGACGTCGCTGTCCCGGTGAGCACACCCAAGTCTCCTCTGCTCAAACGGTTGATCTTGCTGACGGCGGCCATCGCTGCCCTGGTGTTTGCCGGGCTGTACGCGACGCATTGGTGGACCACCGGGCGTTTCATTGAAGAAACCGACGATGCCTATATTGGCGGCGACGTGACAGTGATCGGCCCGAAAGTCGCGGGGTACATCGAAGAAGTGCTGGTCACCGACAATCAGAAGGTCAAGGCCGGCGACGTGCTGATCCGCCTCGACGCCCGTGACTACCGCGCCGACCTGGCCAGGGCCGACGGCGCGGTGGCCGCCGAAGAAGCGTTGCTGGCCAACCTCGACGCCACCGAACAACTGCAACACGCGGTGATCGGCCAGGCCCGCGCCGGCATCGATGCCGCCGGCGCCGAAACCGCTCGCTCACGGGACGACAATGCGCGCTACAAAAAACTGGTTGGCAGTAATGCGGTCTCGGTGGAAAGCGCCCAACGCGCCGACGCGACGTTCAAAACGGCTCAGGCCCTCAGTTCGAGGGCCCAGGCCGAACTGCTGGCGGCGCAGCGGCAGCTCAACGTGATCGCAACGCAAAAGCAGCAGGCCCGTGCCGCGCTGATGCAGGCCCACGCCGAACGTGATCTGGCGCAACTGAACGTGGGTTACACCGAACTGAAGGCCCCAGTGGACGGCGTAATCGGCAATCGTCGGGCGCGGGTCGGCGCTTATGCCCAGGCCGGTTCGCAACTGCTGTCGGTGGTACCGTCGAGTGGCCTGTGGGTCGATGCCAACTTCAAGGAAGATCAACTGGCGCGCATGAATCCGGGGCAGCGGGTGGTTATTCATGCCGACGTGCTTTCCGGGCAGGAATTTCATGGTCATCTGGACAGCCTCGCGCCGGCCAGTGGCTCACAGTTCAGCGTGCTGCCGCCGGAAAACGCCACCGGCAACTTCACTAAAATCGTTCAGCGGGTGCCAGTGCGCATCGTGCTTGATCCGGCCGATGGCGTGCTCGGCCACCTGCGTCCGGGCCTGTCGGTCACCGCCGAAGTGGACACTCGCAAGGAACCTGCAACCCCGGCCGTGGCCCGCGCGCCATGAGCCGCGCCCTCGCCGCCCCCGCGCAACCGTTCAATGCCGCGAACATGGCGACGGCGACCAAGGTTTTCGCCTTTGCCTCCATGTGTATCGGCATGTTCATCGCGCTGCTGGATATCCAGATCGTCTCCGCTTCGCTGCGTGACATCGGCGGCGGACTCTCGGCCGGCACCGATGAAACGGCGTGGGTGCAAACCAGTTACCTGATTGCCGAAATCATCGTGATCCCGCTGTCGGGCTGGCTGTCGCGGGTGTTCTCGACGCGCTGGCTGTTTTGCGCTTCTGCGGTGGGATTCACCTTGGCCAGCCTGCTCTGCGGCGCGGCCTGGAACATCCAGAGCATGATCGCCTTCCGTGCCCTGCAAGGCTTTCTCGGTGGTTCGATGATCCCCCTGGTATTCACCACCGCGTTCTTTTTCTTCACCGGCAAACAACGGGTGATCGCGGCCGCGACCATCGGCGCAGTGGCTTCGCTGGCACCGACCCTGGGGCCGGTGATTGGTGGCTGGATCACCGACATTTCATCCTGGCACTGGCTGTTCTACATCAATCTGGTGCCGGGGATTTTCGTCGCGGTGGCAGTGCCGATGCTGGTGAAAATCGACCAGCCGGAACTGTCGCTGCTCAAGGGCGCCGACTACTTGAGCATGGTGTTCATGGCGCTGTTTCTCGGTTGCCTGGAATACACCCTCGAAGAAGGTCCGCGCTGGAACTGGTTCAGCGACAGCACAATTTTGACCACGGCATGGATCAGTGGCCTGGCCGGCCTGGCTTTCATCGGGCGAACCTTGCATGTGGCGAACCCGATCGTCGATTTGCGCGCCTTGAAGGACCGCAACTTCGCCCTCGGTTGTTTCTTCTCGTTCGTCACCGGGATCGGTCTGTTTGCCACCATTTACCTGACGCCGCTGTTCCTCGGCCGGGTGCGCGGCTACGGTGCGCTGGACATTGGTCTGGCAGTTTTCTCCACCGGAGTGTTCCAGATCATGGCGATTCCGCTGTACGCCTTTCTGGCCAATCGCATCGACCTGCGCTGGATCATGATGAGCGGCCTTGGTCTGTTCGCGCTGTCGATGTGGGATTTCAGCCCGATCACCCATGACTGGGGGGCCAAAGAACTGATGCTGCCGCAAGCCTTGCGCGGAATCGCCCAGCAATTGGCCGTGCCGCCAGCGGTGACATTGACCCTCGGCGGACTGGCGCCGGCACGGCTCAAACATGCCTCGGGGCTGTTCAACCTGATGCGGAACCTGGGGGGCGCCATCGGCATTGCCGCGTGTGCGACCATCCTCAACGACCGCACCAACCTGCACTTCACCCGGTTGGCGGAAAACCTCAACAGCACCAACGAAGCGCTGAACCAATGGCTGTCCCAGGTCGGCAATAACTTCGCCGCCCTCGGCCAGAGCGGCGACGCCGGCGTCACCGCCAGCCTGCATCAACTCTGGCTGCTGACCTACCGCGAAGCCCAGACCCAGACCTACGGCGACGCCTTTCTGATGATTATGGTGTGCTTCATCATTGCCACGGCGATGGTGCCCTTGATGCGCAAGGTGCAGCCACCGGCCGCGCCGTCAGCAGACGCTCATTGATCAGGCTTGAGGCATTTTGCGGAAACCCACCGCCAGGCGATTCCAGGCGTTGATGGTGGTAATGGCCACGGTCAGGTCGACCAATTCCTTCGGGCTGAACTCGGACGCCGCCAGTTCGTAGTCCTCATCCGGCGCGTGAGTCTGGCTCAGCAGCGTCAGGGACTCGGTCCACGCCAGCGCCGCACGTTCACGCGGGGTGAAGAACGGCGTTTCACGCCAGGCCGACAATGTGTACAGACGGCGCTCGTCTTCACCGCCCTTGCGCGCATCGGCGCTGTGCATGTCCAGGCAGAAGGCGCAGCCGTTGATTTGCGAGGTGCGCAGCTTGACCAGTTCGATCAGGGTCTTTTCCAGCGGCAGCTTCGAAACCGCGCCTTCCAGCGCGATCATGGCTTTGAGTGCGTCAGGGGACGCGGTGTAGAAATCGAGGCGAGGTTTCATGGTGGACTCCAATACCAAATGGGGGTGGAGCCAAGTTAATCCCCCACACCCCTCTCACAAATAACCAATATCACCAAAGTCAAGGAGACCATTGGATGTGCCGATGATGGATTGGCGAGCTGAAACGCGGTTTGCCTGCTCACGAACCGCGCAGTGCTCATCCCCGAAGATCCCTACGCCCGACTGCGCAACCAGCGCAAAAACCCTTTCTTCTCCACCACCTTCGGCACTTCCTGGGTCAGGGCCTGCGCCTTGTGCAAGCGGAAATCCAGCAACGCCGTCATCGCTTCGCTGATGTCATGACGCGCATCCAGGCACGGTTTGAGGTAGTCCTTCTCGATGCGATACAAGCTGCAGGCGGTCTTGGCGCTGAACTCCGCCGGCAGCGCGGTATCGGACAAAATCCCGCCCTCGCCGATCACCTCGCCCGGGCCCATGCGCCCGGATTCGAACTTGACCCCGCCCCGGCTCAACTGCACCGAGACCACACCCGATTCGATGATGAACAGGTGATCGCTGACCTCACCCGCCGGCAGGATCATGTCACCGGCGCGGAAGGTTTGCAGGGTCATGTTCTGGCTGAAGGTGTCTTTCTCTTCCTGACGCAGGGTCGAGAAAATGTTCGAACTGTCCAGCAACGCCCGTGGCCGTGACAGGACGGCAGGCGCGTTGGACTCGACGCTCGACAACAGGCTGACACCAGACGCCTGCAAGTGCCGGTACGCCAGGTCGAACAGCAGATTGCGCACCATGCGTTTCTGATCCATGGAGACCACGAAGCCACTGATTTCGTACTCCACGCCACTGGCGCTCGAGCCTTTCAACGCCACACTTGGTGCCGGTTTGCTCAGCAGATAACGGCAACCCTGCATCGCCCGCTCCAACGCGTCGAGCACCGTTTGCGGGCGCGCGTGCGGGCTCAGTTGCAGGCTGATCGAGACGCCGAACATATCGCTCGGCCGGCTGAAATTGATGATCTTGGCCTTGGCCGCCAGCGAGTTGGGAATCACCACCATGCTGCCCTGGGACGTTTGCAGGCGCGTGGCGCGCCAATCGATGTCGGTGACCCGGCCTTCGGTGCCGTCGATGGAGATCCAGTCATCCAGTTGATAGGGTTTGGTGGTGTTGAGGACGATCCCGGAGAACACGTCGCTGAGGGTGCTTTGCAAGGCCAGGCCGACGATGATCGCCAACGCACCGGAGGTCGCGAGCACGCCTTTGACCGGCAGTTCGAGCACATAGGCCAGGGCGGCGATGACGGCGATCAGAAAGATCACCGCACCGAGCAGATCCTGCAGCAACCGCCCCGTGTGCCCGACCCGTTGCATCATCACTGCACCGATCAACACCGTCAGGGTGCGCGCGCCGAACAGCCACCAGCCGATCTGCAACCCCGTGGCCGCCAGGTGCAGCGGTACGTTATCGGCCCAGGGTGCCGGCTCCAGCGGGTTCATGCCTTCGTTGAACAACAAGACGCTGAACAGCGCAAAAATCACCAGCCGCACGACCAGTTTCCAGTTGCTGCCGTTGGCACTGATCAAGCGCCACAAGCCGAGATCAATCAGGATCAGGACCAGCGCGCTGATCAAGGGGTGATTGGTAAGCAGTGACAGCATCAAACAACTCCAGCCATGTACGGATGGGCACAGTGTAGGAGTAAATGCGGATCTGATAACACCTCAAAAAACTGTGGAAGCGAGCCTGCTCGCGATGGCGGTCAGACAGTCACTGAGTCGGTGGCTGTCCTACCGCATTCGCGAGCAGGCTCGCTCCCACAGGGATGAGTGTTGGCACAGCCCAGCGTCAAGACAATGAGCTCAATCGCTCATCTGGCCGAAACGGCCCGACTGGAAGTCAGCAAAGGCCTGATGAATCTCTTGCTCGCTGTTCATCACGAACGGGCCGTGACCGACAATCGGTTCGTCGATCGGCTCGCCGCTGAGCAGCAACACCACGGCGTCATCATTGGCTTCCAGGCTGAGCTGATGGCCATCGCGTTCGAACAACGCCAACTGCCCTTCGCGCATAAGTTCCAGGCCGTTGACCTCAACCGTGCCGCGCAACACCACCAGCGCGGTGTTACGGCCTTCATGCAGGTCGAGGGTCAACAACTTGCCGCCGTTGAGGCGCAGGTCCCAGACGTCGATCGGCGTGAACGTGCGCGCCGGACCGGTGTGCCCCTCAAACTCGCCCGCGATCAAGCGCAAGCTGCCAGCCTTGTCCTTGAGCGGGAGGTTCGGGATGTCGCCATCGAGAATCGTCTGATAACCGGCATCGGCCATTTTGTCCCTGGCCGGCAGGTTGACCCACAGCTGCACCATTTCCAGGGTGCCGCCGGTCCTGGCGAACTCTTCGGAGTGAAATTCCTCGTGGAGAATCCCCGACGCCGCGGTCATCCATTGCACATCGCCGGGGCCAATCCTGCCGCCGCTGCCGGTGGAGTCGCGGTGCTCCACTTCGCCCTTGTAAACGATGGTCACGGTTTCGAAACCGCGGTGCGGATGCTGACCCACGCCACGACGCTCGGTGGTCGGGGTGAATTCGGCGGGGCCAGCATGATCGAGCAGCAAAAACGGGCTGATGTGTTTGGCCAGGTTGTCATAGGAAAACAGTGTGCGAACCGGGAAACCGTCGCCGACCCAGTGGGTGCGCGGGCTGGTGTAAATACCGATGATGTTTTTCATCCTGCCTCCAAATTCGTTGTTTGACGCAATGGACTCAGCTTAAGACCGAACGCTTCAATCCACTAGACGGCAAAAATCAGCCTGAGCGTTCTACCTGGAGAACGATGGCAAAGGTTTCGACAGGGCCGGTAATCGGCGAGGAGTTGCGCCTGGGCGATAGCGTGTGACGACTCGACACGCGGGGCTGGCGGAGTTTTTATTTCGGACATAATATCGATCGGAATTACAACCATAATATCCGCTCTCGTTCGAGGAACTCATCATGCAAAGCCCCACCCGCGACGCCACCCTCGCCCAATGGATCGCCCAGGAACAGGCCATGCGCTCGCGTCTGGCCGGACCGGGCAGCCTGTCCATGGCTGAGGTCAGCGCGCTGTCACCCGCCGAGTTTTTCCAGGGTATCGGCGACGGCGCACTGCCTTCACCGCCCATCGGCGCCTTGATGGATTTCATCCCCATCGAATGGTCGGCCGGGCTGTTCATTTTCCAGGGCACGCCGGATTCGCGGCACTACAACCCGCTGGGCAGCGTGCATGGCGGCTACGCGGCGACCTTGCTGGATTCGTGCATGGGCTGTGCGATTCATACACAGCTCAAGAAGGGCCAGGGGTATACGACGCTGGACTTGCGCATCAGCTACGTCCGGGCGTTGACCGGCGCCAGCGGACCGGTCCGGGCCGAAGGGAAAATTGTGCATCTGGGCCGCTCCACCGCGCTGGCCGAGGGGCGGATTTATGATGTGGATGGGCGGTTGTATGCGACGGGGTCGACGACTTGCATGATTCTTGAGGCTCGGGGGTAAATTCCGAGACCGAGTTGTGGCCATCGCGAGCAGGCTCGCGCCTACAAACGCAACGCCGCCCTGTAGGAGCGAGGCTTGCCCGCGAAGACGGCAGACCAGACACCCTCAATCCTCCAGGCGGCCCCCCGATTCATGACTTGCGGTAAACATTGCTTTGCCCATCCAGCGGTTTTTCCCAGGGAGGCAGCCGGGGATACTCCTGTCCATTCCCACTGCAACCCTTGGAGTCATTGATGTCTATTCCCGCATTCGGTCTTGGTACCTTTCGTTTGCAAGGCCAAGTGGTCATCGATTCGGTGAGCACCGGCCTCGCGCTGGGTTACCGAGTGATCGACACCGCGCAAATCTACGAAAACGAAGCCGAGGTCGGCGAGGCCATCGCCGCCAGCGGTATCGCCCGTGAAGAATTGTTCATCACCAGTAAAATCTGGATCGCCAATTTCGCCAAAGACCGGTTGATCGACAGCCTCAAAGAAAGCCTGCGCAAACTGCAGACCGATTACCTGGACCTGACGCTGATCCACTGGCCGTCCCCGGACGATCAAGTGCCGGTCGAAGAGTTCATGGGCGCCTTGCTCGAAGCCAAGCGACTGGGCCTGACCCGGCAGATCGGCGTCTCCAACTTCACCGTCGAGCTGATGCAAAAAGCGATTGCAGCGGTCGGTGCCGAGAACATCGCGACCAACCAGATCGAGCTGCACCCGTACCTGCAGAACCGCAAGGTCGTTGAGTTTGCCCGGCGCCAGGGCATCCAGATCACGTCCTACATGACCCTGGCCTACGGCGAAGTGTTGAAAGACCCGGTCATCCAGCAAATCGCCGCTCGTCTTCAGGCTACCCCGGCCCAAGTCACGCTGGCCTGGGCCATGCAGTCGGGGTACGCGGTTATCCCCTCTTCCACCAAACGCGCCAACCTGCAAAGCAATCTGAAAGCCTGTGACCTGCAGTTGAGCGAAGCCGACATGGCGTTGATCGCCAGCCTGGATCGCGGCCATCGATTAACCAGCCCCAAAGGTATCGCGCCGCACTGGGATTAAGTGTCAGCCTGTCTCAAGGCTCTGATCGAGACTTCGCATGGCGTTCTGCAATTGATCGACGGCTTCGTCGATCGATGTCGCACGACCTTCGGCGCAGGCACGTTCCAGCGCCTTGCACCTTTCGATCAACCGTTGGGCACGGACCATGCGCGCACCGCCCTTGATACGGTGCGCCAGGTCTCGCAGACCCGGGAGATTGTTGTCGGCGTGTGCTTGAAGCAGATGTTCGCGGTCGTTGCGATTGGTTATTGCCAGTTCACGCAGCAATTGATTGATCAACGTCCGGTCTTCTCCGACGTATTGCTCCAGCTCGCTCAAATCGATCTCGGATGATGGGGGTTGTTCGTTCGTCGTCTCTGCAAACCGGTCGGCCAACCAACTACTCAGATCCGCCAGCCGAATCGGCTTGAACAGACAATCGTCCATGCCCGCTTCCAGGCACCGGACCTTTTCCTCAGGCTGCGCATTGGCGGTAAAACCCAGGATCAGCGTCGGCAGCAGGCCATACGCGCGCTCTTCATCGCGTATCTCACCGGTCAATTCATAACCGCTGAGCTTCGGCATATTGCAGTCAGTGATGACCACATCAAACTCGTGTGTACGCCACAGTTCCAGCCCTCGCTCGCCCTCTTCGGCCTCCATCACGCGATGCCCCAGGTAGCTCAGCTGGCTTGAGAGCAACAGGCGATTGGCCGGGTAATCGTCAACCACCAGAATGGTCAGTGGCCGCGTGGGTATCGGTGATCCGCTGTCGACTGATGCACAGGGTGGTAACGGCTTCAACGCCATCAGCGAAAGGCTGATGTCGACTTGCGAGCCTTGGCCAAGGACGCTGCGCAGCACCAGCCGCCCCCCCATCATTTCGCACAACGCCTGACTGATCACCAACCCCAGCCCGGACCCCATGCTCGCGGATTGCTGGCTGTTTCCGGCCTGAACGAACGGACTGAACAAGCGTTTCTGGTCAGCTGCGCTGATGCCGATGCCGGTGTCTTCAATGCGCACATTGACCCCCAGATGCCCTGACAATCCGGACACCACACTTAACGTCAAACTCACCTCACCCTCACGGGTGAACTTGATCGCGTTGCTCAACAGGTTGGACAGCACCTGCTTGAAGCGCGTGGGGTCGATCAGCACCTCACGGTCGCTGCGCGGGTCCAGATCGACGCGCCACGCCAAGTGCCTTTCCCGGGCAAGTCCTTCAAAGACCCGGCAGATCGACGCCACCAGATCACGCAGATTGGCACGTTCGGGCGTCAGCGATAAACGCCCTGACTCAATGCGCGCGATATCCAGAATGTCGCCGATCAACGCCAGCAACTGCTGAGCAGCCGTAGCGGCGACCTCAAGGGATCGGCGATCGGCAACGCCCTCTTCTGCCCGCTTCCAGGCCATTTCCAAAAACCCGATCAGGGCACTCATCGGTGTGCGGATTTCATGGCTCATGGTTGCCAAAAAAGTGGTTTTGGCACGGTTGGCATCGTCCGCAACGTCCTTGGCCTGCTGCAACTGCTGCAGCCACTGCTGGCGTTGGCGAATTTGCCGACGCTGCCAGGCGATCCATCCCAAGGCCAGCAACAACAACGCCCCGGCCGCCGCAAACCCCTGCAAAATAGCTCGCCGATGGCGCAGCCAATAACTGTCATCGACCACCGCATCACTGCTCCAGCGGGCGACCAGATCGTCCATTTCCTCGGGCGAAATGCTCAGCAAGGCCTTGTTCAAAATCGAGTTCAACACCGATTCATCACGGCCGGTTGCCATCGAGATGCGCGCCGGTTCATCGCCCACGGTACTGCTGATGCGTAAACGTCCCTGGTAATACCGGGCAATCAGGTAACGGGTCATGAACAATGAACTGAGCGCGGCATCGGCCTGTCCCTTCGCCACCGACTCCAGACCTTCGGCCGGGTTTTGTACGTCCACCATCTGCACCTGCGGTGACCGTGCCTGAATGAACGCGCGCATGGGGTGACGGGGATAAATCGCCAGGCGCTTACCGGCCAGATCGCCCAGCGTCTGTGGACTACCGGAGGTGGTCGCACTGACCAGCGTGTAGGGATTGACTGCATAGGACCGGGTAAAGTGCAGCCCGGATACGCCTTCGGTCGTGGGAATGATGGCGGGCAAGATGTCAATCTCGCCGGCCTTGAGTCGCTGGATCTGCTGGTCCAGGGATTGGCCTCGCAACACGTTGAAATTCAAACCGCTACGCTGGCTGATGAGCGTCAGCATTTGCGCCGCCAACCCGCTGAATCGGCCCTCGGGATCGTAGAACGTCAAGGGCGCAAAATTCTCCACAACCCCCACATTGACCGTCGGATGCTGATCCAGCCAGCGCTGTTCACTCTCACTCAGATCCACGCGTTGCTGTCCCGCCACTTTCGCCCTGCCGGCGCTCCAGCGCTGCTCGATGATCGAGCGCTGCTCCATGGGGATCGCCACCAGCGCCTTGTCGATGAGGTCCTTCAGCGCCAGGTTGTCCCGAGCCAGCGCGAAGCCGAACGGGTTAGCGTCGAGGCTGGCCGGCCCCATCAGTTGAATGTCATTGAGGTAGTTATTGTTGATCAGGTAGTTGGCGCTGAAGATGTCTACGAGGGATACGTCAACCTGCCCATACGCCACCGCCCCGAGCGCATCGAGCGTCGAAGGATAACGTTGCAGGCTGGCCTGGGGATAGAACGATTCAACGGTCTGCGCCGGCAGGTAATCATCGGCCATGGCAATGCGCTTACCCGCCAGATCCACGGGCATGTGCTCGTCCAGTCGGGTGACCAGCATCGGCTGGTCTTCAGCATAAGCGCTGGACAGGATCAGCTCGGGGTCGGCCAGTTCAAAGTTGTTCGAAGTGCCCAGCAGATCCAGTTCGCCGAATCTAAGCGCCTCCATGGCCGCTTCTCGGGTGACATAACGCAGCACTTCGATCTGTACGTTCAGCAGTTGCGCAACGAGTATGGCGTAATCGGCGGTGATGCCTTCCAGCTCGTCGTGATTGCGCGTCACTTCGAACGGCGGGTAGTCCGGTCCGCTCACCCCGAGGCGCAACACACGCTTGTTGCGCAGCCATTGCCGGTCTTGTTCATCCAGATCGACCGCGTAGCCCTCCACCGTGGAACGCCCCAGCAACTGCAAGCGCTCAGGCTCGCCGGCGATAGCCGATACCGCCGGCACGAGACACAACATGAGGCGCAGCAGCCATACACGCACGGTCAGGCGCACTCAGATCAGGTTATTGCGTATGGCGAAGTCCCGCAGATGCACTGCCGCCACAACCCCCAGTTTTATGACCAAGCGCGTTTTGTAGGTGCTGACGGTTTTGTGGCTCAGGTTCATGGCTTCGGCGATCGCTTTGTTGGAAAAGCCTCGGGCAAGGTATTGCAAGATGGTCAACTCGCGGTTGGACAGTGTATCGATCAACTTTTTTTCGCTGTGTTGCAGCGGGTTCATCGGTCTGGACAGCAATTGCGAAAAGTAGGTGTAGCCCGCCATCAACGCGTGCACAGCCTTTTGCAATTGCTCCAGGCTGTTGTTTTTTGAGACATACGCCAACGCGCCGCCGCGCATGCATCGCTCCTGGAAAAACAGTGGATCGAGCGAGGTGAACACCAGCACTACGCATTTCCAGTCGCAGGCCTTGATTCGCTCCAGCAGGTCCAGGCCGTTGCCGCCGGGCATCACCAGATCCAGGATCAGCAGATCCACTTGTTGCTCACGGAGTGTGGTCAACGCTTCCCCAACGCTGGCCGCCTCATGAATCTGCTTGAAGCCTTCCCGCCCAAGTACAAGTTTCACTGCGGCGCGAACCACCGGATGATCGTCCACAATCATCGCTCTCTTCATGGCAACTCCCTGTGCAAAAACTCAACGAATGCCCGTCGGATAACGCCGGGGCAGACGCAACGGCTGCGCCAGGACTGTTGCATGGGAGAAAGGCAGAATCTACCTGTCAGAAATGACAGTACCGACGAACGGTATGCGGCAATCACCCGGCGTACCGCTGATTACGCTCCTGCGACGATGGATCAATGATCGCCAGCAACGTCTGAATACAGCGCAGATCAGGCAGCGCCGCGTGACTCACCTGAACCCTGGGTTGCGGGTTGGCCGGGATTGTCGGCAACTGTGCCCGTTGGCCGTCGAAAATCAGTGCGTGGCGAACCTGCCGGTTATCGAGAAAATAGCTGAGCAAATCCAGTTCGCCTGCCGCCAGCGCGGCATTGACGACCACCAGGTCGAACGGCTCGCAACCGTACTCGACCAGGGTCAGCATTGAAGCAAGGTCCTGCACCGGCGCCACGCGGTAATAATCGAGCTGATTGAACAGCCGCTCGATCAGCATCCGGTGAAAGTGTTGCTCGTCGGCGATCAAGATGCGCAAGGCTTTATTCGGCATCGTAGCCTCATGTGTGAATAGCTGATTTTTGAAGCGGCGAGGCTACGGGAGGCGCACAGATGTTTCTGTAGGACTTTTCCTAAAAGACCGCAGTTTCCGGCCATTACTGCCATCCAAACCGCCGAATGTAGAAACCCTTCACCGCCTGAGTCAGCCCCATGTACGCCAGCAGAATCAGCGGCAGGAACACGAAATACAGCGACGGCAACGCCTGAAGTTTGAAGTAGTGCGCCAACGGCCCCATCGGCAGGAATATCCCCACGGCCATGATGACCCCGGTCATGACCATCAACGGCATGGCTGCGCGGCTTTGCAGGAACGGGATTTTCGGCGTGCGGATCATGTGCACGATCAAGGTCTGGGTCAGCAGCCCGACCACGAACCAGCCGGACTGGAAGAGCGTTTGATGGACCGGGGTATTGCCGTCGAACACGTACCAGGCCCAGAGCTGGCCGCGATCGGGATTTCCGCTGCTCGCTTATCGGCGAGACAACGGCAACAGGCTGCGCGTTATCTTGCCGGGAAGGTGCCGGTTATCGAAACCGGCCGACTACTGTCACTCGAACAAGTCCCCACTGAGGGTCTCCGCTATTGATGAAAACGCGCGAAGCTTACGCCCCGATTTCTGGAGAGTAAACGAAGGAACGGCGGCGGGTGGGGGAATTGCGGGGTTCTTCAGGAAGGGTTCAGCTTTCAATATTTGTGGTGTTCTTCAGGGCCCATCGCGAGCAGGCTCGCTCCCGCATCAGGCCTGCAAACACAGGTCCATTGTGGGAGCGAGCCTGCTCGCGATGACGGGTCAACAGACACAGAAAATTTAGCTGGCAGTGGCCAACAACAAATCCACCACCGACCGGCTATGCCCACGGTGCTTGCCATGGTCATACAACGACCCGGCAATCTCATCCGCGCGTATCGGCAGGATCGACAACAGCGTGTCGCTCAAACCGTGGCTCGCCTGGCAGAAGCCCTGCATATAGATGCCGGCCTTGCAGCGCTCGTCGGTGATCAGCTTGTAGTTGCGATCCACCTCGAAATCACCCAGGTATTGCTCCAGCGGCGCCAGCAGTTTGCGGTGCATCTGGCGCTCGTAACCGGTGGCCAATACCACGGCATCGTAGAGACGAACCGAGACTTCACCGGTGGCATTGTTGCGCACCGCCAGCTCGATGCCGCGCTCGGTGGCGGTGGCTTTTTCGATGGTGGTCAGCGTACGGAAGGTGTGGCGCGCGATACCCGAGACTTTCTGGCGATAGAAGATGCCGTAGATGCGTTCGATCAGGTCAATGTCCACCACCGAATAGTTGGTGTTGTGGTACTCGTTGACCAGTCGCTCACGCTCGCTGCTCGCCTGCTGGAACACCAGGTCGGTGAACTCCGGGGAGAACACTTCGTTGACGAACGGGCTGTCATCCGCCGGCTTCAGCGCCGAGCCACGCAGGATCATGTCGACCTGCACCGACGGGAAGCTGTCGTTCAAATCGATGAAGGCTTCCGCCGCGCTCTGGCCGCCGCCGATGATTGCGATGCTCATCGGCTGATTGTTCACGCAAGGCTGTTTGGCCATCTGCGCCAGGTACTGCGAGTGGTGGAACACGCGGCCGTCATCCTTGAGCGCCTTGAACGCTTCGGGAATGCGCGGCGTACCGCCGGCACTGACCACCACCGAACGGGTGGTGCGCACGTGTTGCTGCCCTTGGGTATCGCGAGAGATCACCCGCAGCGCCTCGACCTGCTGGTTGTACAGCACCGGCTCGATGGTCAGCACTTCTTCGCCATAGCGGCTCTGGGCTTCAAACTGGCCGGCGACCCAGCGCAGGTAGTCGTTGTACTCCATGCGGCACGGGTAGAAGGTGCCGAGGTTGATGAAGTCCACCAGACGTCCGTGATGCTTAAGGTAGTTAACGAACGAATACGGGCTGGTCGGGTTGCGCAGGGTCACCAGGTCCTTGAGGAAGGAGATCTGCAACTCGCTCTGGGTCACCAGGGTGTTGCCGTGCCAGCGATAGTCCGCCTGCTTGTCGAGAAACAGAACATCCAGCTCGCCCTGGCTTGGCCCGCGCTCTTGCAGAGCGATGGCCAGCGCCAGGTTCGAAGGGCCGAAACCGACGCCGATCAGGTCGTGAACGATGGGCGATGCAATTGCCTGTGTCATTTCCAGTGTCCTCTGGATGAACCCCTCAACAAGGGGAATAAGCCTAAGTGACCTGATGCAGGACAGCAGGTCGTCTGTTGAGTAGGAACGAGGACAATGAAAAAAAATTTAGAGAGAAGGGATCAATGGGCGTCCCACTGTCGCATCCGCACGCGGCAATGCTTCATGGCATTGACGATGTGCTTCTCCACCAGCGCGCGCGAGATACCGAGGTGCTCTGCAATTTCCGGGTGCGACAGGCCGTCGATCTTGCGCAGCAGAAAACTTTCGCGACACAGCCGCGGCAATTCCGCCAGGGCACGCTGGAGCATTTCCAGGCGCTGGCCATGATCGAGGCAGTTGTGCGGGGACGGGGTGAAGTAGCGCTCTTCGTTGTCGAGCACGTCCAGCGATTCAACCTGGCGCAAGGCGTTGCGGCGATGATCGTCGATCACCAGGTTCAGCGCGGTGCGATAAAGGAAGGCCCGGGGCTGCTCGATCGGTGTGTCACTGGAACGCTCCAGCACCCGCAGATAAGCGTCATGCACCACATCTTCGGCCACCTGACGGTTGCCTAGCCTGGCGTTCAGGAAACACACCAGCTCGCGATAGTAGTTTTCCAACATGACTCCCGGCCGCACAGGGTGCGGTTTCTATCCTTGAGCCACTTCCGCGACCGCACAAATGGGCAGTGGCAAGATGGTGGCAGTTCGAGTCGCGTAATTTATAGTAATTCTCATATAGATTTAAAGTGTTGCTTTGACTTACCTGATAAATAGTCATGCGCTACACCTGTAACGGTATGTGTCCGCACCTAAATTCCCCGCGACATTCCTCGTTTACAGGACAGCTCCCCGTGTCTGTCGGCCCCCCGACAGCGTCCGCCTGCCGCCGCTTTTCGTGCGCAGGATGAACGACGGGCCGATACCCATTGGCCGGAACCCTGCATGAAACGTCCCCGACAGACCCGACGCGCCCTGCTTGTAGCACTTTGTCTGATCCCCGTTATCGCCATCGCCGCCTGGCAAGTGATCCCACCGGGCCGGGATAAATTCGCCACCGTGCAAGTCAGTCGTGGCGACATTGAAAGCAGCGTCACCGCGCTGGGCACCCTGCAGCCCCGGCGTTATGTCGACGTGGGTGCGCAGGCGTCCGGGCAGATCCAGAAGATTCATGTGGAGGTCGGCGACGTGGTCAAGGAAGGCCAGCTGCTGGTGGAGATCGATCCGTCCACCCAGCAGGCCAAGCTCGACGCCGGCCGGTTCTCCATCGAGAACCTCAAAGCGCAGCTCCAGGAACAACGAGCCCAGCATGAACTGGCCCGGCAGAAATTCCAGCGCCAGCAGAACCTCAAGGCCGGCGGCGCGACCCGCGAGGAAGACGTGCAAACCGCCCAGGCCGAACTGCGTGCCACCCAGGCGCGCATCGACATGTTCCAGGCGCAGATCCGTCAGGCCCAAGCCAGCCTGCGCAGCGATCAGGCCGAACTCGGTTACACGCGGATTTACGCACCGATGGCCGGCACCGTGGTCGCCCTCGACGCCCGGGTCGGCCAGACCCTCAACGCTCAGCAGCAAACACCGTTGATTCTGCGCATCGCCAAGTTGTCGCCCATGACGGTGTGGGCCGAAGTTTCGGAAGCCGACATCGGCCACGTCAAACCCGGCATGACCGCCTGGTTCACCACCCTCAGCAGCGGCAACCGGCGTTGGAGCAGCACCGTGCGGCAGATTCTGCCGGTGCCGCCCAAGCCACTGGACCAGACTAGCCAGGGCGGCGGCAGCCCGGCCAGTTCGAGCAAAAGCGGCAGCGCGCGCGTGGTGCTGTATACGGTGTTGCTGGACGTCGATAACGCCGACAACGCGCTGATGGCGGAAATGACCACCCAGGTGTTCTTCGTTTCGGATCAGGCAAAAAACACCCTGACCGCGCCGGTCGCAGCGCTGCAGGCCGGCACTGAAGCGAATAGGCAAATTGCCCAGGTCGTCGCTGAGAACGGCAGTATCCAGCAGCGCGACGTGCGCACCGGCATCAGCGATCGTCTGCGGGTGCAGATCCTCGACGGTTTGCAGGAAGGCGATCACCTGCTGATCGGCACGGCCGACGGGAGTGGCGGCTGAATGCAGACGCCTCTGATCGACCTGCAGGACATCCGCAAAGCCTACGGCGGCGGCGATTCACCGCAAGTTCACGTGTTGCGCGGCATCGACCTGTCGATTCATGCCGGGGAATTCGTGGCGATTGTCGGCGCGTCAGGCTCCGGCAAATCGACGCTGATGAACATCCTCGGTTGCCTCGACCGCCCGACCTCGGGCGAATACCGGTTCGCCGGGCAAAACGTCGCCGCCCTCGACAGCGACGAGCTGGCCTGGCTGCGCCGCGAAGCCTTTGGCTTTGTGTTCCAGGGTTATCACCTGATCCCGTCCGGCTCGGCCCAGGAAAACGTCGAGATGCCGGCCATCTACGCAGGCCTGCCCGCCGCCGAACGCCATGCCCGCGCCGCCGCCCTGCTCGACCGCCTAGGTCTGGCGTCGCGCACCGGCAACCGCCCGCACCAGCTCTCCGGCGGCCAGCAACAACGGGTGTCGATTGCCCGCGCCTTGATGAACGGCGGCCACATCATCCTCGCCGACGAACCCACCGGCGCCCTCGACAGCCACAGCGGCGCCGAGGTCATGACCCTGCTCGACGAACTGGCGAGCCAGGGCCACGTGGTCATCCTCATCACCCACGACCGCGAAGTCGCGGCCCGGGCCAAGCGCATCATCGAAATCCGCGACGGGCTGATCATCAGCGACAGCGCGGCGGACAACCCTCAAGCACAAACCTCGGCCAACCCCGGTGCGCTGCAAGCGGTGGATCTGCGCAAGCGCCTGACCGAAGGCGCCGAAGCGACCGGGGCCTGGAAAGGCGAACTGATCGACGCCGTACAAGCGGCGTGGCGGGTGATGTGGATCAACCGCTTTCGCACCGCGCTGACGCTGCTCGGCATCATCATCGGCGTGGCGTCGGTGGTGGTCATGCTGGCCGTCGGCGAAGGCAGCAAACGCCAGGTCATGGCGCAAATGGGCGCCTTCGGCTCAAACATCATTTACCTCAGTGGCTCATCACCCAACCCGCGAACGCCGCGGGGTATCGTCACCCTGGATGACGTCGCGGCGGTGGGAAGCCTGCCGCAGGTGACGCGGATCATGCCGGTCAACGGGCAGGAGGCCGGGGTGCGTTTCGGCAACCTCGACCACTTGAGCTACGTCGGCGGCAACGACACCAATTTCCCGGCCATCTTCAACTGGCCGGTGGTGCAAGGCAGCTATTTCACCCAGGACGATGAACGTAACGCCGCCGCGGTGGCAGTGATTGGCCACAAGGTGCGGACCAAGTTGCTCAAGGACGTGGCCAACCCGATCGGCCAGTACATCCTGATCGAAAACGTGCCGTTCCAGGTGGTCGGCGTGCTCGCCGAAAAAGGCGCCAGCTCCGGCGACTCCGACAGCGACGACCGCATCGCCATCCCCTACTCCGCCGCCAGTGTGCGGCTGTTCGGCACACATAATCCCGAATACGTGGCTATCGCCGCTGCCGACGCACGCAAGGTCAAGGAGACCGAAATCGCCATCGAGCAATTGATGCTGCGCCTGCACAACGGCAAGAAGGATTTCGAACTGACCAACAACGCCGCGATGATCCAGGCCGAAGCGCGCACGCAAAACACCTTGTCATTGATGCTGGGCTCGATTGCCGCCATCTCGCTGCTGGTCGGCGGCATCGGGGTGATGAACATCATGCTGATGACCGTGCGCGAGCGCACGCGGGAGATCGGTATCCGCATGGCCACCGGCGCCCGCCAGCGCGACATCCTGCGCCAGTTCCTGACGGAAGCGGTGATGCTTTCGGTGGTCGGCGGTCTCGCCGGGATTGCCCTGGCGCTGATCGTCGGCGGCGTGCTGATCCTCAGCGAAGTCGCGGTCGCGTTCTCTTTGATAGCGGTGCTCGGCGCCTTCGCCTGCGCCCTGGTCACCGGTGTTGTCTTCGGCTTCATGCCGGCCCGCAAAGCTGCCCGACTCGATCCGGTCACGGCCCTTACCAGTGAATGATCTCTCCATGAAGCCGCAACTGAGTTTACTGACCCTCTGCCTGTTGCTCGGCGCCTGCGGCACGCCCGCCCAGCGCCCGGACAGCGGCCTCCAGCCGCCCGACGCCTGGCAATCGCCGCACACGCAAGACGCCACCCGCAACAACCTGCAATGGTGGACGCGGTTTGGCAGCCCACAGCTGGATCAACTGATCGAACAGGCGCGGGTCGGCAGTTACGACCTGGCCGCGGCCATCGCGCGGGTGCGCCAGGCGCAGGCCGAGACGGTGGTTGCCGGTGGCTCGCTGCTGCCGGAGGTCAAGGCTGGCCTCAACGCCAATCGGCAAAAACTGCTGCGCGGCAACGGTTACAGCCAGCTCGACGCCGACAGCGACAACAAGGCCGTCGATTACTTCAACGCGAGCCTCAGCGCCACTTACGAAATCGATTTCTGGGGCGGTCAACGGGCCTCCCGTGACAGCGCGCAATTCGCTTTGCAGGCCAGCGAGTTTGATCAGGCCACCGTGGAATTGACGCTGCTCAGCGGCGTCGCCAACACCTACGCGCAGGCCTTGTCGCTGCGCGAGCAAAGCCGCATCGCCGAGCTGAACCTGGCCAACGCGCAGAACGTATTGAAACTGGTGCAGACGCGATTCGATTCAGGGTCCGCAACGGCACTTGAGCTGGCGCAGCAGAAGAGCCTGGTGGCCGCGCAACAACGGCAGTTGCCGCTGGTGCAGCAACAGGCTCAAGATGCGCTGATCGGTCTGGCCGCCCTGCTCGGCCGGCCGGTTCAGCAACTGGCGCTGGGGCAGGAGCGCTTTGATCAGCTGTCATGGCCGACCATCGCGGCCGGCGCCCCCAGCGAATTGCTCACCCGCCGCCCGGACATCGCCCGCGCCGAAGCGCAACTGGCCGCCGCACAAGCCGACGTCACCGTCGCCCGCGCGGCGATGCTGCCGAAGGTGACGTTGAGTGCCGAACTGGGGTCGGGGGCGAACCGGGCGGCAGATATTCTGCGCAGTCCTTTCTACAACCTCACCGCCGGATTGCTTGCGCCGATCTTCAACAACGGTCGCTTGGGCGCCGAGCGCGACAAGGCCACGGCCCGCCAGGAAGAACTGCTGGAAACCTATCGCGGGGCGATCATCAACGGCTTCGCCGACGTGGAAAAAGCCCTCAACAGCATTCGCGGGCTGGATGCACAGCGACAGTGGCAAAGCGAGGAACTGAGCCAGGCGCAGACCGCCTTCAATATCGCGCAAAGCCGTTATCAGGCCGGAGCCGAGGATTTGCTGACCGTGCTGGAGACCCAGCGCACGCTGTATGCGGCGCAGGATCTGAATGTGCAGCTGCGGTTGTCGCGGTTGCAGGCGAGTATTGCGCTGTACAAGGCGTTGGGTGGCGGGTGGCAGGTTCTGTGATTTGAGATGCCAGTGAGGGCCGCTTCGCGGGCAAGCCTCGCTCCTACAGGTACATATGATGCCCTTGTAGGAGCGAGGCTTGCCCGCGAAGAACGATAACCCGGTCTATCGGTTTAGCTGGTAATCGGCCTGGCCTTCAAATGCCGCGCATACCAAGGCCGCTGCGGCACTTTGCGGAACAGGTCCGCCAGCTTTTTATCGTCTTCACCAAAGGTGATGCGCAACGCCAGTTTCATGGTTTCCGGGTCCATCTCGACCGACTTGCCCATCTGCAACCCCGGCGTCGTGCTGCAACCATGGGTGCTCGGCCCCAGCCACGGATCAGCCACCTCGACCCAGCGCCCCGGCGCAAACCACGCCACACCGTTGACCTCCAGCCGACTCACCTCCCCCGGATGAAAACGCTCGTGGGCGCGAAACCAGTCTTCCAGGCGATCGTCGATCCAGCCGTGAAAATGCCAGAACACCGGGTTCACGTGGGATGAAAACGGGTCGCCGAGGAAGTCGTTTTCCGGCGCATACCAGCGCGCGGAAAAGTCCGCCGGATCCCTCGCGAACGGCACCGGCTGGCCATTGGACGGATCACGCGGCACCGACGCCCAGCGCATATGCAGCCAGTCGTGCAGCCCCAGCTCGACCTCTGAACCGAACTGCCCAAGGGTGAGTTTCGACAGATAACGCGGATCCCGATAGCGCGACTCCCAGACCTGGAAGTTGCTGTGATACGTCTCAGCGGTCTTGATGTCGCTGACCCATTGCGAATATTCGGCATCGTCGTCGGCCTGCCAGGTCGGTGGCAACGCGGTGCCGTCATGGTTGTCGCAGTAATTGGCGAAACCGATGCGATCCCGGGCCAGTTCCGGCTGCGGCAGTGGAAAATGCTGCCAAGACGGCAAATCCTGCATCGAACGCGCCGTGCCCAGCATGTGCCGGTGCATGAAGAAAAAGTCCACGCCTGAACCGTTGCGATCCTTTCGCGCGCCACGGGCATCACGCTCCTTGTCCCGCGGGCCGGGCTGCCAGCCGATACCGCGCAGGGCGTTGCGCTTGTCTTCGGAGAGGGTGTGCCACTTGTCCCGGGAGGCATGCCAGAGCTGGTGAAACAGCCGATGTTCGGCGGACACCAGCCACGCCAGCAGTGGCGCGTTGAGACCGGTTCGCTCGCGAGCTTCGGGAAACACCCGCTTGACCGCGATGAAGCGATTGTCTTGCGCGGTCATCATCAACGGGCGATCGAGGTTCAACACCCGGCCACTGAGGGTGCCGCTGCCGGCGTTGCCGAAACCGGCCCAGACTTCGTCCAGCGACATGCTGAATTCGTAATCTGGCGTGCCACTGGCGGCGGTGGCACTGACCAGCCGCCAGCTCAGCTCGGCCGGTTTGGCGTCTGCCAGATCGCCCAGCACCCGGTAGCGCGGCTCATCGCTGGAGCGTAAACGCTGGGCGGTGTCGAGGAATCCGATCAGGCCGCGACCTTTGTGGCCGACGTCGAGAAACACTTCCAGCCCGTCCCGTGGCAAGCCTTCGATACCGGCGTCACGCCCTTCGAAACGAATCTGCCAGACGCCACGCAAGGTGTTCGCCAACTGCTGGCCGGCGACATCCGCCACATCGAATGAAGCTTCGCCGGGGGTGATCGTCGGATCCGGTTTCGTCCATTCGCGATGCCCATAAAAAGCCGCAGGCACGGCGGCGCCGGTGAGCGCCAGGCCTGCCATGAACCATCGTCGAGAAATCGTCATTGCCCTACCTGTGTCAGCCATGAAGCAGGCTTTATCCAAGCTAGAACGTTTGTTGCCTGCAAAAATTTAAAAGCTTCGCGGGCGAGCCTCGCTCCTACAGGTCCTGCATTAACCCGTAGGAGCGAGGCTTGCCCGCGAAGAGGCCATCAGTCCCACTAAATTTCCAACCGGACCACTCGTTCTTCCCAGATAGCAAAGGCCCCTGCGCCCGCACCGGGGCGACGAACCTGACTGAGATGGCAATGACAAAACCACGTTCGAAAAAGGCTCTCTACATCGGCCTGCCGCTGGCCCTGGCGATCAGTGCCGGGGCAGGCTATGCGGCCTGGGATTACTGGTTCAAGGACAATCCAGGCTACCCAGCCAAGGTGATGAAACAAGCCGATGAGTTGCAAGAGCGCATCCTCTCGTTCGACAGCCACGTCACCGTACCGCTGGACTTCGGCACCGCCGGCAATGAAGCGGACAAGGACGGCACCGGGCAATTCGACCTGGTCAAGACCGGCCGCGGTCGCTTGTCCGGCGCGGCCCTGACGATTTTCGGCTGGCCGGAAATCTGGAACGGCGCCAACGCCCCGCATCGCCCCACCGCCGGCTTCGTCGACGAAGCCCGGTTCGAGCAGGAAACCCGCTACAAAATCATCAGCACGATGGTTCGCGACTTCCCCAACCAGGTTGCCATTGCCTACACCCCGGACGATTTCCGTCGCCTGCACGGCGAAGGCAAGTTCGCGATCTTCATGAGCATGCTCAACGCCTACCCGCTGGGCAACGACCTGACCGCGCTGGACACGTGGGCCGCTCGTGGCATGCGCATGTTCGGTTTCAGTTACGTGGGCAACAACGCCTGGGCGGATTCGTCCCGACCGCTGCCGTTCTTCAATGATTCGCGCGACGCCCTTGGGGGCCTGTCGGAGATCGGCAAACAAGCGGTGCATCGTCTCAACGATCTGGGCGTGATCATCGACGTGTCGCAGATGTCGACCAAAGCCCTGGAGCAAGTCGCCCAGTTGAGCCGCACGCCGATGGTCGCCTCGCACTCGGCACCGCGTGCCCTGGTGGACATCCCGCGCAACCTCAGCGACCAGGAAATGCAGCTGATCAAGAAAAGCGGCGGCGTGGTGCAGATTGTCGGCTTCCCGACCTACATCCGTCCGCTGAGCCAGGCCACCCAAGACAAACTCAACGCCCTGCGCGCACGCTTCGACCTGCAACCGCTGCAAGGCCTGGAGATGGCGCTGATGCCGGGCGACCCGGTGATCACCGTCTGGTCCGAACAACGTTTCGGCGAGTACGCCAGCCAGCTCTACGCCATCGTCGACGAAGAACCGAAAGCCACCCTCAAGGACTACGGCGACGCGATTGATTACGCGGTGAAAAAAATCGGTATCGACCATGTCGGCATCAGTTCCGATTTCAACGACGGCGGCGGTCTGGAGGGCTGGAAGGATGTCAGCGAAGCTCGCAACGTGACGGCCGAGCTGATCAGTCGCGGCTACAGCGAGGCCGATATCGCCAAGCTTTGGGGCGGGAATTTCCTGCGGGTCTGGGACCAGGTGCAGAAGTCGTCCAGACCGGTGGCAAAAAACTGATGTCCTCTTTTGCAAAAGCGAACCGAGCTCATGACTAACCGCCGTTCATTCCTCAAGCAGGCCGGTATTCTCGCGGCTGGCCTGCCCCTGAGTGCTGCCGTGAATCTGCCGGCACTGGCTGCCAATCCACCGCCGCTGTCCAAGGACAAATGGGCGCAATTGCGTTCGTTGTTCGACCAGGATCCGGACTACCTGCACTTCGCCAATTTCCTGGTCACGTCCCACCCACGTCCGGTGCGTGAGGCGATTGAACGCCACCGCGCCAACCTCGACCGCAACCCGGGGCTGGCAATGGATTGGGACCTGGGCGAAACCGAAAAACGCGAGCACGCGGTGCGCGTCTGGGCCGGTCATTACCTCAAGGCCAAGCCTGAGCAAATCGCACTGACCGGCAGCACCACAGAAGGTCTGTCGCTGATCTACGGCGGCGTCCATGTTCGCCCGGATCAGGAAATCCTCACCAGCGAGCACGAACACTACGCCACCAATTACGCTCTGGGCTATCGCCAGCAAAAGGACGGGGTCAAGGTGCGCAAGCTCAAGCTGTTCGAGAACAGCCAAACCGTGTCGGCGGATGAGGTGCTGGATTCGATCGCCAAAGGCATTCGCCCCGAAACCCGCGTGCTGGGCATGACCTGGGTGCAGTCCGGCAGCGGCGTGAAGCTGCCGATTGGTGAGATCGGCAAGCTGGTGGCGGAACGCAATCGCAATCGTGAGGAAAAGGACCGCATCCTGTATGTGGTCGATGGCGTGCACGGTTTCGGCGTCGAAGAGCTCGACTTCCCAGACATGCACTGCGACTTTTTCATCGCCGGCACCCACAAATGGATGTTCGGCCCGCGCGGCACCGGGATCATCTGCGCCCGTTCAGCCGAGCTCAAGGATGTGACGCCGACGATTCCGACCTTCTCCGAAGCGACCACGTTCTCGACCATCATGACCCCCGGCGGTTATCACAGCTTCGAACATCGCTGGGCCCTGGACGAGGCGTTCAAGCTGCACCTGGAACTGGGCAAGGCCGAGGTCCAGGCGCGCATTCACGCCCTCAATACCTATGCGAAAAACCGGCTGTTGGAACACCCGCAGATTGAATTGGTCACGCCCAGGAGCCCGGACCTGTCGGCCGGGTTCACCTTCTTCCGGGTCAAGGACCGCGACTGCGAAAAAATCGCCGTCCAGTTGATGAAAAACCGCGTGGTTTGCGACTCGGTGGACCGCGACGTCGGCCCGGTGATCCGAATCGCGCCCGGCCTGCTCAACACCGAAAACCATATCGACCGCGTCATGGCCTTGCTGAGCAAAACCGTCTGATGCGGCCCCTTGTGGCGAGGGAGCTTGCTCCCGCTGGACTGCGCAGCAGTCCCTTTCTTTGGGGCCGCTTCGCTGCCCAGCGGGAGCAAGCTCCCTCGCCACAGAGACGCCAGTTTTCTTTAAATCGAGACGACAAATGAACCGAGATCTATTAACCGTGCCTCTCAAGGCCCTCGCCTTGTCCGCCCTCCTCGCCGGTCTGCTGCCAACCACCGCCCAGGCGGCCACCACCCCGCAACCCGGCAAAGTATTCAAGGACTGCCGCGATTGCCCGGAAATGGTCGTGCTGCCCGCCGGTACGTTCACCATGGGTACGCCGGACGATGAAGTCGGTCGCGAGCCCGACGAAAGCCCGATGCACGAGGTGACCTTCGTCAAACCCTTCGCCATGAGCCGCTTCCAGGTCACCGCCGGTGAATGGGACAGCTACGTGCGCGAGAGTGGCGTGACCATCGCCAATGGGGATACCCGACCGGGTCGCGAGTGCGTCGCCAGCAAACCGCGTTACCCGCAAGGCCCGCGTCAGCCGGCGGTGTGCATGAATTTCGATGACGTGAAGAACTACGTCGCCTGGCTCTCGAAGAAGACCGGGCAGAAGTACCACATGGTCAGCGAAGCTCAACGCGAATACGCCGCGCGCGGCGGCACCAAGGGTCCGTTCCCCTTCCCGTTCGATGAAGGCAAGGAATACAGCATCAGCCAACACGCCAACACCTACGGCCCGGCGGACGGTTACAGCTACAGCTCGCCGGTCGGCAGCTATGCACCGAATGCGTTCGGCCTGTACGACATGCACGGCAATGTCTACGAATGGGTCGAAGACTGCGAACACCCCAACTACGTCGGCGCGCCCACTGATGGCAGTGCGTGGGTAGAACCCAACTGCGAAGCGGTGCGCATTCGCGGCAACGACTGGGGTGAAGCGCCAGTGTTCTCCCGCTCCGGCAACCGCAACAGCCAGTACCCGCAAGAGCGTGGCGACTGGATAGGTTTCCGTATCGTGCGTGATCTCTAAACCATAATCCCGATCCTGTGGGAGCGAGCCTGCTCGCGAAGGCTGTTTAACAGTCGACATGGATGTCGGCTGACTCACCGCTTTCGCGAGCAGGCTCGCTCCCACAAGGTTTAGTGTGGTGTCAGGTATTTTCGCTATGCCCGGCGAACGCCGCCAGTCGGCGACCCTGTAAATTAACCCCTCGATCAGACGTTCTACTGGGTATCTGCCTTTATACCCAAGGAACTGTCTTCCATGACCCAGCCTCCCCGTGGCGCCATCGGCGAGTTGTTCGCCCTGTTGAAACCGTTTCGACTCATCGTCGCCGCGTCCATTTTCCTGGGCATGGTCGGCGGCTTGAGTGTCACGGTACTGCTGGCGACCATCAACAACGCCCTGCATTCGGACACCGGCCTGACCCAAGGCGTAGTCGCCTTGTTTGCCGGCCTGTGCCTGCTGGCGCTGCTGAGCTCGATCTGCTCGGACATCGGCACCAACTACGTCGGCCAGCACATCATTGCCAGGCTGCGCAAACAGCTCGGTGAAAAAGTCCTGTCGGCACCCATCGAGCAGATCGAACGCTATCGCAGCCACCGCTTGATTCCGGTCCTGACCCACGACGTCGATACCATCAGCGACTTCGCCTTCGCCTTCGCCCCCCTGGCGATTTCCCTCACCGTGACCCTCGGTTGCATGGGTTACCTGGCCATCCTGTCGTGGCCGATGTTCCTGATCATGGTCGCCGCGATCCTGATCGGCACCGCGATCCAGGCTTACGCCCAGAGCAAGGGTGTGCAGGGTTTCATGGCCGCCCGTGACGCTGAAGACGAGCTGCAAAAGCACTACAACGCGATTGCAGATGGCGCCAAGGAACTGCGAATCCACCGCCCGCGTCGCCAACGCATGTTCGTGTCGGGGATCAAGGCGACAGCCGATTTCATCTGCAAGACCCAGGTGCGCTCGGTCAACACCTTCGTGATCGCCAAGACCTTCGGCTCGATGCTGTTCTTCGTGGTCATCGGCCTGGTGCTGGCGCTGCAATCCTTCTGGCCAAGCGCCGACAAGACCGTGATGAGCGGCTTCGTGCTGGTGCTGTTGTATATGAAAGGCCCGCTGGAGCATTTGATCAGCACGTTACCGATTGTCAGCCGTGCGCAGATCGCCTTCCGCCGGATCGCCGAGTTGTCCGAGCAGTTTTCCACCCCTGAGCCGCACTTGCTACTCAGCGATCAGGGCAACGTCAAGCAAGCCGTGCACGAACTGAAACTGGCCGATGTGCGTTTCGCCTTCCCGGCTGTCGAAGGCGCTGCACCCTTCCAGTTGGGCCCGGTCAACCTGACGATCAAGCAAGGCGACATCACGTTTATTGTCGGTGAGAACGGTTGCGGCAAGACCACGCTGATCAAGTTACTGCTGGGTTTGTACACGCCGCAACAGGGCGAGATCCGGGTCAACGGCGAGGCGATTGATGCGCAAAATCGTGATGACTATCGCCAGTTGTTCACCACGATCTTCGCTGATTATTACCTGTTCGATGACGTGGTCCAGGGCGACACGCACATCCCCGAAGACGCCAACAAATACCTGCAACGCCTGGAAATCGCGCACAAGGTCAGCGTCAAGGACGGCAATTTCACCACCACCGACCTTTCCACCGGCCAGCGCAAGCGCCTGGCGCTGGTCAATGCCTGGCTCGAAGAACGCCCGGTGCTGGTGTTCGATGAATGGGCGGCCGACCAGGACCCGACCTTCCGCCGGATTTTCTACACCGAGCTGCTGCCGGACCTCAAGCGCCTGGGCAAAACCATCATCGTGATCTCCCACGATGACCGTTACTTCGACGTGGCCGACCAGTTGGTGCGCATGGAGAGCGGCCGGGTCGTCACCGAGCTGGCACCGGCCTGACCCTGCGGGAGCGAGCCTGCTCGCGATAGCGGTGGATCAGTCACCTTCAATGGTGAATGAAATACCCCCATCGCGAGCAGGCTCGCTCCCACCGTTGTTTCTCTTAACTGGCCGACATTTGGGCGACCCCCTCGCCACGGTTTCTTCTTTCTGAAAATTAATTGGCGTCTTTCTTTCCGGTTTTTGCTTCGCGCCGCGTCTAATAATCATTCTTATTAACAAAAACTCTGCACCCCACTTTTCAGGAGCTCAGGTAAGTAATGCGACCTCTACCACGCCGCACACCTCTCGCGCTGGCCGTACAGCGCCCGACATTGCATCGCACCCTGTTTACCAGCGTGCTGCTGACCGCCACCTTGCTGGGGAGCTCGATGGCCAATGCTGCACCTGTAAAAGTGAACATTGCCGTCCAGCCGCTTTCCAACGCGCTGACCGAGCTGGGCATGCAGACCAACCTGCAGATCCTCTACAGCCCGGATCAGGTGGCGGGTATCAAGTCCCGTGCAGTGTCAGGTTCGCTGGAGCCGTCCGAAGCCCTGAGTGCCCTGCTCAAAGGCACCGGCATTTCGTTCCAGATCAACGGCAACAGCGTCACGCTGGTCTCCGGCGGCGGTTCGGGCTTGCAACTGGGCGCGACCACGATTTCCGGCCAGGCCCTGGGCCTGACCACTGAAGACACCGGCTCCTACACCACCGGCGCCACCACCACCGCGACCAAGCTGCCGCTGACCCTTCGCGAAACACCGCAATCGGTAACCGTGGTCA
This sequence comes from Pseudomonas mandelii, assembly GCF_900106065.1. NCBI lineage: Bacteria > Pseudomonadati > Pseudomonadota > Gammaproteobacteria > Pseudomonadales > Pseudomonadaceae > Pseudomonas > Pseudomonas mandelii. The sequence continues at coordinate 68,303 of NZ_LT629796.1, forward strand.
CCCGCCAGCAGATGGACGATCGCGGCGTCACCAGCGTTGCCGACGCACTGCGCAACACCCCCGGCATCACGTCGCAGAAGTACGACAGTGACCGTACCGAATTTTCCGCCCGTGGCCAGGCCATCACCAACTTCCAGTACGATGGCGTCAACACTATCTACGACGGTGTGTACGGTGAAAACCCGAACAACAGCGACGACTCGGCCAGCCTCGACCACATCGAAGTCATCAAAGGCGCTACCGGCCTGATGACCGGCACCGGCGATCCGTCCGCCACGGTCAACCTGATCCGCAAGAAGCCGACCAAGGAATTCAAGGCCTCGGTCAGCGCCACCGCCGGCCGCTGGGACAAGTACCGTGCTGAAGGTGATATTTCCGGTTCGCTGACCGATTCCGGCAACGTCCGCGGTCGCTTCGTGACCACGTACCAGGACGCCAACTCGTACCTGGATCACTACAGCCAGAAGAAAGACCTGTTTTACGGCGTACTCGAAGCCGACCTGACCGACGACACCCTGCTGACCTTCGGCATCGACAAATCCAGCGCCACCCCGCGCGGTTCGTCGTGGACCGGTAACCCGACATATTTCGCCGATGGCGGGCGTACTGAGTTCCCGCGTCACTTCAACCCGGCGGCCGACTGGAGCCGTCGTGATTTCGACAGCACCACCTACTTTGCATCGCTGGAGCAAGCGCTGGCCAATGACTGGAAACTCAAAGTCAGCCTGGACCAGAAAACCACCGACCATGACACCCAACTGGCCTCGGCCAGCGGCGGCAACCCGGACCGCGCCACCGGTGAAGGCATGTTCCTTTACTGGGGTCGCTGGGAAGGTCATCGCGTGCAGAACACCGCTGACGTGAACGTCTCCGGCCCCTTCAGCCTGGGCGGTCGCGAGCACGAACTGGTCGCCGGTGTCATGGCGTCCCACTCGCGCCAGACCGGTTCGACTTACGACACCAGTGCGTTCTCCCAAGTGCCCGGCAGCATCTATGACTGGAACGGCGAACTGCCGAAACAGGAATTCCCGAAGAACGGCAAATACGAACGTACCCAGAGCCAGAACGGCGTTTACCTGGCCACGCGCCTGCGCCCGACCGATGACCTGTCGTTCATCCTCGGCACCCGCCTGAGCACCTTCAAGTACAACGAAGACTACAACTACAACCCGGGCGCCAACCAGACCGACACCCACGCCAGCTACAAGGAACACGGCGTCGTCACCCCGTATGCCGGTGTGGTTTACGACCTCAACGACACGTACTCCGCGTACGCCAGCTACACCAATATCTACCAGCCGCAAATCTACAAGGACGCCAACGGCTCGACCCTGCAGCCGGTTGAAGGCAACGCCTACGAGACCGGTCTGAAAGCGGCCTACTTCGAAGGCAAGCTGAACGCCAGCCTGGCCTTCTTCCGCATCGAACAGGACAACGTCGCTGAATCGATCGGCACCAACCCGGTCACCAACGAAGGTATCTACAAAGCCATCGACGGCGCGACCACCAAAGGTGTGGAACTGGAACTGGCCGGTGAACTGGCCGAGGGCTGGAACCTGTCCGCGGGCTACACCTACGCCCGGACCCGTGACCAGGACGAGCAACGGATCTTCGGCTACCCGCTGTCCACCACGCGCCCTGAACACGTCGTTCGTACCTTCACCACCTACCGTCTGCCGGGCGTGATGAACCAGTTCACCGTCGGTGGCGGCGTGAGCTGGCAGAGCGCGTTCTACGGCAAGATCTACAGCGCCAGCGCGGGCGACTACACCCAGATCAAGCAAGGTGGCTACACCCTCGTGGACCTGATGACCCGTTACCAGTACGACGACCATCTGAGCTTCACCGTCAATGCCAACAACGTCTTCGACAAGAACTACCTGACGGGCCTGGGCAACTTCGACACCACGTTCTACGGCGAGCCGCGTAACGTGCAGGTCACCGCGAAGTATGATTTCTGAGTCGTGAGCTGAAATGAAAAATGCCCGTGTCGTCAGATGCGGGCATTTTTTTTGGCCAGGGATTTTGTGGTGAATGGGAGTCCGCCTTCGCGGGCAAGCCTCGCTCCTACAGGTTGGCGTCGAGTTGTGGCATGGTGCCAACCTGTAGGAGCGAGGCTTGCCCGCGAAGGCAATTGTCGCCCACCAGAAATCCCCTGGACCGGACACAAAAAAACCGCCACCCCTGATCCAGGCATGGCGGTTTTTTTCATGGCAATTCAGATCCGCGAACGCACCCACCCCGCCACTTCCGAGTGAATCCCTTCCACTTCCCCCAGCAACCCCGCCATGCGCATGAAGTCATGGGTCATCCCCGGCTGTTCCAGCAACGTCGCTTCATTCCCCGCCGCACGCAACCGCTCGGCATACGCCAGCCCTTCATCATGCAGCGGATCGTGCCCGGCCAAGTACACCAGCGCCGGTGCCAAGCCTGATAAATCCGCCGCCAGCAACGGCGAGCAACGCCAATCCGCCAGGTCGTCCGGCGTGCGCCCGTAATGCGCGTAGAACCAGTCCAGCGTCGGCGTCTCCAGCAAATAGCCCTCGGCAAAATCCCGGTGCGAGGCGCGTTTCGTCGTCGCATCCGTCACCGGATACAGCAACACCTGGGCCTTGGGTTTCAACGCCAGTTCCTCAGGTTCACGCACTGCCATGATCGACAACACCGTGGCCAATGTTGCACCCACGCTGTCACCGACCAGCGCCACCCGGTTCGCATCCAGCCCACGCGCAGCGCCCTCGCGCACCAGCCAGTTGCCCGCATCGCAAGCGTCCTGCACCGGCGTCGGGAAACGCCATTGCGGCGCCAGTCGGTAATCCACGGTCAACAACGCAAACCCGCCTTGCGAGGCCAGTCGCCGGCACAGCGCATCATGGGAATCGAGGCTGCCGACCACATAGCCGCCACCATGAAAATACAGCAACACCGGCTGCAAGCCGTCGACCGCTTGCCCATCGCGATACACCCTTGCCGACAGACTGTGGCCATCCCGCGCGTCAATGGTGAAGTCCTCGCAGGCAACGCTGTCCAGCGGCACATCGAGAAACCCCGAGGAGGCTTCAAAATCAATCCGTGCCTGTTGCGGAGCCTGTTCATGCATCGCGCGACTTTTACCGGTCATCCGGCCCAACTCGGCGAGTTCGAGAAATGCTTCAAGTTCTGGCAATACGGCCATGGGACGAATCCTTTAAATAAACAAGTACAAAAATGCGAGAAAAACCGTGATCTGTAGGAGCGAGGCTTGCCCGCGAAGGCGTCCTTGAGATCGCGTTCGCGGGCAAGCCTCGCTCCTACGAAAATGAGTTACGCAATGGCCAAACGGCGTTCCAGTAAGTCCTCAAGCTCATCAAGCAACTCATCACCACGCAACAGCTCGTAGTGCCCGCCGGCCAACAGGCGATCAACGCCATGACTGCCGACCTGGCCCTCGAACACCCGACGTTCGTCGTCGCGCCCGGCCACCCACCAACGATGGGCCGAGGCCTTGATCGTCGGCAGTTGCCGATGCGCCAGCGCCAGTTGCTTGAGGCGTGAGCCGGTGGCGAAGATCTGCGTGAGCTCCCCCGCGCCCAATGCGGCTTGTTCATTGGAACCGTGCAAGGCGGCTTCAATCACGGCGGTGGAGCCCTCGCGTTCACTCAAGCCAGCGGCTTTGCGCGCAATCAACGCCTGAGCCTCATCGGCGGGCAAACCGAGCACAAACTTCAGGAAATCACCGAGGTCCTCGCGCCAGTCCCCCGCCTCTGCGGTGCCGGCCACGTAGCTGTCGACCAACCCGGCAAACGCCACGGTTTCACCTTGGCCTTCCAATTCGTGGGCAACCAACTGCGTCAACGCGCCGCCCAACGACCAGCCCAGCAAGTAATACGGTCCTTCGGCCTGTTGACTGCGAATCCGCTGCGCATAGGCTTGCGCCATGGCGAGCAGCGATTCGTCCTGCCAGTGCGGGTCAAGCAGCATGCGGCATTGCACGCCGTACACCGTGCGCCGTCCTTCCAGACGCCGGGCCAACGGTTCGTAGTCGAACACCGTGCCGAAACCGGCGTGCAGGCAAAACAGCGCCGGCACATTCGGGATCCGCGCATTCAGCGCCAGCAAAGGGTCCGGCGCAGACGTGGGTTCGGTCACCTGATAACCACTGAGTTCGGCAATGCACGGTTTCTGCATCAGATCCCGCAGCTTCAACTCGAAGCCCAGTTGCGGCTGACTGCGCACCCGTGAGATGACTTTGAGCACCTGCAATGAGTCGCCGCCCAGTTCGAAGAAGTTGTCGTCGATGCCCACTTGCGGCACGCCAAGCACCTCTTGCCAGATCGCGGTCAGCGCCTTTTCCAGATCGTTGCGCGGCGCGCGATAACCGCCCAGCGCCCATTCAGGCTCCGGCAGTGCGCGACGGTCGAGCTTGCCGTTGGCCGACAGCGGAAAACGTTCCAGCACCAGGATCCGTGGCGGCACCATGTAGTCCGGCAGTTGCGCTTGCAGCTCAGATTTCAAGCGACGATCCAGCCCGACAGCACCGGCCGCCACCACATAACCGACCAATTGCTTGCCAGTCGGCGTGTCGTGTACCACCACGGCGGCATCCTGCACCCCAACGCATTCGCGCAGACGCGCTTCGATCTCGCCCGGCTCGATGCGGAAACCACGGATCTTCACTTGCTGGTCAAGACGCCCCAGATAGTCGATCAACCCGCATTCGCGCTGGCGCACCAGGTCGCCGGTGCGGTACATGCGGCCACCGGCCTCGAACGGATCGGGGATGAAACGCTCGGCGCTCATGCCGGGATGCTGGTGGTAACCGCGCGCCAGGCATTCGCCGCCCAGGTACAACTCGCCGCTGACACCGGCCGGCAACGGATTGAGGTCGGCGTCCAGCACATACAAACCCCGCCCGGCCACGCCACGCCCAATCGGCGCATACGCCGCGTCGCAGGTTTCGCTGGCCTCGGCACGCCACAGCAGCGGCGTGACCACGGTTTCGGTCGGACCATAACCGTTGACCAGACGCTGCGGACGCAAGGCGCGCTTGACCTGCTCGAAGCTCGCCTCCGGCACCGCATCACCGCCAAAGCAATACACCTCGACCGCCGGTGGATTGCCAAGGCGTTCGGCCACTTCGGCCATCTGTTGCAAGTAGGCCGGCGGGAAGCAGGCGACGGTGACGCCATGGCGCTGCATCACTTCGAGGGTTTGCTCCGGGGTCCATAAACTGTCCTCGCGGATCACCAGGCTGCCACCGGCCAACATCACACTCAGCCAACGCTCCTGCGCACCGTCGAAGGCGAACGACATGAAGTGCAGCTCACGGCTGCGCGGTGCCAGTTCGTAGAGCTCGATGATGCCGCGGCAATGCCGGGCAATCGGCCCACGTGCCACCGCCACGCCTTTGGGCTGGCCCGTGGAACCGGAGGTGTAAATCAAATACGCCAAGTGCCCAGGCAACGGCTGGGAAACCGGGCATTCAGCGTGGTCGGTAACGCTCAACTGGTCGAGCAGCAGACGCGGCGGGCTGTCGGCCAGGGTCAGTCGATCCCCCAGATTGCTGTCACAGAGCAACAGGCTGGCCGCCGAATCGCTCAACATATATGCCAGCCGCTCGGCCGGGTACGCGAGGTCCAAAGGCAGATACGCCGCCCCTGCTTTAAGCACCGCGAGGAACGCAACGATGGTGCGCTCGGAACGCGGCAACGCCACCGCCACCAGACTTTCCGGGCCGATGCCGCGACCGATCAGTTGCTGCGCCAACCCATTGGCCTGCGCCTCAAGCTGTGCATAACTGACGTGCCGACCTTCGCAGATCAAGGCGATTTTCTGCGGCTGCGCTTTGACGTGTTGATTAAACGCGTGAAGCAAATCAGCGCTGTCATCTGACACCTGCGGCAGACTCAAACGCGCCTCAGGCAAGCCAATATTGCCAAGCAGACGCGTAGCATCCTCCGGCAACGCACGCAGCAATCCTTCCAACTGCGCACGAATCCGCTCGACTTCCACGTCACTGAAGCGATCACGCAGGAACAGGTACTCAACTTCCAGGCCTTCTTCGTTGGCGCTGACCATCAAGTCCATCGGGAAGTTGGTCACCCCGCCGCTGCCGACTTCGGCAAAGCGCAGCTCGCCTTCCTCGCCGCCTTTCAAGGCGCGGTCCACCGGATGGTTTTCGAACACGATGATGCTGTCGAACAAACCCTGGCCACCCTGCCCGGCCCAGCGCTGAATGTCCGACAACGGCGTGTGTTCGTAGTCACGCACCATCAGGTTGTAATCCTGCAAGTCGCGCAGCCACTCGCCCACCGGCTGTTGCGGATCAAGGGTCTGAATCACCGGCAAGGTGTTGATGAACAGACCGAGCATGTCCTGCGCACCGGCCAACCCGGTCGGGCGCCCCGCCACCGTGGCGCCGAACGCGACACTGCGCTGGCCGCTGTGGCGTTGCAGCAGCAACAGCCACGCGCCTTGCACCAGCGTGTTCAGTGTCACGCGTTGACGCTTGGCGAAGCTGTGCAGTTTGCGCGTCGCCTCGGCGTCGAGGTGGCTGTACATCACGCCGTGGCCGGAACCAGCGGCACCGGAAGCTTTGGCCAGAATGGTCGGTTCTTCGAGCAGCGCCAGGCGCTCACGCCAGAAGCCTTCGGCTTGCGCGCCGTCCTGGCGTTGCAGCCAGGCGATGTAGTCGGCGTAGCGCCCGGTCAGGGTCGGCAGGCTGTCGTTGTGGTACAGGCGCAGCATGTCGCCCAACAGACGCGAAGCGCTCCAGCCGTCGAGCAAGAGGTGATGGTAGATCCAGATCATCTGGTAACGGTCATCACCCAGGCGCACCAGGATGAAACGCATCAACGGCGGGAAGCTCAGGTCGAAGCCCTTGGCCTGTTCCGCTGCGGCCAGTTCGCCCAGCGCCTGCTCGGTGTCGGAGCGGTCGCGCCAGTCGAGTTCTTCGATCGGCAACTCGACGTCGGCGAACACCGCTTGCAGCGGATCGGCCAAGCCATCGCGCCAGCGGAACGCGGCGCGCAGCACTTCATGTCGCTCGACCAGCGTCTGCCAGGCCGCGCGGAAACGCGGCACCTGCAAGCCGTCGACTGCCACGCTCAACTGGTTGACGTAGGGGTTGAGCTCCGGTGAATCCAGGCAATGGAACAGCATGCCTTGCTGCATCGGCGACAGCGGATACAAGTCTTGCAGACCTTCACGGGCAGCGATGTCGATGTGCGGCACCAGTGAGAAAGCTTCGACGTTTGGCGCTTCGATCAATCTTGCTTCACGGCTGCTGGCCACGGAGGCCAAAGCACGAATGGTCTGCTGCTCGAACAGCTGCTTCGGACTGAACACCAGCCCACGCTGCCCGGCACGGCTCACCGCTTGCAGCGAAATGATCGAATCACCGCCCAGCTCAAAGAAGTTCTCGGTGACACCCACCGACTCCAGCCCCAGCAGTTCCTGCCAGATCTCAACCAGCAACACTTCGGCCGGTGTTGCGGCGGCCACGTGATCGTGGTTCTGCCGAGTGGCTTCCGGCGCCGGCAGGCCTTGGCGATCAAGCTTACCGTTCGGCGTCAGCGGCAACGCGGCCAGGCACATCAAGTGCGCCGGCAACATGTGCGCCGGCAATCGGCTGCGCAGATGAGCCGTCAGCGCTTCACGCAGAGCCTGCTCATCGGCAAGCGGATCGCGGGGCACCACGTAACCGACCAGTTGGCGGCTCACCGGACCTTCACGGTCGATCACGAACGATTCACGCACGCCTTCGTGTTCCAGCAGGCAGGCTTCGATTTCGCCGAGTTCGATACGGAACCCGCGAATCTTCACTTGCTGGTCGATACGGCCGAGGTATTCAACGACGCCATCGGCGCGGAACCGTGCGAGGTCGCCGCTGCGGTACAAACGCGCACCCGGCACGAATGGATCCGGCACGAAGCGTTCAGCGGTCAGGTCCGGACGTTGATGGTAACCCCGGGCGACACCCTCGCCGCCCAGGTACAACTCGCCCGCGACGCCAACCGGCAACGGCTGCAAGCCGCCGTCCAGAATGTAGGCGCTGCGGTTGCCCACCGGCCGGCCAATCGGCATGAACGCCGAGTCGAACTCGGTATCCGGGTACGCCAGCCAGATCAGTGGCGTGATCACCGTCTCGGTCGGGCCGTAGCCGTTGATCAAGCGCTTGGGTTGCAGCACTTGCTGGACTTCATCGAACGCGTGCTTGGCCATGCCCTCGCCGCACGGGGTGTACGAACGGATCGGCAAATCACGCCCCGCTTCGCCCATGAAGTCGGCGATCTGCGACAGATAAGTCGGGGTAAAACAGGCAATGGTGATGCCGTGTTTTTCGATCTCGGCGCAGGTGCGCTCCACGCTCCACAACTCGTCATCGCGGGGCATGACTGCCGAACCGAACACCAGCGGCGTCAGCCAGCGTTCGTGGGCGCCGTCGAAACTGATCGAGGCGAATTGCAACTCGCGGTCGTCCGGGGTCATGCCGTACAACTCGCCGATCGACAGGCAATGCATGGCCAGCGGACCGTGGGCCACACTGACGCCTTTGGGCCGCCCGGTGGAGCCTGAGGTGTAAATCAGGTACGCGAGGTTTTCGCCGCAGGTCAGGTTGACCGGGTTGGTGTCCGCCATGGACGCCAGCGGCTCGCGGTCGATTTCCAGCACCGGCAGGCCTTCGGGCAACGGCAGTTTTTCCCGCAGCCACGACTGGCTGATCATCAGCGAAATGCCGCTGTCTTCCATCAGGTAACGCAGGCGTTCCGTCGGGTAAGCCGGGTCCAGCGGCACGTAGGCGCCGCCGGCCTTGAGGATCGCCAGCAGGCCGACGATCATTTCCGGTGAGCGCTGCATCGCCAGGCCAACCCGCACTTCCGGACCAATGCCCAGTGCGCGCAGGCGATGGGCCAATTGGTTGGCGCGACGGTTGAGCTGATCGAAGCTCAATTGCAGATCGTTGAAGATCAGCGCGGTGGCGTCCGGGCGAATGACCGCTTGGGCCTCGATCAACTGATGCACACAGAGCGGGTTTTGCGCGGCCGTGAATGCCGGGTTCCATTCGACCAACTGTTGCGCGCGTTCCGGCGCGGTCAGCAGGTCCAGTTCACTCAATGCCGCGTTTGGCGCGGCGACCATCGCCGCCAGCAGCGCGGCCAGATGCTCGCTCATCCGAACAATCGCTTCGCCGCTGAAATGGGCGCACTGGTAACTCCAGTTCAGGCTCAACTGGCTTTCGGCGGTGGCCGCCAGGGTCAGCGGGAAGTTAGTGCGTTCATGGTTCTGCGGAACCGAGAAGCTCAAACCGGCCGGCGCGCCTTGTTGCAGCGCTTCGGCCACCGGGAAGTTTTCGAACACCAGCAGGCTGTCGAACAGCGGCTCACCGGCACGCCCGGCCCAGCGCTGAATGTCCCCCAATGCGGTGAATTCATGCTCACGCAGTTCGAGGTTTTGTGCCTGCAAACGGGTCAGCCACTGGCCGACGCTTTCCACCGCGTCCGGGCTGCTGATCACCGGCAAGGTGTTAATGAACAGGCCGAGCTGGCTTTCGGCACCCGGCAAATCCACCGGCCGCCCCGCCACAGTCGCGCCGAACGCAACACTGCGCTGGCCGCTGTAGCGTTGCAGCAACAGTGCCCAGGCGCCTTGCACCAAGGTGTTGAGGGTGACTTTTTGCTGACGGGCAAACTCGCTGAAACGCTGGCTGGTGGCGACATCGAAGGTCTGGCGATGGTCGGCAAACTCTACGGCCAACTGATTTTTACCGTCGCCATGGGCCAGGCTCTGCGCCAGTAACGTCGGGTTGTCGAGGGTCGCCAGCTGCTCGCGCCAGAAGACCTCGTCGGCGTGGGCATCCTGACGTTGCAGCCAGCCGATGTAATCGGCGAAACGCCCGGTCGGCGCCTGCACATCCTGCCCGGCATAACGCTGCAAGACTTCGCTCAGCAGCAGCGAATTACTCCAGCCATCCAGCAACAGGTGATGGTGGGTGTAGATCAATTGCTGACGCTCATCGTCCAGCCGCACCAGGGTCAGGCGCATCAATGGCGCCCGGGTCGAATCGAGTTGCAGGCGCTCGTTGTCGATCAGTTCAATCAATGCGTCGGCCTGATCGCTGCGGCCACGCCAGTCCAGACACGTCATCGGCAGTTGCAAATGACGATGGACCACTTGCACCGGCGCTTCGAAACCGTCGGGGAAGTGGAAGCTGCTGCGCAGGATCGGATGGGTGTCGAGCACCGCTTGCCAGGCGCGGCCAAGACGCTCGGCGTCGAGGCCACGGGCTTGGACGCTGAGCTGATTGACGTAGGCGCCAGACGCCGATTCATAGAGGCTGTGGAACAACAGACCGGCCTGCATCGGCGACAGCGGATACAGGTCTTCAATCTGCGCCGGCGGCACCGGCAAGCCATCGAGTTGCGCCTGGGTCAGGCGCGCCAGCGGGAAGTCCGCCGGGGTCACGCCACCCGCACCGTCGCTCAGGCAATGGTCGATCAGCGCCAGCAATTCACGTTGGTAATCGGCGGCCAGCGCTTCGATTTCACGTTTGTCGAAGCATTCGCGGCTGAAGGTCCAGTCGAGTTTCAGTTCGCCGCCATACACCTGGCCGTCCACCGACAGCCAGTTCGGCAACGGTGCGTCCGCCGATTGCGCGGCGCCGCTGGATTCCTTGGCCGGGGTGAACAGGGCGTCTTCGGCGAAGCTCTGGTCGAACTGCCCGAGGTAGTTGAACGTCACGCGTGCTTGCGGCAATCCGGCCAACGCCGCTTGGGTCGAGGCATCGCCCAGGTAGTGCAGCAGGCCGTAGCCCAGGCCTTTTCCGGGGATTTCGCGCAGTTGCTGCTTGATGGCCTTGATCGAGCCCGCCAGGTCGGCGGTTGGCGTCAGGCGCACCGGAAACAGACTGGAGAACCAGCCAACGGTGCGGGTCAGGTCGATGTCGTCGAACAGCTCTTCGCGACCATGGCCTTCGAGTTGAATCAGCGCCGAAGCGTCACCGGTCCAGCGGCTGAGGGTTCGGGCCAGCGCGGTCAGCAGCAGGTCGTTGACCTGTGTGCGGTAAATGGCTGGCGCCTGTTGCAGCAGCCTGGTGGTTTGATCGCGGTCCAGGCCGATGCTCACGCCTTGGCGCAGATGCCCGGCCTGACTGGCTTGGGCATTGGCGGCGGGCAGCGAATCATTGGCGACGCTCAGCTGCGCTTGCCACCAGTCCAGTTCGCTGGCAGCGGCTTCGGAGCGGGCGTAGGCGTCAAGTTTGTCGGCCCAGGCCTGGAAAGCGCTGGTCTTCGGTGGCAGGTCTTGCCCTTGATAAGCCGCTTGCAAATCTTCCAGCAACACCCGCCACGACACCCCGTCCACCGCCAGGTGATGGATCACCAACAGCAACCGCTGCGAACCATCCGCCTGAGCGATCAACGCGATGCGCAGCAGCGGACCGTCTTGCAGACTGAGGCTGCGCTGCGCCTCGTCGCACACCGATTCCAGCGAAGCATCGTTGGCCACGCGGGCGGTCCAGAGCATGTCGATCACATCGCAGCTGTCGGCCCCGACATAACGCGCCGACCATTGGCCATCGACCTGACTGAAGCGCAGACGCAGGGCATCATGCTGCTTGAGCAAACGTTGCAGCGCGGCTTGCAGGCGTGGCAATTCAAGGGTTTCGCGTGGTGTCAGCAGCACCGCCTGGTTCCAGTGCGCGCGTTGCGGGATCGGCTCGTCGAAGAACCAGCGCTGGATCGGCGTGAGTGTTTGCACACCTTCCACCGGCCCTTGCTGCGCCAGCGGGGCGGCCTGTTCCTTGACCACGGCGGCCAGGGCTTGCAAGGTTTGCTGCTGGAACAGGTCGCGGGGTTGCAGGCTCAGGCCGGCGCGGCGCGCACGGCTGACCACCTGGATCGAAATGATCGAGTCGCCGCCCAGCTCAAAGAAATTGTCCTGACGCCCGACCTGCTCCACGCCCAGCACGTCCTGCCAGATCTGCGCCAGCACCTGTTCATGTTCGCTGCGTGGCGCTTCGAAGGCACGTTGGCTGACCTGTGCGGTCGGCGCGGGCAGGCGTTTGCGCTCGAGTTTGCCGTTGGGGCTCAGGGGCATTTGCTCGATCAGCACGGTTTGCGCCGGCACCATGTAATCCGGCAGGCTCGCCAGCAAATAGCTTTTCAGGGTTTCACGCCAGGCGCCTTGTTGCTCGGCATCGGCGCTGACCAAGGCTCGATCCTGCGGCACGATGTACGCGACCAACTGCTTGCCGCCCGGGCCATCGAGGGCCAACACTACGGCTTCCTGCACGTCCGCATGTTCTTGCAGGCGCGCCTCGATTTCGCCGAGCTCGATGCGCAAACCGCGAATCTTCACTTGGTGGTCGATGCGCCCGCAGTAGTCGATGGCACCATCAGCGCGATAGCGCGCCAGGTCACCGGTGCGGTACAGACGCTCGCCGCTGCCAAACGGATCGACCACGAAACGCTCGGCGGTCAGCGCGCCACGACGGTGGTAACCGCGCGCCAGGCCGACGCCACCCAGGTACAACTCGCCCACCGCGCCCAGTGGCAACGGTTGCAGTTCGCTGTCGAGGATGCAGGTGCGCAAGTTGGCAATCGGCCGGCCAATCGGCACGCTGTCACGCCCTTCTTCCACGCAGGTCCAGTGGGTCACGTCGATGGCCGCTTCGGTCGGACCATAGAGGTTGTAGAGATTGGCTTGCGGCAGGCTGCGCAAGGTCTGGCGTTGCAGTTCCATCGGCAGCGCTTCACCGCTGCAAATGATCCGCTGCAACGAAGTGCAGGCCAGCGCTTCGTCGGCAACGATGAACGCCGAGAGCATCGACGGCACGAAGTGCAGCGTGGTGATCGCCTGCTCGACGATCAACGCGGCCAGGCGTTGCGGATCACGGTGCTCGCCCGGCGCGGCGATCACCAGGGTGGCGCCCTTCATCAGCGGCCAGAAAAACTCCCACACCGACACGTCGAAACTGAACGGCGTCTTTTGCAGCACGCGGTCGCTCGGCTGCAAGTTGTAGGCTTGCTGCATCCACGCCAGACGGTTATGCAGCGCCACATGGCGGTTACCGGCCCCCTTGGGTTTGCCGGTGGAGCCGGAGGTGTAAATCACATAAGCGAGGTTTTCCGCGACCGCAAGGTTGGCCAGGTCAGTGCCCGGCAAGTCGTTCAGCCAATCGGTGTCGGCGTGCAGGCACAAGGTGCGCACGTTGTCCGGGGTCGGCAGTTGCGCCAGCAGATATTCCTGGGTCAGCAACAACGTAATGCCGCTGTCTTCGATCATGTAGCTCAGGCGATCAACCGGGTATTCCGGGTCCAGCGGCACGTACGCACCGCCCGCCTTGAGAATCGCCAGCAGGCCGACAACCATTTCAAACGAACGGTCGCAGGCAATCCCCACCAGCACGTCCGGGCCGACACCCTGGGCACGCAAGTGGTGGGCCAAACGGTTGGCGCGCCGGTTCAGCTCGGCGTAACTCAGGGACTGGTCCTGGAACACCAGCGCCGTCGCCTCTGGGTGTTCAACTACGCGTTTTTCGAAATGGCGCTGCACGCAGACTTCGCCCGGATAGGCCTGAGCGGTGTCGTTGAGCTCGTCGAGGATGCGCAGACGCTCATCGGCGTCCAGCAACGGCAACTCGGCGAGCGGGCATTGCGGGTTAGCCAGAACACCGGCCAACAAATTGCGCCAGTGCCGCGCGAGGTGCTCGATACGTTCAGCGTCGAACAGATCGGTGGCGTAAGTCAGGCTGGCGAACAGTTTGTCGCCCTCCTCCTGGGTGTCCAGTTGCAGGTCGAACTGGGTGGTGTGCGCCGTGGCGTTCAATGCCTCGACGCGCAGGCCGGCGAGCAAGCCGCTGACCGCCGCCGGTTTGGCTTGCTGGTGGTTGAACATCACCTGGAACAGCGGGCTGTGACTGAGGCTGCGTTCACCTTGCAGCGCCTGCACCAGACGCTCGAACGGCAAGTCCTGATAATCCTGGGCGTCCAGCGAGGCGGCGCGGGTCTGGTCGAGCAATTGGCTGAACGGCAGACGTCCGTCCAGTTCCGCGCGCATCACCTGGGTGTTGACGAAGAACCCGATCAAGCCACGGGTTTCCGCGCGATTACGGTTGGCAATCGGCACACCGACACGCACGTCGGCCTGGCCGCTGTAGCGATAGAGCAAGGCCTGGAAGCTCGCCAGTAACAGCATGAACGGCGTGACACCGCGCTGTTTGGCCAGGCTCATCAGACCGCTGGCCAACGTGGTATCGAGGGCGAAATCCAGACGCGCACCGCGCTGGCTCGGTTGCGCCGGGCGCGGACGGTCGGTCGGTAATTCGAGCAGCGGTTGTTCGCTGCCCAGGCGGTCGCGCCACCAGTTGAGTTGACGTTCCAGCTCGCCCGCCTCCATCCAGCGGCGTTGCCACATCGCATAGTCTGAATACTGGATCGGCAGTGCCTCCAGCACCGTGTTCTGACCTTGGCAATGCGCGGCGTAGAGCCGGGAAAACTCTTCCACCAGCACGCCCATCGACCAGCCATCGGTGACGATGTGGTGCAGGGTCAGCAACAGCACGTGGTCTTCGGCATCGAGTTGCAACAGGCTGACCCGCAACAGCGGGCCGTGTTGCAGATCGAAAGGCCGGGCGATGTCCTGTTCGACGCTGTTCATCGCCTGATCGAAGCGCTGATCCTGAGGTTCGCCGCACAGGTCGATCTGCTCGATGGGCAGCGAGGTGAACTCGGCCAGCGTCTGCACCACTTGCCCGTCGTCCTCGACGAACCGGCTGCGCAAACTCTGATGCCGCTGCAGCAGCCCATCGAAACTCTGCTGCAACGCAGCAACGTTCAGCGGCCCGTGCAAACGCAGCGCGGCCGGAATGTTGTACGCCGAACTGTGTGGATCAAGTTGCCAGAGGAACCATTGGCGCTGCTGCGCGTATGACAATTCGAACGTTGCTTGCGGCTCGGCAGCCGGCGGAATCGGCAACTGGCCGAAGCTCACGCCCTGCTCTTGCATGCGTTGCAGAAACTCGCGGCGCTTATCAGCCGGCAGGCCGGCGAAGCGGCTGGCGATACGCTGGGCAGTGGTGTGTTCCATCAGTTGATCTCCATCTCGTCGAGAAGCGACTCAAGCGCATCAAGACGTGCATCGTTGTCAGCCGGGGCGTGTTGCCCGGCCATGGCGGCATAAGCCTGAAGGTCGGTGGATTCGAACAGCGCGCGCAGCGGCAGCTCGATGCCCAGTTCCAGTTCCACGCGGGCACTGGCCTGGGCCGCGAGCAATGAATGCCCGCCCAATTCAAAGAAGTTGTCGCGTCGGCCTATCTGCACCACGCCCAGCACGTCGGCCCAGATCGCGGCCAGTTGCTGTTCGAGGTCGCCCTCGGGGGCTTCGAACGGCCGTTGCCATTCCTGGGCATCGGGCACCGGCAGCGCCTTGCGGTCGAGCTTGCCGTTGCCGGTCAATGGCAAGGCATCCAGCAGCAACCAGTGGCTCGGCACCATGTAGTCCGGCAGTTCCACCTTGAGCGCGGTGCGCAGGTTGTCGCGCCAGGCGATCGGGTCATGCGGGGTTTGCTCGGCCACGACGTAGGCGCACAGCTGCGGCCCGCCGTCGCCGGCATGCACGCTCAACACCGCTTGGCGCACGCCCGGTTGGGCCAGCAGCGCGGCTTCGATTTCACCCAATTCGATGCGGAAACCGCGGATTTTTACTTGCTGGTCGATCCGGCCGAGGTAGTCGATGCTGCCATCGGCACGCTGACGCGCCAGGTCGCCGCTGCGATAAAGACGCTGCGAAGTCTCGAACGGGCTCGGCACAAAACGCTCGGCGGTCAGGCCGAAACGGCCGTGATAACCCCGCGCCAGACCGGCGCCGGCGATGTACAACTCGCCCGCCACACCCACCGGCACCGGATGCAGCTGACTGTCGAGCAAGTACCAGCGCAGGTCGCGGATCGGCAAGCCAATCGGGCTTTGGGCCTTGCCGTCGAGGTCGGCCAGGCGGATCGCACGGTAGGTCACGTGCACCGTGGTTTCGGTGATGCCGTACATGTTGACCAGGGTTGGCTGTTGGTCGCCGAAGCGTTCGAACCACGGACGCAGGCTCGCGACTTCGAGGGCTTCGCCACCGAAAATCACCTGACGCAACGCCATGCTTCGTGGGCTGGCACAGGCAATCGGCAACAACTGGCGGAACGCGCTCGGCGTCTGGTTCAACACCGTCACGCCCTCATCACAGAGCAAGCGATGGAATTGCTGCGGCTCGCGGCTGATGTCATACGGCACGATCACCAGACGCCCGCCGGTGCACAGCGAACCAAACAGCTCCCACACCGAGAAGTCGAAGGCGTAGGAATGGAACAGCGTCCAGACATCGTCCGGACCGAAGCCAAACTCGCCAGCCGTGGCCGTGAGCAGACGCCCGACGTTGCCATGGCTGAGCAATGCGCCTTTAGGACGACCGGTGGAACCGGAGGTGTAGATCACGTAGGCGAGGTTGTCCGGGGTCGCCAGCGCTGGCAGGTTGGCGTCACTGACCCCATCCAGCTGCAACGATTCCAGGCTCAGCACCTGCACGCCGTCTCGGGCCGGCAGACTGTCGATCAAGTGTTGCTGGGTCAGTAGCAGCGTGACGCCGCTGTCTTCGATCATGTAGCTCAGGCGTTCGGCCGGGTAATGCGGGTCGAGGGGCACGTAGGTGCCGCCGGCCTTGAGAATCGCCAGCAAGCCGATCACCAATGGCATCGCCCGCTCGGTGGCGATGCCCACGCGCACTTCTGGCCCTATGCCTTGTTCGCGCAGTGTGCGCGCCAAGCGGTTGGCCTGGGCGTTGAGTGCGGCGTAGGTCAATTGCTCGCCTTCGTAGACCAGGGCGACGGCATTCGGCCGTTGTGTGGCTTGCGCTTCGAACAACTGATGCAAGGTCGGCGACGTCGGTTGCGCCTGGAATGCGGGGTTCCAGTGCTGCACCAAAGCCTCTTGCTGCGACCCGTCAATCAGGGGCAGTTCGGCGACGCGTTGCTGCGGATCGCTGACCACCGCGCGCAGCAGGTTCAGCCACTGCTCGCCAAGGCGCTGCATCGACGCTTCGTCATACACATCCGTGGCGTAAGTCAGGCTGGCATCCAGTGCTTCGCCCTGCTCCTGAGTATCGAGGACCAGATCGAATTGCGTGGTGTGTTGCTGCCAGTGCAGACGCTCGACGTTCAGGTCGGCAACCGTGCGTTCGACACTCGCGCCCAACGGCTGCTGATGGTTGTAGAGCACCTGGAACAACGGGCTGTGATTGAGGCTGCGGTCCGGTTGCAAGGCGTCGACCAGCTGCTCGAACGGCAAGTCCTGATTCGCTTGCGCGCCCAATGCAACCTGTTTGACCTGTTGCAACAAGGTGCTGAACGGCTGCTGCCCATCGATCTCGGCACGCAGCACCTGGGTGTTGATGAAGAAGCCGATCAGGCCTTCGGTTTCGAGACGCGAACGACCGGCGCTCGGCACGCCAACGTTGATGCGCGACTGCCCGCTCTGGCGATGCAGCAAGGTCTGGAAACTCGCCAGCAACAGCATGAACAACGTCACTTGCTGTTCCTGGGCACGTTGACGTAAACCGGCGAGCAACTCGCGATCCACGTTGAGCACCAGGCTGGCACCGCGCTCGCTGCGGCGGGCAGGACGGGTCAGTTCGCTGGGCAATTCCAGCGGCGCCTGGCTGCCGGCCAGTTGCTCACGCCACCACGTCAGTTGACGTGCACCCTCGCCCGCTTCCAGCCAGTCGCGCTGCCAGCGGGCGTAGTCGCTGTAGTTCACCGGCAGGTCAGCCAAACCGGCGGCGCGACCGCTGGCGGCCGCCTGATACAAGGAGCTGAACTCATCGACCATGACCTGCATCGACCAGCCGTCGGCAGCGATGTGATGGACGGTGAGGACCAGCACGTGTTCGTCGGTGTTCACTTGCAGCAGCAACATGCGCCATAGCGGACCGTTGCGCAGGTCGAACGGACGGGCGATTTCTTCGGCCACGGCCGTGTCGACCGACACCTGATCGAGTGTGCGTTCCTCCAGTTGCAACGCCAGATTGTCGTGCAGCACCGGACGTGCCTGCAGACCATCTTGTTCGAAGGTCGTGCGCAGGGTCTGGTGACGGTCCTGCAACCGGGCGAAGGCTTCGCGCAGGGCTTCGCGGTTCAGCGGGCCTATGAGGCACAGTGCGGCAGGAATGTTGTAGGCCGGGCTTTGCGGGTCCAGTTGCCAGAGAATCCATTGGCGCTGTTGGGCAAAAGACAAAACCTGCGGCTGATCGATCACGGCACGTTGTAGCAAAGGTTGACCGCTGATATTTGCCAGCGCGGCACGCCCGGCAAATTCCGCCAGGTTCGCAGCGGAGAACAAGCTGCTCACC
Organism: Pseudomonas mandelii; assembly: GCF_900106065.1. Taxonomy (NCBI): domain Bacteria; kingdom Pseudomonadati; phylum Pseudomonadota; class Gammaproteobacteria; order Pseudomonadales; family Pseudomonadaceae; genus Pseudomonas; species Pseudomonas mandelii. The sequence goes on from NZ_LT629796.1 coordinate 86,669, forward strand.
GACAGTTCGAGCTGCAACTGCTGCCGCACCCGCGAGATCACCTGAAGCACCAGCAACGAGTGCCCGCCGAGCGCGAAGAAGTTGTCGTTGCGGCCAACTTGCCCGACCTGCAACACGTCCTGCCAGATCAGCGAGAGTTCCGTTTCCAGCCCTTCGACCGGGGCCACGAAGTCACGCTGTGCATCGCTGGCCTCGGCGCGTGGCAAGGCTTTGCGATCCAGTTTGCCGTTGTTGTTGAGCGGCAGCTTCGGCAGCAGGACCAAGTGATTCGGCACCATGTATTCCGGTAGCGACTGATGCAGAGCGGCTTTCAGGCGTTCCAGATAATCAACTTCGGACGACAGCGAATCGCCGGCCACGATGTACGCCACCAGTTGCGTGCCGTCCTGGGCGATGACCGCCGCTTCACGCACGTCTTCACGGGCTTGCAGGCAGGCTTCGATCTCGCCCATTTCGATGCGGAAACCGCGGATCTTCACTTGATGGTCGATGCGGCCGACGTATTCCAGCTGCCCTTGAGCGTTGTAGCGCGCCAGATCGCCGCTGCGGTACAGACGCGCGCCCGGTTCACGGGCAAACGGGTCCGGCAGGAAACGTTCAGCGGTCAGCGCCGGACGATTGAAGTAGCTTTGCGCGAGGCAGGCCGGAGCGCCGATGCACAGTTCGCCGACACCGCCGGACGGCAGCAACTGACCCGCCGCATCCAGCACATACAGCGCACGACCGGCGATGGCACGACCAATCGGAATGCCAAACGCATCGCTGGCATCGTCGAGACGGCACTCATGCACGCTGGACACCACGGTCGCTTCGGTCGGGCCGTAGGTGTTGAGCAGTCGCATGTGGCTCAATCCGGCCTGATGCCACAGGCGCAAACCTTCGACCGACATCGCTTCGCCACCGACGTGGACCTGGCGCAAAGCACCGAGACCGCTGACCACGCCGCTCGCGCATTCGCGAGCGAGCAAGTACCAGTAAGCGGCCGGCAAGTCCGCCACGGTCACGCCGTGCTGGACGATTTCGGCGGCGAGGCGACCGGCGTCCCACACGTCATCGCCGCGCATGATCAACGCCGCGCCGACGCACAACGCCGGGAAACATTGCTCGACGAAACCGTCGAAGCTGAAGGTCGCGAATTGCAACACCCGGTCCGACGCCGACAGCACCGAATAGTCGGCGGCGCTCTGGCAGAACTCGCGCAACGCGGCATGGGCGATGGCCACGCCTTTGGGTTGGCCGGTGGAGCCGGAGGTATAGATGATGTAGGCCAGATCGCCGGCGACCGCGTGGTGGTGCGGATTGCTGCCGGGGTAGTCGGTGCCGTCCTCAAGGCTGAGACGGCGCACGCCCGGCACCTCCTCCAGCAGACCGGATTCGCACAGCAGCACGTCGAGACGGCTGTCATCGATCATGTAGGCCAGACGTTCGTTCGGGTATTTCGGATCGAGCGGCACGTAGGCGGCGCCACTTTTGAGCACCGCCAGCAGGCTGACGATCAGCTGCGGACCACGGTGCAGCGCCAGGCCGACACGCTTGCCCGGACCGGCACCGTTGGCCATCAGACGATGGGCCAGACGGTTGGCCTGGGTGTTCAATTGCGCGTAGCTCAGGGACTGGCCGTCAACCTGCAACGCCAGCGCGTCCGGGGTCGCGGCGGCCTGCGCGGCGATCTGCTCGTGGGCCAGAAGTGTTGTGGACAACTCGATTGTCGGCGGTTGGCTGATCGCGAGCAGCGCGTTGTTGCCGTCGACGTCGAGCAGTTCCAGCGCGCCAAGTGCGGCGTCCGGCTGGGTGACAAGCTGCATCAGCAGGTGCTGCAAATTGGCCGACAACCCGGCAACTTGCGCCGCGCTGAAACGCGCGGCGTCGTAGCTGAAGTCCAGGCTCAGGCCTTCGCCCAGCTCGATGCCCAACGTCAGCGGATAGTGGGTGCGCTCGTGATTGTGCAAATTGCCGAACGACAACCCGGCCGGTGCGCCCTGTTTCAACGCTTCGGCCACCGGGAAGTTTTCGAACACCAGCAGGCTGTCGAACAGCGCCGAACCCTGTTGTCCCGCCCAGCCCTGAATGTCGTAAAGCGGCACGTGCTCGAACTCGCGCATGGCCAGGTTCAGCCCTTGCAGCTCGCCCAGCCATTGGCTGACGGTGCAATCCGGCTTCATCGCACAGACCAGCGGCAGCGTGTTGATGAATAAGCCGAGTTGCGCTTCGATCCCCGGCAACGGCGCCGAACGCCCGGCAACCGTGGCCCCAAACACCACGCAATCCTGGCCGGTGCAACGATGCAGCAACAGACTCCACGCCCCTTGCAGCACGGTGTTGAGAGTGACTTTCTGCTGGCGGGCAAACTCGATCAGACGCTGGGTGGCGCGGCTATCAAGGGCGACGCGGTATTCCTCGCTGCCCTCGGCGCCCACTGGCGGGCGCAAGGCTTCGGCCAGCAAGGTCGGCGCTTCCAGCGGTGCCAAAACGGCTTTCCAGAACTGCTCGCCTTCGGCAGCCGATTGCTGCTGCAACCAGCCCATATAATCACGGTATTGCCCGGTCGGTGCCGGCAGCGCCTGGCCAGCGGCGTAATGCTGGATCACTTCGGCGAGCAACTGCGCGTTGCTCCAGCCGTCCATCAAAATATGGTGGCTGGTGTAGATCAGGTGCCAGTCATTGGCGCCCATGCGCACCAGCTTCAAGCGAAACAGCGGCGCACTGCCCAATTCAAAACCTTGGGCACGTTCGGCGTCGGCCAGCGCATCGGTGTCGGTGGCGTCCAGCACTTCAAGCGGCAACGCGACGTGGCGGACAATCGCCTGATGCGCGGTGTCGAGGCCTTGCCAGTGGAAGCGGCTGCGCAGGATGTCGTGACGCTCCAGCGCGGTTTGCCAGGCCTGAGCGAATCGCTGCGGATCGAGGCCCTGGATGTCCAGACGTAACTGACTGATGTAGGCGCCGACTTGCGGTTCGTACAGCGTGTGGAACAGCATGCCCTGCTGCATTGGCGACAGGGGATACAGGTCTTTAAGGGTCGCGACCGACAATTCGTCGAGTTGCACCTGACTGATGCGCGCCAACGGGAAATCCGACGGCGTGACCTGAGGCACTTCAACGCCGCAGCAGTGTTCGATCAGCGCGTTGAGTTCTTGGGCGTAATCGTCCGCCAGACGCTGGATGGTCGCGGTGTTGAACATCTCGCGACTGAAACCCCAGCTCAGCGCCAACTCGCCACCGTAGACCTGGCCTTCGACCGTCAGCCAGTTGCCCAGCGGCGCCGACGGATCCTGGGCCACGCCGTTGCCTTCGGTGGACGGCACGAACAGCGCGGCGTCGTCGAACTGGCGGTCGAACTGCCCGAGGTAGTTAAAGGTGATGCGCGGTTGCGGCAACGCGGCCAGTTCGGCGCGCATCGCCGGGTCGCCGAGGTAACGCAGCGCGCCGTAGCCGAGGCCTTTGTCCGGCACGGCACGCAGTTGCTCCTTGATGGTCTTGATCGACGCACCGAGGTCACTCGACGGCATCAGGTTGACCGGGAACAGGCTGGTGAACCAGCCGACGGTGCGGGTCAGGTCGATGTCGTCAAACAGGTCTTCACGACCATGGCCTTCGAGCTGAATCAGCGTGCTGCCCTGCCCGCTCCAGCGGCACACCACCCGCGCCAGTGCGGTCAGCAGCAGGTCGTTGACCTGGGTGCGATACGCCGCCGGGGCGTGTTGCAGCAGTTTGCGGGTTTGCTCGGCGTCGAGTTTGATTTCGAGTTTGTGCTCGAAGCGGTTTTGCAGCGCGCCGTTCGGACGGTCACACGGCAAATCGGTCGGTGCGTCGCGCAGCTGGGCCTGCCAGTGACCGAGGCTGTTTTCAAACGCTGGCAAATGATCTTGCAGACGGGCGACCCAGCGTTGATACGTGCTGGTTTTCGCCCTCTTCACGGCGCTGCCGCTGTAGAACTGTTGCAGATCGTCCAACAGCACGCGCCAGGAAACACCGTCCACCGCCAGGTGATGGATGACCAGCAGTAAACGCTGAGAACCGTCCGCCATCGCCACCAGCAGCGCCCGGATCAACGGGCCATTTTGCAGATCGAGGCTGCGCTGGGCTTCGTCGCACAGCGCATTGAGTGCTTCGACCGATTGCGCCTGACGCTGCCACAACACTGACTCGGTGGTCGGCGCCGCATAGACCTGCTGCCAGCCTTCAGCGGTCTGCTCGTAACGCAGGCGCAAGCTGTCGTGATGGGTCAGCAACTGCTCAAGCGCGCGGTCCAGCGCCTCGACGTTCAACGCCTCGCGCGGCACCAGCAACAGCGACTGGTTCCAGTGCTGACGCTCGGGAATTGCTTGCTCGAAGAACCCCTTTTGCACCGGCGCCAACGCCACCACGCCACTTGCCGGACCTTGGTCAATCAGCGTTTGCTCGCCGCTGCGGGCAGCCTGGGCCAGGCTGCGAACGGTCTGGTGCTGGAACAGGTCCTTGGGGCTCAACACGATCCCGGCCTGGCGCGCACGGCTGACCACTTGCATCGAGACGATGGAGTCGCCGCCCAGTTCAAAGAAGTTGTCTTCAAGGCCGACGTTGTCGATGGCCAGCACGTCTTGCCAGATCGCGGCGAGGGCTTTTTCCATCGTTGTGCGCGGAGCGACGTGCTCGCGCTGTTGCTGCGCGCCATCAATCGCCGGCAGGGCCTTGCGGTCGAGTTTGCCGTTGGGGGTCAGCGGCAGCTGCGCGAGGAACAGCAGGAACACCGGGACCATGTAGTCCGGCAGGTGTTGGCGCAATGCCGCTTTCAGGGTTTCACGCAGGGTGGCTTGCGCATCGGCGTCATCGACCAACGCCGGATCGGTCGGCACGATGTAGGCCACCAGTTGCTGCCCGTTGACGCCGTCCTGCGCCAACACAGCCAGTTCGCGCACGTCCGCTTGCTGCAACAGCCGTGCTTCGATTTCGCCCAGCTCGATACGGAAACCACGGACCTTGACCTGATGGTCGATGCGCCCGACGTATTGCAGCGAACCGTCGACCTGATAACGGGTCAAGTCGCCGGTGCGGTACAAGCGCTCGCCGTTGCTGGCGAACGGGTTCGGCACGTATTTTTCGGCAGTCATGCCTGGGCGTGCGAGGTAACCGCGGGTGATGCCGGCGCCCGCCAGGTACAGCTCGGCGGACACGCCTTGGGGCACCGGTTGCAGGTCGGCGTCCAGCAAATAGCTGGCGGTGTGCTTGAGGGGACGGCCGATGTTCGCGCGACCGCCCGCTGCACGGCGGGTCCAGGTCGAATAGGTGGTGTCCTCCGACGGCCCGTACAGATCGTAGACGTGTGCGACGGTCGACTGCTCATACAACGCATCCACCAGGCTCTGCTTCAGCGGCTCGCCGGCGAGGTTGATGATGCGCACGCTCGGCGGGATCTGTCCGTCGCGCTGCAAGGCATTGATTGCCGACGGCACGGTGTTGATCAGGCGCACCTGATCCCGGGCCGGCAGTTGCGGCAACTCCAGGGCGTTGCGGGCGATGATCACCGAGCCGCCGTTGGCCAGGGTCACAAACAGCTCCCATACCGACAGGTCGAAGCACACCGAGGTCGAGGCCAGCACGCCCTGGATGTCTTCGCGGCTGTACACCGATTTAGACCAGTCGATCAGCGCCAGCACGTTGCGATGGGCGATGGCCACGCCCTTGGGTTTTCCGGTGGAGCCGGAGGTGTAGATCACGTAGGCCAGGTTGTCCGGCGTGACGCGGGTGACCGGCGCGCTGCTCGGGTAAGCGGCCCAGGTCATATCGTCCATCAGCAACACCGGGGTATCGGCTGCCACGGCCAATGTCGCGGCGACCGAATGCTCGGTCAGCAACACCAGGGCGCGACTGTCTTCGAGCATGTAGGCGACGCGTTCGGCCGGGTAATCCGGGTCCAGTGGCACGTAGGCGCCACCGGCCTTGAGGACGGCAAGCAGCGCGACCAGCAAGCTGTCGGAACGCTGCATCGCCACGCCGACCCGGACTTCCGGGCCGACACCCAGTTCGATCAGCCGGTGGGCCAGGCGATTGGCCTGAGCGTCGAGTTCGGCGTAGGTCAGATGCTGGGTGGCGAAGGTCACCGCCAACGCGTCCGGGCTGGCCGCGACTTGCTGGCTGATCAGTTCATGAATGCACAAATCCTGCGCGAAGCTTTCGTCAGCGCGATTCCAGTCATGCACGATGCGCTGATATTCGGCTGTTTCAAGCAGCGGCAAATCGCTGATGCGCTGCTGTGAATCGCTGACGATGCCCTGCAGCAGGTGCGTCCAGTGCTGCGCCATGCGCGCGATGGTCACGGCGTCGAACAGGTCGTTGGCGTAGGTCAGCGCCGCGTGCAGTTTGCCGCCCTTTTCATACGTATCGAGGGTCAGGTCGAACTGCGTGGTGCGCCCTTCCCACTCGATTACGCCCAGCGCCAGGCCGGAGGCGGTGCTGACCGTGGAAATGTCCGCGACCTGCGGCTGGTGGTTGTACATCACCTGGAACAGCGGCGTGTGGCTGAGGCTGCGTTCCAGTTTCAGCGCCTCGACCAGGCGCTCGAATGGCAGGTCCTGATGGGCCTGGGCGCCAAGGGCGGTTTCCTTGATGGCGCGCAGCAACTCGTCGACGCGGGTCTGACCATCGAGCTTCGTGCGCAACACCTGGGTGTTGATGAAGAAGCCGATCAGGCCTTCGATCTCGGCGCGGTTACGGTTGGCAATCGGCACGCCGACGCGGATGTCGGTCTGCCCGGTATAGCGATGCAGCAGCGCGTTGAAGGCGCCGAGCAACAGCATGAACAGGGTGACGCTGTGTTTCTGCGCCGTGGCCCGCAGTTGCTCGGCCAGTTGCGGGTCGACCGCAAACTCGTAACGGGTGCCGCGATAGCTCGGCATCGCCGGGCGCGGGTGATCGGTGGGCAGTTCCAGCACCGGGTGCTCATCACCCAGTTGCGCTTGCCAGTAGTCGAGTTGACGCGCCTGTTCGCCCGCCTCGAGCCAGCGGCGTTGCCACAACGCGTAGTCGCTGTACTGGATCGGCAATGGCGCGACTTGCGGTTGCGCGCCCGCCTCAAAGGCGTCGTAGCAGCGGATGAATTCGTCGATCAGCACGTTCATCGACCAGCCATCGGAAACGATGTGGTGCAGGGTCAGCAGCAGGACGTGTTCCTGCTCGGCGAGCTTGAGCAAAGTGACGCGCAGCAGCGGGCCGACTGACAGATCAAACGGCAACACCGATTGCTGCTCGGCTGCCTTGGCAACTGCCACTTCGCGCTCCGTGGCTGGCAAGGCGCTGAAATCCACATGATCGATGACCAGCGGCGCGCTGGCCGGCACTTGCAGCAACGTGTCGTCGGCGTGGCGCTGGAACACCGTACGCAGGGTTTCGTGACGCGCCACCAGGCTGGCGAAGGCTTGCTCCAGCGCCGGCAGGCTCAAACGCCCGGTCAGGCGCACCGCACCGGGCAGGTTGTAGGCACCGCTTTGTGGGTCCAGCTGCCAGAGAAACCACATGCGTTGCTGGGCATACGACAGCGCCTGGCGATCTTCGGCGTCGACGCCGGCTGGAATGGGGAACCGGGCGAAATCAACGCCTTCCTTTTGCAAGGCCGCAAGGAACATCTGGCGCTTTTCCAGGGGCAACCCGATAAACCGGCGAGCAAGTTTCAAGGAGTCTTCAGCATTCATTTCTAAGCATCCGGATCAGTGGCGGGAAGCACAAAGGCACGTCGTCCCTATAAAACGAATGCAGACCGGAAAAATTAGCGAATGAGAACAAGTATCAGGCAGGAGGTAAAACGCGGGGTGTCAGAGGGATAAGAATCATTGTGGGAGCGAGCTTGCTCCCACAGGGATTGAGTGACGCCCGGGATTGCGTCAGGCGCTGGCAGCCATGGCGTGCCGCCGATGGTGAACCTCAAGCTGATCCTTGATCACCCGCAACACCTTGGCTTCGTGCTCATGGATAAAGAAGTGCCCGCCCGCGAGCATGTCCACCGAAAAACTACCGTGGGTTTCCTTGCTCCAGCCGATCAACTGCTCGGTGGTGGCCCGATCATCCTTGCCACCGAGCACATGCACCGGGCACTTGAGCAAGGGACGCTGCTGCGGTTCGAAGCGCCCGCACAGCAGGAAGTCCGCGCGCAGGACCGGCAGTGTCAGGCTCATCAGCTCTTTATTGGCCAGCACTTCTTCGCTGGTGCCATTGAGGGTGCGCAGTTGATCGATCAATTCGGCATCGGTCCTGGGCTGGGCGAAGCCGCGATCGTAGTCGGCCCGCATGGTGGGTGCAGCCGTGCCCGAGGCGAACAGGGCCACCGGCTCCGGGCACCCCAGCGAGCGAAACGCATGGGCCATTTCACAGGCCAGCAACGCGCCCAGGCTATGACCGAACAATGCGTATGGCGCCTTGAGCGTGGCTTTTTGTTCCTGGGCCAGTTGCAGCGCCAGGCGTCGCATGTCGGTGTGCAACGGCTCGCCATACCGTGCGCCACGCCCCGGCAGTTCCACCGGCTGCAGCGTGAGCCATTCCGGCAGCTTGCGCCGCCAGCGGCTGTAGACCATGGCGCTCGCGCCTGAATAGGGCAGGCACAGCAATGTCAGCTGGGTCACCGGGCTTACCTCGAAAAGTTGTCTATCAAGGGAACGGATGAGGCCGGCCTTGAATTAGTCCCAAGGTTGTAGAAGTGCCGAACACTGACATCGTGGCGAGAGAGCTTACTCCCGCTCGGCTGCGCAGCAGTCGTAAAACGGGTGGATGCGGTGTAACTGAAAAATCTCAGTGAATGGTTTTGGGGCCGCTTCGCGACCCAGCGGGAGCGAGCTCCCTCGCCACAGGTTCTGTGTTTCGCTTATCTCAGGTGGCGATAGCTTTGGACTGCGGAACCGAGGATCACCGCACCGGCAGCAATCGCCAGCCAGAATCCACTACGGGCCCCAAATGCATCGATCAGCCAACCCGAACCGGCCGCACCGATTGCCACGCCAATACTCAACCCGGTGACCAGCCAGGTCAGGCCTTCAGTCAGTTTGGCTGGCGGCACGATGCGCTCCACCAACGCCATTGCCACAATCAGCGTCGGCGCAAAGAACAGACCGGCGACAAACACCGCCAGCGACAGCCCGAGAATGTTCGTCGCCAGCAGCAACGGCAGCGTGGTAACCGCCGTCGCCACCCCGCCATACAAGAACAATCGCGGCAGCGGCACTTTCGAGCGCAACACCCCGAACGCCAATCCCGCCAGGCAGGAACCAATGGCATACACCGACAACACAATGCTCGCTGCTGCCGGCTGGCCCTGCTGCTGGGCGAAGGCCACGCTGACCACATCCACCACGCCAACGATGGTGCCCATGGCGACCATCAACAGCATCAGCAATTGAATGTCGAGCGAACGGATAATCGAGCCCTGATGGTGTTCTTCATGGGGATGCACCGCCGGCTCGGTGTCCCGTTGCAGGACAAACGCCGTCACCCCGATCGCCAGCATCAGCAACGCCGCCAACGGACCGGCCTCGGGAAACGCCACCACGCACAACCCCACCGACAGCGGCGGCCCGACAATGAAGCAGACTTCGTCCAGCACTGATTCCAGCGCATAAGCGGTTTGCAGCTCCGGCTGGCCGCGATACACCTCGGTCCAGCGCGCACGGACCATCGCCGACATGCTCGGCATGCAACCGGCCAGCGCGGCGAACACAAACAACGTCCAGATCGGCGCCTGCAAGCGGGTGCAAAGCAACACCAGCAACAACGCCCCACCACCGATCAACGCCGAAACCGGCAGAACCCGGCCTTGACCAAAGCGATCCACCAGCCGCGAGACTTGCGGCGCACAAAACGCCGTGGCCAGAGCAAACGTCGCCGCCACCGCACCGGCCAGACCGTAGCCGCCTTGCAGTTGCGAGAGCATGGTGATCAGGCCGATGCCGGTCATGGAAATGGGCATGCGCGCGATCATCCCGGCCAGCACGAACGCTCGGCTGCCAGGGGCTTTGAACAGGTCGCGGTAGGGGTTGGTCATGGGGTGCGAGTCTCAGTCAGGGCGAGCAAGTTGCCATAAGGCGAACCGAGGGGAAAGCAGGCAATTGTTGGTTGAATGTGAAGGCCTCACACGTTGATCGTTCCCGCCGCTCGGCGTGGGAACGATCAGGTGTCATGCGGTCAGGTGACGAAACTTTCATGGTTCGACGTGAACTCTCGCCAGCCCCCGTCAGTCAGCTAATTAAGCCCTCACACTCAAGGCGCTCACACTGATGCAGATTTCCCTCGACCAACAAGTCGCCCTCATCACCGGTGCCAGCTCAGGCATCGGCGCAGGCGCCGCCAAGGCATTGGCCGCCGCCGGGGCCGCGGTGGTGATCAACTACCATTCCCAGGCTGAACCCGCCGAAGAACTGGCCCGGCAGATCAACGCTGAAGGCGGTCGGGCTATCGCCATCGGTGCCGACGTTTCCAAAGAAGAAGACGTCGAACGGCTGTTCGCGCTAACCCTCGAGGCGTTCGGTTCGCTGGACATTCTGGTGGCCAATTCGGGTATGCAAAAAGACGCCAAGGCGGTGGACATGACCCTCGCCGACTGGAACCAGGTGATCGGCGTCAACCTCACCGGACAGTTCCTCTGCGCCCGCGCCGCCCTGCGTATTTTCAACCGTCAGGGTATTCGCGAAGGCGTGTCCCGGGCCGCCGGCAAGATTATTCATATGAGTTCGGTGCACCAGCGCATTCCCTGGGCCGGCCACGTCAATTACGCCGCGTCCAAGGGCGGCGTCGACATGCTGATGCAAACCCTCGCCCAGGAAGTCAGCCACCAGCGCATCCGCATCAATGGCATCGCACCGGGGGCGATTCGTACAGACATCAATCGCGATGCCAACGAGGAGCAACTGCTCAAACTCATCCCTTACGGCCGGGTCGGTGAAGTCGAGGACATCGCCAACGCGGTGGTCTTCCTCGCCTCCGATGCGTCGGATTACATCGTCGGCACCACCCTGTTCATCGACGGCGGCATGAGCCTCTATCCGGAGTTTCGCGGCAATGGCTGATCATCATCCCGAGCGACAAAGCAACATCGACGCTCACGGCATCATCGGCGACATGCGCAGCGCGGCGCTGGTCAATGACAAGGGCAGCGTCGACTTTTTCTGCTGGCCGGAATTCGACAGCCCGTCGATCTTCTGCTCGCTGCTGGACACGCCCGAGGCAGGCATTTTCCAGCTATCGCCGGACTTGCCTGATGCGCGCCGCGAACAGATTTACCTGCCCGACACCAACGTGCTGCAAACCCGCTGGCTGAGCGAGCGCGCCGTGGTCGAGGTCACCGACCTGCTGCCCATCGGCGACAGCGAAGATGATCTGCCGGTGCTGATGCGCCGGGTCCGGGTGGTCAGCGGCCAGGCAACGTTTCACATGCGCTGCGCCGTGCGGCATGACTACGCTCGCGCCAGGACCCACGCACGCATGGATGCCAAAGACGTGGCATTCGAGGCCGATGATCAGCCCTCTCTGCGCCTGGCATCGGATCAGACCTTGCGTATCGACGGCAACGCGGCCGTCGCTGAATTCACCCTCAAACAGGATCAGAGCGCGGAATTCCTGCTCGGCGGCATCGACGACCCACGTTTCAACGAAGGCGCGGCCGGGTTGTGCCTGGAACGCACGCTGAAGTTCTGGCGCGACTGGAGCGGTCAGTCCAACTACCGTGGTCGCTGGCGGGAAATGGTCAACCGCTCAGCCCTGGCCCTGAAGCTGCTGACCTCGCGCAAACACGGCGCGATCCTCGCTGCCGCCACGTTCGGCCTGCCGGAAACACCCGGCGGCGAACGCAACTGGGACTACCGCTACACCTGGATCCGCGACGCCTCGTTCACCGTCTATGCGTTCATGCGCCTGGGCTTCGTTCAGGAAGCCAACGATTACATGCGCTGGCTGCGCGGGCGGGTCAGCGATTGCCACGGCAAACCGATGAAACTCAACATCCTCTACGCCATCGACGGGCGCCAGGAACTGCCGGAAACCGAGCTCTCGCACCTGTCCGGCCATGGCGGCGCGACGCCGGTGCGCATCGGCAATCAGGCTTATGACCAGGTCCAGCTCGACATCTTCGGCGAGCTGATGGACGCGGTGTACCTGGTCAACAAATACGGCGACGCGATCTCCCATGAAGGCTGGAAACACGCCGTGGGCGTCGTGGATCAAGTCTGTGAAACCTGGCAGCAAGAGGATGTGGGCATCTGGGAAATGCGCGGCGAACAGCATCACTTTCTGCACTCGCGACTGATGTGCTGGGTGGCCCTGGACCGGGCCATTCGACTCGCCTCCAAACGCTCCCTGCCCGCGCCTTTTTCCCGTTGGGACCAGACCCGTCAAGCGATCTACGCCGACATCTGGGACAACTTCTGGAACGAAGAACTCGGGCATTTCGTGCAGTACATCGGCGGCACCACGCTGGATGGTTCGATGTTGCTGATGCCGCTGGTGCGCTTCGTCAGCGCCAAGGACCCACGCTGGTTGTCGACCCTCGAAGCCATTCAGAAAACCCTGGTGCGCGACGGCATGGTCTACCGCTATCGCAACGAAGACAGCCAGATCGACGGCCTCAACGGCACCGAAGGCGCCTTTGCTGCGTGTTCGTTCTGGTACGTCGAATGCCTGGCCCGGGCAGGCCAGGTGGAAAAGGCGCACCTGGAGTTTGAACAATTGCTCAGGTACGCCAACCCGCTGGGCTTATACGCCGAAGAGTTCGACAGCCATGGGCGACACCTGGGCAATACGCCGCAAGCGTTGACGCACCTGGCGCTGATCAGCGCGGCGAGCTTTCTGGATCGGAAATTGAGTGGGGAGAAAAATTACTGGCAGCCTTGAGTTCGCGTTGTCCCTATCGCGAGCAGCCTCGCTCCCACAGAATTTGTGTCAAACACGCTATTTGTGAACGACACCAAACCTGCTCGCGAAGACGTCATCAGCCATCGCACAGGACTGGCTGAATACCGGCGAAAAAAGTGAGCGGTAGGGTCCAGACTCCTACAACCATTAAACGAACCTGCCCAATCACTCGAAACCGCTCATTCCGCCAGCCCGAAAACGTTTGTTGCCAGCCGTTACATCCCCCCCTACCATCGACCGTCAACGGGTGCAGCGGAGCTGCCCGATAAAACCCGAATTCAAGGAAACAGAATGAGCCAGCGTATCCACCGCCCCATCGACACCCCTCTGCGTTCAGGCCTGAACCGCGATGAACTGTGGGAGGCCCACGACAAAGGCCTCATCAAATGCTGGGAAATCGGCCGCCAACGCGCCGCCCGTTTCCCCGAACTCGCCCAACGCTGCCTCGTCGGTGAGTTGCCGGTGCTGGGCTGGAAAGGTGGCGTGAGTCGCAGCCTGAAGAAACTCGAAAAGTACGGATCCCTCAAATACCTGGCCCAGTGGCAGGGTTTGCGTGGGGAGGATCTGGATGTTGATCTGGGTGAAGAGCGGCCTCTGACGTGTTCGCGGACGAGGATGGTGGTGACGTTTACGCCGGACCGGTCGAAGTACTTCAATCAGGTGGCCGAAGTCGAAGTCTGAGTTGGCGGAACCTGGTCTCTTTGCATCATCCGTCTGACAAACACCTCTGGAGTGTCCGATGAACACTGAAGCGTTGATCCAGAACATCAAGACCCCGACGTTGACGGTCGCCTACGAAGAACATGGCCCTGCCACCGGCGACCCGATCCTCCTCCTTCACGGCTTCCCTTATTCCCCACGCGGCTACGACGATATCGCCCCGGCCCTAGCCGCTCGGGGCTACCGCGTTATCGTTCCGTACCTGCGCGGCTACGGTCCGACCCGCTTCAACAGCCCCGACACCCTGCGCTCCGGCCAGCAAGCCGCCCTCGCCCAGGATCTGCTGGACTTGATGGACGCGCTGGCCCTCCCGAAGGCCGCCCTTTGCGGCTACGACTGGGGCGGTCGGGCGGCGTGCATCGTCGCGGCGCTTTGGCCGGAGCGGGTTCGCTGTCTGGTGACGGGCGATGGCTACAACCTGCAGAATATTCCCGGCTCCACCCAGCCACAGGCCCCGGAAACCGAGCATCGCCTCTGGTATCAGTATTACTTTCACACCCCGCGCGGTGTCGAGGGCCTGACGAAAAATCGCCGGGACTTGTGCGAATTGCTCTGGAAATTATGGTCACCGACCTGGGCCAAAGGCCCTGAGCGCTACCCACTGAGCGCGCCGGCCTTCGACAACCCGGATTTCGTCGAGGTGGTGATTCACTCGTACCGTCACCGCTTCATGTACGCGCCAGGGGACCCGGCACTGGCGTGGATGGAAGAAGCGCTGACCCGGCAACCGTCGATCAGCGTCCCGACGATTTCCCTGTGTGGTGCCGACGATGGCGTCGGACCGGCCGAGGAGATTGATGAGGACATCGAACATTTCACCGGGTTTTATGAGCGGCGAGTGCTGGCGGGCGTCGGCCACAACATTCCCGAAGAAGCACCCGAAGCGACGCTCAAGGCATTACTGGATCTGCTTCAGCGCTGACAGAAAACCGCTCGCGATAGGCTTGCGGCGTTACGCCCATGGCCCGCAGAAAACTGCGGCGAAGCGTTTCTTCACTGCCGAACCCGCACTGCACCGCCACCCGTTTGATCGGCAGACCGGTATCACTGAGCAAGCGTCGCGCGGTCTCGACCCGGATCAGCTCGATGGCCCGCGCCGGCGTCTGGCCGGTGTCGGCGCGGTAATGGCGAACGAAGCTGCGTTCGCTCATGCCGGCCTGCAAGGCGAGTGTCGGAATGCCCAGGTCCACGGTGAGATTTTCGCTGATCCAGGCATGAAGTTCGTCGAACCGGCTGCCTTCCTTTTGCAGAGACAAGGTCACGCTGAACTGCGACTGACCGCCCGGGCGCTTGAGGAACACCACCAGTTGCCGAGCGACGTCCAAGGCCATGGTGCGACCGAGATCCTCTTCGACCATCGCCAATGATAGATCGATGCCGGCCGTAACGCCGGCCGAGGTCCAGACCGGGCCGTCATTGATAAAGATCGGGTTGGGCTCGACCCGTAACCGGGGATGTTTCTGCGCCAATTGCTCGCAACGGGTCCAGTGCGTCACCACACGCCGCCCGTCAAGCCAACCACTGGCCGCCAGCAAGAACGCCCCGGTGCACACCGATGAAACCCGCCGACATGCCGTCGCATGTTCACGCACCCAGGCCACCAGCGACTCATCCTCCGCCGCCGCGTAGACACCCCAACCACCGGCGATGATCAAGGTGTCGCTGCCTTGCTCGGGCAACGGCTCGGCTAACAGCGCCAGCCCCGCCGACGACATCACCACCCCGCCACCGTTGGCAATTACCGTCGGCGCGTAGGGCGCCGGCAAGCCTTGTTGACGGGCGATGTCGTTGGCCGACGCAAACACCTGCAACGGCCCGGTGACGTCGAGCAATTGCACATTGGCGAACGCGAGCACATGAATGGTTTTTGGCATATTGGCGTAATTCGTGGGGTTATTGGCGTATACGCCAGATCCTACGAGCCTAAAGTGAAGCCGTCCACCCACTTCATGAGAAAACACCATGACGTTGCAGATCGGTTTTCTGTTGTTTCCACAGGTTCAACAACTGGACCTCACCGGCCCTTACGACGTGCTGGCATCGCTGCCGGACGTGAAGGTGCATCTGATCTGGAAGGACCTGGTGCCGGTTACTTCGAGCACCGGGCTGGTGCTGAAGCCGACCACGACCTTCGATGATTGCCCGCCACTCGATGTGATCTGCATTCCCGGGGGCAGCGGCGTCGGGCCGTTGATGGAAGATGAGCAGACATTGGCGTTTATCAAGGCCCAAGCGGCTAACGCGCGTTATGTCACGTCGGTGTGCACCGGCGCGCTGGTGCTCGGCGCGGCCGGTCTGCTGAAAGGCAAACGCGCGACCACGCACTGGGCTTATCACGAATTGCTGGGGCCTTTGGGGGCAATACCGGTGAAGGATCGCGTCGTGCGCGACGGCAATCTGCTGACCGGTGGCGGGATTACCGCAGGGATCGATTTTGCCCTGACCCTGGCGGCCGAGTTGTTCGATAAGGACACGGCCGAGCTGGTGCAGTTGCAGCTGGAATACGCGCCGGCACCGCCGTTCCAGTCCGGCAGCCCTGAAACAGCGCCGCCGAGCGTATTGGCAGAAGCGCATCGGCGGGCGGCGCCATCCCTGCAGCAAAGGGCGCAGATCACTGGACGGGCGGCGGCCAGGCTGTAGCAGTACTTTTCGACAGGCGAAAAAAAACCCGCTTCGGCGGGTTTCTCAAGACCATTTTCGACATCCTGTCGGCAGCCATCCTGGCCAATGGTCGATCATCCCTGATCCTGAGCACTCCCTGTGCTTCAGTTGATGGATCCAGAATAAGCGCAATGGTGAAGCACCAAAAGACGACATACCCGTTAGCCGGTGTAAGCCTTTGACCATAAGATCAAAAATCCACACGAACACTACAGTTTTCAAAAGGCGAAAAAAAACCCGCCGAAGCGGGTTTTCCCAAGACCATATCGACTCCCTGTCGGCAGCGAATCCTTGCTAATGGTCGATCATCCGTGATCCTGGAGCACTTCCTGTGCTTCAGTTGATGAGGCTAGATTACGCTTCGGATCCAATGTGCAATAGACGACATAGCTACCATCGCGTGTAAGACATTCGCTATACCCGCCCTTCCGAAAACCCTTAGACGCGTCAGCCAACCAGCATGAAAGCCGCGAGTTCAGCGGCCTGCAGCTGTCCTTGCGCCGCAAGCTCATCCTTATCCTCGAGAAACCAGGCCGCCGACAACCCGGCAAACGCCAACACCCATTGCAGCAGCCGTTGATGCTCCAGCCCTGCGGCCTGGGCCACGACCTCGATTTGTTTTTTGAAGCGCTGCGGATCATTAGCCGTCGGCAAATCGGGATTGCAGATCAAGTTGGCGTAGTCGAACCCGCGCTCGCCGATCACCCGCTTCGGATCGATAGCGAGCCAGCCTCGCGGGCCGAAATCCAGAACATTGTCGTGATGCATATCGCCGTGCAAAACCACCACATCCTGCGGCTCGGCGAGCAACGCTTCGGCGGCTTTCAGACTGAGCAAGTAAGTGCCGCCCTGCTGTTCGGCGGCCATGCGCAAGGAAGCGAACCATGACCATAAGGGAATCAGGGGCGGCGGCGATGATGAACGCGGGGCGTGTAAACGAGCCAGCGCTGTGCACAGTATCCGGCTGGCCTCGTCATCCTGGCCGTTGAGCGCCATGTGCATCAGCGATCGATCGCCCTCGGCACGTTCCAGCACCAACGCATCGCCATGATGAGCGTAAACCCGCGCGGCGCCCTCGCCGTCCCACCAGGTAATCAGCAGATTGCCGAACTTTTCCTCGGCATCGACGGCGACCTTCAACATGGCCGGCAAATCACCCATCCGTACCGGCAGCAAACGACTGCCGGGCGTGATGATCGGTTCGCCGTCCGGCACCAGGGCCCAGCGTTTCAACCAGGTTTCAAACATGCAGCCTTTACTCTTCCTGACGCTCGCGAGCCTTGGCGCCGGTTTTCAGAAATTCTTCGATATTGCTCATCTGCTCATCCCAGCCACGGCTGTCCATACGGAACGCCTTGAGCCTGCGCGTCTGCGGGATGTGATCAAAACCGGACTCGGTGACCTTCAGCAACGTGCCCTCATCCATGTCTTCGAGCTCGAACTTCACCAGCGTGGTGGGTTCCTGGGAATAATCGGTGTCCGGCTCCACCGCATAGGGATGCCAGCGAAACGAAAACACCCGCTCCGGCTCGACCCGCTCCACCAGCACATTCCACAGCAGGTACTCATAACCCGGGTAAGTAATCTGCCCCTGCGTCCATTCACCGGCGACAAAGCGCTTGCCCTCCAGCGCCACGCCAAACCACTGCCCGAAGGCCTCGGCATTGGCCAGCACGCGCCACACCTGCGAGCGCGGTACTTTGAGCAGGATTTTCCTTTCGATGCGATCTGATGCTGGGTTCATAAGTCACCTCCTGTACTGAACAGTAGGCCTGTAAGACCACAAGACCAACCTTAAAGTTGTATCAAGGGGGCGTTGTTATCAAGCACGTCTGAAATATTCGGCTGCATTTCCAGTGGGAAGTTCTGGCTCGCAGACGAATGCCAGGCACAGTACGCGGACCGTTGACGCAGGCAAGCCCCTTGCCTAAAGAGGTTACACCTGACTTCGTTATTGGTTGACCACCCTCTTCGCTACACTGCATCTCAACGTTTACCCATCACAGCGAGAATCACTATGCACCCACGCTTCCTCCTGGCCCTGACCCCTTTGCTGTTCACCACCGTCGCCCACGCGGCGGACTGTGACAACGCCACCGACCAGGCCACGATGAATCAATGCGCGGCGCAGCAGCACAAGGCGGCGGACAAAGAGTTGAATGCGCTTTACCAGCAGATCACCCAGCGCTTGAAGAGCAAGCCGGACAGCAAAAAGCTGCTGCTCGGGGCACAGCGTTCGTGGATTGCGTTTCGGGATGCCGAGTGCAAGTTCGCGAGTGCCGGGGTGGAAGGCGGGAGTGTGTATCCGCTGATCTACAGCAACTGCGTGACTGAATTGACCAAGGCGCGGGTGGAGACTTTCAAGAATTATCTGAAGTGTCAGGAAGGCGATATGGGTTGCCCGGTACCTGGGGTGTAACACTTCGGTGACGCTGAGGGCCTCTTCGCGGGCAAGCCTCGCGCCTACAGGTTCGCAGTGATCGCACTATTGGGTGCGAGGCGACCGTGTAGGAGCGAGGCTTGCCCGCGAAGGTGTCAGTTCAGACGCCACACGTTACCGGACAAATATCTGCGCCGTCGTGATCGCCATATCCCCCCCCGGCAACTTGATGTTGCCGATCTGTTTCATGCTCTCCGGATCAAAGATCGCCACATCATTAAACGTCCCCGCCAGATAGATCTTGCTGCCGTCCTTGTTGAAGGAAATGCAGTAGTAGGAATGATCCAGCGTTGCCGCCTGGAGCATTTTCTTCTCCTTGATGTCGTACTTGGCCAGGCGGTTGAGCACGCCGAACATCAGGTTCGGATCCTTGGGCGAGCGCATGCCGCTGAAGTAGATTTCCGTCAGAGGGCCGAAGTCGGTGGTTTCGGTCTTGCCGGTTTTCAGGTCGATGCTGAACAGCCCGTAGAGGTATTCAGCGGTGGCCGGATCCTGTTTCTTGTCCTTGAATTTCGCGGCGGTGTAGAGCAGCGAGAAATCATGGCGATAGGTCTGCTGGTTCCACACGTAAAGCACGTCCGGCGCGCTGTAGTTCGCCCGTTTCCAGTGACGACTGGGGATCAGCACGTCGAACTTGCCGGTCTTCACGTCGACCTTATAGACATCCGCCCCCGCCACGTACAGCGTGCCGTCGTCACCGCTCTGCATGATGGTCAGCTGCCGTGGCGCCGGGAAACTGCGCACGGGCTTGGCGTCCAGACCGGCGTCGGTGGCATAGACATCGAGCCGCGGTTGCTGCACTTCGTAGCGGTCGTTGAGCATCAACGTCGGGTTGGCGATGGCAAACAGTTCCTTGCCGTCGTGGCTGAGGGTAAAGGCGAACATCGACTTCGCTTTCTCCCCAGGTTTCTGGGTGATGCTGGCGTGGAACACTTGCTTGCAGCTGTCCAGCTCGATGCCATAGACATCCGCGTAGTGATTGTTCAGCACGTAAGCGGTCTTGCGATCCGGCGATAACTGCACAGTGCCCGGACCGAAGGCGTCCGGCATCTTGCAGGTCTTGAACAAGGTGTCCGTCGCCAGGTCGAGCACGTGCAGATTGTTCGGGTAATTGGTGGTCACCATGTACTCGTGACCCGCTTGTAATGCAGTGTTTTCATCGGCCAGAACGTTGATTGAACATACGCTCAGGACGGCGAACGCGGCCAAGCCGCAGGCTTTAATGCGATGCATGCTGGAATCCTTCTTCATGTCCGATCACTTGTCTTTCGGGAAGACAGTGCCGAGGTTGCGCCAGTTGTCGTTGGACGCCTGGGCATCCTTGTTCCAGTCCGGGTAGGTGCTCATCATGTCGGGCACCTGGGCCGGCCACCAGCAAGGGTCGGAGCAGCCATACAGGTCGGCTTCCATCGGCTGGCACAGCGACGACACCCCGCCAAACGCATCGATTTCCCAACCCGGGTCAGTGGTCGAGGCACAGCCCGCGACAGAGCTCATCGCCACCACTTCTTCGATACGGTTTTCGGCCGCGGCCTCATCCAGTTTCAACGCTTTGTTATTGATTGCCTTGAGATGTTTCATATCAGTGAGCCTTGCGCGGAGTGATGTAGCTGCTGATAAACGCAGGGTTGTGGGCCATGATCCGGGTGTAGACCTCGATGCCGAAGTCGACCCAGTCACGCATCAGTTCGCAGTAGTGATAGGTCGGGTGGGTCGGGTCGCCGTACCGGGCGTAACTCTCGTGGTAGCAGCCGCCGGAGCACAGGTTGCGGATCTGGCAGTCTTCGCAGCCGGTGTTGGTACGGTCCAGGCGCTGGGACAGGAAGTCATTCAACTCCACCTGTTTCACACCGCTGTGGACGTTGCCGAAGGTCGGCAGGCTCGACCCGGTAAAGCGATGACACAGGTTCAGTTCGCCCTTGTGATCCACTGCCAGCATCTTCAGGCCCGCGCCGCAAGGCAGGGCTTTTTTGTGACCTTCGTGGATGTCGGTGATCAGCTGGTGCAGATTGGAGAAACCGATGTTGCGGTGTTCCAGAGCCGCTTCCAGGTAACGCCGACCAAGTCTCTTCATGCTGGCGAAGACTTCGATCAGCTCGTCGCTGGACAGGTTGAAGGTGCTGATGTCGCCGGAGGTCACCGGGGCGAAGCCGACCTCGGCAAAACCCAGTTCGTTGAACAGGTGGTCCCAGATGGTTTCGACATCGGTGACGCCGGTGGTCAACGTGACCCGGGCACCCACCGGACGACTGTTGTAGCGCGACAGCAGCATCTCGGCCTTGCGCCGTACCACGTCGTAAGTGCCCTGCCCGCCCACGGTGATTCGGTTGCGGTCGTGCACGGTTTTCGGTCCGTCGATACTGACTGACAGGCCAAAACGGTGGGCATTCAGGTAGTCCACGGTCTCTTCAGTGAGCAGCGTCGCGTTGGTGGTCATGACGAACTCGACGAACTTGCCCGCCTCGCGGAAGCGCTTCTCGCAATAGTCGACCATGTACTCGATCAGCTTGCGATTACTCAGCGGCTCGCCACCGAAAAACACCACAGTGAAGCGCTCTTCATCCGGCGATTCGCGCAGCAGCATTTCCACCGACGCGACGGCTGTTTCGACGTCCATTTTCTTGCCGGCCGAGGGCTTGTCGAGGTCTTCCTTGTAGCAGTAGGTGCAGCTCAGATTGCAGCCGGTGTTGACGTTGAGCACCACGGTATTGATCGCCGTGCGCTCGACCCGTTTGGTGCCGATGTCCGGGGTCAGCGGCGAGCCGTCGCTGACCAGTTCCAGGGACATCAGCTCGCGCAGGGTCTCAGTGATTTCCTCGCCGTTGAAACGCGATGCCAGGCGCTGGATCAGGTCCTCCGACGAACAGCCGGGACCGCGCAAGGTATCGATGATGGTGCCCGTCAGCTCATCGCTGGCGAACAGCGAACTGCTGGGGATGTGGAACAGCATGCGGTCGGCATCGACGTGCACTTCGTGCAGGTTCCGTTCGACCAGATTCAAAATAGCGCCCATTGCAACCTCCTGTGCAAACCCCGGTTGACGGGGCCTGCGGTCATTCCGAAAAAGTGTCTGAAGCCTTAGGGATCAGCGAACTCATGGAATGGGTGGATTGTTCCAGCGTTGCACGGTGACGATCATGTGGCCTTCGCCGGTCAGGGATTTCCCTGCGTCGTCGACGGCGGCGATCACCTTGAGGTTGCCGGCATTGTTGGTGGACATCTTGCGTTGCGGGTTCGGCCCGGCATCGCCCGGTGTGAACACGCCGCTGTCGGCCTGCATGGTGCCGGCGAACTTGACGTCTTCGTCTTCCTTGGCGCGATCGTCGAAGGCTTCGACCGACCACTGCGCCGGGAACACGCCGATGCGATACGGCTTGCCATCTGCGCCCTTGCCCCAGGCTTCGGCATCGAAACGGCCCTGGACTTTCGGCGTCGAACCACCGCCCTCGCCGATCCGTGCCACCGAGAACTCGGGCACGACTTTGACTTGGTTGATCTTGCTGTAGACCGACAGGGTCGGGCCTTTCAGCGTGCCAACGGTGACGTTGCGCAGCCCCGGCTGGGCGTTGGCGGCCGCCTTGAGTTTGACCTTGATGCGATCAGGGCTTTGCTCGACGACTTCCACCACGTCCACGCCTTTGCCGAAGTTCGGTTTACCGGTGAGACCGCTGCCGATCAGGGTCACTTCAGTTTCGGTACCTGCCTTCAAATAACCAGGCTGCACCGCCAGCAAACGACTGCTGCCGTGTTTGGTGGCGACGAAGTCCAGGCCGCGCTCATCGTGCTCGGCCTCGAACATCCGCCCCTGCATGGCATTGCCCTGGGCCGCGAACACCTGGCGCATGGTCACGCCGTCGATGGTCACGTTGCCGCGCCATTCGTAACCGGTGTAGAGAATCGCGCTGCCCTCGCCATTGAACGGGCTGCCGTCGGCGTATTGGCCTTTGACGCCGACCTTGAAGGTGTCGCTGCCATCGGCGGTGACGCTCATCATGCCGGCCAGTTCGCCTTTACCCGGCAAGTGGCCGCTGAAGCTCCAGTCGCCGACCAGCGACTCGGCTTTCGGTGCGCTGCCCAGCCATTTTTTCCAGGCCGGGTTGTCCAGCGGGTAGCGCTTGGCCAACAGCGGCACCATGTCTTTTCGAGCCAGGTCGAACCAGTCGCGGTCACGAGACAGCGCCTGGTATTCCAGTGACGGCCATTGGCCGAGGTGGAAGTTCACCAGGCGCTCCCATTCCTGGGCCGGACGCCGTTGCAGGGCAACCCGCGCACCGGAGTGGCAGCGGCCGCACATCTGGCTGGTCTGGTCGTCGAACTTCTCGACGGTATTGAGTCGGCGCTCCAGCGCATAGCGCACGCCATCGGTTTCACTCGGCGCCAGGCCTTGGGTGTCGGCCAGGTATTTGACCAGAGTGCGGCGGTCGTCATCGCTGATCTGCAAACCGTGCATGGTCTGCATCCGGGCGATGCTCATCAGCCAGCCTTCCGGGGTTTTTCGCTGGTGGCTGATGCGGCTCAGGGCATTGTCAGCTTCGGGGGTGTGACAGCCCTGACAGGTTTCCTTGAGGATGGTCTGGGCGTCGCGGGCTGCCAGGCTGTATGGCGAATGCAGCGCCACACACGCGGCCACGGCCAGCAGACTGGCGCTCAGGCCTGATCGGAGTCTTCTCTTCATCAACGTCGAACCTCGCACAGTGCTTTCTTATTTTTGTGGCTTATCGTTTTTATGGTTTCTGCCGCCGGCGGCGCACCGCTGACGGAGGCAAGAGAAACGTCTGCAATGAGCAATACACGGAGCGTGCCAGCTTGACGACAGCCTTTCTTATCAAGCACTTACACGAAGACAAGGCCCGCGAATCGAGGCTGGGCGGGTTCGCCTGCGTCTAATATCGCGACAGGTGTTGCAACCTGAGACAAGCATAGATGCCCCGGCCGGAACAGTTCATCGCCCGACGATTGACGGCCATTGCAGGCGGGTGCGAAATGGTGATTCACCGATTGCCAGTCAGGGGAAAACAAAATGGCAAGCATCACTGTCCTGGCGGGGGACTTTCTGCAGGGTGATGGAGAGTACAGAGACGGCGTTTTTACCCTTAGAACGTCGCTTCACCCGTGGCCCGGCATCACCCTCCCGCTCTCAGCGTTCAAGCGTGTGGAAGTCGCTAACCAGGAATCGATCAACAACATCAAGGACGCCATCGGCTTCGGCGTGGCGGGCGCGATGTTGCTGGGCCCTATCGGCGCCCTCGCCGGGTTCATGTTGGCCGGCAAGGAGACCGAAGTGACCTTTCTGGCGACGCTCAATGATGACAAAAAGCTGTTGGCTGCCGTAGATGGCGCCACGTTTGAAGAGATTTCTCGGAAGATCCATTCCTGATCTCCCATTTCCCCGCAGCACTTGCGTGTTGCGGGGGGACGCCGGCTCAACTGGCCAATGTCGAGGAAATGTTTTTGTGAGCCTCGATTTTTTGCTGAATATCCGCCACAAGTACAGCAATGTCATGGGGACTGTTCAAGTTCCATATGGGGACGTTAGTGGCGATCAGTTCCACTTTTCCTGTCATGCAGTCACAGACCCGGATCGTCAGGGACTGGTCTGCCTCCATGACGCATGTGCACACAGCGGGCAACATACTGTGTTCAATGATGTTTTGAATTTCCAGGGTTGAAAGGAACATCGTTACCTCCCTCACGCCAGATGGTTGGCCGGATGAACGGACCATCGCTTCATCCACCGAGCCAGAAAATTCTAGTCTCCTGAAGTGGGTGTCTCAAGGTCGCAGCAGGTCGCTCGTCGTCTCATAGTTGTCGCAATTTGCAACAACCCCCTCTGTGTCCGCTGTTCCCATGAGCCGCCAAAACCCCGCCGACCAAGGGCGTCCCTGCCTTTCTTGGCACTTGGCACAGCCATTGCGAAAGCCTCCGTTCTCACGAACAACAAGAGGTCTCGCCATGCCCCTCCCTTATTTGCTTCCCGCCACCTCGGCGTTCATCCAGCGCGCCCCGCGCATGCTTATCGGCGGTGACTGGGTCGAGGCCGCCGACGGCCAGACCATGCCCCTGCACAACCCGGCCACCGGTGAAGTGCTGTGCGTCGTGCCAAGGGCAACGCCCGAGGACGTCGACCGCGCCGTGCTGGCCGCTCGTCAGGCCTTCGATGATTCGCCCTGGACCCGCACCCGCCCACGGGAGCGGCAGAACCTGTTGTGGAAACTCGCCGACCTGATGGAACGCGACGCCGAACTGCTGGCGCAACTGGAATGCCTGAACAACGGCAAAAGCGCAGCGGTGGCCCAGGTGATGGACGTGCAGTTATCCATCGACTTCCTGCGCTACATGGCGGGCTGGGCGACCAAGATCGAAGGCTCGAGCGTTGAAGTGTCGTTGCCGCTGATGCCCAACGATCAGTTCCACAGTTTCATCCGCCGCGAAGCGGTAGGTGTAGTGGGCGCCATCGTTGCCTGGAACTTCCCGCTGCTGCTGGCCTGCTGGAAACTCGGCCCGGCCCTGGCCACCGGCTGCACCGTGGTGCTCAAACCCGCCGACGAAACCCCGCTGACCGCGCTGAAACTGGCCGAACTGGTGCTGGAAGCCGGGTACCCCGAGGGCGTGTTCAACGTGGTCACCGGCACCGGCATCACCGCTGGCTCGGCGCTGACCCACAACCCTCTGGTGGACAAGCTGACCTTCACCGGCTCCACCGCCGTGGGCAAGCAGATCGGCAAGATCGCCATGGAGTCCATGACCCGTGTCACGCTTGAACTGGGCGGCAAATCACCAACCATCGTCATGGCCGATGCCGACCTGAAAACCGCCGCAGCCGGGGCCGCCAGCGCAATTTTCTTCAATCAGGGCCAGGTGTGCTGCGCCGGTTCCAGGCTGTATGTGCAGCGCAAGCATTTCGACAATGTGGTGGCGGACATCGCCGACATCGCCAACGCCATGAAACTCGGCAACGGTCTGGACCCAAGCGTCGAGATGGGGCCGCTGATTTCCGCTCGCCAGCAGGAACGGGTGTACGGGTACATCGAAAAAGGCCGGGAAAGTGGCGCGACCATCGCCTGCGGCGGCGAGCAGTTCGGGCCAGGTTTTTTCGTCAAGCCGACGGTGATTGTCGATGTCGATCAGAAGCACTCGCTGGTGCAGGAGGAGATCTTCGGCCCGGTGCTGGTGGCGATTCCGTTCGATGATGAAGCCGATGCGTTGCGCATGGCCAATGACAGTCCTTATGGGCTGGGCGCGAGTATCTGGTCGAACGACCTGGCGGCGGTACACCGGATGATTCCGCGAATCAAATCGGGGTCGGTGTGGGTCAACTGCCACAGCGCGCTCGATCCAGCGCTGCCGTTTGGCGGGTACAAAATGTCCGGGGTCGGGCGGGAGATGGGGTATGCGGCGATTGAGCATTACACCGAGTTGAAGTCGGTGTTGATCAAGTTGTAATAGCGCCGTTCTTCGCTGATCGTTCCCACGCTCTGCGCGGGAACGATCGGTTAGGGTTTGAAGCCTTGCGACAGTAACCAACTCCGAACCATCCGCCCCTGCTCCACCGTCAACCCCGCCAGCACCTGCTCGGCCGGTTCGGTCTGCAACCGCCGCACCAACGGCGCCAGTTCAACCCCCTGCACATGCCAGATCCCCAGCGGCTGATCCGCCGTGATCACCACCTCGGCGTCATCGACAAACCCATCTTTCAACACCGGCGCCCGCTCAATCCTCAACGCCGCAAAATCCGCCTCGGCATGGGCCACTTCAGCATCCGGCCACTGCCGCCGTGCCTGCCAGAACGGCTGCTCCAGCCACCTCTGCTCATCGGCGTAAAAGTCGCGACCGATCCGCGCAAAGCGCAAAAACAGCTGCTCCACCCGCTGCTGATGAAACCGTTGGGCCAGCGCCGCCCGTTCCGGTTTACGCAATAACGTGTTGATCACCGTGGGCGCCTGTAACGCTGAAGACAAGGACTGGAAAATACCATTGCCCGACAGCGGATCCACCGCCATCGCGGCATCGCCGACCCGGATCCAGTGATCACCACAGACCTGCGGACTCAAAATCGCCGTGCTGCTGCGCGCATGCAGTTGGAGATCGGTCTCAGGCCCGACACCGAAAAACTCACGCGCCCATGCCGAACCCTGACGCCGTGCGCGGCAGTAATCCAGCAACGTCGCCTTGCCCGGCAATTCCGCGCTGGCCACGTCCACCGTCCATTGCCAATAACACTGACCGTCGGCCCGCCGCGCCATCCACGCCCAGCCGTCCTCAAGGCTTTCCACCGCGCTGGCGGTGCTGCCCGGCGTGCCTTGCCAACGATTGAGCAGGCTGACCGTCTCCGGCCCGCGCAGGCCTTTGCCCAGTGCGGGCGCCTGGCGTCCGCGGGCCTCTACCAGAAAATCCGCAAGCAGCGCCTCGCGCCCTTCAATCTCGACCCGATGCCCCACCCCCGAGGCCTGAACGCTCAGCACCCGCCCTTCGATCAGCTCAACACCAGCCAGACGCAGGTCTTCGCGCAAACCTCGGTCGAAACTCGGGCGATCCAACAGAAATTCGATGTTCTGCGCATGTTGCTGACCGTTCCACGACACCTGCCGCTGGGAGGGCAACGCCGCATCCGCCAACGCCTGCTGCAGGCCCGCGCCGCGCAAGGCCTCCAGTACCCGAAGCGAAACGCCTTCCAGTGCCGCAAACCGGCGCCACTCGCTGACCAGGGTCACCGCATAACCGAGTCGCCGCAAACCCAGGGCGACTGCCGCCCCGGCAGGTCCAGCGCCAAGAATCACAATCATGCGCCGAAGCGCCGTTCAGGGCCACGATAGCGGGCGTTCTCGCGCAGCCACTCGATGACGTGCTCGTTACTCGCGTCGGGATGGGCAACCAGGAAACTCGCAATATGTCCGCTCAACGCCGCACACCCAAGGCTCGCACCGGACTGTCCCGGATAGGTCCCATGCACGCACGCCGCGAAATCGGCCTGGGCACTGTTGAGCCACGACCATTCATGCTCGGTGCAACGCGCATCGCCGGTGACGCGCAGCACCTGTGGATAATTCGCCGGATACACACCCTCGCCCTGGGCCGGGCTGGAGGCACACAACAAAATGCCCCGCGCCACCGCCGCTGCGCAGGCTTCGCGCAACAGGCTGCGATCCTGGCGTAATCCAAGGCTCAAATTAATCAAGCGAACATCCTGCGCCACCAGCCAGTCGATAGCGCTGGCAATTTGCAAGGCGCTGGTGACGCCGCGCTGGTCAAACACCTGCCCCACGCAAAACACCGCCGCAGGGGCTCGCCGCCCGATGGCTTCGATCACCGCGCTGCCGTGGCCCAGCGGGTCGTCACGCAAGTCGCTTTCGGCCAGGCCATCCTCCAGCAGCGAAAAACGCCGTCCGGCGATCACCTGCACCCGCTGCGCCGCCGAATGTCCGCTGTCGACCACGCCAATCCTTAGCTCAGGCTTCATGCAGCACCGCTTTTGAAATGAGTACGCCGTCGAGCAATTCAAAACGCACATCAGCATCAGCCAGCGTGGAAGGACGATGGCTGATCAGGATCCGCGTGCGCCCGGCAAACAGTCGGTCGATGGCCTCGATGACTTCGCGCTCGGTGGCTTCATCCACCGCCGAGGTCGCTTCATCCAACACCAGAATCAGCGGATCCTGCAACAACGCCCGGGCGATGGCGATCCGCTGTTTCTGCCCACCGGACAACTGCTGGCCGCGTTCGCCCAACGGACTGTCGAGACCTTCGGGCAACGATTCGATCAGGCTGTCGAGTTGCGCCAGCCTTGCGACTTCGGCAATCGCTTCACGGCTGGCGTCCGGCACCGCGTAAGCGAGGTTGTCGGCCAGGCTGCCGCGAAACAGTACGATGTCCTGACTGACCACGGCTATCCGCCGACGCAGCTGGAACAGGTCCAGTTCACGCAGATCGACCTCGCCCAGCAGCACCCGGCCAGCTTGCGGATCGTGATGGCGTTGCAGCAGATCGATCAGCGTTGATTTACCGACGCCGGAGCCGCCGCTCAGGGCGACTTTCAAGCCATAGGGAATTCGCGCTTCGATGCCGCGCAAGGTCGTCGGACGACCGGGATGGCTGAAGTGCACGTCGTCGAAACGCAACTCGCCAGAGGTCGGCATCGGCTTGGGTTCAACCGGTGTTAGCACGGTCGGTTCTTCACCGCGCAGTTCCATGACCCGGCCGAGGCTGACGGTCATCCGCTGAATCGCGACATAGAGCCCGAGCAGGCTCTGAACCGGTCCGACCGCCATCCCCAGGTACGTGGAAAACGCGATCAGCGCGCCCAGTTGCCAGGTCCCCTGCACCACCCAATAACCGCCAATCAAAAACGCACAGGCCCGGGACAATGACGTCAGCGTGCCGGGCACCGCCTGGGTAAAAAACTCGGTGACTTGCAGGCGCAGCAGCTGGCTCATATAGCCTTGACCAAGCGACTCCAGACGGCGCGATTCACGTTGTTGCTGGCCGGCAGACTGGATGAATTTCATTACCGGCAAGGTCTCGACCATGAACGAGGACATGTCCGCCGAGCGCTCGCGCAACTGCCGTACATCGCGCTCGACTTTGCGCCGCATCCAGCGCAGCCAGAGGATGTCGAGGGGAATCAGCACCAATGCCAGCAGTGAAAGTTTCCACGACAGGGTCAGCAGCATCGCCACCGCCACCACCAGGCCAACCACGCTCGATACCGCCGAGAACAGCGAATCCACAGCGAAGCGCTGGATCTCCGCAACGTCGCCATCGAGGCGCGACATCAGATCACCGATGCGCCGCTGTCCATAGAAGCTCGGTGACAGGGTTTGCAGATGTCGATAAAGGTCATCGCGCAGGGAGAACAGAATCCGCCCGGACAGGCGCGTGTGCAGGTAGCGATTGATCCCCGACAGCGCTGTGCCAAGCAGCCCGGCGAGAATCATCAATCCGGCAATCAGCACCAGCATCGGGAAGTTTTTCGCCAGCAAGCCATCGTCGATCAATAGTTTGGTCAGCCACGGCTGCACCAGCACCAGCGAAGAAGCGCAGACCGACAAGCCGAGCAGCCCGGCAATCGCCAATCGATGCGGGCGCACAAAACTGTAGAGCCAACGCAACGCCGCTTGCAGGGCTTCGGGGTTCTGGCTGTCGATCAGCCGAACGATCAAGCGCTGCATCACGAACGCAACTGTTTGAGCTTGCGATACAGGGTCGCGCGGCTGATGCCCAAGGCGTCGGCGGCGGCCGAGACGTTGCCCTGATGGCTGTCCAAGGCCTGGCGGATCAGCTCCAGTTCGTTTTCGCGAATGCTGCCCGATGCCGGGCGTTCAGTCGCGGTCAGTTCGTCGAGCATGCTGTCGGGCAGGTGGTCGAGGGTGAGCACCGTGTCCCCGGGTTCGCGCATGGCCAGCGCGGTGCGCAGGACCATTTCCAGTTGGCGAATGTTGCCCGGCCAATGGTAGCCGTCGAGCAAGCGGCTCAGATCGTCATGCAGGACCATCGTCGGGGCATCAAGTTTGGCCAGCAGACGAGCAACCAAACTGCTGAAATCCTCGCGCTCGCGCAGGGCCGGGAGCATCACGCTGATGCCGTTGACCCGGTAGAACAGATCTTCACGGAAGTGCTTTTCTTCGACCAGGCGCTTGAGGTCTCGGTGGGTGGCGCAGATCAGCGCGACATCGATGTCTTGTTCTTCGCCCGCGCCCAGCGGCGCCACTTTACGGTCCTGCAACACCCGCAGCAGACGGGCCTGCAAGGCCAGCGGCATGTCACCGATTTCGTCGAGGAACAAGGTGCCGCCATGGGCCTGTTGCAGTCGTCCGATCATGCCGCCACGACGGGAGCCGGTGAAGGCGCCTTCGCGGTAGCCGAACAGTTCCGACTCGATCAGGCCTTCAGGGATTGCCGCGCAGTTCACCGCAACGAAAGGTTTGTCACATCGGGTTCCGGCCATGTGCAGCGCACGGGCGATGACTTCTTTACCGGTGCCGGTTTCACCGAGCAGCAATACCGGCAATTCATTGGCCAGCCCTTGGCGGGCCATGCGCAAGGCCCGGGCATAACGCACGTTACTGCCGGCCAGGGATTCGAGATCCGGTTGTGGCTTGGCGGTTTTCGCGGGGCTGCGCGGCGGTGTGCTGACGTTGATGGAACGTTGCGGCGCCCGCAGGGTTTTGTAGAAGAATTCGCCTTTGGCGGTCTGCAAACTGCCGACGCCACCTTGATGCAGACGGGACAGCAATTGCAGGCCATCGACACCGAGAAATTCCTCGCAACGCCGACCGACCAGGGCCGAACGCTCGGCACGCAGCAACTGACAGGCTTGCGCGCTGACCGCCAGGATCTGTCCGCCGAGACTCACCGCCAGCAGGCCCTGCCAAGGGGATTCAAGGTATTGCCGACGGCTGTGGAACGCGAGGACGATTTCGTCCGGGTAACTGGCGTTGAACACGCGGCTTTCGATCTGGCTGACGGCCATGGCCAGCAACGCGGTGCTGTCATGAACGCGGCCGAGGGGGCCTTCGCGGGTCAGATCAAGGACGCCGAGGATGTCGCCTTGGGGGCAATGGATCGGCACCGATGTGCAGGAGAAATCGCTGAGACGATCGAGGTAATGCTCGCCGCAATCGATCATCGTCGGCCGGGCTTCCACCAGTGCGGTGCCCAGTGCGTTGGTACCACGAGCGGCTTCGCTCCAGCAGGCGCCCAGGGTGATGTCTTGCAGGCCGCTGCCCTTGAGGCGGTCGGCGCGTCCTTCGACGGCGAGGATGGTGGCGTCGGAGTTGGCGAGGATGATCAGGCCTTCCTTGCCTTGGCGTTCAGCCAGGTAGTCGATGGCCGGTAATGCGGCGTCGATCAGCAGGCGATTGCTTGCCAACAGCACGTCGAGGCTGGCGCTGGATTCCAGCGCCAGTTCGTGCTTGGCGTTGAAATGCACGCCATGGCTGAGGCTTCGCCGCCACGACGCATCGATTTCTGCCCGCAGAACACCATCGGGGACTTCGCCCTCCAGATGGAGTTTTTCCCGGGCCAGCCGGGCTTCGCGGTGCAGCTTGGGAGAAGGTGTTTTTATTAGCGTCATCAAGCGCTCCGGATCGGTCCGCTTTGCGCCTTTCAAGTTCAGCGCCCTGCCGCAATCTTTACGTTAACGTCAGGGCGATGGCAAGTGCCTTACAGCACTTGCGTTCTGTCAGGTGGACCGAGTCATCGTTCTTCGCGGGCAAGCCTCGCTCCTACAGGGTTGAGGCGAACCAAAATTCCCCCCCAGGCAAATAACCTGTAGGAGCGAGGCTTGCCCGCGAAGGCGACGTACCTGGCCCCAATGATCTCAGAGCTGCCACACCTCGGCATTCACAAAAAACGCCCGGGCATTGTCCTCAAGACTCTCCAGGTGATACCCGCCCTCCTGCACAATCAGACACGGCAACCCAAGGCTACGAATCCGTTCGCCCAACACCGCGAACCCTTCACGGGTCACTGCCACTTTGCTCTGCGGGTCCAGTTCGAAAATATCGAACCCCAGGGACAGCACCAGATGGCCGCCGGAGGATGGGGTGGTGGGTTTCGATATTCAGCTGTTGTGGACCCGCGAGCAGAAGATGAGTCAAGCCGAAACGGTCTTCCTCGAGCTTCACAGCACATGCTCAGTATTCGCGAGACTGTGCTGTGAAACTTTGAGCGCTTAGACGTGAGGGTCGCCCGGAGCTTTGCTCGGCGTGGCGTATTGCGGCTTGAGATGGCCGTCCTGATCGAGTAACCAGGCGTCCATGATCTGCCGCACCACAGGGCCGGCGACGCGACCACCGGCCTCACCGTTTTCAATCATCACCGAGATGACGATCTTCGGGTGCTCGGCCGGGGCGAAGCCGACGAACAAGGCATTGTCGCGGTTGCGCTCCAGGGTTTTCGCCCGGTTGTAGCGCTCGCCTTGCTTGATCGCGACGACTTGCGCGGTACCACTCTTGCCGGCAATGCGGTACTGAGCGCCTTGCGCGGCGGCTCTGGCAATCCCGCGGGCGTCGTGCATCACCATCTGCATGCCATGGTTGACCTGCTCCCAGTCACGCGGATCCTTGAGCAGGATGTTCGGCATAGGGTGCTCGTCCACCGGCGCTACGCCATCCACGGTCTTTGCCAGGTGCGGTCGGTTCCACACACCTTTGTTGGCAATCAGCGCGGTGGCCTGGGCCAGCTGCAGCGGCGTGACCTGCATATAACCCTGGCCGATGCCAAGGATCACGGTTTCGCCCGGGAACCAGGCCTGACGGCGC
Organism: Pseudomonas mandelii; assembly: GCF_900106065.1. Classification (NCBI taxonomy): domain Bacteria; kingdom Pseudomonadati; phylum Pseudomonadota; class Gammaproteobacteria; order Pseudomonadales; family Pseudomonadaceae; genus Pseudomonas; species Pseudomonas mandelii. Next base: position 119,612 of record NZ_LT629796.1, read on the forward strand.
GTGGCGCGCTTCCACGCTTGCGATGGCATCAAGCCGGCAGACTCTTCGAACATGTCCAGCGAGACTTTTTCGCCGAGGCCGAACATGGCCATGTAGTCGTGCAGGCGATCGATGCCCAGCTTGTGGGCCAGGTCATAGAAGTAGGTGTCGTTGGAGCGCATGATCGCCGCGTCCATGTCGACCCAGCCGTCGCCGCTGTGGTTCCAGTTACGGTATTTGTGATCAAAGTCCGGGAGCTGGTAATAACCGGGGTCAAAGACGCGGGTCTGAGGGGTGACGACGCCAGCGTCGAGGCCGGCAATGGCTACTTCGGGCTTGATGGTCGAACCCGGCGCGTAGAGGCCGCGCAGAACGCGGTTGAAGAGCGGCCGATCGATGGAGTCGTGCAGCGCCGCGTATTCCTTGAAGCTGATGCCGGTGACGAACAGGTTCGGGTCGAAACTGGGCTTGCTGACCATGGCCAGTACTTCACCGGTCGACGGATCGAGCGCCACCACCGAACCACGACGATCACCCAAGGCTTCCTCGGCCGCTTCCTGAAGTTTGACGTCCAGGCTCAGGACAATGTTTTTGCCGGGGATCGGATCGGTGTGCTTGAGCACTCGCAGTACGCGGCCCTGGGCATTGGTTTCGACTTCTTCGTAACCCACCTGGCCGTGCAATTGCGACTCGTAGAATTTTTCAATGCCGGTCTTGCCGATGGATTGGGTGCCGCGATACTCCACCGTGTCGAGGGCTTTGGATTCTTTTTCGTTGATACGACCAACGTAACCGATCGAGTGCGCAAAGTGTGCGCCAAACGGGTAATGGCGCACGAACTGGGGCTCGACATCGATCCCCGGCAGACGGAACTCATTGACCGCGAGAACCGCGATTTGCTGTTCACTGAGCTCGTAGAACAGAGTGACCGGCACGAACGGGTGGCGCGCCTGTTTCATGGCCTTGTCGAACAGTGTCCGGTCTTCGGCTGGCAAGTGCAGGAGGTTGACCACCTCATCGAGCTCCTCTTTGACATCGGAGGCGCGTTCGCGGGTGATGGTGAGGTTGAAACTGGGACGGTTATCCGCGAGGACTACGCCGTTGCGGTCGTAGATCAGCCCGCGGGTCGGGGTGATCGGCAGGACATGGACGCGGTTGTTTTCGGAGATGGTCGAGTGATAGTCGTATTCGACCACTTGCAGGACATACATGCGCACCACAAGCGCGCAGGAAATGGCGGCGACGAACAAGGCGCAGGCGATCAGCCGCTTGTTGACCAGACGCGTCTCTTTTTCGTGGTCCTTGATGGGTATCGGTTCGGGCATTTCTGTAGCGGCTCTATGACTAAAAAAGAGGGCGATCCTTAGGCCTGCAAATCAATCCGTTAAAAAACGAGCTGCACCATACCAAAAACTGTGCAGTCACTTTAGTGGGATTTTCTCGAATGGTTGTCCTTGAGGGTCAAAACGACGGTCGGCTTTTTCTTTGACTCGTGCGTTTTGCTCAAGATTGATATTCCGATTCATGCATTTTTCTTGTAGATGAGCCTGTAGATACTGGGTGCATGTCATTCCATTTTGTTGTTTTGGAGTCTTTTCATGCATCCACGATTTCAACGATTACTCGGCTCGAATGGATTTTCCATCGGACTGGAACTGCCGCTGGATAACGATTGGTCCAATGATGGACAGCGGCTGCGGATCGCTCAGGATCGGCCTTTTGGTGTCCCCGACTTGAAGCAGCACGCGGCGATGGCACGTTTGGCTGACAACGCCGGTTTTCGCGCACTTTGGGTACGTGATGTGCCGGTTTACGACCCCAACTTTGGCGACGCTGCACAGGTCTTTGAGACCTTTTCTTACCTTGGGTATTTGGCCGGGATTACGGAGAACATCATGCTCGGTACAGCAGCGGTTGTGCTGCCATTGCGTCAGCCTTGGCTAACGCTCAAGGCCGCCAACAGTGTTGATGAACTGAGTGACGGGCGTCTGCTCCTTGGGGTGGCCAGTGGTGACCGGCCGATGGAGTATCCGTTGTTTGGGGTGGATTACGATCAGCGCGGGGAGATCTTTCGCGATACGGTTGAATTGATCCGCAGCCAGGGAGAAGGTCGTTTACCTGAGGGCGCTCGCCTGTTGCCGGAGCGAGATCAGCCTATGCCACTGCTGGTTGCAGGTCTTGGTCAACAATCACCGGCCTGGATTGGTGAGCACATGGATGGTTGGCTCGCCTACCCTGGTACGCCGGATGAGCACCGACGTCGAGTGGGGCTGTGGCGGGAAGTTGGAGGCGATAAGCCTTATATCAGCTTCGTACACTTGGACCTGACTGCTAATCCTCATACCCCCATGCGACGTGTGCGCTTCGGTGGCAGTTGTGGACGGCTGGCCTTGATTGATGAGCTTCAGGCGTTACGTGAGGCTGGTGTGCAGCATGTCGGCTTGCACATGCGTCGTAGCGAACGCCCTGTGGCAGAGGTTATTGAAGAGATAGCTGAATACGTTCTGCCGAAGTTTCACTAACGATGCTGAAAGCTGGGATAGCCCGTCGGCTATCCTTTTTTGTCACGCCACTTTCCTGCGGACAAAACAAAACCCCTACCTGCATACGCAGATAGGGGTTTCGGAATTTAATCTTGACGATGACCTACTCTCACATGGGGAAACCCCACACTACCATCGGCGATGCATCGTTTCACTGCTGAGTTCGGGATGGGATCAGGTGGTTCCAATGCTCTATGGTCGTCAAGAAATTCGGTAGCCAGGTCGTTTGCCTTACGGCGCACGCTCCAGCGAATGGGTATGTGATAGATCTCGGTGTTTGTGAACAATCGAACTTTCGGTTCATTTCGTCTTCACACACCGCAATCTGGTGCCCTTTCAGGTCAGCAAATTGCTTGGGTGTTATATGGTCAAGCCTCACGGGCAATTAGTATTGGTTAGCTCAACGCCTCACAGCGCTTACACACCCAACCTATCAACGTCGTAGTCTTCGACGGCCCTTCAGGGGACTCAAGGTCCCAGTGAGATCTCATCTTGAGGCTAGTTTCCCGCTTAGATGCTTTCAGCGGTTATCTATTCCGAACATAGCTACCCGGCAATGCCACTGGCGTGACAACCGGAACACCAGAGGTTCGTCCACTCCGGTCCTCTCGTACTAGGAGCAGCCCCTCTCAAATCTCAAACGTCCACGGCAGATAGGGACCGAACTGTCTCACGACGTTCTAAACCCAGCTCGCGTACCACTTTAAATGGCGAACAGCCATACCCTTGGGACCGGCTTCAGCCCCAGGATGTGATGAGCCGACATCGAGGTGCCAAACACCGCCGTCGATATGAACTCTTGGGCGGTATCAGCCTGTTATCCCCGGAGTACCTTTTATCCGTTGAGCGATGGCCCTTCCATACAGAACCACCGGATCACTAAGACCTACTTTCGTACCTGCTCGACGTGTCTGTCTCGCAGTCAAGCGCGCTTTTGCCTTTATACTCTACGACCGATTTCCGACCGGTCTGAGCGCACCTTCGTACTCCTCCGTTACTCTTTAGGAGGAGACCGCCCCAGTCAAACTACCCACCATACACTGTCCTCGATCCGGATAACGGACCTGAGTTAGAACCTCAAAGTTGCCAGGGTGGTATTTCAAGGTTGGCTCCACGCGAACTGGCGTCCACGCTTCAAAGCCTCCCACCTATCCTACACAAGCAAATTCAAAGTCCAGTGCAAAGCTATAGTAAAGGTTCACGGGGTCTTTCCGTCTAGCCGCGGATACACTGCATCTTCACAGCGATTTCAATTTCACTGAGTCTCGGGTGGAGACAGCGCCGCCATCGTTACGCCATTCGTGCAGGTCGGAACTTACCCGACAAGGAATTTCGCTACCTTAGGACCGTTATAGTTACGGCCGCCGTTTACCGGGGCTTCGATCAAGAGCTTCGCGTTAGCTAACCCCATCAATTAACCTTCCGGCACCGGGCAGGCGTCACACCCTATACGTCCACTTTCGTGTTTGCAGAGTGCTGTGTTTTTAATAAACAGTCGCAGCGGCCTGGTATCTTCGACCGGCATGGGCTTACGCAGTAAATGCTTCACCCTCACCGGCGCACCTTCTCCCGAAGTTACGGTGCCATTTTGCCTAGTTCCTTCACCCGAGTTCTCTCAAGCGCCTTGGTATTCTCTACCCAACCACCTGTGTCGGTTTGGGGTACGGTTCCTGGTTACCTGAAGCTTAGAAGCTTTTCTTGGAAGCATGGCATCAACCACTTCGTGTTCTAAAAGAACACTCGTCATCAGCTCTCGGCCTTAGAATCCCGGATTTACCTAAGATTCCAGCCTACCACCTTAAACTTGGACAACCAACGCCAAGCTGGCCTAGCCTTCTCCGTCCCTCCATCGCAATAACCAGAAGTACAGGAATATTAACCTGTTTTCCATCGACTACGCTTTTCAGCCTCGCCTTAGGGACCGACTAACCCTGCGTCGATTAACGTTGCGCAGGAAACCTTGGTCTTTCGGCGTGGGTGTTTTTCACACCCATTGTCGTTACTCATGTCAGCATTCGCACTTCTGATACCTCCAGCAAGCTTCTCAACTCACCTTCACAGGCTTACAGAACGCTCCTCTACCGCATCACCTAAGTGATACCCGTAGCTTCGGTGTATGGTTTGAGCCCCGTTACATCTTCCGCGCAGGCCGACTCGACTAGTGAGCTATTACGCTTTCTTTAAAGGGTGGCTGCTTCTAAGCCAACCTCCTAGCTGTCTAAGCCTTCCCACATCGTTTCCCACTTAACCATAACTTTGGGACCTTAGCTGACGGTCTGGGTTGTTTCCCTTTTCACGACGGACGTTAGCACCCGCCGTGTGTCTCCCATGCTCGGCACTTGTAGGTATTCGGAGTTTGCATCGGTTTGGTAAGTCGGGATGACCCCCTAGCCGAAACAGTGCTCTACCCCCTACAGTGATACATGAGGCGCTACCTAAATAGCTTTCGAGGAGAACCAGCTATCTCCGAGCTTGATTAGCCTTTCACTCCGATCCACAGGTCATCCGCTAACTTTTCAACGGTAGTCGGTTCGGTCCTCCAGTTAGTGTTACCCAACCTTCAACCTGCCCATGGATAGATCGCCCGGTTTCGGGTCTATTCCCAGCGACTAGACGCCCTATTAAGACTCGCTTTCGCTACGCCTCCCCTATTCGGTTAAGCTCGCCACTGAAAATAAGTCGCTGACCCATTATACAAAAGGTACGCAGTCACCCAACAAAGTGGGCTCCCACTGCTTGTACGCATACGGTTTCAGGATCTATTTCACTCCCCTCTCCGGGGTTCTTTTCGCCTTTCCCTCACGGTACTAGTTCACTATCGGTCAGTCAGTAGTATTTAGCCTTGGAGGATGGTCCCCCCATATTCAGACAAAGTTTCTCGTGCTCCGTCCTACTCGATTTCATGACTAAGAGATTTTCGCGTACAGGGCTATCACCCACTATGGCCGCACTTTCCAGAGCGTTCCGCTAATCTCAAAGCCACTTAAGGGCTAGTCCCCGTTCGCTCGCCACTACTAAGGGAATCTCGGTTGATTTCTTTTCCTCAGGGTACTTAGATGTTTCAGTTCCCCTGGTTCGCCTCTTAAGCCTATGTATTCAGCTTAAGATAACCATCTTATGATGGCTGGGTTCCCCCATTCAGACATCTCCGGATCAAAGTCTGTTTGCCGACTCCCCGAAGCTTTTCGCAGGCTACCACGTCTTTCATCGCCTCTGACTGCCAAGGCATCCACCGTATGCGCTTCTTCACTTGACCATATAACCCCAAGCAATCTGGTTATACTGTGAAGACGACATTCGCCGAAAATTCGATAATACTCAATTAAGAGCAACTCACAAATTTTACCTTAGCCTGATCCGTTACCAGTGAAAGTAACGTTCAGTCTATCTTTCTATCACATACCCAAATTTTTAAAGAACGATCTAATCAAAGACTAGAAATCAATATTCACACCGGAATATTCATTTCTAAACTCTAACAGCAGAAGCAGTTATATGGTGGAGCCAAACGGGATCGAACCGTTGACCTCCTGCGTGCAAGGCAGGCGCTCTCCCAGCTGAGCTATGGCCCCATAACAAAATTGGTGGGTCTGGGCAGATTCGAACTGCCGACCTCACCCTTATCAGGGGTGCGCTCTAACCAACTGAGCTACAGACCCAATTTCGAGCGCGCAACTGTTAGCTTGGAGCTATCAGCTTGGAGCTTAAAGCTGCTTCTATCGTCTTCTTCAATGAATCAAGCAATTCGTGTGGGAACTTATGGAGCAGCTGATGTCGTCGATTAAGGAGGTGATCCAGCCGCAGGTTCCCCTACGGCTACCTTGTTACGACTTCACCCCAGTCATGAATCACACCGTGGTAACCGTCCCCCCGAAGGTTAGACTAGCTACTTCTGGTGCAACCCACTCCCATGGTGTGACGGGCGGTGTGTACAAGGCCCGGGAACGTATTCACCGCGACATTCTGATTCGCGATTACTAGCGATTCCGACTTCACGCAGTCGAGTTGCAGACTGCGATCCGGACTACGATCGGTTTTCTGGGATTAGCTCCACCTCGCGGCTTGGCAACCCTCTGTACCGACCATTGTAGCACGTGTGTAGCCCAGGCCGTAAGGGCCATGATGACTTGACGTCATCCCCACCTTCCTCCGGTTTGTCACCGGCAGTCTCCTTAGAGTGCCCACCATTACGTGCTGGTAACTAAGGACAAGGGTTGCGCTCGTTACGGGACTTAACCCAACATCTCACGACACGAGCTGACGACAGCCATGCAGCACCTGTCTCAATGTTCCCGAAGGCACCAATCCATCTCTGGAAAGTTCATTGGATGTCAAGGCCTGGTAAGGTTCTTCGCGTTGCTTCGAATTAAACCACATGCTCCACCGCTTGTGCGGGCCCCCGTCAATTCATTTGAGTTTTAACCTTGCGGCCGTACTCCCCAGGCGGTCAACTTAATGCGTTAGCTGCGCCACTAAGAGCTCAAGGCTCCCAACGGCTAGTTGACATCGTTTACGGCGTGGACTACCAGGGTATCTAATCCTGTTTGCTCCCCACGCTTTCGCACCTCAGTGTCAGTATCAGTCCAGGTGGTCGCCTTCGCCACTGGTGTTCCTTCCTATATCTACGCATTTCACCGCTACACAGGAAATTCCACCACCCTCTACCATACTCTAGCTTGTCAGTTTTGAATGCAGTTCCCAGGTTGAGCCCGGGGATTTCACATCCAACTTAACAAACCACCTACGCGCGCTTTACGCCCAGTAATTCCGATTAACGCTTGCACCCTCTGTATTACCGCGGCTGCTGGCACAGAGTTAGCCGGTGCTTATTCTGTCGGTAACGTCAAAACAGATACGTATTAGGTAACTGCCCTTCCTCCCAACTTAAAGTGCTTTACAATCCGAAGACCTTCTTCACACACGCGGCATGGCTGGATCAGGCTTTCGCCCATTGTCCAATATTCCCCACTGCTGCCTCCCGTAGGAGTCTGGACCGTGTCTCAGTTCCAGTGTGACTGATCATCCTCTCAGACCAGTTACGGATCGTCGCCTTGGTGAGCCATTACCTCACCAACTAGCTAATCCGACCTAGGCTCATCTGATAGCGCAAGGCCCGAAGGTCCCCTGCTTTCTCCCGTAGGACGTATGCGGTATTAGCGTCCGTTTCCGAGCGTTATCCCCCACTACCAGGCAGATTCCTAGGCATTACTCACCCGTCCGCCGCTCGCCACCAGGTACAAGTACCCGTGCTGCCGCTCGACTTGCATGTGTTAGGCCTGCCGCCAGCGTTCAATCTGAGCCATGATCAAACTCTTCAGTTCAAACATCTTTGGGTTTTTAAGAAACCCTAAACTTGGCTCAGCAATCGTTGGTTACATCTTTGATTTCTCGCGGAGTAACTTGTGATGCTGATAATCTTGTTGACTATCAGTCTGACTCCACAAGCACCCACACGAATTGCTTGATTCAGTTGTTAAAGAGCGGTTGGTTAAGATCTTTCGTCTCAACCGAGGCGCGCATTCTACAGCAGCCTCTGTTGCTGTCAAGCGGTTATTTTCAGAAGTTTTCAAAGTTTCCTTTGCAACTTCAACCACTTGCGCTTCCGATCTCTCGTTAGCGGGAGGCGAATTCTACAGCGTTACTCGCTGCTGTCAACACCTCTTTTTCTCCGCTTTCGACCGAGAAGATCGAACCGTCAATCAAGCCAAACAACCCCGCTTGATCAACTCCTTCTGGGCTTCGATGACCTGAAGCAACTCGCTGTCGAAAACTGCGTAACTCTTTGTTTACCAAGGAGTTTTCCGTTTCGACTGCGCCGGAAGTGGGGCGAATTATAGACTTCCAGAATCTGCCGTCAACCCCTGATTTGGCTTTTCTATCAGGTTGCCCAAAATCGCTGCTTATATATAGACGCGACCGTCGCGAATGCGCAATATATTGCCCAAACCATAGAACAACACTTTCGCTTCCCACTTCGGACGATGCCACGCTATGAATGACCATCCCCGCAGCCTCGTCTCGACCCTGTTCTCGGTGGGCCTCCTTTTAATAGCCATGGCGTCGATCCAGTCCGGCGCCTCATTGGCCAAAAGCATGTTCCCGATTATCGGCGCTCAGGGGACCACCACCCTGCGGCTGCTCTTCGCCAGCGTGATCATGCTGATCCTGTTGCGCCCATGGCGGGCGAAGCTCACCGCAAAGTCCTTGCGTACCGTTATCGTCTACGGGATGGCACTGGGCGGCATGAACTTCCTCTTCTATATGTCTTTGCGCACCGTCCCCCTGGGTATTGCCGTCGCCCTGGAGTTCACCGGGCCACTGGCGGTGGCTATCTATGCCTCACGCCGCGCAATCGACTTTTTGTGGATTGCCCTGGCGGCTATCGGCTTGCTGCTATTGATACCGACAGGAGCGACAAGTGCGGGAATCGACCTGGCAGGCGCCAGTTATGCCTTGGGTGCAGGCGTGTGCTGGGCGCTGTACATCCTGTTCGGCCAGAAGGCCGGCGCCGACAATGGCGTACAGACCGCAGCGCTGGGAGTGATGATTGCCGCACTGTTCGTCGCGCCTATCGGCATCGTCCATGCCGGTGCCGCCCTGCTGACTCCGTCATTGATCCCCGTGGCCATCGCTGTCGCCCTTCTGTCCACCGCCCTGCCCTATACGCTGGAGATGGTCGCGCTCACCCGAATGCCAACCCGGACTTTCGGCACATTGATGAGCATTGAACCGGCTATTGGCGCGCTGTCTGGCCTGCTGTTTCTCCACGAGTACCTCACACTGTCACAGTGGATGGCGATCATGTGCATCATTCTGGCTTCCGTGGGGGCGACCATGACCATGGGAAGTGCTGCCAAGCCCGCGGTCGCGGCGGATTGATACAGGATTTGACGCAGGTCTGGTATTTGCCGCTCAATTAGGCCATGTTTAGGCCCGCAACCGAATGTCATCCAAGGATTTTTCAGGATAGGGATATCAGAACGCTTCAATCGAAAGCGAATGCAGCCACACCCGGGCGCGAGATCCGGGAGCGCTATAAGGACAGTAATGAAACGAATTTTGCTATTGATTGCCGTACTCGCAATTGCGGGTTGCGCGGCGACATCGAAAACACAAGTCAAACATGGCAAGAAAGGGCTGCATATCAATTGTTCAGGGCTTTCGTCATCCTGGGACAAGTGCTACACCAGCGCCGCCAACTCGTGCGCGCCCAAGGGTTACAAGGTCATCGCCAAGTCGGGAGATGCCGTGGAAGAACCAGGTGATTATCCATTTGGTCTCAACCCTGCCGGCTATACCAGCCGAAGCATGATCGTCATTTGCAAATAGGTTGATGCCGCCCGGCAATCTGGCGGCCAATCTCATCGTAACTGGACTTCAGCACGGTGCGCTGGATGTCGGGAGTGGCCAGCATTCGCGCCACGACCAAGGCACCGATGCATTGCGACAGAATCGCCCACGCCAGACTGTCGCTTTCCAGAATACTTGCCCAACGCTCCTGCAGCCGACAAATCCAGACCTCCGCCTCCTGGCGAACAGCGATATCTGAACGAGCAATTTCGGCTCCCAATACCGGTAATGCACAACCGGACTCCGGGTGCTCGACATGGGCCATGCTCAGATAATGCTTCAGGCAACGTTCGAGCCTGTCGCAATCCTGATCAGCACCCAAACGCTCCAGGCTTTGGCACAACTCGCGTTCGACGATCGAAGCGAACAGTTCGTCCTTCGACGAAAAGTGACTGTAGAAAGCAGCACCACTCAAGCCGATCGCCTTCATCAGCCCGTCGACGCCTACCGTGGAAAAACCGGATTTTTTGGCCGACACCGCGCTGCTTGTCAGCAGTTTCTCTCTTGTTTCCAGCTTGTGATTGGCCGAGTAACGCATTGCCTTGCCCTCAGGATTGACTGTCTTGACGCATGCCAAATCCTAGCATAACGTTCGTTCAGTTAACGATCGTTCATCAAAGGGATCTACCCATGAATAATAAGAAGGTCGTACTGGTTGTCGGCGCCGGTGATGCCACCGGCGGCGCGATTGCCAAACGTTTTGCACAGGAAGGTTTCATTGCCTGCGTCACTCGTCGTAGCGCGGACAAACTCCAGCCATTGGTCGATGCAATCAAGGCCAATGGCGGTGACGCCCACGGATTTGCCTGTGATGCACGTAAGGAAGAGGATGTGATTGCGCTGGTCGAGCAGATTGAGACCGAGATCGGCCCCATCGAAGCGTTTGTTTTCAACATCGGCGCCAATGTGCCGTGCAGCATTCTCGAAGAAACTGCCCGCAAGTATTTCAAGATCTGGGAAATGGCCTGTTTCTCAGGTTTTCTCAATGCCCGTGAAGTGGCCAAGCGGATGGCCAGGCGCCAACGCGGCACGATTCTGTTCACCGGCGCCACCGCTGGCTTGCGCGGAGCGGCAGGATTTGCAGCCTTCGCCGGCGCCAAGCACGGGATTCGCGCACTGGCTCAAAGCATGGCCCGCGAGCTGGGGCCGATGAATATTCACGTTGCCCATGTCGTCGTCGACGGCGCCATCGATACTGATTTCATCCGCAACAGTTTTCCGGAAAAGTACGCGACCAAGGACGAGGACGGCATCCTCAATCCCGAGCACATCGCCGAGAACTATTGGTACTTGCACTGCCAGCCCCGGGACGCGTGGACTTTCGAGCTGGATCTGCGCCCCTGGAACGAACGCTGGTAAGCCCTCCTCCCCTACAACAATAAGCAGAGCGCACCGACCATGAGCAAAACCGTGGAGTTTTTTTTCGATTTAGGCAGCCCCGCCACCTACCTGGCGTATACCCAATTACCGAAGATCTGCGAGCAGACCGACAGCCAGCTGGTCTACAAACCCATGCTGCTGGGCGGGGTCTTCAAAGCCACGGGCAACGCTTCACCGGCAACCATCCCGGCCAAAGGTCGCTACATGTTTCAGGACCTCGACCGCTACGCCAAACGATACGGCGTGCCACTGAAGTTCAACCCGCACTTCCCTATCAATACCCTGATGCTGATGCGCGCCGTCACCGGTATGCAATTACGTCATCCCGAACGCTTCCACGCGTTTATCGATTGTCTGTTCCACGCACTCTGGGTCGAGGGACGCAGCCTCGATGATCCGGCGACTGTTGCAGCCGTGCTGACGCGAAATGGTTTCGATCCAAAAGAAGTACTGGCCCTTACCGCCGATGAGGACGTCAAAGCCGCTCTCAAGGACAACACCGAGCAAGCGGTCCAGCGCGGTGTATTCGGCGCACCGTGCATGTTTATCGGCGATCAGATGTTCTTCGGTCAGGATCGACTGGACTTCGTCCTTGAGGCCCTGCGTTAAATCTCGATGACCAAACGACCTTGAGCCGCTCCACCAGCGAGCAGTTCATGGGCGGCCTCGGCGGTTTGCAATGTGAACTGCCGCGGGTCAAGCAACGGCTTCAGCTTACCGGCCTCAATCAACTTCGCGGCGTCCCGAAGGATCTGTCCGTGGTGCTCGCCGCCCTTGCCAGTCAATAAAGGCAACAAGGTAAACACTCCGGAGTAAGTCGCGGCCCGAAACGACAACGGTGCCAGACTGTGCTGCCCCCATCCAAGACAGCTCACCACATGCCCCTCGTAGACCCGAGCAGCCTTGAAGGAAGCATCCAGCGTTTCACCGCCCACCGTGTCATAGACTATATCGAACCCCTCTCCCCCCGTGTGCTCCGCCACATAGTCCTCAACCGAAGACTTGCGGTAGTCGATAAACGTCGCACCGAAGCTTTCGATGATTGCCTGCTGACCCGCAGAGCCCGTGGCGAATACTTCAGCACCGAAAGCCCGGGCTATTTGCACCGCCACGTGCCCGACACCCCCGGCACCGCCATGGATCAGCACCTTCTGACCGGCACGCACTCGAGCCCGATCTACCAATCCTTCCCATGCGGTTATCAACACCAGGGGTAACCCGGCGGTCTCACGCATACTCAGATTGCCCGGTTTGTGCGCCAGCAGACGCGCATCAACCACCGCGAACTGCGCAAGCGAACCTTGCGCACCGCCGATTCCGGTCGCCATCGCGTAGACCTCATCACCCGGCAGCCATCCACTTACGCCCTCCCCTAATGTATCGATCGTCCCGGCCAGATCCATGCCCAGCACCGCTGGCAAGGGCTGACGCGCATGAGCCGCCTGACCCGAACGAATTTTTCCATCCAGCGGATTCACTCCACTGGCTTTGATCCTGACCAACACCTGACCCGGCCCTGGCACAGGTCGCGGGATGGAAACCAAGCGTAACGGCCCGTTGGCCACATCAACAATCAGAGCACGCATTTGAAGTGAGTCAGTCATTTCGCAAATTCCTGTCAGAGGTGGCGGTAGGACGATCTTCCTCCCACTCACTCATGCCGATAAGACGCTGTATCGCTATAGTGACCATGCCCATTTGGCATCAATGAGAAACCCCATGGACAAACTCAATGCAATGGCCATCTTCGTCCGGGTCGTCGAGCGCGGCAGCTTTTCTGCCGTTGCCAGGGAGATGCAGACCAGCCAGCCAACCATCAGCAAAGTGCTAAGGGCGCTGGAAACTGAACTGGGCGGGAAGCTGATATCCCGCAGCACGCGTCAACTCTCGCTGACTGACGAAGGTCAGCGGTACTACAGCGAGTGCCGACAAATCCTCGCGGCCGTGGACGCGGCGGAACACAGTTTTCATTCAGGACGCGAAACCGTTGCCGGGAACCTGAAGATCGGTTCCTCGGTCAGTTTCGGGCGATTGCAGATTGCACCGCGGCTTCCTGAGTTTCTGAAACAACACCCCCAGGTGCAGATAGACCTGCAACTCAGTGACCAGAATCAGGACCTGGTCAGCGAAGGCCTCGACGTCACGTTCAGAATCGGCGAATTGACCGACAGCGGTCTCATCGCCCGCCGCATAGGCACCACCCACCGAGTGACCGTTGCTGCGCCAGGCTACCTCAAGCAACACGGCCAGCCGCAAACACCAGAGGAACTGCGCGGACACAATTGCCTGCAATTCAACCTGCTGAACAGTCAGAACCTATGGGTTTACGAAAGCGGAGCCCAGCATCATGAGGTGCGGATCAAGGGCAATGCAAAAAGCAACAACTCAGAGGCGATCCGCGAGATGGTGCTGGGAGGATTGGGAATTGCTTTGTCGCCGGTATGGTTGTTCAGTGAGGATCTGAACGCCGGGCGAGTGACTGCGATTTTGCAGGACTACACCGCGCAGTCGCTGCCGATTCATGCCATGTCCCCAGCGAATCGTCGCCAATCCGCCAGGGTCAAAGCCTTTGTCGACTACATGAGTCAGGCGCTCGAAACAGCGCCTGAACTCCAACCGGTCAAATAGCTGCAGTCCGGGTGTTCAACCACTCAAGGGCTGCGCCTTCGAGCAACGGGCTCAAGCGCTGGCGCACCTCGGCGTGGTAGGCGTTGAACCACTGCTTTTCGTCGTCAGTCAGCAGCGACGGTTCCAGACAGCGAGTGTCAATCGGGCACAGGGTCAGGGTTTCGAATTTCAGGAACTCACCGAATTCGCTCTTGCCCGCTTCGGTGTTCAACACCAGGTTTTCGATCCGTACACCCCAACGGCCCGGTCGGTAGGTGCCCGGTTCGATGGAGGTAATCATGCCCGGCTGCATCGCGGTTTGCGGTGCTGCGGCGGCCTGATAGGCAATGACCTGCGGGCCTTCGTGCACATTGAGGAAGTAGCCGACGCCGTGACCGGTGCCGTGTCCGTAATCAACACTTTCAGCCCAGATCGGCGCGCGGGCAATCGAGTCGAGCAAAGGCGAGAGAATGCCACGAGGGAATTGCGCACGGGACAGCGCGATGACGCCCTTGAGCACCCGCGTGCAATCGCGTTTCTGCTCATCCGTCGGCGTACCGACCGGCACCATCCGCGTGATGTCGGTGGTACCGCCCAGGTATTGGCCGCCGGAGTCGATCAGCAACAGACCGTCGCCTTCGATCACCGCGTGCTCTTCTTCGGTTGCGTGGTAGTGCGGCATCGCGCCATTGGCGTTGAACGCGGCAATGGTGTTGAAACTCAGCGACACATAACCCGGACGTCGGGTACGCGCGGCCGTCAGGTGTTCGTCGATGGTCAGTTCGGTGATGCGCTCACGACCCAACGCCGAGTCCAGCCAGGTGAAGAACTCGCACAGCGCCGCGCCGTCCTGCTCCATGGCCTGACGAATGTGCCCGGCATCGGCCAGGCTTTTCTGTGATTTGGCCAACGTGGTCGGGTTCAGACCTTCGACCAGTTTCACGCCGCTGTTCAGGTTATCCAGCAAACCGGCCGTCACGCGCGCCGGATCGACTTGCAAGCTCGCGCCGCTCGGCACGGCGCGCAAGGCGTCGGCCACTTCGCTGTAATCGCGCAGGGTCACGCCGTCTTGTTCGAGGACCGCACGCAGCTCGGCATTGACCTTGCTCAGGGCCACGAACAGAGTGGCCTGCTCTTGACTGATCAGCGCGAAGGACACGAATACCGGGTTGAACGACACGTCGCCGCCACGCAGGTTGAACAGCCAGGCGATGTCATCCAGGGTGGCAATGAAGTGCCAGTCAGCACCACGATCTTTCAACACCTCACGCAATTTCGCGAGCTTTTCACCCCGACTGACCGTCGCCTGCGGTGGCAAGTGCTGGTAGATCGGCTCATTCGGCAGCGTCGGGCGGTCGCTCCAGACTTCGCTCAACAGGTCGATGTCAGTGCGCAGACGTGCGCCACGTTCTTCAAGTTTGCCGCCCAGCGTCCGCGCCGACGCCACGGCCATCACCGCGCCATCTACCGCGACGACACCGCCTTCAGGGGTTTGCTCGGCCAACCAGTCCAGCGGGCCAGGCTGGCCCGGCTGCAGCTTGACCAGTTCAATGCCGCTGCCCTTGAGTTCCTTGCTCGCTTGTTCCCAGTAACGGCTGTCGGCCCAGACGCCGGCAAAGTCCGGGGTCACGATCAGTGTGCCGACCGAGCCATGAAAGCCCGACAACCACTGCCGCCCTTGCCAATAGCCCGGCAGGTATTCCGACAAGTGCGGATCGGCCGACGGCACCAGCAGGGCATGAATGCCCTCCCGGCTCATCAGCTCGCGGGTTTGCGCCAAACGTTGGGGCACCGATCCATTGATCGAAGGCTGCGTACTCATCATGTCTCCTGCTAATCACTTCATCATTATTGTTGAGTGCCGATCAGTGCCGACACTTTCAGGCCTTATTGCCAGAATGCCGGAGCACTGGCGCAGGCCGCTTTAATCAGTTGTGCCGCTTGGTCGACATCCTGTTCGGTGGTGAACCGGCCGAGGCTCAAGCGAATCGTGCGACCCGCCGAGCGGGCGTCATGCCCCAGGGCCAGCAGCACATGGGACGGGGCATTGCTGGCGGAGTTACAGGCCGAGGTCGCAGAAAACGCGATCGAGCTGCTCAGCGCCGCAGAATTGAACTCGCCTTCGTTGAAGGTCAGGCTCAGGGTATGAGGAATGCGTTGGGTCGGGCTGCCATTGAGCCGCACGCCGGGGATGCTCAGCAGTTGCTCGAGCAAGCGTTCGCGGAGCCGCACGATCGTGGCTTTTTCCTCGTCGAATGCGGCCGCCGCCAAGGCGAAGGCCACACCCATCGCAGCAATCTGATGAGTCGCCAAGGTGCCGGAACGCAAACCGCCCTCGTGACCGCCACCGTGAATCTGCGCCAGCAAACGCTGGTGCGCGCGCGGGCCGACGTACAGGGCGCCGATGCCTTTAGGGCCGTAGATCTTGTGCGCCGAAAACGACATCAGGTCCACCGGCAAGCGGGCAAGATCGATTGCCACTTTGCCCGCGCCCTGGGCGGCGTCGACATGGAACAGCGCATCACGATCACGCACCACCTGGCCGATGGCTGCAATGTCATTGACGGTGCCCAGTTCATTGTTGACCAGCATCAGCGACACCAGAAAGGTGTCTTCGCGCATCGCCTCGCTGACCGCTTGCGGGGTAATCAGGCCCTCGGCGTCAGGCACCAGATACGTCACGGCAACGCCTGTGTCCTGCAACTGTTTCGCCGTATCGAGGATTGCCTTGTGTTCGATCTGGCTGGTAATGATGTGTCCGCCGGACACCCCGCGGGCCTGGGCCACGCCCTTGAGGGCAAGGTTGTTCGATTCGGTGGCGCCGGAGGTCCAGACGATCTGGTCCGCCTGAGCGCCGACCAGTTCGGCGACCTGACGCCGCGCCTGCTCGACCGTTTGCCGGGCCTGCTGGCCGAAGGCATGGGAGCTGGACGCCGGGTTGCCAAAGTTTCCGTTGAAACCCAGACACTCGACCATGACCTTGATGACCCGCTCATCCACCGGCGTGGTGGCGGCGTAGTCAAAATACAGAGGACGTTTATTCATAGAAGACTCGCAGAGCATGTTCCGGGATCAGGAGGCTCGTCACTGAAACATCAAAGCGCAGCCTCGTGAGCTGCGCTGACCGTTCAGTGCGTTAGAAATACCTGATCGGAGGCCGTTAAAGAAGGACAACTTCATTTAAAAGTGCGTAGGAACGCTCCTGAAGTCGAGCTTAACAGGCATCGGCCAACCGGTTGAAGCGATGTGTCAGCTAAAGCTCTCGAGCAACAACGGATACAGCGAAGCCACCAACAGCAGGGCCATGCCCCAGTTGAACAGGCGCAACCAGCGACGATCCTTCAACACATTGCGCAACAACGTGCCGCATCCGGCCCAGACGCCGACGCTCGGCAGATTGATCAAGGCAAAGACCGCAGCAATCACGATCACATTGGTGAAGTAGCCCTGCATCGGCGTGTAGGTGCTGATGGCACCGATGGCCATGATCCACGCCTTGGGATTGACCCACTGAAACGCCGCCGCTCCGAGATAGCTGATGGGTTTGCTGTCGCCCTTTTCATTCTCGGAGACCGGACCGGAATGGGCGATTTTCCACGCCAGGTACAGCAAGTACGCCGCGCCCACATAACGCAGAACCGTATAGAGCAACGGGTAGGTTTGAAACACGGCACCCAGCCCGAAACCGACCGCGAGGACGAGGACAAAGAAGCCGCAAGTGATGCCCAGCATGTGCGGAATGGTGCGGTGAAAGCCGAAATTCACGCCCGATGCCAGCAACATGGTGTTGTTCGGGCCAGGGGTAATCGAGGTGACGAGGGCAAACAGGGCGAAGCCCAGCAGCAGATCGAGCGAGAGCGTCATGAGCGGCAGTCCAATCAGGGTCAGTCAGGTGTTGACCCTATCGCACGCCTCCGGGGAAACCCATGGACAGTTACGTGAAACTTCGAACGGTACAGTTTGAGATCAGCTTGGACGACCGTGAAGCTGTACAGCACGTTCAGCGTTCATCTCGCCATGTTTGTCGAAACCGACCGGTTTTTGCGGCAGGCCGAGCAATTCGGCTTTTTTCGCATGGTACTCGTCGAAGGACAAACCGCGACGATTCAAGTCCTCCAGCGCCAGTTCCCGAGTTTCTTCAGCGGTATAGGGTCGCAATTCGGGCGAAACATGGCTGGCACATCCGGCAAGAGCGGAGACCGCGAGCAGCAGGAAAGTGGCGATTAGAGGTTTCATGGGTGGCGTCCTGGCATCTGGGTTCGGGGCAATGAACACAGGCTACCCGCCCCCTTCGAAGGGCAGAAATCAACGCTCTCGATAGTGGCTATCGAATTTGGCTAATACCGTTTAACCATTGAACACACGTTGTTGCGCGCAGCGTATCGCCTCAGCCATTACAACCAGGTGCACACCGCTGCCCTGCTGGGCTTGAGCCACAACGTCACGCGCACACGACTGATCAAGATCGGCGAACGGGCGGTGAACAAGCGCCGGCCCACGGAAAACGTGCAAGGCGAGCGCCTGATGCAATTGTCGATTTAACTCACCAGATTGCAGTGCAGCGCGTTGTCATGGCTACGTTCCAGACTGTGCAACACCTGGAACGAGCCGAACGTCACGGTTTTCGCCTGATGCGCGCGAATCAGCTGCCAGAAATCCTGCTCGCCGCTTTCAAAGCTCTGAAACGCGGCTTCCCCCGCCTCGCGAGTTTGCCATTGCAGGTAGTTGAGCACCCGCCGACCGTCGTCGCTGGCCTGGATGCTCGCACTCAAAAACCCGCTGTAGCCTTGGGCCAGGCGCTCGGTCTGCTTTGACAAGGCCGACACCAACGCGGGTTGCTGATGGGGTTCGATCTCGAATTCGATCAACTGGGTGAAGCTGCGATTTTTCTCTGGCGCTTGCATGAAGAGTCCCCACTGGCGTGTAAGCCGGACCTTGCGATCCGAAGGCGTGCAGGGTAAAACCTCGACTTAACTAGAGGTCAAGAGGCATTTTTCAAATGATCACCCCGGAACATCTGCACAAGGAACTCACTGTCGGCCAATTGGCCGCGCGCAGCGGCGTGGCGGTCACGGCCCTGCACTTTTACGAGTCCAAGGGGTTGATCAAAAGCAATCGCAATCAGGGCAACCAGCGGCGTTATCCGCGGGAAGTGCTGCGGCGGGTGGCGTTGATCAAAGTCGCGCAGCGGCTGGGAATTCCGTTGGCGGAGATTGGCGAGGCACTGAAAGCCTTGCCGGATAACCGAGCGCCGACGGCGGCGGACTGGAAGGTGATGTCGGCGCAGTGGAGTCGGGATCTGGATGAGCGGATCAGTCAATTGACCTTGCTGCGGGACAAGCTCAATGGCTGTATCGGCTGCGGGTGTCTGTCGATGGAGGCGTGTCCGTTGCGTAACTTTGGCGATGTGCTGGGGGAACAGGGGCCGGGGGCGCAGCTGTTGGAATCTGGGGCAGATCCGAAATAGCGGCGTGGCCTTCGCGCGCAAGCCTCGCGCCTACAGGATTGCGTGTTACTGGCGAACGACACAAAACCTGTAGGAGCGAGGCTTGCCCGCGAAGACGTCCTCAAGGCAGACCGAAAGCTTAGAAACCCGGCGCAATCTGTCCTTTGCAGCGGGTCAGGATGAACTGCCGAAACTCATCGGAGCTCAACGCCTTGTCCCGTTTCTGCAAACAGTGGCGCTGCTGCTCGTCGGGCACTCAGTGGCGCAAAAAGCGCTGACCTATAGTTATCCGACCGGAAATCGGCGAAGGAACACCTTCAATTCACAACAACAAGGGAGAACCGTCATGAGCGTCAAACCCATTCCAGAGGGTTATCACAGCATCACGCCTTATCTGGGCATTCAAAAAGCGGCCGAAGCCATCGAGTTCTACAAGAAGGCTTTTGGCGCCACGGAAGTCATGCGTCTGTCCATGCCTGATGGCGGGATTGGCCACGCCGAGCTGAGGATTGGCGATTGCCCGATCATGCTCGGTACGCCGTGCGATCAAGGGCCGTTAAGCAATCCCGACACATCGCCGTCCGTGGGGCTGCATTTGTATGTGACCGATGTGGACAAGTCCTATAAACAGGCAATCGCGGCGGGTGGAACGGTGGTGTCCGAGGTCAAGGATCAGTTTTATGGCGACCGTTCAGGGACGTTGAAAGATCCCTATGGGCATTTGTGGTTCCTGGCCACGCGCAAGGAGGATTTGACTCAGGAGCAGATCGAGCAGCGGGCCAAGGAGATGTTTCAGCAGGGTTGAATCATTCAATGTCTGAGCGTGCCTCTTCGCGGGCAAGCCTCGCTCCTACAGGGGGGGTGTGGTTCCGGATATTTGCGAACGAAACAATCCCCCTTAGGAGCGAGGCTTGCCCGCGGAGGCGGCATCCCTGACACCACAGATCCCTCGAACACACTTCATGAACAAGCGCACCACGTTTCACGCCTTGCCCTCACGGCGCAACACTTTCAGGATGCAGACCACTACAACAAGGACTCGCCTCATGTTCGCCGGATTCCTGAAAGACCAGCGCCACGTCAACGGTGTGGACATTGCCTACCGCATCGGCGGCAGCGGACCTGGCCTGCTGTTGCTGCACGGTCACCCGCAGACCCACGTCATCTGGCACAAGGTTGCCGAGCAACTGGCCGAGCACTTCACCGTGATCGCCGCCGACTTGCGCGGTTACGGTGACAGCAGCAAACCACCGGCCAGCGACCACCACACCCACTACTCCAAACGAGAAATGGCCAAGGACAGCGTCGAGCTGATGAAGGCCCTGGGCTTCGAGCAGTTCTCGGTGCTGGCCCATGACCGTGGCGCTCGCGTAGCCCATCGCCTGGCGCTGGATCATCCCGCTGCCGTGCAACGCATGGTGCTGCTGGACATCGCTCCCACCCTGTCGATGTACGCGCAAACCAACGAAGCCTTTGCCCGCGCCTACTGGCACTGGTTCTTTCTGATCCGTCCGGCCCCGCTGCCGGAAACCCTGATCGAAGCCGACCCCGACGCCTATCTGCGCAGCGTGATGGGCAGTCGCAGCGCCGGGCTCAAGCCGTTCACCGCCGATGCCTTCGGCGAATACCTGCGCTGCCTGCAACTGCAGGGCACCGCGCGCGGCATCTGCGAGGACTACCGCGCCAGCGCCAGCATCGATCTGGAACATGACCGCGCCGATATCCAGGCAGGTAAATATCTGCACCTGCCGTTACTGGTGCTATGGGGTGCAGAAGGCACGGTCGGGCGCTGTTTCGAGCCACTCAAGGAATGGCAACACGTGGCGACCGACGTGCGTGGCAAAGCCTTGCCCGCCGGCCATTACATCGCTGAAGAAATCCCCGAACTGCTGCTCGCCGAAGTGCTGGGTTTCCTGCGCTGATCGCTGAGTCCCGCTGCTATGCTGGCGGCTCATGCCGCCAGTGTTCGTTCTGCCATGACCACCAAGAAAGACAACGTGCCCCTACCCGAAGACCTGCGTGTACTCCTCACCGTGATCCGCAAGAGCGGTTTCGCCGCCGCGGCCGATGAGCTGGGCCTGTCGCCCGCCTATGTCAGCAAGCGCATCCAGATTCTCGAAACCACCCTCGGCACCCGCCTGCTCCATCGCACCAGTCGCCGCATCGCCCTGACCGAGGACGGTGAACGGGTCCAGCGCTGGGCGTTGCGCATTCTCGATGACTTCCAGCAACTGCACGACGAACTCTCCGACGCCCACGACAGCCCTCGCGGGCGCCTGCATCTGTGCAGCAGTTTCGGTTTCGGCCGTCATCACGTGGCGCCAGCCGTTTCGTTGCTGGCCGAGCGTTATCCGGAGCTGGAGATTCGCCTCGACCTGTTCGACCGGGTGGTGGACATCGTCAATGAAGGCTTCGATCTTGAGATCCGTGTCGGTGACGACATTCCCGGCCAGCACATCGGTCGGCAGTTGGTGAGCAATCGACGGGTTGTCTGCGCAGCGCCCGGTTACCTGCAACGGCAGGGCATGCCGCAGACCTTAAATGAACTGGAGCAGCATCATTGCCTGGTGATCAAGGAGCGCGACAACGCGTTCGGCATCTGGAACCTGGAACGCAACGGGGTTCAAGAAAGCGTGCGGGTCAGCGGCCCGCTGTCATCCAACAACGGCGAGATTGTCTTGCAGTGGGCACTGGACGGGCGCGGTGTGGTGCTGCGGTCATTGTGGGACGTGAAACCGCTGCTGGATCAGGGGCGGCTGGTGCAGTTGCTGCCCGAATACAGTCAGAGCGCCAACGTCTGGGCGGTGTACCCGACGCGGCTGGCGTACTCGGGGAAGCTGCGGGCGTGTGTGGAGTTTTTGCAGGAGCATTTCAAGGGGTTGTCGGTTTGATTGGTTGTGTCAGGGCGGGCCCTTTCGCGGGCAAGCCTCGCTCCTACAAGGATTGCGCAGAACCTAAAGAAGAGAGGCTTGCCCACGAAGGCGGTTTCAGCTCAGCCAGGGGTTGGCAGCCAGGTGATTACGTTCGAAGGCTTTGATTTGCTCGCTGCGCTGCAGGGTGCTGCCGATGGCGTCGAGGCCCAGCAGCAGTGCGGTTTTGCGCAGGGTGTCGATCTCGAACGAGATGACTTTACCGTCGTGGAGGCGAATTTCCTGTGCCTCGAGATCAACGTTGATGAGCGCGCTATCCGGCTGACTGACCACGTGCCCAAGCCGCTGCGATACGGCCTCATCAAGGGTGATCAGCAACACTCCATTTCGCTGGCAGTTATCATAGAAAATCCCGGCAAAGCTACTGCCGATCAACGCCCGAATCCCCATCTGCCGCAAGCCCCAGACCGCGTGTTCGCGGCTCGACCCACAGCCAAAGTTCGGCCCGACCACCATGAAACGTGCGCCTTGCCACGCCGGTTGGTTCAGCACGAACTCAGGGTTTGGTGAACCGTCGGGCAGAAATCGCAGGTCAAAAAACAAACCGCGATCCAGCCCGGCGCGGTCGATGCCCTTGAGAAACTGCTTGGGCATGATCACGTCGGTGTCGATATTGGCGGCGAGCATCGGCGCCGCCTGGCCGGTGACCTGGGTGAAGGGTTGCAGGCTCATGCGCGGTCTCCAAAGTGACGGATGTCGGTGAGGCGGCCGGTGATCGCCGCGGCGGCGACCATGGCCGGGCTCATCAGGTGCGTGCGCGCGCCCGCGCCCTGACGGCCTTCGAAATTGCGGTTGGTGCTGGAGGCGCAGCGGTCGCCCGGCGCCAGCACGTCGTCGTTCATCGCCAGGCACATCGAGCACCCGGACTGGCGCCACTCGAACCCGGCCTCGATAAAGATCGCCGCCAGGCCTTCGGCCTCCGCCTGATTGCGCACTTCGGTGGACCCCGGCACGATCATCGCTCGCACGTGCCCGGCGACATGTTTGCCACGCACCACGCTGGCGGCGTCGCGCAGGTCTTCGATGCGCGCGTTGGTGCAGGAGCCGATAAAGGCGTGGCTGATGACGATGTCGCTCAGCGGCATCCCGGCTTCGAGGCCCATGTAATTCAGGGCGCGGCGCATGTCCTGACGCAGGATCAGGTCACTGATGTCTTGCGGGTCTGGCACGCACGCGCCGATCGGGGAAGCCTGGTCCGGACTGGTGCCCCACGTCACCATCGGTTCCAGAGCGCTGGCGTCCACCTGGACTTCACGGTCGAAGTGCGCGCCCGCATCGCTGTGCAAGGCGCGCCACTTCTCCACCGCTTGCTCCCACAACACGCCTTTGGGTGCGCGGGGTTTGCCCTTGAGGTAGGCGAAGACTTTCTCGTCCGGGGCCATGAACGCCCCCCGCGCCCCGGCCTCGACGGCCATGTTGCAGATGGTCATGCGTGCTTCGACGCTCAAGGCATCGATGGTCGAACCGCGAAACTCGATGGCGTAGCCGGTGGCACCCGAGGCGCCGATCTGGCCGATCAGCGCCATGATTACATCCTTGGACGTCAGCCCCGGCGCCAGCGCCCCCTCCACCGTCACGCGCATGCTTTTCAGGCGTTTGTAGACCAGCGTCTGAGACGCCAGCAGGTGCTCGATTTCCGAGGTGCCGATGCCGAAACCAAACGCACCGAGGGCGCCATAGGTTGTGGTGTGGCTGTCGCCCGCCGCGATGACCATGCCCGGCAGAATGAAACCCTGCTCCGGCGCAATGACGTGTTCGATGCCTTGGCGTTTGTTGAGGATGTCGAGCAGTTCGATGCCGAAATCACGGCAGTTTTCCGCCAGGTACGACACCTGTCGCGCGCCGCCGGGGTCCGGCATCGCGGCGATGCGCACCGGGGCGGTGGGGTTGACGTGATCGACCACCGCCAGCGCGGTGCCGGCCCGCCAG
This sequence comes from Pseudomonas mandelii, assembly GCF_900106065.1. Taxonomy (NCBI): domain Bacteria; kingdom Pseudomonadati; phylum Pseudomonadota; class Gammaproteobacteria; order Pseudomonadales; family Pseudomonadaceae; genus Pseudomonas; species Pseudomonas mandelii. The sequence goes on from NZ_LT629796.1 coordinate 143,776, forward strand.
ACCCCGCGTCCGGCCTCGCGCAACCCGCTGAACGCTTGGGGGCTGGTGTATTCGTTGATGACCTGGCGATCGATGTACAACAGGACGTGACCCTGGTCATCGAGGCGACACACCGTGTGGGAATCGATGTGTTTGTCGTAGAGAGTTCTTGCTGGAGGCATGGAAAGGCTCGCTCAGGCTCGCGGGTGAAAGGCGTCTGAGCTCCATCTTAGGGAGTAGGACATCGCCATCAATGGCCGGACAGTGATCCCGTGAACCATGGTTCGTGTTGGATCGGTCCCCCCCCTGTAGGAGTGAGCCTGCTCGCGATAGCGGTGTGCCAGTCACGTTGAAGCGGGCTGAACGACCGCTATCGCGAGCAGGCTCGCTCCTACAGGGGTTGTCTGCGCGCCGACCGGAACGCGAAACATTTTCTTTCACATTGTCGTTCGGGATTTCCGTTCCTCATCCGTCCTATATAGATGCAGTCAGTCCGCGTAGGCAAAAGCCACGGACGACTTTTCATGGACCTCATCGCTGGGAAGCCCGCAGCAGAGGCCTTCCCATCGATACAAGACCTTTAATCATGTCGAAGAAATCCCGCTCCAAACTCTGGTTTCTGGTCCATAGCTGGCTGGCCCTGCCGATCTGGTTTTTCGTACTGATCGTCTGTGTCACCGGCACACTGGCGGTGGTCAGTCAGGAAATTGTCTGGCTGGCCAACCCGCAGATGCGCGCCAGCCAACCCACCGACGACGCACCGCTGCTCAGTTATGACCAGATCGTCGCCGCCATCAAGAAGGCGGAACCGAACACCCTGGTCGAGGCCATCAGCCGGCCCGACGAGTCGCACTTCGCGCTCGATGTCGATGTCAGCTACCCCGACGGGCGCTCGGTGAAGGTTTACGTCAACCCGTACAGCGGCGTGATTCAGGGCGCCGCCCCGCCATTCAATTTCCAGGCCTTCACCCGTGCATTGCATGGCTGGTGGCTGGTGCCGTTCACCAACGGTTACAGCTGGGGCTGGTACCTGGTGTCGTTCCTGAGCCTGCCTTTGCTGGCGTCTTTGGTGACCGGGCTGGTGGTCTACAAGCGCTTCTGGAAAGGTTTCTTTAGACCGACGTTACGCATCCGTCATGGCGCGCGGATTTTCTGGGGCGACTTTCACCGCCTGAGCGGCATCTGGTCGATCTGGTTCATCGCGGTGATTTCCATCACCAGCACCTGGTTCCTCATCCAGGCGTTCATGTTCGATAACCAGGTGTCGATCTCCACCGCGCCGGTGGCCTTGGTGGTTCCGCGTGAGAGCGTGCCGGTGAGCACCGATGGCTCGCCAGCGCCGATGATCAGCCTGGAAGCCGCGATTGCCCAGGCCAAGGAACGCATCCCGGGTCTGGAAGACAGCTTCGTCAGCCTGCCCGCCAACGCCTATAGCTACCTCACGGTGGGCGGTCGCAGTTGGTATCCGTTGATGTTCCAGACTGCCGAGATCAACCCGTACACCGGCGATATCGCCGCCACCCGCCTGCTGTCTGACCGTTCCGGCCTGGAGTTGGTGACCGAATCCATGCGGCCGCTGCACACCGGTGATTTCGGCGGCCTCTGGATCAAGCTGATCTGGTTCTTCTTCGGTTTGATCCTGAGCATGATGGTCCTTAGCGGCCTGCTGATCTGGACCAAGCGCACCGCCCTGGCCACGGCCAATGCCCTCAAGCGCAAAGACAAACGTCCTCGCACCGCCGCTGTCGATCGCCGCGAAACCACGGAGGTCAGCCAATGAGCCTGTTCACCGCTGAAAAACCAGCCTCGAAACTGAGCCGCTTCTGGCACAAATGGCGCTTCCACATCAACGTTCTGCTGCTGCTGGTGCCGCTGGGGTTCATGCCCAAATACTTTGCCGACGCGGCGCTGTTTCGCGGCGACACCGGCCTGGGTGAGCGGGAAATCGGTGAAGTACAGGTCGGGCCCTGGAGCCTGCGCCTCGCCGAGTTGCGCAACGAAGCCCCGACCCTCGATGGCCCGGCCGGCCACATGAAGAGCTTCAACGCGGCGCTGTGCGACAGCTGCCGCGACCAGGTCAAGGCGACGTATCTGCGCATCGGCAAACCCCGCAGCCTGCGCGCCGCCGGGGTGATTTTCTTCGGCACGCCGTACCGCATGGGCGCGATGCTGCCGATCCCCGAAAAGACCAAAGCCGACGCCGAACTGTGGATCACCATGGAAGGCTGGGACGGCGCGATGCATCAAGCGTCGATCCCCCTGAGCCAGGCATCCCCCGCCACCCTCGCGTGGCTGAACAAACAAGGAGGCAAACCATGATGCTACGTTCTCTAAACGCGGTTTTACTGGTGCTCTGCGCCGGGTTCAGCGCCAGCGCCCTGGCCCACAACCCGATGTGCGAATGCAAAGCCATCGACGCCGAACAAATCAAATGCACGGGCGGTTTCTCCGACGGCAGCGGCGCACCGGGGGTGACGCTGGATGTGATCGGCTACGACGAAACCATCCTGGTACCGGGCAAGCTCGGCGCCGATTCGACCCTGACTTTCAAGAAGCCCGGTGCCGAATTCTACGTGCTGTTCGACGCAGGCCCCGGCCACGTCGTCGAGATCGACCAAGCGGACATCGAAGCCCCATGAGTACGCCTACCACGCACGTCGTCCGCCCGGCCGGTGCCGGCCATGAAACCCTGTATGTGTTGCTGTTGTGCCTGATGATCCTGGCGGTAGCCGGTTCGGTGGTCGCCTGGCGCCATGAGCCTCAGGAAGTCAGCAGCGTAGACAGCCATCAGCTGGATGCCCGTCGCGATCTGAGCGCATCCGAGCAAGGCATCTATGCCGACCTGCGGGTGACGCTGGACGAGATTCATCTGCTGCGTCAGGAACAGCAAGCGCTGCCGACGCCCGCAACGCTTGCCGATGAAGGCTTTGCACCATTTGCCCAGGACGCCAGTTCCGTCAGCCGTGGCGGCCATGCCTGGCAGCTGCTCGACGCCAAGGCCTATTTCGGTCAAAGCCAGACGCCCGCCGTGGCCGGTTCGTTTCTGATGCGCCTGACTGCTGGCGACGATGCCCCTGACGTCTGGCTCAATCGCGACAAAGCCCTCGCGGCCCCGACCGATCTCACTGACACCGCGCTGGAAAGCGCCGGCTGGCAGCAGATCGTCGCGCAATTCGATGCCGGCGTGACCCGCCAGCACCGGCACTGAACCCTCGCCTTCACCCGAGAGAAGACCGCTTTCCCATGCCTATTTCATCTCAACGCTCATTCCTGCGCCCGCTGCTGGTCGGCCTGCTTGCCTTATTGCTGACGCCACTGGCCAGCGCCGAGGATGCCAAGCGCCTGCGCATCGGCATTACCCTGCACCCTTATTACAGCTACGTGGCCAACATTGTCGGTGACAAGGCCGAAGTGGTGCCGCTGATTCCGGCCGGTTTCAACCCGCACGCCTATGAGCCCCGCGCCGAAGACATCAAGCGCATCAGCGGACTCGATGTGGTCGTACTCAATGGCGTCGGTCATGACGACTTCGCCGACCGCATGATCGCCGCCAGCGAAACGCCGAACGTCCCGGTGATCGAAGCCAACGAAAACGTGCCGCTGCTGGCGGCCACCGGCACCGCCGCACGCGGGGCCGGCAAGGTGGTGAACCCGCACACCTTCCTGTCGATCAGCGCCTCCATTGCCCAGGTCAACAACATTGCCCGGGAACTGGGCAAGCTCGACCCGGCTAATGCCAAGACCTACACCCAGAACGCCCGCGCCTACGGCAAGCGCCTGCGGCAAATGCGCGCCGACGCCCTGGCGAAACTGACCCAGGCACCGAACGCCGAACTGCGAGTGGCCACGGTGCACGCGGCTTATGACTACCTGCTGCGCGAATTCGGCCTCGAAGTGACCGCCGTGGTCGAGCCGGCCCACGGCATCGAGCCGAGCCCAAGCCAGCTGAAAAAGACCATCGATCAACTGCGGGACCTGGACGTGAAGGTGATCTTCTCCGAGATGGATTTCCCGTCCAGCTACGTCGACACCATCCAGCGTGAGTCCGGGGTGAAGCTGTACCCGCTGTCGCACATTTCCTATGGCGAATACACCGCCGACAAGTACGAAAAGGAAATGACCGGCAACCTCGACACCGTGGTTCGGGCGATTCAGGAGTCGGGGAAATGACGGCGAAAGAAACCATCAGCGAGTCGCCTGTGGCTGTGGGAGCGACCACGCCCGCGAAGGTGTCCAGTCATTCGACATCATCGCTAAATGACCCACCGCAATCGCGAGCAGGTCGAATCGTCGCGCCGTCACTCCCACAGGTTTCGGGGCCGACGCTGGATTTTGCGCAGGTCAGTTTGACGCTGGGGCGCACGACGATCCTCGACAACGTGACCTTCCAGGTCCAGCCCGGCAGCGTGCATGCGCTGGTCGGCCCGAACGGTGGCGGCAAGAGCTCGCTGATCAAGACTCTGCTCGGACAGATGCCACATCAAGGTCGCTTGAGCCTGCAATGGCCGGGCACACCGGGGACCATCGGTTATGTGCCTCAGGCGCTGGAATTCGACCGCGGCCTGCCCATGACCGTCGACGATTTCATGGCCGCGATGTGTCAGCGTCGTCCGGCGTTCCTCGGTTTGAGCAAGCATTACGCAGCCGCGATTGGTGAAGCGCTGGAACGGGTCGGCCTGCAGGACAAGCGCAAGCGGCGCATGGGCGCGTTGTCCGGTGGGGAGCGTCAACGCGTGTTGCTCGCTCAAGGCTTGATCCCGGCGCCGCAGTTGCTGGTGCTCGACGAGCCGATGTCGGCCCTCGACGAGGCCGGTATCCAGGTGTTCGAGCGATTGCTCGGCGACTGGCGCCAGAGCGGCATCACCGTGTTATGGATCGAGCATGATCTGGAAGCCGTCGGGCGTCTGGCCGACCGGGTGACCGGACTCAATCGCCGGGTGCTGTTCGATGCCACGCCGAAACAGGCGCTGACCCCGGAACGCCTGCTGACCCTGTTCTCGACCCATCCACGGAGCGCTGCCTGATGAGTTATGAAGCCTTTCGCTTGATGGTGCAGGGTTGGGCGTCTTCGGGTTATCTGCCTGAAGCGCTGGCCTATGGTTTTGTGGTCAACGCCCTGCTCGCCGGTTTGCTGATCGGCCCGGTGCTGGGCGGCCTGGGCACGCTGGTGGTGGTCAAGCGCTTCGCGTTTTTCTCCGAAGCGGTGGGTCACGCGGCATTGACCGGCGTGGCCGTCGGCATCCTGCTCGGCGAACCTTACACCGGGCCTTACGGCAGCCTGTTCGGTTACTGCCTGCTGTTCGGCATCCTGCTCAACTACCTGCGCAACCGCACCGGGCTGGCGCCGGATACGTTGATCGGTGTGTTCCTCTCGGTGTCGTTGGCCCTGGGCGCGAGCCTGCTGCTGATCCTGGCGGGCAAGATCAACGTGCACATCCTCGAAAACGTGCTGTTCGGTTCGGTGCTGACGGTCAACGGTAACGATCTGCTGGTGCTGGCCATCGTCGGTTCGCTGGTCATGGCGCTGGCCTTGCCGCTGTACAACCGCATCATGCTGGCCAGTTTCAACCCGCAGCTGGCGGCGGTTCGTGGTGTGGCGGTGAAGACCCTGGATTATCTGTTTGTGATTCTGGTGACCCTGATCACCGTGGCCGCAGTGAAAGTCATCGGCGCGATTCTGGTCGGTGCGCTGCTGGTGATTCCCGCCGCAGCGGCACGCTTGCTCAGCCAGTCGCTGAAGGGTTTCTTCTGGTGCTCGGTGCTGATCGCCACGGTCAGCACGCTGTGCGGGATCCTCGCGCCGATCGTCTTTGACCTGCCCATTCCGTCCGGTGCCGCGATCATTCTGGTCGCCGGTATCGCCTTCGCCCTCGCCGCCATCGCCCGTGGTGTTGTCCCAAGCCTGAAAGGGAATATCGGATAAATGTCTTTTTCTCTGCGTCAACTGACCCTGGCCGTCGCCCTGTGCGGGCTGGTCACTACCCCCTTTGCAGCGGACACAAAACCCCTGCGCGTGCTGGCCTCCTTGCCGATCACTTACGGGCTGGGTGAGGTCTTGCTCAAGGGCACCGACGTCACCCTTGAACGTGCTGCGCCGGCGAACCTGCCGGGCAGCCGTCAGACCGCGTACTTCACCGGTCGTGGCGCTCCGGCGCTGGCCAGACTGGCGACCGACGCCGATGCGGTGATCGGTCTGCGCTCACTGTGGGCAGACGATCCGCTGTACCCGATTGCCCGGCGCAGCAACATTCGTATCGTTGAAGTCGACGCCGCCCGCCCGGTGGACGGCGCCCTGCCCGGCATCGCCGTGCAGCCGGGCAATAAGGTCGACGGCTTGAACAGCCAGCCGTGGCTTTCCAGCAACAACATGGGGCGGATGGCGGATGTGATGGCGGCGGACCTGGTGCGCCTGGCGCCCGAGGCCAAGCCTGCGATCGAGGCTAACCTGGCGGCACTGAAACAGCGCTTGCTCAAGCTCAGCGCGGACAGCGAAGCGCAATTGGCCAGTGCCGATAACCTCACTGTAATGAGCCTGAGCGATCACTTCGGCTACTTGATCGGCGGGTTGAACCTGGAGCTGATCGGCCTCGATGCACGGCCGGACGCCGAGTGGACACCTGAAGCACTCAAGCAATTGGGCGCGACGCTGAAGGACAATGATGTGGCGGTGGTGTTGCATCATCGCCAGCCGTCTGAGGCGGTGAAAGCGGTGATCGCAGAGGCAGGCAGTCGGCTGGTGGTGTTGAGTGTCGACGCGGCGGAACCGGTGGCTGAGCTGGAAGGGAATGTGGATCGGGTGATCAAGGGGTTGAGCGGGGTTTAACGTCAGTGAGTCCGCGTTATCGTTCATCGCGAGCAGGCTCGCGCCCACAGGGGATTTGTGTCACGCCATAGATCCAATGCAGGAGGGAGCCTGCTCGCGAAGGCGGCCTGACAGGCGAGACACATTCCAGACATGAAAAAGCCCGCTGACTGTCACCAGTCCAGCGGGCTTCCTTTTGCGTCGTGCCTTAGTTAGCCACTGCCGCCTGCTCGTCCATCTTCTGACGCAAGCTCAACGGGCGCATGTCGGTCCAGGTTTCTTCGATGTAGGCCAGGCATTCCTTTTTGAGGCCGCTCTTGCCCACGGTGCGCCAGCCGGCAGGCACCGCTTTGTAGTCGGGCCAGATCGAGTATTGCTCTTCGTGGTTGACCACGACCTGAAAGAGGATGTCCTCGCGGTCGAATACTGACGTCATGCTGTGTCTCCATCGCTGTAGGGTGGGCTGCGCGGCGTGCGCAGCCGGTATGTAGAAGGAACGTTGCGCGGCGCGAAAAATTTAGAGGCTGGCGGTGGCCGAGGCCATGGCCCGGCCGAAAATCTCGGCCACCCGATCGATTTCCGCGGAGGTAATCACCAGCGGCGGCAGGAAACGCACCACGCCGCCGTGACGCCCACCCAGCTCAAGAATCAGCCCGCGCTTGAGGCATTCACGCTGCACCAGCGGCGCCAGGCGACCGAAGATCGGCGGATGCCCCAATGCATCGGGCGCACCCGTCGGATCGACCAGCTCGACGCCGAGCATCAAGCCACGCCCGCGAATGTCGCCCAATTGCGGGAAGTCCCGCTGCAGAATGCGCAGGTGCTCGCTCAGGCGCTCGCCCATGGCGGCAGCGTGCTCGCAGACCTTGTGTTCGGTCAGGTAACGCATCACCGCAGAACCCGCCGCCATGGCCATCTGATTACCGCGGAAAGTCCCGGCATGAGCGCCCGGCAGCCAGGTGTCGAGCCAGTCGCGGTAAACCACGACGGCGAGCGGCAGACTGCCGCCGATGGCTTTGGACATGACCACCACGTCCGGAATGATCCCCGCGTGCTCGAAGGCGAACATCTTGCCGGTGCGAGCGAAACCGCTCTGGATTTCATCGACGATCAGCGCCACGCCGGCCTGTTCGGTGATGCGCCGCAGGCCGCGCAGCCAATCGAGATCGGCCGGGATCACTCCGCCCTCGCCCTGCACCGCTTCGACGATCACCGCCGCCGGCAATTGCACGCCGGCCTCTGGATCATTGAGCAGGTTTTCCAGGTAGCTCAGGTTGACCTTCACCCCTTGCGCACCGCCGAGGCCGAACGGGCAGCGGTAATCGTAGGGATACGGCATGAACTGCACGCCGTTGCTGAGCAAGGCGCCCAACGGCTTTTTCGGCCCCAGGCTGCCCATCAGGCTCAGCGCGCCCTGGCTCATGCCGTGATAACCGCCCTGGAATGACAACACGGTGCTGCGTCCGGTGGCGGTGCGCACCAGTTTCAGCGCGGCTTCCACCGCGTCGGTGCCGGTGGGGCCGCAGAACTGGATCTTGGCTTCAGCAGCCAACGCCGCCGGCAGCAAACCGAACAGGTCCTGGACGAATTGATCCTTGACCGGCGTGGTCAGGTCGAGGGTGTGCAGCGGCAACTCATCGCTCAGCACTTGCTGGATCGCTTCGATCACCACCGCATGGTTATGCCCCAGGGCCAATGTCCCGGCACCCGCCAGGCAGTCGATGAAACGGCGGCCTTCGACGTCTTCGACATAAATGCCCTTGGCGCGCTTGAGCGCCAGGGGAATGCGTCGCGGGTAACTGCGGGCATTCGATTCCTGCTGGTTTTGACGGGCCAGCAACGGCGATTCATTGAACTGATACAGCGTCTCGACCGGCGCCGGAGCGATCCGGGCCGACTGATCTTCCATAAGGCTGGTAGCGACTGACATCTCTCGACCCCTCAATAAGGTTTTCCTGTTCTGGAAACGCATCAGGGCGCCGAGGATTTAGACCCTCGATCAGCTTTCTATGAAGGCGGTGTCAGTGCCTTATGCATGGGAATGGCATGGAGCCCGGCCACGATGAAGATTTCAGCGCAGGGCCGGTACCCCAAATGGCGATAAAAAGCCTCGCTGGTGCGGGTGCTGTTGAGGCGAGCCTGGCCCAGTCCCTGATTGATCAACCAGCCTTCGAGGTCGTGAACCAGCGCCTCTCCGGCACCGCGACGAAACCATTCCGGCTGCACATAGCAGAACGCGACCTTGCCACTGATCGCCGCCATGGCGACACCGACCGGTTTGTCCTGCAACAGGGCGATGTTCAGGTACAACCGTTGGTCGGTCAGCCACGGTTGCACGTGCTCGATGGTTTTGTTGTAGGTCCAGGTGGCGACGGTTCTCGGGTCGTTGCGATGGTCGAGCGCGCAGCCGACACGAATGGAGCGCTCGACGATCCGACTGATGATGCCGGCATCGGCGGGGGTTGCCTTGCAGATGTGAATCGATGCATCCATGGCGCTGTTACCTCAATCCATTGAGAAAAAGCTGCCGGGGACGATAGCGCTGTGGCGAGTCGCTGACTAATGGAGAGAAGTTACATTTGATGTGCAACACAGCCTCCCTTGTGGGAGTGAGCCTGCTCGCGATGGCGGTGTAACAGTCAGGATGTTATGGCCTCATCGCGAGCAGGCTCACGCCCACAGGGGAAGTTGCGGTGTTGGTTAGAGGGGTTGTAGCGGCATGGTCAATTCAACCCGCAACCCATCCGGCCGGCTGTCGAAATGCAGGGTGCAACCGCACCGCTGAACAATCGCCTGGACAATCGCCAGGCCCAATCCGCAGCCGGTGCTCTGGCCGTTGCGCCAGAAACGTTGGGTCAGGTGTTGCAGGTCGTCATCGGCAATGCCCGGGCCGTGGTCGCGGACCAGAAAGCGTGCGCGACTGCCAGTGGTTTCCAGGCTCAGTTCCACCGATCCGTCGCCCGGGGTATGGCGCAGTGCGTTGTCCAGCAAATTGCGCAATGCGGCGATCGACAGCACGGCGGGCATCTGCACCGGGGCATCGGAGAACTTCGCTGGCATGTGCAACTTGATCCGCCGACGATCACCGCTGGCCGCATCCTGAATCGCCAGTTTCGCCACCTGTTCGGCGCTGCATTGCACCCCGTCGTCGAACGACAGACTGCCCTCGACCCGCGCCAGCAGCAGCAATTGCTCCAGCGTGCGGTGCATGCGGTCGGCGCCCTCTTCTGCCCGTGCCAGGGACTGATCCCGGGCCGCGCCATCAGTCATGCGCGCCACTTGCAGATGGGTTTTGATTGCGGTCAGGGGGCTGCGTAATTCGTGGGCCGCGTCGCCGGTCAGGCGGCGTTCGCGCTCGATGGTCTTGCCGATGCGCTGGAACAGCTGATTCTGGGTGTCCAGCAACGGTTGAAGCTCGCTGGGGAGCGGCTGGATCTGCAAAGGTTCGAGCGAATCGGCGCTGCGGCGCATCAAGGCATCGCGCATCCGGTTGAGCGGCGCCAGCCCTTGGCCAATCCCCAGCCACAACAGGCACAGGCAGCCGAGCAACGCCACGCCCACCGGCACCGAAGCGGCCAGCAGGATCGACATGTTCAGTGCCTCACGCTCGATCTGCCGATCCGCCGTGGTAATGCGCAGATCACCGCGAGCCAGGGTGAAGCTGCGCCACGGCGCGCCGTCGATCATCTGATCGTGGAAGCCCATTTTCTCGGCTTCCAGGGTTTGTTGCGGATCGGTGTGACTGCGGGCGAGGATTTCGCCGCGCAACGAGCTGACCTGGCAGGCCATGCCACCCGGAATATTCAGTTGTTCCGCGCTGAAATGGGTGCCCTCGCCCTTGCTCGGCAACGCGGGCAATTGTTCCATCAGGCCGGCGACCATGCGCGCCGATGCCACCAGCCGCTGGTCGAGGGAAAACATCATTTGGTTGCGCAGGTCGCTGAGCATCCAGGCCGCCGCCAGGGCCCAGATCAGCGCAAAAGCGGCGCCGAGTGTCAGGCTCAGGCGCAAACGCAGGCTCATCACTTTTTCATTTCCTCTCCACCATCGGCGGGCCCCAGGCGATAACCCAGGCCGCGCACCGTCTCGACAATGCCATTGCCGAGTTTGCGCCGCAGGTGATGGATATGCACGTTGAGGGCGTTGCTTTCCAGTTCGTCATTGAAACCGTAGACGCTGTCCTTCAATTGTTCGGTGGACAGCACTCGGCCACGGTTATGCAGCAAGGCTTGCAACAGCGACTGTTCACGCCGCGAAAGGTCGACGGACTGGCCGCCGAGCATGGTTTCCCGGCTGCTCGGGTCGTAGGTCAGACGGCCGTGTTCGATCAGGTTGACGCTGCGCCCCGCCACGCGTCGCAACAAGGTGTGCAGACGGGCGGCGAGTTCACGCAGGTCGAACGGTTTGAGCAGGTAATCGTCGGCGCCGGCCTGCAAGCCATCGACGCGGTCAGTGACCGAGTCCCGCGCCGTCAGGATCAGCACCGGAATCTCCAGGCCACTGTGGCGCAACTGCTGCAACAACTTCAGGCCGTCCTCATCGGGAAGACCAAGGTCGAGCACCATGACGTCGAACTCAGCCACCTTGAGCATCGCCCGGGCAGCCGATGCCGTGGCGACGTGCTCCACCGTCAGGCCCTGGGCCGTGAGGCCGGCGACAATGCCGCTGGCGATCAGCTCATCATCTTCACAAACCAGTACGTGCATGGGCGCTCCATGAGTAAAAACGCGAGTCAAGCAGATGTGGATTAAGGCGCAATTATGTCAATTGCGAGGGATGACGAATAGCCCGGCTTTCTGTCACCCAACCAAATCAAACTTATTCATTCACCTTAGTTGCAAAGCGACACAAACAACCTCAAAAAAAACTCTTATTGATTTTCGTAAAGCGATAAGCTCATTCCGCAACTAATTCACAACACCAAAACATGACAACCTGACCACAAACCTGCTCTTGAACAACCAACAAACGTTTAACTATTGAAAGGAACAACAACATGCCAATCTTGAAAAACTTTGTCACCGTCGACTGGCGCTCTGGCAAAGATGGAATTCATTTCTTCTTCAAAGACATAAATAAATACTCTCGATACAGCCTTGGCGACAGGCAAGTTCCAAAGGGATACCCGAGCGATATTTCATACGGCAACTGGAATGACTTCCACGCCCATGCCAAAAACCTACGCTTTGGCTTAACCACCACTGATCTGATCAATGAGTCTGAAGGTTATGACTCTGACGCAACATGGTTGTTTTTTTACGAAGGCACTACACCGACCGTCTGTAAGTATAATCAAGACACCGATAGAGTCAGTTATATAAAGCCTGTGGAAAATACTGGATGGGCTCCCATTCTTCCTTATTTCGATCGTATCATCGCAGTGACGTGGTGGACTCTAAACGAAACGGGCCACATATTTAAGTTCATCATGAGCGACGGAAAGCACTTCCAATTCAACTACAAAAGCAACTATTACAATCAACCCTCCATCTCCCCGACCGTCTGGAGCGGACTGTCCCCCTACCTCGACCGAATTATTACCGGCGTGCAAAAAGACAGTAATAGTGACGACAATTATTTCTACATCTTCCTGACTGGCAACGAATACATCATCTACAACCTGCAAATGAATCGTATGCATTCTGGCCCGCACCCGGTGAATGAGGTGAATTGGCCCGGATTGCTACGAGACTGAGAATCTGTCGACTCGCGGTTAATCATCGGTTAATCGCCGCCTCCCATTGTGCACCTCACTTGCACAGGGATAAGGCTTACCCATGCGTCGACTGTTTCTTCTTTTTGTTCTCTTGATCTCGGGTGTGGCCCAGGCAGGGACCAATCCGTTCGATACCAAACCTGAATTTTTACCGGTGGAAAAGGCCTTTGTCTTTACTTCCGAGCGCCTTGAATCGGGTGAAACACAGCTCTTTTGGCAAATTACCGACGGCTATTACCTTTACCAGAAACGCCTGAAATTCGAGGGGCTGCCCTCGGAGCAACAGCCGCCATTACCCGAAGGTGAAGCGCACAGTGATGAATTCTTCGGCGAACAACCGGTGTATCGCCAAGGCCTGGAGCTGAAGATTCCGGCGGGCGCCACCGGTCAGATCAAGGTGGGCTTCCAAGGGTGTGCCGATGCCGGATTGTGCTATCCGCCGCAAACCCAGGTCGTGGACCTGGGTGGCAACGTTGCGGGCGCAACCAACGAAGCACCGGATCAGGCCCTGGCCAGCGGCCTGCAACAACGGGCGCTGGGCTGGAGCTTGCTGGTGTTCTTCGGTCTGGGCCTGCTGCTGGCCTTCACCCCTTGCTCGTTGCCGATGCTGCCGATACTGGCCGGGTTGATCGTCGGCAGCGGCGCCACGCCCAAACGCGGTTTCGCCCTGGCGACCAGCTACGTGGTGAGCATGGCGCTGGTGTATGCGGCGATGGGTGTGCTGGCCGCGCTGCTTGGTGCGAACCTTCAGGCGCTGTTGCAGAACCCCTGGCTGCTGGGCAGCTTCGCGGCGATATTTGTCCTGCTGGCGTTGCCGATGTTCGGTTTCTTCGAGCTGCAACTGCCGGTGGCGGTGCGTGACCGGCTGGAAAATGTGTCGCGCAATCAGCGTGGCGGCAGTCTGATCGGTGCCGGTGTGCTCGGGGCCTTGTCGGGGCTGCTGGTCGGCCCGTGCATGACCGCGCCGTTGGCCGGCGCCCTGCTCTACATCGCACAAAGCGGTAATGCGCTGCATGGCGGGCTGATTCTGTTCGCAATGGGCATCGGCATCGGTGTGCCGCTGTTGTTGCTGGTGACCGTGGGCAATCGCTTCCTGCCCAAACCCGGCGCCTGGATGAACCTGCTCAAAGGCGTGTTCGGTTTCCTGTTCCTCGCCACCGCCCTGCTGATGCTGCGCCCGGTGCTGGATCAATCGCTGTGGATCGGTTTGTGTGGCGCCTTGCTGCTGATTGCCGCCTATAGCGCCTGGAAACAGTCGGAAGGTTTTGGCCGCGTCGCCCATCTGTTCGGCGCCAGTGCGCTGTTGCTCGGGATGTGGGGCGGTCTGCTGATGATCGGGGCCGCCGGGGGCAGTGATGACTTGCTCAAACCGTTGCAGGTCTACAGCGCTTCCGCCTCTTCCGGCAATGCCGCTCGCCCGACCGGCCATGAGGCCTTCACCACGATCAACAATCCGCAAGCGCTGCAACAGGAACTGGACGCCGCCCAGGCCCAGGGCCAATGGGTGCTGCTGGACTACTACGCCGACTGGTGTGTGTCGTGCAAAGTCATGGAAAAACAGGTCTTCGGCAAAGCCCATGTAATGGCAGCGCTGAGCGATGTGCGCTTGCTACGGCTGGACGTCACCGCCGACAATGCCGACAGCCGCGAACTGCTCGGCCGTTATAAAGTGCCGGGGCCACCGAGTTTTCTGTGGATCGGCACAGACGGCCAGGAGCGCCGCAGTCAGCGCATCACCGGCGAGGTCGATGCCGACACTTTCCTGCAACGCTGGACCACCACCCGAGACGCCCGTTAATGCTGACCTTTACCCTCGGCACTTTTGCCATCGCGCTTAACCATCTGCTGCTGATCAGTGCCCTGGCGCTGGCGACGTTTGTCGGCTGGCGGGTGGCCAAGCGCGGTGGCGAGAACCCTGAGTCGGCGCTGTTCAGCCTTTTTTTGCTGGGCATGCTGGCGGCACGGGTCGGGTTCGTCGGCGCCTACTGGGCCCACTATCGCAACGATCCGTGGCAGATCATCGACCTGCGCGATGGCGGTTTCCTCGCCTGGCCCGGGGTGATTGTGCTGCTGCTCACCGCGCTGTATCGCGGTTGGCGCCGACCGGGTCTGCGCCGCCCGCTGGGGTTTGGCGTGGCCAGCGGGTTGGCATTCTGGCTGCTGGCGACTTTCTCTCTGAGTATTTACGAACAAGGCACGCGCCTGCCGGAAATCGCCCTGCGCAACGCCGCCGGCGAAACCGTGCAACTGGCGGACTACAAGGGTGGGCCGCTGGTCATCAATCTCTGGGCCACCTGGTGCCCGCCGTGCCGCCGGGAAATGCCGGTGCTGGAAAACGCCCAGCAACAGCGCCCGGACCTGACCTTCCTGTTCGTCAATCAGGCCGAAAGCATGCAAAGCGTCAGCACCTTCCTCGAAACCCAAGGCCTGAGCCTGACCAATGTGCTGTTCGACGGCAGCGGTCGACTGGGTCAGGCCGTGGGTTCCATGGCATTGCCGACTACGCTGTTCTATAGCCCCGACGGTCGATTGCTGGGCAGCCATTTGGGTGAACTCTCGGATGCCAGCCTGGCCCGCGCCCTGGAAAACTTCGACACCCCTTCTCCTGCCGTACCGGCCACCTCTTCAAGGAAACTGCCATGCCCCGCCTCCGCCACCTGCTGACGCTGACTCTGGGCGCAGCGCTGCTGCACCTGCCGTCGGTGCAGGCCGCCGAAGAATTGCCTGAAGCGATCAAGAAGATCGAAGCCAAGGGCGCGAAAATCGTCGGTCAGTTCGACGCACCCGATGGGCTGCGCGGTTACGCCGCCCAGTACCAGAACCGCGGTATCGCGCTGTACCTGACCCCGGACGGCAAGCATGTACTGCTGGGCAATCTGTACGACGCCGAGGGCAACGACCTGAGCAGTGCACCGTTGCAGAAACTGGTCTACGCGCCGATGTCCAAGGAAGTCTGGGCCAAGATGGAAGCCAGCAACTGGATCGCCGACGGCAAAAAAGATGCGCCACGCATCGTGTACTTGTTCAGCGACCCGAACTGCCCCTACTGCAACATGTTCTGGGAACAGGCTCGGCCGTGGGTCAATGCCGGCAAAGTGCAGCTGCGGCACATCATGGTCGGGATCATTCGCGAAGACAGCCCGGGCAAATCCGCCGCGCTGCTAGCCGCCAAGGACCCGAGCAAGGCGCTGGAAGATCACGAAAAATCCGGCAAGGGCAGTTCGCTGAAAGCCCTGAAGGACGTGCCGCCGGCGATTCAGGCGAAATTGGCGGCGAACATGCAGTTGATGGAAGACCTGGAATTGCAGGCCACCCCGGCGATTTTCTACATGGACGACAAGGGCGAGCTGCAACAGCAGCAAGGCGCGCCTTCGCCGGACAAGTTGATGAAGATTCTCGGGCCCAAGTAGTTTGCTGCAGAGACTTGGTGACCACACCGGCCCCATCGCGAGCAGGCTCGCTCCCACATTTGAATGCATTCCCCTGTGGGAGCGAGCCTGCTCGCGATGGGGCCAGCAAGATCGACTAATTTCTCTCGGCTAAAAACTTCAACAACGCCTCCGTCACAAACGGCGGATTCTCCAGATTGGAGATATGCCCCGCCTCCGGCACCAGCACATACGGGCAGCCAATCAACCCGGCCATTTCCTTCGTTTCCGACGGCGGCCGCGGTTTGTCCTGATCGCCACACATCACCAGCGTGGTGGCAGGGTTCAGCTCGCCCAGACGCGGCAACAGATCATCCCGCCCAAACGTAATCCGCCCCATCGGCACAATGCTTTCACGCAGACGTTCGGACGGCAACGCCGCCAGTTTCGCGCGAAAATCCTGATACAGGGCCGACTGTGGATCGATGCCCGGACGGAAGAAAATCGGCACCACGATGTCGAGCAACTGCGGCGCGATCACGCCGGTGTCTTCGATCTGTTTGAACAGCGAGAAATAGTATTGGCGAGTCGGTTCCGGCTCGACGCCGACGTAAGTGTCCATCAGCACCAGGCCATTGATCCGCTGTGGCGCTGACAGCGCCAGTCGCACGCCCCACATGCCACCGACCGACAGACCGACCAGCGTGACACGATCAACGTCCAGATGATCGAGCAGCGCCAAGGCCTGGCGGGCGATGTCATCCAGCGACTTCGTGCCTTCGGGAAGTGGCCCGGATTCACCGTGGCCCCACAGGTCCAGGGCAATGACCCGATAGTGTTGCGACAACGCAGCAATCTGCGGTGCCCACATGGCCTGGTCCCACAGGTAGCTGCCGGCCAGCAATACGGCCGGGCCGGTGCCTTGATCGATGTAGTGAAGGGGCTGTCCGTCAATCGTTACAAAGGGCATTAACTGTCTCCTTTTTGAAGGGAATTCAACAAAAAAAGCAGAGGCAGCCTGAGCCGGTCCGAAGCGGCAGTCAACGCGCAAATTCGCGCAAATTTCGATGACGCCTTCGCGAGCAGGCTCGCTCCCACAGGTCTGGTGTCGATCATAAAAATTGCGAACGACACAAATCCTGTAGGAGCGAGGCTTGCCCGCGAAAGGCCCCGCACAGACGCTAAAGAATCAAAACCCCTCCAACTCCGCCATCAAGTCATTGAGGCGATCCACCTTCTCCTCGGTGATGTCACTCGCCGCCAACCCGTTGATGTACTCGGCCAACTCCGCCACCGTGCTGCACTCGAACATCGCCCGCAACGGCACATCCCGTTGCAAGGCTTTCTGCACCCGCGAAGCAATCTGCGTCGCCAGCAACGAATGCCCGCCCAGTTCGAAGAAGTTGTCCTGCGCGCCGACCTTCTCGACCTTCAGCACCTCGGCCCAGATATTCGCCAGTGTCTGCTCCAGCTCGGTGCGCGGCGCCTGGTAATCCTGGCTCTGCAACTGGCCGATCTCCAGCGCCGGCAGCGCCTTGCGGTCGAGTTTGCCGTTGGCATTGAGCGGCATCCGCTCCAGCCACAACCAGTGCAGCGGCACCATGTATTCCGGGAGTTCGGTACGCAGGCGTTGCTTGATGCGTTCGAGTCGCTCCGTTGGCTTGATCAAAGCATCCGCCGCGACCAAATAGCCGACCAGATGCTTGCCGTTCACGCCTTCCTGCACACCGACCGCCGCTTCGCGTACTTCCGGTTGCTCATGCAAACGTGCTTCGATTTCACCCAGTTCGATGCGGTAACCGCGAATCTTCACTTGATGGTCGATACGCCCAACGTATTCCAGCACGCCGTCACTGCGACGTCGGGCCAAGTCGCCGGTGCGATACAGACGATCCCCCGGCGCGCCAAACAGGTTCGGTACAAATACCAGGGCGGTGCGCAACGGGTCGCTGACGTAACCACGCCCGACCCCCGTGCCGGCGACGCACAACTCGCCCACCGCCCCCAACGGCACCAGGTCCAGCGCACCATCGAGCAGGTACAAACGGTTGTTGTCGGTCGGCGTACCGATGGGCAGGTAACTGCCACGGGTCGAGGCCATGTCAACGCGGAAGAACGCCACGTCGTCCGAGCATTCCGCCGGGCCATAGGCATTCACTAGCCCGATCTCCGGGTAGCGCAGCAGCCATTGATGCGCCAGTTCCGGCGGCATCGCTTCACCGGTCGGCAGCATCCAGCGCAGGCCGTCGAGGCTCATGCGTTCCTGGGCGAGCATGCCCTGAATCAGCGACGGTACGCTTTCCAGTACCGTAATGCCCTGGGCCGATACGTGCGCCAGCAACCCTTGCGGGTCATGGGCGATGGTGTTCGGCACAATGTCCACCCGCGCCCCGAACAGCGGTGCGGCGAGGAACTGCCAGACCGAAATGTCGAAGCTTTGCGAAGCGGTCTGGGCGATCACATCAACCTCGCTGAGATTCAGGTACGGCACCTTGCTCAACTGGTTGTTGAGCATGCCGCGCTGTTCGACCATCACGCCTTTGGGCAAACCGGTGGAGCCGGAGGTGTAGATCACATAGGCGAGGTTGTCCGGGCCGCTGTAAACACCCGGATTCGCCACCGATACATCGCTCGCCTGCACCTCTTCCCAGACCAGTAATTTCGGCCGGTTGGCGCAACTGAACGCCTCCAGCAGCGCGACCGCCTGTTCACGACAGGTTTGCGTGCAGACCAGCAATCGCGTGCGGCTCAGGTCGATGATCCGGCTCAGACGCTGACTCGGCAGCCCCGGGTCCAGCGGCAGATAACCCGCGCCCGCCTTGAAGCTGCCGATGATCATGCCGAGCAGATCGAGGTTACGTTCGGCCAGCAATGCCACCGGTTGATCCAGCCCGACCCCGGCCGCGATCAAAGCATGACCGAGGCGGTTGCTGCGTCGGTTCAGTTCGACATAACTGTGTTGCTGATCCAGGCAACTGGCGGCAATCCGCTGCGGATGCCGAGCGACCTGCGCTTCGAACAACGCGACATAGCTTTGTTCCAGCGGGTAATCGTGCTCGCTCTGGTTGCAGCCGTGGATCAGGAAATCCTGTTCCTCGTCGCCCAGCAACGGCAGATCGGCCATGTCGCCATGGAAGCCTTCGACCAGCGCCAGCAACAATCGCTTGAACTCGCCGAGCATGCGCTCGACGGTCGATTCGTCGAAATAACGCTGGTCGTAAGACAGGTGCAGCCCCAGGTCATCCCCCGGATAGCAGACCGCCGTTAGCGGGAAGTTGGTGTGGGTACGGCCCGAGTCCGACGTGGCATTGAGGCTCTGTGCGCGGTCCAGCACCGAGACTTCCACCGGGGCGTTTTCGAACACGAACAGGCTGTCGAACAGCGGTTGGCCCTTGGGCAGTTCGCTGTTTTCCTGAATGCTCACCAGCGGCAGGTATTCGTACTCACGCAGTTGCATGTTGCTGTCGAGCAAACCACTCAACCACTGGCGCACACTGCAACGCTGATCGTCCTCGGGCATTTTCACCCGCAGCGCAATGCTGTTGATGAACAGCCCGACGGTGCGCTGCATCTGCGGCATGTCCACCGGACGTCCGGCCACCGTGACGCCGAACAGCACGTCACGATCACCGCTCAAACGCCGTAGCACCAAGGCCCACGCCGCTTGCGCAAAGGTGTTGATGGTCAGTTGATGCGCCTGCGCCAATTCGCGCAGTTGCGCACCGTCACGAGCATCAAGCCTTGTGTAGCGGTCACCGACGATCATGCCGCCGCTTTCACCGGCATGCTCACGCAGGAACGGCCGGTCGCTCGGGATCGGCGTGGTCCGTTCGAAACCTTGCAGATTGGTTTTCCACCACTGCCGCGCCTCGGCCAGGCTCTGGCGTTGCAGCCAGCCAATGTAGTCGCGATAACGCGGGGGCACGGTCAGTTGCGCGTCCCGGCCTTCGCCGAGGGCGGTGTAGATTTCGAAGAAATCGTTCATCAGCAGCGAGCGGCACCAGGCATCAATCAGGATGTGGTGGTTGCTCATAATGAACCAGTAACGCGCCGCGCCGACCTTGATCAAGCGCAGGTGGAAAGGTGCCTGATTGAGCAGATCGAACCCGGCTTCACGCTCGCTTTTGAGCAGCGCTTGCAGTTTCGGCTCTTGCTCGGCTTCGGCAATTTGCGTCCAGTCGAGGATCTCGATCGGCGTGCTGCCGGGTTTGTGGATCACTTGCAGCATGTCTTCGCCAACGTTCCAGCAGAACGATGCGCGCAGTGCTTCGTGGCGGGCAATCACCGCTTGCCAGGCCTGGGCGAAACGTTGCGGGTCGAGTTCGCTGTTGATGCGGTAGCGATCCTGCATGTAGTAGAGGCCGGTGCCCGGTTCCAGCAAGGTGTGCAGCAGCATGCCTTCCTGCATCGGGGTCAGCGGGTAGACGTCTTCGATGACGGCGGCCGGGATTGGCAACGCGTCGATTTGCGGCTGGGTCAGTTTCGCCAACGGGAAGTCCGACGGCGTCAGGCCTCCCGCATCGTCGCGCAGGCAATGTTCGATCAGGCTTTGCAGTTCGCCAAGATAAGCGTTGGCCAGGTCGGTGATGGCTTGCGGATCGTGGCGTTCGGCGCTGAAAGTCCAGCGCAGCACCAGTTCACCGCCATACACCTGACTGTCGACGCTCAGCTCATTGGGCAACGGCGCGCGAGGATCATGGGCCGCACCGACCGCTTCATCGAGAGGACGGAACAAGGCGTCCGCGCCGAAGCTCTGGTCGAACTGACCGAGGTAGTTGAAGGTGATCGGCGCCACCGGCAACGCGGCCAGGGTCTGACGACTCAGATCATCGGCCAGATAACGCAGCACGCCATAACCCAGGCCTTTGTGCGGCACGGCACGCAGTTGTTCCTTGATCGCCTTGATCGAGGCACCCTGCCCATTCGCCGGCATAAGGCGTAACGGATAAGCGCTGGTGAACCAGCCGACGGTGCGGGTCAGGTCGATCTCGTCGAACAGGGTTTCGCGGCCGTGGCCTTCAAGCTGAATCAGCGCCGACTCCTCTCCGCTCCAATTGCACAGCACCCGAGCCAACGCGGTCAGCAGCAGGTCGTTGACCTGCGTGCGATAGGCACTCGGCGCCTGTTGCAGCAACTGGAGAGTACGCTCGGCATCGAGGCGCACGCTGACGGTTTGCGCATGCCGGTTCTGCCGCCCGCCCTCAGGACGATTACAGGGCAATTCGGCATTCGGCCCGGTCAGTTGCGACTGCCACCAGCTCAGTTCTTCACGCAGGGATTCGCTGCCGGCATAGGCCTGCAAACGGGTGGACCAATCCTTGAAAGCGCTGGTTTTCGCCGACAGTTTGACCGACTGCCCGGCGTCCAGTTGACGGTAAACGGTTTGCAGATCGTCGAGCAGCACCCGCCACGAAACGCCGTCCACCACCAAGTGGTGAATGGCGATGAACAGCCGTTGTACGCCCTCGGGACCATCGACCAGCAACACGCGCATCAGCGGCCCCTGTTCGAGGTCGAGGCTGCGCTGGGCATCGGCGAACAGCGCGGCGCATTTGTCCATGGACGAAACTCGCACTTGCCACAGCACCGGCACGTTGGAAATCACCTGATGCTCGGCGCGCCATTGCGTGTCGGTCTGGCTGAAACGCAACCGCAAGGCATCGTGCTGTTCGATTACCGCCAGCAGCGCTTGCTCCAGGCGATGGGGTTCCAGCGCGTCAGTCGGCTCCAGCAGCAATGCCTGGTTCCAGTGCTGACGCTCGGGAATGTCCGTGTCGAAGAACCAGTGCTGAATCGGCGTCAGACGCGACTCACCGCTGAGCAGGCCTTGCTCGGCGGTGACCTGCTCGGTGCGGGTGGCCACGGCGGCCAGGGTTTGCACGGTCTGGTGCTGGAACAGGTCACGCGGACTGAAATGAATGCCCTGCTGCCGCGCACGACTGACCACCTGGATTGACAGAATCGAATCGCCGCCCAGTTCGAAGAAGTTGTCGTTAAGGCCCACTTGCTCGATGTTCAGCACCTCGCACCAGATGCCGGTCAAGGTCAGCTCTAGCTCGTTGCTTGGCGCCACGTAGTGTTGACGGTTGAGTTCCGGGTCCGGCGCTGGCAAGGCGCGGCGGTCGAGTTTGCCATTGGTGGTCAGCGGCATGCTGGCCAGCAGGATCAGGTGCGTCGGCACCATGTAATCCGGCAGTTGCGATTTGAGGTGATGCTTCAGCGCTTCACGCAATGCCGCTTGTTGCGTTTCGTCCTGCTCGGTGACCTCGGTCACCAGATAGCCGACCAGCTGTTTGCCGCTCGGCGCGTCGAGGGCCAGGACCACGGCTTCGCGGATCGACTCATGCTCCAGCAGACGGGTTTCGATCTCGCCCAACTCGATGCGAAAACCGCGAATCTTCACTTGATGGTCGATGCGCCCCAGATACTCCACCAGGCCATCGGCACGCTGGCGCACCAGGTCGCCGGTGCGGTACAGACGTCCGCCATCGGCGGCGAATGGATCCGCCACAAACCGTTCGGCGGTCATGCCCGGTCGCTGGTGATAACCCTGCGCCAGACCGGCGCCACCGACGAACAACTCACCGGTCGCGCCTTGCGGTACCAAGGCCAGGTCGGCATCGAGGATGTAGGCGACCCGCGCGCCGATCACGCTGCCGATCGGCACGCTCAAGCCTTCTTCCAGCTGTTCGGGTGCGAGACTGGCCAATGGCATGACCACGGTTTCGGTCGGGCCGTAGGCGTTGAAAAACAGGCTTGGTTTGAACGCCGCACGGATTCGCGTCAGGTGTTCACCGGTCAGGGCTTCGCCGCCGGTGATGCACATGCGCACCGGGAGGATTTCGCCCTGGGTCGCCAGCCACTGCGCCAATTGGCTGCCGTAGCTTGGGGTGAAGCCGAGGATGTTGATGTGGTGGCGACGAATGAGCCCGCAGATGTCTTCCGCGTCCCATTGGCCTTGGGCGCGCAGGACAACGTGCGCACCACTCAACAACGGCACCAGCAAACGCTCGGTCGCAGCGTCGAAGTTGATCGAATAGAAATGCAGTTCGCAATCGTCCGGGCGCATGCCGAAGCGCTCAATGACCGCTTGGCAATGCATGGCGATTTCACCGTGGGACACCACCACACCTTTCGGTTTGCCGGTCGAACCCGAGGTGTAAATCAGGTACGCCTGATGTTGCGGCAGGCTGATAAAGGGCAGTTCGGTGGCCGGGTAATGGGCCAACGCGGCGGCGTCCTCTTCGAGGCACCAACGGCCGACGCTGGCCGGCAATTCGCCGAGCGCGTCGAACATCGCCGCATCGCTGAGCAGCAAACCGATGCCGCTGTCCTCGATCATGTAATGCAGGCGATCGAGCGGGTATTCCGGGTCCAGCGGCACATAAGCGCCGCCGGCCTTGAGGATCGCCAGCAGGCCGATGACCATTTCCAGCGAACGCTCAAGCGCCAGTCCGACGCGAACCTGCGGGCCGACACCGCGTTCGCGAAGCATCCAGGCCAGGCGATTGGCGCGGCTGTCGAGTTCGGCGTAGCTCAGGGTTTCACCTGCAAACGTCAACGCCGGTGCGTCTTTGCGGGCGAGGGCTTGCTCGCTGAACAGGTGATGGATGCATTGATCGAGGCGATGCTCGCCCCGTTCGACGCCAAGGCTGTCCAACAGCTTTTGCTGTTCCGTGGCTTCGAGCAACGGCAACTCGCAGAGTCGCTGTTGCGGATCGCACAGCAGCGCTTCCAGCAGATTGCGCCAGTGCCCGGCCATGCGTGCAATGCGCGGTTCATCGAACAAATCAGTGCTGTAAGTCAGGCAGCAACCCAGTCGATGATCGAGGTCGGTGACTTCCAGATTGAGGTCGAACTTGGTCGCCCGGGCATCGTTGGCCAGGTACTCGACGGTCATGCCGGCCAGGGTGCGGCTTTGCTGGAATTCCCAGCGTTGCACGTTGCACATCACCTGGAACAGCGGGTTGTACGCGGCACTGCGCGGTGGCTGCAAGGCCTCAACCAAGTGATCGAATGGCAAGTCCTGATGGGACTGGCCTTCGATCACCGTGTGGCGCACCTGCTCGAACAATTCACCGACGGACATCTGCCCGTCGAGCTGGCAACGCAGCACTTGGGTGTTGAGGAACGCCCCGATCAGTCCTTCGCTTTCCGGGCGAATCCGGTTGGCCACCGGCGCGCCGATGCGCAGGTCGTTTTGGCCGCTGTAGCGATAAAGCAGCACGGCCAGTGCGGCTGTCATGGTCATGAACAGGGTCAGGCCGTTTTGCGCGTTGAAGGCGCGCACCCGTGCGGCGAGGTCATCGCTCAGGTCGAAACGGAACAGTTCGCCCTGATGGCTTTGCACCGGCGGACGTGGACGGTCGGCGGGCAATTCCAGCAGCGGATGTTCGCGGCCCAGTTGCGCGGTCCAGTAGTCGAGCTGGCGCTGGCGCTCGCCGGATTCCAGCCACTGGCGCTGCCAGACGCTGTAATCCAGGTACTGCACTGGCAGCGGTGCCAACGGCGATTCGCGGTCATCGACGAACGCTTCGTACAGCGCGCTCAGTTCACGGGCAAAGATGTCCATCGCCCAGCCTTCGGTGACGATGTGGTGCAAAGTCAGCACCAGATAGTGTTCGTGCTCGGCGGTCTTGACCAGACAGGCGCGCAGCAGCGGACCGGTTTCCAGATCGAACGGTTTATGTGCCTCGTCGTCAGCCAGTTGCTGCACCCGTTGCTCACGGCTGTCGGCCTCCAGCGCCGAGAAGTCCTTCCAGTCCATGCGCATGCCGGTTTGCGCATGGACCTGTTGGCGGGCCACGCCGTCGATGCTCGGGAACGTGGTGCGCAGGGTTTCGTGGCGCATGATCAGCGCTTGCAACGCCGCTTCGAAACGCCCGACATCGAGTACACCGCGCAACCGTGCCATGCCGCCGACGTTATAGGCCGGGCTGTCCGGCTCCATTTGCCAGAGAAACCACATGCGTTGCTGGGAATAAGAGAGCGGCACCGGTTGGCGGCGGTCGACGTTCTCGATGGGCGGTTGCTGGTTGGTCTTGCCGCTAGCCTGGATCAGTTGCACCTGTTCGGCAAACGCGCCCAGCTCACTGTTTTCGAACAGTGCCCGCAGCGGCAACTCAACGTCGCAGGCCTGACGGGTGCGGGAAATGATTTGCGTGGCCAGCAACGAATGACCGCCGAGAGCGAAGAAATCGTCACGCAGCCCAATCTGCCCAAGGCCGAGGACTTCGCGCCAGATGCCGGCGATTTGCTGCTCAAGCGCTGTGACCGGCTCGACGTGTTCGCGCACTTGCCATTGAGGTTCGGGCAAGGCACAACGGTCGAGTTTGCCACTCGGGCTCAGGGGCATTTCGTCCAGGCGCATCAGCTGCGCCGGGACCATGTATTCCGGCAGCTCAGCCGCCAGTGCGGCTTTCAGGCGTGCGATTTGAACATCAACCTGTTCAATGGAATCGGTGGCGGTGTAGTAACCGATCAATTGGCCACCGGCGGCGGTTTCGCGCACCAGCACCACGGCTTGGGCAACGCCTTCCTGGGCCAGCAAGCGCGCTTCGATTTCTTCGGGCTCGACACGGAAGCCGCGCAGTTTGACCTGCTGATCGAGGCGACCGAGGTATTCGATCACCCCATCCGCCGTCCAGCGCGCACGGTCGCCGGTGCGGTACAGACGCGCGCCCTGCTCGCCCAGTGGATCGACGACAAAACGTTCAGCGGTCAGTCCCGGACGGCCCAGATAACCACGAGCAAGGCCGATGCCGCTGATGCACAGCTCACCCGGCACCCCGGCCGGCACCGGGTTGAGGTCGCTGTCGAGCACGCGGCACACCACGTTGCCCAACGGGCGGCCAATCGGCGAGCGCTCGCCATCGGCGCGGACGCAGTGCCAATGGGTGACGTTGATTGCGGTTTCGGTCGGGCCGTAGCGGTTGTGCAATTGCACGGCCGGCAGCTGTTCCAGCACGCGGTTGCGCAGCTCGGCGGGTAAGGCTTCGCCACCGGAGAAGACCCGGCGCAGGCTGTTGCATTCGGCGGTCAGCGGCTCGTCGATGAACAACGAAAGCAGTGGCGGCACGAAGTGCAGCGTGGTCACGCCGTATTGCTGAACCAGCTGCGCGATGCGATGCGGATCGCGGTGCTCGCCGGGACCGGCAATCAGCAAGCGGGCGCCGGTGATCAGCGGCCAGAAGCACTCCCACACCGACACGTCGAAACTGATCGGGGCTTTCTGCATCAGCACGTCGGTGTCGTTCAACCCGTAGGTGTTCTGCATCCATTGCAGGCGCTCGGCGAGCGCCGCGTGGGTGTTGCCGACGCCCTTGGGTTGACCGGTGGAACCGGAGGTGTAAATCACGTAGGCGAGGTTGTCGCCGTGAAGGTGCAGGCCCGGCGCCTGGCTTGGCCAGTTCTCCAGGTGCAGCGCATCCATGGCGATGAAGCTGACGCCATCGGTGGCCGGCAGGCGTTCGAGCAATTGGGTCTGGGTCAGCAGCAACTCCACGCCGCTGTCGCTGAGCATGTAGGCCAGGCGCTCGGCCGGGTAATCCGGGTCCAGCGGCACATAGGCACCACCAGCCTTGATGATCGCCAGCAGGCCGATCAGCAACTGCGGCGAACGCTCGGCGGCGATGGCCACGCAGACGTCCGGGCCGACGCCTTTGTCGCGCAGGTAATGGGCCAGGCGGTTGGCCTGGGTGTGCAGTTCGGCGAAATCGAGGCTGCCGCCGTCCCAGATCAGCGCGGTGCGTTCCGGGGTCTGGCGCGCTTGCTCGTTGAGCCGTTCCGGCAACCATTGGCTGGCCGGTGTGCACGGCGCGGCGCTCCAGGACGATTGTTGGTCGTGTTCGTTTGCGCTCAGCAGTGGCAGGTCGCCGATGGCGGTGGACGGTAGCTCGCAAATGGCTCGCAGCAGGTGGCTGAAATGCTCGGCCAGGCGCTCGATGGTCGTCGCGTCGAACAGCTCGCTGGCGTAGTCGAAGGACAGGCTCAAGCGACCCTTCTGGTCTTCTTCGCTGTGCAGTTGCAGGTCGAACTTGGCTTCGCGGCTGTGCCACGGAAGTTCTTCGGCGAGCAATCCCGGCAGGCGGCGCAGCGCGCTCAAGTCCCGTTGCTGGTGGTTGAACATCACCTGGAACAAGCCTTGTTCGCGCGCTTGCGGGAACGCTTCGAGCAGTTGTTCGAACGGCAGATCCTGATGCGCTTGCGCCCCCAGCGCGGCCTGGCGGGTTTGCGCCAGCAGCTCAACGAATGGCAGGCGCGAATCCACGTCGGCACGCAGCACCTGGGTGTTGATGAAGAAGCCGATCAGCCCTTGGGTTTCCAGGCGCGGGCGGTTGGCATTCGGCACGCCGATGCGGATGTCGCGCTGACCGCTGTAGCGGTGCAACAGGCTCTGGAAGGCGGCGAGCAACAGCATGAACGGTGTCGACTCATGCGCCTGGGCGGTCTGGCGAATGGCATCGCTCAGGGTCGCGGCGAGCTTTATCGAGTGGCGGGCAGCACTGTGAACGTGCTGCGCCGAGCGCGGATGATCGGTGGCCAGGTTCAGCGTTGGATGCTCTTCGCCCAACTGCGTTTTCCAGTAGGCGAGTTGACGCTCGCCCTCCCCTTGCGCCAGCCATTGACGCTGCCAGCTGCCGTAATCGGCGTATTGGGTTGGCAATGCGGGAAGCGTGGCCTTTTGTCCCTGGGAAGCCGCGGCGTACAGGCGCGAGAACTCGTCGATCAGCACGTTCAGCGACCAGCCATCGGCAATGATGTGATGCATCGTCACCAGCAGTTGATGGTCATCGTCGTCGAGGCGCACCAGCGTCACCCACAGCAGCGGGCCTTTCTCCAGATCGAACTGGGTGCGGGCTTCGTCCTCACTGATGTGCAGCGCGCGGGCTTCGCGCTCCTCGGCGGGCAGTTCGCTGATGTCGATCAATTGCAGGTTGAATTCGCCCGCCGCATCGACCTGCTGGAGCGCCACGCCGTCCCGTTCGAAGAAGCGTGTGCGCAAGGATTCATGACGTTCGATCAGTTGCTGGAAACTGGCGCGCAAGGCGTTTTCGTCCAGCTCGCCACGCAGGCGCAAGGCTCCGGGAATGTTGTAGGCGCTGCTGTGCGGATCGAGTTGCCAGGTAATCCAGAGGCGGTTTTGCGCCAGAGACTGTGGCATCGGTTCGTGACGCGACAGCGGAGTAATCACGCCTTGGGCCAGGCCGCCGTCCTGTTGCAGCTGAGCGACATCGGCAGTGAAGGCGCCGAGGGTTGGCGCTTCGAACAGCAGGCGCAGGTTCAGCTCCAGTCCGAGTGTTTCACGCAGTCGAGCAACCACTTGAGTGGCGGCGATGG
The DNA here is from genome assembly GCF_900106065.1 of Pseudomonas mandelii. Lineage (NCBI taxonomy): Bacteria > Pseudomonadati > Pseudomonadota > Gammaproteobacteria > Pseudomonadales > Pseudomonadaceae > Pseudomonas > Pseudomonas mandelii. Next base: position 171,980 of record NZ_LT629796.1, read on the forward strand.
AATTGCCGCCGAGCAGGAAGAAGTGATCGTCGGCGTTAACCTGTTTGACCTGCAGTTGCTCACTCCAGATCTGGCCGATCAAGGCTTGCAGTTCGGAACCCGACGCTGTGCCGGATTCGCCCTGAACGTCCGCTGAAGGGAACAGCGCATAGCTGTCGAGACTGCCGTCCTTCAGACGATTGCGGCAGGCCGAACGTTGCAGTTTGCCGCTGGAGGTTTTGGGCAATGCGCCCGGATTGAGCAGCACCACCACGCTCGGCGCTTCCTGATACGCCTCGGCCACCGCTTGGCGGATCGCTTTGATCAACGCGTCGGGCGGGAGGATTTTCTGCACGCTGCGGCTGATTTCCGCGGCGATGCCGATGCCTTCCTGGCCATCGACAGTGACCGCGAAGGCCGCGACACGACCTTTGCGCACCACTTCCACTTCGCGTTCGACGGTCTGTTCGATGTCTTGCGGGTACAGGTTGTGACCGCGAACGATCAGCATGTCTTTCAGGCGCCCGGTGATGAACAGTTCACCGTCACGCATGAAACCCAGGTCGCCGGTGCGCAGCCAGGTCCGGTCGTTGTGCTGGACGAAGGTATTGGCGCTGGCTTCGGGGTTGCGCCAGTAGCCATGGGCGATGCTGGGCCCGGCAGCCCACACTTCGCCGATGGCGTTGTCGGCGAGTTCGTTGAGCGCGACCGGGTCGACAATCAACACCGCGTGATCCGGCTGGCTGATGCCGCAACTCATGATCGCGCTGCCCTCGCCAGGCTCTGCGCGGTTTTGGGCCAGGGCTTGATCGTCCACGCGCAGGTTGCCGATGCCCTGACCGCGCGGGGTTCCGGCGACAAACAAGGTGGCTTCGGCCAACCCGTAGGACGCCATGAAACTGTCAGTGGTGAAACCGCACACCGCGAACTTTTCGCCGAAACGATCGAGGGTGTCGAGACGAATCGGTTCGGAGCCGGAATACGCCACGCGCCAGCCGCTCAGGTCGAGGCGTTCCAGCGCCGACTCACTGACGCGCTCGCTGCACAGGCGATAGGCGAAATCCGGGCCGCCGCTGATGGTGCCGCCGTATTCGCTGATCGCTTCCAGCCAGCGCAACGGCCGGCCGAGGAAGTACGCCGGCGACATCAACACACACGGCACACCGCTGAAAACCGGCTGCAACAGACCGCCGATCAGGCCCATGTCGTGGTACAGCGGCAGCCAGCTGACGATCACGTCATCCGGGTTCAGATCGATACCGAAGCCATGACGGATCAGCAGTTCATTGGCCACCAGGTTGCCGTGGCTGACTTGCACGCCTTTGGGCAACGCAGTGGAACCGGAGGTGTATTGCAGAAAGGCGATGTGGTCACCGGCCAGGTTCGGCGCGACCCAGCTGGCGGCCAAGGCACCGTCGAGGGTGTCGACGCACAGCAGCGGCGGCGCACCTTCAATCTGCAGCAAGGCGTCGCTCAGGTCGGCGCTGGTCAGCAGCAGGCGCGGCTCGGCATCGTTGATGATCGACAGCAAACGTTCCTGGTGATGACGTTTAGCCGACTCCGGCGGATAAGCCGGCACCGCGATCACCCCGGCGTACAGGCAACCAAAAAACGCCGCGACGTAATCCGGGCCGCTCGGAAACAGCAGCACGGCGCGATCGCCGAATTCAGCCTCGGCCTGCAACGCACCGGCAATGGTCCGCGCCCGCTGATCCAGCTCGCGATAACTGAGGACCACGGCCTGCTCCGGGGTTTCGGCGAGAAAACGCAAGGCCACCCGATCCGGCGTCAGGGCCGCTCGGCGCTGGAGAGCTTGGACCAGATTGCTTGGGAGTTCGAACGCGTCGGTCATGAGGTTTCCTGCCTGAATTCGGCTTGCAAATGGAATCGGTTTTCTTACGTCACGCCCACTAAAGGGCATGCAGGACGCGGTCTTCGCCGACTGCGCAAGGCATTGGGAGTGCGGTTTTGGCCGGGATTTACCCGGCACCTTTCACCAATGAGAACGGATGACGTCTTGAAATAATTAGTCGGCAGGGTCGATCGTCAACGGAACCAACTGCTGCACGCGAGTGCGACAGCGTGTCGCAGTTCTCACTCTGCACCACTGAGGAGCATTAGTTCTCTTTCTCAATTGACAATCATTATCATTCAGCATAATTTGTCGCTCGATGTGTAGGACGGCCCCCCCCGCCGTCCCACCAACCTATTGGCAGCAAGGTGATTTCCATGACGGAACAAGTATCCACAAGCAGGTGCGATTCACCGCTACTTCAGGCCTTTGTCGACAACCGACTGATTCTGGTCAAGATTGCAGCGCGGATTACCGGTTGCCGGTCGCGTGCTGAAGACGTGGTCCAGGATGCGTTTTTCCGGCTGCAATCGGCGCCGCAAATCACGTCATCCTTCAAGGCTCAGCTCAGTTATCTGTTCCAGATCGTGCGCAACCTGGCGATCGACCACTATCGCAAGCAGGCGCTGGAGCAGAAATACTCCGGGCCGGAAGAGGAAGGTCTGAACGTGGTGATTCAGGGCGCTTCGCCGGAAACCTCGCACATCAATTTCTCGACCCTGGAAAACATCGCCGATGCGCTGACGGAGCTGCCCAGCCGTACCCGTTACGCCTTCGAGATGTACCGCCTGCACGGCGTGCCGCAAAAGGACATCGCCAAGGAACTCGGCGTCTCGCCGACACTGGTGAACTTCATGATTCGCGATGCGCTGGTGCACTGCCGCAAGGTGTCGGGCAATCGTGTGGATACCTTTGCCCGTCGTTAAAAGCTCAAATTTGCGGTGACCCCGATCGCGAGCAGGCTCACTCCTACATTGGATCTTTGGTGTTCACCGATTGTGTGTTCACTGGAGATTCAATGTGGGAGCGAGCCTGCTCGCGATGGGGCACTCAAGGTCAGTGCAGACCTTGAGCCATAAGCATCACGCCAACTTGCACCGATCAAAAAACCGCTCCCGCCCCAGCATCATCAACGCCGCGCGCTTGTGCGGAAAGTCGAACTCCTTCTCACAGTGGTAACCCTGGTCCTGCATGTACTTGATCATCTTCCCGTTGTCGGCGCGAGGCTCGGCGACGACTCGCTGGGTTCGCGGATCGTCGAGAAACAGGTAGTGCGTCAACGCCGATAACCAGCTCGCCACCTTGTGCGGGCCACGGTGATTTTCTTCACCCACCAGCATGTGGATACCACGGTCGTAATCGCCGGTGTCATAGAACGGCGCGATGCGATCTTCCTTGGCCCAGTAGGCTTCGAAATAGGCAAACGGCTGATCATCGAAACAACCGATCAGGGTCAGGGTGTGAGGATCGGCTTCGAGTTTGCTCAGGTACTCGCGGTGCTGCTCAAGGCTGCCCTCCTCCTGCCAGAAACTCGCGACCCGCGGGCTGTTCTGCCAGCGATTGAAACGCCCCAGGTCCAGATCGATATCCAGCGTGCGCAGGGAAATCCAGCCACCGAGCCGCGCATCGAAGCGCCGATAGACTTCACCGCGTGGTTTTAGCGGGCGCAGCGGATGACGCTTGCCGCCACTGATGACCATTTGCTGCGGAAAAGTGTCGGCCTGCGCCTGGCTGAGCCACGGCTGGGGCAACTGCCAGAACAGCGTGCGTTCGCAACGGTATTGGCCGGCGGTGTCGGTGGGAATCAGCAAACCGCTCGCCAAGGCGTCGGCAGGCGATTGCTGCAGTTGAAACGTCAGGTGCTGGCACGCCGGATCACGGGCAAACAGCCAATAGCAGGTGGCCCAGAGCGCCTGACTTTCAGGCGTGTCGAAACGCTTTTCGACCTGCACCTGCACATCGGGCTCGCGGGTCAGGCGCAGCTCGATCAGCGACTGCCCTTCCAGGCTGAGGTGCAGGCGACTCTGGGTTTCATCAGCTACAAGACGGCTTCCGTTGGGCAAGGCCAGGGCAGTCAGGTCATTCAGATTGGGCATGGGGCGGGCTCACGATAATCGTCGACAGTTCAACCCTGTGACGTGAGCCGGGGCAGGAAATTTAAGTGAAGTCGCGAATTGGCGCGACCTGCGGTGTCATTCAGGGCTTGGGCACCGCCACCACCGCAATCTTGTATGGATCGAAAATCTTCAGCATCTGCCCATTGTCCCGCAACCCTTGCAGCAACTTGCCGAACGCCTCGCCGCTGATGGGCGCGGACGGACGCAGGATCGCGTAGTGGTGATACACCTGATCGACGCGCTGCGACACCAGCAGCTGATCGGCCACGAGCTCGTTGCGTAGCAGGTAATCGCTCAGGTAGGAACGCGTCACCAAGGCAATGTCTGCCCTCCCGCGCAGCACCATCAGCAGGTTGCTGTCATGGGAATAGGTCAGCGTGGCGTCGTAGTTCTGCGCGAGGAATTTCGGGTCGGCATTGAAGTTGGCGAACTCGTAGTGATAGCCGCTGAACAGCGCCAGACGCTTGCCGGTGAGGTCGGCAAAATAACTTTGCTGGCGCTCGGGCTCACGTTGCGCGACGAAAATCTCGGCGTCTTCAAGCCCCATGTCGACGCTGGTGTGGGGAATGTCCTTCCAGCCCCAGTCCGGGTTCTCGAAAATGGCCATGTCGACCCGACCTTGCTTGAAATCTCCGAATCGCCGAGGAATCGAAGTCGGCACCAGGACGAACTGATAGTCGCTCTGCGATTGATTCAAGGCTTCTACCAATTGCGGCAGCAGGCCAGTGTCGGCACCGGATTCCGGGCGCACGGTATAAGGCGGGAAATGTGCGGCACCGACACGCACCAGTTGTGCAGCCTGGGACGGCAATACCCAAACCGCCGCGAGCGACGCCAGCAAAAGCCGCGTGGCCGTCCTAATTGGCGAAGACATCAAAACAACCCACTCCCCAAAAAATACCCATCAATGCATTCAAGCTAGGCGGTTTCGGCCACTTAGCCAGTTTCCTGCTGGCTCATGACACCTTATTACTTCTCTTCGAGCACAAGAATCAATGCTTCATCGGCCAATTGATCGAGGCTCATGCTGCCGCCGGCACGAAACCAGGTGGTGGTCCAGGACAACGCCCCCGTCAGAAAACGACGCGTGATGAACACATCGCCGCGGATAAAACCGGCGTCCTTGGCTTCACCCAACACCTGCAGCCAAAGCGCTTCGTAAATATCGCGCAGCGCCAGCACCTGCGCCTGACCGTCTTCGGACAGCGAACGCCATTCGTACACCAACACCGCCATGGCCTCGCCGCTGCCGCCCATGATCGACTGCAATTCGCAGCGAATCAGCGCCAGCACCCGCTCGCGTACATTGCCGGCCTCGGCCAGGGCGGCGTGCATCAACGCCGTGTTGTAGCGGATGGTCTCTTCCATCACCGCGCGCAGGATCTCGTCCTTGCTTTTGAAGTGATGAAAAATGCTGCCCGACTGAATGCCCACGGCGCCAGCCAGATCGCGCACCGTGGTGCGTTCATAACCTTTGTTACGGAACAGGTGAGCCGCCACTTGCAGCAGTTTGCCGCGGGCGCTGTCGGGGTCGGTCAATTGGCCGCTGTCGACCAATTCGCGCATGACCCCCAGGGCTTTTTGCTCGTCCACCCATTCTCTCCTACAGTCGATCAATCAAATGCGCCGCCCGCCGCTAAAACAGCGGGGTTGCGCGGGCAATTTAAGCTGGCGACGACAACCAAGCAAGCGCTCGGGCAGAAGATATTTCAGTCGTTTACAAACCAAGCGCTTGCTTGGTAGTCTCGATGCACTTCTATCGGAGGTGGTTATGGAAAGGACTGCGCCAGAAACGATTCGCATCGGATGCGCCAGCGCGTTCTGGGGCGATACCTCAACCGCTGCTGCGCAACTGGTGCACGGTGGGCGTCTGGACTATCTGGTCTTCGACTATTTGGCAGAAATCACGATGTCGATCATGGCCGGCGCACGGATGAAAGATCCGCAGGCGGGCTATGCGGGCGACTTCATCGAAGTCCTCAGCCCACTGCTTGGGCAACTCGCCGAACAACACATCCGCGTCATCAGCAATGCCGGCGGGGTCAATCCACAGGCCTGCGCCGCTGCCTTGCAAGCGGCATGTGACAAGGCCGGGGTGGCACTGAAAATCGCCGTGTTGCTGGGCGACGACCTGCAACCGCAGTTCAAACAGCTGAGCAGCCGTGGCCTGCATGAAATGTTCAGCGGCGCGCCCTTGCCGCCGATGTGCGTCTCGACCAACGCCTACCTCGGCGCACCGGGCATTGTCGAAGCCCTTCGATTGGGTGCCGACATCGTCATTACCGGACGCGTCGTCGACAGCGCGGTCGTCAGTGCCGCGCTGGTCCATGAATTCGGCTGGTCCTGGCATGACTACGACAAACTGGCCCAGGCCGCATTGGCCGGGCACATCATCGAATGTGGCGCCCAGTGCACCGGCGGCAATTTCACCGATTGGCGCGATGTGCCCGATTACGAACACATTGGCTTCCCCATCGTCGAAGTCAGCGCCGACAGCCAGTTCATCGTCAGCAAACCCGAGGGCTCAGGCGGCCTGGTCACGCCGCTGACCGTCGGCGAACAAATGCTCTATGAAATCGGCAACCCCCAAGCCTACCTGCTGCCTGACGTGGTCTGCGATTTCACCCAGGTCAAACTCGTGCAACAAGGTAAAAACGCAGTTCAGGTGCATGGCGCCAAAGGCTTGCCGCCTACCGATCAATACAAGGTCAGCGCGACCTACCCGGACGGTTTCCGCTGCACCGCCAGTTGCCTGATCGCCGGGATCGATGCCGTGGCCAAGGCCGAACGGGTCGGCCAGGCGATCATCAACAAGACCTCGGAGATCTTCAGCCAGCGCGGCTGGGCGCCCTACAGCGAAGTGAACATCGAACTCCTGGGCAGCGAGGCCACTTACGGTGCCCACGGCCAACGCCAGGACAGCCGCGAAGTGGTGATCAAACTCGCGGTGCGCCATCCGAACAAACAGGCATTGATCGTGTTCTCCCGGGAAATCGCCCAGGCTGCCACCGGCATGGCGCCGGGACTGACCGGGATTGTCGGTGGACGGCCGACGGTGTATCCGCTGATCCGGCTGTTCTCGTTCCTCATCGACAAAACCGCCTGCACGCTGGAAATTGATCTGCAGGGCCAACGCCACCCGTGCGCCCTGCCCGCCGTCGATGTGCTCGACCCGGATGACTTGCCCGTTCCGTTCGACCCGCCGCAACCCACAGGCCGCGCCGATGCCAGCGTGGCCCTGGTCAAACTCGCCGTCGCGCGCTCCGGCGACAAGGGTAATCACAGCAACATCGGCGTCATGGCCCGGGAAGCCGAGTATCTGCCATGGATCGCCGAAGCCCTGACGCCTGAGGTGATGGTCGACTGGATGAGCCATGTCCTTGACCCGATCCACGGACGTGTCGAGCGTTGGTATTTGCCCGGCACCCACAGTTTCAATTTTCTCCTGGAGAACGCCCTCGGCGGCGGTGGCGTGGCCAGCCTGCGAATCGATCCGCAAGGCAAAGCCTTCGCCCAGCAGTTGCTGGACATCCAGATTCCGGTGCCCCAGGGCATCGCCGACCAGGTCAACTAGAGGACGGTCGCCATGGCCTACGATTCGATTTTCAAAGCCGGTTTGTTTGCAGGCCAAACCATCATCGTCACCGGTGGCGGCAGCGGCATCGGCCGGTGCACCGCCCATGAGCTGGCGGCACTTGGCGCCCGTGTGCTGCTGGTCGGGCGCAAGGCCGACAAGTTGAAAAACGTTGCCGCCGAGATTGCCGAAGACGGCGGCAAGGCGGACTGGGCCACCTGCGACATTCGTGAAGAAGAAGCGGTCAGGCATCTGGTCAGCGAGTTGATCCGCCAGCACGGCCCGATCCACGGATTGGTCAACAATGCCGGAGGCCAATACCCGTCGCCCCTGGCCTCGATCAATCAGAAGGGTTTCGAAACCGTGATGCGCACCAACCTGGTGGGCGGTTTCCTGATGGCCCGGGAAGTGTTCAACCAATCCATGAGCAAACACGGCGGCGCCATCGTCAACATGCTCGCCGACATGTGGGGCGGCATGCCCGGCATGGGCCACTCGGGCGCGGCGCGCTCGGGCATGGACAACCTCACCAAGACTGCCGCCTTCGAATGGGGTTATGCCGGGGTGCGGGTCAACGCGGTGGCGCCGGGTTGGGTGGCATCGAGCGGTATGGACACCTACGAAGGTGCGTTCAAAGCGGTGATTCCAACCTTGCGCGAGCACGTGCCGCTCAAGCGCATCGGCACGGAATCCGAAGTCAGCGCGGCAATCGTGTTCCTGCTCAGCCCGGCCGCCACGTTCATCAGCGGCAGCACGTTGCGCATCGACGGCGCCGCGAGTCTCGGCGGTCGGGCGTGGCCGATTCACAAGGCGACGAACAGTGAGTCGTACAACGGTTTTCACCGCGCCTACCTTCCTGATGTGCTCAAGGACAAGGAATAAACCATGCCGGTGATCCAGTCCCAGGTAGACCCGTTCAGCGAACAGTTCGCCCAGAACCGCACGGCCATGCTGGTCGGCATCGAGCAGGTCCGCCAGCTCGAACAAAACCTGCTGAACAAGGCGGCCGAAGCCAAGCCAAAATTCGACAAACGCGGCCAGTTGCTGCCCCGTGAACGCCTCAATCTGCTGCTCGACCCCGGCGCGCCGTTCCTCGAACTGGCGAGCCTGGCCGGCTACAAACTGCACGACGACAAGGACGGCAGCTCGGCCGGCGGCGGCTTGATCGCCGGGATCGGCTACGTGTCCGGCGTGCGGGTGCTGGTGGTGGCGAATAACAGTGCGATCAAGGGCGGGACCATTTCCCCCAGCGGTCTGAAAAAGTCCCTGCGCCTGCAACAGATCGCCATGGAAAACAAACTGCCGGTGATCACCCTCGCCGAGAGCGGCGGCGCCAATCTCAATTACGCGGCGGAGATTTTCGTCGAAGGCGCGCGCAGCTTTGCCAATCAGGCGCGGATGTCGGCCATGGGGCTGCCGCAGATTACCGTGGTCCACGGCTCGGCCACAGCGGGCGGAGCTTATCAGCCGGGGCTCTCAGATTATGTGGTGGTGGTGCGCGGCAAGGCGAAGCTGTTTCTGGCCGGCCCGCCGCTGCTCAAGGCCGCCACCGGAGAAGTCGCCACCGATGAAGAACTGGGCGGCGCCGAGATGCACGCACAAACCGCCGGCACCGCCGAATACCTGGCCGAGAACGATGCCGATGGCGTGCGCCAGGTGCGCGAGATTGTCAGTCTGCTGTCGTGGAATTCACGGCTGCCGGTGGCGCCCGCCCGGTACTGGGAAAACCCGCTCTACCCGATCGACGAGTTGCTCGGGCTGATTCCCGACGATCCGAAAAAGCCCTATGACGTGCGCGAAATCATCGCGCGGATTGCCGACGGTTCGAGCTTCCTCGAGTTCAAGGGTGAGTTCGATCAGCAGACCCTCTGCGGCCATTTGCACATTCAGGGCCGCGCCTGCGGATTCATCGGCAACAACGGCCCGATCACGCCCAAGGGGGCGAGCAAGGCGGCGCAATTCATTCAGCTGTGTGACCAGAGCCGGACGCCGCTGCTGTTTTTCCACAACACCACCGGGTTCATGGTCGGCACCGAGTCGGAACAGCAAGGCGTGATCAAGCACGGCGCGAAGATGATTCAAGCGGTGGCCAACGCCCGGGTGCCTAAACTGACCATCGTCGTCGGCGGCTCCTACGGCGCCGGCAACTACGCGATGTGCGGCCGCGGCCTCGACCCGCGTTTCATCTTCGCCTGGCCCAACAGCCGCACCGCCGTCATGGGTGGTGCCCAGGCCGGCAAGGTGCTGCGCATCGTCACCGAGGCCAAACAACTCAAGGACGGCCTGGTGCCGGACCCCAAAATGCTCGACATGCTGGAACAGGTGACCGCGCAGAAACTCGACAGCCAGTCCACCGCGCTGTATGGCAGCGCCAACCTGTGGGACGACGGGCTGATCGACCCGCGGGATACCCGGACCTTGCTCGGTTACTTGCTGGACATCTGTCATGAGGCCGAAGTGCGGCCACTGCAAACCAACAGTTTTGGCGTCGCGAGATTCTGATCGCGGATCACAGGAGAACAATAAAAATGATCTTCACCCAGGAACACGAAGCACTGCGTCGCACGGTCCGCCAATTCGTCGATCACGAGATCAATCCCCACGTCGAAGAATGGGAAAAGGCCGGGCGCTTTCCCATCCACGAGATTTTCCGCAAGGCCGGCGACCTCGGCTTGCTGGGGATTTCCAAACCGGAAAAATTCGGTGGGATGGGACTCGACTACAGCTATTCGATCGTGGCGGCCGAAGAGTTCGGCACGATTCATTGTGGCGGGATTCCGATGTCCATTGGCGTGCAGACCGACATGTGCACGCCCGCCCTCGCCCGCTTCGGCTCCGATGAATTGCGCGAAGAATTCCTCCGTCCCGCGATTACCGGTGAACAGGTCGGTTGCATTGGCGTCTCCGAAGTCGGTGCCGGTTCCGACGTCGCCGGATTGAAAACCAGCGCCCGCAAGGACGGCGACGACTACGTGATCAACGGCAGCAAAATGTGGATCACCAACTCGCCGAGCGCCGACTTCATCTGCCTGCTCGCCAACACCTCCGACGACAAACCGCACGTCAACAAATCGCTGATCATGGTGCCGATGAACACCCCGGGCATCAGCCTCAGTTCGCACTTGGACAAGCTCGGCATGCGCAGTTCGGAAACCGCTCAGGTGTTTTTCGACAACGTGCGCGTGCCGCAACGCAACCGCATCGGCCATGAAGGCGCGGGCTTCATGATGCAGATGCTGCAATTCCAGGAAGAACGCCTGTTCGGCGCGGCGAACATGATCAAGGGCCTGGAATACTGCGTCGACAGCACCATCGAGTACTGCAAGGAGCGCAAGACCTTCGGCAGCGCGCTGATCGACAATCAGGTCATTCACTTTCGCCTGGCCGAACTGCAAACCGAAATCGAATGCTTGCGAGCGCTGGTCTATCAGGCCACCGAGCAGTACATCAAAGGCCAGGACGTCACGCGCCTGGCGTCGATGGCCAAACTCAAGGCCGGTCGCCTGGGTCGCGAAGTCAGCGACAGCTGCCTGCAATATTGGGGGGGCATGGGCTTCATGTGGGACAACCCGGTGGCCCGCGCTTACCGTGACGTGCGGCTGGTGTCGATCGGCGGTGGGGCCGACGAAATCATGCTGGGCATCATCTGCAAACTGATGGGCATCCTGCCGGGGAAAAAGAAATGAGCGCCCTGCCGGTTTGCCAGACCTTGCTGCTCGAATCCCATAACGGCGTGCTGCACATCACCCTCAACCGCCCGGAAAGCCGCAACGCCATGAGCTTGCAGATGGTTGCCGAACTGCGTGCGGTGCTCGCCGCGGTGCGTGACGATCAATCCGTTCGTGCGCTGGTGATCGGCGGTGCCGGCGGGCATTTTTGTGCTGGCGGCGACATCAAGGACATGGCCAATGCCCGGGCTCAAGGCCCGGACGCCTATCGCGATTTGAACCGAGCGTTCGGCGCGCTGCTGCAAGAGGTGCAACACGCGCCGCAAGTGGTCATCACGGTGCTGCAAGGCGCGGTGCTCGGCGGCGGATTGGGACTGGCCTGCGTCAGCGATGTCGCGCTGGCCGATCACCTGGCGCAGTTCGGTCTGCCGGAAACCAGTCTCGGTCTGTTGCCCGCGCAGATCGCGCCGTTTGTGGTGCAGCGCATCGGTTTGACCCAGGCGCGTCGACTGGCACTGACGGCCGCACGCTTCGATGGCACCCAGGCACGGCGCATGGGCTTGGTACATTTCGTCGAGCATGACGCGCAAGCCTTGGCCGAACGCCTCGATGAAATTCTGGCCCATGTGTTGTGCTGCGCGCCGGGGGCGAATGCCACGACCAAAAAACTGTTGTTGGCGAGTGCGGGGCAGCCTTCGGACGCGTTGCTGGATGAAGCCGCCGGGTGGTTCAGCGAAGCGGTGACCGGGGCTGAAGGGGTCGAGGGGACGATGGCCTTCGTGCAAAAACGTAAACCGGGGTGGGCCCTCTAAAAGCTTCGCGGGCAAGCCTCGCGCCTACAGGTTTTGTGCCGAGCCCAATCCCGCGGCAATCGCGGTACCTGTAGGAGCGAGGCTTGCCTGCGAAGAGGCCATCACATTCACCGCAATAACAAGGGAACAACCCATGCCCGGACTCAGCAAAATCCTCATCGCCAACCGCGGTGAAATCGCCTGCCGCATCCAGCGCACCGCCCACGCCCTGGGCTACCGCACCGTCGCCGTATTCAGCGATGCCGACGCCGACGCCCTGCACGTCCAAATGGCCGACGAAGCGGTCAACATCGGCCCGGCCCCGGTGCAGCAGTCCTACCTGAACATCCCGGCGATCATCGACGCCGCCCGGCGCAGCGGTGCCGACGCGATACACCCCGGCTACGGCTTCCTCTCGGAAAATGCCGAATTCGCCTTCGCCTGCCAAAACGCCGGTATCACCTTCATTGGCCCGAGCCCCGAAGCAATCGAATTGATGGGCAGCAAGCGCCTGTCGAAACTCGCCATGCTCGCGGCCGGCGTGCCCTGCATCAAAGGCTATCAGAGCGCCGAACAGGACGATGCGACCCTGAGCCGCGAAGCCGCACGCATCGGCTATCCGCTGATGATCAAGGCCAGCGCCGGCGGCGGCGGACGCGGCATGCGCCTGGTGCACAGCGCCGACGATTTGCTGGAACAGCTGCGAACCGCGCGCTCCGAAGCCCTGCACGGGTTCGGCAGCGACGAACTGATTCTCGAACAAGCGCTGATCGATCCGCGCCATGTAGAAATCCAGGTGTTCGGCGACCAGCACGGCAACCTGATCTACCTCGGCGAACGCGACTGTTCGATCCAGCGTCGCCACCAGAAAGTCATCGAAGAAGCACCCTGCCCGGTGATGACCACCGAGTTGCGCCAGGCCATGGGCGAAGCGGCGTTGAAGGCTGGGCGAGCGGTGAATTACGTGGGCGCCGGCACCGTTGAGTTTTTGCTGGACGCGCGCGGGCAGTTCTACTTTCTGGAGATGAACACCCGGCTGCAAGTGGAACACCCGGTGACCGAATTGATCACCGGCCTTGATCTGGTGGCCTGGCAGCTGCACGTCGCCGAGGGCCTGCCGCTGCCGTTGAGCCAGGAAGAAGTGCAGCTCAACGGGCATGCCATGGAAGTGCGTTTGTACGCCGAAGATCCGGCCCAGGGCTTTTTGCCACAAACCGGGCGAGTCGAGGCGTGGGAGCTGGCGTTGCAAGACGGTGTGCGGATCGATCACGGTTTGATCGAAGGCCAGAACATCAGCCCGTTCTACGATCCGCTGCTGGGCAAGATCATTGCGCACGGAGCCACCCGTGAAGAAGCGCGGCGCAAACTGCTGCGGGCGGTGCAGGACAGCGTGTTGCTGGGCGTGCAAAGCAATCAGCGCTTGCTCGCCAGCCTGCTGCAACACCCGCAGTTCATCAGCGGCGAGTTCAGCACCGGGTTTATCCCGAGCTGTTTCGCCGACCATCCTTGTCTGCATCCGAAGGTGCCGAGCGCCGAAGAACTGGTCATTGCGGCGGCGTTGTTCTATCACGCCTCGGCGCAGGCTCACCGTGCCCCGCTGGCCGGTTGGCGAAACAACGCCAGCGTGCCCCTGCATCTTCGAATCGGCCTGGAGGATCAGGACTGGCCAGTGGAACTGAACGCAGCGCCTGACTCACCGTACCGCTTGCAAGTCGGCAGCCGAACCCTCGAATTGAAGGTCATTCAGTGCGACGGGCACTGGGCAACCCTGATGATCGACGGCATCCGCCAACGCCATGCCTACCGCCTCGCGGGCGGTCAACTCTGGCTGTTCACCCGCCCCGGCAGCCTGCGTCTGGTCGATCGGACCCAAGCCTTGGTCAGCAGCCAGGCCAGTGTCAGCTCCGGCACCCTCAAGGCACCCATGGACGGGGCGATCGTCGACGTACTGGTCAGCGAGGGCAGCCCGGTCAGCAAAGGTCAACTGCTGGTGGTGCTCGAAGCGATGAAAATGGAGCACCCGCTCAAATCAGGGATCGACGGCGTGCTTAAACGCTTGAAGGTGCGAGTCGGCGATCAGGTCAAGAATCGTCAAATTTTGTTGGAGGTCGAATAAGCCGCTAGGCGGATCCGCCGGCTTTGGCTACGCTCAAGCCCTATCAGGACGCGGATACCAGGAACCCTGCGATGCCTCACTGGCTGGTGATCGATCTGGAAGCCACCACCGATGACGGTGGCTGGCCAGTTACGGAAATGGAAATCATCGAAATCGGAGCCACCCTGGTGGACCGAAAAGGGCGCGAGGTGGATTGTTTCCAGTGCTTCGTTCGGCCACTGCGTCGGCCTTTGCTGACGCCGTTTTGCCGGGAGCTGACGCACATCACTCAGGCCAACGTCGACGCAGCGCAGACGCTGAGTGAGGTCTGGCCGTCATTCGAGCAATGGCTCGTGCGCCATCAATCGGAGCTGGAGGGCTGGGCCAGTTGGGGCGATTACGACCGCAAGCAACTGCTTCAGGAATGGCAGCGACTGCATTTGTGCAGCGTGCTTGAGAAAGTGCCGCACATGAATCTCAAACAGCGCTTTGCCAAGGCCCGGCGCCTGGAACGCCCGCTGGGGCTCAACGGCGCGCTGCAACTGGCGGGCATGCAGTTCAATGGCCAACAGCATCGGGCGCTGGAAGATGCGCGCAATACGGCGCGCCTGTTGCCACAGGTTCTCCCGCCAGAGAGGTGACGGCGTTCATGGCCTTGTGCATACTGGCCGGCCCTTTTTAGCCCTTTTCGAGGAATCGCCCATGTTTAAAGTCAACGAGTACTTCGACGGCACCGTCAAGTCGATCGCCTTTGGCACCGCTGAAGGTCCTGCGACCATCGGCGTCATGGCTCCGGGCGAATACGAATTCGGCACCAGCCAGCGTGAAATCATGCACGTGGTGACCGGTGCCCTCACCGTCAAACTGCCTGACAGCACCGATTGGGAAACCTTCGCCGCCGGCAGCCAGTTCAACGTGCCTGCCAACAGCAAATTCCAGCTCAAAGTGGCCGTCGACACCGCTTACCTGTGCGAATACCGCGGCTAAACCCCCGGGTTTTCACAGCGACAAAAAAATGCCCGGGGACCTTGGGACCCGGGCATTTTTTATTTCGTGTGTTTATTCCAGGATCGTCACTGGCATGCCGACTTCAAGTTGGCCATTGCTGTCGTTGACCAGGTTCTGCCCGAACATTGCACCGTCCGCCTGGGAACGGTATTTCTGCAACGTGGCCAGAGGCTCGCGATCACTGCTGCGCTCACCGGTTTGCGGGTCGATGGTGGTCAGGATGCAGCGCGAACAGGGCTTGACCACGCGGAACTCAACATCCCCGATGCGAATACGCTTCCAGTTGTCCTCGGCAAACGCCTCGCTGCCCTCGATCACCAGGTTTGGTCGAAAGCGCAGCATTTCCAGCGGGCGCCCGACATTTTTCGAGAGGTCTTCCAGGGACGCCTGCCCGAT
Organism: Pseudomonas mandelii; assembly: GCF_900106065.1. NCBI lineage: Bacteria > Pseudomonadati > Pseudomonadota > Gammaproteobacteria > Pseudomonadales > Pseudomonadaceae > Pseudomonas > Pseudomonas mandelii. The sequence goes on from NZ_LT629796.1 coordinate 187,460, forward strand.
CAGCAACAGCGGGAAGCCATCGGCGAACGCCACTTGATCGTCATTCCGGCCATAGCCCGCTTGTGTGGTGCGCGCGCGATCCAGAGGAATTTGCACCAGGCGCGTCGGCTTTCCAATGAACTCACTGACCCAGGCGCCGGCTTCATCGCCGGCATCGGGCACGCGCAGGCTGTCTTTGAAGATCGTTACGCCCCGTAGTTCAGCGCCGCTACCCGGCAAGGCAATATCGATTGCCGGGCGTCCGGGCGCACTGAGGGTCAAACCACCGTCAGCATTCCATAACGCCGACAGCTGGCTCATCTTCCCCACCGTGCGCTGGGTCAGGAAGCGCCCATTGGCCTCGTCCACGAGCATCCAGCGGCGGTCACCGTCCAGCCCCAGTTTGTCGAGACAAATCTGCTGCAGGGCCTCGGCCTTGCCGGATTTCAACGGATAACGGTAAAGCGCGCTCAGACGCAACATGGCCAGCTCCCTGGTGGGCAAAAAATGCCACCCTATACGAGCTTGGTCGCCGAATCAAAGGCAGAAAACCGATCTCTGTTTACCTTTTGGGTCGGGCCTGTTCGCGAAGGCGATGTATCAGCCAATATCAATGTTGACAGTGATGGCCTCTTCGCGAGCAGGCTCGCTACAGGTAGATCGTGTGCAGCCTAAATCGTGTCAGGCCGGCACTTCGTCGAGCATCAGGCGCTGGCGCACCACGTCGACGAGTTTGTCCGGCTGGAACTTGGAGAGGAAATTGTCGCAGCCGACCTTCTTGACCATAGAGTCGTTGAAACTGCCTGACAGCGACGTATGCAGCACCACGTACAGGCCACGCAAGCGCGGGTCGTTGCGGATTTCGGTGGTCAGGCGATAGCCGTCCATTTCCGGCATTTCCGCGTCGGTAAAGACCATCAGCAGTTTGTCGGTCATCGACACACCCGTATCGGCCCAGGCCTTGAGCATGTTCAGCGCCTTCAAGCCGTCGCTGGCGATGTGCATCTTCACGCCCAACTGGCCCAGGGTGTCGCGCAGTTGCGACAGGGCAACGTTGGAGTCATCCACCAACAACACTTCACGACCACGGGCGCGCTCCAGCACCGGGTCGTCGAGTTTCTCGCGCGAGACCTTGGCGTTGTACGGCACGATTTCGGCCAGAACTTTTTCGACGTCGATGATTTCCACCAACTGATCGTCGACCTTGCTGATGGCGGTCAGGTAATGCTGGCGGCCGGCGCTGGCCGGCGGCGGCAGAATGGCTTCCCAGTTCATGTTGACGATGCGGTCTACGCCGCCAACCAGGAACGCCTGCACTGAACGGTTGTACTCGGTGACGATGATCGTACTGGTAGGGCCAGGCACCAGCGGACGCATGCCGATGGCCTGGGACAGGTCAATCACCGGCAACGTCTGCCCACGCAAGTTGACCACGCCGCAGACAAACGGATGGCGCTGGGGCATTAGGGTCAGCTTCGGCAGTTGCAACACTTCCTGCACTTTAAAAACGTTGATCGCGAACAATTGCCGACCGGCCAGCCGGAACATGAGAATTTCCAGGCGATTCTCACCCACCAGTTGTGTGCGTTGGTCTACCGTGTCGAGAATGCCGGCCATTAATGACTCCTGGGCTTGTTCTGATGAATTCACTAAAGAGGGTTATCGGCAGTTTTGGCCAGACCTTGACCCTGAGACAAAATGCCATGATCGGGCATTGATGTCACATTAACATCATGCTTTACTGGCGCAGCGATTTCATCTGCTTCATCTCCTGCGGCGCGACCTCGGTTTGCACGTTAGGTTCCCCTGTGTAAGGGATTCCCCTAGTAACAATCAGGCCCAACCTGATATTCGCAATATCCAATAGCCATTAATGTGACGCCATTCTCATTGCATGAACGGAGTCAGGCTTTTGTGTGCGATCGCAGGTAAGTGGCCATCCACCCTCTCGAGTTCCCCAGCCTGCGCCCAGGCCAGCCGGAGCGCGATCTCATGCCGGCACGGCAGCGTCGGGACGCTGGACGTCTTCGTCGACACACACGACATCCCCTCATTTGACATGACGTTGTGGAGATAACCATGCCGAACGACACTAAACAGTGGGCTCAGCGCTTTCCGGAGTTCCTCGTCGAGGCTGAAACACTCCTGGCCAAATCGGAAGAGTGCCTTAGCCATCTGCAGTTGATCAGCAATGACAAAGACGCAATCGATTGCATGCTCAGCAGCCTGCTCAAATTAGCGAGTAAGGCGGATGCCCTGGCCCTGGAGGCGGTTTCTGAATTTTCGCTGCACATCCATGGCTTGTTGAACCACGCCCAAGGCCACATGCAACTGCACGACCAGGCCCTGTGTGCGTTGAAGGACTGCTTTACGTTGATGGCCTGGCAACTCGAACTCATCGATCAGACCACCGGCCAACTCAGCCTGGATGAAAGTGAACAGACTTCCCTGATTGAAGCCTTTGCGTTTCAGGTCGGACAAAGTCATTTCCAGCCTCCGGTTAATTCCAAACCCTTCACGCTTGTTTCCTATTCGGAGCGGCAGGCTTAATCCGCCAGATAACCAAGCCTTATTGCGTATTATCATTGTCATGATGCCGCTCATTAATTGGAGTGTGCTCATGTCAACGACAGCTCGATGCAAATAACTATTCCCTCCGTTAAACTTTTTCCATTATGGAACTATCGTCCTAAACCCCTAATTCCTGACTGAATAGACATATATACCGAACGCGACCAACGGTAGCTTAAATGGTATTATGCCGACCATTAGTTGACGCCATTCTAATGTCAAAGTGACTCCAGACGAGTGCAGGCCGAATTTGAAGGTGCTGTCAGCCCCCGCCCTGGATTGCACGGCTAGAGACGAGTCACTACAGATTTCAGACAGAGACCCGTCATCCACGATGGCCGGTCTGCCCGCAGCGAACATCCATTGGCTCCATCCGCTATGTACGCCAGCCTCAAGTCATTCACCCCACGGCTCCCCTCCCAAAAAAATGCGCGGCGGTTAACGCTTTTGCTGTGCACCGCCTCGGCACTCGGCAGCCTGCTGGTTTTCAGCTTGTCTGCTTCAGTGCCGATGAGTCTGCTGGTACTGAACATGGCGGCACTTGGCTGCGTCTGGGTACAACATTTCCTGTCGAGCAAATCAATAAAATTTCAGCCACAAGAACTAGCCGATCGTCTACTTGAGGTCCAGGAAAATGAACGTCATCGTCTCAGCAGGGAACTACATGACGACATCGGCCAGTTGCTGACCGCGGCAAAACTTCAAAGTGAATGGCTCAAACGCCGGATGCCTGAAGACATGCAAGGCCAGTGCACGGTGCTCTGCGACACACTGGACGAAACCCTTGCCAAGGTTCGCGATGTCTCGGCCATTCTCAATCCCAGGCAGTTGGCCAGCCTCGGACTTGAAGCCAGCCTGCGTGCGCATTTGCTCAAGACCCTGGCCAATACTTCAATTCACTGGAGCCTGGAATGCCATCAACGCCTGACCGGCATACCGGAAGAAATGGCGGTGGCCGCCTTTCGAATCACCCAGGAAGCGGTGACCAATATTCTTCGCCATGCCAAAGCGAATAACCTGCTGATCCGCCTGCAACGCATGCCCCAGGGTTTGGCGCTGCTGATCAGCGACGACGGCCTGGGGTTCGCACCTGCCGCGGACCCCGGTCGCGAGGGGCAACGCGGGATGGCCGGGATGGTGGAACGGATCGATCAACTGGGCGGTACCCTGGTCGTGACCAGCGAGCCGGGCAAAGGCACTCAAATCGAAGCACTCTTTCCCTGGGCGCCCCGTGCGCTCGAACGGGCCAGTACGAATAAGGTTATGCATTGACTTGTAACTTACTTCTGGTGGATGACCACTCGCTTATCAGGGCAGGCGTGCGCGCTCTGGTGCTGGATATTCCCGGCTACGCGGTCATTGGTGAGGCCAATGACGGCTCGCAGCTACTCGAGATGGTCGAGAAGCTGTCCCCTGACATCGTTCTGCTGGATATCTCCATGAAGCAGACCGGCGGCCTTGAAGCCTTGCAGCGACTCAAGCAGGTCCGCCCGCAAAGCAAGGTGTTGATCCTGTCGATGCACACCGACCCGGCCCTGATCATGCAGGCGCTTGAGTCCGGTGCCCATGGCTATTTGCTCAAAGACACCACGGCCACCGAGCTGGAACATGCCCTGGATGCCTTGCGCAACAACGAGCGTTACCTGAGCCCGGCCATTGCCCACACAGTTATCAACCAGGCACTGATCCGTAACCAGAAGCATCAACCCGAGGCTGCGGACTCACACAACCTGACGGCCCGCCAGCTGGAAATCCTGCGACTGATTGTTCGGGGCAAATCCACGCGGGAAATCGCCAATGGCCTGGGCCTCAGCATCAAAACCGTTGAAACCCACCGCTCGCAGATCATGAAGCGCCTGCAGATCTACGACGTGGCCGGCCTGGTGCTGTTTGCCGTGCGCGAGCAAATCATCAGCCTGGACGACTGACCGTTTTCGAAGCGCTCAGCAGAGGCGAATTCTGCGGCAAATGCACGCGCAATGCCGCTGGACGCGCCGAGAATCGCAGGCTCTCGCCCTCGATAGGTTCGCCATCCAGATTGATGTAGAGGCCTTCCGCAACTTTGATCTCGACCCATGGCAGGCGAGCTCGCACAAACATGTTGTCGATGCCGAAGCCATCGGCCAGCAACGTTTTCAACGTACCGACCACTTCCTGCGGCGCCGGCAAAATGCTGATATCCAGCAGCCCATCGTCAGCCAGTGCCTCCGGGCACAGTACATGACCACCGCCAGCCTGCCGGCCATTGCCGATACCCAACGCCAAAAGCTCACCACTCCAATGAAAGTCCGGCCCCTGCAACTCGCCGTAGGCAGCATGCAGTTCGCTGAAGCGCGACAACCCGGTGAACAGATACGCCGCGCCCCCGAGGACTTTCTTCAAGTCTTCCGAGGTATTCGCCGTGACCTGACTGCCAAAGCCGCCGGTGGCCATGTTCAGAAAGACTTGACCGCCCACCTCGCCCAGATCGATCGCTTGCGGTGCAACCTCCAGAAGGTCCAGCGCCAGAGCGGGTTCGAGCGGCACACCGGCGGCACGCGCAAAATCGTTCGCGGTGCCCAGCGGCATCAGCACCAGACTGGCCTGCGTCGAATGCGCTGCCATGGCCTCAGCGATATCACGCAAGGTGCCATCACCGCCGCCGGCAATCAGTTGCGTATAGCCCGCGCTCAAGGCTTCTTCCACCAGCCGCTGCGCGTCACCCGCCTCCCAGGTCAGTCGGACGGCCAACTCCCAGCCCTGCTGGCGTTTAACGTCGACGGCCGCACGGACCTCCTCGTTGAGCGCCTGCTTGCCATGCAGAATCAACAGCGCTTTGCGCTCACTCATTATTGCCGCTCCCATGTTTGGACTCCGTATGAGAGATGTTGACCTCACCACCGCCTATAAAAGTCGCAGGGATTTGAATTTTTTTGAGCCGTACAGCCTTGTGGTCCTACAGCGCGGGAAATTTTCTTACAACATGTACGGAATCGGCTCAATTGACCAACCTTGGCGATTGGTACACCTTGAGGTCCGCGGCATCAGTCATCAACATTCAATACACAGGGATGTGAAAACCATGAGTAGACCTTCTTCAAGGGCCACACAAAGCGCAATCAACACCAGTGTCGGCCATCCAAAGGGCTTGAAGGCAAGGAGCGTTTCAGCCCATGCAAAGCCATGACATCAGGTTGCCGATCAGTCAGGTCGCGCCATCGGCAGGCAATCGCGCCAATCATCAGGCTGAATTCAATAACAGCGCAAAAACCGCCGGAGGAGTTGATATGGAACCTCGCGTCATTGAACTCGAGACACACCTCAAATACATCCGAAGAGACATGGAAGAGGTCCGTGGCGATGTTAAATCCATCAAACACAGGCTGGCCTATTCTGCGGGTGGAACAGCCGTGGTCCTGGGGCTGCTGGGCTGGGTCGCCAACAGCCGCTTTGATCAGGTCGTGTCACTTCTGGTTCGTTAAACGCTAGCCATACACGCAAGCTCCGGCACGATCTACCGGGCTTGCGTGGCAAGACTTTCGCCAGAATCAGCTCAGGACTTCGCTCAGCGGAATGAAGTTCACGTCATCGCCTTCGATCAACGTGCGGTCTTCCAGTACTTCAACCAGACCATCAGCCCAAGCGGCACTGCGGAGCACCCCGGAGCTCTGATTCTTGTAGATGATTGCCCGACCATTCTCCAGGCGTCCACGCAAATACTCTCGGCGATTACCAGCCTTTGGCCAGTCGAATCCTGCAGGCACCTGAAACTTTAATGGCTCGACCTCTTTCACACCCTGGCGGCGCAAAAGATAGGGCCTGGCCAACAAGGCAAATGTAACCAGCGTCGACGCAGGGTTGCCGGGCAAACCAATCACGGGGACGCCGCGAAAATGACCGAACGTCAGCGGCTTGCCTGGTTTGATGGCGAGTTTCCACAGGGTCAACTCGCCCTCTTCGCGCAAGGCAATGCCCAGAAAATCGGCTTCTCCCACCGACACGCCGCCGGTAGAAAGGATCAAATCGACATCCTTCAACTCCCCAAGGCGGGCGCGGGTGGCCGCTAAATCATCGGGAAGAATTCCGGCATCGATCACTTCACAGCCCAAGCGCTGCAACCAACTGCACAGCAACACGCGATTACTGTTGTAAATCTGTCCCGGCCCGAGGCGCTGGCCCGGCTCTATCAATTCATCTCCGGTTGACAGGACTGCGACACGAACTTTGCGAACCACGTTGAGCTCAGCACATCCCAGCGACGCCGCCAGGCCCTGCTCGATAGGTCCCAGACGGGTGCCCGCCGGCAAAACAAGTTCGCCAACGGTAGTTTCCTGGCCTTGCGGGCGAATATTTTGACCCGGGGTCATTGCCTCGATAAAACGAACGCGCTCGTCCGCCTGAACCTCGGCGTTCTCCTGCATCTCGACGCAATCGGCACCTGCCGGTACAGGCGCACCGGTAAAGATTCGGGCGCAGGTACCTGGCTTCAATGGTTCGGGTGCCTGGCCGGCGAAAATCTTCTGACTGACCATTAAGGGTTCGCCCGTCCAGTCAGCGACGCGCAAGGCATAGCCGTCCATGGCACTGTTCGGCCAGGGCGGCAGATCAAGCGTCGAGACCAGGTCGTCGGCCAGTATGCGACCTTCAACCTGTGCCAACGGCAAGCGCTCACGCTCACCTATCGTTGATGCCTCAGCCATTTCCAGCAAACGCGCGAGCGCGACTTCGACCGCCATCAAGCTACCGGCTTTGCCGGGCTTACCCACGGGATTCACAGGGTGCCGCCTGTTTAAGGTGAGCGACGAAATTGCAGGGACGGTGCCGCGAATCCAGCTGTTCGGCGAGAATGCCATCCCAGCCAGTGCGCACAGCATTGGTCGAACCCGGCAAACAGCAGACCAGCGTGCCATTGGCCAAACCCGCCAGGGCCCGGGACTGAACAGTCGAAGTGCCGATGTCCGCGACCGAAATCTGCCGGAACAACTCGCCGAAACCGTCGACTTGCTTGTCAAGCAGACAGCTCACCGCTTCCGGTGTGCTGTCGCGCCCCGTGAACCCGGTACCGCCGGTGATCAACACCACCTGCACGACATCCTCGGCAATCCAGTTGGCGACTTGCGCGCGAATTTTGTAGAGATCATCTTTAAGCAAAACCCGAGCAGCCAGGTTATGGCCGGCAGCGCTCAAGCGGTCGACGAAAAGCTGCCCTGACGTATCGGTTTCCAGGGTGCGGGTATCGCTGACCGTCAACACCGCGATGTTGAGCGGCGCGAAAGGTACTTCAGCCTTGGCTTTCATAGGCTCGTCCAGTTGTAGGATAAACAGCCCGGTGTTATATCACAGCGCCCCGTTTTTTCGCCGCCCCCATGGAGACGTGCCATGACCTTGAGTACACATTTGCCGCCCTGCTCCATTCTGCTCCTGGCCGGTGGTCGAGGCCAACGCATGGGCGGCCAGGACAAGGGTTTGCTGGAATGGCATGGCGAGCCACTGATCGCGCACCTGCATCGCAAGACCCGCGCGCTGAGTGATGATCTGATCATCTCCTGCAACAGGAACCTGGAAAAATATGCGCCTTTTGCCGACCAGTTGGTCCATGACGATGAAGGCGACTTCCCGGGACCCTTGGCCGGTATTCGCGCCGGCCTCAGGGCCGCCCGCCACGCCTGTCTGCTGGTGTTGCCGTGCGATGTGCCGCGCATCGATGCGGCCCTGCTCCAGAGCATGCGCGAAACCGCCCGCCAGCATCCGGACAAACCGCTGATGCTGCGCCATAACGAACACTGGGAGCCGTTGCTGTGCATCATCCCGGTGGCGCTTTCGGCAGCGTTTGAAAGAGCCTGGAATGAGGGCGAACGCAGTCCGGGACGCCTCATGCGCAAATTGGGCGCTACCGCCCTGCAATGTCCCGATAACGATCCTCGCCTGGCCAACCTCAACACGCCGGAGCTGTTAAGTGCACACAACACTGTGTCAGACTGACACGAGAAGGAACTTGCGCGCGTTGCATACGTCTCAAGCTCAGTAACCAAAAGAATTCATATTCGGAGACACACTCATGACTCAACGGACCCTCGCCACTCTCATGCTCGCACTGGGCCTTGCAACCCTCGCCGGTTGCGCATCGCCTACAGTGATCACCTTGAATGACGGTCGCGAAATCCAGGCCGTCGACGCGCCAAAATACGATGACGAATCGGGTTTCTACGAGTTCGAACAGCTTGATGGCAAACACACCCGTATCAACAAGGATCAGGTTCGTACCGTTAAAGAGTTGTAATGGTTACGGCACCACCGGATACAGAAAAGCCCGCTTGATGCGGGCTTTTTCGTGCCTGATGCACTGTGATCACCATTGCAGGGTGATGGTGCTCTCGAATTCACGTGGTTGACCTGTGATCGGGTCGACAAACCGCAAACCCTGAGCCAGCAGCTTCAAGGGATTGGCATAGTCGTCCTCGACATCCTTGAGCACCTGCGGGTAGAACGGGTCGTTGCAGATACTGGCGCCCAAAGCAGTCATGTGCACCCGCAACTGATGTTTCTTGCCGGTCACTGGATAAAGTCCATAACGCCAGAGATCGCCGTTTTTCTCACGAACCTCAACTGCCGTCTCGGTGTTGCTGGTACCCGGACCTTCCTGCATGCGAAAGAATGGCTCGCCATCGACCAGCCGACTTTTATGAACCAGTGGAAAGGTGAGTTCAGGCAATGCGCGGGCGATTGCTTCGTAGCGTTTTTCGATATTCCGTGTAGGAAACAATGACTGGTAAGCCGAGCGACTCTCAGGATTCGCTGAGAACAACACCAGTCCCGCCGTGTGCCGGTCAATGCGATGCAAAGGCACAAGATTCGGGTTATCCAGGCGACGGATCAGCCGCCGCAACAACGTCTGCTCCACGTATTCCCCGGCAGGCGTCACTGGCAGAAAATGCGGCTTGTCCGCCACCACCAGATGCTCGTCGGCATACAGGATCGACTCGACCACCGGGATCGGTTTTTCGTCCGGCACCTCACGAAAGTAATGAATCCGCAGGCCTTCCTTGTAACGCAGATCCAGAGCGATCGGTTGACCGTGCCCGTCAAGCACGCGACCACGAGCAATCCTGTCCAGCCATTGTTCACGACCAATAGCGCTGAAGTGGTCGCACAGGCAATCGAGCACGGTCTGCCACGGACCCGGCGGCAAATAGAGCGTGCTGGCCTGGTTGTGCGAAGCAGAAAAAGATGAAGTGGACATACAAACGCTCTGACCCTCAATACAGGCCAGCATTATCCAACAGTGGCCGGAACGAACCTAGAAGAGAATCCTCACGCCGGCATCTGCTTGCGCGCCGCCGCTTCGGTGAACTCCTTGAGCCAGCGCAGCACATCGACCGCTTCCCAGCGGCCTGGATCATAAAGCGCGTACAACAAGCCCTGATAACCCACGACATCGAGCTGGCGGTGATAACCCGCGCGCTGGAACAACGCTTCGATTTCGGCAAAGCAGGTGTTGAAGTGCAGTTTGTTGAAGGGTGTTTTTCCTTCCGTGACCAGACCATCCAGACGCAATTCGAGGACCGCCTCGCGCACAACATCAACCGACATCCGGTTCACGCTGTTTTTCAATTGTTCGACATTGACCACGATCTTCCCCTCTCACGCCCGATACTGCCTGCTCGAACCTGAAAACCAGGGGCGAACGGCAATATTACGAATAACTGTATGCGCATACAGTATCCGAAGAGCATCGGTTAAGCCAAGGGGATCATTCGCAAAGTTCGACAAACGGGACATCGCCAACCACAAAACCGCTTAACGCAGGAACGCCACCACCTCGTCGGCATTGAATGGCCAGCCCAGTTCAGCGCCGGTATCGACCCGCCGTAGCACCGGGATACGCAGGCTGTAAGCTTCGAACCATGTTTCATCTTCAGCGATATCTACCAGCTCCACCAGCAGACCACGTTCGACAAACTCCATCAGCATGGCTTCGGCCACTTCACAGAGGTGGCACCCAAGGGTGCCGAACAACTGACATTCAGGAAGCATGAGCGCTCAACCTAAAAAATTAAGAACCTATTCTAGGCTTGCTCCGAAAAGCCGTCGAGCCAGTGAATTTTCTGCCCTTGAGCACAAATCGCAATGGGCGGCGGTAAAACCCTGACGCATATCAGTCGCTCCAGCGGCCAATTACGTGATGCTCAGGTTTTTTTTACTTCTACGCTTGAGTAGCCAGCCCCTCACCGGAGTTTTTCGTGTTCGCCAACCTCTTGATCATTCTCGCCTCCTCCCTGGTGGTGATTGCATTGTTCCAGCGCCTGCGTTTGCCTCCGGTGCTGGGCTACCTGTGCGTAGGGCTGATGATCGGGCCGACGGCGTTCAACTGGGTGAATGAAAGCGAAGAGTTGCCAGACCTGGCCGAGTTGGGCGTGGTGTTTCTGCTGTTCTCCCTTGGGCTGGAGTTTTCCCTGTCGAAGATGATCGAGCTGCGTCGGGTGGTGTTCGGCCTTGGTAGCCTGCAAGTGTTGGTGTCCGGGATTTTGATGGGGGCATTGCTGATGCTGTTCGGCATGCCGACGACGCCCGCGTTGTTACTCGGTGCCGGTCTGTCGCTGTCTTCTACGGCAATAGTCAGCAAGGAGCTGAGCAGCCTCGGCGAGATATTCAGCAGTCACGGCCAGAATGCCATCGCCGTGTTGCTGTTCCAGGATGTGGTGGCGGTGCTGTTGCTGACCCTGGTGCCGGTGTTCGCCGGCAACAGCGATCAAGCCTGGTATTGGGCATTGCCGTTGACGCTGGGCAAGACTCTGGTGCTGTTCGGTGGTTTGTTGCTGGCCAGTCGATGGTTGTTGCCCCGCCTGTTCCATGAAGTTGCCGCCGCCCGCTCCCCGGAGCTGTTCGTGCTGCTGGCGCTGGTCATCGTTTTGCTGACCGCGTGGCTGACTCACCTGCTCGGTCTCTCCCCTGCCCTGGGTGCATTTCTCGCCGGCATGCTGCTGGGGGAAAGCCACTATCGGCACCAGATCGAGGCGGACATCCGGCCGTTCCGCGACATCTTGCTCGGGTTGTTTTTCGTCAGCATCGGCATGCTGATCGACTTGCAGCTGTTTGTCAGCCACGGCCTTATGGTTCTCGGCCTGACGCTTGGGTTACTGCTCATCAAGGGCACAGTGGTCGCGCTGCTGGTCAAATGGCGCGGCAGCGACGGCGAAACCGCCTGGCGCAGCGGCCTTGCATTGGCTCAGGGTGGCGAGTTCTGCTTTGCCTTGATGGCGCAGATGCAGCAAAACAAACTGATGCCCGCCGACTTCGGAGGTCTTCTGCTGGCCGCGACATTCTGCTCGATGCTGGTGACACCGTTGTTGCTACGCGCCGCCCCCCACATTGCGACACGCCTGCATCGCAAGCCCAACGAAGAAGCAAAACTGGCAGAAATCAGCGCGCTTAACGCCGACTTGCACAACCACGTTGTGATCTGTGGTTACGGTCGCGTGGGTCAGTCGATCGGCCGCGCATTGCGCAACGCGCGCCAACCTTACCTTGCGCTGGACACCGATCCGGTGCGTGTCCAGGAAGCTGCCGTGGATGAAACCTGTGTGCATTACGGCGACTCGCGGCGCGGTGAATTGCTGCTCGCGGTAGGGCTGGCGCGGGCCAGGCTGCTGGTGATTGCCGTGGACCAGACCGACATCGCGCTCTTGATTCTCCAGGAAGCGCGCCGATTGAACTCGAAGATTCCGATCCTGGTGCGCACTCGAGACGACAGCCAACTGACCGAGTTGAAAGCGGCCGGCGCCAGCGAAGTCGTGCCCGAGCTGTTGGAATCGAGCCTGATGCTCGCCTCCCACGCCCTGATCATGCTGGGTTTACCCGCGCATCAGGTACAGGAGCGGGCCGACCAGATACGGCATGACCGTTATCGTCTGCTACACGGTTTTTATCCCGGGAGCGACGATGAAGAAAAGTGAATCAGTCCTGGCTCACGGCGCCGATCTTGTGCACCGACAAGTCCGCACCGTAATACTCCTCTTCCTGGCTCAGGCGCAGACCATGCAACGCCTTGATCCCGCCGTACACCACAAAACCACCGAGCAACGCGACGATCACACCCAACGAGGTGCCGATCAACTGGCTGATCAGGCTCACCCCACCCAGACCACCCAATGCACTCTGACCGAAGATGCCGCAGGCGAGTCCTCCCCAGACACCACACAAACCATGCAACGGCCAGACACCCAGCACATCGTCGATGCGCCATTTGACTTGAGCCGCGGTGAAGCACCAGACGAACAGGGTCCCGGCGATCACACCGGTGACCAGCGCGCCCACCGGGTGCATCAGGTCGGAACCTGCGCAGATCGCCACCAACCCGGCCAGTGGACCGTTATGCAGAAACCCCGGGTCGTTGCGTCCGACGATCAGTGCCGCCACGGTGCCGCCGACCATGGCCATCAGCGAGTTCACCGCGACCAATCCGCTGACGCCTTGCAGCGTCTGGGCGCTCATGACGTTGAAGCCAAACCAACCGACGATCAGGATCCACGAACCCAATGCCAGGAAGGGAATGCTCGACGGTGCGAACGCCACCAGCCGCCCTTCGCGATAACGCCCTTGCCTGGGGCCGAGCAACAACACCGCCGCGAGGGCCAGCCATCCGCCCATGGCGTGGACCACGACCGAGCCCGCGAAGTCATGGAAGCTGGCGCCAAATTGTTCCAGCAACCAGGCTTGCAGCCCGAAGTTGCCGTTCCAGATCATGCCTTCAAAGAACGGGTAGATGAACGCCACGATCAGCGCCGTCGCACACAACTGCGGAACGAATCTGGCGCGCTCGGCAATGCCTCCGGAAATGATCGCCGGAATCGCCGCCGCGAAGGTCAACAGAAAGAAAAACTTAACCAGCCCGTAGCCATGATCCGCGTTGATCACCGCCGCTGGTTGCATGAAGGTGACCCCGTAGGAAATCCAATAGCCTATAAAGAAGTAGGCCAGGGTCGAAATGGCGAAGTCGCTGAGAATCTTCGACAAGGCGTTGACCTGATTCTTTTGTCGAACCGTGCCGACTTCAAGAAAGGCAAAACCGGCGTGCATGGCCAGAACCATCACCGCACCGATAAGAATGAACAACGTATTGGAGCTATGGACCAGACTGTCCACAGCGCTTTGCAGATTTTCCATGGGTTGGCAGACCTGAAGGCTAAAAGGCACCAAAGCGGTTCGCGCAGAGAATTTGTGCACCAAGTTGCGGCTCGCAGGATCAAGGCATTGATCCCCATGAACCGCTTTGGCGCACAAGGCTGAAACCTAGACGCGAGTTTTAATTGTTTGAATCAGGGTTTTCCTGAAATCATGCCCGGCAACAGCGCAACGGCGCGGGCTGATGCACCATGACATAGCAAAAGTTGTACCAGTCATTTGTACTGAACCTTCACATAACGCTCATACTCGAACGCTTCAGAAGCCAATTACGGAGATCACCAATGGCCCGCATCAAAGCAAAGACTGCTCAAGATATCCTGATGAACGACTTTCAGACTCTGGTCAACGACACCGAGCGGTTGCTGGAACACACCGCAACCCTGGCTGGCGATCAGGCCGATGAGCTGCGCGCCCAGATCCACGACAGCCTGCTGCGTGCCCGCGAAACGTTGAAGCTGACCGAAGACTCCCTGCGCGAACGTGGCCAGGCTGCCGTTACCGCTGCCGAAGATTACGTACAGACCAATCCATGGCAATCGGTCGGGATTGCGGCGGGTGTCGGTTTTCTGATTGGCCTGCTGGCCACTCGGCGCTGATATGTCTATCGGTGAATCCAGCTCGTCCGCGACGGGCACAAGCTCTTCATCGCGGCGCCTGGGTGCCGCTTTTCTTGGACTGTTGCACAGCCATGTCGAACTGTTCGGCATCGAGTTGCAGGAACAGAAAGCGCGCACCGTAAGCCTGTTGCTGTTTGCAGGCCTGGCGCTGGTCTTTGCGTTGCTGTTGCTGGTGGGCTTGTCGACGCTGGTGCTGATTCTGTTCTGGGACACCTACCGTCTGCCAGCGATCATCGGACTCTGTGTGTTCTACACCCTGGCTGCAGTTTTCTGCGCCATGCGCCTGAAAGCAGCGATTTTCGATGAGTCCTCACCCTTCCACGGCACCCTGGAAGAATTGGCCAACGATAGGGAGCGCCTGCTGCCATGAGCCTGCCTGAATTGCCCCATAACAGCTCTCGCACCGAAATGCGCAAGGCGCTGATACGCCTGCGCATGGAAATGCATCGCCAGGAAATCCGTCACGAATCCGCGCAATTGCTGCAACCCCTGCAGCGGGTACGCGGGATGACGAAAAACCTGCACGATGGCTTCGGCATCAAGCACGCCCCGCTCTGGGGCATGGCCGCCGTGACGCTGCTCGGTTTTCTGACCGGTAAAGGTGCCAAGAACGGCGGTACCGGCAGCCTGACCCGGCTGGTTCGCCTGGGCACAACGCTGGGCCCCCTGATCAAATTGGTCATGCAGGGTTCTTCGCGCAAAGACTGAATAGCCACTATCTGGCTGCATTCTTGCAACACCACCGGGATTAACCTCTTTATCGAGAGGTTCAATCCTGTGTGCCTACCCGGCGAACAGCTCAATCCAAAAACAAGACCTTACTAAGGAGGCCTCGTGATCGACGGGCAACCGCTCGCCTGCTTTCAGCCATTTATCGATACCGCCACGGGCCGTATCGCGGGTGTGGAAGCGCTGGGTCGACTGCGACAGGCCGACGGTCAACTGGCTTCGGTGGGGCCGTTGTTCGCCGACCCGCGAACACCCGCCATCGCCCTTCGCCGCCTTGACCGGCAGATCCGCGATAACGCGCTGAGCCGTTTGCATGAAGCGCCATCGGACTGGTTTCTGAGCCTGAACATATCACCGCGCTGGATCAACCGCTTACGGCCGGACCAGGCTCTACCGAGCCTCAAGCAATTGAGCCGACACAACGTCGATCCGCAACGCATCGTCTTCGAGATCACCGAACTGGGGGGCGACATCCAGCGCCTGGCCGATGTCGTGGCACGCTATCGACACGCCGGGGCACGGATTGCCATCGATGATTTTGGTGCCGGTTACTCGCAACTTGATCGCGTGCTGGCCCTGCAACCGGACATTCTCAAGCTCGATATGCGACTGTTCCAGGCCGCGGCATTGGGCGGCCCTAGTAGCGACGTGGTGAAAGCCCTGGCGCAAATGGCCGAGAAAACCGGGTGCTGGATCATTGCCGAAGGAGTGGAAACCGAAGATCAGCTCAATTTCGCCCTGGAGTGCGGCTCGCGTTACGTACAAGGATTTCTCTTTGCCCGGGCGCAGGAGGACTTCTTCGCCACCGACGCCTTTGTCGAACGTTTCGCGCAACTGCGCCAGCGTTATGTTCAGCAGAAACTGGGCGAACGCGGTCGACTGATGATCATGCGCCAGCAACTCTGCGAATTGATGGCGATCCTGCAAGCCTGGGCCCTGGCCCGTGCGCCGCTGAGCGCCTTGCCACAGCTGCAGGCGTTTCCATGGCTATTGCGCTTCTATCAATGCGACCGTCACGGCACCCAGTTGACGCCCAATCTGGAATGGCGCAACAACGGCTGGGAGGCCGATAACCGCTACCTGGGTCATAACTGGTCGTGGCGACCCTATTTCTATCAGTTGCTGGCCGAGGGCTGGGAAGAGCGGCGCCTGACACTGTCCACGACCTACCGCGATGCCACCAGCAATCAGTATTGCCTCACCGCCGGGCAATTTTTCGACAACGGCGAGCGACTGCTGCTCATCGACATCGACGCCGCCGGGCTCTAGTACTGCTTGCAGGCGCAGGCACGAACCCGGAAGCTAGAGGCTCAGTCACCTGACGGAGAGTCCAGCCTTGGATTGGCAAACCCTGCTTACCCGCGAACGCCTCGGAAAGCCTCTGCACAGCCCGGAAGAACTCGGCCGCAGCCCTTTTCACAAAGACCACGATCGCATCATCTTCTCGGGTGCCTTTCGCCGCCTCGGGCGCAAGACTCAGGTCCACCCGGTCACCAGCAACGATCACATCCACACACGCCTGACCCACTCGCTGGAAGTCAGCTGTGTGGGTCGATCGCTGGGCATGCGCGTCGGTGAGACCATTCGCAGCGCCTTGCCCGACTGGTGCGAACCGAGCGACCTGGGGATGGTGGTGCAATCGGCTTGCCTGGCCCATGACATCGGCAACCCACCCTTCGGGCATTCCGGCGAGGACGCGATCCGTCACTGGTTCCAGCAGGCCGCCGGCCGTGGCTGGCTGGACGCCATGAGCGACGTCGAACGCAATGACTTCCTGAACTTCGAAGGCAACGCCCAAGGCTTCCGGGTGCTCACCCAGCTCGAATACCATCAATTCGACGGCGGCACCCGGCTGACCTACGCCACGCTGGGCACTTATCTGAAATACCCGTGGACGGCAAAGCACGCCGATTCATTGGGCTACAAAAAGCACAAGTTCGGCTGCTATCAGAGCGAACTGCCGTTGCTGGAGCAGATCGCCCTTAAGCTCGGCTTGCCGCAATTGGAGGAACAGCGCTGGGCACGCCATCCACTGGTGTACCTGATGGAGGCTGCGGACGATATCTGTTACGCGCTGATCGATCTGGAAGATGGCCTGGAAATGGACTTGCTGGAGTACGCCGAAGTCGAGTCTTTGCTGCTCGACCTGGTGGGTGATGATCTCCCGGAAACCTATCGCCAACTGGGCCCGCTGGATTCGCGTCGGCGTAAACTGGCGATCCTGCGGGGCAAGGCCATCGAGCACCTGACCAATGCCGCCGCCCGGGCCTTCGTCGAGCAACAGGACTCGCTGCTGGCCGGCACGCTGCCCGGCGATCTGGTGGAGCACATGCATGGTCCGGCCAAGCGCTGCGTCTTGAATGCCAAAGACATGGCGCGCAAAAAGATCTTCCAGGACAAGCGCAAGACGCTGCACGAAATCGGCGCTTATACCACCCTCGAAATCCTCCTCAACGCATTCTGTGGCGCGGCACTGGAACAACACAACGGTCGAACACCGTCCTTCAAGAGCCGGCGCATCCTCGACCTGCTAGGCAACAATGCGCCCGATCCTCATGGTCCTTTACACACCTCGTTCCTGAGAATGATCGACTTCATCGCCGGCATGACCGACAGCTATGCCAGTCAAATGGCACTGGAAATGACCGGTCGCTCAAGCCACGGATAACCGTGCATCGTTCAGCCGCGCCAGGGCCTCCTGACCGGCTGATCGACGTTCCGTGCATTTCTCGTTTCAATCCGCGCGTCAGCAGAATCGTGCAGAGCCGACTGATCGAATGAACGGTCCGATCGCGAAATAATCACGCGCCCTCTGCTCGACAGATGAAGCATGAAAAAACCCATGTCTGAACACGATTGGCGCATCTTGCTGGTGGAAGCCGCCCCTTCCAGCTCAGGGCCAACCAGCCAAATGGGAATGATCAGACAGGCCATTTTGCTGAGTAGTCTGACATCCATTGAACTGGACGCTCTTGAAAGAATAGCCGTCGAACACGGGCTGCCCTTGTTGGGCTATTTGATAAAACCCCTGAAACAATCAGACCTTAGAAACTTATTGACCTTGATTTCACTGTAAAAAAGCCCCCAAACAAAGACACACTAAAAAACATTTAAACAACAATCTAATCCATTTCAAATCAATCTGTCCGACCCACCAAACGCACAAACAACACCTTGACTGATCCTCATGCAAAACCTAGTTGATCCGTAGTCCGATTCTTCTTCGAATGTAGGAATTATCTTATATTGCCACTACAGGCCTGTCAGTTGATCCCCCCCTCAACTATCTGAGCTAAGGTGCGCGCTTTATTTGAGCGCGTATGGGATTTGATTATGAACTCCGTTTTTATTGTCGACGATCACCCTGTCATCCGTCTTGCCGTCCGAATGTTGCTCGAACATGAGGGTTACAAAGTCGTCGGCGAAACTGATAATGGGGTCGATGCCATGCAGATGGTTCGTGAATGCATGCCAGACCTGGTCATTCTTGACATCAGCATCCCCAAACTGGATGGGCTGGAAGTTCTCTCCCGCTTCAACGCAATGAGTACCCCCCTCAAAACGCTGGTTTTAACAGCCCAGTGCCCGACACTTTTCGGTATTCGCTGCATGCAATCCGGCGCGTCCGGGTATGTATGCAAACAGGAAGACCTTAGTGAACTGGTGAGCGCAATTAAAGCGGTACTATCAGGTTACAACTATTTCCCCAGCCAGGCCTTGAATCCTGTCCGTGCTGACGATGAACGATATTCCGACCTTGAACTGTTCAAGTCAGTCAATGACCGAGAGCTGATGGTATTGCAACTTTTTGCCCAAGGCCGCACTAACAAGGAAATTGCCAAGGGCATGTTCCTGAGCAACAAGACTGTCAGCACTTACAAAAAACGTCTCATGCAAAAACTCAAGGCCAAATCACTCGTTGAACTCATTGATATGGCAAAACGCAACGCGTTAGTGTGAGAAACAGGATGCCCAGTCGTTTAATGGATTATCTGATACCGCTGGTCGCGGGTTTATGTCTGAGCACCTCAGCGCACGCGGCACCGACGGCGAGCGAGCAGTACACTCTGCTCAGTCGCTCAATGACCGGACACATGGAAGTCCAACTGGATAAATCGCAACAACAATGGCTTAACAATAAGCGTGAACTGATTCTGGGCACCTCTGCCCCCGACTACCCTCCTTTCGACCTGACCATCAGCGGCCGCGACTACGAAGGTTTCACTGCTGATTACGCGGGCATCCTGGGCAAGGCCACCGGCCTGCCAGTCAAGGTCCAGCGCTACGTTTCCCGGGGAGACGCGATCAAAGCCCTGGAAAAAGGCGAGGTCGACATGCTCGGCAGCGCCAATGGTTTTGAAGCCCGCAATGCGGACATCGTGCTGTCCTTGCCCTATGCCGTGGATCAACCGGTTCTGGTGACACGGGAAGGCGAAACCAGATCCCTGAGCGACGGGCTCGCCGGACTGCGCCTGAGCATGGTTTATCACTACTTGCCGCTGGACGAAGTCAAAGCCCTGTACCCGAAAGCCATCATCACTTCCTACCCCTCCTACCAGAATGCAATCAATGCGGTGGCTTTCGACCAGGCCGATGTTTTTCTGGGCGACACCATTTCAACCCATTACATCATCAACAAGGGGTATCTAAACAACATCCGCATGGCCAACTTCGGTAAACACGAGGCCCACGGTTTCAGCTTCGCCGTACACAAGGGCAACCCGGCTCTGCTCGGGATCATCAACGCCATCCTCAAAGCGACACCTGGCAGCGAGCGAGAAAACATCGCCAAACGCTGGAGTGCGGGCAGTGACATTCTTCTCACCGATCAGAAACTGCAACTCAGCGACCGTGAACAACGCTGGCTGGCGCAACATCCCGTCGTGCGGGTCGTGGTCAACGAAGCGTTGGCCCCGCTGACCTTTTTCGACAGCGACGGTAACTTCCGGGGCGTATCCGCCGACTTGCTCGAACTGATCAGATTGCGCACCGGTTTGCGCTTCGAGATCCATCGCAGCCGTAACGATGACGAGATGATCGAGCAGGTCAACAGCCATCAGGCCGACCTGATTGCCGCCCTGCTCCCCAGCACCCAACGTGAAGCGATGCTGAACTTCAGCCGTCCTTATCTGGAAAACTCCGTTGTACTGCTCACTCGCAAAGCTGCCGACAGCCCGTCAAATCTGACGCAACTCACGGACAAACGCCTGGCCATCGCCCAAGGCAATCCTATGGCGGACTACCTGCGCCGCGAGTTCCCGCGAATCCATCTGATCGAAACGCCGGACACCTTCAGCGCCGTGGAATTGCTCGCCGAGGGTCAGGCGCAAGGGACGGTGAGCTCTTTGGTGATTGCCAACTATTTCATCTCATCGCGAATCTTTGAGCACGCACTTCAAATCAGCACCACCATCGGTACCCGGCAAGCCGCGTTCTCCCTGGCGACCGGGCGTGACGCCAAAGAGCTGGGTTCGATCCTCGACAAGGCCCTGCTGAGCATCGCGCCGGAAGAGCTGGGCATTATCAACAGCCGCTGGCGAGGCTACTCGTCTGCTTCGCAAAGTACGTGGCGCAACTATCACCGAGTGTTCTATCAGATCGTTCTGGGTGTCGGCGTGCTGCTGCTGATGTCCATGACCTGGAACGCTTACATGCGTCGCCAGATCAATCAGCGCCTGGCCGCCGAGCTCGCCCTGAACGACCAACTCGAGTTCATGGGATCGCTGGTCAACGGCACGCCTCATCCCATCTACGTGCGCGATCGCCAGGGCTTGCTGCAAAGCTGTAACGACAGTTACCTGGAGGTCTTCTGCGCCAAACGCGAAGACGTGATTGGTAAAAACGTCATGCAGGGCAGCTTAAGCAACTCATTTGAAGCCCAGGAATACCAGGCGGATTACCAACGCGTCGTGGCCGAAGGAACTCCGCTGATTCTCGATCGGCCATTGCATATCGGTGGCCGCACACTGACGATTTATCACTGGATACTTCCCTACCGGGACTCCAGCGGTGAAGTACAAGGCATCATTGGCGGCTGGATCGACATCAGCGAGCGCCGACAACTGTTCGACGACCTGCGTGCCGCGAAAGAGCGTGCGGATGAAGCCAACCGTGCCAAAAGCACCTTTCTGGCGACCATGAGCCATGAAATCCGCACGCCGATGAATGCCATCATCGGCATGCTCGAACTGACCCTCAAGCGTATCGATCACAGCCACCCGGATCGCCCGGCCATTGACGTGGCCTACCACTCGGCGAAAGACCTGCTGAACCTGATCGGGGACATTCTTGATATTGCGCGAATTGAATCCGGTCGCCTGAGCCTGAGCCCGGAACGCGTCAACCTGAGAGAAACCGTGGCGTCGGTGGTGCGGATTTTCGACGGACTGGCCCGCCAGAAAAATCTGCGCCTGCGGCTGGACTTCAACCCGGCAGAACCACCCTCCGATGTCCTGCTGGACCCAATGCGCTTCAAGCAGGTGCTGTCCAACCTCGTCAGCAACGCCATCAAATTTACCGAACAGGGTCAGGTCCGGATTGTGGTCGAACTGCATCCGACCGACGAAACCGGCCGGGTGCTGTTGCACTTACAGGTTCAGGACAGCGGGGTCGGGATCAGCGAACAGGACCAACGGCGTTTGTTCGAGCCTTTCGCCCAGGCCGATCATTCCGCGCAGGCAGCCAGAGGCGGCGCGGGGCTTGGTCTGGTGATCAGCCGCAATCTGTGCGAGATGATGGGCGGCAACCTGCAGTTGAGCAGCCAGGCTGGTATCGGCACTCAGGTCAGGATCTCGCTGAACCTTGCAACACTGCCAGCGGAGCGGGTGTCGAAAACCGCTGAACCGTCCCTCCACCCGACCTCGGCTGTGCTGAACGTCCTGGTGGTCGACGACCATCCCGCCAATCGCTTGCTCATGTGTCAGCAACTGGAGTTCCTGGGGCATCGCTACAGCGCCGCACCGGATGGCGAAGCGGGGTTGAAGGCCTGGAAGGACAACGTGTTCGATCTGGTGATCGTCGATTGCAACATGCCGATCATGGACGGATACGAACTGGCTCGCTCCATTCGCCAACATGAACAGCAAACGCAGAGCCGGCCTTGTACCGTGTTGGGCTTCACCGCCAACGCACAACCGGAAGAAATACAACGCTGCAGACAAGCCGGAATGGACGACTGCCTGTTCAAACCCCTGAGCCTGACAGCCTTGAGTCAATGGGTTGAAGGCGTTGCGCCAACGGTCCGCACCCCGGCCTTCAGTCTTGAAGGGCTGCATCTGCTGACGGGTGGCAGCCCGACACTGGACCGGCGCCTGTTGTCCGAACTGCTGAACAGCAATCGTCTGGATCGGCAAGAGTTGCTGGCGTTGTCCCCCACGGAAGATCGGCAGGCTTTCATCGAGGTGGCCCACAAAATCAAGGGTGCTGCGCGAATCGTCCAGGCTTGCCGATTGATCGACAGCTGCGAGGCGCTGGAAAACGCCTGTCATGACGTGCTCCCCCCTGAAGCAGTCGTCAATTGCACCAAGGCCATGGACCGGGCGATGGTCGAACTGGAGCTGGCATTGGAGCAGGCGCTGCAGCAACAGATAGGCCACAACGAGAAAAGCAGAATGATGGAGCCTTAACTATGCTTGGACGCTGAGCAGTGTGTTAAACATCATGGAGAGACCCGCAATGCCCAGCCCACTGCGCCCGGATCAACGCCGGTTTCCGCTGCACATCCATATCAGTGTGATGTTCACCTTTCTGTTATTGCTGACCGGTGCGGTGCTGGGCATTTTCAACTACGGGCAAACCACGCAGATCATTCTTTCCAGCAGTGAAAAGCTCTTCAACCGCATCGAGCAGGATGTCCGCCTGGACCTGCAAGGCACCTACGAACCGATTCGCCATCTGCTGAGCCTGCTAGCGGACTACCCGGCGACCCGCGCTCCGGATCTGGAGCAACGCCTGGCGTTGCTCCAGCCCTTTAGCCAGTCGCTCAACGACAACCCTAACCTGGCATCGTTGTACCTGGGTTATGGCAACGGTGATTTTTTCATGGTCCGCCCCTTGCGGACGGCATCCCTGAGAACTGAACTGAAAGCCCCCGATTCAGCAGCGTTTCAAGTCTGGAGCATCGAGCACAGCAGCAGTGGTCAGATCCGCTCCCAATCCCTGTTTTTTGATCAATCCCTGACGCTCATCAACCGCCTGGACAACCCCGACGAAACCTTCGATCCCCGCACTCGTGCCTGGTTCTCCAGCGCACGCGGCGACGTGAACCAGATCACCACTGACCCCTACGTTTTTTTCTCCACCCGCAACGTCGGCACTACCTTGGCCCGGCGCAGTGGTGAAAACGCGGTGATGGGGGCCGACCTGACCCTGGCCGAATTGTCGGCCACCCTGACCAAACACGTGGTGACGCCCCATACCGAAATCGTGCTGTTCGATGCCCAGGGCAATGCCATCGCCTACCCCGACAGCGACAAGCTGATCATCGACGGCCAGACCGCTCGCCTGAACAAGGCTGCCGACCTCAGCCCCGGCCTCGGCGCCCTGCTCTCCAATCCTCCTGCCAGCAATCGGCTGGACGCCGCCGGTCGTCAATGGATCGTGGCGCGCAGCAGCATGACGGAGGGCGGCCCCCAGGGACTGCAACTGGCGTTGCTGGTGCCGGAGGACGAATTGCTCGCCGATGCCTACCGCATGCGCTGGCAAGGCGCGCTGATTACTCTGGCGACATTGCTGCTGTGCCTGCCCGTGGGATGGTTGACCTCCAGAGTCCTGGTCAAGCCCCTGCGCACGCTGGTGCAGGAAGCCGATGCGGTGCGCAGTTTCAATTTCGACTTTCCGATCGGCCACAGTTCGCCGGTGCTTGAAATTGACCAACTGAGCGTGTCGATGGCGCGGATGAAGGACACTCTGGGCAGTTTTTTCCAGATCACCGATAGCTTGAGCGCGGAGACCCGCTTTGCGCCGTTGCTGCAGCGGGTGCTGTTTGAAACCGTGAAGATCGGGCAAGCCCAGGCCGGTCTTATTTACCTGCGCGAACGTGACAGCGATCGCATGGAGCCCCAGGGCCTGGTCATCAATGGCACGTCACAAGCATTGCCCTCATTCGGAGTTCAGGGACACGAACTCCAGGATCCGCAGAGTCCTCAGTGGCTGCAGCAGTTGTCGAACGCCGACAATATCGTGACCAATCTGGGTTTCGAACAGGCGGGGGATTTGCAGAAGGTGATGCTCGCGCTGGAATACCCCCGGGTGCACCTGATCGGCATCCGCTTGCACAATCGGCACAACGAAACCGTGGGCCTGCTGATCCTGCTTTTGACCGACAGCGGCACACAAAGCGACCTGGAAAAACTGCGCCCGGACCGCATCGCGTTTCTCCAGGCGGTGTCCGGCGCCGCGGCCGTGAGCATTGAGAGCCAGCGCCTGCAAGCCAAACAGAAACAACTGCTGGACGCCTTCATTCAACTGCTGGCCGGCGCGATCGATGCCAAGAGCCCTTATACCGGAGGCCACTGCCAGCGAGTGCCGGAGCTGACCCTGATGCTCGCCCAGGCGGCGGCGGCCAGTCAGGCCCCGGCCTTCAGCGACTACCAACCCACCGAAGATGAGTGGGAAGCCTTGCACATTGCGGCCTGGCTACACGACTGCGGAAAGGTCACGACGCCAGAATACGTGGTCGACAAAGCCACCAAGCTTGAGACCCTGAACGACCGCATCCATGAAATCCGCACCCGTTTCGAGGTCCTCAAGCGCGATGCCTGGATCAATTATTGGCAAGCCGTCGCCCTGGGCGGTGACGAGCAGCACCTGGCCGAATTGCGTAATGCCAACCTGGCCGGGCTGGATGATGATTTCGCCTTCGTCGCCCGCTGCAATCTGGGCGCAGAGGCCATGGCCGAAGCCGATCTGCAACGGCTGCGCAGCATTGCCCAGCGCAACTGGACCCGAACCCTGGACGATCGAATCGGTGTGTCCTGGGAAGAAAACCGCCGCCAGGCACGAACCCCGGCACCGACCTTGCCGGTCAGCGAGCCGCTGTTGGCGGACAAGCCCGAGCACCTGTTCGAACGCGCCGAAAGCGAACTGATTCCGGAAGACAATCCCTGGGGTTTCAAGCTCGATGTGCCGCGCTACAAATACAACCGAGGCGAGCTCTACAACCTGAGCATCACCCGAGGCACGCTGACCCGCGAGGAGCGTTACATCATCAATCATCACATGGTGCAGACGATCCTGATGCTCAGCCACTTGCCCTTCCCCGGCCACCTCAACAACGTCGCGGAAATCGCTGGCGGCCACCACGAGAAAATGGACGGCACCGGTTACCCCAAACAGTTGAAGCGCGAAGAAATGAGTCTGCCGGCACGGATGATGGCGATTGCCGATATTTTCGAGGCACTGACCGCCGCCGATCGCCCTTACAAGAAGGCCAAGACCTTGAGCGAAGCGCTGGGCATCATGGCCACCATGTGCCGTGACGCCCATATCGATCCGGAGTTGTTCGGCTTGTTCATCAACGCCGGCATCTATCTGCAATACGCCGACCGATTCCTCGATCCAAGGCAGATCGATGCGGTCGACCCGTCAAGCCTGTTGCTCAAGGCCGGCTTGAGGGTGTGATCAGCAATCGGTCAGACGCAGGAAAATCGCCGCCAGTTGCTCGATACCGGCCTGATCGTCAGCTGTAAACCGCGCCAGACTCGGGCTGTCGAGGTCCAGCACGCCAATCAGGCGACCGTCCTTGACCAGCGGCACGACCAGCTCGCTGTTCGAGGCGCTGTCGCAGGCGATGTGCCCGGGGAACGCGTGAACGTCTTCGACCAACTGGGTCTTCAAGGTCGCCGCCGCCGTCCCACACACGCCGCGACCGAACGGAATCCGCACACAGGCGATCTGCCCCTGAAACGGGCCAAGCACTAGCTCCTCGTTACGATTGAGGTAGAAACCGGCCCAGTTCAAGTCGTCGAGCTGGCTGTACAGGAACGCCGAAAACTGCGCGGCGTTGGCGATAAAGTCACGCTCGTCCGCCAGTAGCGACTCCAGCTGCGCCCATAACATGCCGTAACCGTCCAGGCCTTGGCCGCTCTTCTGTAAATCGATCATGCTTTGTGCTCCAACAGCTTCAGCCCCACCCAATAGCGGGCAAATTGATACGCGCAGCGTCCATTGCGGTTGCCCCGGCCCGTAGCCCAGCGCACGGCGAGGATGTCCAGCTCTTCGTTACGCTGCCACTCAAGGCCGGATTTTCCGGCCAATTGCCCGATCCAGTGCTCGACGACGTCAAGGAAGTGCTCTTGAGTAAACGGATAGAACGACAGCCACAATCCAAAACGGTCCGACAGCGCGATCTTGTCTTCCACCGCCTCGCTGGGATGCAGTTCGCCATCGACCCGTTTCCAGTTTTCGTTATCGCTTTCCTTCTCCGGCACCAGGTGGCGACGGTTAGAGGTGGCGTACAGCAAGACGTTATCCGGCGCCTGTTCGAGCGAGCCGTCGAGCACGCTCTTGAGCACGCGATAGTCGCCTTCACCCGACTCAAACGACAGGTCATCGCAGAACAGCACGAAACGCTGAGGCAGCCTGGCGATCTGCTCGACCACGCGCGGCAGGTCCGCCAGGTGATCGCGCTCGATCTCGATCAACCGCAGGCCGGCCTTGGCGTGCTCGGCCAGCAATGCGCGTACCAGCGACGATTTGCCGGTGCCGCGCGAACCCCAGAGCAGTGCGTGGTTGGCGGGCATGCCGTCGAGGAACTGCTGGGTATTTCGCCCCAGTTGCTCCACTTGGCGGTCGACACCGATCAAGTCGGACAACCGCGTGTCGAGGCTGACATGCAACGGCAGCAGAAACCCGCTGCGGCCCTCGCGTTGCCAGCGCGCGGCCAGGCATTGCGTCCAGTCGATGGCTTGCCGAGGAGCAGGCAAGAGCGGTTCGATACGGGCCAGGACAGCATCGGCGCGTTCAAGAAAAGCATTCAATCGGGAATCCACGTCTTCTCCTCGGGCACGTTCACAGTGATGATGGCATTGCAGCGACGCAACGAAGCATTCGGCACCCGGTTCATCCCTTGTTGCACAAGGGCTCGCGAGAACATCGGTATCCATGCATGATCGACTATGCTTGAGCAGCGAAGGGAAACGGAAGTGGTTCAACACCCCATGGATATCAAATTCACCCACCGGCTGTCATACAAGCAAGCCAGGCTGACCGTGCTTGTCGGTTTCATTCTGGGCACGCTGCTCAGTCTGCTGCAAATAGGCATCGATTATGCCAGCGAAGACGCCTCCATCAACCGTGAAATACTGTCTTTACCGGAAATCAGCCATAACCCCGCGTCCCGCATCGCCTACAACATCGACGCCGAACTCTCCCAGGAACTGACCATGGGCCTGTTGCGCTCGCCGGCGATCATCGGTGCGCAATTGACTGACAACAACGGCACCGTCCTGGCCAGCGTCAAACGCCCGACCCTGCAAAGCAATTATCGGATGATCAGCGACTTCCTGTTCGGCGCCAACCGCCAGTTTGAAGACCGCCTCTACCTCGATCACTTGCCGAACGAATCACTCGGCACCTTGCGACTGGAAGTCGATACCTACGCCTTCGGCAGCCGTTTCCTGCGCCGGGCCGAGGTGACGCTGCTCAACGGCTTCGCTCGCAGCCTGATCCTGACCGGCATCCTGTTGGCGCTGTTCTACGTGATGCTGACGAAGCCGCTGGTGCGGGTCATCCGCGAACTCAGCGGGCGCGATCCGCGTAGCGCGGAACCGACCTGGCTGGAATACCCGAGCGGACATAAAAACGATGAAATCGGTGTGCTGGTCAAAGTGGCCAACCAGCAGTTCGAAAACATCGCCACCGAAATCCAGCAGCGGCGCAACGCCGAAAACCGCCTGACCGACTACCTCGGGCAACTGGAAAACATCGTCTCGGCCCGCACCGCGGAGCTCAAGGCGATCAATGCCCGGCTCAGTCAATCGAACCAGGAGCTGGAAGTCGCACGAAGCACCGCCCTCGATATGGCCGAAGCACGTTCGGTGTTTCTCGCCAATATGAGCCATGAAATCCGCACACCGCTCAACGGCCTGCTGGGCATGATCGCGCTCTCGCTGGACGGCCCGCTCAATGCCGAACAACAGCAACAGCTGTCCATTGCCCATGACTCGGGCAAAGTGCTGGTGGAACTGCTCAACGATATTCTCGACCTGTCGAAATTCGATGCCGGCCAGCTCGAACTCGAACACATTCCGTTCGACCTCGGGTCGCTGATCGAAGACACCGCCAATCTGCTGTCGCAGAACGCCGCGCCCAGCGTCGAGTTGACCTGCCTGATCGATCCGCACTTTCCGGCGTTGGTGCTGGGGGATCCGACCCGCGTCCGGCAGATCGTCAGCAACCTGTTGTCCAACGCCCTCAAGTTCACCCGTTTCGGTCGGGTGGATGTGCGCCTTTCAACCTTTGAAGATGGCGTCAGAATCGAAGTCTGCGACACCGGTATCGGGATTGCCCAGGATGCTCAGGTCAAAATCTTCCAGCCTTTCACGCAGGCCGGCGCCGGCATAACCCGCCAATTTGGCGGCACCGGGCTGGGCCTGGCGCTGACCTATAACCTCTGCGAAGCGATGCAGGGGCGGCTGACCATCAGCTCGGAAGCGGGTTTCGGCAGCCAGTTCTGCGCCGACCTGCCGTTGCCCTGCCATACCCGGGCCATCGCCCCACAGCCGTTACCGGGCAAGGTCATTGCCGTCACCGCGGCCAACAGCGGCCTGGCGGAACTGCTGAAAAACCTGTTGCCCGGCTGGGGGCTCGACTATCAGCAACGGTCCATCGATGACTCGTTCATCGGCCTCGACCCGGACGTGCTGATCACCGACTGTCCCGAATGCCTGTTTGGCCTGCGCCCGACCCTCGACGCGCCTATCTTGCTGGTGACCGCCTATGGCAGCTTCATGCCCAGTGAAGAAGCCAACGCCCTGGCGCCCCTGCAACAGCAGGCTCGTCCTTTGGCGCGCAATGCGCTTTACCAGACATTGCGCCGGGTGCTGCTGCCCGAAAGCAACCTGATCAACGGTGCCCGGGTCGAAAACCTTACCCCCCAACGACGCGGACGTGTCCTGCTGGTCGAGGACAACCCGGTCAATCAATTGGTGGCCAAGGGCATGCTCGGCAAACTCGGTTGCGAGGTGATCGTCGCCGCTCACGGTGCCGAAGCCCTGGATCAGCTTGAGCACAGCGAATTCGACCTGGTGCTGATGGACTGCAACATGCCGGTGATGGATGGCTATGAAGCCAGCCGACAAATCCGTCGCAGCGGGCGCTGGCCACAACTGCCCATCGTGGCCTTGACTGCCAACGCCATGTCCGAGGAACGCGAACGCTGCCGTGTGGCGGGCATGAGCGATTACCTGGCCAAGCCCTTTCGCCGAGAAGAACTGGCCGCGTTGCTCGACCTGTGGATACCGACTACGACAGCGCTTTGATTTGCCCCAGCAGGTGATCGAGACCGTCGCGCAGATCATGCAGGCGATCCAGATCGACGCCGCTGTCGCACAGCAACCGGGCCTTGAGCGGCCCGACCTGATCACGCAAAGCCTTGCCGGTCGGCGAAAGACTCAGGTGCACTTCTCGCTCATCGCGCGCCGAACGCTGGCGCTGCACCAGTTGCAGCTGCTCAAGGCGCTTGAGCAACGGCGTCAGGGTGCCGGAATCCAGCGCCAGGCGTTCGCCCAGCGCCTTGACCGTCGGCTGCTCCGGCGCCGTTTCCTGCCATTCCCACAACACCAGCATCGCCAGGTATTGCGGATAGGTCAGGCCCAGTTGATCGAGCATCGGCTTGTAGGCGCGGATCACCGCCCGAGAAGCCGCATACAGCTTGAAGCAGAGCTGGCTGTCGAGCTTCAGCGAATCGACGGACAGGGTGTTCATTTGAGCAGGGCTTCGATCTCGCGGCTCAGGTCCTGCGGCTTGGTTGCCGGAGCGAAGCGCTTGACCAACTGGCCGTCCTTGCCGATCAGGAACTTGGTGAAGTTCCATTTGATGCCCTGGGAGCCGAGCACGCCCGGTGCACGTTTCTTCAATTGCACAAACAGCGGATGAGCACCGGCACCATTGACGTCAATCTTCTTGAACAGCGGGAAGGTGACACCGAAGTTCAACTCGCAGAACTCGGAAATCGCCCCTTCGTTACCCGGTTCCTGCTTGCCGAACTGATTGCAGGGAAAGCCGAGCACCACCAGGCCTTGATCCTTGTAGGTCTGCCACAATTCTTCCAGGCCTTTGTATTGCGGGGTAAAACCGCACTTGCTGGCGGTGTTGACCACCAGGACGGCTTTGCCGGCGAAATCGGCCAGGGTTTTCTGATCACCTTTGATGGTGGTCACCGGGATGGTCAGCAGGTTGTCGCTCATGGGTTTGGCTCGAATTGACGGAACAAGCCATGAACATAGCGAGCAATTGAATTGTGTGCAATTTAAATGTGTGGGGGCGCCGGATATCTTCGGATATCTGTAGGGGCTAAGCCTGCTCGCGAAGGCGTCGGGTCAGTCACCATCTGTGCTGAATGTTGAGACGCCTTCGCGAGCAAGCTTCGCTCCTACATGGCTCGCATTACTCGCGCGATATCAGGTCCAGGCACACCGAATTGATGCAATAACGCAGACCGGTCGGCGGCGGGCCATCCGGGAACACGTGCCCCAGGTGCGCGTCGCATTTGGCGCAAACCACTTCAGTGCGGATCATGCCGTGGCTGACATCACGGATCTCGACCATGGCGCTGTCGCCGATCGGCGCGTAGAAGCTCGGCCAGCCGCAGCCGGAGTCGAATTTGGTTTTGGAGTCGAACAGCGGCTCGTTGCAGCAGATGCAGTGATAGACACCGTCAGTTTTGGTGTCGTTGTATTTGCCGGAGAACGGCCGTTCGGTGCCCTTGAGACGGCAAACGTTGTACTGCTCTGGATCGAGCATTGCCTTCCATTCTTCCAGGGTTTTATCCAACTTTTCCATCGTCACACCTCAGCAGCTGAAAAAGCCCGATCTGTACCTTTTCCACGGATCGGGCGGCACGTATGATTGCGCCTCGTCAAACGCCAGTCTGGCAGCCAGGCCACGCGCATTCAAACGGATTTATGGGTGCTGCATCTCAAGGCGTCAGGCCTGTGTGAATACGCAGGATTCCCAGTACGGTAGTTCATACGCCGCCTGGATCGTTCATTTTCGGGAACACATCGCCATGCAGGTCAGCAAATCGAACAAGCTCGCCAACGTCTGCTACGACATTCGCGGCCCAGTGCTCAAGCACGCCAAACGCCTGGAAGAGGAAGGTCATCGCATCCTCAAGCTGAACATCGGCAACCCGGCGCCCTTTGGTTTCGAAGCGCCGGACGAAATCCTCCAGGACGTGATCCGCAACCTGCCGACCGCTCAGGGTTACAGCGACTCCAAAGGCCTGTTCAGCGCGCGCAAGGCTGTCATGCAGTACTACCAGCAAAAGCAGGTGGAAGGTGTCGGCATTGAAGACATCTACCTGGGCAACGGCGTTTCCGAGCTGATCGTGATGTCGTTGCAGGCATTGCTGAACAATGGCGACGAAGTGCTGGTGCCAGCGCCTGACTATCCGCTGTGGACGGCTGCCGTGAGCCTGTCCGGTGGCAACCCGGTGCATTACCTGTGCGACGAGCAGGCCAACTGGTGGCCGGACCTGGCCGACATCAAGGCCAAGATCACCCCGAACACCAAGGCCCTGGTGATCATCAACCCGAACAACCCGACCGGTGCCGTGTATTCGAAAGAAGTGCTGCTGGGCATGCTGGAACTGGCACGCCAGCACAATCTGGTGGTGTTCTCCGACGAGATCTACGACAAGATCCTGTACGACGATGCCGTGCACATCTGCACCGCCTCCCTGGCGCCGGACCTGCTGTGCCTGACCTTCAACGGTCTGTCCAAGTCTTATCGTGTGGCCGGTTTCCGTTCCGGCTGGATCGCCATTTCCGGTCCGAAGCACCACGCCCAGAGCTACATCGAAGGCATCGACATGCTGGCCAACATGCGCCTGTGTGCCAACGTGCCGAGTCAGCATGCAATCCAGACCGCTCTCGGCGGTTACCAGAGCATCAATGACCTGGTGTTGCCGCACGGTCGCTTGCTGGAACAGCGCAATCGCACTTGGGAACTGCTTAACGATATTCCGGGCGTGAGTTGCGTGAAGCCAATGGGGGCGTTGTATGCGTTCCCGCGGATCGATCCGAAAGTCTGCCCGATCCACAATGACGAGAAGTTCGTGCTCGACCTGCTGCTCTCCGAAAAACTGCTGGTGGTGCAAGGCACGGCCTTCAACTGGCCTTGGCCGGAT
This sequence comes from Pseudomonas mandelii, assembly GCF_900106065.1. Lineage (NCBI taxonomy): Bacteria > Pseudomonadati > Pseudomonadota > Gammaproteobacteria > Pseudomonadales > Pseudomonadaceae > Pseudomonas > Pseudomonas mandelii. Next base: position 219,869 of record NZ_LT629796.1, read on the forward strand.
CACTTCCGTGTCGTGACCTTGCCACGGGTGGACGAACTGGACATGGCCATTGGCCGGATCGGTAACTTCCTCAAATCCTACCGCCAGTAAACTGAACTTCACCGTGCGACACGTGCATCGGTCGCACGGTGATTAATTCAGCAACATATCTTTGCCCCCTGTCAGCCATCACTGCTCCTGTCGCTTACTGAAGCCACGTTTTGGGGCCGCGTCTAACAACGACGGGGCCTGAGAGGCGAATTGGCTGTCAAACACCTCCCGCATCGCCGTCGGAATTGCCCTGCAAGCAGCTAGACTGTTGCTGTAGGACACAGTTTGAAATAGTCACTCGGTTGAATAGCCCGGTGCAGCACCTTATATACCCCGCAGTACGCTACATCTTTAGCATGAGGAGATTTCTACAACCATGATGCGCATCCTGCTGTTTTTGGCCACTAACCTGGCGGTCGTGCTGATTGCCAGCATCACCCTGAGCCTTTTCGGCTTCAACGGGTTCATGGCGGCCAACGGGGTTGATCTCAACCTCAATCAGCTGCTGATTTTCTGTGCGGTCTTTGGTTTCGCCGGTTCCCTGTTCTCGCTGTTCATCTCCAAGTGGATGGCGAAGATGAGCACCAGCACCCAAATCATCAGCCAGCCGCGCACACGTCACGAGCAATGGCTGCTGCAAACCGTCGAGCAACTGTCCCGCGAAGCCGGGATCAAGATGCCCGAAGTCGGGATTTTCCCCGCCTACGAGGCCAACGCGTTCGCCACGGGCTGGAACAAGAACGACGCACTGGTCGCGGTCAGCCAGGGTCTGCTCGAGCGTTTCTCGCCGGATGAAGTGAAAGCGGTCCTGGCCCACGAGATCGGCCACGTAGCCAATGGCGACATGGTCACCCTGGCGTTGATCCAGGGCGTGGTGAACACCTTTGTGATGTTCTTCGCCCGGATCATCGGCAACTTTGTCGACAAGGTGATCTTCAAGAACGAAGAAGGCCAGGGCATCGCCTACTACATAGCGACGATCTTCGCCGAACTGGTCCTGGGCATTCTGGCCAGCTCCATCGTCATGTGGTTCTCGCGCAAACGTGAGTTCCGTGCCGACGAAGCCGGTGCACGCCTAGCCGGTACCAGCGCAATGATTGGTGCCTTGCAACGCCTTCGTGCCGAACAGGGCCTGCCGGTGCACATGCCGGATACGCTGAATGCCTTTGGCATCAACGGCGGCATCAAACAAGGGTTCGCTCGCATGTTCATGAGCCACCCGCCACTGGAAGAGCGTATTGACGCGTTGCGTCGTCGGGGCTGATAGCTCTCGCACTACGCGTTAAAAGAAAAGGCCCGCAGTGAATGCGGGCCTTTTTTTGTCTGCTGATTTTTGCGCTGTTCATTCGGGCCCCATCGCGAGCAAGCTCGCGATGGTCCAGTGAAGCCACTACAAATCTATCGGCTGGAAACCCGATAAACCCGCTCTTCAAGCCGAGTAACGCCACTTTCGATAAACTTCCAGCTCTCGCCCAATACGTCCTGGTCTTCCAGAATCTTCAGCTCCCAGGTTGCCCCGAACAACCGTTGCACTTCGTCATCGGGCACGGCAAACGGTGGGCCTTCCTTCTGTGCCTGGTCGTAATCCAGAGTAATCAAAAGCCCGAGCGAATCCTTCGGCAGAATCCGCTTCAAATGCTCGGCGTATTGCTCACGCATCGGCGGCGGCAACGCGATCAATGCCGCGCGGTCGTACAGCGCGCTGCAATCGGCGACATCGCCGGCCGTCAACGCGAAGAAGTCGCCGCACCAGACCTCGATCGAACCCGCCCGATAGACCGTGAAAGGCCCCTGGTCGCTGACGTCCGGATCAAATTGATGCTCGTGGAAGAAGTCTTCCACCGCCTTTTCCGACAATTCGATGCCCAACACCTCGTGACCGCATTTCGCCAGCCAGAGCAGATCCAGGCTTTTCCCACATAGCGGCACCAGGACGCGCGCGCCCTCCTCCAGGCCCAGCTGCGGCCAGTAACGTTGCAGATATGGATTCACTTCCGGCAGGTGAAAGCCGATCTGATTCGACGTCCACCGCTTGTGCCAAAACTCCGGCTGCATAATTAATCCCGAAAATTCGATCAAAAGACCCTAAAACTTATATTAGATTTAGATCAATGATCTGACTGAAGATGCTGCCATCTTACCCCTCAGGAGCTCTTTCATGTTCCCCAGCCTGTACATATCCCATGGCTCGCCCATGTTGGCACTGGAACCGGGTGCCAGCGGGCCCGCCCTCGCTCGCCTGGCCGCCGAAATGCCGAAACCGGAAGCCATCGTGATCGTCTCTGCACACTGGGAAAGTAACGACTTGCTGGTCAGTGGCAATCCTCGGCCTGAAACCTGGCACGATTTCGGCGGCTTCCCGAAAGCACTGTTCGAAGTGCAATACCCGGCACCCGGCAATCCTCAACTGGCTGGCGAGGTGGTCGAGTTACTGCAGGCCGACAACCTGCCGGCACGGATCGATACCAAACGCCCCTTCGACCACGGCGTCTGGGTGCCTTTGTCGTTGATGTATCCGCAGGCCGACATCCCGGTGGTGCAAGTCTCGCTGCCCACCCGTGGCGGCCCTGCCCTGCAAACCCGGGTCGGCCATGCCTTGGCCAGCCTGCGCGAACACGGCGTGTTGTTGATCGGCTCCGGCAGCATCACCCATAACCTGCGTGAACTGGACTGGCACGCCGGCCCGGAAAGTGTCGAACCGTGGGCCCGGACGTTCCGTGACTGGATGATTGAAAAACTCGCCGCCAACGATGAAGCCGCACTGCACGATTATCGTCAGCAGGCGCCAAACGCAGTGCGCAATCATCCCAGCGATGAGCATTTGCTGCCGTTGTACTTTGCTCGCGGGGCTGGGGGTGAGTTCAGCGTTGCCCATCAAGGGTTCACCATGGGTGCGCTGGGGATGGACATCTACCGTTTTGACTGACAGGTAGACCGAGGCGTCCCCTTCGCGAGCGGGCTCGCTCCTAAGGGGCTCACAATCCAATGTGGGAGCGAGCCTGCTCGCGATTGGGGCAACTCGATGCCCAGTCCAGGCACAAACAGCAGGCCAAAAAAAATCCCCGAACCAGTCGGGGATTTTTTATGTTCGATCAATCAGCTCGAGAGCGGATCAATCTTCGCGATAGCGACGCAGCTTCAACTGCTTACCGGCAACGCGAGTGTCCTTCAGCTTGGTCAGCAGACGCTCCAGACCATCTTCCGGCAGCTCGACGAGGCTGAAGCTGTCACGCACCTGGATGCGACCGATTGCTTCGCGAGCCAGGCCACCCTCGTTGAGGATAGCGCCCAGCAGGTTCTTGGCAGCGATGCCATCGCGCGCACCCAGCGCGGTACGGCAACGAGCACGACCTTCGGCCAATGGAACCGGAGCACGACGCTCACGATCACCACGGTCCGGACGATCACCGGTGCGCTCTGGACGATCGCCACGCGGTGCGTTGTTCGGCACCAGTGGACGTTCTTTCTCGATCGCGGCCAGGGTCAGCGCCTGAGCGTTGGTTGCCTTGCGCAGCAGAGCAGCGGCCAGTGCACGCGGGGTGCAACCGATGTCGGCAGTCAGGCGATCCAGCAGATCACCGTGGGTCGATTCAGCATCAGCTACCAGTGGCGACAGGCTGTTGGTCAGTTTCTTGATGCGGGCATCGAGAACGGCCTGAGCATCCGGCAGGCGGACTTCAGCAACTTTCTGACCGGTTACACGCTCGATCACTTGCAGCATGCGGCGCTCGCGCGGAGTCACCAGCAACAGTGCACGACCTTCGCGACCGGCACGGCCAGTACGGCCGATACGGTGAACGTAGGATTCTGGATCGTACGGCATGTCAACGTTGAATACGTGAGTGATGCGCGGAACGTCCAGGCCACGAGCAGCAACGTCGGTCGCCACAACGATGTCCAGACGGCCATCCTTGAGGGATTCGATCACGCGCTCACGTTGGTTCTGAGCAATGTCACCGTTCAGCGCAGCGGCTTTGTAGCCTTTGGCTTCCAGGGCACTGGCCAGGTCCAGGGTCGCTTGCTTGGTGCGCACGAACATGATCAGGGCGTCGAAGTCTTCCACTTCCAGCAGGCTCAATACAGCCGAGGTCTTCTGGTCAGCGTGAACCAACAGGTGAGCCTGTTCGATCGCGGTAACGGTCTGAGTCTTGGTCTGGATCTTCACGTGTTGCGGATCGCGCAGATGGCGTTCGGCAATGGCACGGATCGACTGCGGCAGGGTGGCCGAGAACAACACGGTCTGACGGGTTGGCGGCAGAGCCTTGAAGATAACTTCGAGGTCGTCCATGAAACCCAGTTTGAGCATTTCGTCCGCTTCGTCCAGAACCAGGTGGTTCACGGTCGACAGGACTTTTTCGTCACGACGCAGGTGGTCGCACAGACGGCCCGGTGTGGCGACAACGATCTGTGCGCCATTACGGATTGCTTTCAGTTGTGGGCCCATCGGGGCGCCGCCGTAAACGGCCACAACGGTAACGCCCGGCATTTGCTTGGCGTAGGTTTCGAAAGCGGTTGCTACTTGCAGCGCCAACTCACGGGTTGGCGCCAGGATCAGGGCTTGCGGCTCGCGCTTAGCAGGATCGATGCGGTGCAGGATCGGCAGGGCGAACGCGGCGGTTTTACCCGTACCGGTTTGCGCCTGACCAATCATGTCGTGACCGGCCATGATGATCGGGATCGATTGCTGCTGAATAGCCGAAGGCTCTTCGTAGCCAGTCGCGATGACGGCTGCAAGAATGTTCGGATTAAGATTAAAAGCGGCGAAGCCGCCGGTTTCCTGGGTCATGGGTCTGCCTCTAAGTGCATCCGCAAAGACCCATGCTCCAAAGCTGCGCATGCCGTGTAAGACTCAAGAGTCGCCCTGGCTGCTTTGTCGGCGGGGATTTGCGAAAACGAATGAATGAAAAAGATTCGTCAAGGGAGAGTCCGCTGTGCGGACGTGCAGCCGAAGCTGACTTCGGGAAATTGCGCTACCTAAACGCGGCCCGGTTAAAGGCCGGCGCGCACTATACCGGAAATCGCCCAAAAAGGGAGCATTATTTGTCGGAAAACTGACGTATACACCGTTATGTCACACGCTTTGCAGATAATCGTGCAACGGTCTATTTTTCAAAGGCCCGGCCCTGCTGGCGATGGCGCTAAAACGGTTCATCCTTGTGACGCAGACCAGCGGTTTTGACCCGCGGCCTGGCACACCCTTCCCGCCCGAGGAAATGCTCCATGAATCAGCCCGACTCCAGTCGTGTCACCCGTGAAAAACACGGCCATGTCCTGATGATCGGCCTGGATCGGGTGGCCAAGCGCAATGCCTTCGACCTCGATCTGCTCAACGCACTGAGCCTGGCTTACGGCGAGTTCGAGGCCGACAGCGAAGCGCGGGTGGCGGTGGTGTTCGCTCATGGCGAGCACTTCACCGCCGGGCTCGACCTGATCAATGCCAGTGCGGCCCTGGCCGAAGGCTGGCAGGCACCGCTCGGCGGTTGCGATCCGTGGGGCGTGTTTGCCGGGCCCCGGGTGAGCAAACCGGTGATTGTCGCCGCGCAAGGCTACTGCCTGACCATTGGCATCGAGTTGATGCTGGCCGCCGACATCAACCTCTGCGCCAGCAACACCCGATTTGCGCAGAAGGAAGTGCAGCGCGGGATCTTCCCCTTCGGCGGTGCCACGTTGCGCCTGCATCAAGTCGCCGGCTGGGGCAATGCCATGCGCTGGCTGCTGACTGGCGATGAATTTGATGCGCATGAAGCGTTGCACCTGGGGTTGGTGCAGGAAGTCATGGCCAGCGAGGATCTGCTGCCACGGGCCATTGAATTGGCTGAACGGATCGCCCGGCAGGCGCCGTTGGGGGTTCAGGCGACGTTGATGTCTGCCCGGCAGGCACGATACGAAGGGGAAACTGCGGCGGCGCAGGCATTGCCGCCGCTGGTGAAGAAGTTGCTGGCGAGTGAGGATGCCCGGGAAGGTGTGCGGTCGATGATCGAAAAGCGGCCGGGGGTCTTCAAGGGCTGCTGACAGATTTGCTTTTGTGGCGAGGGAGCTTGCTCCCGCTGGGCTGCGAAGCGGCCACAAAATCTTCGCAATCAATGCAAATCTTGTGAGTGCTGCGCACTCAAGCGGGAGCAAGCTCCCTCGCCACAAGGCCTCATTGCATCAAGTCGCCGGGCGAATCGCCTTGATCAACGACTGCAACGAATACCCCAACCGCGGCGCCAGCCCTTCGGCCCGGGCAAGCAGTCCATTCATGTCCAGTTCCTGATCCAGCTCCGAAGGCACGATCAGAATCACATTGCCCTCCTTCACCGGCAGCTCCCAGTAATGCCGGTGATAGAGCCCGCGCAACAATGCAGCACCCAAGGGCTTGCCGTCGTCGGTGGCCCATTGATTGATCACCAGCCAGCCGCCCGGATTCAAGCGTTTCTGACAGTTTTCCAGGAAGCTCCAGGCCAGATGCCCGACACCGGGACCGACATCGGTATAAAGGTCGACGAAGATCAAGTCCGCCGGTTCAGCGGTATCGAGCAACTCCAGCGCATCGCCGACGCGGATGTACAAACGCGGATCATCATCGAGCCCCAGGTATTCGATGGCCAGACGCGGTACGTCGGGGCGCAATTCGATGGCTTCTACATCTTCAAGGGGCAGAAACTTGAGGCACGCCTGGGTCAGCGTGCCGGCGCCGAGGCCAAGAAACAGTGCGCTTTCCGGCTGTTCGTGGCACAGCGCGCCAATCAGCATCGCCCGGGTGTAATCGTACTCGAGCCAGCTCGGGTCAGCCGTGAACACGCAGCTCTGCTCGATGGCATCACCGAACTCGAGAAATCGGTAATCGGCCACCTCCAGCACGCGAATCACGCCGAACTCATCCTGTACCTCGGCGAGCAAATGCTCGACGCGCTCCTCAGTCATTTCGTCTCCTGATCGTCGCCTGGCCCGGCAACGCGATAATCCGCAACATGAAGCGGCAAAGGCGCGATTGTCCGCGAAGCAACCGGAACAGGTCACGCACTAATTTGCTGATAACATGAACGTCCGAGCGTAAAACAACCGAGACCGTGATGAGCCAACCCTGGAGCCCTGACAGCTGGCGCGCCCTGCCGATCCAGCAACAACCCCTTTACCCCGACGCCGCGCATTTGCGTCATGTCGAGCAGACCCTGGCCAGCTACCCGCCGCTGGTGTTTGCCGGTGAAGCCCGGGAGTTGCGCCGTCAGTTCGCTGAAGTCACCCAGGGCCGCGCGTTTCTGTTGCAGGGTGGCGATTGCGCCGAAAGCTTCGCCGAGTTCTCGGCCGCAAAAATTCGCGACACCTTTAAAGTCCTGCTGCAGATGGCGATTGTCATGACCTTCGCCGCGGGTTGCCCGGTGGTCAAGGTCGGGCGCATGGCCGGCCAGTTCGCCAAGCCTCGCTCGGCCAACGATGAAACCATCGACGGTGTAACCCTCCCCGCCTACCGTGGCGACATCGTCAACGGCATCGGTTTCGATGAAAAAAGCCGCGTGCCGGACCCGGAGCGCTTGCTCCAGTCCTACCACCAGTCCACCGCAACCCTGAACCTGCTGCGCGCTTTCGCCCAAGGCGGTTTTGCCGACCTGCATCAGGTGCACAAATGGAACTTGGACTTCATCGCCAACTCGGCGCTGGCTGAAAAATACAGCCACTTGGCCGATCGCATCGATGAAACCCTGGCCTTCATGCGCGCTTGCGGCATGGACAGTTCGCCACAACTGCGCGAAACCAGTTTCTTCACGGCCCACGAAGCGCTGCTGCTGAATTACGAAGAAGCCTTCGTGCGCCGCGACAGCCTGACCAACGATTACTACGATTGCTCAGCGCACATGCTGTGGATCGGTGACCGCACCCGTCAACTCGACGGCGCCCACGTCGAATTCCTGCGTGGCGTGAATAATCCGATCGGGGTAAAGGTCGGCCCGAGCATGAACCCCGAAGACCTGATTCGCCTGATCGACGTGCTGAACCCGGACAACGACCCAGGCCGCTTGAATTTGATCGCACGCATGGGCGCGAACAAGGTTGGCGATCACTTGCCGGCGTTGATCCGCGCGGTGCAGCGTGAAGGCAAGCAGGTGCTCTGGAGCTCGGACCCGATGCACGGCAACACCATCAAGGCCAGCAGCGGTTACAAGACCCGCGACTTTGCGCAGATCCTCGGTGAGGTGAAGCAGTTCTTCCAGGTTCACGAAGCGGAAGGCAGTTACGCCGGCGGTATCCATATCGAGATGACCGGGCAGAACGTGACCGAGTGCATTGGTGGTGCCCGACCAATCACTGAAGACGGGTTGTCGGACCGTTACCACACCCATTGCGATCCGCGGATGAATGCCGATCAGTCGCTGGAATTGGCGTTCCTGATTGCCGAGACGCTGAAGCAAGTTCGGCGCTGAATCGCGTCGCGCCATTCGCGGGCAACGGCCTCGCGCCTACAGGATTGCGTTGAATCAGTAGGAGCGAGGCTTGCCCGCGGAGGCGCCCGCTCAGACACCCTGAATCTGTGCCAACGCCACCCGCAAGCGCGCGCCACTCGCCCGCGGGCAATTGAGCTGAACCTGCTCAAGCCCCAGCCAATCCGCCATTTGCCGCAGATTGCCCGCCAACGCCAGCATCCCCACCTCGTCCAGCCCTGGCTCCTCTTCATGCACGGCATGCACCGCCAGCCGGCCCAACGCTCGTTCGGCACGCAGATCAACCCGCGCGGCAATCCGTTCATTGTGTAAAAACGGCAGTACGTAATAGCCGTAGACCCGTTTGTCCTGGGGCGTGTAAATCTCCAGTCGATAACGGAAATCGAACAACCGCTCGGTGCGGCTGCGCTCCCAGATCAACGAGTCAAAAGGTGATAGCAAGGCACTGGACTCGACCTTGCGCGGCACTTTCGGCTCGGGCAAGCAGTAGGCCGGTTGACGCCAGCCCTGAACCTCGCAGGCCAGTAATTCACCCGTCTCTATCAGTTCAGCCAGACGCGGCCGGCTGTCTGCCGGGTTCAGGCGAAAATAATCGCGCAGGTCCTTTTCCGTGCCAACACCTAATGCCGTCGCCGCATGCAGCAACAGCCCGCGCTGGGCCTCGGCCTCACTGAGCAAAGGCTGTTGCAGAACCGCTGAAGGAATCACCCGCTCCGGCAAATCATACAACCGCTCGAATCCGCGGCGACCGGCGACCGTGACTTCACCGGCGGCGAACAGCCATTCCAGCGCATGTTTTTCTGCGCTCCAGTCCCACCATGGCCCGGCCCGCTCCTGACGGGTCGACAGACTTCCAGCCCCCAGAGCGCCAAGTGCCTGCACCGAGGCCAGCACTCGGCGAATCGTGTCCTGCTGCTCGCGACCGAAACGCGCCAGTTGCTGGTAGATGTCTTCGCCACGCGTTGCACGCTGCATGCGCCAGCGCATCAAGGGGTACATCGACATAGGCAGCAACGAAGCTTCATGGCCCCAATACTCGAATAACGTGCGACGTCGGCCCTGACTCCAGGCAGCCTGATCGAGCAAATCGGGGGAGTAATTTCCGAGGCGGGAAAACAAGGGAAGGTAGTGCGAACGCACCAACGCATTGACCGAATCGATCTGCAGAATGCCCAGCCGTTCGATCAGCCGGTTGAGCTGAACCGGTTTGATCGCCGCTGGCGGTTGCCGCCCGTTGAACCCTTGGGCGGCCAGCGCCAGACGTCGAGCCTGTTTGTTGGAAAAGGACAGCGTTGCGGGCATGAATACCTCCGTGTCTGCTCGCAACCTACCTCACCAGAGAGGGGTTTGTGTAGCGATGGCCTCATCATTTATGCATCGGATCATCCCAGAACGGCCTGACCGATTCATGTTCGACATCGGCACGACTCACGCCAATGTCCTTCAGTGCTTCGTCGCTCAAACTTGCCAGCAGCTCACGTTCACGGTGAAGTTCGTACCAGCGACTAAACTTGTGCAGCAGATCGGATACCGCGTGGATTGAGAATTTTTCTTCCGTTACATGCTCGTTATGACCTTTCATCTTGTTGCCCTCCTTTAGGGATGGCTCAAGTCTCGCCTCAGCGCTAAGATCAATCCAACGAATGTTTCTGATGGTAACCATCTCGGAGATTGATGGATGTCGGCGTACCCAAGTATCGATACTGACGTGCTACGCACCTTTGTCGCCATTGCCGACCAGGGTGGTTTTACCCGTGCCGGAGAAATGGTCAACCGCACGCAGTCAGCGGTGAGCATGCAGATGAAGCGTCTGGAAGAAGACGTGTTGCAGCGCCAGCTGTTCGAACGTGATGGACGCCAGGTCAAGTTGACTGCCGAGGGCCAGGTATTGCTGGGTTACGCGCGGCGCATCCTCAAACTCCACAGCGAAGTTTTCAACACCCTGCGCGAGCCGCACATGGTCGGCACCGTGCGCATCGGCACGCCCGACGATTACGTCATGCGTTTCCTGCCGGGGATCCTGTCGCGTTTCGCCAAGTTTTACCCGTTGATCCAGATCGAGGTTCACTGCGAATCAACCAAACAACTGTTGCAACGCCAGGACCTGGACTTGTCCATCGTCACCCGCGAGCCCGGTACTGAAATCGGCCAGTTGCTGCGCAAGGAGCGTTTCGTCTGGGCCGAAGCTCAATGCTTCAACGCCCACGAGCAGACGCCATTGCCCCTGGCGATGTTCAACAGTGATTGTTTCTGCAGGCTGTGGGCGTGTAATGCGCTGGACGCCATGGGGCGCGATTACCGCATCGCCTACAACAGTTCGAGCCTGTCGGCGTTAATGGCCGTGGTCAGTGCGGGCCTCGCGGTAACTGCGCAACTGGAAAGCCTGATCACGCCGGACATGCGCATCCTGGGAGAAGCCGAAGACCTGCCGCTGTTGCCGGAAGCCTGCATCATGCTGGTGCGCAATCTGCACAACCCGTCCCCGATCACCGAGTGCCTGGCCGAGCACATCGTCGAAGGCTTCAAACTTTAAACGCGAGCATCACCGCGCACAGCACCAGGAACCCGCAGAACAACCCGCGCAATAGCCGCTCCGGCATGGCGTGGGCGATCTTCACGCCCCAGCTGATGCTCATCAACCCGCCGACAGCCAACGGCAACCCGATCATCCAGTCCACCTGGTGATGCACGGCGTAAGTCACCAGTGTGACGCCGGTGCTGGGCAGAGCCAGGGCCAGCGACAAGCCTTGGGCCACCACCTGAGAGGTGCCGAACAGGCTGGTCAGCACCGGCGTCGCCACCACCGCACCGCCAACCCCGAACAACCCGCCCATGGTGCCGGATGCCGCGCCCAGCACGCCCAACCATGGCCAGGAATAACGCATTTGTGCAGAGGCCGGTGCGTTGGCGGTGAACATGCGTACCAGGTTGTAGGTCGACAGGGCAATCAGAAACGCAACAAACCCCACGCGCATGGTTTGCGCGTCAATGCCTACCGCCCAGATCGACCCGATCCAGGCGAAGCAGAAGCCCATTGCGGCCAATGGCAGTGCATGGCGCATTTCGATGCGGTTGCGCTGGTGATAGCGCCACAACGCCAGCATCACGTTGGGCACCACCATGACCAACGCCGTGCCCTGGGCAATTTGCTGATCGAGACCGAACAGCACGCCTAGTAGCGGAATCGCGATCAAACCACCGCCAATGCCGAATAGCCCACCGAGAGTTCCCAGGGCGGCGCCGAAGACCAGATACATCACAAACTCAATCACAGGCGATTTTCCTTTTATCAGGCCATTCATCCTACGCAGTCGGCGCTGGCGGGGAAACGCACAGCAACGCACAATGGCTGTGCCAACTTCGCACAAGCGCTGACACACCATGAACCCGAATCAATTGACCGATCAACTCGGCCTGTTCCTTGATGTGCTGGAAACCGGGAGCTTTTCCGCGGCCTCCCGGCGACATCCGCTGACGCCTTCGGCGGTGGCGCGACGTATCGACAGCCTGGAAAACGCAGTCGGCAGCCAGTTGTTCATTCGCAGCACCCACGCGGTGCGTGCTACTCCTGCTGGCCTGGCGTTCGCCGAGCGGGCGCGACGGATTGTGGCGGAACTGCGCCTGGCCCGCGCCGAAGCCGTATCCCTGAGCAGTGCGCCGGAGGGCTTGATCCGCATCGATGCGCCAGCGGCGTTCGGCCGACGGCACTTGGCGCCGGTGATTGCCGACTTCCTGATGCTCTATCCGGGCCTCGACGTGCAATTGCATTTGATCGACAGTTTTGTCGACATGCAGGGGCTGAACCTGGGGAAGGTGGATCTGGTGCTGCGCGCAGGTCAAATGGCCGACACCCGTCTGGTGGCCACGCCGCTGGCAAGTATGGTGCGCATTGCCTGTGCCAGCCCGCAATACCTGAAACGCCGCGGCGTCCCGACCGAACCGGCGCAGTTGATCGAACATGACGGCCTTGACTGGGACGGCCTGGCCCCACCCTTTGCCTGGCGCTTTGAGCGCGACGGGCACCTGCACCTGCATCGCCCGGCGCGCATCCGCATGAGTGCCAACAATGCCGAAGCACTGGTCTGTGGGGCGTTGGCGGGGCTGGGCATCGCGCATTTGCCGACCTGGCTGGCCAGCGAGTACCTTTTGCGTGGCGAGTTGCTGCCGCTGTTTTGTGAAAACGGCTTGCCTCCACCGGAGACCACCGGCATCTATGCATTACGTCTTGAGCAACAACCCAACTCCCGAAGCCGCTTATTGCTGGAGTATCTGAAAACCCGCTTCAGCCCGATTCCGCCGTGGGACCTGGCACTGCAAAACACCCTGGACCGGCATTAGTCTAGAATTGTCTGGTGCATTAAAGATTCGCCCGCTAGATTCATGACGATCACTGATCAAGGCTTTGAAATGACCACCGAACGCACCACCCCGGATAACTGCGACCCGCTGCTGCTGGATAATCAGGCTTGTTTCGCCCTGCATTCCACCTCGCTGCTGATGACCAAGGTCTACAAGCCGCTGTTGCAAGCGCTGGGGCTGACCTATCCGCAGTATCTGGCGATGATGGTGTTGTGGGAGCGGGACGGGCTGACCGTAGGCGAAATCAGCACGCGACTGCTGACAGACCCCGGCTCACTGACCCCCTTGCTCAAACGCCTGGAGGTCGAAGGATTGCTCAGTCGCACCCGCAGCCGAGAGGATGAACGGGTGGTGATCGTCGAGCTGACCGAACAGGGCCGTGCGTTACGCGACAAGGCGCGCAGCATTCCCCAGTGCATCCTCGGTGCAAGCGGAATGACGCTTGAGAGATTGCAAAAACTGCAAGCGGAGCTGCAAGAGCTGCGTAGCAATCTGCAAGACAGCCTTTAATCCCTCAATCCCCCCAAATCCCTGTGGGAGCGAGCCTGCTCGCGATTGCAGTGTGTCATTGAGCATTGATACTGACTGACACTCCGTCATCGCGAGCAGGCTCACTCCCACATTTGTTTTTGTGGTGTCCCAGTTGATCGGGTTGCTTCCTTCGAAAAAATCTTCCGCTAAAAAATCCTGCCGCGACCGCTCTAACTCAGCACATCCAATCCGCGCCCCCCTTCAAGCCAAAACTTTTTCAAAAAATTATCTTGCGCGCTAACTATTAGCGCGATACATTCATCTCGCACTTACTTAGCGCGCAAACATTTAGCGCAAATAAATCAAATCTGAACGAGGCTCACACCATGCAAACTCTCTACACCGCAATCGCAACCTCCACTGGCGGCCGTGACGGTCGTGCGGTTTCCAGTGACAACATCCTCGACGTCAAACTCGCCACCCCGAAAGAGCTCGGTGGTGCCGGCGGCGCAGCGACCAACCCTGAGCAATTGTTCGCCGCCGGCTACTCCGCCTGCTTCATCGGCGCGCTGAAATTCGTCGCCAGCCAGACCAAACGCAGCATCCCGAACGACGCGTCGATCACCGCCCATGTCGGCATCGGCCAGATCCCTGGTGGTTTCGGCCTGGACATCGACCTGCACATCAGCCTGCCAGGTCTTGAACAAGCCGACGCGCAAAGCCTGGTCGAGGCGGCTCACCAAGTCTGCCCGTACTCGAACGCGACCCGTGGCAACGTCGATGTGCGCCTGCACGTCACCGTCTAACCGCCGACTACCAGGCCCGAACAGGAAATGAACATGAACACTTTCAGCAAAGTCTTGACCGGCACCCTTCTCGCTATGTCCATCAGCAACGCCTTTGCGGGCGATGGGGTTGAACACAACACCCAGGCGTTCCTCGACGTTCTGAATGCCGGCACCGGCAAACCGATGGAACAACTCACCCCCAAAGAAGCCCGTGCGGTGCTGGTGGGTGCGCAAGCCTCGGTGAAACCGACACTGCCAAAAGCCGATGTCAGCGAGAAGACCATCCAGGTCGACGGCCAACCGCTCAGCCTGACCATCGTCCGGCCGGCCGGTGTCAAGGGCGAGCTGCCAGTGTTCATGTTCTTTCACGGCGGCGGATGGGTGCTGGGAGATTTCCCGACCCACGAACGTCTGGTTCGCGACCTGGTGACAGGGTCGGGTGCAGCAGCGGTGTTCGTCAATTACACCCCGTCCCCGGAAGCGCATTATCCGGTGGCGATCAACCAGGCCTACGCCGCGACCAAATGGGTGGCCGAGCACGGTAAAGAGATCAACGTCGACGGCAAACGCCTAGCCGTGGCCGGCAACAGCGTCGGTGGCAACATGGCGGCCGTGGTTGCACTGATGGCCAAAGACAAGGGCACGCCAGCGATCAAGTTCCAGGTGCTGCTGTGGCCGGTGACCGATGCCAGCTTCGAAACCGCGTCCTACAACCAGTTTGCCGAGGGTCACTTCCTCACCAAAAACATGATGAAGTGGTTCTGGGACAACTACACCACCGACGCCAAACAACGTAACGAGATCTACGCCTCGCCGCTGCGGGCCACCACCGCGCAACTGAAGGGCTTACCGCCTGCGCTGGTGCAGACAGCCGGTGCCGACGTGTTGCGCGATGAAGGTGAAGCCTATGCCCGCAAACTCGACGAGGCGGGTGTGCCGGTCACATCGGTTCGTTACAACGGGATGATTCACGACTACGGCTTGCTTAACGTAGTGAGCCAGGTGCCGGCGGTACGTTCGGCGATGCTGCAAGCGTCCGAAGAACTCAAGCAACACCTGAAATAACACCGCCCCCTGTAGGAGCGAGGCTTGCCCGCGAAAGCGTCGTGTCAGTCGACATCGATGTTGAATGACACGACGCTTTCGCGGGCAAGCCTCGCTCCTACAGGGGCGGGTGTTTCAGACAAGCACAAAAAAGCCCGACTCAATGGTCGGGCTTTTTCATTCCTGAAGCTGTGCTTATTTAGCACGGCCTTTGTAGGAACCGCCTTCGCGGGTATCGATCTCGATCATGTCGCCGATTTCGATGAAGTCAGCAACCGACAGCTCGGTACCGTTCTTCAGTTTGGCAGGCTTCATTACCTTGCCGGAAGTGTCACCGCGAGCGGAACCTTCGGTGTAGTCAACCTGACGCACGATAGTGGTTGGCAGTTCTACGGAAACCAGACGCTCTTCGAAGAAGATCGCTTCGCAAACATCGGTCATGCCTTCTTCAACGAAAGGCAGAACGGCTTCGATGTCTTCAGCGTTCAGCTCGTACATGGTGTAGTCAGTGGTGTCCATGAACGTGTAGGTGTCGCCGCTGATGAAGGACAGGGTCGCTTCTTTGCGGTCGAGGATTACGTCGTCCAGTTTGTCGTCAGCGCTGTAAACGATCTCGGTCTTGTAACCGGTCAGCAGGTTTTTCAGCTTGGTCTTCATGATCGCGCTGTTACGACCGGATTTGGTGAATTCAGCTTTCTGAACCAGCCAAGGATCGTTTTCGAGACGGATCACGGTACCGGGTTTCAGTTCTTTACCAGTTTTCATTGCGAATATCCGAATTTGGATGGGATTTACAAAAATCTAGGCCGCGTATCATATCCAATTTACATAAAACTGTACCAGCGCCGCGGCAAGATCGGCCTGCAAGGCCTGTTCCAGACACCACGTCTCGGCGTGTTTTTGCAGCTCCGGCCAGTGTTTACGGGTCGCAAGCCAGTGGTCGGACATATCATGACCCGCATTCCACGCACGCCAAAGACCGCTGATCGCCTCGCCGGCAGGCTCGGACAGGCCTTTCGTGTACAGCGTCAGGAAGGCGTCGAGCTTGTCCAGGTGGATGTCTTCGTCCTGCTGATAGATGTGCCAGAGCAGCGGCCGCCCTGCCCATTGCGCGCGGACAAAGGAATCTTCACCGCGCACGGCGTTGAAATCGCAACACCAAAGCACGTGATCGTATTGATCCTGTCGGACGAACGGCAGGATTTGTACGGTCAATTGATCTCGCACATGCAGCGCACCGGCGGCCAATCCGTCGACGCCCAGCCAACGTTCGACATCCCCGAGAATCCGGCCTTCGGGCACCAACAGATGCGTGGGTGTCGAATCGACGGCCATCACGTCCAGCCAACTGGCCAAGCCGCTATTTTCGTAGGCAAATAGCGAGATCAGTTGGGCATTGGGCGCGCGATCAATCCCAAGGCCTTGCAGGAATGCTCGCTGCGCCTCGGGGTCTTGCTGAAACTGCCTGCGACGTTCAAGCAAACCGCTTTCACGCAGCAACCCGCCCGTGCCTTTCTGAAACCCCGGAAAGAAGAAGTACTTCTGCACATTCTTGTACTTCACCGACGGCAAACCGTGACAACCGATCACCCAGTCTTCGGCGCTCAGGTAGTCGAGGTTCATCCACAGCGGCGGCTTTTCCCGCGAAGCCATGGCGTCCATGTAAGGGCCCGGCAACTGGCAGGCGAACGCGGCGATCACCACATCAGCGGCTTCAGCGGGTTGCCATTCGGTGGGCCACTGACGCACCTCCACACCCTGCTGCCATTGCTGCGTGGCGCTGATGTCGATTTCAGGACAGATACGTTCAAAGGCCCGCAGGTCATCGACCCACAACCGCACCGCCACGGCATGCTCGGCCACCAACTGTCGGGCCAGGCGCCAGGTCACGCCGATGTCGCCAAAGTTGTCGACCACGGTGCAAAAAATATCCCAGCGCCAGCGGTTTTTCACTTGAGGCATTTCAGGCATTCCAGGCTCCCGTTGGCAAAGGCGCCGATTGTCCGCATAAATTACCTCACGCAGAAGAGCCGACGGCGATTAATCTTCGTGCGACAATCGCCATTTGCCCGCGACCACCCGCCAGGAGGCAGCCATGCCCTACCGTCCCGCCCCGCGCCGCCCGTTGCCGATTCAGCTCAATGCGCTGCAATTGACCGGCAGTATTGCCCTCGGTCTATGGCTTGGATTCCTCGCAATTGCGCTGACCTGCTGGCTCGCCTCGCGCCTGCTGTTCAGCGAGCAACTCGCGCCGGTCGCAGCCGCTGTAGAGCAACTGGCCAAGCCGCCAGTGGTAGTGCAGCCGGTGCCGGACATCCCGGCGCAAAGCCCGCTGTTCGAACAGTACGAAGAGAACCTGCGCAAGAACGAGCAGCAGCAACGCATGGATCAGGCCCGCAGCAGCGGTCGCAACCTGTCCAATCCGAAATGCCAGTTCTGGCTGCAACAGGACCAGACCGCGCCGAGCGAAAAAAGCCGCGCCAATGTCCTGCAATTCTGCGACTGATCATGAATAAGCAAACCGTCCACCAACTGATTCTCGGCAAGCTGCGGATTGATCTCGACATCGCCGAACGTGCCGCGCAAACCGCTTACGAAACCGCGACCCACGAAGAAAACATCGCTGAAAACAAGTACGACACGTTGGGGTTGGAAGCGTCTTATCTGGCGGCCGGACAAGCCAGGCGTGTCGAAGAAATCAGGCAGTCACTCGTGCTTTGCCAAAACGTGACCTTGCGCCCGTATGACCCACAACGCGGGATCGAAGTGGGCGCCCTGCTCGGCCTGGAAGACGAAAAGGGTCGTGAGCAGTGGCTGTTTCTGGCGCCTGACGCGGCGGGTCTGAAGGTCGATATGGTCGGACAGATGATCACCGTCATCACCCCTCGCTCACCGCTGGGTAAAAGCCTGCTGGGCAAGTTCGAAGGGGACGAGGTAGAGATTCTGGTGGCGGGCGCTCGGCAACAGTTTGCTGTTACCGAGGTGATTTAAAAGGGATCAGTGGACCGGCAGTTCGACGCCGTCGAACAGCTCTTCCAACTCCTGCTTGTTGTGGCACTGAATGGCCTTGGCCATGACTTCGCGGGTCAGGTGCGGCGCGAACTTCTCGATGAAGTCGCACATGAAACCACGCAGGAAGGTGCCACGGCGGAAACCGATTTTAGTGATGCTGGATTCGAACAGGTCGCTGGCATCGAGCATGACCAGATCGCTGTCGAGTTTGGCATCGACTGCCATTTTTGCCACGATGCCCACGCCCAGGCCCAGACGAACATAAGTCTTGATCACGTCGGCGTCGGCCGCGGTGAACACCACTTTCGGCGTCAGGCCGCGATGGCTGAAGGCTTCATCGAGTTTCGAACGGCCGGTAAAACCGAACACGTAAGTCACGATCGGGTATTCGGCCAAGGCTTCGAGAGTCAGCTTGGACACCTTGGTCAGCGGGTGGCCCTGAGGCACGACCACGCAGCGGTTCCAGCGGTAGCACGGCATCATCACCAGGTCGCCGAACAGCTCCAGGGCTTCGGTGGCAATGGCGAAATCCACGGTGCCGTCAGCGGCCATTTCAGCGATTTGCATCGGCGAACCCTGGTGCATGTGCAGGGCAACGTCCGGGTACTGCTTGATGAAATTGCTGATCACCGGCGGCAAGGCATAACGTGCCTGAGTGTGCGTAGTGGCGATCGACAGGGTGCCTTTCTTCTCGTTGGAGAATTCCTGGGCGATCTGCTTGATGCTTTCAACCTTGCGCAGGATCTCGCCGGCGGTGGTGATGATGCGCT
This sequence comes from Pseudomonas mandelii, assembly GCF_900106065.1. Taxonomy (NCBI): domain Bacteria; kingdom Pseudomonadati; phylum Pseudomonadota; class Gammaproteobacteria; order Pseudomonadales; family Pseudomonadaceae; genus Pseudomonas; species Pseudomonas mandelii. The sequence goes on from NZ_LT629796.1 coordinate 238,763, forward strand.
CGCCGGCTGGGGTGACGCGGGTCAGGTGCTTGCCGCTGCGGGCAAAAACCTCGACGCCCAGTTCGTCTTCCAGCAGACGGATCTGCTTGCTGATGCCCGGTTGCGAGGTGTAAAGGCTTTGGGCCGTAGCGGAAACGTTGAGGTCGTGGTGCGCCACTTCCCAGATGTAGCGCAGTTGTTGAAGCTTCATATGAATCCCTCAAAGCAAGGTAGACGCCACGGGCATCAGCGACGATATATAACTATATTAATGGTTCGAAGAATAAATCTAGAACTTTTTTGTCAAATTGCCACTATCTGTTGTTCTAGCGATCCCCTTGGCGGCGACGTTCAACCAGCGGCACCAGGTAAACCGGCACCCGAGACAGTTGCAATACCCGCGCAGCGGTCCGGCCCAGAGGTGTTTCCGCACCTGCACCATGGCTATGACTACCTACGATCAACAAATCCACGGAGAGTTTCTGCGCCTGGTCGAGAATCACCTGTGACGGGTCACCCTGCAGCACCCGCACCGCTTTGATCCGCTCCAGATCCTGCTCCCCTTCATCCCCCAACTCCTCTCGAAAGCTGTCGAGCACCCGCTGCTCGATATTGGCGATCACCGTATTCAAGCCCTGACTGTGAAACTCGTTCAAGGCCTGCTCATCGAGGTAACTCTGCAGCACCGATTCGGCAAACAACCCCATGGGTTCAACGGCGTGCACCACATACAAATCAGCATTGAATGTCCGCGCCAGCGCCAAGGCATGCTGCATCACCAACGGTGCGTACAGCCCGAGGTCCGTGGCATACAGCATCGAATGAATCATATGACCTCCTCGCGTGCCAACATGGCGGAGATTTGATTCAGCTTAGCAGTGCCTTGGCGAGTGCGACGTGCGGCGTAACGTGTTGAACGGCGGGCTTAAACTTTTTGCTCGTTGCTGATGCCGTGGGGCACGTGGCCGGTGGCGACCACTTCGCGGGCCAGTTCACAATGTCCGGCCTGGTCGTCGAAAAACACATCGGCGGCGAACGCTTCGAGAAACGCCGACTTGGTCAGCCCACCAAGAAACAGCGACTCGTCCAGACGAATGTCCCACTCGCGCAAGGTACGAATCACCCGCTCATGGGCTGGCGCCGACCGCGCCGTCACCAGGGCGGTGCGGATCGGACAGGCGTCATCGGGAAACTCGCGTTGCAACAGATTGAGGGCGGCGAGGAAGCCTTTGAACGGACCTCCGCGCAAAGGCTCGCGGGCCGATTCGCGTTCGCTGGCCTGGAACGCTTCCAGGCCGCCAGACTGATAGATCCGCTCGGACTCGTCGGAAAACAGCACGGCATCACCGTCGAAGGCGATGCGCAACTCATCGCTGGCTGCACGGCTGGCACCGCCCGACAGAATGGTTGCTGCAGCGAATCCGGCATCCAGCGCGCTGCGCACGTCTTCGGCGTGGGTGGAGAGAAACAGGTCGCAGCCAAAGGCCTTGAGGTACGGATAAGGACTGCGTCCGCCAACGAACGCCGCGCGGGAAATCGCCAGGCCATAATGATTAATCGAGTTGAATACGCGCAGGCCGGTGTCGGCGCTGTTGCGCGATACCAGGATCACCTCGACCCGGGCCCGACCGAGGCTGGCGTTCAGATTGAGCAGTTTCTCCACCAACGGAAACGCATCCCCGGGCGCGAGGATTTCGTCTTCGTGCTCGATCTGATATTGCCGGTAGGCTTCGACGCCGCTCGACTCATAAACCTTGTGGCTTTCGTCCAGGTCGAATAGCGCTCGCGACGAGATCGCCAGCACCAGTTTGTCGTCGATAGTCTTTGCCATGCCCTTCCCCCTCAGGTTGATCGACTTACGTGTTGCGTCGATCGATAAAACTCAAGCCGCGATACAAGGCCTCGATTCGCGGCAATTCGCAACCCGCCGCCTTGGCCGCCGCCAGAGGTCGCGCGTAAATTGCCTGCAGTTCCAGCGGTCGTTTGTGCAGAAAATCGTGGTACATGCTTGGCCAATAGTCGGGCATTTTCTCGGTCACCTTGAACAAATGCTCGGCATACCCGGCCGGTATGTCGTGACCACAAGCGATTGCCCCCTGAACCACTTCGGCCATCAGCGCCTGGATCAGTTCCCGGCTGTCGGCATCGGCCATCAACGACGTGGTGCTGGCCCCAAGCAGAACCGACAGGCCGTTGTAAGGGATATTCCAGACCAGCTTTTGCCAGCGTGCCTGGTGCAGATTCGGCATGGCCTGAGAGTCGATGCCGGCCGCGCGGAACAGTCCGGCGCCCTCCTCGACAATCGTCATTCGCGCCTGCTCATCGGCTGCGGGACCGCTGTGGTAGCCAACGTTCACCGCGCCGAGCGCTTGATGGGTTACGACGCCAGGCCCTTCGCGATGGACGCAGATAAAACACAGCCCGCCGAGCAGGTGCAGGGAATCGGGAAGTAACTCACGCAAGCTGTCTTCGACGTCCAGGCCATTTTGCAACAGCAGGACGTTGGCATTCGGCGCGGCGGCCTGGATGATGGCGGGCGCGAGGTCCGCGTTGCTGGTGGTTTTTGCGCCGACCAGCAACCAGTCACAAGCGGGCATGTCCTCAGCAGACGAATAGGCCTGGACCGGGTTCAGCGTCAATGCGCCATGCACCGCACTGTCAACGTGCAGCCCGCGTTCGGCGACCGCTGCAAACTCACTGCGCAACAAGAAGTGCACATCGAACCCGGCACGCGCCAGCATCACCCCGTAGAACCCGCCGATCGCGCCGGTTCCGATAATCCCGATTGTCGGTTTGGCAACTGCCCCCATCATGGCAACTCCTCTGCATGTCGACTGAACGCCTGGCGCACGGCTTCATTGAGCCCGGTGCTGGTCAGGCGCGACTGTACTGCCCCGAAAAACTCGCCGTCGCGCACTACAAACAGCGCCGGCAAATGAAAAACCTGATAACGCTCGACCAGCCCGCCATTGTCTCCGGCATCGATCCAGCACAGCCGGTCGATCGCCAGATCGAGTCCTGGCAATTGCTCGCGGGCAAAACGGCAACTGGCGCAGCCGACACTGGTGAAAATCACCAGCGACACACCGCTCATCGCCAGCAGCCGTTGGTCGGCGTCGAAATCGGTCAGTTGCAATTCGACCACTATACTGGGGGAAACAATGTCAAATGGCCGACACAGGGAGTTTGTGTTCATGGGACGTTTTTTACCTCACCCTGACGATGTGCCCGTCGAGTTAACGTTGCTCAAGCATGAGTGCATTTCGCGGCAACGGCTGCACACTATCAGCCTCGGCGGCATGGCTTGCAATTACCACCGCGCCTGGCGCCACGGTACGGCGCTGGAAGTGCGCATGCCTACGTTGAATCCCGATTTGCGCTATCTGGGTTATGTGGCCTGGTGCCTGCGACGCAAACGCGGTTACCTGGTGGGCATTGCCTTCGTCGACGAACAGATGCTGTTCAGTGCGCGAATGGGCGAGCAGGTTTGCCAGATCGAACGTTATTGCCGCCTGCGTGACGCACACGATGACCTGCAGGATATTCAGGCCCTGGCCCTCGACTGGGTCCAGCAGCATGCCGACGAGTTCTCTCACGACACGGTTCGCAAGGCATTTGCACAGCCTGCGCTGGGTTAGGCAACGCTCTCAATTAGTGAGAATGCCCCTAAAACCAGCGTCTGCCCATTGTCGAGCAGGCGCGTAACGCGCTAAGGTTCGGCTCCCCGACGCGCTTAATTTGCTGTGCTCCGCCGCGCGGGTTCGCTGGCGGCCGGCACCCGTGACCTGACGAGTAAACGATGGCTGATTTACCGATCAACGACCTAAACGTCGCTTCCAACGAGACCCTGATCACTCCCGATCAGCTAAAGCGTGACATCCCTCTGAGCGACGCTGCCCTGCGCACTGTCACCAAGGGCCGTGAAGTCATTCGCAATATTCTTGATGGTACCGACCACCGCCTGTTTGTTGTCATCGGGCCTTGCTCGATCCACGACATCAAGGCTGCCCACGAATACGCCGAGCGCCTGAAGGCGCTTGCGGCTGAAGTGTCCGATACCCTGTATCTGGTCATGCGCGTGTATTTCGAGAAGCCACGCACCACCGTCGGCTGGAAAGGCTTGATCAACGACCCGTACCTGGACGACTCGTTCAAGATTCAGGACGGTCTGCACATCGGTCGTCAATTGTTGCTGGACCTGGCCGAAATGGGCCTGCCGACCGCAACTGAAGCCCTCGACCCGATCTCCCCGCAATATTTGCAGGACCTGATCAGCTGGTCGGCCATCGGCGCGCGCACCACCGAATCCCAGACTCACCGTGAAATGGCCTCCGGCCTGTCCTCGGCAGTCGGCTTCAAGAACGGCACCGACGGCGGCCTGACGGTCGCTATCAACGCCCTGCAATCAGTTTCCAGCCCTCACCGCTTCCTGGGTATCAACCAGGAAGGTGGCGTGTCGATCGTCACCACCAAGGGCAACGCCTACGGCCACGTGGTCCTGCGCGGTGGCAACGGCAAGCCGAACTATGATTCGGTCAGCGTCGCGCTCTGCGAGCAAGCGTTGAACAAGGCGAAGATCAAGCCGAACATCATGGTCGATTGCAGCCACGCCAACTCCAACAAGGACCCGGCCCTGCAACCGCTGGTGATGGAGAACGTCGCCAACCAGATCCTCGAAGGCAACCAGTCGATCATCGGCCTGATGGTCGAAAGTCATCTGAACTGGGGCTGCCAGGCTATTCCGAAAGACCTCGCCGACCTGCAATACGGCGTGTCGATCACTGATGCCTGCATCGATTGGTCCGCTACCGAAAATACCTTGCGCAGCATGCACGCCAAGCTCAAGGATGTGCTGCCCAAACGCGCTCGCACCTGATCACGTTTCGCCGCACACAAAAACGCCGGGCTAAACCCGGCGTTTTTTTGTGTTCGTATTTTAAGGTTACTGGCTCAGCTTGGCGGCATGCCGCTGGTGACGCTCCATGTAGCGCTCGACGTAAGAGCACGATGGAATGACGGTGTAACCCATTTCCTCAGCGTACTCCAACGCCTTCTCGGTCAAGGCTGCCGCAATGCCGCGACCACGCAGCGCGTTGGGCACAAAGGTGCGATAGATATCCAGGGTCTGTTTCCCCAGATCCATATAGGTCAGGTAGGCACGATGACCGTCCACACTGGTCTCGAACTGATGACCAGCCTGGTCATGGTGGATGGACAACGCCTCGCTCATCACTACTCCTCGCGGGTCTTGAATTCTGACCCCTACCTTACCGATGTTTTTCCGGCGAAGGAACATCTACGCCACCTCGTGCCTGAATGGACACCGAGAAGAACGGCACCGATCTCGCACAACCGAGCACGTATCAAATAGTAGGCACCATTGGCAGAAATGCTCAAGGTACGCTCGTCATCGCGCTCAGTGGCGGGTGCTGCTCCGGGTGACGCAGGGACGGCTCGACCGGAGATATCTGCGGGTCGATAGCCTGAACATTGCCGGATGTTGAGACTTAAGACGAACGCGCGCTCTTAAAGTCACCATCAAGATGGATAAAGATTATGAGAGCCACGGCGCAAAATCCGAACAAAAGTATGGACGAATCCATATAGACAGACTTTAGCCAAGAATGAGAAAAACAGCGGTGAGTGCACGGAACTTTTTTAGGCGGCTCGCTCATCTCGGGCCTCCTGGCTGGATATTTTTTAAACAACGCAGTTAAAAGTTGCTCGAAAAAGAATCAACGCCTACAATTTTTTTTGCTTCTTGCTACACGTCAGTTTACTTACTAGAAGTAATGGGTAGTATGTACGCCGGCTATTTCCTCACTCTGAGGAGACAGCTACTTAATAGAAAGTCCTTGAAGGGGAACACGATGAACAACGTTCTGAAATTCTCTGCTCTGGCTCTGGCCGCAGTTCTGGCTACCGGTTGCAGCAGCGTATCGAAAGAAACCGAAGCACGTCTGACTGCTACTGAAGACGCAGCAGCTCGCTCCCAGGCTCGTGCAGACGAAGCTTACCGTAAAGCTGATGAAGCTCTGGCTGCTGCTCAAAAAGCACAACAGACTGCTGACGAAGCTAACGAGCGTGCTCTGCGCATGCTGGACAAAGCTAGCCGCAAGTAATAATCCTTCGGGGTTGTTATCAAGCCGACCCATTTTTGGGTCGGCTTTTTTTTGCCCGGTGTTTCCTGCCGGCCATAAAAAACCCGCCGACGCGGCCTGCGTCGGCGGGTTCTTTTCAAGTCTTACTGCAGCGGATCGATCGGCGCACTCGTCACCATCGACGTAGAAGCGTTCGGCACTGCGATTTCAACCGGCAAGCCATCTTCAGCGGCAACCACGTCACGCACCACATCCCAATTCATGCGCAGGTTATTGGTGATGTCCTCGCGCTTGAGCATCGCGTTGATCACCGCGGTGTGCTTGTCGACCACCGACGGGTTGCCGTTGTCGTCCAGCGGGGTGTGCGCTTCCAGATACACCTTGCCCCCACTGACGCCAAACTTGTAAGGGTCGTTGATGATGCGCACCGATGTCCCGACCGGCACCATGCCCGCCATTTCGAGCACGTTGTTGTTGAACATGCGGAAGCAGCCGTGGCTGGTGCGCATACCGATGCCGAACTTTTTGTTAGACCCGTGGATCAGGTAGCCCGGCGTGCCCAAGGTGAATTTGAACGGCCCCAGTGGATTGTCCGGGCCTGCCGGCACGACGTTCGGCAGCGGATCGCCATCAGCGGCGTGCTCGGCCTTGATCGACGCTGGAGGGGTCCAGGTCGGATTCGGCGTCTTGGCGATGATGCTGGTATGGGCAATCGGCGAGCCCCAGCCTTCGCGGCCGATACCCAGCGGGAAGGTGTACACCACGTTCCGGCCTTTCGGGAAGTAGTAGAGGCGGTACTCGGCCAGGTTGATGACGATGCCTTCGCGCGGACCCGGTGGCAGGATGAAACGCGTCGGCAGGACGATCTCGGTGCCAGCGCCCGGCAACCATGCATCGACGCCAGGGTTGGCCGCGACCATTTCCGAATAGCCCAGATCGTAAGTGGTGCCGAGGTCGGCGAAGGTGTCTTCGTACTTGGCCTTGATCACTTGTACCTGACCGATGATGTCTTCACCGGGCGGTGGCAGGGGCAGCTCCAATGCGGCTACGGGGCCCGCCACACAGAGGGCGGCAAGAGACAGGCAGCGGGTGACGGCAGGAAAACGCGGCAACATCCGGAAAATCCTTCGCATGATCGACAAGGGTATAAAAACGCGATTGTACACTGGCATCTGGAAAATCGGGGAGTTGACCGATAGCAAGCAATCTATCGGTTTCTAAAGTTCGAAACGCAGTTCCGGCCAGATCGGCGAGGTGCCGCGCTTCTGCGATTCGAGAATGGCCCGGCAAAGCGAACACAGGCGCTGGTCCTGGAACACCCGGCGGTCGACACTCGACCAGCGCGGTTGCGCGGGCAGCAGACTGCCGCACAAGGTTCGATCGGCCGAGCCGCCCAGCTCCAGCTGACGGGTCACCAGATGCACCCGCACTTCCTGGCAGGCGAACAGATCCAGCTGTTCGTCAGGCTCGATCAGTTGGTAGGCAAAAAGGGACCAGGCAGGACGCGGCATCGGAGGCTCCAAATCGGGGGCGCCACCTTAGCCGAAACACCGCCGCTAGAAAAGCGTCAAAGCAGCGGTTTCAGTGTCGGCCAGACATTTTCCAGCAACTTGTCCTGAGCGCCCGCAGCCGGGTGCAATCCGTCGGCCTGCATCAAGTCCGGATGACCGCCCACGCCGTCGAGAAAAAACGGTACCAGCGGGATGTTTTTCTCTTCGGCCAGTGCGCTGTAGACCTTCGCAAAAGCCCCGGTATAACGAACTCCGTAGTTGGGTGGCAACTGCATGCCGAGCAAAAGCACCTTGGCGCCACTGTCTCTGGAGCTGTCGATCATCGACGCAAGGTTTTGTTGCAAATTAGCTGGGGGCATTCCGCGCAGGCCATCGTTGCCGCCCAATTCGAGGATCACCAGCTCAGGCTTATGCTCTGCAAGCAGCGCAGGCAGGCGCGCCTGGCCTCCGGCACTGGTGTCGCCGCTGATGGAGGCATTGACCACCTTATCGTCGAAACCTTCGCGCTTGAGCCGTTGCTCAAGCAGCGACACCCACCCCAAGCGGGTATCCAGGCCGAAACCGGCGCTGATACTATCGCCAACGATCAGGACAGTACCCGCCGCTGCGTTCTGGGCCATGCACATCAAGGCCAGGCCAGCACTCAAAAACCACACACGCATCGGATTCTCCATGGGCGCAAGCATTCTCACCGCGAAGAACCTCAGCAAAGTGGTTCCCAGCGCGGAAGGTGAACTGACTATCCTGCACGAACTCAGCCTGGAACTGAACAAGGGCGACAGCCTGGCCATCGTTGGCGCCTCCGGTTCCGGCAAATCCACTCTCCTGGGCCTGCTCGCCGGCCTCGATCTGCCGAGCAGCGGTGAAGTCACCCTCGCCGGCCAGAGCCTGAGTAATCTCGATGAAGACCAGCGGGCGCGCATTCGGGCCGAGCATGTGGGTTTTGTGTTTCAGTCATTTCAACTGCTGGACAGCCTGAACGCACTGGAAAACGTCATGCTGCCGCTGGAGCTCGACGGACGCAAAGATGCCCGCGAACGTGCCACTCAATTGCTCCAGCGCGTTGGCCTGGGCCAGCGTCTGACCCACTCACCCCGCCAGCTCTCCGGCGGCGAGCAGCAGCGCGTTGCGATTGCCCGTGCGTTTGCCGCAGAACCCGATGTGCTGTTCGCCGATGAGCCAACCGGTAACCTCGACAGCCACACCGGGGAGCGCATCAGCGACTTGCTGTTCGAACTCAACCAGGAACGCGGCACGACCCTGGTGCTGGTGACCCACGACGAACGCCTGGCACATCGCTGCCGGCGCCTGATCCGCCTTGAAGCCGGCCTGCTGGTCGCCCCTCTGGAGCCTTGATGGCACGCCTGCCGCTGTTGCGCCTGTTCAGCCTTGCCATCCGCCAACTCCTGCGCGACGCCCGCGCCGGTGAGTTGCGCGTGTTGTTCTTCGCCCTGGTGGTTGCCGTGGCGGCGAGTACCGCCATCGGTTACTTCGGTGCCCGCCTGAACGGCGCCATGATGTTGCGCGCCACCGAATTTCTCGGCGCCGACCTGTTGCTTGAAGGCAGTTCTCCCGCGCGTCCGGAACAGATCAAAAGTGGCACGGAACTGGGACTCGAACACGCTCAAGTAGTCGAGTTCTCCAGTGTCATCGCCACCGACAACGGCATCCAGCTGTCCAGCATCAAGGCCGCCGACGACGTTTATCCGCTGCGCGGCGAACTGAAAAGCGCCCCGGCGCCCTTCGCCCCGGAAGAAGCCGGTGGCGGCCCCAAACCCGGCGAAGCCTGGGTCGAAGCGCGACTGCTGACCGCGCTCGACCTGAAGATCGGCGACAGCATCGATGTCGGTCTGCGCACTCTGAAACTGGCCCGCGTCCTGACTTACGAACCGGACCGTGCCGGCAACTTCTACAGCCTCACGCCACGGGTGCTGATCAACCTCAGCGACCTCGCCGCAACCGGCGTGGTGCAACCCGGCAGCCGGGTCAGTTACCGCGAACTCTGGCGCGGTAAAGCCGAGGCACTGGAAACCTACCGTCAACTGATCAAACCCGGCCTGGCTGCCAACCAGCGCATCCAGGATGCTCGCGACGGCAATCGACAGATCGGCGGCGCGCTGGGCAAGGCCGAGCGTTACCTGAACATGGCCAGCCTGGTGGCGGTTCTGCTGTCCGGCGTGGCGGTGGCGCTGTCGGCAACACGCTTCGCCACTCGCCGATTCGACGCCAGTGCCTTGCTGCGTTGCCTGGGTCTGTCGCGTCGGGAAACCATGGTGTTGTTCAGTTTGCAGCTGACGGTACTTGGCCTGCTCGCCAGCCTCGGCGGCGCGCTCCTCGGCTGGCTTGCACAGCTTGGATTGTTCGCGTTGCTGCATGATTTGTTGCCAACCGACGTACCTCCGGGCGGTCTGTTTCCTGCCATCGCCGGGATCGGCACCGGGCTGGTAGCCTTGGCCGGTTTTGCCCTGCCGCCACTGGCTGCTCTCGGTCGAGTTCCGCCGCTGCGGGTGCTGCGTCGAGACATGCTGCCAATTCCTTCCAGCACCTGGATGGTCTATGGCGCTGCGCTGGGCGCCCTCGGCCTGATCATGTGGCGCCTGAGCCTCGACCTGGTGCTGACCTTCGCCCTGCTCGGCGGCGGCGTGATCGCGGCGGTCATACTCGGCGGGTTGCTGTTGCTGCTACTCAAAAGCTTGCGTCGGATGCTGGCACGCGCTTCATTGCCCTGGCGCCTCGGGCTAGGTCAACTGCTGCGTCATCCGCTGGCGGCTGCGGGACAAGCCTTGGCCTTCGGTTTGATCCTGTTGTCCATGGCGCTGATCGCTTTGCTGCGTGGCGAGTTACTGGACACCTGGCAGAACCAGTTACCGAAAAACGCACCGAACTATTTCGCCCTGAACATCCTGCCCGCCGACAAACAGGCCTTCACCGATCGACTGATCGAGCTGTCAGCCCAATCGGCGCCGCTGTACCCGGTGGTGCCGGGACGACTGATCAGCATCAACGGCGAGCCGGTACAGGAAATCGTCAGCAAGGATTCGGCGGGTGACCGGGCTATCCAGCGCGACCTGAGCCTGACCTGGGCCGCGGACCTTCCGGCGGGCAACAAGCTCACAGCGGGGAACTGGTGGAGCGAACAGCCAGCCGATGACGTTCCTGGCGTGTCGGTGGAAGGCAAGGTCGCCGAAAGCCTGAAGCTCAAGCTTGGCGATCACATGGTTTTTACCGTCGGCGGAGCCAATCGCGAAGCGAAAGTCACCAGTCTGCGGGAGATCAACTGGGACAACTTCCAGCCGAACTTTTTCATGATCTTCCAGCCTGGCACGTTGAAGGATTTGCCGGCGACCTACCTGACCAGTTTCTATCTGGCGGCGGGTCACGACCAGCAGATTGTCGACCTGTCCAGGGCCTTCCCGGCGGTCACCATCCTGCAAGTCGAAGCCTTGCTGGAGCAGCTGCGCAGCATCCTCGCCCAAGTCACCTTGGCCGTGGAATACGTGCTGCTGTTTGTATTGGCGGCGGGGATGGCGGTGTTGTTCTCGGGCTTGCAGGCGACCCTCGATGAGCGCATTCGCCAAGGCGCGCTGCTGCGAGCACTGGGGGCCGAACGGCAATTGCTGGTCAAGGCGCGGCGGATCGAGTTCGGTTTGCTCGGCGCGGTCAGTGGCCTGTTGGCGGCGTTGGGGTCAGAACTGGTGAGCCTGGTGCTTTATCGCTACGCCTTCGACCTGCCGTGGCATCCACATCCGTGGCTGTTGGTGTTGCCGTTGATTGGCGCAGTGTTGATCGGCGGCGCCGGTGTATTCGGTACCCGTCGCGCGTTGAACGCCAGCCCCCTGACAGTGTTGCGCGAGGGTTGATAGACTCAAGACTCTCCCCTCACAAGAAGTTGCCATGAGCCGTTATCGCCCTCCCCGCCCCGCAGGCACCGCGCTGATCACCCCGGAAGGTGAAGCGCGAATGCGGGCCGAGTTTCATGAGCTCTGGCATGTCCGTCGGCCTCAGGTGACGCAATCGGTCAGCGAGGCAGCGGCACAGGGCGATCGTTCGGAAAACGCCGAGTACACCTACGGCAAAAAGATGCTGCGCGAAATCGACAGTCGCGTGCGCTTTCTCACTAAGCGTCTCGAAGCACTGAAGGTTGTCAGCGAGAAGCCAAGCGACCCGAACAAGGTCTACTTCGGCGCCTGGGTCACCATCGAAGATGAAGACGGCAAAGAGTCACGCTATCGTATTGTCGGGCCGGATGAGCTGGACTTGAAACTGGGCCTGATCAGCATCGACTCGCCGCTCGCCCGCGCGTTGATCGGCAAGGCGCTGGACGCCGAGGTTCGGGTCCAGACACCCACCGGTGAACAGTGCGTGTATATCGTGGCGATCGAGTATCTCTAAAGCTTCAGCGGCGCGTGATCAAACCTTGCCGGGCAACCCGGGTCAGCTGCCTGATCACCTCTGGTGCCTCTTCGACGCTGGGCGATTGAATCACCGCCAGATCAAAACTGTCGCTGGCAAACCGCGCCAGTGATTCACCGTCTTCGACAAACTGGATCAGGAACGCGGCAGGGCCGCCGGTACGACGTGGCCAGCCATCGAGATAACGCAGGAGCGTCGGCTGATGTTTTCCGCCAAGCAGGATTTTGGGGTTGCGCTGGGTGAGGTGTGCCGTGATCGGCGCGGGGCGTACAACGGGGCTTAGTGCATTCATTGGGTCGTGTCTCTGCCTCAAAAGTCTGCATGGCAGGTGAGAGGCAACACCGAACCAGCGCTTTAGCGGTATTTCGAAGCCTGTTACTAGCTTCTATCGGCAACTGGATGAGTTACCTGGCGCCCCGCAAGTAGCTGTTTAAATCGGCGCATGAGCAGCATCCTAGAGAAGCTGACCGGACAGTGTCAAGAATGACGCGCAACAAAAAGGCCCGCGCAATGCGGGCCTTTTCGTTGAGCCAGAGCGGTCAGTCAGCGATCGCGCGGTCTACCGACAGTTTGCCGGCACCCTCGATCAGTACCGCGATGCTGCCGCCGAGCAAGGCCAGGGCGAATTCATAACCGTTGTTGGTCATGAACAGGCCGTGGCTGATGTGCACGGTAAAAATGGCGACCAGCGAAAGGATGGTCAGCCCCAGTGCTGCCGGACGTACCAGCAGACCTATGATCAGGGCCAGACCGCCGAAGAACTCGGTACCACCGGACAGGATCGCCATCAGGTGACCCGGTGCCAGACCCAGACTTTCCATGTACTGCGCGGTGCCGGCTATGCCGTAGCCACCGAACATGCCGAAGAGTTTCTGCGCACCGTGAGCAGCAAAGATGATGCCGACGAAGATTCGCAGAACGGTCAAGCCGTAGCCAGCGCGGGTAAACAGTACCTTGTTGATCAGTGTGCTCATGCTGTGTCATCCATAGTGATTGTGTGTTGGTTGGCCGTCATACTAATCGATAAAACAAATGTTAAAAGCGCAATATTTGCGACATAACAATCAGTTTAGCCGATCATTTCCGTGAGGCAACTTTCTGCCCCTGGGGCTCCAACGATTCCCTCTCACGATCGAACGCCAGGTAATACTTGTTCACGCTATTAACATAGCTGACGGCACCCATTCCCACCTGCTCCATTGCAATGCGCTCGACCTGGAAGAACCACTGATTGGGATTCAGGCCTCGGCGTCGGGCTTCGGCGCGCATGCCCTGCACCCGTTCCGGCCCCATGTTGTAAGCCGCCAGCACAAACGCCATGCGCTCGCGCTCGTTGAGTTTGGGGCTTGCGAAGAACTTGCGTCGGATCATCGCCAGGTACTTGGCCCCGGCCTGCACATTGGCGTCGAGGTTCTGAATGTTGTTGACCCCGACGCGCTGGGCGGCGGACGGGGTGATCTGCATCAGGCCGGTGGGGCCGCTGCCGCTTCGGGCGTTGGGTTGCAGGGCAGACTCCTTAAAAGCCAATGCTGCCAGGTTCAGCCAGTCCATGCCCTGGGCATCCGCGTGCTTTTGCAGCACCGGACGAAGTTTTTCCAGGCGCTGCCGATCAGCCTTGGCCAATGGATAGTGCACTTGATACAGACGTCGATAGATGCGCAGGAACGCCGCATCCTGGTCCGACGGCTTCTTGTAGGTCGTCAGGAAGCGATCGATGCTCGCGCGCAGCATCGAAGCGTCGCGTCGCACGAACCAGAACTCTTCACCCGGATCGCTGATCGACACCTGCTTATCGAGACGTAGTTTGGGCAGGATCTTGCCCCAGCGCTCGGCAATCGGCTGCTCGACGATGGTCAGGTGAAAGATCCCGCCCTGGACCATTTCCAGAACGTCTTCGACCGCCAGACTGGGGTCGACCCATTCGATTTTCATCGGTGCCAGCTTGTGCAGCGCCAGCTTTGAATTGATCTGACTGACCGCATCCCCGGCCGCGCTGCCGGTGGGCAGCGCCAGGGTCTTACCCGAGAGTTGTTCGACGCGGGTGTAACGGCGCTCACCCTTGATGCCCACCAGCACCAACGGGATGTTGCTGGCAATCGGTTCACTGCTGCTGACCGCATGGCCCGGTTGCAAATCGAGCAGTTCCCCCGGCGCCACCAGGTCGCCCTCCCCGCGTTGCAAGGCACCGAGCAGTTGGTCCTTGCCTTTGGGAATGATCTTGAGGGTTATTTCCTGCCCGTCACGGGCGTGACCGTTGAGGTATTGCTCGAAGGCGCGCAGGCGGTGGTATTCGACGCCGATGGCCTGGCCCTGGACTTCACCGGAACTGTTTCGGCTCTGGTTGACCAGCACCCGCAGCACACGACTGCTGCGAATCTCCGCCAGGTCACGGACCTTGGCCGCCGGCACGGCTTGCAGCGGGCCGGCCAGACGCGCAACCGCCGGCATCGGCAGCAGCAACGAACAGCACAGCAGTAGCAACATCGAGGGACGTGTCATCCACTCTCCGGAAAGAATACTGGGCCGACCTCATGAATTTTCATGAAATCGAACGACAGAAACAGAGCGCCTTGAGCGCTGACAAAGTGCAAAAGACTGGCACAGTGATGGCACCCTGGCCACCCCTGCGTGTCTCGCGGCATCAAGAGACAGCCTTAACTCGTTGTAGTTCTTGGCTTTTCTTATAAATCTACAGCTCTGATATGCTTTCCGGCCTTTGGTCCGAGGTAGCACCATGCAACTCATCGATATCGGCGTCAACCTGACCAACCCCAGTTTTGCGGATAAGCACCAGGCCGTACTCGATCGCGCGTATGCCGCGGGGGTCTGCCAATTGGTCCTGACCGGCACCAGTGTCGAAGGCAGCGAGCAGGCGCTGGAGCTCTGCCGGCAACTGGACGAAACGGCCCAGCGACTGTTCGCCACCGCAGGCATTCACCCTCATTCGGCCAGCGACTGGAACGCCGACAGCGACCAGCGCCTGCGCAGTTTGCTCAAGGAACCCAACGTGGTAGCCGTGGGTGAATGCGGGCTGGATTTCAATCGCGATTTCTCGCCGCGTCCCCAGCAGGAAAAAGTCCTCGAAGAGCACCTGGCGATGGCGGTCGAGCTGCAATTGCCGGTGTTCCTTCATGAGCGCGATGCCAGTCAGCGACTGCTGGAAATTCTCCGTGATTACCGCGATCAGCTGCCGGCGGCGGTGGTGCATTGCTTCACCGGGGAAAAGAAGGCGCTGTTCAGCTACCTCGATCTGGATTTGCACATCGGCATCACCGGCTGGATCTGCGACGAGCGCCGGGGCACGCATCTGCATCCGTTGGTGAAAGAGATCAAGCGCGGGCGCTTGATGCTGGAGAGCGATGCGCCGTATCTGTTGCCACGCAGCTTGCGACCCAAGCCGAAGAACGGTCGCAATGAACCGGCATATTTGACTGAAGTGCTGCGGGAAGTGGCGTTGCATCGGGGGGAAGCGGAAGAGGATCTGGCCGCCCACACCACCGCCTGCGCTCGCGCGTTCTACGGCCTGCCATCAATCCCCCGGTAACCACAAATCCCCCTGTAGGAGCGAGCCTGCTCGCGATGGCGTCGGCACATCCAACATTAATGTGACTGACAGGGCGCTATCGCGAGCAGGCTCGCTCCTACGGGGGGGGCTGATCGTTGATCCACATCAAGTCCGGAACCTCTGCATAGCGGCACAATGCTGGCACCTTGCCAATGCTGTTTCCGCTATCAGAGAAGACCTCCATGGGTGCCTGGCTTAGCAACATCTCACTGAAGTACAAATTCTGGGCGGTCAATGCGGTCGCCTTCTTCACCACGCTCTTGCTGGTGCTGTACGCCGTGCAGCTCGAACAACAGGCCCGCAGCCACGCCTCTCAAGTGTCGGCTCAGGCGCAGGCTCGCTTGCTCAATGCCTGGCCTGCCGGACAACCGCTGCCCAAGGCCGATAACCTGCTGACCTACAGTCGCGGGCAGGCGCCGTTGCTGAACGAGCAGCCGGTGCTGGAACTGGCCGATGCCAAGGGCTGGGTCAAGATCAATTCAATGCCACTGTTCGGCGACAACCCGTTGATGGGCGCCGAGGTGTTCTCCCGCCCCGACGGTCAGCAGATCGCGGTGATCGCCCATGGCCCGAGCCTGAGCCAGGTGTTTGGCGAACGCTTCGCCAATTACGCGGTGGCGGTGTTCATCCTGATGCTGGCGATGCTGGCCGCTTCACAGCTATTGATCCGCTTCCTGCTGAGCCAACTCAACACCTTGAAAGATGTGATGCTCCACGTCGAGAAAACCGGCGACCTGTCAGCCCGTGTGCCACTCGCCTGCAAGGACGAGGTCGGGCAGATGGCCAATGCCTTCAACGCGATGCAGGCCGGATACCAGCGAGTAGTCAACACCGTTGCCAGCACTGCCCGGCAACTGGATGTCGGCGCGGCACGACTGGCCTCAAGCATGAACGAGGTGCGTCACGGCATGCTCGGCCAGCAAAGCGAAACCGATCAGGCCGCCACGGCGATCAACGAAATGACCGCCACTGTCTATCACATCGCCCAGCATGCCGGCGCGACCCGCGACCTCTCGCAAACCGCCGATACCTTGGCTGGTAGCGGGCAGGAAGTGGTCAGCCGGGTACAGAAATCCATCGCCGGGTTGTCCAGCGGCGTGCAGCAGACGGCCGAGATGATCCAGCGCCTGGCCGAGGACAGTCAGAAAATCAACGGCGTGGTCGGCGTGATCCACAGCATTGCCGAGCAGACCAATCTGCTGGCCCTGAATGCGGCGATCGAAGCGGCCCGCGCCGGCGACATGGGCCGTGGCTTTGCGGTGGTCGCCGATGAAGTGCGTAACCTGGCCAAGCGCGTGCAAACTTCGACCGACGAGATCACGATCATGGTCTCCGCGCTGCAGGCCGGGACTCGGGACGCGGTGGACTTCATGCAGGAAAGCTCATTCAAGGCTGACGACTGCGTGCAACAGGCCCAAGAGGCTGGTGTCGCGCTGGCACAAATCACCAGCGCGGTGGCACAGATGCGCGAAAGCAATACCCAGATTGCGGTGGCGGCCGAGCAGCAGAGTCAGGTCGCGGAAGAAATGAACCGGGCGGTGGTGAGTATTCGGGATGTGACCGAGAACACCGTGCAGCAAACGGTGGATTCGGCGACGACCAGTAATGATTTGGCAGCGTTGGCTGGGGAATTGAACAAGGCGATCGGGCAGCTCAAGCTGTAAGGCCTCTTCGCGGGCAAGCCTCGCTCCTACAAGGGTTGGCGATGCTTTTGGTGTTGCAGGAGCGAGGCTTGCCCGCGAAGGCGTCAGACCGGTCACAATCAATCCCGACCATGGCCGCTATCACTTCGATAGCCAACCTTGATTCGCCGCCCGCAGTGGCCAAGCCTATTCTTCAATCATGTGTTCAACATGGATCGAGGATTAGCATCATGGGCAAACGTCACCCCAACCTACCCGCCTGGCAATGGCGCGCCTACCCGGGCAATCACCAGCACCCGACCAATCTGGTGTTGCACCTGATTGCCGTGCCGCTATTCATCGTGGCGTTTTTGCTGATTGTTTCCGGGGTGTTCGGCCTGAACTTCGTGAACTTCGCCATCGGTGTCATTGGCGTGATCGCTGCATTAGGCTTGCAGCGCCACGGCCACAGCCTGGAGACGCAAGCCTCCGAGCCGTTCAGTGATCGTAAGGATGCGCTATCGCGCTTGCTGGTCGAGCAGTTCCTGACCTTTCCACGGTTTTTCCTCAGCGGCGGCTGGTGGCGCGCCTGGCGTGAGCGCCACCGTCGTCATTGATCAGGCGAAAATCGTCACCGTCTGCCGGCTCATGGCGATCAACTGACCATCCGCGCTCCACAGTTTCGCGGCCGCGTGACCGTAGCCGTCAGCGCCATGCTCGATTTCCACCAGGTATTTGCACCAGTCCAGCGTACTCAACTCGAGCAACGGCTGGACGAATTCTATGGTCCAGGTCAGCGTGCTGCCCATCGCGGGTTTGCTCAGGTGTGGCAACAGGGCCGGTGGCCAGGCGTCCACCAGCGCCAAAATATGCGACTCGCCGAGCGCCTCTTCCTTCACGTCCCCACGCAAACGCACCCAGCCGCCCATATCGCGGGATTTGTTGCCGGTGAACGGCAGACCGCCGACACTCCAGCGCATCGCCAGATGCTGCATGAATTCCGGTAGTACGCCTTTGATATAAGGCAGTTCCTGGCAATCGTCCCAGTGCTTCATTTCAGGTGCCGGCTCGGCCGCGACCGCCACTTCGGAAGGTCGCGAGGCACCGAAGCTGCCCTGGATCAACGTCACCACTTGCCCCTTTTGCATCGCCCGGCCCAGCACCTGGCTGACGGCTTTGCCTTCGCGCAACACATCGACCTCAAAACTGACCGGCACTTCGGGTTCGACCGGCCCGACAAAGGTGATCGCCAGCGAACGCACCGGCCGATCCGCCGGGACTTTTGCGCGCATGGCTTCGTATTGCAACGCGGCCACCAGGCCACCGAAACTGGCACGCCCCTGAGCCCATCCGGCCGGAATAGACAGCGCCAGCGGCTGGCTGCGGACGGCGTCGAGCAGATCGGAAAAGCGCATGGAAACCTCAGTGCGGAAAAAAGATGGAGAGATCTTAACCAGCCAGCGCAGGCGGCACAGCGCTTATTCCGGCCAAAAGCACTGACAGATGAGCCGTGCCTGTCCCTGGTTCAACACCCAAACCACTGTGGGAGCGAGCCTGCTCGCGAAAGCGGTCTGTCAGCCAGCCTTGATGCCGACTGATACACCGCTTTCGCGAGCAGGCTCGCTCCCACATTTGATCGGGGTGGTTTCAGGATTTGAAGCAGGCGTCGCTGAGTTTGTCGAGAACGCGGTCGGCGCGTTCCTCGGCCTTGGCCATGGTGGTTTTCCAGACGGCGACACACGGGTGCAGATCAGGCTCTTGTTCAGCCCTGGCCAGCCATTGAAAACAGTCATGCCACTCACCCAGGGCACCTTGTGCCGACTTCAAACGTGGCATCGCCGCGTCGGGCAATCGGTCAAGTTCGGGGTAGGCGTCAATGCCGTAGCGCACGCGCTTGATCAACAGACGCAAGCGATGGCGATCATGGGCAGGATCGTGCAGGGCCTGATCGAGTTTCTTCCATTGCTTGGCGAGGCGCTTTTCGATGCGTTTGCGCAGGCCCTTGAGCAGGCCCTGACGCTGGGAAGCACGGAGGAAACGCGGAAACGCGTCGAGAATCATCAGTAACTGCGTGACCTCGGGGCTTGTCGCCACCGCCGGATACGCCTTGGCCATCTGCGCCATACGTCGTTGCGCGGCCTCGGGTTGACCGTTCTTGAGCAAGTAGGCCGCCAGCACCTCGCGATCACGCAACGGCGTGGTCAACTCGCCAACCCGGGACGACGCCGCCTCCAGTTGCTCGACGCCTGGCAGCCCGCGCAACGGTCGCAACAGACTGCGCAGCCGGCGAACCGTGGTGCGCAGCTCGTGCAACGCTTCCGGGTCAGTGCGCGCACTCAGGCGCGCCTGGCAAGCCAGCAGACGAACTTCCAGACTCAGTACTTGAGCCACCAACCGATCAACCAAGGCCGACATCGCTTGCTCCCTGAATCGAATGTCCACTATTCCCTACATCATGCCTCAACGGCCGGCACGTGACTCTCGAATATAGAAGCGCGCCTTCTCGGCTTTCTTGGTGCAGCCTTCGAAGCCTTCGAATTGCTGCTGGGTCTTGGCCGCCGTCAACAGCGACAGGGCCTTGGAGTAGCTGACGGTGCCGGCAAAACCCTCGGCCTTGGCCAGATCCAGTTCATGCCACGCCGCGTCGAGTCCACTACCGCAGCTGTCACGATAAGCGGTTTTGCCGGCACAACCGGCAAGCGCCAGGGCAATCAATGGCACGCAAATCCAGGCTTTCATCACTCACACCTCAACATTAGGTAAACAGTCGTGCTGGTAAGACGGTCTGGCACGTGAAAAGTGCCTTGGCCCCGCCGCGCAAACGTCAAGTGTGCTTGAGAATACCCATGCACCGCCATGGAGTGTCGAAAAAACGACGCCCTTGGCCCACCAAGCGACCTAAGCAATTGAAGCGCCCCCCGTGATGGGTGCATTGTTGAACCTTGTCAGACGAGGGCGATTCATGAAAAAGCGTGTCGCACTGGTGCTGGGCTCAGGCGGGGCCCGGGGCTATGCCCATATCGGTGTCATTGAAGAAATCGAACGGCGCGGCTACGACATCGCCTGCATCGCAGGATGCTCGATGGGCGCCGTGGTCGGCGGGATCTATGCCGCCGGCAAACTTGACGATTATCGCGACTGGATCGAAAGCCTGGACTACCTAGACGTCTTGCGTCTGGTAGACGTCAGTTTTCGTCTGGGCGCGATTCGCGGGGAGAAAGTGTTCGGGCAGATCCGCAAGATCGTCGGCGAGATCAACATCGAAGACCTGCGCATCCCTTACACGGCGGTTGCCACGGACCTGACCAACCAGCAGGAAATCTGGTTCCAGGAAGGCTGCCTGCACCAGGCCATGCGCGCCTCGGCAGCGATTCCGAGCCTGTTCACACCCGTGATGCAGGGCAATCGCATGCTGGTGGACGGCGGCATTCTCAACCCTTTGCCGATCGTGCCCGTGGTGTCGAGCCATTGCGACCTGATCATTGCGGTCAACCTCAACTCCACCAACCAGCGCCACTATAAACTGCCGGTGATTGAGCGTCCGCCCGCGTTCAAGACGCGGTTCGACAGCCTGATCAATTCCCTGGGTTCAAAAATGCCGTTCCGCCGTAAGCAGGCCGAACAATTGCTGCTGCTGGAAAAGGAAGCGTTGATGGCCGAAGCGGCCGACATAAACCCCTGGATCGAATCCGCCGAACCCGAAGCCCAGCAACCGGCAGCTGCCCCCGAACGCGAAGGCGCACCGAAATCCGCCACAGGTTCGTTCATCATCGACAACGTGGGCCCGGCGTCGTTGCTGGACCTGATCAACCAGAGTTTCGAGGTGATGCAGACGTCGTTGGCGCAGTACAAGATCGCCGGGTATCCGCCGGACATCCTGATCAACGTGCCGAAACGGGTGTGCCGGTTTTTCGAGTTTTACAAGGCGCCGGAGTTGATCGCGCTGGGGCGGGAGATTGCGCGGGATACGCTGGATAGATACGAGAATGAGCGGGATGCCTGAAGTTTTCGGATGAAGGTGCGGGCCTCTTCGCGGGCAAGCCTCGCTCCTGCAGGATTTGAGTCGTTCGCGAGCTTTGTGAACGATTCACATTCTGTAGGAGCGAGGCTTGCCCGCGAAGACAATAGGCCGGACACCAAAAAGCTAAAGACTTCCCTCACTCAACAACCGATAACCAACCCCCGCTTCGGTAACGATAAAGCGCGGCTGGGTCGGATCATCCGCCAGCTTCTGGCGCAGATGCCCCACCACAATCCGCAAATAATGACTGTCCTCGGTATGGGTCGGCCCCCAGATATCTTTCAGCAGTTGCTGCTGGGTGATCACCCGCCCGGGATGCCGGGCCAGTTGCGCCAGCACCGCATACTCTTTGCGGGTCAGCGCGACTTCGGCGCCATCGAGCAGCACCCGGCGATAGGCCAAGTCCACGGTCAGCGGGCCAAACGTCAGCGCCGCTTGCTGAGCCTCGCCAACGGGGGCCTGACGCAATAACGCACGCACCCGGGCGAGGAATTCCTGGATACCGAACGGCTTGGTCACGTAATCGTTGGCACCGCCATCGAGCGCTTCCACCTTTTGCCCTTCGCTGGCACGCACCGAAAGCACCAGCACCGGCGCCGTCGACCATTCGCGAAACTCGCGCAGCACTTGCTGGCCGTCCATGTCCGGCAGGCCGAGATCGAGCACCAGCAAGTCGGGTTTGTTCAACGCCGCCTGGGCCAGCCCTTCGTTGCCGTTGCCGGCCTCCAGTACCTTGTAACCCTGAGAAGCGAGGCTGATGCGCAGGAATTTGCGGATTTGCGGTTCGTCGTCGATGACCAAAATGGTCGCGGTCTGGCTCATGGTTTCTGATCGTGGCATGGAGATGTCCAAAGGGTATCAGGCTTCACTTTCAAGGCCCGGCTGTTCCTGCAATGGCAAGTGCAGTGTGATGCAGGTGCCGCGCCCTTCAATGCCGTCCGCGACGCTGATCCGACCGCCATGCGCGCCGACCATGCCCTGACAGATCGCCAACCCCAGGCCGGTGCCCTGCCCGCCCCGATCACCACGCGCAGCGGTGTAGAACATGTCGAAAATCTTCGCCCGCTCTTCCTCCGGAATCCCTGGCCCCTCGTCGCTGACCGAGAAAAACAGCTCGCTGTCATTGGCGCCGGCGCGTAATTGCAGACGGCCGTGAGGCGGAGAAAAACGCGCGGCGTTTTCCAGCACATTGACCAGCGCCTGCTCGATCAGCGCGGCATGCACGTACAGCAGCGGCAATTCGGCCGGCACTTCGGTGCTGACCTGCAACGGCGCCAGTACCGCGCGCAGACGATTGAGCGAACTGCCGACAATATCGGCCGGCGACACCCAGTCCCGCGCCAGCTTCAACGCACCGTGACCGAGGCGGGTCATGTCCAGCAGGTTTTGAATGTAACGGTCGAGGCGCTCGGCTTCATCGCGGGTGCCTTCAAGCAGTTCGCGGCGATCCTCCAGCGGGATGGCTTCACCGAGGGCCAGCAGACTGTCGATGCTGCCGCGCATGGAGGTCAGCGGCGTGCGCAAATCGTGGGACACCGACGCCAGCAAGGCGCTGCGCAACTGCTCGGTTTCGCCGTGCAGGCGCGCCGCTTCCAGGTCTTCGGCCAGTTGCGCGCGAGCCAAGGCCTGGGCCAGCGGTTGACTCAACGCCGTCAACAAACGCCGACGCTGACCGCTCAAGGTCTGGCCTTCTTTGGCGCACACACCGAGCAGCGCCAACGGTCCGTCTTCCACCGACAACGGCCACCACCACCAACGCCCGAACGGCAGCGTGCCGGTGCCTGCGCCCGCCGGCTGGTCGTGTTGCCAGGCCCAATCGGCGGCAGCGCGCTCGGCTTCGGAAAACTCCAGCGGGCCGCCGGTCTCGACCTTCCAGCCACCCTGGCCGTCGCGGTTGAGCAGGCACAGTTGCAGATCGCTCCAGCCATTGAGGTGCTGGGCCGCGGCGCTGACCACTGCCTGGCGGTCGGTGGCGGCGGTGAGTTTGCGCGACAGGTCGAGCAGTTCGGTGGTCTCTTCCTGAGTGTCGCGCAATGCTTGCAATTGCCGCCGTTGCCGCGCAGCGAGGTTGCCGGTGAGGGCCGCCATCAGCAGGAAGAACAGCAAGGTCAACACGTCTTCTTCGCGCTGGATGGCGAACGAAAAATTCGGCGGGATAAACAGAAAGTCATAGGTCAGAAACGACAGCGCCGCACAAGCCAGCGCCGGGCCCAGGCTGCTGCGCACCGCCACCAGCAACACGGCGGCGAGGAACACCAGCGATATATTCGGCAGCGGCAAGACGCTCGCCACGGCCCAGGCCAAAGCAGTGGCCAGCACCGTCGCCACGACCGCCAGCGCGTAGTCGAACCACACCAGCGAATGCGCCGAACGCTGACGCGGCTGATGCTGTTCGTGATCACTGTCGAGGACGTTGATTTCCAGCCCCCGCGCATCACGCAGCAAGCGTGATGCCAGACCGCCACCGAACAAGCGCCGACGCAAACGCTGGCGCGATTGACCGACCAGCACCAGGCTGGCACGGCGTTCGGCAGCGTGCTGGATCAATGTTTTTGCGACTTCACCGGCGCGCAGTAACACCACTTCGCCGCCCAGTCGCTCGGCCAGTTGCTGGGCACTTTGCAGGCGCAGTCGCGATTGTTCGTCGCGCACGCTGCCGTTGTCCACGTGCACCAGGCTCCACGGCAGATGCCGACGCTGGGCGACGCGGCTGGCGTGGCGCACCAGGCGTTCGGCCTGAGCATCGCCATCGACGCCGACCAACAATCGACCGCGCACCGCTGGCGCGGCCTGGCCAAGTTGTCGATATCCCTGGGCCAGGTCATCGTCCACCTGCGCAGCGGCGGTTTGCATTGCCAGTTCGCGCAGGGCGGTGAGGTTGGTCTGGGTGAAGAAAGCGTCGATGGCCGCCCGCGCCTGCTCCGGCACGTAGACCTTGCCGTCACGCAGACGCTCAAGCAGTTCGCGTGGCGGCAGGTCGATCAGCAGCAGTTCGTAGGCTTCTTGCAGCACCCAGTCCGGCAGGGTTTCGCGAACCTGCACGCCGGTGATCCCGCGCACTTGATCATTGAGGCTTTCGAGGTGCTGAACGTTGACCGTGGTGAACACGTCGATGCCGGCGGCGAGCAATTCCTGGATGTCTTGCCAGCGCTTGGCGTGACGGCTGCCAGGGGCGTTGGTGTGGGCCAGTTCGTCCACAAGCACCAATTTCGGCTTGGCCGCGAGCAGACCGTCGAGGTCCATTTCTTCGAGCGTGACGCCTCGGTATTCCAAGCGCACCAAGGGCTGCTGCGGCAAGCCGCCGAGCAGCGCTTCGGTCTCGGCGCGGCCGTGGGTTTCAACCACGCCGGCGATGACTTTCACGCCCTGGCGCAATTGGGTGTGAGCCGCTTGCAGCATGGCGTAGGTCTTGCCGACACCGGGCGCGGCGCCGAGGAAAACCTTGAGCCGGCCACGGCCATCGCGGGGCAGGTCTGCTAACAGCGCGTCGGCGCGGCCGGAGTCACTCATTTGTCATTGCCTTATCTTGATTGATCGTTCCCACGCTCCGCGTGGGAATACAGCTCGGGACGCTCCGCGTCTCCTTCAGAGCCGAACGCGGAGCGTCCGTTGATGCATTCCCACGCAGAGCGTGGGAACGATCATCTTCTACAGGTTTTCCAGCGCGATGTTTAGCGCCAACACATTCACCACCGGCGGCCCCACCAATGGCTGCTCAATGTGCGCATTCATCAATTGCTGAAGCGTAGACACCGGCAAATTACGCGCCGCCGCAACACGCGCCAGTTGATAGGCAATCGCCGCCGGTGGCAAGTGGGGATCGAGGCCGCTGCCGGAGGTAGTGAGCATGGCCAACGGCACTGGCCCCTGACCGGGCACCAGCTGTTTGTTGGCATCGTCGATCACCCGAGTGGCCAGCGCCGGATTGCTCGGCGAAAGGTTGCTGGCGCTGCTCGACACGGTGGCAAACGCACCCGCTGATGGCCGTGGATGAAACCAGGCATCGCCAACGAAATCCTGGGCAATCAGCGAAGAGCCACGGACCTTGCCGCCGGCGTCACGCACCAGGCTGCCATTGGCTTGATCCGGGAACGCGACCTGGGCGACGCCAGTGACGACCAAGGGGTAAGCGACGCCGGTGATCAGGGTCATCAGCACGAGCAAGCTCAGGGCCGGACGTATCATTGTGGACATTTCAAAATCCTCGAATTCAAAGAACATTCATCAGGCACACACGTCACTTGTGGCGAGGGAGCTTGCTCCCGCTCGACTGCGAAGCAGTCGTCAACCCGGCAAATGCGGTGTACCTGAACAAACACGGTGTCTGGGATGAGGCCGCTTCGCAGCCCAGCGGGAGCAAGCGCCCTCGCCACAAAAACCCCACCACAGCTCCCGACCGTCAAACCAGGTGCAACGCCGTCAGCAGCATGTCGATCGCCTTGATCCCCACGAACGGCACCACAATCCCGCCCAATCCGTAGACCAGCAAATTGCGTCGCAGCAACGCCGCCGCACTCGCGGCCTGCACTCGAACCCCACGCAGCGCCAGTGGAATCAGCACCACAATGATCAAGGCGTTGAACACGATCGCCGAGAGAATCGCGCTCTGCGGACTGGCCAGGTGCATGACGTTCAGCACGCCCAATTGCGGGTAGATCGAGGCAAACAGCGCCGGCAGGATCGCGAAGTACTTGGCCACGTCGTTGGCGATGGAAAACGTCGTCAGCGCACCGCGGGTCACCAGCAATTCCTTACCGATCTGCACCACGTCCAACAGCTTGGTCGGGTCGCTGTCGAGGTCGACCATGTTCGCCGCCTCGCGCGCTGCTTGCGTACCGTCGTTCATCGCCATGCCGACGTCAGCCTGGGCCAGGGCCGGGGCATCGTTGGCGCCGTCGCCGCACATGGCAACCAGGCGACCGTCGTTCTGTTCGTGGCGAATGCGCGCCAGTTTTTTCTCTGGCGTAGCCTCGGCCAGCACGTCATCGACGCCCGCTTCGGCAGCAATGGCAGCGGCGGTCAGCGGGTTGTCGCCGGTCACCATGACCGTGCGGATGCCCAGTTTGCGCAGCTCGGCAAAACGCTCGCGGATGCCGGGCTTGACCACGTCCTTGAGGTGGATCACACCAAGCAATTTGCCGTCGGCGCAGACCAGTAACGGGGTACCGCCGCTTTGAGCGATCTTGTCGATCTCACGGGACAGCGGCGCGGCCAGGTCGGCGCGTTTCACACCGACGAAGGCCAGCAATGAATCCACCGCGCCTTTGCGATACACACGCCCCTGATAGTCGACACCGGACAGACGGGTTTCCGCGCTGAATGGCACGGCCGTCAGCAACTCGGCGGCGGGTTCAGGTTGTGGCTGAGTGCCGCGCAGGTACTCGACGATGGACTTACCTTCAGCCGTGTCATCGGCCAGCGAGGCAAACAATGCGCCCTCCGCCAGTTCACGGGCGGTGACGCCCGGCGCCGGATGCACTGCGGTGCAGCGACGGTTACCGAAAGTGATGGTGCCGGTCTTGTCCAGCATCAGGACGTGAACGTCCCCCGCTGCTTCCACGGCGCGACCGGATTTGGCGATCACATTCAGGCGCACCAGACGGTCCATCCCGGCAATACCGATGGCGGACAACAAACCGCCAATGGTGGTCGGAATCAACGTGACCAATAACGCCACCAGGAACACCAGCGGCAGGCTGCCGTTGGCGAAGTGGGCGAACGGTTGCAGGGTGACGACTACCAACAGGAAGATCAGGGTCAGGCCGATCAGCAGGATGTCGAGCGCGACTTCGTTCGGGGTTTTCTGGCGTTTGGCGCCTTCGACCAGAGCGATCATGCGGTCCAGTGTCGACTCGCCGGGGTTGGCGGTAATCTTCACCAGCAGCCAGTCAGAGACCAGGCGAGTGTTGCCGGTGACAGCCGAACGGTCGCCCCCGGACTCACGAATCACTGGCGCGGATTCGCCGGTGATCGCCGCTTCGTTGACGGCGGCAATACCTTCGATGACCTCGCCGTCACCGGGGATCATTTCCCCGGCTTCAACGCGCACCACATCACCTTTGCGCAGGCTGGTGGCCGGTACCACTTGAAAGGTGCCGTTACTGGTTTTACGGCGGGCGCTCAAGCCTTCGCTGCCGGCCTTGAGGCTGTCGGCGCGGGCCTTGCCGCGACCTTCGGCCAAGGCTTCGGCAAAGTTGGCGAAGAGCACGGTGAACCACAGCCACAGGGCGATTTGCGCAGCGACGAAGGTCGGCACGGCACTGTCGGGAATGAAGCACAGCACGGTGGTCAGGATCGCGGTCAGTTCGACCACCAGCATCACCGGCGCACGCTGCAATTGCCGTGGGTCGAGCTTGACGAAGGCTTGCACCAGCGCCGGGCGCCAGAGGGCCGAGATCGCAGTTTTGGGTTGTTCCGGCGCCTTGGCGACGACGGTTTTGCTTACAGGCATATTCATGATGGATTCCTTACAAGCCCATACTCAGATGTTCAGCAATAGGACCCAGCGCCAATGTCGGCAGGAAGGTCAAACCACCCACCAGCAAAATGGTCACGGTCAGCAATGTCACGAACAGCGGGCCATGGGTCGGGAAGCTGTTCTGGCCGATCGGTGCGGTTTTCTTCATTGCCAGGCTGCCGGCCAACGCCAGTACCGGGAGGATGTAACCGAAGCGACCGATCAACATGCCAAGACCCAGCATCAGGTTGTGGAACGCCGTGTTGGCACCGAAGCCGCCGAAGGCCGAACCGTTGTTGGCACTGGCCGAGGTGTAGGCGTACAGCAACTGGCTGAAACCGTGGGCACCGGGGTTACTCACCGCCGCGACCGGGCCGGGCAGACTCGCGGCAATCGCACCGAGCACCAGCACGCCGACCGGCATCACCAGCAAGGTCACCACCAGCAACTGGACTTCCTTCGCCTGGAGTTTCTTGCCCAGGTATTCCGGGGTACGACCGATCATCAGGCCGGCGAGGAACACCGCGATCAACACGTTGAGCAACATGCCGTAGAGCCCCGCGCCGACGCCGCCGAAGATCACTTCGCCAACCATCATGTTGACCAATGCGACCATGCCGCTCAGCGGGTTGAGGCTGTCGTGCATGCCGTTGACCGAGCCGTTGGACGCTGCGGTGGTGGTCACCGACCACAGCACCGTGGCGGTCGTGCCGAAGCGCGCTTCCTTGCCTTCCAGCGGCGCGGTCTGTTCGACGGCGACGTTGTTCAGGGTCGGGTTGGGTTGGTATTCAGCCCACAACGAGGTCGCGCCGCCGATCAGGAACAGCGCCAGCATGCAGGCGATGATCGCGCGGCTCTGACGCAGGTCTTTGACGTAGTGGCCGAAGGTGAACACCAGCGCGGCCGGGATCAGAATGATCGAGCCAACTTCGAACAGATTGCTCCACGCTGTCGGGTTCTCGAACGGGTGCGCCGAGTTGACGCCGAAGAAGCCACCGCCGTTGGTGCCCAATTGCTTGATCGCAATCTGGCTGGCGGCCGGGCCGAGTGGAATCACCTGATCGACGCCTTGCATGGTCACGGCATTCACGTACTGCGCGAAGGTTTGCGGCACGCCCTGCCAGACCAGGTACAGCGCCAGCAGCAGGCACAGGGGCAACAGGCCGTAGAGGGTGGCGCGGGTCATGTCGACCCAGAAGTTGCCCAGGGTCTTGCTCGACTTGCGACCAATACCGCGGCACAGCGCAACTAATACCGCCAGGCCGGTGGCGGCGCTGACGAAGTTCTGCACGGTGAGGCCGACCATCTGGCTCAGGTAGCTCAGGGTCGCTTCGCCGCTGTAGGACTGCCAGTTGGTATTGGTCATGAAGCTGACGGCGGTGTTGAACGCTTGCGTCCACTCCTGACCCGGCAGGTTTTGCGGGTTCAACGGCAAGTGGTCCTGGAACAACAGGATCGCGAACAACAGCAAAAAGCCCGCGAGGTTGAAGGCGAGCAAGGCCAGTGTGTATTTCTGCCAGCTCTGTTCGGCCTGCGGATCAACGCCGGCCACCCGATAACAACCACGTTCGACCGGTCCGAGGATCGGCGAAAGCCAGGTGCGCTGGCCTTCCATGACCTTGTAGTAGAACCGCCCAAGGAACGGTGCCGGGATCAGCACCACGGCAAAGAAGGCCAGGATCAGCCAATAGTCATAACTGTGCATAGCCGCTCCTAGTTCCGGTCCGCGCGCAACAGCGCAACCAACAGATAAATGAACAGCCCCACTGCCAATAGCAGTGACACCCCGTCCAGAACGCTCATGGAAGTTCTCCGTGTTACGGCGTATTGCCGCGTGTGGAGTCATTGTCGGCAGGGAGGCTGTAAAGGAGCGAGATCGAGGGGTGTGGCGGGGCATAAAGAATGCGTAAAGAGTGGGTTTATGCCGGCGTTACAGAGGTGTCTGGACCGGCGCCTTCGCGGGCAAGCCTCGCTCCTACAAGGTCACGAGCGCTGCGAATCCTGTAGGAGCGAGGCTTGCCCGCGAAGGCGACATCACAGGCAACAATGCCCCCGACTGGCGCATAAAAACCGCCCATACCGCAGCGAACATCCCCGATACGACACCTTTTTACGCTTTACGACTGCTATCACAACACTGGCACGCCCACTGCAAACGCCTCCCCCCGACGCTTTTCAAACCGTTCAGGGAGCAAACGCATGAACACACAACTCAAACCCACGCTGGGCACGTTGCACCTGTGGGGTATTGCAGTCGGACTGGTGATTTCCGGTGAGTATTTCGGCTGGAGTTACGGCTGGGGCGTGGCCGGAACACTCGGGTTCCTGGTGACCTCGTTCATGGTCGCCACGATGTACACCTGCTTCATTTTCAGCTTCACCGAACTGACCACGGCGATTCCCCATGCTGGCGGCCCCTTTGCCTACAGCCGCCGCGCCTTTGGCGAGAAAGGCGGATTGATCGCCGGGTTGGCGACGCTGATCGAGTTCGTCTTCGCCCCGCCGGCGATTGCCTTGGCTATCGGCGCTTACCTGAATGTGCAATTCCCGGCCCTCGACCCGAAGCACGCAGCGGTCGGCGCCTACATCGTGTTCATGGGCCTGAACATTCTCGGCGTGAAACTGGCCGCCACCTTCGAGTTGATTGTCTGTGTATTGGCCGTGGCGGAACTGCTGGTGTTCATGGGCGTGGTCGCTCCGGCGTTCAGTTTCAGCAACTTTGCGCTCAATGGCTGGGCCGGTTCCGATGTGTTCGGGGTGCCGGCGATTGCCGGGATGTTCGCGGCGATTCCTTTCGCCATCTGGTTCTTCCTCGCCATTGAAGGCGCAGCAATGGCCGCCGAAGAAGCCAAGGATCCGAAACGCACGATTCCCAAGGCCTACATCAGCGGCATCCTGACCCTGGTATTGCTGGCCATGGGCGTGATGTTCTTTGCCGGCGGCGTCGGCGACTGGCGCACCCTGTCGAACATCAACGACCCGCTGCCACAAGCCATGAAAACCGTGGTCGGCGAAAGCTCGGGCTGGTTGCACATGCTGGTGTGGATCGGCCTGTTCGGCCTGGTGGCGAGTTTCCATGGGATCATCCTCGGCTACTCGCGGCAGTTCTTCGCCCTCGCCCGCGCCGGTTACCTGCCGGCGTCGCTGGCCAAACTGTCGCGCTTCCAGACACCCCATCGGGCGATCATTGCCGGCGGCGTAATCGGTATCGCGGCGATCTACAGCGACGGTTTGATCAATCTCGGTGGCATGACGCTGACCGCAGCGATGATCACCATGGCGGTGTTCGGCGCAATCGTGATGTACATCATGAGCATGCTCAGCCTGTTCAAGTTGCGTAAAACCGAACCGAACCTGGAGCGCACCTTCCGCGCGCCGTGCTACCCGCTGGTGCCGATGATTGCGTTGATCCTGGCGGTGGTGTGCCTGGTGGCGATGGCCTGGTTCAACACGTTGATCGGCTTGATCTTCCTCGGCTTCATGGCGGTGGGCTTCGTGTACTTCATGCTCACCGCGCAATTGCGCGCGGATGCACCGGCCGACGCGATGTTGACCGGACTCTGAATGGTCTCAGGTGTTACCGACAGATCAGGCATAGAATGGAACCACCGCGATATGAAATCGCTCAAAGTGGTATGCACGATCGATTGGCGAAACCCGCCAATCGGCCTGCCCTCAAGGAGAGCCCTATGCCCTGGTATGCCTGGTTGATTCTGGTCGTTGCAATCGGCTCGATCGTTGGTGGTTTGATGATGCTGCGTGACACTGCCAACAAGGTCGAACTGACCGAAGAGCAACGTAAACGTGTCGCGGAACGCAACGCGGAAGCGGACGCCAAGGATGCGCAGGACCGCTAAAAAACTGCTGAACAGCTTCTGTAGGAGCGAGGCTTGCCCACGAAGGCGATCTCAGGGACGCCTTCGCGGGCAAGCCTCGCTCCTACGTCCGATTATTTTTCCCAGTCGGCCTTGGCGATGTGCAAGCCATGCAGCCCTTTATACGCAGCACGTTCAGGCTGGCTCCAGCCCTCGAGCAATGAATCCTCCAACCGATAAATCTCCACGCCCAGCGGGCGACAGACGCTGAGCGGATCCTGCGCATCCGGCCCCCACATGGCCAGTGACAGGTCCCCTCCCGGACAGGTCGACAGCGCACACAGCAGATCGATCTCGGCAAAGAACTCCAGGTAATCGCCCTTCTGCGCCGGACAGGCCTTCATGAAGTACATGTCGTCGTGGTTCAGGCCCGTACACTGGAAAATGTTCAGCACGTCATGCACGTCGAACTCGGTCAGGCCATGGGGCAACACGGCGCGCGTCAGGTTGGAGTGGCAGTGATGATGGAAGTCCTCGCCGGTGAGCATTTTGTTCACATAGGGATCGCAGCGCGTACCCAGCAAATCGTGCAAACGCCCCCCATGTTCATCGATGCCGTAATCGGCCAGGCTGTCGTCGGTGATGGTCACCAGCGGCCGTAAAAAAGGCAGGTTCGACCAGAGCCGGTCATGGGTG
Organism: Pseudomonas mandelii; assembly: GCF_900106065.1. Classification (NCBI taxonomy): domain Bacteria; kingdom Pseudomonadati; phylum Pseudomonadota; class Gammaproteobacteria; order Pseudomonadales; family Pseudomonadaceae; genus Pseudomonas; species Pseudomonas mandelii. Next base: position 270,943 of record NZ_LT629796.1, read on the forward strand.
CTGACATGGGCGCCCTGCAGTTGCCGGGTCCGCGCCGCCCACAAACGCTCGCGCGGGTCGTTGGCGTTCCAGACATTGAAGTCGCCGACTTGCGGGCCGACCGGCGTGGTCACACGAAACACGTGCCCGGCCGGCACGTTCCAGGCGCGACCGGTGCGGATCGGCACTTCAAACTGCTCGATCAGCGTGCGGCCTTCCCTGGTGTCGCGAATCCGTTCGTAGAAGGCTTTGTCCACCTGCAAGGCCGAGCCTTTGCTGACTTGATAGGCCGCCGGATAGTCTTTGTACATGACACACATCCTCGATCAGTGATGGGGGGTTGGGGCAAGCATTCGCAACAGAAGGTGTTCAGAGTCATCGAGGTAAGCGCTCATCGCGTCTGCGGCGGCGCGCTTGTCGCCCTCAGCGAGAAAGTCATGGATCTGCCGGTCGCGAGCCAGCCAGGGCGCCTGAAAACGTGATTCATCGGGCGCGGCGCAGAACGCCAGGCGCAGTTGCGCAACAACGTTGGTGAAAAACTCATCGAACAATGGGCTGCGCAGCAACCCGACGATGTGTTGATGAAACGCCAGGCTGTGGGTGCCGACGGCGCGCCAGTCCTCGCGTTCCCGGGCCAGCTCGGTGGCCTCCAGCGCCTCGAGCATCCGGCCCGATTGATCATCGCGCAATGGCGGGCTCACGCTGATGGCTTGCAGTTCCAGGGTACGCCGGACCTTGAACAAATCCCGAACATCATCCTGACCCAGCTTGCGCACCATCACGCCCTTGTTGCGCACGTAACGAGTCAGTCCATCCTGCCCCAGGCGGTGCAACGCTTCACGAATGGTGTTACGGGAGGCGTTGTAGGCAAACACCAATTCGTTTTCCACCAGCGCCATACCAGGCAGCAGGCGACCGCCTATGATGTCGGCGCGCAACTCCAATGTGATGTGATCGGCCAGGGACAGTCCACTGTTCATGCTCATCGCCTCGTGATTGTTCAACAATCGTCAGCTGACAAGTAATCACTATTCGTGCCAGCTGAATCGATGCGGCAGGACGAAGTTGGTCGCATCTGCATGCTTTTTAGAAGTAGAAGTACAGTCACCATCCCATTTTCATTGGTTAAGATGGCGCATTGTTGCGGAGATTTCAGATGCGTTACTCGCAGGACCATAAAGCCCAGACCCATCAACGCATCATCAAGGAAGCATCGGCGCGATTTCGCCGCGACGGTATTGGCGCGACCGGCCTGCAACCCCTGATGAAAGCGCTGGGGCTGACCCACGGCGGGTTCTACTCGCATTTCAAGTCCAAGGACGAACTGGTGGAAAAGGCCCTGCAGGCCGCCGGCGAACAGTGCGACGCCATCTGTGCCGAGCTGTTCGCGCAGGAGCACCCGCTGGAAGCATTCATCGACACCTATCTGTCTGAATGGCACCAGACATCACCCGATCAGGGTTGCCCGCTGCCGACCATGTCCTCGGAGCTTGGATTGCGCGGACAACCCAGTCCGACCTCTGACGTGGTGCTCAATTCGAGGCTGGAACAAGTGCAAGGCACGCTTGAAGGCGAAGATGCGGCCGACCGCAGCATCTTCATTATGTCGGCCCTGGTCGGGGCGTTGTTGCTGTCGCGCAGTGTCGAGAATCCGGAGATGGCCCAGCGGATTCTCGACGTGACACGCGAATTTCTCAAACAGCCCTGGGATTAATCCTGCCAGCGTTTGAAGAGCACGCTGGCATTGACCCCGCCAAACCCGAAGCCATTGGACAGTGCATACTCGATCGCCATCGGCCGCGCCTGACCGTGGACGATGTCCACGCCTTGCGCCGCCGGGTCCGGGTTTTCGAAATTGAGGGTGGGCGGCACGACTTGATCGCGGATCGCCAACAGCGTGAAGATCGCCTCAATCCCGCCCGCCGCCCCCAGCAAATGCCCGGTGGCGGACTTGGTCGATGTCACCGCGATCTTGTTGTCCGAACCGAACAATGACTTGATGGCCGCCAATTCTCCAAGGTCCCCAACCGGGGTCGAGGTGGCGTGAGCGTTGAGATGCTGCACCTGTGCGGCAGAAATGCCCGCCTGGGCCAGGGCCAGCGACATCGCCCGACGCGCGCCGCTGCCATCTTCGGGGCCGGCAGTCAGGTGATAGGCATCGGCACTGGTGCCGTATCCGACCAGTTCGGCCAAGGGCTGAGCCCCACGGGCAAGGGCATGTTCAAGCGATTCGATCACCAGAAGGCCTGCACCTTCCCCCATCACGAAACCATCACGACCACTGTCGAATGGCCGAGAGGCACGCTCCGGGGTGTCGTTATAACCACTGGACAAGGCACGCGCAGCCGCGAAGCCGGCGAGGCTGACCCGATCGATCGCGGCTTCCGCGCCCCCGCACACGGCGATATCCGCCTCACCACAACGAATCAGCCGCGCCGCATCGCCAATCGCCTGGACCCCGGCCGCGCACGCTGTCACCGGAGCACCCAGCGGGCCTTTGAAACCATGCTGGATCGACACATGACCGGCCGCGAGGTTGACCAGAAAGGAAGGAATGGTAAATGGCGACAAACGTCGCGGACCGCGGCTGTCGGTTGTACGGACCGCATCGGCAATTGCGCCGAAACCACCCACGCCCGAGCCGATAATCGTCGCGGTGCGCTCCTGAGCATTAGCGTCTTGCGCTTGCCAACCGGACTGCTCCACCGCCTGGCGCGCGGCCTCCATGGCAAACATAATGAAGCGGTCCATTTTTTTCTGCTCTTTGGGCGGCGTCGCCCGGTCCGGGTCGAAACCCGCCTCGGGATCTTCCGTCATGGAGAGCACCGCGCCGCCGACCTTGGCCGGCAGATCAGCGACCACTTCGTCAGGCAACTGACGCAACCCGGAGCGTCCAGCCAACAGGCGCCCCCAGACCACCTCGACATCGCTACCCAGCGGGGACACCAGGCCCATGCCCGTTACAACCACTCGACGATTACTCATACTGCAATTACCTCAAGCCGATTGAAGGCGCCTCACTTGTAACGCGTGGCGGCCGTACTTTTGGAAAGATTCGGGGCCATCACCAGACGAGCTTTTACAAAGTCATCCCACTCGGAGGCGTTCGGCAACGATGGAATGGTGATCAACTCACCCTGGTCCAGACCGGACAATGCCGCATCGACCATCTCCCCGGCTTCCATCACCATGTCTGCGGGAATCTGAGTAGCGTCGATACCGGAGCGCTCCCAGATCTCGGTGCGTGTTACGCCTGGCAACACCGCCTGGACCTTGACCCCGGTACCGTCCAGTTCCGCGTTCAACGACTGCGTCAGACTTAACACATAAGCCTTGCTCGCGCTGTAAGTCGCGTTGAATCGCTCAGGAAACAACGCCACTACCGAGGCGATATTGATGATCGTGCCACGGCCAGCCTTTGCGAAAGCGGCGGCCGCTGCCGATGCCAGGCGCGTGACGGTGGTGACGTTGAGCTGGATCAGCTTTTCCATCTGGTCCATGTCGGAATTGGCCAACAGACCATCCGTTGCGACACCGGCATTGTTGAGCAGCAGGCTGATACTCGAATCGCTGCGTAGACGCTGTTCGAGCTTCAGAACGTCATCTTTTTGTGTGAGGTCTGCCTTGAGCACTTCGACCTGGACACCATGCTCGGCGCGCAACTTGCTCGCCGCTGCCTGCAAGCGTTCCTCGTCGCGAGCGACCAGCAACAGATCAAAACCACGCGCCGCCAACCGCTCAGCGTAGATGGCGCCGATTCCGGAGGAGGCTCCGGTGACGAGGGCGGTTCCTTGGGTCTGGACAGAATTCATGAGCGTGCTCCTGGGAGGATGCGATTGGAAGATGAGCGTCAGCTTTGGCAGACTCAGGAATTATTATAGGCATAATCCAAAGACAATATGATAGTCGTAATTTTTTACATGCCGATAGAAGGCAAGCCGCCGTCCTTAACGCCAAAATGCAAAAAGGCCGGTCAATGACCGGCCTCTTGGGCGTTTATCTAAAGCTTAGTTCACTTCCAGCTTCTCGCGGTTCTTATCCAGAATCGCCTTGCCTATCCCCTTCACTTCCAGCAATTCGTCCACGGACGAAAATGGCCCATTACTGTCACGATAAGCAACAATCGCCTTGGCTTTGGCCTCCCCAATACCGGATAGCTCACGCTGCAGCGTCGGTGCATCAGCTCCATTGAGGTCGACTTTGCCAGACAGCGCCTTAGGCGCGACTTCCAGCGCAATAGGTGCGTTAATAGCCTCAGACTTTGCCGCAGGCGCGGCGATGGCAGCAATAGAGGCGCTGGTCAGTAGGGCGAAAACCAGAGAGTAGAAATAGCCTGTACGCATAAATGAAGCTCCATGACATCGATTGAGAAAGCAGCTTTTCCGAAGCTGCCTTCCAAACTTAGGCGATGTGGTGGGGCTGTCAAAAGTGTGTCTGTTGCAGGATGTGAAACAATCAGGGTTCGAGGCGGCGTTGTTGATAGATCCAGTCGACGATTTCGCCGTCGGGGGTGTAGCCGCTGACAGTTTCGCGCAGGAGTTGGCGGACGCGTCCGTAGTCGTCCTGATCAACAGCATTCAGCAATTCCGTCAGACGTACCTTGAGCACATCCCAAGGCAAATGGTCCTCGTTGGCACACATGATCATCGGGTGTTGAGTCGCCGCTACGTTATCGCCAATCAGCAGCTCCTCATAAAGCTTTTCGCCAGGGCGCAGCCCAGTGAATGCGATGGAAATATCACCGTGGATATTCTTGTCCGATCGGACACTCAGGCCTGACAAATGAATCATTTTCTCTGCCAGCTCGACAATTTTTACCGGTTCCCCCATGTCCAGAACGAAAACATCACCTCCCTGCCCCATAGAGCCGGCCTGGATCACCAGTTGGGCCGCTTCCGGGATTGTCATGAAATAACGGGTGATTTTCGGGTGGGTGACCGTCAACGGGCCGCCGGATTTGATCTGGCTGTGAAACAGCGGGATGACTGAACCGGAGGACCCCAGAACATTGCCGAATCGAACCATTGTGAAGCGGGTTTTGTTCACTCGCGAGACATTGGTCGTATCGCCAAACAACACCGGCGCAAGTTCTCGACTGAGGGCCTGCAGCGTTAGTTCGGCAAGGCGTTTAGTGCTGCCCATAACATTTGTCGGACGCACCGCTTTGTCTGTCGAGATCAACACAAAGTTTGCTACGCCTGCCTGCAACGCTGCCTGAGCGGTATTGAGCGTACCGATCACATTGTTGAGAACACCTTCTGCGATGTTGTGCTCAACCATCGGAACATGCTTATAAGCGGCGGCGTGATAAACAGTGTCCACGTGCCAGGTTTTCATGACATCCAGCAACTTGTCCTGATTGCGTACAGAACCCAAAATCGGCAAAAGACGAACAGATAAAGACTCTCGCGATATCCGCTGCTCAAGCTCGGACAAGATGCTGTAAAGATTGAATTCACTGTGCTCAAACAGCAAAAGCGTGGTGGGACGCAAAGCCAGAATCTGGCGACATAGTTCGGAACCGATTGATCCTCCAGCCCCCGTCACCAGTACCGACTGACCCTTGATGCAATGCTCAAGCAAGTCATCCTGGGCCGGAACAGCATCACGACCCAAAAGGTCAGCGATGTCTACTTCCTGGATATCGTCGACTTTTACCCGACCACTGGCCAGGTCCATGAAACCGGGAACGCTTCGAACGTGGAGAGGGAAACCTTCAAGGAAACCGAGAATCTCCCGGCGGCGACCACGGGAGGCGGAAGGAATGGCTAATAGAATTTCCTGCGCGCCGGTTTCATCGATCATTTGCTGGATGTGCTTGGGCTTATAAACTTGCAATCCGGAAATGACGCGAGCGGCGATACTTTTGTCATCGTCAATAAAGGCCACCGGGCGCATGATTCGCCCCATTCGCAACGCCGCTACCAACTGGTTCCCCGCGGCTCCAGCACCAAAAATAGCAACCCGGGGCAGTCCATCATCCCGATTGGTGAAAGGCACATGCTGCGCCGCAGCAAACCAATCACCCAGGAAATATTGACGCATTGCCAGGCGCAAACCACCGACCATAATCAGGCTCAACCACCAGTAGTTGAAGATGATGGAGCGAGGGACAATGTTCTGATGGTTGCTGTACCAGTAAACGATTACGCCGAGGATCAGAGAAGATAAGCTGACTGCCTTGATGATTGCGATCAGCGCATCATTCCCGAAGTAACGCATCACGGCACGATACATGCCGAAACGGATAAACAAAGGGATAGCGACGACTGGAGCACTCAGAAACAGCCACGAATGGACGATAAGTGGATTGACCATATCATCTATGCCGAGGCGTACCAAAAATGCCAACCATAACGCCGCCCATACTAAAACGACGTCAGCCGAAACCTGAATCAGTCGCTTCTGGCGACGTGGCAGCCCCAGCAACAATGTGCGTAACTTGTCCATAACTCCGTCGTACACCTCGAACCGCTCCCCATTGATCGTGTGTGACGAGTGTACGTCTCTCTGACGCACTCGTTACTTTAAAAATTCCATGAATCAACTGCTGATTGTCTATTTTTCTTCCATTTCGCCCGCATGAAATTTTACCGCCAGAATTACAAGAGGGATGTATGCGATGAGCAAACCAAATGCTCCGTTCAACCCTGAACAAGCAACAAATAGCGCCACGGGCAACAGCCACGCAATATTAATTGCCCCAACAGCAAGAGTGACGGGTAGATGTTTTTGGTATCGGCGGGATGCAAATTGATACGCATGACTGCGATGAGCTTCGTAGACTTTCTCTCCCCCTATCAGCCGACGTAGCAGCGTGAAAGTCGCGTCCACGATGAAAACGCCTAACAAAATCAACCATGACCAAAGTAGCTGCGGTGAAATCCACGCCGCCTGTATTGAAATCACACCCAGCACCATGCCGAGAAATCCGCTACCCGAGTCCCCCATGAAAATGCGTGCTGGAGGGAAATTCCAGAACAGGAAACCGGCCACTGCCATGGCTAGCATTGCCGGGACCCACATCTGATTCTGGAACCCGCTCAACCAGTAAAGCAAGCAGGCGCAAAGGCAGACGGTAACCGCCTCGACACCTGCGATACCATCAATGCCATCCATGAAGTTGTACAAATTCAGCATCCACACCAGGTAGATCGTAGCCAATACATGTCCCAGCCAGCCTAGATCCAACGAGTGGCCAAAGAAATCAAGCGAGGGTAGGCCATCGAGCCAGAACAAGGCCCAGACGGCTCCAGCAAAATGGCCAAGCAAACGCCACCGAACTGGCACATGACTGTGGTCATCCAACCAGCCGAGAAGCGCAATGCCAGCCCCAGCCCCCAGCAAGGCAAAAATATAATTCCAGTCGATGACTCCAACAAGGCCGAGAACCGGTAGTGCTGCAAGGAAACTGAAAGCGATGGCTATACCACCAGCCCTTGGCGTAGGTATGGAATGCGAACTGCGACCGTTTGGAATATCCATAAGGCTGCGAGCCAGAGCAAAACGACGCAAGGCTCCCGTTAGCGCCAGAGAAACGCTAGCTATTACCGGCAACGACAACCAAAGAGCCATCAAAGAGGTACCCAAAAAAGTGCGAAGTATAACGCCTGCTCCTTCAGACCTCTCGCACTTGCTATCCGACGTGATTGACCAGATAGACATGGATTACGCGCAGAAATCAGAATCAGGGGCTGGTAGATCGAACGGTTCATCGACGCCCGAGCCCGCAAGAAGCTGACCCGGGATTCCCCTCAGATGTTGTAAACCCACGCGAGCCTAGGGCTTACAGGCTTGCTGCATAACACTGCAAATGGCTTTACAGGTCTTATTGATTTCAGATTCAGTCAATGTCGGATGCACAAGGAACATCAGGCTGTTCTCTCCGAGTTCCTTGGCAACGGGTAACCGGACTTCTGGGCGCCAGCCAGTATCATCAAACGCTTTCTCAAGGTACACCTCAGAGCAAGAACCAGAAAAACATGGCACACCAAGCGCTGAAATCTCTGACAGAATTCGGTCACGGTTCCAGTCTGCCTTTAACTGATGTGGCTCTAAGAATACATAGCATTTATAAGCAGCGTGAGTGTAGGTTTCGGGAATCGCTGGCACGCGCAAACCTTTAAGCTCACGAGCATTCGACCAGATACGTTCGGCATTATTTATACGGCTGGCATGCCATTCGGCCATTCGACGAAGCTGAATGCGGCCAATGACTCCTTGCACTTCCAGCATCCTCCAGTTAGTGCCAAAGCTTTCGTGCAACCAACGGAAGCCCGGCTGATGCTCGCGTTCGTAGATAGCTTCCCAGCTCTTGCCATGATCCTTGAACGACCACATTTTTAACCAGAGGCTTCGGTCGTTCGTCGTGACCATTCCGCCCTCGCCTCCGGTCGTCATGATCTTGTCCTGACAAAAAGACCAGGCGCCGATATGACCAATGGAGCCTACAGGACGCCCCTTGTACTTCGCACCATGTGCCTGGGCGCAGTCTTCAATTACCTTAAGATCATGAAGTGCGGCAAGCTCCATGATGGCATCCATATCACATGGCCACCCTGCCAGATGCACACAGATTACGCCCCGGGTACGGGGCGTCAGTACAGCCTGGATTGTCTGCGCGGTAATGTTCTGGGTATCGCGGTCGACCTCGGCAAAGACCGGTATGGCACCGGCATTGACGATACTGGAAACTGAGGCGAGGAAGGTCCGGGGAGTGACGATGACTTCATCCCCATGTCCGATTCCCAGAGCATTTAAAGCGAGATCAAGGGCAACGGTGCCGTTCGCCAAGGCGATGGCATATTCCGTGCCGGCCCAAGCGGCAAACTCCTTCTCAAATTCGCGGCATTCTTGCCCGGTCCAATAGTTGACCTTATTGGAAAGCACTACATCGCGAACAGCGTTGGCCTCTTCCTCAGTGAACGAAGGCCAAGGAGAAAATGGGGTATTCAACACGATTTTTACCTGCCATCCATAATTAAAAAAGTACCGTCGAAAATTCAAACGGCCAATCAGTCACATGTATCCGATGGTTAAGCACTCAGGATCTGACAATCGCTCGAGCGGGAACCCCGGCTACTGTCATGTTATCAGAGATATTGCAGACCACAGCCGCACCGGCACCGACCATCACATTTGAGCCTATTTGGAGCACCTGTCTGACACAGGCACCGATGCCTATCCAGCTCCCGTCACCTACGCTAACGGCGCCTGCCAACCTGGCGCCAGGACTGATATGTACGCATGCGCCGAGAATACAATCGTGATCAACGCTACATCCTGTGTTCAAAATCGCCCCTTCTCCCACCGACGCATAGGCATTGACTACTGCAGATGCAAACACAACGGTTCCAGGCCCAATCTTAGCGTATCGACTTATGATCGAAGAAGGATGCGCCAGCACTGGAAGCTTTGCGCCCAAGGCCTTTAACTCATCAATTTTGCTGCGCCGGACACCGTTGTTGCCGATAGCGACCAGGACACCATCGAACTCCGTTATGCGATTGAGCAACTCGCTGGTATTCCCAACCACTGACCAAACGCCGATGGATGAAACTTGAGGCCACGCATCATCAAAGAACTCAATGACCTGCCACCCACAACATTCAGCTGTGTCAGCGACAACCTTGCCATGACCACTCGCACCAAGAATTGCCAGTTTCTTCATTTTTTTGACCCGGTGAACTTGGTCATTGTGACTTCACCTTCAGCACTAATCCCATCCCTGACGAGTACTTTTTTGATGGTGAGGAAGATGATTTTGAGATCAAGCCACAACGACTGATTGTCTACATACCAGACGTCAAGTTTGAATTTCTCTTCCCAGGACAGTGCATTGCGACCATTTATCTGGGCCCACCCGGTGACGCCCGGACGTGCGTCATGTCGGCGAACCTGGACCTCATCGTACAGGGGTAGATACTCCATCAATAGGGGACGAGGGCCTACCAAGCTCATATCCCCCTTGATCACGTTCCACAACTCAGGAAGTTCATCCAGGCTGCTGGAACGAAGAAATCTGCCAAAATCCGTCATTCGCTCAGAATCGGGCAAGGGATCACCGTCAGCGTCCAAAGCGTCCCGCATCGTGCGGAATTTGACCATTTCAAAGGGTTCACCACCGAGACCCGGTCTGACTTGTCGAAACAAGATTGGAGATCCCAATCGTTTGCGAATCAAGTATGCGACTATCGCGATCACGGGAGACAAGACAATCAACCCGGCGACCGAGGCCACAATATCGAAGAAGCGTTTTGACATCGGAGGTCCTTGAAAAACACATTATCGTTGGAGAAAAGGAGCGTCATAAATCATTTCGACATGCGCTTGAAGTGCTCACCGAAACGCTCGACACCGACTCGCAAAGACAGCTCTTTTTGATAGAACGCTGCCCCATTTTCAGCCATACAGCTGCGCCCCTCCGCCGATACTTCCATCAACGCCAGTACCGCATCCACAAGCGCTTGCGGGTTGTCTGACTCGCTGACGACCCCACAACCGGCGTCACGTACCAAATCTGCAGCATCACCGTCCACAGCCATCAAAATCGGCTTCCCGGCTGCCATATAAGCCTGGGTTTTTGAAGGGATAGTGATGGTAAACAAAGGGTCTTTCTTCAGATGAACAAGCAGTGCATCAGCAGCGGCCAGATAAGCGCCGACATCCGGCATGGGAACAGCGGGCAAGAAAAACACGTTGTCTAGATTTCTGCCTTTCGCAAGCGCCTCCAACCTGGAAGTTTCAACGCCTCCGCCAAGAAAGATAAACGCTACTTGACTTGCTTGCTCCTGCAGTAACTGCGCCGCGTCAATCACTGTATCGAGGGACTGTGCTTTACCCATATTGCCGGCAAACAGAATTCGAAACTTCGAGGTCACCGGAAAGTTGGTCGGTAATTTGTCTGGCGTAGCGCGGACCATATCCTCCGAACACCAGTTATAAATCACGTCAATTTTTTGCGACGGCACCCCACGCTCGATCAAGAGACGCTTGAAACCTGGAGATAACACCACTATCTGGTCTACGTTTCTGTATACCCAATTACAGACGCAAGAGACAATCTTCAGGAGTTTTTCGTTGGAAAACATACCCGTGGCCTTGAGTGTATCAGGCCACATATCTTGGATATCATAAACCACGGGAACACGCCGAAAAAAACGAACAAGTGCAGCTGCGATACCCACCGTCAACGGAGGATGGTAGGCGTATACAACATCCGGCTTCTTCGCACGAAAAAGACCATACAACGAAATACTGGCCGCGAAGCTTATATAGTTAAGCAGTCGCCCGACACCACTCTGCCCGTGACTTGGGTAGAGTGGCACGCGCGTTATCTGGACGCCGTCGATGACTTCGCGTTGCAAGGCCTTCATTTTATATCCGGGATACAATTTACCGCCGGGATAATTCGGAAACCCTGTAACCACTTCAACATCAAAGCCTTGTGCGACCAACTCTCGTGCAAAAACCAATCCTTTGAACGTCGGCTCAGGGTCAAACCATTGAGTAAATAGTAAAACACGAATAGCCATTCGTATTAGTACCTTCTCCAGACGGTCCGCATAACATAATCCCGATAGCTGTGGATGATCCGAACGACTTTCTCTGCCACGTTAGGCATACTGTAGTCCGCGACAAGACGCAAGCTACGCTCATCATCGCGACTTTGCCCTTCCAGCACTTGCAAACCTTGCATTACGCGCTCGGCTTCCAGCCCGACCATCATTACAGCAGCTTCTTCCATACCCTCTGGACGTTCATGCGCTTCGCGAATATTCAACGCCGGAAAGTTAAGAATGGAAGACTCTTCGTTGATCGTGCCGCTATCAGAAAGAACTGCCTTGGAGTCCAGTTGCAACTTGTTGTAATCTTTGAAGCCCAAGGGTTTGAGCAAGCGGACGTTCTCGTGAAACTTCACACCCATGGCGTCGACCCGCTTTTGGGTGCGGGGATGCGTGGAGACAATAACCGGGTACCCATAATGCTCAGCAACGGTATTTAGCGCTTCAACCAATTTTGCGAAGTTTTTATCAGAATCGATATTCTCTTCACGATGCGCGCTGACCACGAAGAACTTACCTTTCTCGAGACCCAGACGAGATAGAACATCCGACGCCTCAATACCTTCTCGGTAATAATTGAGCACTTCAAACATAGGACTGCCAGTCTTGATGACCATGTCCGGTGACAACCCTTCACGCAGCAAATAATCACGTGCGATCGTGCTGTAAGTTAGATTGATATCCGCCGTATGATCAACAATGCGGCGATTAATTTCCTCAGGTACGCGCATATCGAAACAGCGATTGCCGGCTTCCATATGGAAAGTAGGGATTTTTCGACGTTTGGCAGGAATTACCGCCATGCAACTGTTTGTATCACCCAAGACCAGCAGAGCCTCTGGCTCGATCTCTGCCAACACGCGGTCCACACTAATAATCACATTCCCGATAGTTTCGGCGCCCGTAGCGCCTGCGGCATTCAGGAAGTGATCCGGCTTGCGGATGCCCAAGTCTTGAAAGAAAATCTCGTTAAGTTCGTAATCGTAATTCTGACCAGTATGAACAAGCACATGATCACAGTACTGATCCAGAGCCGCCATTACGCGCGACAAGCGAATGATCTCCGGGCGGGTTCCCACTACAGTTACGACTTTTAGTTTTTTCATTTTTAAGCGTCACATTTCAAAAAAGTGATAGACAAATAATCAGTAGTTTTCGCCTCCTAGATCATGAAACCGAAGCGAAAACTCCATCATTACCCTGCTGCTGTCGGACGTGTCGCAGTGGGGAATGCCCACGCATCACTGCTAAAGCAAGCGAGAAATTTCGTGAGACATAATGACACATTGAATCGATTTTTTACTCTCAGTTTAGCTACTGCAAGCTTCTCCTGACCCTCCACCCGGCTTCCGGATCGATGGCACGGGGCCGGTTCTGGGAAGACGCAAGCACTTCGAATCAAAAAGCCAATCGGCAGCTGCTCGAAAAACAAGCCTCGAAGCTGCCCAAAGCTTCGACCAGTATCGAAAACACTAGAAGACTGAACGAACGCCAGATGCCAAGGAGTCAGCTGGGACGCACAGCCATAAGCGCAGGATGATGAACCGCGGGATGCGGCGTTAACCATAAGGGGTGATTTACGGGGGGAAGATCGCGCCAAAATAGCCGGCCTTTAAAACAAAGAACGATGCAAGCCTGGCCTGAACCCAAGCTCATTTCCGTTTTACCAAAAAATTGGATCTCTGCTCCGCCTACGGAGCAGAGAGAACCTATTTTGTTATAAAGGCGCTGCCACTGGACGTGCGTACGTGTCCGGGAGTTCGCGATCGAAAATCTCGTTCGCCCAAAGCATGACGATCATTTCATCATCTCCTGCATTGGTGATATCGTGTGTCCAACCTGGAACGGTTTCTACAATTTCCGGCTTCTCACCTGTTGTAAACAACTCGTAGAATTCCCCGGAAACTATATGTCGAAACCGAAAACACGCCTTACCTCTAATCACTAGAAACTTTTCAGTTTTTGAGTGATGGTAATGACCACCACGCGTGACTCCAGGATGAGCAGTAAAATAAGAAAACTGACCGCTGTCGGCTGTTTTTAACATTTCAACGAATACACCTCGAGGATCCCCGTACTTGGGAACCTCGTAAGTGAAACGATCCGGCGTCAGATAACTGACATACGTAGAATAAAGCGCTCGCACCAGCCCCGTACCGACCGGCTCGGTTATCAACGTATTGCGGCTATCACGGAATGCCTCTAGCTGACTCGCCAACGCTCCAACACTAATTGTGTATTGAGGTTCAACAATGGCGAAACGCTCAGCCGACAACCTTCCATCCATCGCGTCAATAAAGCATCTGACGACGTCATCTATATAGACGAGATTGATGTTCGCCTGAGGGTCGTTGATCTGAACGGGAAGACCGCGGACCGTATTATGGCAAAACGTAGCCACAGCAGAGTTATAGTTCGGACGCGCCCACTTACCAAAAACATTCGGCAGTCTGAATATATATACTGCAGCACCGTGATTATCAGCCAGTTCGATCAACGCTTCTTCGGCAGATCGTTTACTGATGCCGTAAAGGTTGTCTAACTCCGCTTGACTGGAAGATGTGTACAGTACAGGTACAGACCGACCACATGCTGCTACGGCATCGCACAGTGCACGGGTCAGATCTGCGTTGCCAGTCTTGAACTCCTGGGGATCCTGCGGGCGATTTACTCCCGCCAAGTGAAATACAAAATCCACTTCGGTCATCAAGGCGGGCAGTTGGGCAACGTTATCGTCACGAGTAAAGCGCAAGACTTCAACGTCACTGCGCTCACTAAGGTGCGCGATAAGATTCTTGCCGACAAAACCATTGGAACCGGTGATCAGAACTTTCACTCTGTCACTCCTCAGGCGTCGCATGTTCGCCACGCTGAATAGCACGCATGAAATTAAGCTTAAGTAACAGCTGCTTCATACCTTCGACATCCAACCTTACTGTGTTATGCGAATTGTAATCTTCAGTGCGAGAAATTTTCTCTTCGCCCTGCTCTACAAATTTTGCATAGTTCAAGTCGCGCAAATCAGGTGGCACTCGGAAGTAATCGCCACGATCTTCTGCACAAGCCATTTCCTCGCGGCTCAACAACGCTTCGTATAGTTTCTCACCGTGACGGGTACCTATCACTTGAATCGGATGCTCAGGCAAGTTGAGCATTTGCGTCAATGCTTGAGCAAGAACTTCCACCGTGGCTGCAGGTGCTTTCTGCACAAACAAATCGCCGTTATTGCCATGCTCAAACGCATACAACACGAGGTCTACAGCATCCGCGAGCGTCATCATGAAACGCGTCATATTGGGATCGGTGAGGGTGAGTGCCTTGCCTTCCCGAATCTGCTGGATAAACAGTGGAATGACCGAACCACGAGACGCCATTACGTTGCCGTAGCGGGTACCGCAAATGACCGTTTTATCGTCATCGGCACCGCGAGATTTTGCCACCATCACCTTTTCCATCATTGCCTTGGAAATACCCATGGCATTGATTGGATACACTGCTTTGTCGGTACTGAGACAAACTACACGCTTGACTCCGTTCAAGATGGAGGCTTCGAGTACATTCTCAGTACCCATTACGTTGGTTTTCACAGCCTCCATCGGGTGAAATTCGCACGATGGTACTTGTTTGAGTGCGGCGGCGTGAAAGATATAATCCACGCCACGAGTAGCATTTATAACGCTTTGGTAATCGCGAACATCGCCAATATAAAATTTAAGCTTTGAGCTTGCGTAATGCTTACGCATGTCATCCTGTTTTTTCTCATCCCGACTGAAAATACGAATTTCAGCGATATCAGTATCCAGAAAACGCTTAAGCACCGCATTACCAAAAGAGCCAGTGCCGCCAGTGATCAATAGTTTCTTACCGCTAAAAATAGTCAATTATGTATCTCCATAAAATCTAAAATTTTTCGTCCGACGGCAAAGCTAGTCTTATTCTTTGAAATCCAAATCTTACCACACGCGGCCTTCCTGAACAAAAATTGTCGATCAGCTGCACAAAATTCCGTCAAAGCGGCGCAAATGCCGTCTGCAGAGGAGTCTTCGATAACATTCAAAAACTCAAAATACTCGTCGGGTATTCCGCCTAGTCGAGTGGTAAGAACAGGTATTCCACTGACCATGTACTCAAGCAGTTTAGAAGGAAAAGAATAGCGCGTGTATCGCTCCTGTGGATTTCGACTTAGAATCAAACAGGAAGCGCTGGATTGTATTTTTTCAACTTCTTGAGCACTCAAAAAACCCAGATATTTCACTGACGGATAGCGACCTGACACCTCCGAAAGATATGACTCTAACTCTCCACGACCACACAACCAGAGCTCATAGTCAACACCGGCCTTAATGAAACCTTCAACCAATTCGACGATCCCGTATGCCCTGCTCAATCCTCCGGCATAAAAAATGATATTCTTCTGCTCAACTACAGATATTTCCTCGGGCGCAGTAATCGTAGAATTAGCGATCCCCTCAAGAACCAAAAACGGTTTTTTCGACCATTTAGCACTGTCCGCAGCCATATACTTACTTGCTACAAAAACACCAGACGAGCGAAAAATGAGATTATCGATAATCTTAGAGTCTAACTTCTTCAAAACCCTCATAAGAAAGGACCGACCCATCCCCATATCCATATACACAGGAAGATCGGGAATATAAACAAAAAAAGGAATACCATATAGCTTGCGCACTACATAAGCAGCCACCAAGTTCGGTGTATGAGCCGCATAAACGCAAATCGCATCCACCCCGGATTTTCGCAGACGCAGCAAATTAAAAAGCGTACCTAGTAGTCGACTAACAATTTTTAATAATGGCAAATTAAGCAAGGGAATGACTTTGCACCTGCCGCCCGCCCCTAGTTCCGACGCCCCTGGAAAATACACCTTGCTATTACGCGGGTATGTCGATACTGCAATACTGGCGACGTTATTAACAACCCCCCCATCAAAGCGCAGAGCCTCAAGAAATCTACCTTCAAGTTTATATGCCGCAACCTGAGGAAATGGGTCTCCCTTGGAATACTGTTCGAAGTATTCATCACCTACGTAGAACCCCACCAAGACAATTTTTTTTCCCATTTCCGCCTTCTCAAAATCCGCTCGACGAATTAAACCTAATGACATATCTCAGAGAAACCCATCCTATCCCTCCCCAGCACTGAGAAGGCACAAGACCGTCTTTCACCTTTGTAATACTACGCCACCCAGATCTGCCTATCTCAACCGTTGAATGCGTATTTCAGACTTTATAAAAACCTGCCACTTCGGTCATAGTGTAGCCTTCATAAACTCAATCCACCTCACTCCTTTCCAAAGGGATAGAAGCGATACCACCGAAAATCCTACTAACCAAAAAAGCGACTTTTCCCACCAAAAAAAATCGACCCATTCACTTTGCAAGCCCAAATAAAAAACATAACCCGCTAAGAAAGCTAATGACGACACCATAAAGGGCTGCAGGAAACCCCTATATACATTGAGACGTTTATACATACTGGCAACGACACAAATGAAATAAATGGATTGGGCCAATAAAACCCCCAAGGACACACCGTACAGCCCCCAGAACATACCGCCGAGCCAAGCAAAACAGACGGACATAAGCGCGGACATGAGTGAAAGATACGCTAGCAACTTCATTTTTCTATGTACTTCGAGACGCTTCTGAAAATACACGGCCGCGCTGTTTAAAAAAACACCCGCGAAAGCATAGAAAATGACGATAGTGGATGCCCCTATTTTCTTTCCCGTCATCCTCTCAAAAAAATCAAACCCGACAAAATACAACGCACACCAAAGCAATGAAAACGCGACAATTAGAAAACTGGAGGAGCTTTCTATGATCCTGATAGCAAATACGCCTTCCCTAAACTTTTTAATAACAAATGGATGGACCATCATCAGCAGTGGCATACTTAAGAGCCCGGCACCACCTACAAATAGATCCTTTAAAGACAAGTACGAATCACCATGCTCAATCTCATAATAACCGATAGCAAGTCGATCAGCCCCCGCCATCACTAACATACCTAGAATCCATGGCGACAGGGCAGCACCATATTGGTAAATAAGCTTCAGATCGACTTTGAACAACTCAATACTCGAAAACGGATTACAAAGACCAAATATACGCGACACAGAGAACAGCATAAAAAATGCTGCGATGGCATAACCTGCTACTGACGCAACTAACGCATATCTGAAATCGACTTCTGAAAATCTAAAAAAAACCATTACCAAGCCAATCTGCATAACAGCCTGCAGAAGCACAGCGATGAGTTGCTGCTTCACCAAGAAGCCAGCCTGACACATGGATGAAAGGAAAAAAAACAGGATCTGGCTAAAACATAGCATCCAAACAAACAGAAACAAATCGCGCTCAGATATCAAACAAATAGAAATTACACCCGCCAATATCGAGGCCATGGGTGCAATTAATAAAATCACACATATGCAATTTGAAACAAACAACTTTTTATCTTCAACACCTGAGTAATAATAAATAAAAGAATTACCAACCCAACCAGCGCACAATTGCGCAGCCACCAATGAACAGAACAAGCTTACTGAATAACTTACATACTGCCCCTCAGGAAACGATTTATATAAAAAGAAAACTAAAAAAATACCTGAAACAGCAGGTATCATTTTGACCGGCACATAAAGAAGAAGCTTTCGAAGAAAAACGTTCATATTCATTTGTTTTCGTTAAACTCTTTTTTCTTCGCAATAAACTGAAACAGACAACGAAATTCAGTGCTGTGCAAGTGGCGTAGATACACATTCAGCAAAAAATAATGGATGGAGGATCGCATGTTTGCGATTTTCAGGCAAGGCGCTACCCCCATTCGAAACAGATTAAGACGGGCGGAAATAGCAGATTGGCGGGGATAATCGACACTGAACCAGGTAGGCTGAACAGGCTCGTCACATCCCTTATGGCTACCGGATGCGACGGCCACCTCAAATCGAATGGCGCTGCCGCTGTCTTCTAGCGCGCCCAAACAGAAACGTAAAAAGCGGACCAATCAACATTCCAACTAGCAGAGCGAATATTATAGCAATCGATATAGGCACTTCTGGCAGAGGCCAACCCAGCAACAACAAAGAAATGCTCTGTTGATTTTCAAGAACAAATGTCAACGTGAGCAGAACAAACACTAAAACGAACACTACCAATGTGACGCGCCTGAAATTACGCATAACTCACTTCCCGATACGACACATTCAAATCTCACCCTCCTCATCTTCATTCACTCGATCCCTAAGCTCCTTCCCCGGCTTGAAATGCGGAACAAACTTTCCGTCAAGACTCACCGACTGCCCAGTCTTCGGATTGCGCCCCACCCGCGGCGCACGATAGTGCAATGAAAAACTACCAAAACCACGGATCTCAATACGATCCCCAGTCGCCAGGCATTGAGACATTTGTTCAAGCATAGTCTTGATAGCCAGCTCCACATCCTTGGATGAGAGCAGCCCTTGATGGGTGACAATTCGTTCGATCAACTCCGACTTCGTCATATTTTTCCCTTCTTTTTCAAGCAGCTAGGAAAAGCGCTTCAAAGGTTTTAGCATGCCCGGAGGAATTTGAACAGCCCGGGTTTTCACATATTTTCACCAGCAATGACCGCCCAATTACGAGGAACTACGACGCGATTTAGCTCAGCGACAAATAACCAGCATGGTGCGCGTCAGATACCCCGCGGGATTGAAGCCGAAAGGGTATTCATCCTCATCCTTGGCATCATCGGACCTTGCTACTACCTTATAGCCCGCCGCCTTACACTCTTTGTCCGCGCGCTTACGGCACTTCTCCCATCCAGAACCCAATCCCGAACAATCTATCTCTACGCCACTGACTCCACGCACGGCATGAGTCTTGGCATTCGTACCGCAACCCGCCAGCATCAAGACTGCCATCGCGACAATGAGCTTGTTCATTCACTTCCTTATGGCAGACGCCCTGCCCGGCTATCGTTCTTTAGCTAAAGACTAGCTGCAAATAAGCGATTGATCCGATTAAAGAAAGAGACAACACAGAAGGATCATTGGTTTCAAGAACAGCCACCCCGCGCACGAACCACCCAACAAACCCAAATCCCAGACACAAAAAAGGGCGACCGAAGTCGCCCTTTTTCTATGGTCTGACAGAACTCAGTTCTGTTTTTCCATTTGTGCACGCAACAGGTCGCCCAGAGTGGTAGGACCAGCAGCGATGCTATCCGAAGGCTTGTCTTTCAAGCTTTGGATGGCTTCTTTCTCTTCAGCATCGTCTTTCGACTTGATGGAGAGCTGGATTACACGGCTCTTGCGGTCAACGCTGATGATCTTGGCTTCTACTTCCTGGCCTTCTTTCAGAACGTTGCGCGCGTCTTCAACGCGGTCACGGCTGATTTCGGAGGCTTTCAGAGTCGCTTCGATATCGTCGGCCAGAGTGATGATGGCGCCTTTAGCGTCAACTTCTTTCACGATGCCTTTAACGATGGCGCCTTTGTCGTTCTCTTGAACGTACTCGGAGAACGGATCGCTTTCCAGTTGCTTGATACCCAGGGAGATGCGCTCGCGCTCTGGGTCAACCGACAGGATAACGGTGTCCAGCTCGTCGCCCTTCTTGAAGCGGCGAACGGCTTCTTCGCCCACTTCGTTCCAGGAGATGTCGGACAGGTGAACCAGACCGTCGATGCCGCCGTCCAGACCAATGAAGATACCGAAATCGGTGATCGACTTGATGGTGCCGGAGATTTTATCGCCCTTGTTGAACTGGCCAGAGAAATCTTCCCATGGGTTAGATTTGCACTGCTTGATGCCGAGGGAGATACGACGACGCTCTTCGTCTATGTCCAGAACCATAACTTCCACTTCGTCGCCGACTTGTACGACTTTCGAAGGGTGGATGTTCTTGTTGGTCCAGTCCATTTCGGAAACGTGTACCAGGCCTTCAACGCCTTCTTCCAGCTCAGCGAAGCAGCCGTAGTCGGTCAGGTTGGTTACACGAGCGGTAACGCGAGTGCTTTCTGGGTAACGGGCTTTGATAGCAACCCATGGATCTTCGCCCAGTTGCTTGAGGCCCAGGGAAACACGATTGCGTTCGCGATCGTACTTCAGAACCTTGACATCAATCTCGTCGCCAACGTTGACGATTTCGGAAGGATGCTTGATACGCTTCCAAGCCATGTCGGTAATGTGCAGCAGGCCATCGACGCCACCCAGATCGACGAATGCGCCGTAATCGGTGAGGTTCTTGACGATACCTTTGACTTGTTGACCTTCCTGCAGGGATTCCAGCAGAGCTTCACGCTCGGCGGAGTTCTCGGCTTCGAGGACGCTACGACGGGAAACGACAACGTTGTTGCGTTTCTGGTCAAGCTTGATGACCTTGAATTCCAGCTCTTTGCCTTCCAGGTGCGTGGTGTCGCGCACAGGACGGACGTCAACCAGAGAACCTGGCAGGAACGCACGGATGCCGTTAACGTCGACAGTGAAGCCGCCTTTAACCTTACCGTTGATAACGCCCTTGACCACTTCTTCGGCTGCGAAGGCTGCTTCCAGAACAATCCAGCATTCAGCGCGCTTGGCTTTTTCACGGGACAGCTTGGTTTCACCAAAGCCGTCTTCAACCGAGTCCAGAGCAACGTGAACTTCGTCACCGACGTTGATAGTCAGTTCGCCAGCATCGTTGTAGAACTGCTCAAGCGGGATGAGTGCTTCAGACTTCAGGCCAGCGTGAACGGTTACCCAGCGAGCTTGGTAATCGATATCAACGATAACACCGGTGATGATGGAGCCTGCCTGAAGGTTCAGGGTTTTTAGGCTTTCTTCAAAGAGTTCCGCAAAGCTTTCGCTCATTTTAATTCCTGTTGAATAAGGGCGAAGGATACGCCCATCTCCACATCCCAGACGACGTGGGTTATGTTCATTTAAAGAAGCACTGCAAGACTATGACTGGTCCCCTGCAGAGCTTCTTGGTCACCCGGCGATATCGCGAATGGCGATCTCGCTCATGATGCGTTCCAGCACCTGATCGATGGATAACTCCGTGGAATCCAGCTGTATGGCGTCAGCCGCCGGCTTGAGCGGGGCTACCGCTCGCTGGGTGTCACGCTCATCGCGTGCACGGATCTCATCTAGCAGACTCGACAGACTAACACCATCGACTTTGCCCTTCAACTGCAAGTATCGACGGCGCGCACGCTCCTCGGCACTGGCAGTGAGGAATATCTTCAGCGGCGCGTCCGGAAAAACCACCGTGCCCATGTCGCGCCCATCGGCGACCAACCCCGGCGATTCCTGAAACGCCCGCTGACGCTGAAGCAGCGCCTCGCGTACCGCGGGCAATGCAGCCACCTGGGACGCACCCGAGCCGACGCTTTCCGTACGGATGACATCGCTGACTTCGTCACCCTCCAGAATGATGCGCTGCAGTTGACCTTCGGTCGCCGCAATGAACTGCACATCCAGATGAGCGGCAAGCTTTTTCAGCAGTTCTTCATTCGTCAGGTCAACGCCGTGGTTATGCGCAGCGAACGCCAACAGACGGTAGAGCGCACCGGAATCGAGCAAATTCCAGCCCAGACGCTTGGCCAGTATCCCGGCGACCGTGCCTTTGCCAGAGCCGCTTGGCCCATCGATGGTGATGACCGGTGCGATGATTTTCACGACTGAGCCTCTTGTGCAACACGAATGCCGACCTGCGCACAAAGCGCGAGGAAGTTCGGGAACGAGGTTGCGACGTTGGCACAGTCATGGATGCGAATCGGTGCGGTGGCACGCAGCGAAGCAACGCTGAACGCCATGGCAATCCGGTGATCGCCGTGACCGTGCACTTCGCCGCCGCCGATCAGGCCGCCGTCGATGATGATGCCGTCCGGGGTCGGTTCGCATTTGACGCCCAGCGCCAGCAAGCCATCCGCCATGACCTGGATACGGTCCGACTCCTTGACTCGCAGCTCTTCGGCGCCACGCAACACGGTGCGCCCTTCGGCACAGGCCGCGGCCACGAACAACACCGGGAATTCGTCGATGGCCAGTGGAACCAGCGCTTCGGGAATCTCGATACCCTTGAGTTTAGCTGCCCGTACGCGCAGATCCGCCACCGGCTCGCCGCCGACTTCACGCTGGTTTTCCAGAGTGATATCAGCGCCCATCAGACGCAAAATGTCGATCACGCCGGTGCGGGTCGGGTTGATGCCGACGTGCTCGAGCACCAGCTCCGAACCTTCGGCGATCGATGCCGCCACCAGGAAGAACGCGGAAGACGAGATGTCGCCCGGCACTTCAATGTGGGTCGCGGTCAGCTTGTGGCCGGACTCAACCGAAGCGGTCGCACCGTTAACGGTGACCGGATAGCCGAAGCCGCGCAGCATGCGCTCGGTGTGGTCGCGGGTCGGAGCCGGTTCGGTGACGGTGGTCTTGCCTTCGGCGTACAGGCCGGCTAGCAGCAGGCAGGATTTAACCTGGGCGCTGGCCATCGGCATGGTGTAAGTCAGACCCTTGAGCTTGTTGCCGCCACGAATGGTCATCGGTGGACGACCCTCAGCGGCGGTCTCGATCACGGCACCCATTTCACGCAGCGGATTGGCCACGCGATTCATCGGGCGCTTGGACAGCGAGGCGTCACCGGTCAGGGTGCTATCGAAGTCCTGCGCAGCCAGCAGGCCCGACAGCAGACGCATCGAGGTGCCGGAGTTGCCCAGATAGATCGGGCCCGGCGCAGGCTTCAAGCCATGCAGGCCGACGCCGTGAATGGTCACGCGACCGTGGTGCGGACCTTCGATCACGACGCCCATGTCGCGGAAGGCTTGCAAGGTCGCCAGGGCGTCTTCGCCCTCGAGGAAGCCTTCGACTTCGGTGACGCCTTCGGCCAGGGAGCCGAGCATGATCGAACGGTGGGAAATCGATTTATCGCCCGGTACACGAATCCGCCCAGTCAGGCGGCCACCAGGTTGAGCCAGGAAAATCAGGTCGTTGGAGTTCATAGCGTCCACATAAGCCCGGCGGGCCAGGATTTTACTGAAATGTTCGCGGGCAACCCGGGCGCGAGTGAATACGCCCAACAATTGGTGCCCATCCCCTGCATCGACCGCGTCGCGCAAGGCGTCGAGGTCGCTGCGAAATGTATCAAGTGTGCGCAGGACAGCTTCGCGGTTGGCGAGGAAGATGTCGTGCCACATGACCGGGTCGCTTCCCGCGATTCTTGTGAAATCGCGAAAACCGCCCGCAGCGTAACGGAAGATCTCAAGGTTTTCATTGCGTTTGGCCAGTGAATCGACCAGACCGAACGCCAGCAAGTGTGGCAAATGGCTGGTTGCCGCCAACACTTCGTCGTGACGCTCGACCTGCATGTGCTCGACATCGGCGCCCAATTCACGCCACAAACGGTCGACCACTGCCAACGCGGCCGGATCGGTCTGATCCAGCGGTGTCAAAATCACTTTATGGCGACGGAACAACTCGGCATTGGAGGCTTCCACCCCGCTCTGCTCGGAACCGGCAATCGGATGGCCCGGCACAAAACGCGACGGCATGCCGCCAAACGCTTCGGTCGCGGCACGCACCACATTGCCTTTGGCGCTGCCAACATCGGTCAGAATCGCCTGCCCCAGATCCATGCCGGCCAAGCGGCCAAGCATTTTTTCCATGGCAAGGATCGGCACGGCGAGCTGGATCACATCCGCGCCCTGACAAGCAATCGCCAGGTCTTCTTCGCAGCGATCCACCACGCCCAACTCAACCGCGAGCTTGCGCGACTGCGGGTCGAGATCGACCCCGACCACTTCGCGGCACAGGCCACTTTCGCGCAACCCCTTGGCAAACGAACCGCCGATCAACCCCAGGCCGACCACCACCAGGCGACCGATCATAGGGGCAGCAGGTTGCAGTGCAGTGACATCAACCACGAGCCAGAACCTTGGTCAGCGCCTCAAGGAAGCGGCTGTTTTCCGCGGGCAAACCGATGGTGATGCGCAGGTGGTTCGGCATGCCGTAGTTGGCCACCGGACGCACGATCACGCCTTCGCGCAGCAACCCCTGGAAGATCGGCGCAGCCACCTGCCCCATATCGACGCAGACGAAGTTGCCCTTGGAAGGAATCCAGCTCAGCCCCAGCTCACGGAACCCCGTTTCCAGTTGCTGCATGCCGGCTTCGTTCAGGCGACGGCTTTCAGCCAGGTAATCGGCATCTTGCAGTGCAGCGCACGCAGCGGCCAGGGCCAGGCTGTTAACGTTGAACGGCTGACGCACGCGATTCAGCACATCGGCAACCACCGCAGTGGACAAGCCATAACCGACCCGCAGTGCCGCCAGGCCATAAGCCTTGGAGAACGTGCGCGAAACCAGCAGATTCGGGTACGCCGCCAGGAAGTCCAGGCCATCCGGCAAGTCGCTGCCCTCGGCGTATTCGATGTACGCCTCGTCCAGCACCACCAGCACATGCTCCGGTACGTCCTGCAGGAACTCATCCAGTGCCTCGGCACCGAACCAGGTCCCGGTCGGGTTGTTCGGGTTGGCGATGAATACCACACGAGTATCGGCATCGATCGCAGCCAGCATGGCCGGCAGGTCATGCCCCCAGTCTTTGGCCGGGACCACTTTGGCCGTCGCGCCGACGGCTTGCGTGGCGATCGGGTAAACAGCAAACGCATGCTCACTGAACACCGCGTTCAGGCCGGGCGCCAGGTACGCACGCGCCACCAGCTCCAGAATGTCATTGGAACCGTTGCCCAGCGTCACCTGATTCAGCTCGACGCGGCACTGCTCGGCCAGCAGGGTCTTGAGCGCAAAACCGTTGCCGTCCGGATAGCGGGTCAGCTCGGCCAGTTCGTCGCGAATGGCTGCCAGCGCCTTTGGACTGGCGCCCAACGGGTTTTCATTGCTGGCCAGCTTGATGATTCTGGCTGGATCGATGTTCAGCTCACGCGCCAGTTCGTCCACGGGTTTGCCCGGAACGTAAGGCGAAAGTTGTTGCACGCCCGGCTGCGCCAGAGCGAGGAAGTTGCCACTCATTTGCTACCCCTTAGAGAACTGCTTTCGGGTAAGAACCCAGCACTTTGAGTGCTACTGCTTCCTGACTGATCTTTTCCAGTACACCTTTGATCAACGGATCACGGTGGTGGCCGACGAAGTCGATGAAGAACACGTAGGTCCATTTACCGCTGCGCGACGGACGGGTCTCGATTCGCGTCAGGTCGATACCGTTGTCGTGGAACGGCACCAGCAACTCATGAAGCGCACCGGGCTTGTTGCTCATGGAGACGATGATCGACGTCTTGTCGTCGCCGGTCGGCGGTACTTCCTGGCTGCCGATCATCAGGAAGCGCGTGGAGTTGTCCGGGCGATCCTCGATTTTCTCGGCCAGGCGGGTCAGCCCGTACAAGCTGGCGGCCATGTCGCCGGCAATCGCCGCCGAGTTCCACTCACCCTTGACCCGCTTGGCTGCTTCGGCATTACTCGACACAGCCACGCGCTCGACATTCGGGTAGTGCGCGTCCAGCCACTTGCGGCACTGGGCCAGGGACTGGGCGTGGGAGTAGATGCGGCTGATGCTGTCGGTCTTGGTGTTTTCACCCACCAACAGGTGATGGTGAATCCGCAGCTCGACTTCGCCACAGATGACCATGTCGTGTTCGAGGAAGCTGTCGAGGGTGTGGTTGACCGCGCCTTCGGTGGAGTTTTCCACCGGGACCACGCCAAAATTCACCGCACCGGCCGCCACTTCGCGGAACACTTCGTCGATCGCCGCCATCGGCTTGCTGATCACCGCGTGGCCGAAATGCTTCATGGCGGCGGCTTGAGTGAAGGTGCCTTCAGGGCCTAGGTACGCCACTTTCAGCGGCTGTTCGAGGGCCAGGCACGACGACATGATTTCGCGGAACAAACGCGCCATCTCTTCGTTGCCCAGCGGCCCCTGATTGCGCTCCATTACGCGCTTGAGCACCTGAGCTTCACGCTCAGGACGATAGAACACCGGCACTTCGCCTTCGGCCAGCGAGGCCATCTTTACTCGCGCAACTTCCTGGGCGCAGCGTGCACGCTCACTGATCAGCTCCAGGACTTTGGCGTCCAGGGCATCAATGCGAACGCGCAGTGCCTTGAGTTCTTGCTCAGACATTAGCCGTGTTCCTTCTCGAACTCTGCCATGTACGAAATCAGTGCGTTGACCGCAACGATGTCGACGGCGTTATAGATGGAGGCACGCATGCCGCCCACGGAACGGTGACCCTTGAGGTTCAACAGGCCACGTTCGTCGGCACCGGCCAGGAATGGCTTGTCGAGACGGTCGTCAGCCAGGCGGAACGGAACATTCATCCACGAGCGATCCGACTTGTTGATCGGGTTGCTGTACAAGCCGCTGGCGTCAATGAAGTCGTACAGCGTGCGCTGCTTCACTTCGTTGAGCTTGCCGATAGCTTCAACACCACCCTGCTCTTTCAGCCACTCGAACACCAGACCGGACAGATACCAGGCCAGGGTAGGCGGGGTGTTGTACATCGAGCCGTTATCGGCCGCGACCTTGTAGTTGAGCATGGTCGGGCACAGGGAACGGGCATGACCCAACAGGTCTTCGCGAATGATGTTCACGACAATGCCGCTCGGGCCGATGTTTTTCTGCGCGCCGGCGTAGATCATGCCGAAGCGCGAAACATCGATTGGGCGCGAGAGAATGTCCGAAGACATGTCGGCCACCAGCGGAACGTCGCCAGTTTCCGGGACCCAACTGAATTCCAGGCCGCCAATGGTTTCGTTCGGTGCGTAGTGAACGTAGGCCGCGTCTTTCGACAGGCTCCACTCGTTCTGACCGGGAATGGCGAAATAGTCATAAGGCTTGGCAGTAGCGGCAACGTTGACGCGACCGTAGCGCGAGGCTTCTTCGATGGCTTTCTGCGACCAGATACCGGTGTCGATATAGTCGGCGGTGCCGCTTTCCGGCAACAGGTTCAGAGGAATCTGAGCAAATTGCTGGCTGGCGCCACCTTGCAGAAACAGCACTTTATAGTTCGAGGGGATATTCAGCAGATCACGCAGATCCTGCTCGGCCTTGGTGGCGATGGACACGAACTCATCACTGCGATGGCTCATCTCCATGACCGACAGGCCCTTGCCGTGCCAATCAAGGAGTTCACCCTGGGCGCGCTGCAGGACAGCTTCGGGAAGTGCCGCAGGACCGGCACAGAAGTTATAGGCTCTCTTGCTCACATCCAATCTCGCTCTGATTTGGTGGTAATCACGCAATAAATCACAACATCAATCGACACAGGGCCCTGCCGAAGCAGAAACCTGAGGGAGCGAGCCTGCTCGCGAATGCATCACCACGGTGTTTCAGAGGTACCGCGGCGCCTGCATTCGCGAGCAGGCTCGCTCCCACAAGGGTTCTCCACTGATATCGAAATTTTCCGTTCGGACAAACAACAAGGGGGCGAATTTTCATCCGCCCCCTGTTTGTCCACTTACTCTTGTGGCTCTTCGTCAGCAGCGGCGTCGAGTTGCTGATCTTCAACCACGTCGTCGATCACGACCTCGCCGTCGAACACCGCCCCCTCTTCACCTTCCAGCTCTTCGCCTTCGACTTCCGACGGCTCCTGCACCCGCTCCAGACCGACCAGCGTTTCATCACTGGCCAGTTTGATCAGGGTCACGCCTTGGGTGTTACGCCCCAGACTGGACACTTCGTCGACGCGGGTACGCACCAGGGTGCCCTGGTCGGAAATCAGCATGATTTCCTCGCCGTCGAGCACCTGGACTGCACCGACCAAGCGGCCGTTACGGTCGTTGCTGACCATGGCGATAACGCCCTGACCGCCACGTTTGTACTCAGGGAACTCGGTGATCGCCGTGCGCTTGCCGAAACCACGGGCCGAAGCGGTGAGGATCTGGCTGCCTTCTTCCGGAATCAGCATGGAAATCAGCTTCTGACCTTCCGGCAGACGCATGCCGCGGACACCGCGAGCGGTACGGCCCATGGCGCGAACGTCGGTTTCCTTGAAGCGAGTGACCTTGCCGCCGTCGGAGAACAGCATGACTTCGCGGCTGCCATCGGTAATGGAAGCTGAAATCAGTACGTCACCTTCGTCCAGCTCCAGCGCGATCAGACCGACGCTGCGTTGACGGCTGAAGGATTCGAGCGGGGTCTTCTTCACGGTGCCTTTGGCAGTGGCCATGAAGATGAAGTGACCTTCGGTGTATTCGTCGACCGGCAGCATGGTGGTGATGTATTCATCACTGTCCAGCGGCAGCAGGTTGACCAACGGACGACCACGGGCCGCACGGGACGCTTCAGGGATTTCGTAGGTTTTCAGCCAGTACACTTTACCTTTGCTGGAGAACAGCAGCAGCGTGGTGTGGCTGTTGGCGACCAGCAGGTGAGCGATGTAGTCCTCATCCTTCACGCCGGTAGCCGATTTGCCTTTACCGCCACGACGCTGAGCCTGGTACGCAGCCAATGGCTGGGTCTTGGCATAGCCACCGTGGGAAATGGTCACGACGCGCTCTTCTTCCGGGATCATGTCACCCAGGGTCAGGTCGAGACGGGCATCGAGAATCTCGGTGCGGCGCACGTCGCCGTATTCGGCGCGAATCACTTCCAGCTCTTCGCGGATCACTTCCATCAGGCGCGTGGCGCTGCTGAGGATGCGGATCAGCTCGCCGATCTGGTTGAGGATCTCTTGATACTCGGCCAGCAGCTTTTCGTGTTCCAGGCCGGTCAGACGGTGCAGACGCAGCTCCAGAATGGCTTGCGCCTGTTCCGGCGACAGGAAGTACTTGCCTTCACGCAGACCGTATTGCGGGTCCAGGGTCTCTGGACGGCACGAATCGGCACCGGCACGTTCAACCATCGCGACCACGGCGGAAGATTCCCACGCAGTCTTGATCAGCGCTTCCTTGGCTTCCGACGGCGTTGGCGAAGCCTTGATCAGGGCGATGACCGGGTCGATGTTCGACAGGGCAACCGCTTGACCTTCCAGGATGTGGCCACGTTCGCGCGCTTTACGCAGTTCGAACACGGTACGACGGGTAACGACTTCGCGGCGGTGACGAACGAAGGCTTCCAGCAGGTCCTTGAGGTTCAGGATCCGCGGACGGCCGTCGATCAGCGCGACGATGTTGATACCGAAAACGGCTTGCAGCTGGGTCTGGGCGTAGAGGTTGTTGAGGATCACCTCAGGCACTTCGCCACGACGCAGCTCGATCACGACGCGCATACCGTCCTTGTCGGACTCGTCGCGCAGTTCGGTGATGCCTTCGAGCTTCTTCTCTTTTACCAGCTCGGCGATCTTCTCGATCAGACGGGCCTTGTTCAGCTGGTATGGGAGTTCGGTGATGACGATCTGCTGACGGCCACCGACCTTGTCGATGTCTTCAATGATCGAGCGGGCGCGCATGTAAATGCGGCCACGACCGGTGCGGTAGGCTTCGATGATGCCGGCGCGACCGTTGATGATCGCGGCGGTCGGGAAGTCCGGACCGGGGATGTATTGCATCAGCTCATCGATGGTCAACTCAGGGTTGTCGATGAGCGCCAGGCAACCGTCGATGACTTCACCGAGGTTGTGCGGCGGGATGTTGGTCGCCATGCCCACGGCGATACCGCTGGAGCCGTTGACCAACAGGTTGGGAATACGGGTCGGCATGACCGCCGGAATCATTTCGGTGCCGTCGTAGTTCGGCACCCAGTCCACGGTTTCTTTGTGCAGGTCAGCCAGCAGCTCGTGCGCCAGCTTGGTCATGCGCACTTCGGTGTATCGCATGGCGGCGGCGTTGTCGCCGTCCACCGAACCGAAGTTGCCCTGCCCGTCTACCAGCAGGTAGCGCAGCGAGAATGGCTGCGCCATGCGGACGATGGTGTCGTACACCGCGGTATCACCGTGCGGGTGATACTTACCGATCACGTCACCGACAACACGGGCAGATTTCTTGTACGGCTTGTTGAAGTCGTTGCCCAGCTCGCTCATCGCGAACAGCACACGCCGGTGCACGGGCTTCAAGCCATCGCGCGCATCCGGCAAGGCCCGCCCGACGATTACGCTCATCGCGTAGTCGAGGTAGGACTGCTTCAGCTCGTCTTCGATATTGACCGGGAGGATTTCTTTGGCCAGTTCGCCCATGAGAAGCTCGATTCCTTTTTCTGGTGAAACTTCGTCACATCCATATGGGACGAACGAAGCTCGCCGCTGCAGGCTGAGTGCCATGCACCGACTTACGACAAATCAACAAGTTGAACCATGGATTTGCGCAGTAAAGACAACCCCGCGGGACTGCCTCGGAAAACGCCGGATGTTATCACAAGAGCCGCCACGCACCTATCCCCCAGACGCGCATGGAGTGTAGTTAGTTGACTGGTGGCAGGCTGAAAGGGGACGAGAGAGGCTTAGAGCCGCTCCGAATGCAGAATTGGCAGCTGATTTACGGATGTTTGTTGACTTTTAGGGCCTCATCGCCAGCAGGCTGGCTCCCACAGGATCGGTGTCGATCAAAAAACCTGTGGGAGCCAGCCTGCTGTCGATGTCGATTTACAAGGCGCCGGACGCTCTCAATGCAGACGCTTGCGGCACATCAACAGCGCCATTTTCGCCGTGTCCGGGCGCTCGACGATGCCTTTCTCGGTGACGATCGCATCGATCAGGTCCGCCGGGGTCACGTCGAACACAGGGTTGAACGCATCAACCTCCGCCCCGACCCGCTTTCCGCCGACTTCCAGCAATTCGCGACCATCGCGTTCTTCGATAGGAATCTCGTCGCCGCTGGCCAGGTTCATGTCGATGGTCGAACTCGGCGCCACCACCATGAAGCGCACGCCGTGGTGCATGGCGTTGACTGCCAGCTGATACGTGCCGATCTTGTTGGCCACATCGCCATTGGCGGTGATCCGGTCTGCGCCGACAATCACCCAGGTCACACCCTTGGTTTTCATGATGTGCGCGGCGGCGGAGTCGGCGTTGACGGTCACAGGAATGCCTTCATTGGCCAATTCCCAGGCGGTCAATCGCGAACCTTGCAACCATGGGCGGGTTTCGTCGGCGTAGACGCGCTCGACCATGCCTTCGATAAAGGCCCCGCGAATCACCCCCAACGCGGTGCCGAAACCGCCGGTGGCCAGTGCGCCGGTATTGCAGTGGGTCAGGATCGCCTGCGCGTTGCCCTGGTGCTTGCGGATCAGGTCCACACCCAATTGCGCCATGGTCAGGTTGGCTTCGCGATCGCTTTCATGAATGGCGATGGCTTCCGCCTCCAGCGCCGCGAGAGGATCCGCATCGCCCTTGAGACGATCCAGGCGGTCACGCATGCGCCCCAAGGCCCAGAACAGATTCACCGCCGTTGGACGGGAATCAGCCAGCAATGCGTAATCCTCTTCCCACTCGGCCTGCCAGTCACCACCCTCAGCTATGCGAGCGCGGGCCGACAGCACCATCGCATAGGCCGCACTGATGCCAATGGCCGGCGCGCCGCGCACCACCATCGAGCGAATGGCCTCGGCCACGCTTGCGGCGCTGGTGCAGGCGATCCACGTTTCCTCGAACGGCAAAATACGCTGATCCAGCAGGTACAGGGCGCCATCACGCCAATCGATGGCCTTCACCTTCTCCGCAGCCAACAGTCGATCGCGCATCCCACACCCCGCACTCATGAACAAAAGCCGCCGATTATAGCGATCCCCCCGCGAAGACGCTCGGGTATACTTCGCCATCCTTTACAAAAGCACTGGAACCGACCCTCGATGCCGAACACTGCCGCTGCGCTCGACCTGTTATTGCTGCCGACCTGGCTGGTACCCGTCGAACCCGCTGGTGTTGTCCTCAAAGAGCACGGCCTGGGCATTCGCGATGGACGCATCGTGTTTATCGGCCCACGAGCGGCTGCGCTGAAGCTTAACGCAACCGAAGTTCGTGAGTTGCCGGACATGTTGCTCAGCCCCGGCCTGATCAATGCCCACGGGCATGCGGCGATGACACTGTTCCGGGGCCTGGCGGACGATCTGCCGCTGATGACCTGGCTGGAAAACCACATCTGGCCCGCCGAAGCCAAGTGGGTCGACGAAGATTTTGTACGCGATGGCACCGACCTGGCGATCGCCGAGCAGATCAAAGGTGGCATCACCTGTTTCTCTGACATGTATTTCTTCCCGAAGGTTGCCAGCGAACGTGTCCATAACAGTGGCATACGCGCACAAATCGCCATTCCGATCCTCGATTTCCCGATTCCAGGGGCCAGCACGGCGGACGAGGCCATTCGTCAGGGCGTCGAATTGTTCGGCGATCTCAAGCACCACGAGCGGATCAAAGTCACGTTCGGCCCCCATGCGCCCTACACCGTGGGCGACGAAAACCTGGAGAAAATCCGGGTGATCGCCGAAGAACTGGACGCCTCGATTCACATGCACGTCCATGAAACCGCGTTCGAAGTGCAGCAATCGGTCGAGCAGCGCGGCGAGCGCCCCCTGGCCCGACTCGGCCGCCTGGGATTGCTCGGCCCGCGCTTCCAGGCCGTGCACATGACCCAGATCAGCGATGAAGACCTGGTGCTGCTGGTAGAAAGCAACACCAATGTGATTCATTGCCCGGAGTCCAATCTCAAGCTGGCGAGCGGCTTCTGCCCGGTCGAGCGTCTTTGGCAGGCTGGCGTCAATGTCGCCATCGGTACCGATGGCGCGGCCAGCAACAACGACCTCGACTTGCTCGGCGAAACCCGCACTGCCGCGCTGTTGGCCAAGGCTGTCGCTGGCTCGGCCACTGCGCTGGACGCCCATCGCGCACTGCGCATGGCCACCCTCAATGGCGCCCGTGCGCTGGGGATCGAGACTGAAACCGGTTCGCTGGAAGTTGGCAAAGCCGCGGACATCGTCGCGTTCGACCTCTCGGGCCTGGCGCAGCAACCGATCTACGATCCGGTTTCGCAGCTTATATACGCCACCGGCCGCGACTGCGTGAAACATCTGTGGGTCGCCGGCAAACAATTGCTCGACGACCGTCGCCTGACTCGCCTGGACGAGGAGCAGCTCTGCGCCACCGCCAAGGCCTGGGGTCAACGCATCAGCGGCCACACCGAACAGTAAGCCTCCCCGGACTGACTTCCGGGGCAACAGGATTTTTCAAGTTTTAGAGGACTTAAACCATGAGCAACGTCGACTACGCCGAAATCGCCAAATTCGAAGCCCTGGCCCATCGCTGGTGGGACCGCGAAAGCGAGTTCAAACCGCTGCACGACATCAACCCGCTGCGGGTCAACTGGATTGACGAACGGGTCAACCTGGCCGGCAAGAAAGTCCTCGATGTGGGCTGCGGTGGCGGCATCCTCAGCGAAGCCATGGCTCAGCGCGGCGCCACCGTCATGGGCATCGACATGGGCGAAGCGCCGCTGGCGGTCGCGCAATTGCATCAGCTGGAATCCGGCGTGAGCGTCGAGTACCGGCAGATCACCGCCGAAGCGCTGGCCGAGGAAATGCCTGAGCAGTTCGACGTGGTCACCTGCCTGGAAATGCTGGAGCACGTGCCGGATCCGTCCTCGGTGATCCGCGCCTGCTTCAAAATGGTCAAACCGGGCGGCCAGGTGTTCTTCTCCACCATCAACCGCAATCCGAAGGCGTATCTGTTCGCCATCATCGGTGCCGAATACATCATGAAGCTGCTGCCACGAGGCACTCACGACTTCAAGAAATTCATCCGCCCTTCCGAGCTGGGTGCCTGGAGCCGCATGGCCGGCCTGACCGTCAAGGACATCATCGGGCTGACGTACAACCCGCTGACCAAGCACTACAAGCTGGCGGCCGATGTGGACGTCAACTACATGATCCAGACCCTGCGCGAGGAGTAAGCCGATGCGTATCAGAGCAGTCCTTTTCGACATGGACGGCACGCTGCTCGACACCGCGCCGGACTTCATCGCCATCTGCCAGGCGATGCGCGCCGATCGCGGCTTGCCGCCGGTGAACGACAAGCACATCCGCGACGAGATTTCCGGCGGGGCCAAGGCGATGGTCGCCGTGACCTTCTCCATGGACCCGGAATCACCGGGTTTCGAGGAATTACGCCTGGAGTTTCTGGAGCGTTACCTCGCCGGTTGCGCGGTTCACAGTAAACTCTTCGACGGCATGGGCGAACTGCTGGTCGACATTGAGAAAGCCAACCTGATCTGGGGCGTGGTCACTAACAAGCCGCTGCGCTTCGCCGAGCCGATCATGCAGCAGCTTGGCCTGGCCGAGCGCTCGGCACTGCTGATCTGCCCGGACCATGTCAAGAACAGCAAGCCGGACCCTGAGCCGTTGATCCTGGCGTGCAAGATGCTCGACCTGGACCCGGCCAGCGTGCTGTTTGTGGGCGATGACCTGCGCGACATCGAGTCCGGTCGCGATGCCGGCACCAAAACGGCTGCCGTGACCTACGGCTACATTCACCCGGACGACAACCCGCGGCATTGGGGGGCGGATGTGGTGGTGGATCATCCGCTTGAGTTACGCAAGGTGCTCGATAGCGCTCTTTGCAGCTGCTGAGTACCGCAGATTTTGTGGCGCGGGAGCTTGCTCCCGCTGGGGCGCGAAGCGCCTCCTCTATCTACAAACGCATTCTGTCAGGCACACCGTATCTGGTGATTTACGACTGCTTTGCAGTCGAACGCGAGCAAGCTCCCTCGCCACAGGTTCGGTGCCGCCTTTGTGTTGAATTGTTGTGAGGTTTCTTATGTTTGATTATTCCGCCCGCCCTGAATTGCTCAAGGACCGGGTCATCCTGGTTACCGGCGCAGGTCGCGGCATTGGCGCTGCGGCGGCGAAAACCTACGCAGCCCATGGTGCAACCGTACTGCTGCTGGGCAAGACCGAAGCCAATCTGACTCAGGTCTATGACGAAATCGAAGCCGCCGGGCATCCACAGCCTGCGGTGATACCGTTCAACCTGGAAACCGCGTTGCCTCATCAATACGATGAGCTGGCCGCGATGATCGAAACAGAGTTCGGCCACCTCGACGGTTTGCTGCATAACGCGTCGATCATTGGTCCGCGCACGCCGATCGAGCAGCTGTCCGGCGAGAACTTCATGCGCGTCATGCACGTCAACGTCAATGCCATGTTCATGCTCACCAGCACCTTGCTGCCGCTGCTCAAGCTGTCTCAGGACGCTTCGGTGGTGTTCACCTCCAGCAGCGTCGGTCGTAAGGGGCGCGCGTACTGGGGCGCTTATGGCGTGTCCAAGTTTGCCACCGAAGGCCTGATGCAAACCCTGGCCGACGAAGTCGACACCGTGGCGCCGGTGCGCTCCAACAGCATCAACCCGGGCGCTACCCGTACCAGCATGCGCGCCCAGGCATACCCGGGTGAAAATCCGCTGAACAACCCTACGCCCGAGGAGATCATGCCGGTCTACCTTTACTTGATGGGTCCGGACAGCACTGGCATCAACGGCCAGGCTTTCAACGCACAGTAACAACCGCACGTCGCTTTTTGTACCGCGCCGGGTTCCCGGCGCGGCCCTGAAAGCACCCCGCAAGTGCAGTGGTTTAAGTCAATACGCCGCCGCTCTTTCTGCCTGAAACCCTTCAGAAATCCTTCAACTTGTTGATTTTCAAGGATTTTTATTCAAAGGAACTCATTGGCATGACTTTCGCTCTAATTTTGCTCAGACACGCCGTGTGAAAGCAATCGGGCGGACGCCTCAGTCGATAGGTTACTTATATTCGGCAAAGCGGACTAAACTTGCGCCAAATGTCCTACGGGACTGATGGACCAGTATGACGCGCAGCCCAAAGCCGCTCTCACCCAGCCTGTAAGACAGCCTTACTGCTTAGGGGCTCACGCCATATGAAATCACCATCCCAGACCAACGCAATTGACTTCGACAGCGCCAAATTGCAACGCCTGGGCTTTGGTCAGCAACCTCCCATTCTGGAGCGGCCATTCAGCCTTGCACAAGTGCGCCAGCAACTTGGCCAGCAACTGCAGACCAGTCTTGAGCCACAACGCATTCTCGGACTTTTCTTCCGCGAGATTCAACGCCTGGTGCCGCTGGATGCGCTGACTTATCAGCACTCGGCCAGCGACTTGCGTCTGGAATTCGGGCATCGCGGCCACCATTCCGTCACTTACAGCCTCAGCCATGAAGGCGAGAACCTGGGTGAACTGGTGTTCCGCCGCAATCAGCGATTCAGCGACCACGAACAAAGCAATCTGGAATCGCTGCTGTCCACGCTCCTGTTCCCGATGCGTAACGCCCTGCTCTACCGCGCGGCGACGCAAAGTGCACTGCGCGATCCGTTGACCGATACCGGCAACCGCATCGCCATGGATCAGACCTTAGAGCGTGAAATCGAGATGTCGCGGCGCCACTTGATGCCGTTGTCACTGCTCATGCTGGACATCGATCACTTCAAAAACGTTAACGATAATTTCGGCCACAGTGCGGGCGATGACGTACTCAAGAGCGTCGCAGCCTCGATCAAGAACCAGCTGCGCAATGTGGACATGGTGTTCCGTTTTGGTGGCGAAGAGTTCCTGATCCTCCTGTCCAACACCAGTCGGGAAGCCGCCGCCATGGTCGGCGAAAGACTGCGGTTTGCGGCACAGGCGCAGAGTTACAAAGCCGATGGCAATCAGATCGAGCTGACGGTCAGCCTGGGTTGCTCGACCCTGCTGCCCGGCGAATCGGCCGATAGTTTGTTGCGTCGGGCCGACAGCGCGCTGTATGTCGCCAAGCGCGAAGGGCGTAACCGGTTGGCCATGGCGGGTTAATCCTTCAGCTGAGCCACATAACTAATGTGGGAGTGGCGGTGAGGCGATCCGACTTGCTCGGATCGCCGCAACGCCGCTCCCACATTTTTTTGCCTGTAATACCTATGGATCAGCTTTCGGCCAATGCCATGCGCTCACGCGCGACCGGAGCCTTTTCAGAGTGTTCCAACTGCATGCAGCGCTCCAGGAACAGGTGCATGTAGTCGTAACTCTTGCAGACCGCCTGGCGCAATTCCACTTGCAAGGATTTGCTCGGGTTCAGGCCCGCCAATGTGCAGATGATTTCAAGCGCTTCCCAGGGATGGGCATCATCGTACTGAGCGTGCATCTTCAACCACTTCATGGCCCGCTTGCGATCTTCCTCCGGGAACGCGGCCGCATAGACACCATTGGAACAGACCAATGCCGACCACTCTCCAGTCGCACCTTCGATGGCGTAGTTGGTCGCGGCAATGGCGACAATCAGCGAATCCGCCGAACTGGTGTGCCAGCACCAGTGGCTCAAGGCGTGAAGTTCAGGTGCAACGTGTTGCGCCTGCAAGTCTTCCAGGCTGACCCCATGGGCCCGACTCCAGTTAACCCAGTAATCGGCATGGTTAAGTTCGACACGAATGTTACGCATCAACCAACGACGCGCCATGTCTTCACCGGGGTGGCGGGCAAAACGAGTCTTGGTCAGGTTTTGTGCCATATATAACGCGAACTGTTCAACGACGGGCCAGCCACCAATAAGGTACTGCCGCATGGTTTTTGCGCCGAGCTTATTGTCTCGCATGCGCTGATACAGTTCGTGTTCGACAACCCGGCGCTTACTCTCGCTGCAGTCCTTGATGAGCTGTTGCGCCCATGCGGGATAACTTGCAGCTTCCATGAGTGGTCCGGTTCGATTGAATGTGTCGATCACTGTCGGGCTCCTTTTGATTGTGATTGTTAGGATCAGCAAGAGATTTCAACGGAACGTGCCGGGCGCCTTGAATAACAAAGGTTGAGGCCGGGCAGGACGACTTTGCAAACTATCGCAGGTAAACAGATGCGGGCGTTCAATGACATACCCTTGAGCGAAGTCGACCCCGATCTCCAGCAATGCCTGCTCGATCTGGGGTGTTTCTACAAACTCGGCAATCGTGCGCTTACCCATGACATGGCCGATGTGATTGATCACTTCTACCATGGCGCGGTTAATCGGGTCGTCCAGCATATCCTTTACGAAACTTCCATCGATCTTCAAGAAGTCTACAGGTAAATGTTTCAAGTAGGCGAATGAGGACATACCGGCGCAGAAGTCATCCAACGAAAAGTGACAACCTAAACCTTTGAGTTCATTGATAAATCTAATTGCACTTCCCAAATTGGAAATTGCACTGGTCTCTGTAATTTCAAAACAAATCATTTCAGGTGGAATGGACCATGCAACAAACTGTTCCCTCAGGAAGTCCAGAAACGCGTCATCTCCGATAGTAGTGCCTGACAGATTAATCGCACACATGGCCAAAGGACCTTTGCGCTCTTCGGCAATACATTGGGCAATGATCTTAAAGACGTTCTGCACCACCCAACGATCAAGTGCGGTCATCAGACCATAACGTTCGGCAGCCGGAATAAAACTGTCCGGTAATATCATGCGCCCGGCTTCATCATGTAGACGCAACAGGATTTCTATATGCCCGCCGCCGTGTTCGGTATGACCAAGGGGTGCGATTTCCTGGGAATACAGGCAAAAGCGATCCTCTTCCAGGGCCATGTGCAGGCGCTGTACCCACGCCATCTCACCGAAACGCAGGGACAGTTCCGAATCATCGGCGTTATACACCTGAACACGGTTACGCCCTTTTTCCTTGGCCATGTAACAGGCCATATCGGCAGCACGCAGTGAAGCTTCGAGGGTGGTCGGGGTTTGCGCGATATGAACCATCCCGATGCTCACCGTTGTGACGAATGGCCGGCCTTTCCACACAAAGTGCAGGTTCTGCACGGTATGGCGCAGGCTCTCGGCAATTTTCTCGGCCGCTTCCGGCGGACAGTCTTCCAGCAAAATCCCGAACTCGTCGCCACCCAGCCGGGCCAGCGTGTCACCTTCGCGCAAGCCTGATTGCAACAGCGCGCAGATATGCCGAAGCAGTTCGTCACCCGCCGCATGGCCGCAGGTATCGTTGACCAGTTTGAACTGGTCCAGATCGAGGAACATCAAGGCGTGGCGCCCAGAGTATCGGGTCAGATTGTGCAGCGCCTGCTCCAGGCGATACTCGAACTCGCGACGATTGGCCAGCCCGGTCAAGGCGTCGTGGGTCGCCTGCCAGGACAGATTGGCGATGTACTGGCGCTCCTGAGTCATGTCATGCAACACCAGTACGGCGCCACTGACCTTGTCGGCGTTGCGGATCGGCGCCCCGACCAGGGTGACCGAGACGGTGCTGCCGTCGAGGCGCTGGATCAGTTTGGAATGCTCGCTGGCGCCGCTGAGCTGACCGCTCAATATGTGCTCGATCAAGGTAAAGCCGTCAGCCTGAGCGTTGTCATCCAGCAGATTGAACAAGGCCGCCAGCGGCAAGCCGATGGCCTGCTCGCCCTTCCAGTGAGTCAACGCCTCGGCCGCCGGGTTCATGTAGGCGATCGCACCGTCGACATCCGTGGTAATCACCCCGTCGCCAATGGATTGCAGGGTGATCTGCGCCCGGTCTTTCTCCAACTGCAAGGCCTCGGCAAAGGCATGGCGCTGTTTGAGCAGTTTGTGGGTACGCATCAGCGCTAATGCAATCAAGCCCAGGGCCGTGGCCAGGTTCGTGACCAGCAGCAGGCGCAGAATCAAGCGCGAGCCCTCGCCCAAGGCATCGCTGAAGGCTGTGGCGGCAGGCGTCACACCATCGTTGATTGCAAAAATCTGGTCTTTCCAGCGTTTGATGTCAGCGTCCGACGCCTGATTTTCGGTAATGCGCCGGTGCATCTCTTGGGCGACGTTATCGAGTTGCACCAGATACGCGTCACCCACCGTCCAGCGGTCGATGGCTTTTTCAAGGTAACTGAAATGCCTGAAATTGAGGTACAGCCAGATCACGCTGGAGACGTCGTCGGGATGATTGCCCCCCTTGAGAATCGCCACCCGTGCGGCTTCGATATTCGGTGGCTGGTGATCCAGCGCCACGCGCAACTCGTGACCACCCTGGGGTACGGCAATGGCGTTCTGGTACTTGAGGAAAATGGCCTCGTCGCGACTGTCCGCGTAGAGATTGAGGTAATAGATGGCGTCCTTCTGGCCCTTGGACCACAGGCTCTCCCCGGCCACATAGCCGCGAACTGCCGAAAGTACATAGAGACTGACCCCGCCCAACAGCGCTTGAAATAGCACTACGGCAATAAATGGCCAGACGATGCCCAATAACCTAGGGGTTCCGAGAGTCCGCTTTTGCTTCATGAGGTCCCTTGTATTAGCACTGCCAGATCATCATCCAACGTGATCGCTACAGCTAGACTAGGGTGCGTATTCGATCCCGGCAAGCCAGCGCCCGTATTTTGCATGCACTTGCCGCAAACCTGACGCGGGCTGTCACTAATGCTGCTGTAAATGGCCATAAAGCTTGGCGTACAACCCACCTTCGGCAATCAGCTGCTGATGGTCACCATCCTCGGCAATTTGCCCACCGTCGAACACCAGCACCCGATCAGCCTGTTTCACCGCCGACAACCGATGCGCAATGATCAGCGTGGTGCGGTTGCTCAAGAACCGCGCCAGCGCCAGGTGCAGGTTGTATTCGGTGGCAGCGTCCAGCGCCGAGGTGGCCTCGTCGAGAATCACCACTTTGGGTTCCGCCAGCACCATCCGCGCAATCGCCAGCCGTTGCCGCTGACCACCGGACAAGCGCACGCCAGAGCGTCCGACAATGCTGTCCAGACCATCAGGCAATTCTCGAACCGTTTGGTTCAGCTGGGCAATCTCCAGCGCTTGCCAGCAGGCCTCGTCGCTGCGTATACGGCCCATCGTCAGGTTGGCGCGAACGGTATCGTTGAACAGCGCGGGGTGTTGCAGGACCACGGCGACGTTTTCGCGCACGGTCTCCAGGCCGATCTCCTGCTGGGTCGAGCCACCGAAGCGGATGGTCCCGGCAAGGGGCGTGTACAACCCCAGCAGCAACTGCACCAGGGTGCTCTTGCCGCCACCGCTGGCACCGACAATCGCCACTTTTTCACCGGGGGCGATGGACAGGTCCATCTGGTTTAACACCAACTCGTCGCCGTATCCGAAACTCAAGCCCTGGACTTCGATGCCCACGGTGTCCCGCCCCTGAAACGGATCGACACCGCCGGGGTATTGCGGCTCATCGGCGCGGGCCAGCAACTCGTTGATCCGCGACAGCGCACCGCCGGCGGCGTAATAGGCGTATTGCAAATTGAGCAGTTGCTCGACCGGACCGATCATGAACCACAGGTAGCTGAACACCGCCAGCATCTGCCCGATGGACAAGTCGGAGAACAACACGGTGAGCATCGCCGCGGCGCGGAAAATATCGATGCCGAACTGGAACAGCAAGCCACTGGCACGGTTCGACGCATCGGTCTTCCACTGTGAGGTCACCGCATAATCGCGCACTTCCCGGGCCCGCTGCCCCAGACGCCCGAGGAAAAACCCCTGACGGTTGCCGGCACGCACTTCCTGGATCGAGTCGAGGGTTTCGGTCAGGGCCTGGGTAAAACGCGAGGTGCTGTCATTCTCGAGTTTCTTCAGGTGCTTGACCCGCTTGCCCAGTTGCACCGTGGCGTAGATCACCAGCGGATTGAACAACATGATCAAAAGCGCCAGCTTCCAGTGCATCCAGATCAGAATGCTTGCAGTGCCGACCAGCGTCAGCATCGCCACGAGGAATCGACTGAGTGTCTCGCCGACAAATTTGTCCAGCGTGTCCAGGTCCGTGACCAGGTGCGTGGTCACCGTGCCGCTGCCCAGGCTTTCGTATTCGCCCAGGGAAATACGCTTGAGCCGTTCGATCAACCGTATGCGGATGCGATACACGATGTCTTTGGCCAGCGCCGCGAACAACTTCGCCTGCACCACGTTGAACAGCAAGGCGCCGCAGCGCAGCAACAAGGTCACCAGCAGCATCAGGCCGATGTAGCCCGCCGCTTTCTGCCAGCCTTCCG
The DNA here is from genome assembly GCF_900106065.1 of Pseudomonas mandelii. Taxonomy (NCBI): domain Bacteria; kingdom Pseudomonadati; phylum Pseudomonadota; class Gammaproteobacteria; order Pseudomonadales; family Pseudomonadaceae; genus Pseudomonas; species Pseudomonas mandelii. The sequence continues at coordinate 313,325 of NZ_LT629796.1, forward strand.
GCAACGCGTGGTTCATGATTTTCAGCGCGGAATCGCCATGCCCCAGCAGCACTTCGTCCACCAGCAAGGGCAGCAGCAACGGAATCGGCACGCTGCACAGGGTGGCAAGCACCGCCACGCCATTGGCGATCCACAGGGATTTTTTATGGTGAAGGGCCAGCCGCCGGATTTCAGCCCAACTCAGCCGATCGACACGCTTGGGAGCTGGCGTGTCATCGGGCAGGTCATGCACAGGCAGCGCGCTCCAGCCAACGGCCGAGCAATGGCGACAATTCACTCAAGGGTTGATAGCCATTGGTCAGCAGCGCCAGTTGCCCGCTACGTTCGGCCAACAGCGTTGGGAATCCGGCGATGCCGAGGTCCTGGACCCAGGTGAAATCGGCAGCAGTCGCGGCGTGCTGATCGGCACGGTCGAACGCGGCCGCAAACTCGATGCGCGGCAGGCCGGCTTTCTCGGCCAACTCGACCAGGACACTGGCGTGGGTGACGTCTCGGCCTTCGGCATAGAACGCGTGCTGAATGAGGCCGAGCAGTTTCCACGCGCAATCCGGCGCCAGGCTACGCGCGGTCACCAACGCCCGGCAGGCAGGCTCGGTGTCGTAGACAAAACCGTCAGGCAATGCGCCTTCGGTCTTGAACGGCTGGCCGGTGGCCTGGGTGACGGCTTGCCAATGCTCAAGGATGTAGCGCCGGGTAGTCGGTTCCAATGCGGAGCCGCTGCCGGTGCGCAAGCCGCCCACCACCAGGTGCACGTCCACCCCTGCGGCCTGCGCCTGCTCGACCAGCGCGTTGGCGACGGGCGCAAAGCCCCAGCACCAGGAACACATCGGGTCCATCACATAGAGCAGGCGTTGGGCAGACATGGTTCAAGCCTCTGAAGGAGTTTGCTTGTAGTTGTAGCCGATCGGGTGAGGCAGGTTGCGCGCCTTGGCCAGTTCGATCTGCTTCTGCCGATCAATGGCGCTGCGACGGGTTTTCTCGCTCAGCGTATCCCAGCAATGCGGGCAACTGATGCCGGCCACGTAATGCTCGGACGTGCGGTCTTCGACGCTTACCGGCGTACGACAGGCATGACATTGATCGTAGTCGCCTTCGCTGAGGTCATGGCGCACGGTCACACGGTTGTCGAACACGAAGCAGTCGCCCTGCCATTTGGTTTCTTCCTGCGGCACCTCTTCAAGGTACTTCAGGATACCGCCCTTGAGGTGATAGACCTCGTCGAAACCCTGGCTGAGCATGTAGCTAGAGGCCTTCTCACAACGAATGCCGCCGGTGCAGAACATCGCGACTTTCTTGTGCACGGCCGGGTCGAAGTGGGCTTTGATGTAGTCGGGGAATTCGCGAAAACTGGTGGTTTTCGGGTCGATGGCGCCTTCGAAGGTGCCGATCGAAACCTCGTAGTCGTTGCGGGTGTCGATCAACAGCACTTCAGGGTCGCTGATCAGCGCATTCCAGTTCTGTGGATCGACGTAGGTGCCGACCTGTTTGTTCGGGTCCACGCCTTCGACGCCGAGGGTGACGATTTCTTTCTTGAGCTTGACCTTGGTGCGGTAGAACGGCTGGTCGTCGCAGTACGACTCTTTGTGGTCGATGTCGTCCATGCGCGGGTCGTTCTTGAGCCAGGCCATCAGCCCGTCTATGCCTTCGCGGCTGCCGGACACGGTGCCGTTGATGCCTTCTTCGGCGATCAGCAGCGTGCCCTTGATGCCATTGTCGACCATGGCTTGCAGCAGTGGCTCGCGCAGGGCAACGTAATCTTCCAGAGTGACGAACTTATACAGTGCCGCCACGACAGTCTGTTGTGTCATGGGTGTTTCTCCAGGTGGCTACCCTCGCAAAGGGTGAACCGGAATAAAAAAAACGCGCCGGGTGAGCGGCGCGTTGGGCAGTCTATCAAAAATAAGTGCTTCTGTAGGAGCGGGGCTTGCCCGCGAAGGCGATCTTGAGGACGCCTTCGCGGGCAAGCCTCGCTCCTAGCTGCCGCCAGCACAGGTTGGCGAGGCCGGGGCCGCGTCGATCTGTGCCCATTCTTCAGGCGTGTAGGTATGCAGCGCCAACGCATGGAACTCGCCCATCAGCTCGCCGAGCGTACCGTAGACTTTCTGGTGACGCTTGACGCGGTTGAGCCCTTCAAACTGCTGGCTGACCACCACCGCCTTGAAGTGGGTCTGTAACCCACGGCTGTGCATGTGGCTTTCATCCAGCACTTGCAGATGCTCGGGCTGTAACAAGCCCAGCGTCGATTCGATGCGTTGTTGCATGGTCATACCGGGCTCCGCTTAAGGCTTTTTCTTGGCTGGAGCGGCGGCGCCTTTAGGCTCCAGCTCGGCAGTCATGTCAGCCAACAGCTTGTTGACCACAGGCACCGCGCTTTCCAGCTTGGCTTGAGTCATCTGGGCCGACTGCTGAGTCAGCTGCGGCATTTTTTCCAGGACTTTCTTGCCCAGTGGCGACTTGTAGAACGCGACCAGGTCTTTCAGCTCGGATTCGCTGAAGTTGGTGGTGTAGAGCTTGACCATGTCTGGCTTCAGCTTGTTCCAGCCAATGGCTGCGTCCAGAGCGGCGTTGGCCTTGGCTTGATAGGTTTCCAGCAGGGCTTTTTTCGATTCAGGGGCCTTGGTCTGTTCAAAGCGCTGAGCGAACATTTGCTGCACTTGCATGTACACCGGAGTGCCCAATTTGTCAGCGTGCGCCAGGGTCAGGAAAGCTTCGGCACTGGCGTTGTGGCTGGCGGTATCGGCAAAAACAGGGCCGCTGGCGCAAACCAGTGCAACCGCGGTACAGATGGCACGAAGACGAGTCATCGAGTTTCCTTTTCTAGCAGGCGAGGTAAAACCCCAAGGGCGACCATTCTGCGCCTAAAAAAGTGTGTCACTCAACCCCAAGCCTTGTCAGGCCTGAATTAGAGGGGGCGAACGGTCAAAAAACAGACTGATGGAACCACGGCCGGCGATCACGGCCTAAACTGCGCTATCGACCTACAGGAGTGTGCAAGATGAGCCGTATCGAAACCGACAGCCTTGGCCAGGTGGAAGTCCCGGATGAGGCCTACTGGGGTGCTCAAACGCAACGCTCGCTGATCAACTTCGCCATTGGCAACGAACGCATGCCCCTGGCCGTGCTGCACGCACTGGCCCTGATCAAGAAAGCCGCGGCGCGGGTCAATGACCGCAACGGCGACCTGCCCGCCGACATCGCCCGCCTGATCGAACAGGCCGCAGACGAAGTGCTCGACGGCAGCCACGACGACCAGTTCCCGCTGGTGGTCTGGCAGACCGGCAGCGGCACCCAGAGCAACATGAACGTCAACGAAGTGATCGCCGGCCGCGCCAACGAACTGGCCGGCAACCCGCGTGGTGGCAAGTCCCCGGTTCACCCCAATGATCACGTCAACCGCTCGCAAAGCTCCAACGACTGCTTCCCGACCGCCATGCACATTGCCGCCGCCCAGGCAGTGCAGCAGCATTTGCTACCGGCAATCAGTGAACTCTCCGGCGGCCTGGCCGAGTTGGCGGCGCGGCACATGAAACTGGTCAAGACCGGCCGCACCCACATGATGGACGCCACGCCGATCACCTTCGGCCAGGAACTCTCGGCGTTCATCGCGCAACTGGATTACGCCGAACGGGCAATCCGCAGCGCACTGCCGGCGGTCTGTGAACTGGCGCAGGGCGGCACCGCGGTTGGCACCGGGCTGAACTCACCCCACGGTTTTGGTGAAGCGATCGCTGCGGAGTTGGCGGCCCTTTCCGGCCTGCCGTTCGTTACCGCGCCGAACAAGTTCGCCGCGCTGGCCGGCCATGAGCCGCTGACCACCCTGTCGGGCGCGCTGAAAACCCTCGCCGTGACCCTGATGAAAATCGCCAACGACTTGCGTCTGCTAGGTTCCGGGCCGCGTGCAGGTTTTGCCGAAGTGAAACTGCCGGCCAACGAACCGGGCAGCTCAATCATGCCGGGCAAGGTCAATCCGACCCAGTGTGAAGCGCTGTCGATGCTGGCGTGCCAAGTCCTGGGCAACGACGTCGCCATTGGTTTTGCGGCGAGTCAGGGGCACTTGCAACTGAACGTGTTCAAACCGGTGATCATCCACAACCTGCTGCAATCGATCCGCCTGCTGGGCGATGGCTGCAGTAACTTCCAGCAGCATTGCATCGCCGGCCTGGAACCGGACGCGGCGAAAATGGCCGAGCACCTGGAGCGTGGGCTGATGCTGGTGACCGCGCTGAACCCGCATATCGGCTACGACAAATCGGCGGAGATTGCCAAGAAGGCTTACAGCGAGGGGCTGACCTTGCGAGAGGCGGCATTGCAACTGGGGTATCTGACGGATGAAGAGTTTGATGCGTGGGTAAGGCCGGAGAATATGTTGGAAGCGGGCGCCAAGGGCTGAGTGTGTAGCGCCTGACAATCAGCCATCGCGAGCAGGCTCGCTCCCACAGGGGGCCGCATTCTTCTGATAGAACTCGGTTAAATGTGGGGGCGAGCCTGCTCGCGAAGAACGATAACGCGGTTCAACCTGCGGCTATCCGTACTCGCCGAGCCCTGAGCCCGGCAATCAACGAAGGCCCCAACGCCACCAACGCCGACCCCACCACCACCAACACCGCCCCGCCATACCCCAGGCCATTGATCGTCTCGGCATGCACATATTCCGGCCATGCCCACGCGGCCACGGCCACTGCGCCAAACGTCACCAACGGTGTTATCGCCAGCGTCGCACTCACCCGCGAAGCTTCCCAATGGGCCAGCGCTTCGGCAAAGGCGCCATAAGCGATCAAGGTGTTCATGCAGCACGCCAGCAATAACCAGCCTTGCAACGGGTTCAACTGCAGCGCCTCCAGCGGATGCACCCAAGGCGTCAGCAACAGCGCGCAGAACAGGTAGATCACCATCATCACCTGCAACGAATTCCACACCGTCAGCAATTGCTTCTGCCCCAGTGCGTAAAACGTCCAGACCGTCGAAGCCAGCAGCACCAGCAACACGCCGGCGGTGTAATCGGTCAGCGAGGTCAACAGCTCGGCCAGACGTTGATTAAAGAACAGCGCGAAACCGATCAGCAGCACCAGCAGACCAATCCCCTGCCCCACACTGAACCGTTCCTTGAACACAAACAGGCTGGCGATCAGCAACATGATCGGGCCCATCTGCACAACCAGTTGCGCGGTGCCGGGGCTGAGCAGGTTCAGGCCCATCAGGTACAACACGTAGTTGCCGACCAGGCCCAGCACCGCCATCAACACCAGCCAGCCACCGCGCGGGCCGAGGACTTTGCGACTGGGCAGGCGCCTGGTCGCCGCCAGATAAATGAACAGACAACCACCGGACACCGTCAGGCGAAACCAGGTCACCGTCACCGGGTCCATCACCAGCAGGACTTGCTTGAGTTTGATCGGCAGGATTCCCCACAGGACTGCGGTCAGCAAGGCCAGGAACAGACCGTAAACCCAGCGACCGGATGAAATGTGCATGCGAACCCCAAAGCCAGATGGCAAGAAACACCATTCTAGGCGCAGACCTCGGCGCGACACAGGGACAGTTGGCGACGGGCCGCGAATGAAACTGTGCAGGTCGCACCATTAATCTGGCGAAGTGCCGCCGATCAGTTGGTCAGGCGCCGCAAGTGGTTCATGCATAAGCTCATTGGATCCGCTAACCGGAACATCCCTCAGGAGACCGCCATGTACGGCAAGCGCGCCCAGGACACCGCCCCCGCCACGCACTTTCGTTGCGACCGGGTGTGTCGTGTGAATGGAGAACTATTTTTCAGCACCCGGGAAAACACGCTGGAGGGACCGTTTGATAATCCGCAGGCGGCTGCACGGGAGATTCAGGCTTACATCGCGCGGATGCAGCTTGTGAGTCTAGATCGATAGACCGAGGTGCTGCCATCGCGAGCAGGCTCGCTCCCACAGGGTTCTGATGCGCGCCATAGATCCAATGTGGGAGCGAGCCTGCTCGCGATAGCGGTTAATCAGGCAACAGAAGTCTTGCGGACTTAGCGCACCGCTTCGAACAACCCCGTCGCCCCCATCCCGCCACCCACGCACATGGTGACCACGCCATATCGCAAGTTGCGCCGCTGCAACTCACGCACAATGTGCCCGACCTGACGCGAGCCGGTCATGCCGAACGGGTGGCCGATGGAAATCGAGCCGCCATTGACGTTGTACTTGTCGTTATCGATTTCCAGGCGATTGCGGCTGTACAGGCACTGCGACGCAAACGCTTCGTTGAGCTCCCACAGATCAATGTCCGCCACCTGCAAACCCTTGGCCTTGAGCAATTTCGGCACCGAGAACACCGGACCGATGCCCATCTCGTCCGGTTCGCACCCGGCTACCGTGAAACCACGGAAGAACGCCTTGGGCTTGAGACCCAGCGCCAGGGCTTTTTCCAGGCTCATGACCAGCGTCATCGAAGCGCCATCGGACAGTTGCGACGAGTTACCCGCCGTGACCGAACCGTCTTCGGCAAATACCGGTTTCAGCCCGGCCAGGCTTTCCAGCGTGGTGTCCGGGCGGTTGCAGTCGTCGCGGTCGACGATCCCGTCGAGGATCTGCACCTGGCCGGTGACCTTGTCTTCAACCCGATACTTCACCGCCATCGGCACGATTTCATCATCGAACAAACCAGCGGCCTGAGCCTGGGCCGTACGCAGCTGACTCTGCAGGGCGTAGAGATCCTGTTCCTGGCGACTGACGTCGTAACGACGTGCAACGATTTCAGCAGTCTGGCCCATCGGGAAATACAGGCCCGGCACCTGCTCTTTAAGAAGCGGGTTGATCAGGTGGTCGGTGTTGACGCTTTTCATGGTCAGGCTGATCGACTCGACGCCACCGGCCACGATGATGTCGCTGCAGCCCGACGCGATCTGGTTGGCGGCGATGGCGATGGCCTGCAAGCCCGACGAGCAGAAACGGTTGAGGGTCATGCCTGCGGTGCCGATACCCAGGCGTGACAACACCGCGACGTTGCGACCGATGTTGTAGCCCTGGGCGCCTTCGTTGGAGCCCGCACCGACGATGCAATCCTCGACACTGGCCGGGTCGATGCCGGTGCGCGCCAACAAGGCATCGACGCAATGCGCCGCCATGTCGTCCGGACGGGTCTGGTTGAACTTGCCGCGAAAGGATTTGGCCAGGCCGGTCCGCACGCTGTCGACGATCACCACTTCACGCATGGCATACCTCATTGTTGTTATCGGTTGGGAGTGGACCGAGCATAAGTCCACCCCATAACCGACCGCGACAATCATTCACCCCGCGTATGCGTAACCATCGGCTCACGACTTGCGTTTTTTGGCCTTCTTGTCGTGCTTGTCTGATTTTTCGAACGCGGCTTCCAGCGCCAGGTTGATCGTGCGCAGGACCTTGACCCGGGCCCAGCGCTTGTCATTGGCCTCCACCAGCGTCCATGGCGAGATTTCCGTGCTGGTGCGGTCAACCATGTCGCCGACGGCCGCGCGATAAGCGTCCCACTTGTCCCGATTGCGCCAGTCGTCTTCAGTGATCTTGAAACGCTTGAAGGGAATGTCTTCACGGGATTCGAAACGCTCCAGTTGCGTTTCCTTGTCGATGGCCAGCCAGAACTTGACCACGATGACGCCCGATTCGGAAATCTGCTCTTCGAAATCGTTAATCTCGCTGTAGGCCCGCAGCCAGTCAGCGGGCGGACAGAGCTCTTCGACGCGCTCGACCAATACCCGGCCATACCACGAGCGATCGAATACGGTGAATTTGCCCTTGGCCGGAATGTGCCGCCAAAAGCGCCACAAATACGGTTGCGCCCGTTCTTCCTCGGTGGGCGCGGCAATCGGCACAATGCTGTACTGACGTGGATCGAGCGCCGCGGCCACGCGCCGGATTGCACCGCCCTTACCCGCAGCGTCATTGCCTTCGAACACTGCGATCAAGGCGAATTGGCGCATGCGTTTGTCACGCATCAGGCCCGAGAATCGCGCCTGCTCGGTAATCAGTTGTTCTTCGTAATCTTCCTTGTCCAGACGCTGGCTCAAGTCGAGGCTGTCAAGCAAGTTGAGCTGATCGACATGGATCGGCAGCGGCGCAGCGTTGACTTTGGCGGGATGGATTCTGGATCGTTTCAAGGCACTTTGCAGGCCTTCGAGCAGGATCTTGCCCACCGCCAGACTGCGGTAATGCACATCCACGCCTTCAATCACGTGCCAAGGCGCATAGTCGCGGCTGGTGCGACGCAACACGCGCTCGCCGTACTTCACGAACTTGTCGTAAGTCCGGGATTGTTGCCAGTCCAGCGGACTGATGCGCCAGCTGTGCAAAGGGTCGTCGGCGAGTGCCTTGAGGCGCGCCTTCATCTGCTTCTTGGAGAGGTGAAACCAGAACTTGAAAATCAGCGCGCCTTCGTCGCAGAGCATCTTTTCAAAGCGCTCCGACTGGTTGATCGCCTGATCCAGCACCGCGTCCTTGAACAGTCCATGGACCCGGCCCTGGAGCATCTGGCTGTACCAGTTGCCGAAGAAAATCCCCATGCGCCCCTTGGCCGGGAGCATCCGCCAGTAGCGCCAGGCCGGAGGTCGCGCCAGCTCTTCATCGGTCTGCTGATCGAAAGTGCGGACTTCGATAAGACGCGGGTCCATCCACTCGTTGAGCAACTTGACCGTCTCGCCCTTCCCGGCGCCTTCAATGCCGTTGATCAGGACGATCACCGGAAAGCGCTTTTGCTGTTGAAGTTCGAACTGCGCTTCGAGCAACGCTTCACGCAGTGCCGGTTCTTCAGCGTCGTAGGTTTCTTTGTCGATGGCGTGACCGATTTCAGCAGATTCGAACATGGACGACTCCCTTTCCTGATTGCGCCAAGACTAGCGGATTGGGCTGTCCGTCATCACAGAAAATTCCTTGGCGGTCGGCTTTTTGTGGCGATTGCCTGTGGCACCACTACCCGACACTGCCATGGATCAGGCATCACCACCTCGATCAGCTAGAATGGCCGCCTTGCCGTTGCCGAGCCTGCCATGAAACCTGTATTGCCTCACGCCCAACTCGACTGGGACGACCAGGGTCGCCCGTATTCGCGGGTGTTCGACGATGTCTATTTTTCGGACAAGTCAGGCCTTGAAGAAACCCGCTACGTATTTCTCGAACAGAACGGTTTGCGTGAACGCTTCGCCGCGCTGGCCGACGGCGGTCGACTGGTCATTGGCGAAACCGGTTTCGGTACCGGGCTTAACTTCCTCTGCGCCTGGCAGTTGTTCGAACAGCACGCCGTGGCCGGTGCGCGCCTGCACTTTATCAGTGTCGAAAAGTACCCGCTGAGCCAGCCAGACCTGCAGCGTGCGCTGGCTTTGTGGCCGGAGCTCAAGCCGTTTGCCGATCAATTGCTGGCGCAATACGTGGCGATCCATCAAGGCTTCCAGCGAATGGTCTTGGACAACGGGCGTGTGACCCTGACGTTGCTGATCGGCGATGCGCTGGAGCAATTGCCGCAACTGGACGCGCAGGTTGATGCGTGGTTTCTCGACGGTTTTGCCCCGGCGAAAAATCCCGACATGTGGACCGCCGAGTTGTTTGCCGAACTGGCTCGATTGGCAGCGCCCGGCTCGACCATTAGCACGTTCACCAGCACCGGTTGGGTGCGCCGTCTGTTGAACGCGGCGGGCTTCAAGATGAAGCGCACGCCCGGCATCGGTCACAAATGGGAAATCCTGCGCGGTGTGTTTCTGGGCTGGCCTGCAGAAACCCCCACGCCTGTCGTTGCGAAACCCTGGTTTGCCCGCCCAACGCCGTTGACCGGCGAACGTCACGCCTTGGTGATTGGCGCAGGACTGGCCGGTTGCGCTACCGCCGCCAGCCTGGCGGCACGGGGCTGGCAAGTCAGTTTGCTGGAGCGCCACGATGCGCTGGCACAGGAAGCGTCGGGCAATCCACAGGGCGTGTTGTACCTCAAGCTCTCGGCCCATGGCACGGCCTTGTCACAGTTGATTGTCAGTGGTTTCGGTCACACCCGGCGTTTGCTTGAGCACTTGCACCGAGGCGTCGACTGGGACGATTGCGGCGTGCTGCAACTGGCCTTCAACGCCAAGGAAGCCGAACGTCAGGCACAACTGGCGGCGGCGTTTCCCGAGGATTTGCTGCACACACTCGATCAGCAACACGCGCAGATCCGCGCGGGTATCGCGTTGCAATCGGGTGGCCTGTTTTACCCCGAAGGCGGTTGGGTGCATCCGCCCGCCCTGTGCGCATGGCAAGCGGCGCATCCGAGTATCCGGTTCCTGCCCCATCACGATGTACTGGAACTGCGTCGTGCCGATGGGCAATGGCAAGCGTGGGAGGGTCACAAGCTGCTGGCCAACGCAGCGGTGGTGGTGCTGGCCGGCGCCGCCGAGATCAAGCGTTTCGACTTCAGCAGCGACTTGCCGCTCAAACGGATTCGTGGACAGATCACCCGCCTGCCCCAAACACCTGCAAGCCAGAGCCTGAGCACCGTGGTATGTGCCGAAGGTTATGTCGCACCGGCCCGCCTGGGTGAACACACCCTGGGTGCCAGTTTTGATTTCAACAACGACGACCTGACGCCCACCACGGCCGAGCATGCCGGCAACCTGCAGATGCTCGAAGAAATCTCGGTGGATCTGGTCGCCCGACTCGGCGCAGAGGCCCTGCGACCCGAGGCACTTGAAGGTCGCGCGGCGTTCCGCTGCACCAGCCCCGACTACCTGCCAATTGTCGGCCCTTTGTCTGATCGCCAGGCCTTCGCCGACGCCTACATCGCCCTGAGCAAGGACGCCCGGCAAACGCCAGACACCCCATGTCCATGGCTGGACGGTTTGTACGTCAACAGCGGCCACGGCTCACGAGGGCTGATTACCGCGCCGTTGTCAGGCGAGTTGCTCGCGGCCTGGCTCGACAACGAACCGCTGCCATTACCCAGAGCCGTGGCCGAGGCGTGCCATCCGAATCGTTTCGCCTTGCGTCGCCTGATCCGGGGTAAATGAATCCGCATTCTGACGGTTTAATCGATCGATCTATCCCGTGCGGACCGGCGTTTTCGGCTGAAGGCGCCTCCCTGCACATTCCCCCTTATTACTTATCGATCTAAAACTCCCACGATCCCACCGGGTCAGTTTCTGAGTACCCGCCGTTTTTGGCGGGTATCGATTGACCCTCCCCAACGGAAAAACCGGTAAGGACTTTATGTGCGGATTAGCTGGCGAGTTACGCTTTGATCATCAACCTGCGGACCTTGCAGCCGTTGAACGAATCACCCATCACTTGGCCCCTCGTGGCCCTGACGCGTGGGGCTTCCACAGCCAGGGGCCGATTGCCCTGGGCCACCGTCGCCTGAAAATCATGGACCTGTCGGACGGCTCGGCGCAGCCGATGGTCGACAACCAATTGGGTTTGTCCCTGGCCTTCAATGGCGCGATCTACAACTTCCCGGAACTGCGCACCGAACTGGAAAGCCTCGGTTATGCCTTCTATTCCGGTGGTGACACCGAGGTGCTGCTCAAGGGTTATCACGCCTGGGGCGAGGCACTGCTGCCGAAACTCAATGGCATGTTCGCCTTCGCGATCTGGGAACGCGACGCCAAGCGCCTGTTTATCGCGCGTGACCGTCTCGGCGTGAAGCCGCTGTACCTGTCGCGCACCGGCCAGCGCCTGCGCTTTGCCTCGGCGCTGCCGGCGTTGCTCAAAGGCGGCGACATCAACCCGATCCTCGATCCGGTGGCACTCAATCACTATCTGAATTTCCACGCCGTGGTCCCGGCACCGCGCACCTTGCTGGCCGGCATCGAAAAACTGCCACCGGCAACCTGGATGCGCATCGAAGCGGACGGCACCACTGAGCAGAAAACCTGGTGGACCCTGCCTTACGGCCCACGCGCCGACGAGATGAACCTGACGCTCGAAGACTGGCGTGACCGTGTACTCGACAGCACCCGCGACGCGGTGGCGATCCGTCAACGTGCGGCCGTGGACGTCGGCGTACTGCTGTCGGGCGGTGTCGATTCAAGCATGCTGGTGGGGCTGTTGCGTGAGGTCGGCGTGGAAAACCTGTCGACCTTTTCCATCGGTTTCCAGGATGCCGGCGGCGAACGTGGTGATGAGTTCCAGTACTCGGACTTGATCGCCAAACACTACAACACGCAGCACCATCAACTGCGCATCGACGAAAAAGAGATCATCGAGCAACTGCCCGCGGCGTTCCGCGCCATGAGCGAGCCGATGGTCAGCCATGACTGCATCGCCTTCTACCTGCTGTCACGGGAAGTGGCCAAGCATTGCAAAGTGGTGCAGAGCGGCCAGGGCGCGGACGAGTTGTTCGCCGGCTATCACTGGTACCCACAAGTCGATGGCGCCGCCGATCCGTACGCGGCCTATCGCGATGCGTTCTTCGATCGCAGCTACGAGGATTACGCCGCCACCGTGCAACCGAAATGGCTGACGGCCAATGACGCTGCCGGTGACTTCGTGAAGGAACATTTCGCACAGCCCGGCGCCGAGGCGGCGGTGGATAAAGCCCTGCGTCTGGACAGCACGATCATGTTGGTGGACGACCCGGTCAAGCGTGTCGACAACATGACCATGGCCTGGGGCCTGGAAGCGCGCACACCGTTTCTCGACTATCGCCTGGTGGAATTGTCGGCCCGGGTGCCGGGCAAATTCAAACTGCCGGACGGTGGCAAGCAAGTCTTGAAAGAGGCTGCTCGACTGGTCATTCCAAGCGAAGTGATTGACCGCAAGAAAGGTTACTTTCCGGTGCCGGGCCTCAAGCATTTGCAGGGCGATACGCTGAACTGGGTGCGCGAACTGCTGCTCGATCCAAGCCAGGATCGCGGCCTGTTCAACCCGGCCATGCTCGACCGCCTGCTGACCGATCCGCAAGGCCAGTTGACTCCGTTGCGCGGCTCCAAGCTGTGGCAATTGGCGGCGCTGAACCTGTGGCTCAGTGAACAAGGAATCTGATCGATGAAACCCCACGCCACGGCTTACAGCCAACGCTTGTTGCGCGGTCAGTCCCCCTCCTATGAACGTTTGCAGGCACGGCTGGCCGAAGACGGCAGTGAACTGGGCGCGGCGCCGATTGCGGTGCATTGCGGCTGGGGCCGGTTGCTGATCGGCCATACCTTCCCGGACGCGGCGAGCCTGGCGCAAGAGTTGCTCAACGAGCAGCCCGGTGAGCGCGACATCGCCTTGTACGTGGCCGCCCCCCAGCAAGTGTTGGGGCTGGAGCCGGCGCAACTGTTCCTCGACCCTTCCGACACCTTGCGTCTTTGGTTCAGCGATTACCGCCAGTCAACCCGGGTGTTTCGCGGTTTTCGCATTCGCCGGGCGCAAAGCGAGACTGATTGGCAGGCGATCAATCAGCTGTACCAGGCGCGCGGCATGTTGCCCATTGATGCGAATTTGCTGACGCCGCGACATCAGGGCGGCCCGGTGTATTGGCTGGCCGAAGATGAAGACAGCGGCGCGATCATCGGCAGCGTCATGGGCCTCAACCATCACAAGGCGTTCAACGACCCGGAGAACGGCAGCAGCCTGTGGTGCCTGGCGGTCGATCCGCACTGTTCGCGGCCCGGCGTCGGTGAAGTGCTGGTGCGGCATTTGATCGAACACTTCATGAGCCGTGGGCTGAGTTACCTGGACCTGTCGGTGTTGCACGACAACCGGCAGGCGAAAAGTCTCTACGCCAAGCTTGGTTTTCGCAACCTGTCGACCTTCGCCATCAAGCGCAAGAACGGCATCAATCAGCCGCTGTTTCTGGGTCCTGGGCCTGAGGCCGATTTCAACCCCTATGCGCGGATCATTGTCGAGGAAGCCCATCGACGCGGCATCGATGTGCACGTCGATGATGCCGACGCCGGGATGTTCACCCTCAGCCATGGCGGACGCCGGGTGCGTTGCCGCGAATCCCTGAGCGACCTGACCAGCGCCATCAGCATGAGCCTGTGCCAGGACAAAAGCCTGACGCACAAAGTGCTCAAGGCCGCCGGTTTGAACCTGCCCTCGCAGCAGCTGGCCGGCAACGCCGACGACAACCTGGCGTTTCTCGACGAGCACGAGCGGGTGGTGGTCAAGCCTTTGGATGGTGAGCAAGGTCAAGGCGTCGCGGTGGATTTGCGGACGATTGAAGAGGTTCAGCAAGCCATCGAATCAGCCCGGCAGTTCGACAGCCGCGTGCTGCTGGAAAGTTTCCACGAAGGTCTCGATTTACGCATTGTGGTGATCGGTTTCGAGGTGGTCGCCGCGGCGATTCGCCGGCCTGCCGAGGTGGTGGGCGATGGTCAGCATTCCATCGGCGCGCTGATCGAAGCGCAGAGTCGGCGTCGGCAGGCGGCCACCAGCGGTGAAAGCAAAATCCCGCTGGACCATGAGACCGAGCGCACGCTGCAGGCGGCGGGTTATGACTACAACAGTATTCTGCCGGCCGGCGAGCATCTGTTCGTCAGGCGTACGGCAAATCTGCATACCGGTGGCGTTCTGGAGGATGTCACGGCGATCTTGCATCCGACCCTGATCGATGCCGCCGTACGGGCTGCGCGGGCGCTGGACATTCCCATGGTCGGGCTCGACCTGATGGTGCCTGCCGCCGATCAACCGGAATACGTGTTTATCGAAGCCAACGAACGCGCCGGGCTGGCCAACCATGAACCGCAGCCGACGGCCGAGCGGTTTGTGGATTTGCTGTTTCCGCACAGTCAGCCGGCAGTTTCCTAGTCACGGGTCGGCTGGACTGACGCCTTCACGGGCAAGCCTCGCTCCTACAAAGGAACGCGTATTACCTGTAGGAGCGAATCTTGCTCGCGAAGGCGCCAGGTCAGGCACCCAACTTTTCCCTCATCGAAACCATCGATGTTCTTTACTCATCAGGAGTTTCCATGACCAGCAAAATTCCCGAACCGGATCTCAATTACCTGCAAAAAGTCCTGCTGGAAATGCTCGCCATTCCCAGCCCGACCGGCTTTACCGACACCATCGTGCGGTACGTCGCCGAACGCCTTGAAGAATTGGGCATTCCCTTTGAGATGACCCGGCGCGGCACCATCCGCGCCACGCTCAAGGGCAAGAAAAACAGCCCGGACCGTGCGGTCTCCGCTCACCTCGACACCATCGGCGCCGCGGTCCGCGCGGTGAAAGACAACGGTCGCCTGACCCTCGCCCCGGTCGGTTGCTGGTCCAGTCGTTTTGCCGAGGGCAGCCGCGTCAGCCTGTTCACCGACAACGGTGTGATTCGCGGCAGCGTGTTACCGCTGATGGCTTCCGGGCACGCATTCAACACCGCCGTAGATGAATTGCCGATCAGCTGGGATCACGTTGAGTTGCGTCTGGACGCTTACTGCGCCACCCGCGCCGACTGCGATTCCCTGGGGATCAGCGTGGGCGATTTCGTCGCCTTCGACCCGCTGCCGGAGTTCACCGAAAGCGGTCACATCAGCGCCCGTCACCTCGACGACAAGGCGGGTGTAGCGGCGCTGCTGGCGGCGATGAAAGCGATCATCGACAGCGGTGAGGAGTTGATGATCGATTGTCATCCGCTATTCACCATCACCGAGGAAACCGGCAGCGGCGCGGCGGCTGCGTTGCCTTGGGACGTCAGCGAATTCGTCGGCATCGACATCGCGCCGGTTGCGCCCGGCCAGCATTCCAGCGAACACGCGGTGAGCGTGGCGATGCAGGATTCCGGCGGGCCTTACGACTATCACCTGTCGCGGCACTTGCTCAGGTTAGCCAGTGAAAACGAGTTGCCGGTGCGCCGCGACCTGTTTCGCTATTACTTCAGCGATGCGCATTCGGCGGTCACCGCCGGTCACGACATCCGCACCGCCCTGCTCGCCTTCGGCTGCGATGCCACTCACGGTTACGAGCGCACGCACATCGATAGCCTGGCGGCGCTGAGTCGTCTACTCGGCGCCTACATTCTGAGCCCGCCGGTATTTGCCAGTGATGCGCAGCCGGCAAAGGGCTCGCTGGACCGGTTCAGTCATCAAATCGAGCACGACACGCAGATGGAAAGCGATACGCGGGTGCCGTCGGTGGATAGTCTGGTGGGGCAACGAACAGACAGCTGACCCGGGCTTTTTCATCGTCTGAGAGATCGCCTTCGCGGGCAAGCCTCGCTCCTACTGGTTATGTGTCGATGCACGAAACCTGTAGGAGCGAGGCTTGCCCGCGAAGGCGGTGTATCAGGTACCACATCAGGTCCCGGGCTAGCCGCAACCGATCATTCGCCGTAGCATCGCGCCATTGTTTAGCCGAGGTGCCTATGCTGATTCCCTACGACCAACTTGAAGTCGACACCCTGACCCGCCTGATCGAGGACTTCGTGACCCGCGACGGTACGGACAATGGTGACGACACGCCGCTGGAAACCCGCGTATTGCGTGTTCGCCAGGCATTGACCAAGGGCCAGGCGCTGATCGTTTTTGATCCGGACAGCGAGCAATGCCAGTTGATGCTCAAGCACGATGTGCCCAAGCACCTGTTCGACTGAGGCGCTCAGCGTCTTTTGGTTTTCGCCAGTTTGACCTGGATGCGATCGTAGACCTCGGCCCGATGCACATTGACGTTTTGTGGCGCTTCGACACCGAAGCGCACGCTGCCTCCGTTGACGGCGATGATGCGCACTGAAATGTTGTCACCGATGGAAATCATCTCGCCCACAACGCGACTGAGTACAAGCATGGCATTCATCCTTCAGGGTTACCGGCCCTCGAAGATGCCCGGCCCGCAGCCGCTCTTCAATGCAACAGCGGCAAATCAGTCCCGCCCTACAGCGCAGGAAGATGCCCCTTACGGAAACGTCTGACAAATCGTTTGAATGCCGCTTCAGGAAGCAGAGAAACGCGGGCCGAACAGAATCACACTGGCCCCGATCACGCACAGCGCCACGCCCAGCCAGTCTGAGCCCAGGGGACGAACTCGCTCGATCACCGCCAGCCAACCGATCGAGGCGACGATGTAAATGCCCCCATAGGCGGCATAGGCGCGACCGGCGTAAGTCGCCTCGACACGGGTCAGCAACAGCGCGAACAACGTCAGGCTGAGCAGCGCCGGCACCACCCACCACATGCTCTTACCTTGGCGCAGCCACATCCAGAAGGCGAAGCAGCCGGCGATTTCGAACAGCGCCGCGAGGAAAAACCACAGGTAATTGAGCATGCACACGTCTCGTAAGGATGACCGGTTGCGGCCACCCTAACGACGGTGTTGCGCACGGGCAAGTTCAGCCTGCGTTTTGTTTGGCCTTGGCGCGCATTTTGTCGGCCATGGTGGTCATTTCGTTGTAAAGCAGTTGCGGGTTCTTCTGCTTGAGTGCCCAGGCCATGCGGCCCTGCTCGTGGGGCAGGATCATGAATTCACCGGCGGCGACGTGCTCATAGATGTAATCGGCAATGTCCGTCGCGGTGATCGGCGAACTTTCCAGCAGTTTGCCGACCTGGGCTTTCATGGCCGGAGTCGGGCCACGGAAGGAATCCAGCAGGTTGGTCTGGAAAAACGACGGGCAGACCACGTGCACGCCCACTTCCTGTTGCGCCAATTCGACCAGCAGGCTTTCGGACAGGGCCACTACGCCGGCCTTGGCCACGTTGTAGTTGCTCATGGCCGGGCCTTGCATGAGAGCGGCCATGGACGCGATGTTGATGATTTTGCCTTTGCTTTTTTCCAGCAGCGGCAGGAAGGCCTTGCAGCCCTTGACCACGCCCATCAGGTTGATCGCGATCTGCCAGTCCCAATCTTCCAGGGACAGTTCACTGAAGAACCCGCCCGAGGCCACGCCAGCGTTGTTGACGATGACATCGATGCCGCCAAGTTTCTCTTCGCAGGCCTGGGCGAAAGCGGTCAGTTGACTGTAATCGCGCACATCGCAACGCTGGATAAAACCGTCGCCACCCGCTTCGCGAACCAGCTTCAGGGTTTCCTGCAGACCGGGTTCGCTGACGTCCGACAAGGCCAGCTGCCAGCCTTCACGCGCCCAGCGCAGCGCGATTTCGCGACCCAGGCCTGAGCCCGCGCCAGTGATCATCATGCGATTTTGCATAGCAAACAGCCTTGTTGTTCTGGGGAAGATGCGCTGAGTGTAGCGAAGGACATTGCGCGACCCACGCTCCATCAGATTGCTGAATGGTCCGAGCAAACCGAGGGAGCGCCGGAATCAACTAACACCGCCAAAAACGAAATAAGGCTTTCTTCGAAAAACATTAAAAAAACTTGGAATTTTCCGACGCACGCGACAGTCGGATTTTGTAAGCAGCTCGGGTTTATTGCAGTCCGACTGACAGTTAAAAGCTAGGTCATTCCAGAACACTTCCAACAAGGAAATAGACATGGGCACAATTCTTATCGTAATTCTGATTCTCCTGCTGGTAGGTGGTTTGCCGGTCTTTCCACACTCCAGAAGTTGGGGTTATGGCCCGTCGGGTATCATCGGCGTGGTGTTGGTGGTGCTGTTGATTCTGCTGTTACTTGGCAAGATATAACGATTTAACAGGCAAAAAAAAAGAGGCCCTCGAAGGGCCTCTTTTTTATTGCGCCGAAAACTTAGTCCGGCTTGCCGTCAACCACACCGGCGGTGTTGTCGATCAGGCTCTTGGTGGCCGTCTGGATGAACGACTCGAGTTTCTGCTTGAGGGCCGCTTCGTCAGCCGACGCCGGAATCAGTTCGCCTTTCGAATTGGCGCCCAGTTCGTACTGATACAACTTGGGCGGCATTTCCTTAGGCAGCACCAACACGCGATCCGCGGTCAGCAACGCTACGGTTTGATCGCTGCCCGATGGCTTGATTACGCCGAAGCCCTTGTCGCCTTCCGGCAGGTTCAGCAAGTCACGCCCCCAGCACTGGTGAATCACGTCGCCACCGATACGCCCCATGATGGTCGGCACGATGTCGATCTGGGTGCCCACGGTATGGTCAACCTGGCCGAATTTTTCCTGCACGCCCGGCCCGATCAGCAGCATCGGTACGTTGAATCGGCCCAGGTCCATTTCGGTGATCTGCTGCTCGTTGCCGAAACCATGGTCGCCGACCACCACGAACAGGGTTTCCTTGAAGTACGGCTCTTTACGCGCCTGCTCGAAGAACTGACCCAGCGCCCAGTCGGAGTAGCGCATGGCGGTCAAATGTTCGTTGAGGCTGCCACGGTCGGTCACGCGCTCGACCGGCAAAGGCGTCGGCAAGGCGTAAGGCGTGTGGTTGGACAGGGTTTGCAGCAAGGCATAGAACGGTTTTTTGTCCTTGCCGTCGCGGGCCTTCAACTCTTCCAGACCCCGGTTGAACATGTCCTGGTCGGACACGCCCCAGGTCGGGTCGGAGAACACCGGGTTAACGAAGTCGTTACGCCCGATGAAGTTGGTCATGCCCTGGTTGCTGAAGAAGCCCGACTGGTTGTCCCAGGCGAAGTCACCGTTGTAGACGTACACATCGTCGTAGTCACGGGCGCTGAGCAACTGTGGCAGGCCGGACAGTTTGTGGCTGCCTTCCGGGGTCTGCATCAGGTATTCGAAGCCCGGCAGGTTCGGGAAGCAGGCCATGGTGGCGAACATGCCCTGGTGGGTGTGGGTGCCGTTGGAGAAGAAGCGGTCGAACAACAGGCCTTCTTTGGACAGCTTGTCGAAGTACGGCGTGACGTTACCCGGACGACCCAGCGCGCCCACCGAGTGACCGGCGAAGCTTTCCATCAGGATCACAACGACGTTCTTGATCGGCAGGGTCTTGTCAGCGGCCGGAGAGTAGTTACGACGCACGGCAGCGGTTTCGCCATCCACCAGTTTGTCGCTTGGGGTCAGCAACATATCGCGGACGGTCTGCTGAGCCACTGGTTGGTCCAGCGTGGCTTTCCAGATGTTGTCGCGCTCTTCGGACATCCGGCTCTTGGCCGCCGCGATCAGCGACAAGGTGCCGTTGAGGCCCAACTGGTTGGCGAAGTTCGAATCGGTGGTGTAGACGTCACCCCAACGCAGCGGCGGGCCCTGACGCAGGGTGCCACGAGCGGCAACCACGCAAACCAGCAGACAGACCACGAACACGACGCCTCGCGTATACCACGGGGCGATCTGGCGCGCGCCGATGCTGCCGCCACTGAACGGGCCGCGAGGACGGGTCGCGCGGTCGGCGCCCTTGAACGCGAGGGTCAGGATCAACGTGCCGAAAGCCCAGGCCAGCAGGTAGCGAACCACAGGAAAACCGTACCAGAGCATGCTCATCACGGTTTTCGGGTCTTCCTTCACATATTGGAAGACCAAGCCATTGAGGCGCTGGTGGAACTCGCGGTAGAAATCCATCTCCATCAGGCCCAGGAACAGCGCGGTGCTCGCTGCGATGGTCAGCCAGAAGCGGAAGAACCCGCGAGCGGCCATGGCCCGGGCGCTGAACAGTGCCAGAATCAGCGGAATGCAGAGGTAGACCACCAGGCGCAGGTCGAAACGCAGACCATTGGCGAACGCCTCGATGAAGGTCGAGGCGGGTGAATCCTGGATCATTTCGCGGTTGTAGACCAGCAGCGCAACGCGCAGCAGGCTGAACATGACCATCATGACCATGGCGCACAGCAGCGTGTAGGCCAGGTGCGATTTGACGGTCGGTTGCAGCAGGCGACTTGAAGCTCGCTGCTGACTCAGGGCGTCCGGGTTTGCCATGTCGTTTTAGGACCCATTGGAAGTTGAAGTTTCAAAAATAAAGCGGCGCCCTGCCCTCTGTTGGCCAGTTCACGGCCCCGGGGCTTGCGCGGTGCGCAAATGTTGCACGATCACCCGCAGCATTGCCATTGATTAGTGCCCGGCAGGCTGACGCGGGCGAATTGTCTTGGAGGCATTGTGAAAATTTTGTGCAACGTATATCCGGAAACAAAATATACCTGTGGGAGCCGGCCTGTTCGCGATAGCGGTGGATCAGTCGACACCTCTTTCGGATGAGAAACCGCTATCGCGAGCCGGTTCGCTCCCACATGGATTGCGCATAACTGACGATTGCCCAATAAAAAACGCCCCGAGAGGTCGGGGCGCTTCATGAAACAGCGTGCGATTACTTCTCGGCGCGCTCTTTCAGGGCCTTGAGCGTGTTGAATGGCGCATCGACCACGAACTTGTTGGCGACCATTGATGGGATGCTGCCGCCTGGCTCGGTGTGCACCTGGTAGGTCACTTCGATCTGGTCACCCTTGGGGACGAACTTCCAGAAACCATCGACCTTGGTGACTCGCACGAAGCCCTTTTCCTCAGCCACGTACTTCGGCACGCCTTCAAGCTTGCGGGTCAGGCTGCCGTCGGCGCCTTCGGTGGTGGTGATATGCAACACCGAATCACGCGGAGTCACCGGCCACGGGGTATTGAACTGGGTGTAGGTCCAGTTCTGATCACCTTCCTGCTTGAGCAGCTTCTGGGTCTTGCAGTCGTGAATCCAAGTGCAGGCGCCTGCCACGTCTTCCTGCAGCGCGCGCAATTTGGCCATGGTGGTCTTCATCAGGGTGACACCCTGGTACGCTTTGTAATCGGAACCGGCCACTTCACTCAGGGACACCTTGATGCCGTCTTCATTCTTGGCGACTTTCCAGTCCTCGGCCTGTGCAGCCGTGGTGGCCAGCACCACCGTCAAACCACACAGCACAGCCATACGATGCAGCGAACCCATAGTCTTATTCCTTATTGTTGAAGTTCCGTTCTCAGGACACATCATGCAGCCGTCATCTGCTCCCACCATCCCAGCAGCTTGATCGCTTCGTCACTGCTGCTTCCGCAGACTTCCACGTCGGCTTCAAACGCCGAACATACGGCAGGACGTTGTGGATCGCCGAAAATGCTGCACAGGTTATCGATAGACAGTTGGATGCAACGTTCGCCAGCGGCTTTGCCATTGGGCATGCCGGGAATCGGTGAACTGATGGAAGGGGCAATGCAACAGGCGCCACAGCCTTCACGGCATTTCATGACGACAAGCTCCTCGCGTCGGGTGATGTGTTAATGGACGGGGCACAGAGTAACCGCTAAAACAGCTGTTTTAAATTACCTGGACCGGGGTTTTTACGCTCAAACGAACGTGACTGACCAGTCTCCGACAAAGCGTCTGGGTCGCGGGTCACGAATCAGTGCAGATTTACTGTTTGAACTCGAAATCCAGCGCTGCGCCTTCGACGTCCCGGCGCTCTTCATTGCGCAGTTGCAACTGCATTTCGTTGCTGAGCAGCCGGCCGTTGAGCTGAAATTGACTGTTCTTGTCACCGAACATCTCCGGCAACACGGAGTCGCGTCGTGGCATAGGGACCGTACCGATCGGTTTCAGCTCTTCGACCAAATCTTTAGGCAGGCTCAGGTCCAGGTCGGCGGAAGGGAGTTGAGTCTTCGCCACTTCTCGGGCCGATTTAGACTTTGAAGCAATCGGCGGCCGCTTTTTCAGCACAGCCGGTTTCTTTTTGACTGGCGCGACGTTTTTTTTCACCGCAGTAGTTTTCTTCGCGGCAACCGGTTTTTTCGACGTTGTTGCGCTGGCTGCCGGCTTTTCCTGAGTCGAAGCCGCCATGACGCCTTGGACATTAACGGTCACAAGGAGGCAGATCGATAGGCAGGCGGCAGGAAAAATCGGTTTCATGGAACCAACGACGCTAACGGCAGAGGGCCATATGCTCGCCTGTTGTACGCAACATGACAAGCACGTGTACGAAACGACCGACGCACTTGTCAGAAACCGCTGGTCGTCTCCTGGCACAGCTGAGTCGCCAACATTCCCAAGGTCATCAATGCGCGCTCGGCTTCACGGTTCCAGGGCGTTCCACAGTTCAGGCGGATGCAGTGATTGAACTGCTCGGTGTTACTGAAAATCAGCCCCGGCGCGATACTGATGCCCTGCTGCAACGCACGCACATGCAGTTCCTGAGTGTTGACCCGCCCCGGCAGACTGACCCACAGAATGAAACCGCCGGTGGGCCGGGTCATCTGCGTGCCTTCCGGGAAATACTGCTGCACGGCCAACTGGAAGGCGCTCAGGTTCTTGCGGTATTCCTGACGGATGTAGCGCAAGTGACGGTCGTAACCGCCATTCTCCAGGTACGCGGCGATGCCCATCTGCGTGACGCTGCACGCCGAATGCGTGCTGAACGTTTGCAAACGCTGAATCTCTTGCTGGTATTTGCCGGCAATCATCCAGCCAATCCGCACGCCCGGTGACAGGGTCTTGGAGAAGCTCGAGCAATAAATCACCCGATCCAGCCGATCGTAGGCCTTGAGCGATTTGGTCCGGCCTTGTTCGAACATCAACTCGCCGTAGATGTCGTCTTCAACGATCTGGATATCGAAATCCGAGGCCAGGCGCAGCAGTTGTTTCTGCCGCTCTTCGGGCATGGTACCGCCCAGTGGATTACTCAGACGCGTGGTCAGTACCAGCGCCTTGATCGACCACTGGTTGGCCGCCAATTGCAGGGCTTCGAGGCTCATGCCAGTCGCCGGGTCGCTGGGGATCTCGATGACTTTGAGACCCAGCAAGTCGGCCAATTGCAGCAAACCGTAATAAGTCGGCGATTCGGCGGCGATCAGGTCGCCCGGCCGGGTCAGCACGCGAAGAGACATCTGCAATGCATCGACACAACCGTGGGTGATCACCACTTCGGACGGATCGACCACCACGCCGGCATCACGCATGCGGATCGCCACCTGCCGGCGCAACGGTTCAAAACCGGGGCTGAACATGTAGCTGAAGGCACGCGGGCTATGGAAACGGGTGACTTTTGCCAATTGCTGGTGCAAGGCGCGGACCGGCAGATAATCGACGCTCGGCACCGCTGCGCCCAAGGGAAAAACACCCTCGCGGCGAGATTCGACCAGCACTTGCTGAATGATGCTGCTACGGGTGACCAGGCCGGGCCGCTCGACCCGGGCGATGTCCGGCGTGGGCGCCGTCAGGGCCGGCGTCTGGTGCACGTAGTAACCCGACTGCGGCCGGGCGCGGATCAGCCCTTGATCCTCGAGATTGGCGTAAGCCTGCAAAACAGTCGCATGGCTGACGTTGAGCTGCGAGCTCATCTTGCGCACCGAAGGCACGCGTTCCCCCGGTTGATAGACACCACGACGGATATCTTCGGCCAGTTGCTGAGCAATACGTTGGTAGAGCAAGAGATTGGTCATGACGCAGCACTCGATTTCACGGGCATTTTATTCTTGTGTGAAACAATACCGGAACAGTTTAGAAGTGTACTGGGACAGTTGCCACAATAGTCGACCGTACAGTGCAGTGTCAGCAAAAACTGTACTGTTTTGAGAGCCAATTGGCAGGCGCAAAAAAACCCGGCGCTGTCAGGCAGGCCGGGTTTTCCAGTAACGCAGCCCTTAGCGGGCGGCGCCGAGCTGGCCTTTTTCGTCGGAGAACACAATTTCCACCCGACGGTTCTGTGCACGACCACGCTCGGAAGCATTCACGTCCACCGGGTATTCATCGCCGTAGCCTTCGACTTTGATACGTTTGTCGTCGATACCCAGGTCCATCAGAACGTTCGCCACCGATTGCGCACGGTCACGGGACAACTTGAGGTTGTCCTGCTTGCCGCCTGTGCTGTCGGTGTAGCCCTCGATACGGACCACGCGCTTGGGGTTGAGCTGCAGGAACTGCACGATCTTCAGGACCACGCGGTTCGCCGAATTCTTCAACTCCGCTTCGCCGGTGTCGAACAGCACGTCGCCCAGGGTCATCACCAGGCCACGGTCGGTCTGGGTGGTTGCCAGGGCGACAATCTGTTCTTCGAGCCACTTGCCTTGCTGCTGCACGCTGAGCAATTTGGACTCGCGCAAGGCCAGTTGCAGGCGCTGACGTTCCAGTTCGAGCTTCGCCGCGCGCTCTTCGTTGAGCACCTGATTGGTGTGCTCACGGGCAATTTCGCTGTAGCGCTGGCTCAGGTAGGCGTAATGCACCACATCCGAACCGCTGCCCCAGTAACTGGAAAGACGATCAGCACGGGCGAGGGATTCACCGGCACGAATCACGTCCTTGGGCGCGATTCGCAGCACGTTGGAGTCTTCCTTGACCTTCTGGAAGTCAGTCCCGGCCTGCTGCAATGCAGTTTCGCTGTGTTGGCCGGCGCAGCCGTAAAGGCTTGCACAACCTGCGAGGATCAATCCGCCGAGTGCTTTGGACTTGAGGCTCATTGGGCATCTCCCAGCTGCTTGCGCAGGCGAGTGATGCGGGTATTGAGCACATTCAACTGCTCCTCACTCTTGAGGGTCAGCACCTTGGCTTCAGCCAGACGCGCGTCCAGTTCAGCCTGCTCGGCCCGCATGCGCGCATGCCTGTAGGACTGATCCGTCATGTCGCCCTGGGCACGGGAAAACTTGTCTTCGGCCAATTTGAGTTCCGGCACGTCGGCGGCGGTGGCGCCTACGGCTTTGGCTTGTTCAAGCGCCTGTTCGGTCAAGCGTATTTGTTCATTCGGCGCCGGATCGGCTGCACAACCCGCCAGAGCCAGAACGGCCAGGGCAGCGAAAAGAGGTCGAATACTCACTAAAAATCCCTACTGTTTTGGGGTACTGACGGGTTGCTGTTGCTGCGCTGTCCAACGCTCGATATTGCGTTGCAGCACGCTTTCCGTCAGTCCGGACGCGGGCAATTCTGTCATCTTTTTGGCCAGCTGTCCGCGCAACCACGGATCGTTGCAGGCGGAGTTATGGGAAACCGCGAGGAACAGGCCAGGTTTGTCGACCGGTTGGGGAAGAGCGATCAGGTCGTTGGCCATGCTCAGCGATTGCGCGGCGGCCATGCCCGAGTAGCGTCCGGCGAGGACAAACTCCACCTCGCCCAGCAGCAGTTTCTGAAAGGCCTGGGTCAGGTTCGGGGTACGCACGAGGGTCAATTGCTGGTCGGCGAAAGTGCCGAATGCCTGGGTCATTCGAGACTTTTCCGACACGGCACCCGGATGGCCGTGAAGGTCTTGCGCCTGGTTATAGACCAATGCCGAGTTTTTTCGGGTCCAGACCAGATAGTCGTTTTCCAGCAACGGCGGATGGATGTAATCCAGGGTGTCCAGCTCGCTGACGGTCAACGGCGCGTCGGCCAGCATGTCCATGCGTCCGCTGCGCACTTCGTCCAGGGCCTGGGCGCGCTTGCCGGCGTAAAGCAGTTCGACTTTGATGCCCAACTCCCCTGCCACGTGTTGCAACAGGTCTGCGCTGGCGCCGATCAGGTGCTTGGGGTTTTGCGGGTCTTGCCACAAGTACGGCGGCGCGTCCGGGCTTCCGGTCACCACCAGGCGTTCGCACTTGCCTGCCGCCACGGCTAGCGCCGGCAGCACCGTCAGCCCCAGCAGTAATGACCAGCCACCCACGCGACGCAAATCCATGGCAACACTCTCCACTCAAATCCGGAACAAAAAAAAGCCCGACCAAAAGGTCGGGCTCTTTATAAGTCAAGCGACTGGATTAGACCAGCTTCTCGAACTCGGGGATGGCTTCGAACAGGTCAGCCACCAGGCCATAATCGGCCACCTGGAAGATCGGCGCTTCTTCGTCCTTGTTGATCGCAACGATCACTTTGGAGTCTTTCATGCCGGCCAGGTGCTGGATCGCGCCGGAGATACCGACGGCGATGTACAGCTGTGGAGCAACGATCTTGCCGGTCTGACCGACCTGCATGTCGTTGGGTACAAAACCTGCGTCGACCGCGGCGCGGGAAGCACCCACGGCAGCGCCCAGCTTGTCGGCCAGGGCGTACAGGTGTTTGAAGTTGTCGCCATTCTGCATGCCGCGGCCGCCGGAAACGACGATCTTGGCAGCGGTCAGTTCTGGACGATCGGACTTGGCCAGTTCTTCGTCAACGAAGCTGGAAGTGCCAGCATCATGGGCAGCAGCAACGGCTTCAACCGACGCCGAACCACCTTCAGCAGCCACAGGGTCGAAACCGGTGGCACGCACGGTGATCACTTTCACTGCAGCGTTCGACTGAACGGTCGCGATGGCGTTACCGGCGTAGATCGGGCGCTTGAACGTGTCAGCGCTTTCGACCGAGATGATCTCGGAGATCTGGTCAACGTCCAGCTGAGCGGCAACGCGCGGCAGGATGTTTTTGCCGTTGGAAGTGGCGGCAGCCAGGATATGGCTGTAACCAGCGCCCAGCTCGGCTACCAGCGGCGCGACGTTTTCCGGCAATTGATGAGCGTAGGCGGCGTTGTCGGCCACCAGCACTTTCGCCACGCCAGCGATTTTCGCAGCGGCCTCAGCCACGGCGCCAACGCCCTGGCCGGCAACCAGAACGTGGATGTCACCGCCGATTTTGGCAGCGGCAGCCACGGTATTCAGCGTGGCCGGGGCCACTACTTTGTTGTCGTGTTCAGCAATAACCAAGATAGTCATTTAGATTACCTTCGCTTCGTTTTTCAGTTTCTCGACCAGTTCAGCCACCGACTTGACCTTGATACCCGCGCTGCGTGCAGCTGGCGCTTCGACTTTCACGGTCTTGTTGGTGGAGGCGGTGGAAACGCCCAAAGCGTCCGGAGTCAGCACTTCGAGAGGCTTCTTCTTGGCTTTCATGATGTTTGGCAGGGACGCGTAGCGCGGCTCGTTCAAACGCAGGTCGGTGGTGACGATGGCCGGCAGTTTCAGGGAAACCGTCTGCGCGCCGCCGTCGATTTCGCGGGTCACGGCAACGGTGTCGCCGGACACTTCGACTTTCGAAGCGAAGGTGCCCTGACCGTAGCCGCTCAATGCAGCAAGCATCTGGCCAGTCTGGTTGTTGTCGCTGTCGATGGCTTGTTTGCCAAGGATCACCAGCTGAGGCTGTTCCTTGTCGACAACAGCCTTGAGCAGCTTGGCAACGGCCAGGGAAGTCAGATCTTCAGCGGATTCGACGAGGATGGCGCGGTCAGCACCCAGAGCCAGCGCTGTGCGCAGTTGCTCTTGAGCGGTGGTCGGGCCGATGGAGACGACGACGATTTCAGTCGCAACGCCTTTCTCTTTCAGGCGCACGGCTTCTTCCACTGCGATTTCGCAGAACGGGTTCATCGACATCTTGACGTTGGCGAGGTCGACGCCGGAATTGTCCGCCTTGACGCGAACCTTGACGTTGTAATCCACAACGCGTTTGACAGCTACAAGAACCTTCATGGATTCCTCGTTACTCTCCGGTGAAAAGAAAGTCGCCTAGGCGAACCTGGCGGTTTGATGCTCATCGGCGCAAGGGCACCTCTAAAAACGCTGGCAGGTGTATCGAGTGAACCTTGCTCACGAGGCGTGATGACCGTTCGTCAGTGGTGACCGACGAGTCATTCATTATCGCGGCGTGTAAACTGCGCACCAAAACTGCGCTGCGCATCACCCTGTACTGCCATCGCCCTGTCTTTAGAGGTGCTCTTGAACCCAACAGTCAGCCTACGGCGAGCGCAAAACCGACCGTATCTTGACCGGAACGCCTATTCCGGTCAATACGGCAAAATAGCCGTTCATAAGCCGCGTGACTTTGATTTCTCTGGCTTTGAGCCAATTCAAACAAACGTTTGTATTGGACGCTAGGAGTGGTGTAGATATAATGCGCCACCCAGAGAGAAAGGTGGTCATACGATTGTCCTGTTCCGCGCATTGCGCAGGAATTCATGGATGCGACACCAAACCTCCAATTAGAAAAAAAACTGTTGAGCCTTGAGTAGGAGATAACCTGTGGAACGCGAATACATGGAATTCGACGTGGTCATCGTCGGTGCCGGCCCCGCGGGTCTTTCCGCCGCCTGCCGCTTGAAGCAGAAGGCTGCTGAAGCCGGTAAGGAAATCAGCGTCTGCGTGGTCGAAAAAGGCTCCGAAGTCGGCGCACACATCCTGTCCGGCGCGATCTTCGAACCCCGCGCCCTGAACGAATTGTTCCCGGACTGGAAGGAGCTCGGCGCCCCGCTGAACACACCAGTGACCCGCGATGACATCTTCGTTCTGAAAAACGCCGACAGCGCGCAAAAAATTCCTGACTTCTTTGTGCCCAAGACCATGCACAACGATGGCAACTACATCATCTCCCTGGGCAACCTGTGCCGCTGGCTGGCCCAGCAGGCCGAGAACCTGGGCGTAGAAATCTACCCAGGCTTCGCCGCTCAGGAAGCGCTGTTCGACGAGAACGGCGTGGTTCGCGGGATCATCACCGGTGATCTGGGCGTTGACCGTGAAGGCCAACCGAAAGAAGGCCTGTACACCCCTGGCATGGAACTGCGTGGCAAGTACACGCTGTTCGCCGAAGGTTGCCGTGGCCACATCGGCAAGCAGCTGATCAAGCGCTTCAACCTCGATAGCGAAGCCGACGCCCAGCATTACGGCATCGGCCTGAAAGAAATCTGGGAAGTCGATCCGGCCAAGCATCAGCCAGGCCTGGTGGTCCATACCGCCGGTTGGCCGATGGACATCATGGGCACCGAGAACACCGGTGGCTCGTTCCTCTACCACCTGGAAAACAACCAGGTGGTCGTCGGTCTGATCGTCGATCTCTCCTACAGCAACACTTACCTGTCGCCGTTCGACGAGTTCCAGCGCCTCAAGCATCACCCGGTGCTCAAGCAGTACCTGGAAGGCGGCAAGCGCATCAGCTACGGCGCTCGTGCCATCTGCAAAGGTGGCCTGAACTCGCTGCCGAAGATGGTATTCAAGGGCGGCGCACTGATCGGTTGCGACCTGGGCACCCTGAACTTCGCCAAGATCAAAGGCAGCCACACCGCCATGAAATCCGGCATGCTCGCCGCTGAGTCCGTGGCCGAGGCGCTGTTCGCTGAAAAAGACGGCACCGAAGAGTTGACCACTTACGTCGACGCCTTCAAGAAGAGCTGGCTCTACGACGAACTGTTCGCCAGCCGCAACTTCGGCCCGGCAATCCACAAGTTCGGCGCCATCGTCGGCGGTGGTTTCAACTGGCTCGACCAGAACATCTTCGGCGGCAAACTGCCGTTCACCTTGCACGACACCAAACCTGATTACGCTTGCCTGAAGCTGGCGGCCGACTGCAAGAAGATCGACTACCCGAAACCGGACGGCAAGATCAGCTTCGACAAACTCAGCTCGGTGTTCATCTCCGGTACCAACCACGAAGAAGAGCAGCCGTGCCACCTGAAGCTGACCGATCCGAGCATTCCGATCGCCAAGAACCTGCCGCTGTACGATGAGCCTGCCCAGCGTTACTGCCCGGCCGGCGTGTACGAAGTGGTGACCAAGGAAGACGGCGAGAAGCGCTTCCAGATCAACGCCCAGAACTGCGTTCACTGCAAGACCTGCGACATCAAGGACCCTGCACAGAACATCACCTGGGTGGCGCCGGAAGGTGCTGGCGGCCCGACTTACCCGAACATGTAAGCCGAACGCCTGAACATCAAGGCTCCCGGAATGGGGGCCTTTTTGTTGCCCGCCATTTACCCCACACCATAATCCCCCTGTAGGAGGAACCATTACCCACTCAGGCAGCGCGCTCATCCCCCGGATTACGCTCAAAGTAGCGCTTGTACTCACGACTGAACTGCGACGTGCTTTGATACCCGACCCGATGCGCCACCTGCGCCACGCCCAACCCCTCGGCGAGCAACAACTGCTGCGCCTTGAGCAAGCGCAAGCGCTTCAAATACTGCACCGGCGACAACAACGTGCTGCGCTTGAAATGCTCATGGAAGGTCGACGCGCTCATGTTCGCGCAACTGGCCAGGGTTTCCACATTCAACGGCTCGGTGAAATGCCCGTGCAGATGGTTGAGCGAGGCTGCAATCCGGGCGAACTGCCCTTGCTGCTCCACCAGCGCACGCAACACATCGGCTTGCGGACCGCGTAACGCGACGAACAACAATTCCCGCAACCGCGCCGGCCCCATGACCTGGCATTCCAGCGGATCGTGCAGGCAACGCAACAGCCGCTCCACGCAACCACGCATCGCATCGTCGAGCACCGCCGACGTCATGGACTCCAGTGTTTGCGCAGGAACCGTGCGCCCCGGCACCAGGCCCATGGCCAACACCAACTCACCGAGCAACACTCGGTCGATGGCGATGGACACCCCGAGCATCGGCCCATCCGGCGCCGAAAACGTTTCGCACTCAAACGGCACCGGCAATGCCTGAATCAGGTAGTGCCCGGCGCCGTACTCGAGCGTGCGCGGCCCCAAATACGCCAGTTTGCTGCCTTGGGCGATGATCACCAGGCTCGGCTCGTAGATCTGCGGACCACGGGCCACATCGCGACTGGCCCGTAAAACCTGGACGCCCGGCAACGCCGTAGGAGCGAAACCATCGCGAGTGGTCAGGGGCTCGATCAGCGAAACCAGCGTGGCATTCGCATCAAGATGACGGGTTAACAACATGAGAAATCTTCACAAAAAAGTCGCGGAAAAAGGTATGAAAGCATCATCGCAGGTCTGATCGCCCATTTGATCAGACGAACGCTGATGCCGGAGGAATAGGCATGACACCCGGAGGAATCGCCATGGCCCGTGGCAGGCACGGCGCCCAAAATGCGCCGCCTCACTTGTCATTGCTTTTGCGAGGTTCACCATGTACACCGCCATCGGATACGCCGCCCAGTCGGCTACCACTCCCCTCGCCCCCGTGAAATTCGAACGCCGCAGCCCAAGGGCCGACGATGTGGCAATCGATATTCTCTACTGCGGCGTCTGCCATTCCGACATCCATCAGGCCCGCAACGAGTGGGGCATTGCCGTTTACCCGTTGATGCCCGGCCACGAGATCGTAGGCAAAGTGACAGCGATAGGTGCGAACGTCACCCAACATAAAGTCGGCGATCTGGTCGGCGTCGGTTGCATGGTCGATTCTTGCCGCAGCTGCGAAGCCTGCCGGTCCAACCTCGAGCAATACTGCCTCGAAGGTCCGACCATGACCTACGCCACCCCGGACCGGGTCGATGGCAGCAACACCATGGGCGGCTACTCCGACAGCATCGTGGTCAGCGAGCATTTCGTTGTGCGCATCCCCGAGAAACTCGACCTGGCCAGTGCCGCGCCGATCCTCTGTGCCGGCATCACCACTTACTCGCCGCTAAAGCACTACGGCGTGAAGGCCGGCGACAAGGTCGGGATTCTCGGCATGGGCGGCCTCGGCCACATGGGCATCAAGTTCGCCAAGGCGATGGGCGCGGAAGTCACGCTGTTCACCCGCTCGGCGAGCAAGGCTGAAGAAGGTCGTCGTCAAGGGGCGGACCACGTGATCGTGTCCACCGATGCCGAACAGATGAAGGCCGCCGCAGGACATTTCGACTTCCTGCTGGACACCATTCCGGTGCAGCACGACCTCAATCCCTACCTCGATACGCTTCGTTTCGACGGCGTGCACATTATGGTGGGGTTGATCGAACCGGTCGATCCACCGGTCCACGCCGGCAAACTGGTGATGAGCCGTCGCGTGTTGGCCGGCTCGCTGATCGGCGGCATTGCCGAAACCCAGGAAGTGCTGGATTTCTGCGCCGAGCACAACATCACCTGCGACATCGAAATGCTCGACATCCGCCAGATCAACGAGGCTTACACCCGCATGATCGCCGGTGACGTGAAGTACCGCTTCGTCATCGACATGGCGACGTTGAAGGTCTAAACCTTCGCGCCGAGTTCTGCCGAGAGCCGGGCCGTGACCCCTTTGATCAGGGGAATCAGCTCGGCCATTTTTTCCAGCGGCATGTACGGCACGGTGCTGGCGATGCTGATGGCGGCGACGATTCGTTTACTGGCATCACGGATCGGCGCCGCCACACAGCGAATCGACGGTTCGTTATCTTCCAGATCGAAGGCATAACCGCCGGCCACGTATTCGACCATGCGCTGCTGAAACTGCTCCCAGGACTGCTCCGGGTGCAGCGGCCAGAACAGATTTTTCCCACCCGCCGGCAGGCTGACTTCGTACAGCCGTTGCCATTCTTCCTGCGAGTCATCCAGCATCAAGGCCTTGCCGATCCCGGTGCGCGCCAACGGCATGCGATGGCCGACCCGCGAGCGCATTTCCGGGCCATTGCGCCCCGGATTCTTGTGCAGGTACAGCACCTCGTCGCCTTCACGAATCGCCAGGTGAATGGTGTCGCCGGTCAACGCCGACAACTCGTCCAGATACGGCCCGGCCAGAGTCACCAGCGGCAACTCTTCACGCGCCTGGAAACCCAGCTCGATCAGCTTCGGCCCCAGCAGGTAACCGACTTGCGGCACCACGCGCAGGTAACGCTCGTCCACCAGGCAACTGGCCAGACGATGGGTGGTGCTGCGCGTCGTACCGATCAACCGGGCGATTTCCTTGAGATCGCGGGCGCCGCTGGCCACGGCCTGAACCACACCCAGGCCACGAAGCAGTGTCTGAGTGCCGGTCGGCGCGGCGTCCTTGGCGATTTTTGGGGCGTCTTCCTGCATATCCAGCCTTTACCGTTGAGCGAGTGAACGGGCGGCATTATGGTCGCCCGATGGCTGCCACTACAACTTGATACGCTCGACCTTGCCGACCAGCAGGATGTAGGAAAGCGCGCCAATCAATGCAAGAACCGAGATGTAGGTGATCGCCGGGGCGAATGAATCACCGGTTGCCAGGAAACCGATGACAATCGGCGTGGTAATCGCCGACAGGTTGCCGATGAAGTTGAACACCCCGCCGGTCAATCCGAGCAACCGCGCCGGAGCGAGCGTTGATACCAGCGACCAGGTGATCGAAGCCAGCCCGTTACCGAAGAACGCTAACGCGAGGAAGGCAATCACCAGCGGTGTCGATTCAACAAAGTTGGCGCCGATGATCGAGGTGGAAATCAGCAAGCCGCCAATGATCGGCAACTTGCGCGCGAAGCCCACGGTGTAGCCGCGACGGATCAGGAAGTCGGAGAAGAACCCGGAACACAGCACGCCGATAAAGGCGGCGAGAAACGGCAGCGACGCCAACAGGCCGGACTTGATGAAGTCCATGCCACGGTATTTCACCAGGTAGGTCGGGAACCACGTCAGAAAAAACCACAGCGTCGAGTTGAGGCAGAACTGACCGAGGTAGATGCCCCACAACTTGCGTTTGGTCAGAACGATGCCGAGGTCGGTCCAGCTGAATTTCGCCTTGACCTTGGCTTGCTCGGCCTGGATATCCACCAGCCCGCCACCTTCGCGGATCAGCTCGATTTCGGCGTCGTTGGCACCTTTGAAGTCCCGTGGCTCGCGATACACCGCGTACCAGATCACCGCCCAGAGAATACCGACCGCACCGGTGCTGACAAACACCATGTGCCAGCCAAACTCATGCTGCAGCCAGGCGAGTACCGGCGTCAGGAACGCCAATCCCACGAACTGTCCGGAGGTATAGAAACCGATGGCCGTGGCGCGTTCGCGTTCGGGGAACCAGGTGGTCACCACCCGACTGTTGATCGGATACGCCGGCGCTTCAAGGGCACCGACTGCCATGCGCAACACGAACAGTGCGATGAAGCTGGCGGCGAAGCCGAGCATGACGGTGGCGATTGACCATAGCAGCAACGCAACGCTGTAAAGGATGCGCGGCGGCACCCGATCCACCAGCCATCCGCCAGGGATTTGCATAGCGGCGTAAGTCCAGCCGAAGGCCGAGAAAATCAGCCCGACGTGGATCGGGTCGATGCCCAGTTCGCTGGTCAGCGCGGGGGCGGCGATGGACAGGTTGCTGCGGTCGAGGTAGTTGATGACCACGGTGATGAACAGCAGCACCATGATGAAAAAACGCTTGCGGCTGGGCGCCACCAACGACGCCTGCCCGGTAAGGGTTTGCGGTTGCATGGGGAATGCCTCTTCTTATGTTTATTGAGGTCGTGATCGTTCCCACGCTCGCGTGGGAATACAGCCAGGGACGCAGAGCGCCCGGTGAGGCATTCCCACGCAGAGCGTGGGAACGATCACCATGGTGGAGTCAGGAGGAACTCACCACTCAGCAAAACTGCCATCGGCATGGCGCCAGATCGGGTTGCGCCAGCGGTGGCCGACAGCGGCGCGTTCGATCACGTATTCCTCGTTGATCTCAATGCCCAGGCCCGGGCCGTTCGGGATCTTCACGAAGCCTTTGTCGTAATCGAACACTCGCGGATCTTTCACGTAATCGAGCAGGTCATTGCTCTCGTTGTAATGGATGCCCAGGCTCTGCTCCTGGATGAACGCGTTGTAGCAAACCGCATCCAGTTGCAGGCACGCCGCCAGGGCAATCGGACCCAACGGGCAATGCAGCGCCAGCGCCACGTCGTAGGCCTCGGCCATGTTGGCGATCTTGCGGGTTTCGGTGATGCCACCGGCGTGGGACGCATCCGGCTGGATGATGTCGACGTAACCTTCGCTGAGCACACGCTTGAAATCCCAGCGCGAAAACAAGCGCTCGCCGAGGGCAATCGGGGTGCTGGTCAGCGGCGCCAGTTCCTTCAGCGCTTCGTAGTTTTCGCTGAGCACCGGCTCTTCGATGAACATCAGTTTGTACGGGTCGAGTTCCTTCATCAGCACCTTGGCCATGGGCTTGTGCACCCGGCCATGGAAGTCCACACCGATGCCGACGTTCGGGCCCACCGCGTCACGCACGGCGGCAACGTTGGCCAGGGCGAGGTCGACTTTCTCGAAGGAGTCGAGGAATTGCAGCTCCTCGGTGCCGTTCATTTTCACCGCCGTGAAACCACGCTCGACCGCTTCTTTCGCCGCGCGAGCGGTGTCCGCCGGACGGTCGCCACCGATCCACGAATACACGCGAATCTTGTCCCGCACCTGACCGCCCAGCAAATCGCTGACCGACACCCCCAAGGCCTTGCCCTTGATATCCCACAACGCCTGATCGATACCGGCCAGGGCGCTCATGTGAATCGCGCCGCCGCGGTAGAAGCCGCCGCGGTAGAGCACGGTCCAGATGTCTTCGATGTTGCGTGGGTCTTTGCCGATCAGGTAGTCGGACAATTCTTCAACGGCAGCGGCGACGGTATGTGCGCGGCCTTCGACCACGGGCTCGCCCCAGCCGGTCACGCCTTCGTCGGTTTCGACCTTGAGGAAGCACCAGCGCGGCGGAACGATGAAGGTGGTGAGTTTGGTGATTTTCATCTGTTGTCTCTCTTATAGATGTAGCGCGCTCGGCGCCAGAAAGTCTTAACGCAGAGCGTTCCATGCAGCGACATAGGCCTTGGCGTTTACCGCCACGTCCTCAGGCGTCATGCCCGGTTTGAACAACCCGGAACCCAATCCGAAACCTTTCACACCGGCGTCGATAAACACCTGCATGTTGTCCGGCGTGATCCCGCCAACCGGCGCCAGAATGGTTCCGGCCGGCAGCACCGCGAGCCAGGCTTTGACGACTGCCGGCCCCATCTGCTCGGCCGGGAACATCTTCAGCACGTCCGCCCCTTCGGCCAATGCGGCGAAGGCTTCGGTCGGCGTAGCAACGCCCGGCGACAGGTACAACCCTGCCGCTTTTGCTGCCCGCAACACTTTGGCATCACTGTGCGGCATGACGATCACCTGACCGCCCGCCGCTTTCACTTGCTCGACCTGTTCCGGTGTCAGCACCGTACCCGCGCCGATCAGGCAATCGGCGGGCAAAGTACTGCGCAGGATGCGGATACTGTCGTAGGGCTCAGGGGAATTGAGCGGCACTTCGATGACGCGAAATCCGGCGGCATAAAGGACTTCGCCAATGGCGGCCGCTTCTTGCGGGCGCAGGCCGCGCAGGATCGCGATCAGACCGTTTTGCGCCAGTGCTTGCTTGAGCATGTCAGACCTCCAGTCAGGTTGAACGGGATGGGTGTGCGGCGATCAGTCCGGCGGCGACCGCCAATTGCCACAACCCGCGTTCGGTGGCTTGTTCGGCCAGGGTCACGCGGGTAAAACCACAGGCGTCGAGGGCCCGGCTGTAGCGGGCACACAGTTGGGAGTTGCCAATGAGGATGATTGAAGGCAGGTGAACGCTGTTGCGTCGGCGTCGCTGAACGTTGGCCAGCGCCGACAGTTCGTGGCCGATCAGCAGGCCGGACAAGTAATCCGGTTGGGCAGTGGCGCAGAGCTCACCGGTCAGCCCGAGGCTGCGGGCGCTGAACAGCGTCGACAACGGACCGATCTCGCCCTCCGCCGACAGCGCCACTTGCACACCGCGATCAAACGCCTGGCCATCAAACGACGCGCCCTTTTGCTGGGTACGCCCGAGAATGCTGTGTTCACTGAGCACGGCGAAAATCTCGCCGGTCATGAAGGTGTCGAAATGCACGATGCAGCCGTCGGCCACTTCCACCCATTTCGAATGACTGCCTGGCAGGCCGATCAACAGGTCAGCGCCCTGCTCGAGCGGCAGATTCTGCAGGACACCCAGCACTTGGGTTTCTTCGCCGCGCATCACGTTCGGCAAGCGCGAACGCTGAATCACGCCCGGCACGATGTGCACATCAACACCGCGAAGACTGCGAAGGGTTTGTAGGGAAGTTCCAAGATTGGCGACGTTCGCCGGTGTATCGCAGTAGGCCGCTTCGCGCCAGCCCTGGGCGCTGCCGACCATGCCACAGGCAATCACCGGCAAATCCGGCTGCGCGTCGAGCCAGTCACCGCACGCCTCGTCGAAGGCCAGTTCAAAACCGTCGGCGCATTCCTGACCGTTGATGATTCGCGGTGTCCGGGGCAGCTGCATGATCCCGGACGACAGCGAACGCTGTTCCAGCACCTGGCCACCCGCGGCGAGTTTGTAAGCACGTAATGAGGTCGTCCCCCAATCGAGCGCGATCAATTGCGCCAGCATCGCTTCACCTGTTTTGTTTATTGGCAGTGAGTGAGCTGGACTATAAACCCTGACGCGGAAAAATCTCAATATATAAATATCACTCCCATATTATGGGATTTACAAGTGTGACAGGATTTTCTTCGCCAACGCCTTAAAATGCCCGGCCATCGGAACGGCACCCAGCCCTCAAGGAAGAAAAATGAAGATTGCTTTAAAGGCGCTGCTGTTCTGCAGTGCTCTCTGGTCCACCGCAGCATTCAGCGCATCGAAAGAATTGAAGGTGGGCGATATCTGGGCCTACAAAAACCGGCCGGGCGAGGATGGATCGACACTGACGATCCTGAAAATCGAAAATTATCCAAAATTGGGCAAGGTTATTCACATCAGGGTCGATGGCTTTCAGATGATCAATCCGGTGACAGGTAGCGAGTTCAATGAAATGCCACACCTACCCTTCCAGGCAAAAGCCTTGGAACGCAGCATCACCCACCGGGTGGGGGAAACTGCAGAGATTACGGATTTCAGTCAGGGTTATATGGCATGGCGAACGGCCTTTGATGAGAGGAAGGCCGGGGCTTTCAAGATTACTGTTCGACAAGTCCTCGACGGATTGATCAAGAGTAATTGGGAAGCCAGTGACTGAGTTATTGAGAGGCTGTTTATCGCGGCAAAACATCCTCGAATCGCATGGATTCGTTTTACTGGTGAGCAATAGCCTTCAACAGCTCTGCGGTCGGCACGTGCATGACTTGGGAGAAGTACGTATTGTATGTAGTAGTATGAACTCGATAAACACACGAAATAAAATCACGCTTCTTCAATAGCGGAATAAGGGCCTCCCCTTCCAAATAATTCTCTCCTCCTTTTCCGCTTTCCGACTCACTAAAAATGACATTCGCTCGATAGAGCAATGGTGCAGACTCACTCACTTTTTCCACCAAACCAAAACCGGAACGCTTTATATGGTGCGCTTCGCTAAAATCAAGATCATCCTCTAAAGAACAGACTAACCCCTCACCTATTCGCGACTTAAACAACCCAATAAGTTCCACATCGGAATTGAAAAAAACCTGGTAAATTCCAGTATTACGAAGTTCGTTTACACTGGAATACTCAAGTGTTGCGACAGGTCTTCCGTGATTGAGAGAACACGATGCACTCATCAAGATTGCTAAAAACAAAAAAAACTTATGCATCCAGAATCACTCCCTGAAGTAGTTCAAAATCGATTCATTGAATATTTGGCGGGCAGACTTGCCTCCTGGCAATGTCTGCACAAACATTCTGTCTGCATCAGCATGGTTAACATCCACCCGCCCCATCACATTGGGTCCTTGTGTTACTTCCCACTGTTCACCAAAGTCCGCGACCAGATCCGACGCATTCCAGTCTACCGCTGCTGCCCGAATATTCACCCAATAGTCAGCCTTGGGGATCGGCTCTCGTCTATAGATACTTGAGATGCCGTAAACAATTTTCCCTTCACCCACGGGGTCCAGTGTAATCAGCATTTTTACTTTGAAGCCTTTGTCTGTCAGTACACTGGAAAGGTGGGCACCATTCCAGCCGCCGAGACTGTGACCAACGATGTAAATCGCGGAGGAGCAATTAGGTATTCTACTCAACACATTGCGCTCAAGATCATCATCACTAATAAAAGCATTATAACTGAGCACCCATGAAGGACAGCGCTTCAAAATCTCTAGTTGTTTTGCGTCGCCAACAGCAATTCGACGCACATAATCAATATTATTATTAGGCCCTGTGCCGTAGTAACTTTCCTGATCGCCCGCACCACCAATAAAAAATATAACCAAGTCTCGCAAGGTGACAAGCACCTGCTTAACAGCCTGATCAGTCTTACAGGTCAATGTATGTATTTTTACTTCTCTTTTAGGTAACGCTTGTTTCACCGCCGCAGTTTCACCCGCCATGCCAATCACTCCACAAACAATTTAATGGTCTCGGCCAAATGGGAACTGACTGTGTGAGTAAACCCGGACGCATCCGTCACGCCATGCTCTTCGCTGCCGTCACCACGTTGAATGGTATAGGGGTGATAAGGAATCGGCCCACCGGTCGCGTCATTCACCACTTGTAATCTGTCGGTAAAATGCACCGGCATCGGAAGCAACCCACTAAAAGCTGCTCCGCCTCCGCTTTACCCGATGATAACGGTCCCGGAACCGCCGATAACTACGTTGCCGTGCCCGCCCGTGCTATCGAGGGTTGCGGCGTTGAGACCATTGATGAATACCGTCCCCGAAACAGCGCCGGTAATCGGGCTGCCACAGGCAGATTTGTCCGTCATGCGAGCAGCTGCCAGACCATCGAAGAAAACATCTGGTGATCCAGAAACAATCGGATTGGTGCCATGTCCGGGTAACGGGCACGAAGTAGGGTCTGTAACGCGCGCAGCAGGTTTTCCACTCAAGTTAAAGCTCCTTGCTTTTGAGTTTTATAGCGATGGTGGCAACCATCAGGGCGCAAAGGAAATGCACCACCATCGTTCAACCAACCGGACAGTCGATGGCGAACATGACGAGTGTCGAGTGATGAAGACGTCATAGACATTGCAGGTGTCATCCGTGAGCGCGCAAAGGCGCAGAGGATGACGGACTAGACGGGTAGGATCAACTCCCCTCAGCAAACTCCCGCAATACCTTCCCATCCATCCGATACCGGACCCACTCTTCCTGCGGCTGCGCGCCCAACGACTTATAAAATTCGATCGCCGGTTTGTTCCAGTCCAGGACGCTCCATTCGAAGCGCCCGCAGTCATTGGCGCAGGCGATTTTGGCGAGGTGGCGCAGCAAGGTTTTACCGGCGCCGCCACCGCGTTGCTGGGGGGTGATGTAGAGGTCTTCGAGGTACAGGCAATTACTGCCGAGCCAGGTGGAATAGCTGAAGAAGAACACCGCGAAGCCGATCGGCAAGCCGTCGCGCAGGCAGATCAGGCCGTGGGCGGTGGCGCCTTCGCTGAACAGGCTGCGTTCGATGTCGGCAACGCTGGCGATGACTTCGTGACGGGCACGTTCGTAGTCGGCCAGTTCAGTGATGAACCCGAGGATTTGCGGTGCATCGCTGGGGGTTGCCGGGCGGATCTCGATCGTCATGGACGTGCCTTTGTCGAAAGTTGAAAACGCCATACTAAGTCGGCGCGTGGTTTGTGGCGAGGGAGCTTGCTCCCGTCCGAGTGCGAAGCAGTCGTAAAGGCTGGCAACTCGGTATTAACTGAAATACCTTTGCTCCCGGGATGGGGTTGCTTCGCAACCCGGCGGGAGCAAGCGCCCTCGCCACAAAAGCGCGTTCACTTCAAAGGAAAGTCATGGCCACTGATGCTTTCGCGCCGCTGCAACTTCTCGCAGCGCAACTGCTACCCCACGCACTGGAACCCTCGGAAGATGGCGCCCACGATGGGTCCCATCTGCAACGGGTGTGGCACAACGTGCGAACGCTTCATGCTGAAGAAGGCGGCGATCTCGGAGTGCTGCTGGCGGCGGTGCTTTTGCATGATTGCGTGGCGGTGGAAAAGAATTCGCCGTTGCGCTCACAGGCCTCACGCCTGGCTGCTGAAAAAGCATCTGCCGTGCTAAGCGACATGGCTTGGCCAAGTGCAAAAATCAGCGCAGTCGCCCACGCCATCGAAGCCCACAGCTTTTCCGCCAACATCACCCCGACCTCGCTCGAAGCCAAAGTCCTGCAGGACGCCGACCGCCTCGACTCCCTCGGCATGCTCGGCGTAGCGCGCACGTTCTATATCGCCGGACGCATGGGCAGCGCCCTTTACGACCCGCAAGACCCGGAAGCGACAGCGCGGGACTACGATGACAAACGCTTTTGCCTCGATCACTTTCAGACCAAGTTGCTGCACCTGGCGGACGGTTTCCAGACGATCACCGGCCAGCGGCTGGCGCGCGTCAGGCATGAGCGCCTGAAGGGTTTTATGGTGCTGTTCAAGGAAGAAATCGGCATCACCTGAGCGCATTACTCCGGCCTGCGCTAACCCTGGCATCGATAACCCCAGACCTAACAATGTCGAGGTACATGGTAGATAGAGGGTCAGCGTTTTTATCGGGTCAAGGAACCGCGTCATGTCTACCGCTACGCCCCACGTCTCAAGCAGAGTGTTCGGCCTGTTTTGCCTCGCCAGTTATTTGCTGTCGCTGTCCTACGGCTCGACCTTCCTGTTGTCACTGTTGATCGGTTCACGGGGCGGCAACGAACATGATGCCGGCAGTGTGATTTCGGCGGCGATGCTCAGCACATTTGCGGCGGTAGTTGTCTCCGGGCACCTGTCTGACCTGCTCGGCGCGGCGCGTTCGATTGCGCTGTTCGGCGTGTTGTTGGTGGCGGCCAGCCTGGGCTTCGCGCTGACGCCGGGGTTCGGCAATCTGTTGCTGTTTTTCGGACTGCTGCTGGGGCTGGGCTGGGGGGTGTTTTACACCTTGGGGCCGATGATCGTGGCGAGCCTGGTGACGCCCGCGCAACGCGCGAAATATTTTGCGCTGCTGTCGGGCAGCATGATGACCGGGATCGGCAGCGGGCCGCTGTTGGGCCGCGCGGCCAGTGCGTTCGGTTATCCCGTCACCGCCGCCTTTTACCTTGCCGCGTTGGCCAGCCTGATGGGTGTGTTGCTGTTCTGGCGGCTGCATTCGCAACTGAAAAAAACGCCCTCGCCTACCGCCACTGTCGCCCGCATTTCCTGGCGCGCGACGACTCAGGTGCTGTCGTCGAAGGCAGTGTTTCCGATCATCATGGTCGGCCTCGGCGGGTGCGTATTCGGCGGCCTGTCGAGCTTTCAAACCAGTTACGCAGCGTCTCGCTCGCTGGATTACTCGTTGTTCTTTTTCGGCTTCATGGGCGCGGCAATCAGCAGCCGGATGTTGATCGCCGGGATCGTGGTCAAGCGCGATGCATTGCGCGCTTCGTGCCTGCTGTCAGGCGTGATGGCGGGTTCGATTGTGCTGTTCAGCTTCGTGGTCGATAGCGAGCTCAGCTACGTGCTGGCAGCGATGATGCTCGGGGTCGGC
Source organism: Pseudomonas mandelii (assembly GCF_900106065.1). Lineage (NCBI taxonomy): Bacteria > Pseudomonadati > Pseudomonadota > Gammaproteobacteria > Pseudomonadales > Pseudomonadaceae > Pseudomonas > Pseudomonas mandelii. The sequence continues at coordinate 355,973 of NZ_LT629796.1, forward strand.
TACGGGCTGACGTACTCGGTGATCAATGGCCTGGCGGCGAACGAAACGCCCCACGGCACCACTTCGCAATCGTTGTTGCTGTTCAGCCTGTCGTACTTCATCGGTGTATTCGGCTTTCCATTGCTCGCCGGGAAGATCATCGTCGAACACGGAATGACGACACTTCTACTCACAGTTCTCGCCATAGGGCTGTTGAACTGGCTGATCACCTTGGGCCGCTTGATCTGGCGTCGGGTCGACAGCAGCAAATCGTTGCAACAGGCCTGAACCGTTCGTCGTTCATCAGGCACCAATCCAAATCGGGGGCGGACCAACATCAGGTAAGGACTCTAATTAAATGGAGACGACACCATGATCATGTCCCGCTTGACCGCCCTCGCTCTCGCCACGCTGTTGTCCTCTGCCGCTTTCGCGGCGACCACCGCCACGGGTACCGGCCCGACCAACCCGGTTGAAGGTCAGAAAAATCCGACCACCCAAGGCTCACCCGGCATGAACACCAACGGCACGGGCGTAGACAGCAGCCAGCCTCCGTCAACGGGCACCGACCCACGGATTCAGGGCAACGATACGGGCCGCCAAGGTGGCATGAACATGCCGGACACCCAGACACCGGATAACGCCGGCGCCGGCATGGGCTCGAAAACCACCACCGGTGGCTCGGGTTCCGAAGGCGGCGCCAGCCAATAGTTCGCCCACGCGAGTTTCACCTATCCACATCCATGAAGAGGTAACCATGAACGTCGATAACAACCTTGAGAAAGAAGTCCTGACCCGTCTGCTGCACGCCCATCCAAATGGCTTGGGCAAGGAGGTCCTGGACAATTACCGGGGGGAGAAAATCGTGGCCAGCACCCTCGCCACGCTGCAGGATCGCGGGCTGATTCAGCACGGGCATGTGACCTGCAACGAGGCCGGCGAACACTCGCTGCAACTGCCGATCAAACTCAGCGCGGCTGGGGTTGAGGCGGCGCGCAAGCTGGACGTTTAACAAGATGGATCAGGTCGCAGTCGTGCGCGGCTGCGACCGTTTGAGCGACTCTACAAGTAGCAGGAGAAATCCCATGCCTCGTGGAAGCAAAGACAAATATACCGCCGAGCAAAAGCGCAAGGCCGAGCACATTGAAGAAGGCTACGAGCACAAAGGTGTCTCGAAAGATGAAGCGCAGGCGCGCGCCTGGGCAACGGTGAACAAGCAGTCCGGTGGCGGCGAACGCAAGGGGGGCTCCGGGCGCAAGAAACCGGCGAGTGCCAAATCAGAAGATCGCAAGGAATCGTCACGGCGTGCGGTGGCCAGTCGCGAAGGTCATTCGCGTGACAGCAAGGCTTCGCGAGAGACGCAGACGGTTGACAGTTTGAGGAAGGAAGCGACTTCGAAGAAGATTCCGGGGCGCTCGAGCATGCGTAAACAAGAGTTGATTGAGGCGTTGCGCAAGGCTGGGTAGAAGCCTGATTTTTTTTATTGAATGTAGTGGCCCCTTCGCGGGCAAGCCTCGCTTCTACAGGTTAGGGTTGTAGCGAAAATCCGCGTATGACCAAATCCCTGTAGGAGCGAGGCTTGCCCGCGAAAGCGTTATGTCAGGCGCCGAAAGTCTTCCTGATTAACGCATCCACCTCAGCAGTCCCAGGCGAAGTCGCCGGCCCCCACCGAGTGACTGCCAGCGCCGCTGCCGCATTCGCCCGCCGCGCCGCTTCACTCGCCGACAACCCTCGCGCCAACCCGGCCAGAAACACCCCGGCATGGGCATCGCCAGCACCATTGCTGTCTACCGCTTCAACCTTGAAACCGGGCAGATGCTCTCGCTCGCCGCGCTGACTGATCCAGCACCCTTGCGGCCCATCGCGCACCACCATCAACACCTCGGCCGGCAGGTGATCGGTGAGCCTGTCCAGCGCCTCGGCAATGTCCGCCGCCCCGGTAAACCGCAGCGCCTCGACACTGTTGCTTGTCCACAGATCAATGCGCGGCAACAACGCCTGCATCAATGGCGCGTCCGGCGAGTCCACCAACGGGCCGGGATCGAACACCACGTTGATCACTTTCGGCAAACCCAGCACCCAATCCAGCAGCGCCTGGGCCTTGCCGACATGCAACAGGCTGTAGCCACTGACATACACGTAGTCACCCGCCTCGGCCGGCACGCTCGCCAGGTCCTCGGTGGTCAATTCGCCCTCGGCGCCGATGTAGGAAATGAAACTGCGCTCAGCCGAGGCATCGGTCACCGCAACGCACAACCCCGTATCCCGTTCGGCCTTGTGTGCGATGCCGATCCGAATGCCTTCAACCTTCATCGCCTCACGGGCCAGGTCGCCGAAACGACCGGTGCCATGACGACCGAGGTAGACCACCGGCAGCCCGTTACGCGCGGCGGCGGCCATCACGTTAAACCCTCCGCCGGCTTCGAAACTGGCGGATTGCGCCAGCACATCGCCGCCCGGTTGCGGCAGTTTGTCCACGGCCATGACCAGGTCGATGATGACCTGGCCGGTGTGCAGCAATCTAGGCATGAGCGTTCTCGGTCATTGCGGCACGACGATCCCTGGCCCCACCGAGTACAAAATAAATCCCGCCGGCCACCAGGAACGTCACGATCCAGCCCAGGCCGTTATGGCCCAGCCACGAATCCGAAAGAAAACCGCGGAACCAGACGTTTTGTTCGGTGGTGCCAATGGTGGTGAAGCTGAAGCCCAGCACGATCGCCAGCGCCCACGCGCCAAACGCGCGCCATTCGATACCGCCGTTGTACCAGTAGGCACTGCTCGGGCTGACGTCCAGCAAGTCTTTGGGGCTGTAGTAATGACGATGTATCAGGTCAACGACGAAGATCCCGACCCACGCCGTGATAGGCACCGCCAGCAGCGAAATGAAGGTAATGAACGGGCCGTAGAAACTGTCGGCGATCAGCATGAAGTAGATCGAACCGGCGAAGATCGCGACGATGTCGACCACCACGGCGTAGACGCGCTTGACCTTGAGGCCGAGGGTCAGCGTGGTCAATCCGGCGGAATACACCGACAGGTTGTTCGACAGCAGCAGCCCGCCGAACGCGGTGATCAGGTACGGCACGGCCATCCAGGTCGGCAGCATGTCGCGGATCGCGATGATCGGGTCGGTGGCCGAGGCCAGGTCGTTGTTGCCCACCGACAGCAGGCCGCCGAGGGTGATCAGCAGCACCAGCGGAATCCCCGCACCAAAGGCCGCCGACGCGACCAGGCGCACGGCTTTGACGCTGCGATGCTGATAGCGCGACATGTCGGCACCGGCGTTGGCCCAGCCGATCCCGGTGCCGGCGGCCATGGTGCCGATGCCGATGATCATCGCGCTCAAAGGCGCAGGCGTAGCGTTGAACACCGCGCTCCAGTCGATGGTGGCGCAGAGGAAGCCGCCGACCAGAATGTTCAGCGCACCGAACACATAAGTCGCCCACTTCTGGATCACCAGCAAAGTAGCGTGACCAAGGCCGGACACCGACAAAGTCAGCAGCACGAAAATCGCGATGAAGACCAGGGTCAACACCGGTGCGCTTTTGGCCTCCACCGGCGAACCGAACAGGATCGAGCACAGCGACAGCAGCACGAAGGCGGCGGTGGTGGTGTTGACGGTTTCCCAGCCCAGCCGCGACATCAGCGAAACCAGGGTCGGGCCGATGTTGCCGCGCACCCCGAAGATGGCGCGCGACAGCGTCAGGCTCGGTGCACGACCACGACGACCGGCGATGGAGATGATCCCGACCACCGCGAAAGAACCGGCGGCGCCGAGGATCGCAACGATGATCGCCTGCCAGATCGCCAACCCGCGAAACGCAACAAGCGTGGCACCCAGCGGCAGGCCGAGAATGGAAATGTTAGCCGCGAACCAGACCCAGAACAGTTGCAGCGGGTGACCGTTGCACTCCGCTTCCGGCACCGGTTCGATGCCGCGGGTTTCCAGTTGCCCGGCGCTTTGCCCGGCGTTCGATGAACTCATGAAAATGCTCCTGTTGCCTTTGTTGTGGTTGTGGGCAATGACGGAAGACGAAACTACATCCCGGCGATCCTGGCCGTATTCGTGCTTTCCATTGCGGGGTTATCAATTCGAATAGGCGGTGCGCCCATCGCGAGCAGGCTCGCTCCTACAGCGACAATGCAAGCCGCACGGTACCTGTGGGAGCGAGCCTGCTCGCGAAGAGGCCAGGTCAGTCAGCGCAAGGCCAGAAGCCCTTTTACCAAAGGTTCCAGCTCCAGATCATTAACGGCTTTGACCTGTTCGATCATCGCCACCGGCCAACTCCCAAGCCCCAGGCAGGCCCCGAGCATCGCGCCCAGTATCGCCGCGATGGTATCGGTGTCACCGCCCAGGCTCGCGGCCATGCACAGCGCTTCGAAGGCGTTCATTTCACCAACGGCCACTTGTTGCGCCAGGGCAAACGAGACCACGACCGATTCCTGCGAAGCCACCGACGTGCCGATCACGTCGTACAGCAAATCCGCCAGCAACGCTTTGTCACTGTCGACGCTGATGGTCCGCGCCCAGCTGATGCGCGAGGCAATCCGTCCGCCCGCCACCCAGTGGCCATGACTTTCGGCTTGTTGGGCGATCTGCTGACCGAGGTTCAACGCCTCGCCCAGGTCCATGCCGTTGATGCCGGCCGAAACCACTGCCGCCACCGCCGCCGCACTGGAAATTCCCAGCGTGGTGTTGTGGGTGACCTGGCAGGCCTGCACGACGGCGCTTATAAAACGTTCAGGCTGGGCGACATCCGTGGCGATACCGACCGGCGTGATGCGCATCGCCGCGCCGTTGGTGGTGCCGTAGCGCCCCGCTTCTTCCGGCGAGTGGCCGGCGAGGATCATTTCGATTGCGCGCTTGGTCGAAGGGCCGAGTAAGTCTTGCGAACCCTTGGCCTGCATTCCAGCCTCCCATTCGATCAGCCGCTGAGCAAGCACGGCCGGTTCGATCCGGCCCTCACCGGCCACCAACAATTGACCGACCAGAATCGCCTGTTCGGTGTCGTCGGTGATCGAGCCCTTGGGCATGTTGGCGGCAATCGGCTGATCAGGACCGGCGTCTTGCAGATCAGTGATCGCACCGAAGCGCGCCGAGATCTCGGCGCGGCTCAGGGATTGCGTCGGCATGCCCAGCGCATCGCCCAGGGCCAGTCCGTAGAACGCGCCGAGCGCACGGTCGAGCGCGGTCATTTCGACTCTCCAAACTGCAGGTGCAGACGAAAATGCACCGGGTCGAGCAAGCTTTCGACCTGTTCCATGAACCGGTTTTGCCGGTCGTAGGTGGTGCGCAAGGCTTTGAGGAAGACGGTGCCGACCGGACGACCGAGCAACGCGGCGTCTTCGGCGTTCAAGGGCTCAGCGCCGATCCATTGATCGCCGCGTTCACCGATGTAGCCGTAGGCGGCCAGGGTGATGGTCAGGGAATTGTCGATGAGGCCGACCCGCGGCAGGCTTTCCAGGCCTCCCGTGGCGGGCATCAATGAGCGTTCGAGGGACACCAGCTTGCCATCGGTGGAGCGACGGCGCCGGTCGAGGGTGATGAATTGGTCGGTGCCGAAGCGCGGCAGCAAATCAGGCCGCGTGACGGCCTCCAGCCGCAGCACTTCGGTATTGATCAGCGCCCCGCTGTCGGCGAGCGCTTGCGCCCAGCCGCTGCGTTGATCGAGCACCACACCGTCGAAGGTGACGATGGAGCCGACGCCGCTTTGGGTCGCGATGTAGTTGCGTCGTTTCAACTCGGCAAGGGCCTCACGCAGCGTGCCGCGGCTGACTTTGAATTCTTGAGCCAATTGATGCTCGCCCGGCAACAGAAAGCCGTCCTCCATGAGGCCGCTTTCAATCCGCCGGATGAGTTCGTCGACCACCCGTTGTTTCTTGTCAAATCGTACCTGTCTAATCATGTACAAAGTGATAACCGAAACGCGATGGTGCGGGCAAGGACTATTTAAGGGAGGTGACGGAAGGAGTAATCACTGTGGCGGGGAGCTTGCTCCCGCTCGAGTGCGCAGCACTCGCAAAATCCTGAATCAAAACAGTGATTTTGGGGCCGCTGCGCAGCCCAGCGGGAGCAAGCTCCCTCGCCACAAAGCGAAGTTAACGTTGTTTGAGACGATCAATCACGACGGCCAACAGCAAGATCGAACCGCGAATCACGTACTGATAGAACGTGTCGATGTTCTTCAGGTTCATCGCATTCTCAATGATCGCCAGAATCAACACCCCGGCAATCACATGCCGGATCATGCCGATCCCGCCGCTCAACGACACCCCGCCCAGCACGCACGCCGAGATCACCGTCAATTCAAACCCTTGGCCAATCATCGGCTGCCCGGAGGTCATCCGCGACGCCAGAATCACCCCGGCCAACGCACCAATCACACCGTGCACGGCAAAGATGATGATCTTGGTCCGGTCAACGTTCACCCCGGCCAGCAACGCCGCTTCCTGGTTGCCGCCGATGGCCATGGTGTTGCGCCCATAGGTGGTGTAATTCAACAGCCAGCCAAAAAACAGGAAGCACACGATGGTGATCAGGATCGGCACCGGCACGCCAAACAACTGGCCGTTACCGAAAACGAAGAACGACTCCTGCGACACGCCGACCGCTTTGCCATTGGCAAAAATGTAAGCCAGGCCACGAACGATCTGCATGGTCGCCAGGGTGGTGATCAACGCGTTGACACGCAGCTTGGCGATGACGATGCCGTTGATCAGCCCGACAATCAGCCCCATCACCAGCGCCGCACTCACGCCGAGAAACACGCTATCGGTGTCGCGCATCACCACCGCCGCGACCACTCCGGCACAGGCAATCACCGAGCCAACCGACAAATCGAAATGCCCGGACGCCAGGCAATACAGCATGGTGCAGGCCGCGATGCCCGTTGTCGAAATCGCCAGGCCCAGGCCGCGCATGTTCAGCGGCGACAGGAAGTTGTCGATCAGCAGCGTGCACAGCACGAAGATCCCGACCGCCGCCAGCAGCATCACCCAGTCGTCGAGAAAGCGCCGCAGGTCCAGAGGTTTGCGTGCAGTGGGCAGAGCGTTGTTTTGGATGGTCATAGTCACCTCTCAGTTCGCCACGCCGTCAGCACGTTGGCGCGGCAAAGCCAGTTGCAGCAGGTTGGATTCATTGGCCTCTGCGCGAGACAACTCGCCGCGCATCGCGCCTTCGCAGAGCACCAGGATGCGGTCGGAAATACCCATCACTTCCATCAGGTCGCTGGACACCACGATCACCGCGATGCCGCTGGCAGCCAGGTTATGGATGATCTGGTAGATCTCGGCTTTCGCGCCGATATCGATGCCGCGCGTCGGTTCATCGAGCAACAGGACTTTCATCGGCATCGACAGCCAGCGGCCGAGAATGGCCTTCTGCTGATTGCCGCCGGACAGGTACATGATTTTCTGCTCGGCGCTCGGCGTCTTCACTTTCAGCGCCTTGATCTGCTTGTCGGCGTTGCCCTTTTCCCACAAGCCGCGCAACAGGCAACCGAACGTGGAATGGGCGCCTCGCGCACTGATGTTGATGTTCTCGGCGACGCTGGCGAGCGGCAGGATGCCCTCCTTCTTGCGATCTTCGGGACACAGCAGAATCCCGGCCGCGATGGCATCACGGGGGGAACGCAGTTTCACCTCATGACCACGAAGCTCCAGGCGTCCGGCGGTGTTGCGCGTCAGCCCGCTGAGTATCCGGAACAGCTCGGTACGCCCCGCGCCCACCAGGCCGAACAGCCCGAGAATCTCGCCCTTGTGCACCTCGAAACTCACGGGTTCACGCAGTCCCGGCCCGAGCAAACCGTCAACCTTGAGCGCCACGGCGCCCCGCTGGCGGCTGCGGTAATCGTAGATATCCTGAATGTCGCGCCCGACCATGCACGTCACCAACTGGTCGTGGGTCAGTTCGCTCATGTCCTCGAACGTGCGCACGTAGCGGCCGTCCTTGAACACCGTCACCGCGTTGCAGATGCGGAACACTTCTTCCATGCGATGGGACACGTAAAGCACCACTTTGCCTTCGTCACGCAGACGCCCGATGATCGCCATCAAGCGATCGATTTCCCGCGCCGACAGGCTGCTGGTGGGTTCGTCGAAGGCAATCACATGCGCGCCACGGGACAACGCCTTCGCAATCTCCACCAGCTGTCGCTGACCGAGGGACAGGCGCCCGACTTTCTCTTGCGGGTCGATTTCATCGGCCAGGCCTTTGAGGCAGGCCAACGCTTGCTGGCGCAGCGCGCCTCGATTGATCAGGCCGAAACTGGCCGGCAGATGACCGAGGAACAGGTTCTCCGCCACGGTCATTTCCGGGACCAGATGCAGCTCTTGGTGGATCACCGCCACCCGACTGGCGATGCTGTCGGCGGTGGACTTGAAGACCATCGTCTGCTCGCCGATCTGCAGGTCGCCGCTGCTCGGCGTGTAAGCACCGCCGAGGATTTTCAGCAGGGTCGATTTGCCGGCACCGTTCTCGCCCATCAAGGCATGAACCTGCCCCGGATGAGCGACGAAACTGATGCCATCCAGCGCCTTCACCCCAGGAAACGTCTTGCCGATCCCGTTGAAGCGCAGGCTGCCGCCGACGCTGTGCTCATGTGTCTGTACTTGCGCGTGCATAAAACCACCTCATCACACAGATCAGGCGGCCCCGTCGCCAGGGCCGCCGATGAAATCAACCAGCCCTCAGTTCCACAGGCCGATCTTTTCCAGTTCCTGCTTGAAGTTCTCGCGAGTGATCAGCGTCACGTCGTCCATCGCGGTGTACTTCGGTGGTTCTTTGCCGGTGGTGACCCACTCGAACATCATGCTCGCGGTGTTGTAGCCTTCGATGTGAGGGCTCGGCAGCATCGAGCCGAAGAAACCGCTGTTGGCTTTCTTCAGTTCGCCGATGGCGTCGGTACCGTTGATGCCGATGCCGATCACGTTGGCAGCAGCGAAACCGGCGCTTTCGGTGGCGCGCACGCCGCCCAATACGGTGTTGTCGTTCATGCCGCCGATGATCAGGTTTTTCGCCGCGCCCGGCAGTTTCACCAGGGCCGAGTTGGTGGCGTCCATGCTGCCCGGTACGTCGAGGGTTTTCAGCGCCGAGAACAGGATGTGGTCTTTCGGCATCCCGGCGTCTTCCAGGGCTTTGACCGAACCGTCGGTGCGCTTTTTGCCGGTGTCGAGTTCATTGAAGGTGTTGATCACCGCATAGGTTTCTTTCCAGTCCCAGCCGCGTTTTTTCGCTTCGGTGGCCATTGCCGCGCCCTGCTTCTGGCCGACTTCGAATGCGGCCATGCCGAGGTAAGGAACGTCTTCCATGAACTTGCCATTGGCATCGACGAAACGGTCATCGACAGCGATGACTTTCATACCATTGAGCTTGGCCTTGGCCATGATGGCCGGGCCAAGGGAGACGTCCGGCGGGCAGATCACGAAGCCTTTGGCACCATTGGCTGCAAGGCTATCGATGGCCGAGAGGGTTTTCTCGCCGTCAGGCACGGCGATCTTGATGACAGTGAAGCCCTTGTCTTTCCCGGCCTTTTCGGCGAATGCCCATTCGGTCTGGAACCAGGGCTCTTCCGCCTGCTTGACCAGGAAGCCGATTTTCACTTCCTCGGCCGCCAGCAGCGTGCTGCTCAAGCTGACCGCAGTGACCGCCAAAGCGGCACAGCACAGGGAACGGATCCCACGACGACGATTCATAGCTGACTCCTTGTTATTTTTTTTGAGCGTTATTTTGAAAGCCGGTACTGCAAATAGTCATATCGTATGATGATTGGATTTCAGACGGAACTTCGCGTCTGAAAGACGTTTTGCTCAGTCGTGATACATGACCGAGCGTCCACCATCGATGGTGATGCATGAAGCATTGATGAACGGTGCTTCATCGCTGGCCAGGAAGACGGCCGTCATGGCCACTTCCATCGGTTGCCCGATACGACGCGGCGGATGCAGGTCGAATGCCCTCTGACGTTCGGCCTGGGGGTCGGCAAAACCGTTCCAGTAATCGACGTTCAATTGGGTTTCGATGTAGCCCGGCGCGATCGCATTCACGCGAACGCCCTTTGGCGCGTATTCGATGCCCAGCGCGCGGGTCAGCCCGAGCAAGCCGTGCTTGGCCACCGGGTACGGAAAGCAGCCCGGGATGATGTGGGTGGAATGGGTCGAAGCGATGTTGATGATGCTGCCGATGCCCTGCTCGATCATTTGCGGCAGCACGGCTTTGCAGCCATACCACGCGCCGTCGAGGTCGATGGCGAAGCAGCGATGCCAGTCTTCTTCGGTCATTTCCAGTGGATCGCGGAATACGTTGACCCCAGCGCAGTTGACCAATACGTCGATCCGGCCGTGACGCTCGACGGCCAACCTGGCCATCGCGTGCAGATCTTGCTGCCGGGAGACGTCAGCCTTGATGGCCTGGACATCGAAGCCTTTGTCCCTCCAGTGCGCCGCGACTTTCTCGACTTTTTCGGCCTGAATATCACTGATGATCAGTTTGGCTTGCTGCGACGCGAACGTGGCGACGATGGCCTCGCCGATGCCCTGCGCAGCGCCGGTCAGCAGCACGACCTTGTTTTTCAGGCGCTCGCCTTTGGCTGGTTCGGGCACGGCTGGCAAGGAGAGAGGCTCAGCCATGGATCAAGCCCCCTTTTTTCAGGGACGACAAAAGCCGGGCATCTGTCGATGTCCGGTCAAAAGTCTTTTTGGAAAATCGCTGCATCACTTCACCTGTTTTGTTTTTTTAAGTGTGAGTGCGTGTAACTGATGGCCGACTATAAACCCGACCACCAAATAATCTCAATATATAATTTTACATCCCATATTTTGGGATTTTATCCGGCAAAGCGGGTGCATGTTTTTCCGGGTACATCGACGCGAATCGACAGCAGCGCGCCGTCCAGCGGGTGGTTGAGCGGACTCGCGGCGCTGGTGACGTAAAGGGTTTTCAAGTCTTCGCCGCCGAACACGCAACTGGTGGGGCGGCTGACCGGCAATTCGATCACGCGGTCGACATAGCCATCCGGAGTTAGCCTGATCAGGCAGCTACCGTCCCAGCGGGCGTTCCAGATGAAACCCTCGGCATCCATCGCCGAGCCATCGGGGCCGCCCCGATCGTGGGGACCGAACCAGACATACGCGGTGTCCAGGTTGCCATCGGTGTGGACGAAATGGCGGTACAAGGTTTTGTCCATGCTGTCGGCGAAAAACAGCGTGGTCTCGTCCTCGCTCCACAGCAACGTGTTGGGAATGCCCAGCCCGCGAAGCAGCGGCGTGACCCGGGCGTCGCGGTCGATGCGAAACAGGCCGCCGGAGCGACGCACAATGGGCAGGTCTTCGCCATTTTCACCGATGTTGTTCTGCATGGTGCCAAGCCAGAGCCGACCCTGTGCATCGCAGCGGGCTTCGTTGGCGCGGTTGCCGGGTTGCGGGTCGGCGACGCAGAGCAAGGTCAGGCGCGGCTCAAGCCCCGGCGAATCAAGGTCCAGCCGATAGACGCCGCTGCTCAACGTCACGAGCGCATCGCCGCTTTCACAGGGGATAAACGCGGACACGTGTTCCGGCATTTTCCAGATTTGCACGTTGGCGCCGATCAGTCGCAGGGCTTGCTTGCCGGCGATGTCCACCCAATACAGCGCCTGGGTCGGCACATCCCAGAACGGACCTTCACCGAGTTGCGCACGGTGTCCGGTAACCGCATTCCACGTCATGAAACCTCCTGTTGTTTTTTATGTGGCGCAAGCCTCTCAGCCGGCTTTTTTGTCGGCCATGACTTTTGGATAAAAGCGTTTGATCGCCAGGTCCGCGTTATCGATCAGGGTCATGCAGGCCCAGACACCCCGCGCGGCATCCCGTGCGGCGATGGCGTCGGCCATGTCTTTGTGAATCGGCAGCGTGCGGCGCAATTCGTCCGGGTCGGCGGCGGACACTTCGAACGACACCGCCAACAACGCGCCAAGGGCCGGGACCATTTGTTCGATGAACTGGTTGTGGCTGGCGGCGAGTATGCACTCGTGGAAGATCTGGTCGGCGCGGTTGTAATCAACGCCGCTGTCCACCGCCCGTTCCAACGCGTTATAGGCCTGCTGGATCGCCTGGACCTGTTCGACCGTTGCGCGCTCGCAGGCCCAGCGCACGGCCATCGGTTCGATGGTGCGGCGCAGATCGAGCAAGTCGTCGACGAAGTTTTCCGGCAAGCCGCTGCGCGAAAGCCAACCCACTACTTGTGGGTCGAAGAGGTTCCAGCGTCGCACCGGCAATACCCGTGTACCGACCTTTGGCCCGACTTCGAGCATGCCTTTGGCGACCAGGGTTTTGATGGCTTCGCGGATGACCGTGCGACTGACACCCAACTGCTCACCCAGGTCGGCTTCGACCTTGATGGTTTCACCCGGCTTGACCTGGCCGGCGGCTATCCAGCAACCCAGCCAATCGACGGTCGACGCATGAAAACTGCTGGACATGGACACCTCGATGCAGGAGCGGCACAAAGCCGTTCGCGATGGGTGTCCACGCTAATCATCATATGATTGGGTGTCAATTTGATTTTTTGGATGACTCACACATCCAATGTGGGAGCGAGCCTGCTCGCGATGGCGGCGTAACAGGTAACATCTAGGTTGATGTTATGGCCTCATCGCGAGCAAGCCCGCCCCCACAGTGCTATGCGTTAAGGCTCAAGGCCGATGGGGAAGAATTCACCGCCGCTCCATACACCCAGCCAACGTTGCCCGTCGATCTCACGGGTCACGGCCAACTCCACCAGTTGGTAGAACACATTACGATGGATCAGGGCTTCGAGGTTGGTGCGCACATGCACGTAGGGTGCTGGCTCTTGCGTGACCGGGTCGATCACCACGCGAATCGGGTGTTCGGTGCCGGCGTCCGTGGTCTCGTCGACGTTGGTGGTGAAGCGCAGAAGCTGGGCTTCGCCCTCGCCTTCCACGTCCACGGCAATCGCCACAAACGGCGCATCATCGACCTTGATGCCCACTTTCTCGCCCGGAGTGATCAGAAAATAGTCATCGCCATCGCGGCGAATGATGGTGGAAAACAATTTGACCATCGGCTTGCGCCCGATCGGCGTCCCCAGGTAATACCAGGTGCCGTCGCGGGCGATGCGCATGTCGATGTCGCCACAGAAATCAGGGTTCCACAGGTGGACCGGCGGCAAGCCTTTGGTTTTGGGGATTTGCCCCAACAAGTCGTTGGCTTTTTGCGGGCCACTCATGGCGTTCTCCTTGGATTACTGGTCGCTGAGACCAATCAGGCTGCGCGCGTATTGCTCAAGCGGCGGGCCGATCAGGTCTTGTGGCTTGTTATCGTGGAACGTCAGTAAACCGCCACGACTCTTGATACGTGCAGTATCAATCAAATACTGGGTGCTGGTCTCGATCAACATGATCTGAATCACGCCGCTGTCGATGCCCAAGCGATCCACGTATTCCTGATCGAGCCATTCGTCCGAGTTACCGATTCGGTCATCCGCCTTGGCGAACCGTGTGTAAAGCAGGTAATGGGCACCGGCGGCGCGGGCTTCACCCATGGCCTGGTCGAGACCTTCGGGCGCGCGCGCTCGGCGGACCATCGGGAAATATTCGATAAAGCCGTTGAAGGCTTCTTCAGCGACCACGTTAGGTCGCGGATAAGCACTGCCCGGCGGCGCGAAGGCACCTTGGGCGATGTAGATGAATGAGTCCGGCTGAATGCGCAGGTTATTCACCCGACGACTGTCGCTGTGATCCAGCAGCCCTGCATCGCTCATGTGGTAGCGAGTTCCTTCAGCCATATCGCTGACATTCATGCAGCCACCAAGCGCCAAAACGGCCAGCAGCAAAACCAGGCTACGCATCCTACCCTCCAGAGGCCGGTGACGGAAAACCGGCGAATGGCCATTGGATGCAGCTTCCGCGCCAGCTCAAGGATGTTGTGGCCTTATAGATAGCAATCGCGAGCAGGCTCGGAGCGGCGTTCGGACAATGAGGCCCGATCAGCCGCCAATAATCTTCATGATGGTCGCCCCCCCCGAGAACGCCACTTCCTGCTTGTCCCCCAAGGCTTTCACCAGAAGTCGCTGCAACGCTGGCAATGCCTGATGGCGCGGCTTGTCGAGCAGATCGCCGACATAGTGGCGATTGCTCGACGATAAACAGCCATGCAGCCAGCCGGTGGACGACAGACGCAGGCGTGAACAAGTCCGGCAGAAGGGAACGCTTTCATTGGCGATCACGCCGAAGTGCCCCAGCCCCGGTATTTGGTAACGCACGGCAGTGGCGTCTACGGGTGCATCGGCCTGCAAATACTCGTAACGCTCGCCAATCAGGCTCAGCAACTGCTGAAGGCTGACGAACTGTTGCAGGAAAGCGTTGTTGTCGCTGGCCAGATGACCCATGCGCATCAGCTCGATGAAGCGCAATTCATAGCCACGCTCCAGGCAGTAATCGAGCAGAGGCATCACTTGATCAAGGTTCTGGCCGCGCAGGGGCACCATGTTGACCTTGATTTTAAGGCCGGCGGCCTTGGCCTGATCCATCCCGTCGAGCACCGTCGCCAGGTCGCCGCCACGGGCAATGCTGCGGAACGCGCTGGCATCCAGGGTATCGAGGGAAACGTTGATGCGACGGATGCCGGCGTCTACCAGCAACGGCAGCTTTTTCGCCAGCAGCTGACCATTGGTAGTCAGGCTGATGTCTTCCAGGCCCATCTTGCCGACGGCCGTCATGAAGGCTTCGAGCTTGGGGCTGACCAGCGGCTCGCCACCGGTGATGCGCAAGCGCTCGATGCCCGCCGCTTCGATCAGGTACGCCACGCCGCGCGCCATGGCGTCGGCCGACAATTCGTCCTGCGCAGCCACCAGCCGCTTGCCGTTGGGCACGCAGTAGGTACACGCGTAATTGCAGGCTGAGGTCAGGCTGATCCGCAGATTGCGGAAACGCCTGCCTTGACGGTCAACGATCATGGAGCACTCCGGCGAAAGGAATTTGAACGCGTAAAACTTGACTCACAAATCAAGTTTTAGCAAGTCCCATGCCTGAGTATATTCCTGAGGTACTGCGCCATATAGAGAAATCATTGCGCAATAAGGCAACTGAATGGTTCAGCTACTCGGAGTGTCGGTATCGCGCTTGCGCTTGTTGCCCATGCGCACGCCGATATCCATCAGGAACTGGAAGAAACCTTCCTGATCTTCCAGCACATTGCTCCAGAACGGCGAGTGATACAGCGCCACGGCACCGTGCACCAGCGCCCAGGACGCGCAGTAATGGAAGTAAGGCGGCACGTCTTCAAGCTTGCCTTCGCTGATCCGGCCCTTGATCAGCAAGGTCAGGCGTTCGAAGTTCGAGGCGCGGATCTTGTGCAGTTCCTCGACCATCTCCGGCACCTGGTTGCCCTTGACCACCTTCTCTTCCAGGCGATCGAACAAGCGATAGCGTTGCGGATCGCGCATGCGGAATTCGAAGTAGGCCCGGGACAGGGCTTCCTTGTCCTTGTCGACATCAGCCGAATGCAACAGCTCGTTCAGATCACGCTCGTAGTCGAGCATCAGGCGCAGATAGATCTCCGCCTTGGATTTGAAATGCTTGTAGATCGTGCCTTTGCCGATACCGACGGCATCAGCAATCATCTCGACGGTGACACTGTCTTCACCTTGGTCGAGGAACAGCTTGAGCGCGGTATCGAGAATTTCTTGCTCGCGGCGACGAAACTCACGGACCTTACGAGGTTCTTTATGCATAAGAAAAGGTCTGTAGGGGTCAAAATTCGAAGCCGCGTATTATGCCTAACTTGCGCCAAAATGCACGGATCATCCGACCATATCTGTGTTTCTTGATGATTTCACACAGGGTCGCCTGTTGATGAGAACACTTCCGAAGCGCCCGTATTCCAAAATTGTTTAAAAACCGGGACCGGTAAACTGGACTCGGCGCAATACTGATCAATACTTGAACTGTCGGCGGGGCATCTCCCCCAAGTGTCGCGTCGATATAGGTACCAACGGACCGCGTGCCTTTGTTTTACTCCTAATGGTCTTAACCCGGATTCACCCCCCAGAACCCGGGTTTTTTTTGCCTGCGATTCAGCCCTTCACATGCGCCAGCGGAAACAGGCGCTTGAAGTTTTCAGTGGTCTGCTCGGCAAATCGCTCGTAAGCCTCACCCCGCAACATTGCCAGAAACTCCGCCACCTCGCGCACGTACTGCGGCAGGTTGGGTTTGCCGCGATAAGGGATCGGCGCCAGGTACGGCGAGTCGGTTTCTACCAGCAATCGATCAGCCGGCACTTTGCTGGCGACGTCACGCAGCGCATCGGCATTGCGAAAAGTGACAATGCCAGACAGGGAAATGTAATAGCCCATGTCCAGCGCAGCCTTGGCCATGTCCCAGTCTTCCGTGAAGCAATGCAACACGCCCGCCTGAGGCAACGCAGCCTCGCGCAGCAAGCTCAACGTATCGGCACGGGCGCCACGGGTGTGGATGATCACCGGTTTGCCTGTTTGCTGAGCCGCCTGCAGGTGCAAGCGAAACGATGCCTGCTGCAACTCTGCCGCTTCCGGCTCGTAGTGATAATCCAGGCCGGTTTCACCGATGGCCACGACACGGGGGTGATTGAGCTCACGCAACAACCAATCCAGCGCCGGAGCGGCACCCGGCTGTACATCCAGAGGATGCACGCCCACTGAACAGTCGACGTCGCCATAACGTTCGGCCAGGGCTTTGACATCCGCGGCATTTTCAACGCTGACGCCGATACATAAAAAGTGCCCTACCCCGCGCTGCCGGGCCGCATCAAGCGCGGCATCCAGTGAGCCGTCGTGGGCGGCGAGGTCAAGACGATCGAGGTGACAATGGGAATCTACGAGCATAAAAGGGCTGCAACTTACATCGTATGAGTGGGACGGTCGGACTTCAGGGCTCCGGCCAGATGGGTTTCGATTCGACTGCGCGCGGTGTTGTCGCCGTCGTTGAATTGTACGCCGACCCCGGCAGCCCGATTGCCCTGCGCACCGTTGGGCGTAATCCAGGCAACCTTGCCGGCTACCGGAATCTTATCGACCTCATCCATCAGGTTCAGCAGCATGAACACCTCGTCGCCCAACTTGTAGCTCTTGTTGGTCGGGATAAACAGGCCACCGTTCTTGATGAACGGCATGTAGGCCGCGTAAAGCACGGACTTGTCCTTGATGGTCAGGGACAAAATGCCGTTGCGCGGCCCCGGATTGACGGCTTCATTCATGCTGACCTCCATTGCTGATGATCAGAGTCTAGGCACAGACGATCACTTCTGGGTAGGCAAGGATGCCCATTGCACCAGCAGTGCCTCCAGCAACAAGGCCGGATTGAGGTTAGCTTTGCTCATGACCTTCTGACGCTGGGCGAGAATCCAGTCCTGGATATTCAAGACTTTATCCTGAGCGGTTTTCTGCGCCAGGTATTGAATGACCTTGCGCATGTCCGCCAACCCCAGCCCCTGCTCATCCTGGGTCAATTGATAGCGCAGGATCAGACTCGACCAGTCGCAGAACCAGTCGAACAACAGCAACTGCGGGACGGTTTTCCATTCTTCGGCCAATTGCGTCGGCGATTGCTGCTGCTTGAGCAGCTTCTTCACGCCTTCGACCACCAGAGCTCGCTGTTCGCGCACGCCTTGGGCCTGCAACTTGACCGCCGCCAGCGGGGAGCCGGCCGCCAGGGTCAGCAGTTCGATACGCTCTTCTTCCGAGCTGTCCGGCAGGGCCTTGGCCAGCCAGGCAAGACTCATCGCTTCGCTCGGCAGCGGACAAGCCTGCTGTACGCAGCGGCTCTTGATGGTCGGCAGCAGACGACTGGTCTGGTGGCTGACCAACAGCAAAACGGTGTCGCCGGACGGTTCCTCAAGACTTTTGAGCAAGGCGTTCGCGGCGTTGATGTTCATCGACTCGACCGGCTCGATCAACACCACCTTGCGCCCGCCCATTTGGGCGGTCTGGACCACGAAACTGACCAGATTGCGCACCTGATCGACCTTGATCGCCTTGTCGGCCTCTTCGGGTTCCAGGATGTAGTTGTCGGGGTGGCTGCCGGCCTTGAGCAGCAGGCAGGACTTGCATTCACCGCAGGCATCCTGCGCGGTCGGACGCTGGCACAGCAAACTGGCCATCAACCGTTCCGCCAGCGCCCGCTTGCCGATCCCGGCCGGGCCATGCAGCAGATAGGCGTGCGCATGTTGCTTGCGACCGGCCAACTGCTGCCAGAGGCTGTCCTGCCACGGATACGCTTCAGCCACGGGCCAACTCCAGCAGGCGTGGCAGCAAGGCGTCCAGCGACTGCTGAACCTGTGCCAGCGGCTGAGCGGCATCGACCCGCACATAACGCGCCGGGTCAGCTTCAGCGCGCTTGAGGAACGCACTGCGCACGGCATCAAAAAAGGTTCGGCCTTCGAGTTCAAAACGATCCAGGCGACCGCGAGCGCTGGCGCGAGCCAGGCCCACTTCCACCGGCAGATCGAAGATCAGCGTCAGATCCGGGCGCAAATCGCCCTGCACAAAGGTTTCGAGGGCCGCGATACGCTCCAGCGACAGACCACGACCACCGCCCTGATAGGCGTAGGTCGAATCGGTAAAGCGATCACACAAGACTACCGCGCCGCGGGCCAGCGCCGGGCGAATCACCTCGGCCAGATGCTGGGCGCGCGCGGCGAACACCAGCAGCAGCTCGGTGTCAGGGTTCATGACTTCATCAACCGGCGCCAACAGCACCTCGCGGATCCGCTCGGCCAAGGGCGTACCACCCGGCTCGCGGGTCAACACCACCTCGATACCGGCGGCGCGCAGGCGCTCGGCCAGGTATTCGCGGTTGGTGCTCTTGCCGGCGCCTTCCGGGCCTTCCAGGGTTATAAACAAGCCAGTCACGGGCAGTCCTTAATCAGAGTCATTGCGGGCTTTGCGGAGCCGGTGTGTCCGGCTCGGGCACGGGTTCGGGCGCCGGAGCGGGTTCTTGCGGCGCGTCTTGTGGCGCGTCTTGTGGCGCTACTTCTGGCAAAGCTTCGGGATCGGGATTGGGCGAAGCGGCCGGAATCGGCGCTTCGGCACCCGGTGTGTCGGCACTCGGAGTTTCTGGTGCGGAGACCGGTGCCGGACTGGACCGATAATCGGCACGACGCTTGAGCTGGAACTCGCGCACCGCATTATTGTGGGCGTCCAGATCATCGGAGAACACGTGGCTGCCGTCACCGCGAGCCACAAAGTAGAGGCTGTTGCCTGCCACCGGGTTCAACGCGGCATGGATCGCTTCGCGGCCGACCATGGCAATCGGGGTGGGTGGCAGGCCCGAAATCATATAGGTGTTGTACGGCGTGGCCTCCTTGAGGTGGGCGCGGGTCAACTTGCCGCTGTAGCGATCACCCAGGCCGTAGATCACCGTCGGATCAGTCTGCAGCAGCATGCCCATCGCCATGCGTCGCACGAACACGCCTGCAATCTGCCCGCGCTCCTGGGGCACACCAGTTTCCTTTTCAACCAGCGAGGCCATGATCAGCGCCTGATAGGGTTCGGTGTACGGCAAATCAGCAGCGCGCTGCTCCCATTCCCTGGCCAGGACTTCGTCGAGGCGATCGTAGGCTTTTTTCAGCAGATCGACGTCGGTCATGCCCCGCACGAAGCGGTAAGTGTCGGGGAAGAACCGGCCCTCGGGAAAGATCCCGGTATGGCCCAGCTTGGTCATCACTTCGCTATCGCTCAAGCCGTTGAGGGTCTGCTCGAGTTTTTCATCCTTGGCCAATGCCGCCCGGACCTGATGAAAATTCCAGCCTTCGACCAGAGTCAGGCTGTACTGAACGATGTCCCCACGCTTCCACAGGTCGATCAGCCCTTCGACGGTCATGCCGGGCTGCATGCGGTATTCGCCCTTGTGCAAGGGTTGTCCGGCCAGATTGAAACGCCAATACACGCGCAACCAGAAAGCGTCCTTGATGACGCCATCGGCTTCGAGTCGATAGAAGGTGCGGGTGGGTGTCGTGCCTTTAGGCACTTCCAGCAGTTCTTCCTGGGTGATGTTCAGCGGCTGATTCAGCGCCGTATGAATCTTCCAGGCGGAGGCGCCCAGACACAGCCCTGCCAGAACCAATCCGGTTTCCAGCAGCAGCAACAATTTACGTCTCACGTATCAAGCATCCAGTAGCGCATGGGCAATGGTTTGGAGTTTACGGGTGAGCGGCCCAACCGGCCAGCTCAGCGCAGCATAGGCGCGCACCGGCCAAACGCCATACACGCTGTTGCAGACAAAGACTTCATCGGCCCATTGCAGCTGATCGAGGCTGATGTCGGTGATTTGCGTGGGGATCCCCAATGACTCGGCTTGAAACAATAATTCGGCACGCATCACACCCGCCACGCCGCAGCGCTTCAAATCGGCTGTGATCAACACGCCATCGCGCACCAGGAAAAGATTACTGAATACGCCTTCGATCACCCGCCCTGTCCTGTCGAGCATCAAGCCTTCGGCATGCTCGGTGTCCTGCCATTCGGAACGGGCGATGACCTGCTCCAGGCGGTTCAGGTGTTTGAGGCCGGCAAGCAGTGGTTGCCTGGACAGTCGCGTCGCACACGGGAATAGGCGAACGCCCTGCTCGCCATGAACGGCAGGATAAGCAGCGGGGGGATTTCCTTGCAGAATACGTCGGGCCTGAGCCGAAGGATCGGGAGCGTAACCACGCAGACTGTCGCCGCGGGTGAGGATGAGCTTGAGCACACCTTGACCCAGTGCGGCGGCATAGGCCAGCAGCTCACTGCGGATCAACTCGTGATCGGCAGTGATCGCCAGCCGTGAACAGCCATCGGCCAGACGCGACAGATGTCGGTCCAGCAACAAGGGTTGCCCACCACGCACGGCGATGGTCTCGAACAGACCATCACCGTAAGCCAGGCCGCGATCCTTCAGCGACAAAGCGTCAGCCGGCTGACCGTCGACCCAGCTGTCCATCAGTCAGCGAACCGGCGGAACACCAGCGAGCCGTTGGTACCGCCAAATCCGAAGGAGTTGGAGAGCACCACATCAATATCCATATTGCGCGCGGTGTGCGGCACGAAATCGAGATCGCAGCCTTCGTCCGGTTCATCGAGGTTAATGGTCGGTGGCGCTACCTGGCTGTTGATCGCCAGCACGCTGAAGATCGCCTCGACTGCGCCTGCTGCACCCAGCAAGTGACCGGTCATGGACTTGGTCGAACTGACGGCCAGTTTGTAGGCGTGATCGCCGAACACCGACTTGATCGCACAGGCTTCGGCGAGGTCGCCGGCCGAGGTCGAGGTGCCGTGGGCGTTGATGTACTGGACCTGATCGCCATTGATCCTGGCGTCGCGCAAGGCATTAGTGATGCAACGGGCAGCACCGGCGCCATCGGCGGGAGGCGAAGTCATGTGGTAGGCATCGCCGCTGGTGCCGAAACCGATCAGCTCGGCATAGATGGTCGCGCCGCGCGCCTTGGCGTGCTCCAGCTCTTCGAGAACCAGGGCGCCGGCACCGTCGGACAAAACGAAGCCATCACGGCCCTTGTCCCATGGACGGCTGGCACGGGTTGGCTCGTCGTTGCGGGTCGACAGCGCACGGGAAGCACCGAAGCCACCCATGCCCAGACCGCAAGCCGCCATCTCGGCGCCGCCGGCAATCATCACGTCGGCTTCGTCGTACATGATGTTGCGCGCAGCCATGCCAATGCAGTGCGTACCGGTGGTACACGCGGTGGCGATGGCGTAGTTAGGTCCCTGTGCACCCAAGTGGATGGACAGAAAACCGGAAATCATATTGATGATCGAGCCAGGCACGAAAAACGGAGAAATCCGTCGTGGCCCGGAATCATGCAGGGTGCGGCTGGTTTCTTCGATATTGGTCAGACCGCCAATACCCGACCCCATGGCCACGCCGATGCGTTCACGGTTGGCGTCGGTGACTTCAAGGCCTGCGTTACGTACAGCCTGAAAACCTGCGGCCAGACCGTACTGAATGAACAGGTCGAGCTTTCGAGCTTCCTTGACCGACAGGTATTCCTCGACATTGAAGCCCTTTACCGAGCCGCCAAAACGGGTGGAATAGGCAGAAAGGTCGGTGTGTTCGATCAGACCAATGCCACTGCGGCCAGCCAGAATGCCCTGCCAACTGCTTGGCACATCCGTGCCCAGTGGCGACAACATACCCATACCGGTGACTACGACGCGTCTACGCGACACAGCACTCTCCTTTTTCAAATGACGACTTTGCATCAGGCCTAAAGAAAAAACCGCACGCCGTGATGGCAGTGCGGTTTTTCCATGACAGCAAGCAACGATTACAAGCTATTAAGCCTGGTGGTTAGTAACGTAATCGATTGCGGCTTGTACAGTAGTGATCTTCTCAGCTTCTTCGTCAGGGATTTCGGTCTCGAATTCCTCTTCCAGAGCCATCACCAGCTCAACGGTGTCAAGGGAGTCGGCACCCAGGTCTTCAACGAAGGAAGCAGTGTTGACCACTTCTTCTTCTTTAACGCCCAGTTGCTCAGCAACGATTTTCTTGACGCGCTCTTCGATGGTGCTCATACCTTGTTTTCACTCCTAATGGACAAATTCAGGCAGCTGGCCAGTGGGTAAGTGTATAGAAAGACTTTTCAGTTTTTCAACTGAAAGCTTCACTCCTCAAACCCGACGGCCCTCTGCCTATAAATAGATTGCAGCTTTATAACGGATTTTAGACAGCTCGTATGACATTTTTTTGAAGCAATCCGTCACATTTAACTCATGTACATCCCGCCGTTCACCGGGATTGTAGCCCCAGTAACGTAAGCCGCACCGTCGGATGCAAGAAAAGCGACCACAGACGCGATCTCTTGAGCTTGCCCCAGACGGCCCAGCGGAATCTGCGTCTGCAAGGCTTCACGCTGTGCCTCAGGCAGTTCGCGGGTCATATCGGTGTCGATGAACCCAGGGGCCACCGAGTTTACCGTAATCGAACGCGAACCGACTTCACGCGCCAGTGCACGGCTGAAACCTTCCAGACCGGCCTTGGCGGCTGCGTAGTTTACTTGGCCTGCGTTGCCCATGGCACCCACAACCGAGCCAATACTGATAATTCGTCCCCAACGGGCTTTGGTCATACCGCGCAAAACGCCCTTGGACAGGCGGAACAGACTGTTCAGGTTGGTATCGACGACGTCATGCCATTCGTCATCTTTCATGCGCATCATCAGATTATCGCGGGTGATACCGGCATTGTTGACCAGGATCGCCGGCGCACCGAACTGTGCTGTGATGCTCGCCAATACGGCAGCAACGGATTCGTCGCTGGTGACATTGAGTTCCAGACCAGTGCCTTGAATACCATTTTCTTTCAGGGTAGCGGCAATACGCTCGGCGCCGGAAGCGGACGTCGCGGTACCGACAACAATAGCGCCCTGACGACCCAGTTCCAGGGCGATGGCCTGGCCGATACCGCGGCTCGCACCGGTGACCAGTGCAACTTTACCTTGCAGACTCATGCAAGTTTCTCCTGATTCAGGCCAGCGCTGCACGGGCGGCAGCGAAAGCGTCTGGGGTATTGAGGTTGGATGTCGACACGCCTTCGGCGCAACGCTTGTTCAGGCCGGCGAGTACTTTGCCAGGGCCGCATTCGACCAGCTGGTTCGCGCCCTTGGCGGCCAGCGCCTGGACCGACTCAACCCAGCGTACAGGCTTGTAGAGCTGCTCAAGCAGATCGCGCTTGAGGGCTTCCAGATCGGCCGGCACATTGGCGCTGACGTTCTGCACCACAGGGATCTGCGGAGCCTGCCAGTCAATGGCAGCGATCGACTCAGCGAAACGCTCGGCTGCCGGACGCATCAATTCGCAGTGGGACGGCACGCTGACCGGCAACGGCATGGCACGCTTGGCACCACGAGCCTTGCAGCCTTCGATGGCGCGTTCGACCGCAGCTTTGGCACCGGCGATCACGACCTGGCCCGGGGAGTTGAAGTTGACCGCGCTGACCACTTCGCCTTGCGCCGCTTCGGCACAGGCGGCCAACACGTCAGCATCTTCCAGACCCAGGATTGCGGCCATGCCGCCCTGCCCGGCCGGAACCGCTTCCTGCATCAACTGACCACGGCGCTCCACCAGTTTGACGGCGGCGCCCAGGCTCAGGCTGCCCGCCGCGACCAGTGCGCTGTACTCGCCCAGGCTGTGACCGGCAACGTAAGCCGGACGCGCGCCGCCTTCCGCCAGCCACAGACGCCACAAGGCGATCGAGGCAGTCAGAATGGCCGGCTGGGTTTTATCGGTTTGATTGAGTTGCTCTTCCGGCCCTTGCTGGGTCAGTGCCCACAGGTCGTAACCCAGAGCATCGGAAGCTTCTTTGAATGTTTCGAGGACAACCGGATGTTGTGCGCCCAACTCGGCCAGCATGCCGAGGGACTGCGAACCCTGTCCTGGAAAGACGAATGCGAGGGAAGCAGACATGTAACAAGCCCCTAATGATCTTGTCGTCGGAGAATTTGACGTCCCGCTTGGGGGACGCAAGAAACTGACAGTTGGATGGCCAATTGAACTGAGCGGTCACATTTAAGCATTGTCCGACGAAAACGCCTAAAGCAACAAATCCTCCAGACGACCGTGAATGCGTTCCGGAAGGTTTTCCTGGATCTCGATCAGCGCACGGGAAATGGCACTCTGAAAACCCTGAACCCCGGCCGAACCGTGGCTTTTCACCACAATCCCCTGCAAACCCAGGAAGCTTGCGCCGTTATGTCGCGCAGGCGCCAGATCGGCCTGCAAACGCTTCATCAGGGGTAGCGCCAGCGCGCCGATCATTTTCGAGGCGAGGTTTTTCTTGAACAAGGCTTCGATGCGCCCGGCAATCATGGTCGCCAGGCCTTCGCTGGACTTGAGCAGGATATTGCCGACAAAGCCGTCACACACCACCACGTCCGCCTCGCCCCGGTACAAACCGTCACCTTCGACAAAGCCGATGTAGTTGATGCCGCGAGCACTTTGCAACAAGGTCGCCGCCAGCTTGACCTGCTGATTACCCTTGATGTCTTCGGTGCCGATGTTCAGCAAGGCCACCCGTGGGCGAACAATGCCGAGGGTTTCTGCCGCCACCGAGCCCATCACCGCAAATTGCAATAAATGCTCGGCACTGCAATCAACGTTGGCGCCGAGGTCGAGCAACTGGCAATAACCCTTCTGCGTTGGAATCGCCGCCACCATCGCCGGCCGATCGATGCCGGGCAACGTCTTGAGCACAAACCGCGACAACGCCATCAGCGCACCGGTATTGCCGGCACTGACACAGGCCTGAACCTTGCCATCACGCAACAACTCAAGCGCCACGCGCATCGACGAGTCAGGCTTGCCACGCAAGGCCTGGGCAGGCTTTTCGTCCATGGCGATGACTTCGGACGCCGGAGCAATCGACAGGCGCGAGCGATCCACAGCCGATTGGCCAGAGAGCAATTCTTCAAGAAGAGAGGGTTGACCGACGAGGGTCAGGTGCAGCGAGGGCGTAGCAGACAGACAAGCAAGGCTGGCCTGAACAATGCTGCGGGGACCGAAGTCCCCGCCCATTGCGTCAATCGCGATGACTTGAGCAGACAAGTGATTACTCGTCAGCGCCCTTGTCGATCACTTTACGGCCACGGTATACGCCTTCTGGCGATACGTGGTGACGCAGGTGAATTTCACCGGTGGTTTTTTCTACAGACAGAGTGCTTGCCGTCAGGGCGTCGTGCGAACGACGCATGTCACGGGCAGAGCGGGATTTTTTGTTCTGCTGAACAGCCATAATTGATTAACTCCTAAACGTTTGGGTCACGCTTTAACTGCGCCAATACACTGAACGGGTTGGACCGCGTTACCTCGTCCTCGCTCGGTTCGGGCTCATCGAGACCCGCCGGCTGCTGGCATTCTTCCGGATGATGAGCAGGCACAATGGGCAAGGCGAGCAGAAGCTCCTCCTCGATCAGTGACTGCAGATCCAATGGATCTTCGCCCAGTTCCAGCACGTCATAACCTTTCGGCAACGACTGGGTATTCGCACCCTCCTTCACCACAGCATAACTGCATTCGCTATGGATCGGCAGGGTGACCAGCTCAAGACAACGCTGGCAAACCATTTTGACTTCGGTGTCGATAAAACTGTGGATTACCACAGACTTACGTTCATCTCGTTCAAAAACGAATTTAGCCTGCACCGTACCGACAGTATCGGAAAGCGGGTCGCAGAGTCTCTCCAAATCGGCCAGCAGCAGTTCACCTTGAAGGGTGGTGCCACGGTCAGCCAATTTGCGCGGGTCAACGTGAGGTGGAATCGGGTCATTCAACATAGGCGCAGCATTATAGGGATGCACCCAGCCATGTCAAAGGAAATTCAGCCCTGTCCGTCACTTGGAAGCCTCGGTAGAATTCGCGCCTGTCTTCCGGAGATGCGCATGCTGCCTTTATTACTCGCTTCAAGCTCGGTTTATCGCCGGCAATTGCTGGCCCGCTTGCAGCTGCCATTCACCTGCAGCTCGCCGGATATCGATGAAAGCCATCGCTCCGGCGAGACGGCCATCGAACTGGTAAAACGCCTTGCCGAAGAAAAAGCCCGGGCACTGGCCGGCAGCCATCCTGCTCATCTGATTATCGGCTCCGACCAGGTTGCCGTCCTCGGCAATCGAATCATCGGCAAACCCCACACCTTCGAGAAGGCCCGCGAACAACTACTGGCATCCAGCGGTGCCAGCGTGACCTTCCTGACGGGCCTGGCGCTGTTCAACAGCCAGACCGGCGACTGCCAGGTCGACTGCGTGCCTTTCACCGTGCACATGCGCACCCTCGACCCGGCACGCATCGAGCGCTACCTGCACGCCGAACAGCCCTACGACTGCGCTGGCAGCTTCAAGGCCGAAGGCTTGGGGGTGAGCCTGTTTCAAAGCACCGAAGGCCCTGACGCCACCAGCCTGATCGGCCTGCCGCTGATTCGCCTGATCGACATGCTACTGGCCGAGGGCGTGCAAATTCCCTGAACACAAAAAACCGGCCACTGCGGCCGGTTTTCTGATGCAACCAAAGAATCAACGCAACGAAGGCCCCTGGAAGCCCATCCACATCGCCAGTTGCTCAGCCACGCTGGCACCGAGCTTTTTCGAGAAACGATCAAATGGCGATTCCTGAACGGTGAAATCCACCAGCTCCTTCTCGCCAATTACATCGCGCGCCACCGAACTGGCACTCCCCAGGCCATCGATCAGACCCAGCGGCAACGCCTGCTCACCGTTCCAGACCAGCCCGGAGAATAACTCTGGATGCTCTTTATCCTTGAGACGGTCGCCACGGCCCTTCTTCACGCTGTTGATGAACTGCTGGTGCGTGGTATCCAGAACGCCCTGCCAGAACTGAGTTTCCTCAGGCTTCTGCGGTTGGAACGGGTCGAGGAACGACTTGTGCTCGCCGGACGTGTAGGTCCGACGCTCGACGCCAAGCTTCTCCATGGTGCCGACGAAACCATAACCGGCCGCCGTCACACCAATGGAACCGACCAGACTCGCCTTGTCGGCGTAAATCTGATCCGCCGCGCTGGCGATGTAGTAAGCACCGGAAGCGCCCAGGTCAGAGATCACCGCGTACACCTTGGTATCCGGGTGCAAGCCGCGCAGACGGACGATCTCGTCATACACATAACCCGACTGCACCGGACTGCCGCCCGGGCTGTTGATGCGCAGAACCACACCCTTGACCTTCTCATCCTCGAAGGCAGCACGCAGACTGCCAACGATGTTGTCGGCGCTGGCCGGCTCCTTGTCGGCGATCACGCCGGTTACATCGATCAACGCCGTGTAGTGGGAACCGCGGGTCGCGCTTTTTTCCATGTCCATGAGCGGCGTGAACAGAATCAACGCGCCAAACAGGTACACAAAGGTCAGCAATTTAAAGAAAATACCCCAGCGACGAGACCGGCGCTGCTCCTGGACACTGGCCAGCAGGGTCGTTTCCAGCAGCTTCCAGCTTTTTTCGTCACCGCTCTCTGCGCTCGCCTTGGCGGGCGCTTTCCATTCGTCGGTCATGACATCTACCCCAGCAAAAACCCGTTAAGCCCGCTGACCCAGCCAGGCATGCAATTCTGAAAAACGATCAATGGCCAGTCGCGGCTCGAACAGCTTCAGCGCGTCGATCGATTGCGCGCCATAACTGACTGCCACCGAATCCATACCGGCGTTACGCGCCATCTGCAGGTCGAAGGACGAATCGCCCACCATCAGCGCCTGCTCCGGGCGAACCTCGCAATGCGCGAGAATCTGCTCAAGCATCAGCGGATGGGGCTTGCTGGCGGTTTCGTCGGCGGCGCGGGTGATATCGAAATAATCTTCCCAGCCATGGGCTTTCAGCACCCGATCCAGCCCGCGACGCGCCTTGCCCGTGGCCACAGCCAGATGATAACCCTCGGCGCGAAACGCCTCCATCGACTCGAGCACACCCTCGAACAGCGGTGAAGGCACAGCCTCTGCGGCGATGTAGTGATCCGCATAGTGTTGGCGGAACGCAACCAGCTCGGCATCGCCAATTTCGGGGTACAACGTGCGAATGGCCTCAGGCAGACCCAGACCGATAATGCCTTTGACGGCAAAATCATCGCGCAGCTGAAACCCGGACCGTTCGGACGCGACATGCATCGCCTCGACAATCCGACCAATGGAGTCAGCAAGCGTGCCGTCCCAATCGAAAATCAGCAGTTTGTAATCAGAGGGGTGCACTCAGGCGCTCCACGGTCTTGGCCCACATTTCATCCACCGGCGCCTGCAATTTCAGCTCGCCACCATCGGGCAGCGGCACAGTCAGCAGGTAGGCGTGCAGAAACAGGCGTTTGCCGCCCAAATCGCGAATTTCCTTGCTGAAACCTTCGTCGCCATACTTGGTGTCGCCAGCGATGCAATGCCCGGCGTGCAAGGTATGGACGCGAATCTGGTGGGTCCGGCCGGTAATCGGCCTGGCCTCAATCAGGGTGGCAAAGTCACCGAAGCGGCGCAGGACCTTGAACACGGTCACAGACTCCTTGCCCTCCTCCTCGTCGACCTCGACCATACGCTCGCCGGAACGCAGATTGCTCTTGCCCAGCGACGCCCGGACCTGCTTGATCGAAGCCGCCCAGTTACCACGGACCAGCGCCATATAGCGCTTGTCGACGCCGTCGCCGCGCAAGGCCGTGTGCAAGTGGCGCAACATGCTGCGTTTCTTGGCGATCATCAACAGGCCGGAGGTATCACGGTCGAGACGGTGAACCAGTTCGAGCTCCTTGCAATCGGGACGCAACTGACGAAAGGCTTCGATCACCCCATAAGTCAGGCCGCTGCCGCCATGAACCGCAATGCCGCAAGGCTTGTTGATCACGATCAGCGCTTTGTCCTCGAACACAATCGAGGCTTCCAGGCGTTGCAGCAGGCCTTGGGCCAGCGGCACCGGCTCGTCGCGCTCAGGCACGCGAACCGGCGGCACGCGCACGATATCGCCCGCCTGCAGCTTGTATTCGGGCTTGATCCGACCTTTGTTCACTCGCACTTCGCCCTTGCGCAAAATGCGGTAAATCAAGGTCTTGGGCACGCCTTTGAGCCGAGCGAGAAGGAAGTTATCAATACGTTGGCCGGCATATTCCGGCGAGACCTCCAGCAGTTGTACGGCTGGGGTCGAAGGGGCAGTAGTCGTCATGCCGCGGATGATAACAATTTTTTATGGAATTGAAGCACTTAATCATTGCTGCTATAGTCGCGAACGCCGCCAAAAGCGGCCTGGACAGCGGACTAACGGTCAAAAACCGGCCCTGACCAACGCAATTCACCAGGACGCGAGGCCGTCCTACGGGGCTTTCGCTACGTAACGGTGGAGTTTGCAGCTGTAACAAGCGCAGGTGACATGAGGCCTGAATCAAGCCGCAAAGCAGAGTTTTCACTCCCCTTGCGAGCCAATATTCATGGCCAGTTCACAAAGTGCAGTCAGCTAAGGACGACCCCGAGCGAACGCTTCGGAAACAACGCCTAAATTAGCCATGATGCGTGACCTCCCCCTTCGGAGCTCACGGTAAATGCCAACCCGCTGCGGATTCTGCGCGCGGCAGCACCCGAATTATCAGGGATACGTGTAGGGTGGAGATGCACAACCGCTGGACTGTGTAGCAATAGGCTTTATCAAGACGCTTCATCTCGTCCACAGCCGCTGGTTGATTCCTCCTCCTGACTGAGTGCTTAAGTAGCCACAGCAAGCAGGACGCGTAAGTCGCGATAACGGCCCAATTGGCCAGACATCGCTGGACACGGGAATGGCCAACCACTCCCGACGCACCTGACACCGACCATGAGAAGTCGTGTGTGCCGAACGCCGTTTCCGGCAGCCCGGAAACCGACGGTACTACATGAAAAGAATGCTGATTAACGCAACTCAACCCGAAGAGTTGCGTGTTGCACTGGTAGATGGCCAACGCCTCTACGACCTGGACATCGAATCCGGTGCACGCGAGCAGAAGAAGGCCAACATCTATAAAGGCCGGATTACTCGCATCGAACCAAGCCTTGAGGCTGCCTTTGTCGATTTCGGCTCTGAGCGCCACGGCTTCCTGCCCCTCAAAGAAATCTCCCGCGAATACTTCAAGAAAGCCCCTGAAGGCCGCGTCAACATCAAGGACGTCCTGAGCGAAGGCCAGGAAGTCATCGTTCAGGTCGAAAAAGAAGAACGTGGCAACAAGGGCGCTGCCCTGACCACCTTCATCAGCCTGGCCGGTCGTTACCTGGTGCTGATGCCGAACAACCCGCGTGCCGGCGGTATCTCCCGTCGCATCGAAGGTGAAGAGCGCAACGAACTGCGTGAAGCCCTGAACGGCCTGGTTGCACCAGCCGACATGGGCCTGATCGTTCGTACTGCCGGCCTGGGCCGCAGCAGCGAAGAAATGCAGTGGGACCTCGACTACCTGCTGCAACTCTGGACCGCCATCAAAGAAGCTTCGCTGGATCGCTCCGCGCCGTTCCTGATCTATCAGGAAAGCAACGTGATCATCCGCGCCATCCGCGATTACCTGCGCCAGGACATCGGCGAAGTGCTGATCGACAGCGTTGAAGCCCAGGACGAAGCCCTGACCTTCATTCGCCAGGTGATGCCGCAGTACGCCAGCAAGATCAAGCTGTACGAAGACAGCGTTCCGCTGTTCAACCGTTTCCAGATCGAAAGCCAGATCGAGACCGCTTTCCAGCGCGTCGTTGAACTGCCTTCCGGCGGCTCCATCGTTATCGATCCGACCGAAGCCCTGGTGTCCATCGACATCAACTCGGCACGCGCCACCAAAGGCAGCGACATCGAAGAAACCGCCCTGCAGACCAACCTTGAAGCCGCCGAAGAAATCGCCCGTCAGTTGCGCTTGCGCGACATCGGCGGCCTGATCGTCATCGACTTCATCGACATGACCCCTGCCAAGAACCAGCGCGCCGTGGAAGAAAAAGTCCGCGAATGCCTGGAAGCCGACCGCGCTCGCGTGCAAGTCGGTCGCATCTCGCGCTTCGGCCTGCTGGAAATGTCCCGTCAGCGCCTGCGTCCATCCCTGGGCGAAAGCAGCGGCATCGTTTGCCCGCGTTGCAACGGCACCGGCATCATCCGTGACGTTGAATCGCTGTCCCTGGCGATCCTGCGCCTGATCGAAGAAGAAGCCCTGAAAGACCGCACCGCCGAAGTTCGCGCCCAAGTGCCGATTCCGGTCGCAGCCTTCCTGCTCAACGAAAAACGCAACTCGATCACCAAGATCGAACTGCGCACCCGTGCCCGCATCGTCATTCTGCCGAACGATCACCTCGAAACGCCGCACTTCGAAGTTCAGCGTCTGCGTGATGACAGCCCGGAAGCCGCAGTCGGCCAGTCCAGCTACGAAATCGCCGCAGCCGCTGCCGAAGTCGAAGAAGTCCAGCCAGCCGCCGCGACCCGCACCCTGGTTCGTCAGGAAGCCGCAGTCAAGACCGCGCCGGCCCGCGCCAACGCTCCGGTTCCGACCGAAGTCGTCGCTGCCGCACCTGTTGCTGCACCGATCGCCGTGCCAGAGCCAAGCCTGTTCAAAGGCCTGGTGAAGTCGCTGGTCAGCCTGTTTGCTACCAAGGAAGAGCCTGCTGCTCCGGTTGTGGTTGAAAAACCAGCGACCACCGAGCGCCCGGCCCGTAACGAAGAGCGTCGCAACGGTCGTCAGCAGAGCCGCAACCGTAACGGTCGCCGCGATGAAGAGCGCAAGCCTCGTGAGGAACGTGCACCGCGTGAAGAACGCGCACCACGTGAGCCACGCGAAGAGCGTCAACCACGCGAAGCCCGGGAAGAAACCCCGGTAGTCGCCCGCGAAGAACGTGCTCCACGTGAAGAGCGCGCACCACGCGCCCCTCGTGAAGAACGTGCACCGCGCGCACCTCGCGAAGACCGCAAGCCACGTGGCGAGCGTGAAGAGCGCGTGCGTGAACTGCGCGAACCTCTGGATGCCACCGCTCCAGCCGCTGCTGCGACCGCTGAAGAGCGTCCAGCTCGCCAGCCACGTGAAGAACGCGCTCCGCGCCCACCGCGTGAAGAACGCCAGCCACGTGCCGAGCAAGCCGCTGCCGCGGTTGCCGAAGAAGAACTGGTAACCAACGAAGAGCAACTGCAGGAAGACGGTCAGGAAGGCGCCGAAGGCGATCGTCCACGCCGCCGCTCCCGTGGCCAGCGTCGTCGCAGCAACCGTCGCGAGCGTCAACGCGATGCCAACGGCAACGTGATCGAAGGTTCGGAAGAATCCGAATCCGCCGAAGGCAGCGAAGCGGGCGAAAGCAACGAAGCGCCAAGCACTTCCGATCTGGCCGCCGGCCTGGCTGTTACCGCAGCCGTTGCCAGCACCGTGATCAGCGCGCCTGCTGAAGCCCAAGCCAACGAGCAAGCCGAACGCGCAACGGCCGCCACCCTGGAAACGGCTTCGGTCGAAGCGCCAGTGGTGGAAGCAACGACTCCGGTAGAAGCCACTGCGGCTCCGGAAATCGAAGTGGCGCCGGTTCGTGAAGCACAGCCTGAAGTTGAAGCGGCCCCCGAGCCAGTGTTTGCTGCCGAGCCAGCTGCCGAAACCTCCAGCGAAACCGTAACCGAAGCTGTCCGCGAAGTTCGTGAAGAACAAACCGCGTTCAACTGGGTTGCCGAGCCGGCTGCGGTTGAAGCGCCTGCTCCGGTTGCTGAAGCTCAGGTTGCTGAAGCCATGGTGTCCGAGCCAGTAGTTGTCGCCGCCGAGCCTGCTCCAGTGGTTGAAGCGCCGGTCGTTGCCGAAGTGGCTGCACCGCACGTCGAAGCCGCCCCAGTCAGCGCCCTGACGCCAAGCGGCCGTGCACCGAACGATCCACGTGAAGTGCGTCGTCGCAAGCGTGAAGAAGAGCGTCTGCAGAAGGAAGCCGAACTGGCTGCCGCTGCTGCTCCGGTTGA
Organism: Pseudomonas mandelii; assembly: GCF_900106065.1. Classification (NCBI taxonomy): domain Bacteria; kingdom Pseudomonadati; phylum Pseudomonadota; class Gammaproteobacteria; order Pseudomonadales; family Pseudomonadaceae; genus Pseudomonas; species Pseudomonas mandelii. Next base: position 389,352 of record NZ_LT629796.1, read on the forward strand.
AGCGATTGTCGCTGACGAGCCTGCACCGGTTGTGGCTGAAGTGATCGAAGCGGCACCTGTTGCCGAATCGGTCATCGAAGAAGCACCGCGCTCCGTACAGGAAGCGGTCGAGCAACACGAACAAGCCCTGGAAAAAGAACACGAGCCTAAACCCCTCGTCTGATTCCATCGGCCACTAAAAAGCCCCGCCTGGTGATCCAGGCGGGGCTTTTTTACATCTGAGATAAAGCAAGTAAACCGCGTTATCGTTCTTCGCGGGCAAATCGGTATGTCAGGAAAATACTAATGCTGCAGGCACATCCACATCCCACAACACCCCGGCATCATCCACCGCCACTTCAACCACCCTGCCCTGCGCAAACAACGGCTTGGCCCCATGATCACCCGATAATGCCATCAACCCCGGCCCAAAACTGCGACCGAACCCAACCGGGTGTCCGTACTTCCCCGCATGCACCGGAACGCTGACGCAATCTTCCGCAACCCCGGCCACCACCCGCTCGATACTCGACGGTAAAATAAACGGCATATCCCCCAGCACAATCAACCAGCCACTGAGCTCTGGACACGCCGCCACCCCGGCGGCAATGCTATCGCCCATCCCGGCAGGCCCGATCTCCACACTCTCGAAACCGTACGCCTGAGCCATGCGCATCACTTGTGGGCGATCTTCGGTCGTCACCAGCACACGCTTCCCAAGGTTGGCTGGCACACTCAGCAGCACGTGCTCGATCACCGACCGAACCGCGCCATCTCGCCCCGTGCAGTCGGCCAGCAGCTTGTCCTTGTCCGCTCCCGCCACCTCCCTGAAGCGTCTGCCCTGCCCCGCCGCCAGCACGATGACGCCGATGGGTGCACTCATACAACCTCCTGCAACGGCTTCTTCTGTTTAAGTTCGACGCCGTTCTTGATCGCCACGATCTCGGCCAGCAGCGACAAGGCGATTTCCGCGGGACTGTGGCTGCCAATATGCAAACCGATCGGGCCGTGCAGCCGCTCGATGGCCTGTGATGACAAGCCTAGCTGAGCCAGGTTTTCCCGCCGCTTCAGGCTGTTGACCCGCGAGCCGAGGGCGCCGACATAAAAAGCCCTGGAATCCAGAGCGGTCAGCAACGCCATATCATCCAGGCGCGGATCATGGGTCAGGGCGACAATGGCCGTGCGTTCGTCGGTCTCGATGGTCAGCACCGCTTCATCCGGCATGCCCGAGACGAAACGGCCGTGCTGCTCTTCCCAACCGTAGACAAACTCGCTGCGCGGATCGCAGATCAGCACTTCGAAATCCAGCAGTCGCGCCATTTCGGCGACATACCGGGACAATTGCCCCGCACCGATCAGCAATAGACGCCAACGCGGACCGTAGATGGCGCGCAGGGTGTGGCCGTCAAAGCTCAGCACATCGCTTTTGTTCGCCGCCTGCAAAATCACTTCACCGGTCGCAATATCCAGCGAACGAGCCACTATTTCATGGGCCTCGCAGCGTTCCAGCAACTCGGCGACCCAACCTGGATCGCCGACCCGCTCCTCGGTCAGGCGCAAGGTGCCACCGCAGGGCAAACCAAACCGTGCGGCCTCCTCGCGGGTGACGCCGTAGGTGATCAATTGCACCGGCGGCCCGTCAGGTGGAATCCGCCCATCGTGCAGCCGGGCAATCAGATCATCCTCGACACAGCCGCCGGACACCGAGCCGATCACCACGCCATCTTCACGCAACGCCAGCATCGCGCCAGGCGCCCGGGGCGCAGTGCCCCAGGTCTGGACCACGCTGTACAACACCACCCGCCGACCGGCGCGACGCCATTCCAGCACGCTGCGCAGGACGTTCAGATCCGCGCTGTCCATCAGGCCTGCGCCTTCTGCCAACCTTGCAGCTGGAAGCGAACCGGCAAGTTGCGGATACGCTGGCCAGTGGCAGCGAAGATCGCGTTGCATAGCGCAGGCGCAATCGGCGGTACGCCTGGCTCACCGACTCCGCCCAACGGCACATTGCCCGGAGGCGTCACCAGATGCACCGCCACTTCCTTCGGCGCCAGCGACATGCGCGCCACTTCGTACATGTGGAAGTTGTCCTGCTGCACCTTGCCGTCCTTGAAGCTGATTTCCCCGACCACGGCATTGCCCAGGCCCATGACGCACGCGCCTTCGAACTGAGCGCGAATCCGTTCGGGGTTGATCTGCGGACCACAATCCACCGCGATGTCGGCCTTGTGCACGATCAACGTGCCGTCGTCTTTGACTTCGACTTCGATCACCGCCGCCACATAGCTGACGAAGCTGTAATGCACCGCCAGGCCCAGGCCTCGGCCCTTGGGCAGCTCGCGCCCCCAACCGGCGGCCTTGGCGGCTGTTTCCAGTACCGTGCGCATCCGCCCGGTGTCGATCGGATAACGCTCGGGGGATTCGCCGTAGTTCCACTCTTCACTCAAGGTGCGCGGATCGATCTGACGATCCGGGCCCAGCAGTTTGATCTGGTACTTGAGTGGATCCTGCTTGGCCTTGTGCGCCAGCTCATCGACAAAGCTCTGGATCGCAAACCCGTGGGGAATGTTCGACACCGAGCGATACCAGCCGACCCGGGTATGAATCGCTGCTTCGGGGTTTTCCAGGCGCACGTTGGGGATGGCGTAGGCCATGTTGGTAAAGCCCATGCCCAGCTCGAAAGCCGCCTCGTGGTTCATGCCCGGGGCGAACAGCGCGGTAATGCTCGGGGCCACGGTGCGGTGCAACCAGCCAGAGGGCAGCCCATCCTTGTCCAGGCTGGCCTTCAGGTACTCGGCGGACACGGTGTGGAAGTAGGAGCAGTGGATGTCGTCTTCACGGGTCCATTGCACCCGCACCGCTTTACCGGGGAATTCCTTGGCGAGGATCGCCGCTTCGATGACGAAGTCCGGCTTGGACTTGCGACCGAAACCGCCGCCAAGCAAGGTGACATTGAACGTGACCTTATCGAACGGAATACCAAGGCGTTCGCCAATCCGTTCCCGGGTGACCTGTGGCGCCTGACTCGGGGCCCAGGCCTCGCACACACCGTCTTTGAAGCGGGCGATGGCGACCATCGGTTCCATCGGCGCCTGCGCCAGGTGCGGCAGGTAATACGAGGCTTCGAGGGTGCTGTTGGCGCCTTTCATGGCGTCGTCGATGTTGCCGGTATTGCGCACCACTTTGCCGGGCTTGAGGGACGCGGCTTCCAGTTCTTTGCGGTAGGCGATCGAGTCGTAACTGGCATTGGGGCCGTCATCCCACTCGATTTTCAGCGCTTCGCGGCCCTTGATCGCGGCCCAGGTGTTGCTGGCCACCACGGCCACGCCACCCAATGGCTGGAACTCGGATGGCAGCGGACGGCCTTCGATCTGAATGACCTTGATCACGCCCGGGACTTTCATCGCCGCGCTGGAGTCGACGGATTTGACCGTGCCGCCATAAACCGCCGGACGCGCAATCACGGCGTAGAGCATGCCGTCGAAATGCACATCGGCCCCGTAAATGGCGCGGCCGTTGACGATGTCGGCACCGTCGATCGCCTTGGTGCCTTCCTTGCCGATGTAGCGAAACTCCGACGGTTGCTTGAGCCGCAGGCTGTCACGGGCCGGCACTGCCAGCGCACCCGCAGCGGCGGCCAGAGCGCCGTAGCCCAGTTCACGACCGCTCGGTTGGTGCACCACTTTATGCAGCTGCGCATGGCACTCGCTGACCGGCACTTTCCACTGCTCAGCCGCCGCTTGTTCCAGCATGGTTCGCGCGGCGGCACCGCAACGACGCATCGGCTCGTACCAGTGACGCATGCTGCGCGAACCGTCTGTGTCCTGGTTACCGAAGCGAACCTCGTCACCCGGCGCTTGCTGCACTTTCATCATGGCCCAGTCGGCGTCCAGTTCATCGGCCACTACCATGGTCAGGCTGGTGCGCACACCCTGGCCCATTTCCGAACGGTTGCAGACCACGGTCACCATGCCGTCAGCGGCAATGCTGATGTAAACCTTGGGATCATCGATCCAGCCATTGGGCATGCCGTCGGCGCCGAATTTTTTCTCTTTTTCTTCGGCGAACGCATCTTGCCAGCCCCAGCTTGCTACCAGAACTAACGCACTGGTCGCACCGACGCCTTTAAGGAAGCCACGGCGGCTGAGGTTGCTCAGCGCAAAATCATTCGGTAACTGGCTCATGCCTTGGCCTCCTTCAGGTGAGTGGATGCCTGGCGGATGGCGGTCTTGATCCGGTTATAGGTGCCGCAACGGCAAATATTGCCGACCATCGCCTCTTCGATCTGTGCGTCGCTAGGGTTCGGGTTGGTCTTGAGCAACGCCGTCGCTGACATGATCTGCCCGCCCTGGCAGAAACCGCACTGAGCCACGGCGCTGTCGAGCCAGGCTTGCTGCACGACTTGCCCGACCGGGTCGACGTGCAGGTTATCGATGGTGGTGACGTTCTGGCCGACCACTGAACCGATCGGCGTGATGCAACTGCGCGCCGGAGCGCCTTCGATATGAATGGTGCAGGCACCACACAGGCCCATGCCGCAGCCAAATTTGGTGCCGTTGTAACCGGCCACGTCGCGGATTGCCCAGAGCAGCGGCATATCCTCGGTGACGTCGAGTTGATGGTCTTGACCATTGAGCTTCAGGGTAATCATGGGCACGCCCGCATATTTCTGGAGGTTATGGGGTCGAGCAATCTGCCGCCGAGACTTGGCGGTTGGCATCATGCAGATCGGCTCAGGCTAAGAGGCTCTCTTACGCGGACGGAAACGTCTGCATCGGGCCTTTGGTGGAGCAAATGCTTGCATCGTTAGGTGGCTAAGTTAACCCAGCATTAACAAAAAAGCCCTGCACAGTTGAAGGTGTGCAGGGCTTTGAGATCAGCCATTAAAGCGTAGCCTCAATACTGATTCGGCTCCATTTCCAGGTCGACGTTGAAACGCTGGGAAATGTCTTTCTGAATCTGCTGCGCCAGGTGCAGCAATTGCAGGCCGGTGGCGCTGCCATAGTTGACCAGCACCAACGCCTGCAACTTATGCACGCCGGCATCGCCATCGCGAAAGCCTTTCCAGCCGGCCCGCTCGATCAACCAGCCCGCCGCCAGTTTCATCTGCCCATCGGGTTGCGCGTAGGCCACCAGGTCCGGGTATTGGCTTTTCAGCTGCGCGACCAGCGCGGTCGGCACCAGAGGGTTCTTGAAGAAGCTGCCGGCATTGCCGAGTACTGCCGGGTCCGGGAGCTTTTCATTACGAATACTGCAGATCGCCTGGCTGACGTCGGTGGCAGTCGGCTGATCGATGCCTTGCTCGGTCAGGCGCTGGCGAACCGGGCCGTATTCCAGGTGCAGGTGCGCGGCGCGGTTTAGGGTGAAACGCACGCGCAGGATCAACCAACGCCCCGGTTCCTGTTTGAACAGGCTGTCACGGTAGGCGAAGTTGCATTCTTTCAGGGAAAAATCCCGCAGCTCGCCGGTCTGGCGATCCAGCGCGGTCAGGCCGGCGAAGACGTCCTTGATCTCGACGCCATAGGCACCGATGTTCTGCATCGGCGCCGCACCCACGGTGCCGGGAATCAGGCTGAGGTTCTCCAGCCCCGACAACCCCTGCGCCAGGGTGTGCTGCACGAACGGATGCCAAGGCTCGCCCGCCTCGGCTTCGATCACGACCTTGCTGCCATTATCGCTCAGGATCCGAATCCCGCGCGTAGCCATGCGCAGCACCAGCGCCTGGACATTAGCGGTCAGCAGCAAGTTGCTGCCGCCACCGATCACCAGCAACGGCACATCATGGGCCGACGCATACGCCAGGGCTTCACGCACATCGGCGTCGCTGTGGGCCTCGGCGAACAACCGGGCCTGAACGTCGACACCAAACGTGTTGAACGGCTTGAGCGAAACCCGGGGTTGAACCTGCAAACTCATAACCGTCCCTTCAATTCGATCACCAGTCGATCACTGGCGCGCTCGATCAGGTCCAGCACCTGCTCGAAGCCTTGGTCCCCGTCGTAGTACGGATCCGGCACTTCATCGAGTTCTGACTCGTAGCGACGCAGGAACAGGTCCAGCTCGGCTTTGCCCTTGGCCGGTTGCAGGGCCTTGAGGTGGCGCAGGTTGCTGTTGTCCATCGCCAGTATCAGGTCGTAGGCGGAAAAATCGGCGCGGGTCACTTGCTGGGCGCGTTGGGCGGACAGGTCGTAACCGCGCAGCCTGGCGGCGGCCTGGCTGCGTTTGTCCGGCGCCTTGCCGACGTGCCAGTCACCGGTGCCGGCGGAGGCGACTTCGATGTGATCGGCCAGCCCCGCTTCGCGCAATTTATGCCGCAGCACGCCTTCGGCCGTCGGGGAGCGACAAATGTTGCCCAGGCACACGAACAGAACGCGCATCAGGCCTCCAGCAGGCGACGGACGCGCTCGAGGTCTTCGACGGTATCGACGCCAGTGGGCGGTGCGATCAGTGCGTCAGCGACGTGAATCCGCACGCCGTGCCACAGGGCACGCAGCTGTTCCAAGGATTCAGTGTTTTCCAGCCAGCACGGGCCCCAGCTGACGAAGTCATGCAGGAAACCGGCGCGGTAGGCATAAATGCCGATGTGGCGGCGGTACGGCACGCCTTCCGGCAATTGCTCGCGGCTTTTGGCGAACGCGTCGCGGGCCCACGGCAACGTGGCACGACTGAAGGTCAGCGCCAAGCCATTAAGGTCGCTGACAACCTTGACCACGTTGGGATTGAACAGGGTTTCCACGTCTTCGATCGGCTCGGCCAGGGTGGCCATGCGCGCTTCGGCGTGGGCGGCCAGGTTGGCAGCCACCTGATCGATCACACTCGGCGGAATCAACGGTTCGTCACCCTGGACGTTGACCACGATGGCGTCGGCGGCCAGGCCCAGTTTCGCGGCGACTTCGGCCAGGCGATCGGTACCGGAATTGTGATCTTCGCGGGTCAGCACCACTTCGGCGCCAAACGCCTTGCACGCCTCAACAATGCGCACGTCGTCAGTGGCGACCACGACACGCTCGGCACTGCTTTTGCTCGCCTGCTCCCAGACGTGCTGGATCATCGGCTTGCCGGCGATCAGCAGCAGCGGTTTGCCCGGCAGACGGGTGGAGGCATAACGCGATGGAATGACAACGGTAAAGGCTGTGGTCATTTATCCAGGCGCTCGTCGGTGGTCAGGGTGCGGGCTTCGGTTTCGAGCATCACCGGGATGCCATCGCGAATCGGGTAAGCCAGGCCGGCGCCCTTACTGATCAGCTCGGTCTTGTCGGCGCTGAGTTTGAGGGGGCCTTTGGTGACCGGGCAAGCGAGGATGTCGAGCAATTTGGTGTCCATGAGCATTCCCTGGATAAAAACGGAGTTAAGGCAAAAGACGAGCCGGCAACAGGCGCATCAACTGCGTATCGAACCAGGCCACGAAAGCCGGCGATGGTGCAGCATCGACCGCCAGGTACCACCAATCGGCGGCGGCGAAGGCACGGCACTTCACCGCGTCCTTTTCGGTCATCACCAACGGCAATGACGGCGTGAAATTCAAGGCCTGAACGCTGTATTCGGCGTGGTCGGCAAACGCATGCGGCACTGGCTGCCAGTGTAGCGTTTCGAGGGTCGTGAAGAAACGCTGCGGATTGCCGATCCCGGCCACGGCGTGCAGTGCCTGACCTGCGGGGAAGTAGTCGAGGGGGCGACGCTCACCGCTTTGCAGGTTAACCAGTTCGGTAGGTTGCAGCTGGAAGGCAAAACCGTTTTCGCGATCATTGGCGGCGCCGTTGTACAGCACGGCATCGACGCTCTGAAGGCGTTCGACCGGTTCACGCAAGGGACCGGCCGGCAGGCAGCGTTTGTTGCCCAGGCCGCGGGCGGCGTCGATCAACACCAGTTCCAGGTCCCGGGCCAGCCGGTAATGCTGCATGCCGTCATCGGAGAGGATCAGATCCAGCGGCTCACTCGCCAGCAGCGCTTTGACGGCGCTGCTGCGATCCGGGTCGATCATCAATGGCACGCCCGTGCGCTGGACGATCAACAGCGGTTCGTCGCCGGCGATGTCCGCGCTCTGATCGGCCTCGACGCGCCACGGCAATTGCGGCGGTTTGGCGCCGTAACCCCGGCTGACCACGCCGACCCGCAAACCACTGCGCTGGCAATGCTGGATCATCCACAGAATCAGCGGTGTCTTGCCAGTGCCACCGACGGTGATATTGCCGACCACGATCAGCGGCACGGGCGGCTGATAGATCTCGCCCTCGCCCGCCAGAAAGCGCTTGCGCTTGTTCATGACGATGCGCCGGTACAGCCACTCCAGTGGCTGCAACAGTTTCAGGGCCGGATGACCTTGGTACCACGCGGCGAGCAAGCGATCGGACATGGCCATCAGGGCGCGGGCGGTGCCGCTTCGACCGTGGTCATGCGCAAGTGGCTGAAACCCAGCTTGCCGGCGGCGTCCATGGCGGTGATGACCGACTGATGCTGAGTCTTGCCATCCGCGCTGATGGACAGCGGCAGGTTGGTGTCGCCATTGGATTCTTTCTGCAGCGCCTCCATCAGCGTCGCGAGGTCGTTCTTCGGCAATAGCTGATTGTTCACCGAGAACGCGCCTTCGGCACTGATGGCAACGTCCAGGTGCTTGACCTGCTGGTCTTCGGCAGGCGAACCGCTGACCGCTTCCGGCAGATCGACGCGCAACTGGGTTTCACGGGTAAACGTAGTGGTGACCACGAAAAACAGCAGCAAGATAAACACCACGTCGATCAGCGACGCGAGGTTGATGTCGACCGTTTCCCGCGGTTTGCGGCGGAATTTCACGCTTTGCCCTCGGCCAGGTCCACATCACGGTCGCCCTGAACCACTTCGACCAGTTTGATCGCTTCCTGCTCCATGCCCACCACCAGTTCATCGATCCGGCGTTGCAGGAATCGGTGAAAGAATACTGCCGGGATACCGACCATCAGGCCAGCGGCCGTAGTGATCAGCGCCTTGGAGATACCGCCCGCCAGCACCGCGGCATTGGTGCCCATGCCCGTGCCCATGAACGCGCTGAAAATGTCGATCATGCCCAGCACCGTACCCAACAGGCCCAGCAATGGGGCCATGGCGGCGATGGTGCCCAGCGCATTGATATAGCGTTCGAGTTCATGAACCACCCGTGCGGCGGCCTCTTCGATGCACTCTTTCATGATCTCGCGACCATGTTTGGAGTTGGCAAGGCCCGCCGCCAGGATCTCGCCCAACGGTGAGTTGGCGCGCAGTTCCTTGAGTTTTTCTTTATTGAGCTGTTTGTCCTTGATCCACACCCAGACCTGCCCGAGCAAATGCTCAGGGGTCACACGGCTGGCTCGCAGGGTCCAGAGACGCTCGGCGACGATCGCCATTGCCGCGATGGAACTCAGAATGATCGGCAGCATCATCCAGCCGCCGGATTTGACCAATTCCCACACAGTGACAGCCCCCTCGAAAAAGTGCGCCACTCTAACATAGGGGCCGGATGCACCGAAGACCGTGATGTCGCATCCGGTCGGGCTTTCATAACTGGCGGTTATGGGCCCAACGGTGGCGGATCGCGCCAGAAACGCCGATCCAGACGCATCGTCCATGGCGGCTTGAACCGTCCCAGTTGCAGACGAATGGCGCCGTGGGTGGCGCTGTCGTAGATCGCCATGCCTCGTTTTTGATAGCGCCATGACGGTGGGATGCGGGTGGCCAAAGGAATTGCCCTGGCCCCGGGAAATCAGCACAGCCCTGGGTTGCAACGCGGCGAGCAGCGCCATCGAAGAGGAACTGCGACTGCCGTGGTGAGGCGATTGCAGCCAATCGGTCGGCACGGCAAGCGGACTGTCGAGCAATGCCCGCTCGGCTGCCGCATCAATATCACCGGTCAGCAGCAATCGCTCGCCACTGGCTTCGATCTGCAAGACACAGGATTTTTGATTGCTGTCGGCGGCGGATATCCATTGCCAGAGACGGAAGTCCACACCGTCCCAGGTCCATTGCCGGCCGCTTTCACAGCCTTCGGCGCGCAATTCGGCTGGCAGCGCCTCGGGATCACCGCTCAGGACCCGCGCCACCGGCAATCCGTTGGCAACCGCACGTGCACCGCCGGCGTGATCGGCGTCGGCGTGACTGAGCAGCATCAGGTCGATCCCGGACACGCCCAGTTTGCGCAATGACGGCAGCACCACCCGCTCGCCGAGGTCGAAATCGCCAAAACGCGGCCCGGCGTCATACAACAAGGTGTGATGGCGGGTGCGCACCAGGATGGCCAGGCCCTGGCCGACGTCCAGTTGCCAGACTTCGGCGACGCCTTCGGCAAGCATCGGGCGAGGTGGAAAAACCAGCAACAGCAGCAGCGGCCAACCCAACGGGCGCAACGGCACCCCTTTAGGCAGTAATAGAAGAAAGGCCCCCAGCGTACCGAGCGCCCAAATCCACACCGGCACCGCGACCGGCACCCAGGCGGGGAATCGCCCTGCCATCAAGGCCAGCCCCTTGAACAACAGGTCGACCAGACCGCCCGCCAGCCACAGCAACCCCTCGCCCACATAAGGGACGGGCAGTAACAACGTCCCGAGCAAGGCTGGCGGCAATACCACCAGACTGACCCAGGGCACCGCCAGCAAATTGGCCACTGGTCCGCTGACGCTGATCGGCAAGCCAAGTATCAATAGCAATGGGCACAGTCCGATCGCGATCAGCCATTGCGCACGGGTCCACGTTTGCCACCAACGCCACGGCCCCAGACGCCCACCGAAAGTGAAGATCAACACCGCCACCGCTGCGAAGGACAACCAGAACCCCGGTTGCAGGCTCGCCAGCGGGTCGAGCAGTAAAACGCCATTGAGCGCCAGCAAAAGCGGCCACCAGGCGCCAAGGTGCCGAAACCTTAGCCGCCACAACAACACCAGACCGATCATCACGCAGGCCCGGCGCACCGGCACCTCAAAACCGGCCAGCAACCCGTAACCCAGCGCAGCGGCAAACGCCAGTCCGCAGGCCCATGGCAGCCAGGGCAAACGGCTCGGCCACAGACCATAGCGCGCCAGCCCGGCGATCAGCAGATACACCAGCCCCGCCAGCAACCCGATGTGCTGCCCGGAAATCACCAGCAGATGCACGGTGCCGGTGTCTTGCAGCACTTGCCAGTCCTCGCGACTCAGCCCGCCGCCGTCGCCCAACACCAATGCGATCAGCGCCCCCGTCCGGCCTTGGGCATCGACGACCTGCAATTGCTGCCGAATGCTGTCACGCCAGGCCCATTGGGCGGCGGCCAGCCTATGGCCATCCTTGACCGTACCGGTAGCGCCGATGCGTTGTGCCAGCAACCAGGCGTCGTAGTCAAAGGCATGCGGATTGAGCAGCCCGGCAGGACGCTTCAACTTGACCGCCAGCCGCCACCGTTCGCCGCTGTTGACGGGCGGTCCGTCATACCAGGCGAGGCGCAGATGCCGGGGCAGCCGGGTGCTTCGGGACTGACTGTCGGTCAACTCGAAGCGCACCACCCCTTCGGCATTCTGCGGCAGGCCCGTCACCCGACCTTCGACCCAACGAGTCTCGCCATCGAGCTTCAGCGACAGGCGATCATCCAGCGCCCACTGCGCACTCGCGCACGCCCAACTGAAGCCGAACAGAAAAAACGCCAACGGGTGAGTCCGAAACGGCAACAGCATCAAACCCACGACCGGCAGCAACATCCATAACCAGACCGGCGGTAAAACCGGTAAAAAACGCAGGGCCAGCAAACCCAACGCCAGCGCCATCATCCCTGTGCGCATACGCCCGTCCTTGAGAGTCCCACCCTAGGCATAGCTGCCCGACTGCACGCACACGGTTATTAATTGTCACAAAGTCTGAATGGGCGGTTCATAGAATCCAGACATACTTGCCGCCTTAACCGACCGAGAAGCCTTATGCCCCGGCGCTTATTCAAACGTTACATGCCAGACCCGACCAGCATCAGGGAACACAAATCCTTACGCTTTCTCGGCACCCTGCTGCATGACCCGAACCTCTGGCACCTCAATCGTCATTCCGTCGCACGGGCCATGGCGGTGGGCCTGTTCGCGGCCTTCCTGCCCATTCCGTTGCAGATGCTGGTCGCTGCCATTCTGGCGATCGTAGTGCGGGGCAACATGCCCATTGCCGTCAGCCTGGTCTGGCTGACCAACCCGATTACCATGCCAGCGGTGTTCTTCTGCACCTATCAGACGGGAGCGTGGTTAATGGACGTGCCGGCCAGGCATTTGCCGGACGAGCTGACCTGGGAATGGATCAGTGGCGAGCTTTCCACCTTGTGGCAGCCGTTTTTGCTGGGTTCAGTGGTGACGGGACTGGTGCTGGGCGCCCTCGCCTATTGCCTGGTGATGATGTATTGGCGCTGGTGGGTTGGGCGGCAGTGGAAGCGGCGCAAGAGAAACCGGATGCAGTAAATGCAAAACGGCCTCCATTGTTGGAGGCCGTTTTTTTATGGTGTTTGAGCTGACGCCTTCGCGGGCAAGCCTCGCTCCTACAGTTCACCATCAGACCTGTAGGAGCGAGGCTTGCCCGCGAAGCAGGCGACGCGGCCTTTCTCAGGTACGCATCCCGCGCCCACTGACCAGCAGCCGCGCACAACCGATGTATAGAACGACGGTCGCCACCAACATGAAAGTAATCGCCACGCTGATCCTGATGTCCGAAACGCCAAGAATGCCGTAACGGAAGGCGTTGACCATGTGCAGCACCGGGTTGGCCAGGGACACGGTCTGCCAGAACGGCGGCAGCAAGCTGATCGAGTAGAACACCCCGCCCAGGTATGTCAGGGGTGTCAGCACGAAGGTCGGGATGATCGAAATATCATCGAAGTTACGTGCAAATACGGCGTTGATGAAGCCCAGCAGCGAGAAGATCGTCGCCGTCAGCACCACCACCAGAATGGTCACGCCCAGGTGATGCACCTGCAATTCGGTGAAGAACAGCGACAACAGCGTCACGATCAGCCCGACCATCAAGCCCCGCAGCACGCCGCCCAGGGTGTAGCCAATCAGAATCGTATGCGGCGATACCGGCGACACCATCAATTCTTCGATGGAGCGCTGGAACTTGCTGCCGAAGAAACTCGACACCACGTTGCCGTAGGAGTTGGTGATCACCGACATCATGATCAGGCCCGGCACGATGTATTCCATATAGGTGAAGCCACCCATATCACCAATCTGTCGACCGATCAGGTTACCGAAGATCACGAAGTACAGGACCATGGTGATGGCCGGCGGCAGCAGGGTCTGCGGCCAGATCCGGGTAAAGCGCTTCACCTCGCGGTAAACGATGGTGTTGAGGGCAACGAGGTTGGGTTGCAGCTCGGAACTCATACCGCCACCTTCGACAGATTTTTCTCCACCAGGGACACGAACAACTCCTCGAGGCGATTGGTTTTGTTACGCAGGCTCAGCACTTCGATGTTCTGCTGCGCCAACTGGGTGAACAGCGCGGTGATGCCCATGGCCTTGTCGACCTGGACTTCGAGTGTGTGGCTGTCGAGCAGCTTGGTCGGATAACCGAGCAACTGCGGCGCGACGTTCAGCGTGTTCTTGAGATCAAGCAGAAAGGTCTCCACATGCAGCTGGCCGAGCAGCTGTTTCATGCTGGTGTTCTCGACAATCGTGCCGTGGTCGATGATGCCGATGTTGCGGCACAACTGCTCAGCCTCTTCCAGGTAATGAGTGGTGAGGATGATGGTGATGCCTTTCTGGTTCAGCTCGGTGAGAAAGGTCCACATCGAGCGACGCAGTTCGATGTCCACACCCGCGGTCGGTTCATCGAGGATCAGCAGGCGCGGTTCGTGAACCAGTGCGCGGGCGATCATCAGGCGACGCTTCATGCCACCGGACAGCGAACGCGATGGCACATCGCGTTTGTCCCACAGCCCGAGCTGGGTCAGATACTGCTCGGCGCGTTCCTTGGCGATCTTCGGCGGGATGCCGTAGTAACCGGCCTGGGTCACGACGATGTCGAAGGTTTTTTCGAACTGGTTGAAGTTGAATTCCTGGGGCACCACGCCGATGCAACGCTTGAGCGCTGCCGGCTCCTTGTCCAGGTCGTGACCGAAGATATTCACCGTGCCGCTGGTCTTGTTCACCAGGGTCGAGAGAATGCCGATGGTCGTGGATTTGCCGGCACCGTTAGGGCCGAGCAAGGCGAAAAAGTCACCTTCGGCGACGTCCAGATCGATACCACTCAGGGCCTGGAAACCGTTGCCGTAGGTTTTGGTTAGCTGCCGGATGGACAGAGCGGAACTCATATCGGATTTACGCACCAAGAAGGGAAGAAAGGGATAACTATGGGCGGGCGGCGAGCAATGCAACCGCGGCGCACGAGCGCAATGGTGCTTGTCGCCGCCAAACAAGTACAGTCAAGTGTGTCGATAGTGAGTATTAAGTCAACGCGGTCATAACGGCTTTTTTATACGCCGGACGCTGTTTCAGTCGTGCATACCAGGCTTCAAGATGCGGCTGCGGTGCACGCTCGATCGGCATCTCGAACCAGGCATAAATGAAACTGCCAAGGGGAATGTCGCCCATGCCGATTTCGTCGCCGGACAGATACGGCGCGGCCGCCAACGCCTGGTTCGCCATCGCCAACAGATCATCGCACTCCTTGATTGCGGCGTTGATGGCGGTCCAGTCCTGCTTGTCTTCAGGTGTGCGTAACACGCCCCAGAACACCGTGCGGAACGGGCCGGCAAAACTGGAGGTGGTCCAGTCCATCCACTTGTCGGCAGCGGCGCGAGCCTTCAGATCCGTCGGGTACCAGGCCGTGCCGTTGGCGTGCTGAGCCATCAGGTAGCGCACGATGGCGTTCGATTCCCAGAGCACGAAGCCGTCATCTTCGATCACCGGCACGCGACCGTTGGGATTCATCGCACGATACTGCGGCGTATCGACTACACCGAAGGCGCCACCCGCATCGATGGCTTCATAGGCCAGGCCCAACTCCTCGGCGGCCCACAATGGCTTTCTGACATTCGACGAATTTTTCCGACCCCAGATCTTCAGCATGACCGCCTCTTTATGGATGAATGCGCAGGCAGCATACGCCGGATCAGGCGCGGCTCAAATCACTCTGCATGTCACCCAGCAACGCCGGCAATGTGTCGCTGAACAAATGTGGGTAGCACTTTTCCAGGTGCTCGAAAAAGAACGTCTCAGGCACGTCGGTGAACTGGCCGTGGTCGACCAGGTACTCCATCAACTGCTCGCCGTCGCGGTTGAAGGGATGGAAAACACTGTCGTTGATGCCGTCGAACTCCAGCGGCGCGATATTGAACAGTTCGCAGAGTTGCTGGTTGAAGGCCGGCGTCGCCTTGACCCAGCGCCCGTTCAGAAACAACTCCGTATAGCCGTGCATGGCAAACACGTCGCTCCTGAGCAATTCGAGCAACCGCGGCGTCGACAGGTGATTGCGCACGTCCGCCAGACCGATCCGCGCAGGGATCCCGCAATGTCGCGCGGCACCGGCCAGAAGCGTGGCCTTGGGCACGCAATAACTTTCCCCGGCCGCCAAGGCATAACTGCCGCGCAACGTATCCGGGTCGCGACTGAACGTGTAGGGGTTGTAGCGCACGGCCTCGCGCACCGCGTAATAGAGATTGATCGCCTGCTCAAGCGGATCGCGACTGGCGCCCCGGTGTTTTTCGGCGAACTCCACCACCGAGGGGTGGTCACTATCGATGAAGCGGCCGGGACTCAGATACTCGTGCATGAGAACAATCTCCTGGGGAAGCCACGAGTCTAGCGACACCTTCAGCACAGAGATAACGACGTTTCGGCCAAACATGGGCGTATTGCCGCGTAGGAAACGAACGATTTCCCGGGCGTGTTGCCAACCCAACCTACAAAACTCATCGATGGTTTCCCACGAATTCAATCACCTCGCTCCGACCACCCTGTTTTGCGGATGCCGTCTAAGCTCTGAAGGTTGGTTTTGCCCTGGTTCACGGAGGATTAAATATGCTGCTGTTGTGGATACTGGTTCTGGTTGTCGGGATAGCTTATTTAGCCCACCGTCGCATCGCCCCCCTGCCCGCCCTGTGCATCGTCGCTGCCTATATCGTCGCGATGGGTGCCTTCAGTCGCGCGCCAGGCTGGCTGCTGCTGGTTTTCTGGGTGTTGATTGCAGCCGTCGCGGCGCCGTTGTTGCTGCCCGACCTGCGTCGCAAATTCTTCAGCGCGCCGCTGTTCAGCTGGTTCCAGAAAACCCTGCCGCCAATGTCGCAAACCGAGCGCGATGCGATCGACGCCGGGACCGTGTGGTGGGATGGCGAACTGTTCAGCGGTCGCCCGGACTGGAACAAGTTGCTGTCCTATCCAAAAGTGCAGCTCAGTGAAGAGGAACAGGCCTTTATCGACGGCCCGACCGAAGAGCTCTGCGCCATGGTCACCGACTGGCAGATCGGGCAAGACATGGACCTGCCGCCCGAAGCCTGGACCCACATCAAGGAGAACGGCTTCTTCGCGCTGATCATCCCCAAAGAGTTTGGCGGCAAGGGCTTCTCGGCCTATGCCCACTCCCAGGTGGCGATGAAACTGGCAACCCGCAGTGGCGACCTCGCGTCGACCGTAATGGTCCCTAACTCGCTGGGCCCGGCCGAACTGCTGCTGCATTACGGCACCGACGAACAACGCAACCATTACCTGCCAAGGCTGGCACGGGGTGACGATATCCCGTGCTTCGCATTGACCGGCCCACTGGCCGGCTCCGACGCTGGCGCCATGCCCGACACCGGGGTCATCTGCAAAGGTGAATGGGAAGGCAAGGAAACCCTCGGCCTGCGCCTCAACTGGGAAAAGCGCTACATCACGCTGGGCCCGGTCGCCACCCTCCTCGGCCTGGCCTTCAAGGCCTATGACCCGGACCATTTGTTGGGTGACAAGGAAGACCTGGGCATCAGCCTGGCGCTGATCCCGACCGACACCGCCGGTGTCGAGATCGGCCGCCGCCATCTGCCGCTGGGTGCCGCCTTCATGAATGGCCCGAACTCCGGCAAGGACGTCTTCGTGCCGCTGGACTTTCTCATCGGCGGCCAGGAAATGCTCGGCAAGGGCTGGATGATGCTGATGAACTGCCTGTCAGTCGGGCGTTCGATTTCCCTGCCGGCGGTCGGCACCGGTGCGGCCAAGTTCACCAGCCTGGTCACCGGTCAGTACGCACAGGTTCGTGAGCAGTTCAACGTTCCACTGTCGGCGTTCGAAGGTATTCAGGAAGCCATGGCACGCATCGGCGGCAACGCCTGGATGATGGACGCCGCCCGAATGCTGACCGCCAACGCGGTGGACCTGGGCGAGAAACCGTCGGTGCTGTCGGCGATTCTCAAGTACCACCTCACCGAACGCGGCCGCGAGTGCATCAGCCACGCCATGGATGTTCACGGCGGCAAGGCGATCATCATGGGGCCGAACAACTACCTCGGTCGCAGCTGGAATGGCGCGCCCATTTTCATCACCGTGGAAGGCGCGAACATCCTCTCGCGCAACCTGATGATCTTTGGTCAGGGTGCCATTCGCTGCCATCCGTTCGTGCTGAAAGAAATGGCTCTCGCCGGCCGTGAAGACAAGGATCAGGCACTCACCGAATTCGATGGCCTGCTGCTCAAGCACATCGGTTTCGCCGTGAGCAACGCCGCCAGCACGCTGGTGTTGAACCTCGGCTTCGGGCACCTGGAACATTCGCCGGGTGACAAGCTCAGTCAGGGTTACTTCCGTGCGCTTAATCGACAGGCGGCTGCGTTTGCCATGCTTGCCGACCTCAGCATGATGTTGCTGGGCGGTGAACTGAAACGTCGCGAACGCCTGTCGGCGCGTCTTGGGGATGTACTCAGCAACATGTACCTCGCCTCCGCCGCGCTCAAGCGTTACCACGACCTCGATTCGCCGGAGCACATGGCGCCGCTGTTCAAGTGGGCCATGGAAGAAAGCCTTGGCCAGTCGGAGCGTGCGCTGGATGAATTGCTCAGCAACTTCCCGAACAAGGTGCTGGGTTGCCTGTTGCGGGTGATCGTGTTCCCGTTCGGCCGTCGCCACAAAGGTCCATCGGACAAACTCGGCGCCGAAGTCGCCGCAGTGATCGGACGCGCCAAGGGCGATCCAACCCTCGAAGAATTGCTCGGCGGTTGCTACCGCCCGCAATCGGCAGACGACGCGGTCGGTGCCCTGCAACACGCCTGCAACCTGTTGAACGCGGCGCAGCCGTTACAGAAAAAACTGCACGTGGCGCTCAAGAGCGGTCAGGTCAAACCGGCGGCTGGGGAACATGTCATCGATGCAGCGCTGGAGGCTGGAGTGTTGCAAGCGGGTGAGGCGCAGTCCCTGCGTGATGCCGAAGTAGCGCGGCGCAAGGTCATCGACGTCGATGATTTCGACAAAGACGAACTGGCACTGGCCGACGGAAAGGTCCGCTGATCCTGTAAAAACGGGCGCAGGAGCTTTATACTCCTGCGCCCGTTTTGCTCTTGAGGACTTATCTCGTGTCCAACGTCGTTGCCGATCATCTTGTCTTGCTCGACCACTTGCGCAGCATCCTGGTCGCGGTAGGTGAGGCCGAACAGGTTCCCGAAGAAAGCCATGCCCTGTTCCTGGAGCGCTTCGATGAGCTGCGTGCGTTGCTGCCGGTCGACCCGATCGAAAGCCAATACCTGGGCCAGGACATTCTGTGCCAGGTGATCACCCGTTACCCGCAAATCGCCCACCTGGTCCCGCGCGACCTGTTGTGGTATTTCGCCGGTGACTGCCTGCATTACATGCCCGATGATGAAATCGATTTGTACCAGGCACTGGAAGAGCGTCGTTTCGAAGCCGAACAGAACGACGAACCTTTCGACTGGAATCAGGAAAAACAGCTGCTGGCAATGTCGAACGACGAGCCGAAGCACTGATCACCGACTGGAATGCAAAGGGCCCGCATGGTTATTCATGCGGGCCTTTTTTATGGCATTGCCGAATACTGTGATGTCTGGCCGGGCCCTTCGCGAACAGGCTCGCCCCTCTGTTTTGTGTCACTGCTATTGACCTGTCTAGACAACTCCATCCGTCGAAACAAATGGATATAAAAGTCTGTTTGTCATTTCTCCTGCTGTATCCTGCCCAAGCTTTTTAAAAGCGCGGATCTACCAGATCTATCAACAGACTTTGCGAGGAGCGCGAACCATGCACGAGATCCCTAATCTCCCCTTCCCAAGCCTGCACGAAACTGAGCAGACAACCACGCAACAAGCCGGTGCCCAACAGCCCGAGCCGAAAGAAGCCACTGAACGCCGCCAGGCCGACAGCGAAGACTGAAACACCTGCAATGCCAGACCGTGTGGAAAGCGCTAACATGCGCTTTCCACACCGCCTGAACCCTTGAGCTGCCCACCATGACCGACGACTTCACAGAGACCCAGGCCAGCGTCCTGATCGGCACCGCCGAGAAGATGATCGAGATCTGGAATCGCCTCTCCCCCGAGAAACAAGCCGCGTTGCTCGCCCGTTTCGGCACCGAAGAAAACGCCCTGGCCGCCCTGGTCACGACGCAACTGGTCGCCCCCGCAAAACCCTGATTAACCCCCCGCACGGCAAATAGTTTTACTTTTCCACGCCCACGGACGCTCGCGCCGCTATCATAAGCAGCCTATCTATCCTGCTTTCCCGTGGACCTTTACCCATGTCTGAAAACCAGCGCCCCCTGGCGGTCACGCTGCAAGTCGTTTCCATCGTTCTCTTTACCTTCATCGGCTACCTGAACATCGGCATTCCCCTCGCCGTATTGCCCGGCTACGTCCACAGCGATCTCGGCTTCGGCGCAGTAATCGCGGGGCTGGTGATCAGCGTGCAATACCTGGCCACCCTGCTCAGCCGCCCTTATGCCGGGAAAATCATCGACAATAAGGGCAGCAAACTCGCGGTGATGTACGGTCTCGCCGGTTGCGGTTTGAGCGGCGTGTTCATGCTGATTTCAGCCTGGACCCAAAGCCTGCCGATGCTGAGCCTGATCAGCCTGCTGATCGGCCGCCTGGTGCTCGGCAGCGCGGAAAGCCTGGTGGGCTCCGGCTCGATTGGTTGGGGCATCGGCCGGGTCGGCGCGGCGAACACCGCCAAAGTCATCTCCTGGAACGGCATAGCGAGTTACGGCGCACTGGCAGTCGGCGCGCCGTTGGGTGTGTTGCTGGTCAGTCAACTGGGCTTGTGGAGCATGGGCGTGAGCATCGTGCTGCTGGCCGTCCTTGGCTTGGCACTGGCCTGGCCAAAAACCGCCGCGCCGATTGTGGTCGGTGAACGGCTGCCGTTCATGCATGTGCTGGGACGGGTGCTGCCCCATGGTTGCGGCCTGGCCCTGGGCTCGATCGGATTCGGCACCATCGCCACCTTCATCACGCTGTATTACGCCACACAGCACTGGGACAACGCGGTGCTGTGCCTGAGCCTGTTCGGCGCCAGTTTCATCGGCGCGCGATTGCTGTTCGGCAACCTGATCAACCGCCTCGGCGGCTTTCGCGTGGCGATTGCCTGCCTGTCGGTGGAAACCCTGGGGCTGCTGCTGCTGTGGCTGGCGCCGGATGCACATTGGGCACTGGCCGGTGCGGCATTGAGCGGTTTCGGCTTCTCGCTGGTGTTCCCGGCGCTGGGCGTGGAAGCGGTCAACCTGGTGCCGGCCTCCAGTCGCGGTGCTGCGGTCGGGGCTTACTCGCTGTTCATCGATTTGTCGCTGGGGATTACCGGGCCGCTGGCCGGTGCGATTGCTGCAGGGTTTGGCTTTGCCTCGATCTTCCTGTTCGCCGCGATTGCTGCATTGAGCGGTTTGGCGCTGAGCGTTTATTTGTACCGGCAGGCGCCGAAGCACTTGAGTGAAAAGTACCGCGAAGGGCGCGACGCTCGCTAGAAATCGATCTTGCCGCGCCCGGCCTTGATGCTGCCGCGCTTGGTCTTGGATTCCAGCCGACGCTTCTTCGAACCGAGGGTCGGCTTGGTCGGGCGGCGTTTCTTCTCGACTTTGGTGGCGCTGAGAATCAACTCGACCAGCCGCTCCAGCGCATCGGCGCGATTGGCTTCCTGCGTGCGGTATTGCTGGGCCTTGATAATCAACACGCCATCGCTGGTGATGCGACTGTCACGCAGCGCCAGCAGCCGTTCCTTGTAGAACTCGGGCAAGGACGAGGCCGGAATGTCGAAGCGCAGGTGCATGGCGCTGGAGACCTTATTGACGTTCTGCCCACCGGCGCCTTGCGCGCGGATGGCGGTCAACTCGATCTCGGCATCCGGCAGATGCACATTGTTGGAAATCACCAGCATGGAAAAGCGTCCGTATTCAGAACGCGCAGGATACCGCGAATGAACTGAAAGCATGCGGTCCCTGTAGGAGCGAGGCTTGCCCGCGATAGCAGTGTTGTCAGTCGACATCTTTGTTGCCTGACACGACCCCATCGCGAGCAGGCTCACTCCTACACGGGGGTTGTGTGAAGCCTGAAAATGACAAACCCGGCACATGGCCGGGTTTGTTGTTTCTGCGAGCTGCGCTTACTTCGCGTTTGCAGCCTGCAACGCATGCTGAGCGCTGCGCTTGTTCTTGATCCCGTAGCACACCCACATGAACGCGACCCAAACCGGAATCGCATACACCGAGATCTGGATGCCCGGGATCAACAGCATTACGCCGAGAATGAACACCACGAACGCCAGGCAGACGTAGTTCCCGTATGGGTACCACAGGGCTTTGAATAGCGGCGTCTGCTTGGTCTTGTCCATGTGCTGGCGGAACTTGAAATGCGAGAAGCTGATCATCGCCCAGTTGATCACCAGGGTGGCAACCACCAGCGACATCAGCAGTTCCAGCGCGTTTTGCGGGATCAGGTAGTTCAGCAACACCGCAATCAACGTCACCGCCGCCGAAGCGAGGATCGAACGCACCGGCACGCCGCGCTTGTCGATTTTCGCCAAGGCTTTCGGCGCATCGCCCTGCTCGGCCATGCCCAGCAGCATCCGGCTGTTGCAGTAAGTGCCGCTGTTGTACACCGACAGCGCCGCCGTCAGGACTACGAAGTTGAGGATGTGTGCGGCGGTGTCGCTGCCAAGCATCGAGAACACTTGCACGAACGGGCTGCCGCTGTAGGAATCACCCGACGCATTCAGGGTCGCCAACAGGCTGTCCCATGGCGTCAGCGACAGCAGGATGACCAGCGCACCGATGTAGAAAATCAGGATCCGGTAGATCACCTGGTTGATGGCTTTCGGGATCACGGTTTTCGGCTTGTCGGCTTCTGCTGCGGTGAAACCGAGCATTTCCAGGCCGCCGAAGGAGAACATGATGATCGCCATGGCCATCACCAGGCCGCTAACCCCGTTCGGGAAGAAACCGCCGTGGGCCCACAGGTTGGTCACCGAGGCTTGCGGGCCGCCGTGGCCGCTGACCAGCAGGTAGCTGCCGAGCGCGATCATGCCGACAATCGCCACGACCTTGATGATCGCGAACCAGAACTCGGCCTCGCCAAAGACTTTGACGTTGGCCAGGTTGATCAGGTTGATCAGGACGAAGAAGCCGGCGGCCGAGACCCAGGTCGGAATGTGTGGCGCCCAGTAGTGGATGTATTTGCCGACCGCAGTCAGCTCCGACATGCCCACCAGGATGTACAGGATCCAGCAGTTCCAGCCCGACAGGAAGCCGGCGAACCCGCCCCAGTATTTATGGGCGAAGTGGCTGAAGGAACCCGCCACAGGCTCTTCGACAATCATTTCGCCGAGCTGGCGCATGATCATGAAGGCAATGAAGCCGCAGATGGCGTAGCCGAGGATCATCGACGGGCCGGCAGATTTCAGTACACCGGCCGAGCCCAGGAACAGCCCGGTACCGATCGCGCCACCGAGGGCGATCAGTTGAATATGGCGATTTTTCAGGCCGCGTTTCAGCTCGCCTGAATGCGAGTTTTGTCCACTCATGAAAAGGGTCTCACGCAAGGTTTGATGATGTTCGTTAGACGTTGCTGCTCGGTTGCGATTTCAAGCAGCGCCGATCAAACCCCAGCGAAGGCAAAAGGAGTTCAGCGTTTTTACAACGGTCATGCGTCACCTGTTTGTTTTTATCTGTGACGAAATCGAACCCGACACGCTTGTGGCGCGGCGGAGTGAACAAGGCGGATAGCCTTGAGGTTTGCGCAGATGCGCAGGAGGTCACAGTTAAAACGCGGCGCATTGTACACCTGTAACCCCCTGCTGCCAGACACCGCTGGATCAGCGCGTCGTTTGCCGGGATTGCCTGTGTCCGCCCCGAGGGTCTCGGGCGGCTGCAAAAACTGGGTCAGACCTTTGCGGGTCTTCGACGGGGACGACGAACAAATCGCCCTCGGGGGAGAAGTGGAGATGAGTCACGGCGTTCATTGCGCCTCCTTCTTGTTATGCACCTGCACGACAGGCATGGAGCGCATCTCACCCTGCCAGCGCCGTTGAAACAAGCGAGCCAGAGCCTTGCAGGGTGGTTGAGCGACGTGTTTGCGGAAGGATTTCCTTACACACCTTCCGTGGACGTCAATCCAAGGGCTCAGAGGCGATAATCCGTCAGCTTTTCTTTACAAGCCGTAACGCAGACTTTCCAAATCAGATCAATCCGTAGGACGACTGCAAATTGACGTTAGGAAGCTTCCTAAGGAAAAGGTCGAGTTAGTTTTTTGTTTTTAATCGATAAACAGGCCCTGATAAAACAGAATAAAAAGTTCAAATAAATCTAATTTGATTATTTTTTTGCAATTTAAAAAGCTCTGGACTAGGTTTTCAGCGACTTGCCGAGACGCATCGACCGGCAAGTTGGCACGTTATTCAATGACTGAAAAACGCGCCGCTGCACTTACCGAAAAAGTCATCTAGGAGATTCACAATGCAAGCACTTGAAAAAGACTTGGAAACTGAACTGCAACTGGACGATTGGTTTGAAGCACCGACCCATGAAGCCGCCGTTGAAATGATGCAAGCCGATGCGGTTGTTCCGTTCGGCACGGCGATGTGGCCTCTGTAAGGCCCACCCGGCAGGCACGATCCGGCCGGTTGTGCCTGCCACTTTTTCTCGGTTTGTCAGGGAGGACTACATGGATAAGCAACGCGCCATTTCGCATTTCCTTTACTACCTCGAACACCACCCTGCCGTTGCCGGCATCAACCCGGCAAAGGTCTTGCTCGGCCACACCGCTGATTACGAGGCACTGACCGGCGCCATCGCCGAACAGGCCAGTGACAGCCAGCCCTTCCGTTTCAGCACCATGCGCCTGGACATCGAGCCGACAGAAAAGCTGGCCCAGGCGATTGCCGAAAGCGATCTGTACATTTTCTTCTACGACTCTTCCACCCTGCCCAATCCTCGCCCCGACGGCCCGGAGTTTGTCCGTGCGCTGCAAGGTGTAATGGCCGAGAACTGGAAGAAGTCGCTGCTGTTCAAGGATTACGGCGATTACTTCTACGACACTTTCAGCGTCACTCCGCAGCGCATAGCGGGTTTGAACAGCCACTTGATCCAGCGCATGTCTCACGCGACAACGTTGAGTTTCAAAGATGATCACGGCTCGTGGTTTGAAACACCGCTGAACAGCATCAAGAAGTGGACCGACATCAACGGCATCGGCAACTTTGATTTGGCCCCCGGTGAAATTGCCACGCACAGCGAAGCGATCAACGGCCGGGTGAAGTTCATGGGGACCTTCCTCAGCACCATTCCGTTTGCCCGCAAGTACGGGGTGCTGGATTCGCCGCTGGAGTTGTGGATCGAGAACTCGACCATCCACAAGATCGCCACGGAAGTGCCGGGACTGGAACATGATTTCAACAAGTACCTGGAGGCCAATCCGTCGAACCGGCGCATTGAGGAATTGGGAATCGGCACCAATGAAGGCGTGAAGGCGCTGTATGCCCGAAATGCCGGGTTCGAGGAGCGCCATTGCGGGCTGCATCTGGGGTTGGGTGGTGGGGCCAAGGGCAGCCATCATCTGGACCTGATCTTCTCCAGCGGCGTGTTGGCGCTGGATGATGAGCCGGTGTTTGATGGGCGGTTTGTTTTCTAAGCAACATGAACCCTGTGGCGAGGGAGCTTGCTCCCGTTCGACTGCGCAGCAGTCGCAAAACCTGCCGCCACGATTTGCCTGACACACCGGGGTAGAGGGTTTGGGGCCGCTTCGCGACCCAACGGGAGCAAGCTTCCTCGCCACAGGTTTATCTGCATTCTGAAGACCGGCTTTTGCCAGACCAAAAAAAACGCCAACCCGAGGGTTGGCGTTTTTTATTCGGTGCTTACCGATTACTCAGGCTTGCGACGACCAAAGCCCGGACGCTGGCCCGAACCGGCTGGCGCACCACGGCGTTTGCCTGATGGCGCATCCTTGTCGACCAGAACGATGCCTGGGCGCTTCTTCGCCGGTGCCTTGGCCGGGCGCTTGGTGTCGGAAGGACGGTCTGCCACTGGCGTACCGCGACCCGACTCACCACGAGACTCGCCACGACCGGCTGGAGCACCGCGATCACTGCGACCACCACTTGGAGCACCACGGCCTTCGCCACGTTCAGTGCGACCGTTGGCCGGACGCGGCGTGCGTGGACCGCGCTCGCCATCAGCGCGTGGCGCTGCTGGTTTGCGGGCTGGACGCTCGCCTTCGATTTGCGGTTCACGGGAGTCACGCGGCGTAGCAGCGGTCTGGTTGCCGATGGCTGGACGCAACGAACGCACGCGCTCGGTCTTGCCCATTGGACGCGACGATTTACGCTGCATGCGGTCGAGCTTGTCTTTGCTCTTGGCGTTCATTTGCGGCATGGCCACTGGGGTCAGGCCGACTTCAGCACTCAGAATGTCGACTTCGTACTGGCTCATTTCGCGCCAGCGGCCCATCGGCAGGTCGGAGTTGAGGAACACCGGACCGAAACGCACGCGCTTCAGACGGCTGACCACCAGGCCCTGGGATTCCCACAGACGACGAACTTCGCGGTTGCGACCTTCCATCACCACGCAGTGGTACCAATGGTTGAAACCTTCGCCACCAGGTGCTTGCTTGATGTCGGTGAACTTGGCCGGGCCGTCTTCGAGGACGACGCCTGCCTTTAGACGCTCGATCATTTCGTCATCGACTTCACCACGGACACGTACCGCGTATTCACGGTCCATTTCGTAGGACGGGTGCATCAGGCGGTTGGCCAGCTCACCGTCGGTGGTGAACATCAGCAGGCCGGTGGTGTTGATGTCCAGGCGACCGATGTTGATCCAGCGACCTTCTTTCGGGCGCGGCATCTTGTCGAAAACGGTCGGACGGCCTTCCGGATCAAGGCGAGTGCAGATTTCACCGTCGGGCTTGTTGTACATGATCACGCGGCGTACCGACTCGGCGGCTTCTTCGCGCTTGATCACCTTGCCATCAATGGTGATGGCGTCGTGCATGTCGACGCGCTGCCCAAGGGTGGCGTCTTTGCCATTGACCTTGATGCGGCCGTGGCTGATCCAGGCTTCCACGTCACGGCGCGAGCCGACGCCGATACGGGCGAGGACTTTCTGCAGTTTTTCGCCTGCTGGGCCGATTTCCTGGTCGTCTTTCTGGTCGTTGATACTCATCTGGGCACCTCCCGGTGTGGTCTGTTCAGGCGGCCCTGAATTGAGCGTCCTGAAGCGATGTAAAACTGGGTACTTTGGCAAAGGGATCGCCAAAGGGTCGCGAATCATACGCTCATGGAAGCGTTCGCGCATCAGAGACTAGCTGATGAATGGAGACTTACTTGCCTTTCCGCCGACCGGCGGCGCCAAGTTTGATCAACCGCAGCGACGCTTCGGCCAGCACCGTGCGCTTGTCGGACTTGTCGAGTTTCTTCCAGGCCCTGATCTCGCGCTTGCTGCGGCCGCAGCCGAGGCAGATGTCATCGGCGAATTTGCAGACGCTGATGCAGGGGTCTTTGGTTGAGCTCATCAAATTCTCCAGGCAACACAGAACCCCTGTAGGAGCGAGCCTGCTCGCGATGAGGGAGTGTCAATCGACATCGTTTTGCCTGACCCACCGCTATCGCGAACAGGCTCACTCCCAAAGGGGAATCGGCGTCCACATGATCCGGGTCAGTCGTCGAATTCGCGGCGTTCGGCTTCGATGGCTTCGGCCAGAGCCCGGGCTTCGGCCTCTTCGTCGCTCAATTCGGGTTCGGGTTTGTGCTGTTCGAGGGCAGCCACAGCAGCCAGAAGTTTCTCCCGCGCTTCGGCGACACCCAGCACGTCATCTTCCAACTCTTCTTCCGGTTCTTCTTCGACTGTGGCTTCAGGCTCGACTTGAAGTTCAACTTCGATTTCAGGCTCAGGCTGATCCAGCACCTCTTCGGAATCCGTCACCGCACTATCACGCAGGATGTCATCGAAGTCGGTCTTGAGCCCCTCTTCCATGGTGTCCAGTTCCAGCAACAGCGTATGGAAACTGGTCTCCTCCTTGGGTTCTTCCGGTTCGGCACTGGCATCCGCCAGTTCCTGCAAGCCTGCCGGTACCGGTGCGTCGTCAAAATCGAGCACCGGATCAGGCTCCAGCTCTCGCAACTCAGCCAGTGGCGGCAAATCGTCGAGGTTCTTCAGGTTGAAGTGGTCGAGAAACGCCTTGGTGGTGGCGAACATCGCCGGTTTGCCAGGCACGTCGCGGTACCCGACGATACGAATCCACTCGCGTTCCAGCAGGGTCTTGACGATGTGACTGTTGACCGCCACGCCCCGCACGTCCTCGATCTCGCCCCGGGTGATCGGCTGGCGATAGGCGATCAAGGCGATGGTTTCGAGCATGGCGCGGGAATAACGCTGCGGGCGTTCTTCCCACAAACGGCCTACCCACGGCGAGAACTTTTCGCGGATCTGCAGGCGATACCCGGAGGCCACTTCCTTCAGCTCGAAGGCGCGGCCGTCGCAGGACTTGGCCAGAATCGTCAGGGCTTTCTTGAAGACTGGCGGCTCAGGGCGCTCGCCCTCTTCGAAGAGTTCGAACAGGCGTTCAAGCGATTGCGGTTTTCCCGAGGCCAACAGAAAGGCTTCAAGCAATGGCGCCAGCTCGCGGGGTTCAGTCAGGTTCATGATTCAACTCGTTATTCGGCTCGGGCTCGCACGTGGATCGCCGCGAACGGCTCATTCTGCACCAGCTCGACCAAAGATTCCTTGACCAGTTCGAGGATCGCCATAAAGGTCACCACCACCCCCAGGCGTCCTTCTTCAGCGGTGAACAGCTCGACAAAGGGCACGAAACCGCCGCCCTTGAGCCGGTCCAGCACATCGCTCATGCGTTCGCGGGTGGACAATGCCTCGCGACTGACCTGGTGACTTTCGAACATGTCGCCACGGCGCAGGACTTCGGCCATGGACAGCAGCAGCTCTGACAAACGCACGTCCGGCAACAGCTTGCGCGCCCGCGCTTCCGGGGCATCCAGTTTGGGCACCACCACGTCACGCCCGACGCGAGTCAGGCCATCGATGCCTTCGGCCGCCGCCTTGAAGCGTTCGTATTCCTGCAAGCGACGGATCAGTTCGGCGCGCGGGTCATCTTCTTCGTCTTCGATGGTTTCGGCCCGCGGCAACAGCATCCGCGACTTGATCTCGGCCAGCATCGCGGCCATCACCAGGTACTCGGCGGCCAGTTCCAGGCGCACCGACTGCATCAGCTCGACATAGCCCATGTACTGGCGAGTGATTTCCGCCACGGGAATGTCGAGGATGTTGATGTTCTGCTTGCGGATCAGGTACAGCAGCAGGTCGAGGGGCCCCTCGAAGGCTTCGAGAAACACTTCGAGCGCATCCGGCGGGATGTACAGGTCCAGCGGCATTTCCATGACCGCCTGGCCATAGACCATGGCGAAGGGCAGCTCTTGCTGGGCGCCGGGCTGACTGTCGACAACGGGTTCTACTGCAGACATCTACGCCTCGGCCATGAACGGCGTAGGGTCGCCGCAACCGACGCGGATCACTTCCGGCTCGCCGTCGGCGAGGTTGATCACGGTGGACGCCTTGATCCCGCCGAAACCACCATCGATGATCAGGTCGACCTGATGCTCAAGCAATTGGCGCATTTCGTAAGGATCGCTCATCGGATCGGTGTCGCCGGGCATGATCAGGGTCACGCTCATCAAGGGCTCGCCGAGCTCTTCCAGCAGCGCCAGGGCAATCGGATGACTCGGCACCCGCAGGCCGATGGTGCGTTTTTTCGGGTGCAACAACAGCCGCGGGACTTCGCGGGTGGCGTTGAGAATGAAGGTGTAAGGCCCCGGCAGGTGCGCCTTGAGCAAGCGGAAGGTGCCCGTGTCGATCTTGGCGAACACCCCCAGTTGCGACAGGTCGCTGCAAATCAGCGCGAAGTTGTGCTTTTCATCCAGCCCACGCAAACGGCGCACGCGATCCACGGCATTCTTGTCGCCGATCTGGCAACCAATGGCGTAGGACGAGTCTGTGGGATAAATCACCACCCCGCCGCCGCGGATGATTTCGACAGCCTGTTTGATCAGGCGCGCTTGCGGGTTCTCCGGATGAATCTGGAAAAATTGACTCACATTCTCTACCTGTTCAGACGGCGGCAATAATTGGGTCATGTTTGAATCGACACCACAGTGGTGGCAGATCCTCCGGGAGCGGGCGGTACTCGCCGATCTCGGACCAGCCTCCAGGGCCATGAAAATCACTGCCGGCGCTGACCAGCAGACCGAACTCGCGGGCAAGAATCGCCAGGCTGCCCACTTGCTCGGCGGGCTGATGGCCATTGACCACTTCAATTGCGTGGCCCCCGGCTTGAATATAGTCAGAAATCAGGCGGCGACGCTTGCTGCGAGTGAAATCGTAGTGCCACGGATGCGCCAGGCTGACCCAGGCTTTCGCGGCTCGCAGCGTTTCGACCGTGTCTTCCAGGGTCGGCCAATGCTGCTTGACGTCGCCCAGCTTGCCGGCGCCCAGCCATTTACGGAACGCTTCAGCGCGATCCTTGACGAAACCTTCACGCACCATCCAGTCGGCGAAATGCGGACGGGCCGGCGCATTGCCGCTGTCGCCCAGTTCCTGCTGGATCGCCCGGGCACCTTCCAGCGCGCCGGGCATGCCTTTCAATGCCAGCTTGCGGCTTATTTCTTCGGACCGTAGCCAGCGGCCATCGTGCAATTTGGCGATCGCCTCGACCAACGGTTCGGCATTGACATCAAATCCGTAGCCGAGCACATGAATGGTCGCGCCGCCCCAGGTGCAGGACAATTCGACGCCGTTGACCAGTTGCATCCCCAGCGAGGTCGCCGCACTGCGGGCCTCATCGAGGCCCTCGAGGGTGTCGTGATCGGTCAAGGCCAGGACTCGCACGCCTTTCTCGAACGCACGCGCCACCAGGACAGCAGGCGCGAGAGCGCCATCGGAGGCAGTGCTATGGCAGTGCAAATCAACATTCACGGGGATGTGTTACCTCAAATCAGCTGGCGCTATCGCGCGCCCATATGTTTGTTATTATGCCGCCACATCCTGCTTCTGGCTGCCACTGTGAAACAATTCATCGATTTCATCCCGCTCCTGCTGTTTTTCATCGTTTTCAAAATTGATCCACGGGTCGTCGACATCGGCGGTCATCAACTGACTGTAGGCGGTATTTACAGCGCCACCGCGATGCTGATCATCAGCTCCCTGGTGGTTTACGGTGCGCTGTTCATCAAGCAGCGCAAGCTGGAAAAGAGCCAATGGCTGACCCTCATCGCCTGCCTGGTCTTCGGTAGCCTGACCCTGGCGTTCCACAGCGAAACCTTCCTGAAGTGGAAAGCGCCGGTGGTCAACTGGCTGTTCGCCCTGGCGTTCATTGGCAGCCACTTCATCGGCGAGCAACTGCTGATCAAGCGCATCATGGGCCACGCACTGACCCTGCCGGACCAGGTCTGGACGCGACTGAACATCGCCTGGATCGGCTTTTTCCTGTTTTGCGGTGCTGCCAACCTGTTCGTCGCGTTCACGTTCCAGAGCTACTGGGTCGACTTCAAAGTCTTCGGCAGCCTGGGCATGACGTTGCTGTTCCTGGTCGCACAGGGCATTTACCTGTCCCGCCACCTGCACGACGCCGATACCACCACGCCAAAAACCGAGGACTGACATGCTTTACGCAATCATTGCCACAGACGTCGCCAACTCCCTGGAAGCCCGCCTGGCCGCACGGCCTGCCCACCTTGAGCGCCTGCAAGTGCTCAAGGGCGAAGGTCGTATCGTATTGGCCGGCCCGCACCCGGCGGTCGACAGCAATGATCCGGGCGCGGCGGGTTTCACCGGCAGCCTGATCGTCGCCGAGTTCGATTCCCTGAGCGCAGCCCAGGCCTGGGCAGATGCGGATCCGTACATCGCCGCGGGCGTCTACGCCAACGTTTCGGTCAAGCCGTTCAAGCAAGTCCTGCCGTAAATCGCGCCCGCGCGATGAACCTTGCCGGTTCATCGCGCGCTCAACGCTCATTATTCTCGTTCGCCGGCCGACAACCTGCCCAATACTCGTATTGGAATCAGGAGTGGCGATGCGCAAAGGTCCGTTGTGTCTGATGTTGGTGACGTTGTCGATGGTAGCGCCGGCCCATGGTGAAGAAAGCGCCGAGGGCGGCAGTACGACGCCGCTGTCGCTGAGCGCCGGCAGCCAGATCACCGAGTTGCAGCAGCGCTTGAAGGTAAGCGAGCAGCAACGAGAAGAACTGAGCAAACAACTGCAAAATACCGACAGTGAACGCGAAAGCGCTCAGCTGGGCCGGTTGCGCCAAGAGAACCAGCGCCTCAAGCTGCAACTCAAGGAAGCCCAGGCGAGCAATCCGCTGCCACGTCTGCTGACTGATCAGCAGCAATGGTTCGTAATCGGTGGTGGAGTTGCGCTATTGGCCCTGCTCTGCGGTATCTTCGCCAGTGGTGCCACCAGAAAACGTCGGCAATGGCTAAATTGAGTGAGTAATGAGCGAGCTGTTATTAATTGATGATGACCAGGAGCTGTGCGAGCTCCTGAGCAGTTGGCTGAGCCAGGAAGGCTTTCAGGTCCGTGCCTGCCACGACGGCCAGAGTGCTCGCCGTGCGCTGGCCGAAACCTCCCCCGCCGCCGTGGTGCTGGACGTGATGCTGCCGGACGGCAGCGGTCTGGAATTGCTCAAGCAATTGCGCAGCGACCATCCGGACCTGCCGGTGCTGATGCTGTCTGCGCGTGGCGAACCACTGGATCGCATCCTCGGCCTGGAACTCGGCGCCGACGATTACCTGGCCAAGCCGTGCGACCCGCGGGAACTGACAGCCCGTCTGCGCGCCGTACTGCGCCGCAGTCATCCGACGGCGGTGTCCAGCCAGCTCGAACTGGGCGACCTGTGCTTCAGCCCGGTGCGTGGCGTGGTCAGCATCGACGAACAGGAATTCACCCTCACCGTCTCCGAAAGCCGTCTGCTCGAAGCCCTGCTCAAGCAACCCGGCGAGCCGCTGGACAAACAGGACCTGGCGCAAATCGCCCTCGGCCGCAAGCTGACCCTGTACGACCGCAGCCTGGACATGCACGTCAGCAACCTGCGCAAAAAAATCGGCCCACACCCCGACGGCCGCCCGCGCATCGTTGCCCTGCGTAGCCGCGGTTACTACTACAGCCTGTGAGCACCTGGAAGAACCGGATGGGAGCAAACCTGTGGCGAGGGAGCTTGCTCCCGCTGGACTGCGCAGCAGGCCTTCTTTTGGGGCCGCTTCGCAGCCCGACGGGAGCAAGCGCCCTCGCCACAGGTCACTGCCAGCAAAGTTTGTAAGGACGCCACGAAATCGTCTTTACCCAAGCTTTACGCTCCGCTGACCGCCGCTGACCTTGATCTGCGTATTCTGAACTCATCCGGAACGTACCGGGAACGAGACAAGGAGATTCACCATGCGCAAGACTCTTATCGCTCTGATGTTCGCTGCCGCCCTGCCGACCGTTGCCATGGCCATGCCTGAAGGTTCCGGCCCGATGGATGGCCCGATGGACGGCCCGCGCCACGGCGGTCAGATGCACGGCATGCACGGTAAAGGCCCGTACAGCCAGCTGGACCTGAGCCGCGAACAGCGTGAGCAGATCCGCAAAATCATGGGCGAGCAGATGCACGAGCGTAAGCAAGTGGTCGAGAAGTACCTGGAGAAACTCTCGCCGGCCGACCAGAAAGCCATGAAAGATGAAATGGCCGCCAACCACAAAAAAGCCGAAGCCGATGTCCGTGGCCTGCTGAAACCGGATCAACAGAAGAAATTCGACGAGATCCAGAAGAAGAAGGCTGAGCGCCGCGCCGAATGGGCCGAATTCAAGGCGTGGAAAGCGCAACAACCGCAAAAAGCGCAATAATGCACTGACCCCGGACCCGACGGCTAACCCCGTCGGGTCTTTTGCCATTGTAGGACCTGGCGGTGCGGGCAAGTCGGATCGCCGCACCGCTCGCTCCTACAGGTCGGCCCGCTCCCACATGGGATTTGTGATCGTTTGAGGATTTTCTGTGCGCTCATTGTTCTGGCGTATCCTGGCCAGCTTCTGGCTGGCCATCACTCTGGTTGCAGGGCTTTCCATTCTGTTGGGGCACATGCTCAACCAGGACGCGTGGATTCTCAGCCGCCACCCGGGCCTCAACACCCTGGCCGAACAGTGGACGCAAACCTACGAAGCCCAAGGTGAGGAAGCGGCCCAGGACATTCTGGAACAGCGCAAGCGCCAGTATCACATTGACGTTCAGGTGCTCAACGAGAGCGGCGACCCGGTGGTGCGCGGTACCTTTCCCCGGCGTGCGGCGGCTTTCGAAGCACGGCAGAACAACGACGATCGCCGCCTGCCGTGGCGACGCCTGACCGACGAATACACCAGCGCCAAGACCGGCGACACCTACCTGCTTATCTACCGCATCCCGCACCCGGAACTGGACGCCTGGCACCGCGAAAGCCTGCTCTGGCCGCTAAGTGCGCTGGGCATTGCGCTGGTGGTGCTGACCCTCTTCAGCCTGTTCGTGACCTTGTCCATCACTCGCCCGCTGAACCGCTTGCGCGGCGCGGTGCATGACCTTGGGCAAACCACCTATCAGCAGAACAGCCTGGTGAAACTGGCCAACCGGCGCGACGAATTTGGTGTATTGGCCAACGACTTCAACCGCATGGGTGCGCGCCTGCAAAGTCTGATCGGCAGCCAGCGACAGTTACTGCGCGACGTGTCCCATGAACTGCGTTCACCGCTGGCGCGACTGCGCATTGCCTTGGCACTGGCCGAACGGGCCACCCCCGAAGAACGGGAGAAGCTCGCGCCACGCTTGACCCGTGAGTGCGATCGACTAGAAGCCCTGATCAGTGAAATCCTGGTACTGGCACGGGTCGATGCCGACAACGCCAGCGCTGAAGAAGTGGACCTGAATGCGCTGCTCAATACGCTGCAAAAAGATGCGCAACTGGCTTCACCGGAGCAGACCGTTCACCTCGACGCCGAACCGCAGCTGAACCTCAAAGGCTGGCCGACGATGATCGAGCGTGCCGTCGATAACCTGCTGCGC
Source organism: Pseudomonas mandelii (assembly GCF_900106065.1). Lineage (NCBI taxonomy): Bacteria > Pseudomonadati > Pseudomonadota > Gammaproteobacteria > Pseudomonadales > Pseudomonadaceae > Pseudomonas > Pseudomonas mandelii. The sequence continues at coordinate 423,794 of NZ_LT629796.1, forward strand.
AATGCCCAGCGCTTCAATCCCGCAGGGCAGCCGATTGAAATGCAGGCGGTGCGCCAAGGCGAGCGGATTGTGGTCAGCGTCAGGGACCATGGGCCCGGTGTCGATGCCGAGCATTTGAACCTGCTGGGTGAGCCGTTCTATCGGGCTCCGGGGCAGACGGCGGCCGGACATGGCTTGGGATTGGCGATTGCGCGACGCGCGGCAGAACGGCATGGCGGGAGCCTGGTGCTGGCCAATCACCCGCAAGGCGGGTTCATCGCCAGCCTGGAATTACCGTTGGTGCCCGGCGCCGTCGTCCAGCCTTGAAAGCTTCGCGGGCAAGCCTCGCTCCTACAGGTCCTATGCCGAACACACTATCGAGGCACTGATCGTTCCCACGCGCGTGGGAACGATCCTTACTGACCGGGCCAGGCGCTGACGAACTCGGCCAGGTCAACCTTCTCGGCCACGCGCGGTTCTTTCTGCGGTGTGCCCAGGTACAGAAAGGCGATCACCTCTTCTCCTTCCGCCAACCCCAGCCCCTTGGCCACATGCGCCGAATAGGCCAGATCCCCTGTGCGCCACACCGCGCCAATGCCTTGAGCGTAAGCGGCCAGCAGAATCCCGTGAGCGGCACATCCTGCTGCCAGCAATTGCTCGGATTTCGGGTATTTGACGTGGTCCTGCAACCGCGCGATCACCACAACCACCAGCGGTGCGCGCAACGGACCGTTACGCGCCTTGTCCAGCGCCGCCTCGGACACTTCGCTGTCTTGCAGCTTCGCCGCTTCGGCCAGCAACTCGCCCATTTGCTCGCGCGCCGCACCTTCGACTGTCAGGAAGCGCCAAGGCTGCAGGTGGCCGTGGTCCGGCGCACGCATCGCGGCAGAAAACAGCACTTCGCGCTGTTCTGCGGTGGGTGCCGGTTCGAGCAGTCGTGGAACGGAAACACGGTTGAGCAAAGCGTCGAGAGCCTGCATCGGCCACCTCCTGAAAAATATGTGCGGCTATTCTAGCGGTATCTGGCGCGGGTATGCCGGTTTACATGCCCTGCCTCGCAGGTAGAATAGCGGCCTTCCCTTCTTCAGCCCGAGCGGACTTCATGGCGTTGCCGACCTTACGGATTATTGGTTTCATCATCGGCATCTTCCTGATCACGCTGGCCATCGCCATGGTCGTGCCCATGGCCACCCTGGTGATTTTCGAGCGCACGAGCGATCTGCCGTCGTTCCTCTGGGCGAGCATGATTACCTTCGTCGCGGGTTTGGCCCTGGTCATCCCCGGCCGGCCCGAACACATACACTTGCGCCCGCGGGACATGTACTTGCTGACCGTCAGCAGCTGGCTGGTGGTCTGCGTTTTTGCCGCGCTGCCGTTCTTGCTGACCCAGCACATCAGCTACACCGACTCGTTCTTCGAAAGCATGTCCGGCATCACGGCCACCGGCTCAACCGTACTCAACCACCTCGACGACATGTCCCCCGGCATCCTGATGTGGCGCTCGTTGTTGCACTGGATCGGCGGGATCGGCTTTATCGGCATGGCGGTGGCCATTCTGCCGCTGCTGCGCATCGGTGGCATGCGACTGTTCCAGACCGAGTCGTCGGACCGGTCCGAAAAGGTCATGCCCCGTTCGCACATGGTGGCGCGTTTGATCGTCGCGGCTTATGTGGGCATCACTATTCTCGGCAGCCTGGCGTTCTGGTGGGCCGGAATGAGCCCGTTCGATGCGATCAACCACGCGATGTCAGCGATTTCCACCGGAGGTTTCTCAACGTCCGACCAGTCCCTGGCCAAGTGGACACAACCGGCGGTGCACTGGGTGGCGATTGTCATCATGATTCTCGGCAGCCTGCCATTCACCCTGTACGTGGCGACCTTGCGCGGTAACCGTCGAGCGTTGATCAAGGATCAGCAGGTGCAAGGCTTGCTCGGCATGTTGCTGGTGACCTGGCTGGTGCTCGGCACCTGGTACTGGTGGACCACCCAGCTGCATTGGCTTGAAGCGTTGCGACATGTAGCGCTGAACGTGACTTCGATCGTCACCACGACAGGATTTGCACTGGGGGACTACAGCCTCTGGGGCAACTTCTCGCTGATGCTGTTCTTCTATCTGGGGTTTGTCGGCGGTTGCTCAGGCTCGACGGCTGGCGGGATCAAGATTTTCCGTTTCCAGGTCGCCTACATCCTGCTCAAGGCCAACCTTAACCAATTGATTCATCCGCGCGCGGTGATCAAGCAGAAGTACAACGGCCATCGTCTCGACGAAGAGATCGTGCGTTCGATCCTGACCTTCTCGTTCTTCTTCGCCATCACCATCTGCGTGATTGCCTTGCTGCTGTCGCTGCTCGGCGTCGACTGGATGACCGCCCTGACCGGCGCCGCCAGCACCGTGTCCGGTGTCGGTCCTGGCCTGGGCGAGACCATTGGCCCGGCGGGCAACTTCGCCACCTTGCCGGACGCTGCCAAGTGGATTCTCTCGTTCGGCATGTTGCTGGGCCGACTGGAGATCATTACGGTGTTTGTTCTGTGTATTCCTGCGTTCTGGCGGCACTGACCAGCGCCGGCGTTTCCATCAGCCGCGCCCGGTATTCGCCGGGCGTGGCGTCGAACCAGCGTCGAAAGGCGCGGAAGAAGTTGCTCGGATCGGCAAACCCCAACAGGTAGGCAATTTCCAGCAGGGTCATGGTGGGTTGCGCCAGGTACTGCTCGGCCAGTTCACGTCGCGTGTCGTCGAGCAAGGTTTGAAAACTCGTGCCTTCTTCCTGCAAACGGCGTTGCAAGGTGCGTTGCGACAGGTGCAGCGTCTGCGCCACCGTATCGCGCTTGGGTTCGCCCTGGGGCAGCAAACGGCACAGCACCTGGCGCGCCTTGTGGGTCACGCGGCTCTCGGAAAACCGCGCCAGGTACTCGCCGGCAAACCGGTCGTGCAACAGCGCCATCGCCTCGTTGGCCGTCGGCAGCGGCGCCTCCATGTCGGCGCGTTCGAAGATCAAGGCGTCATAGGGCGCGTTGAACACCAACGGCGCATGGAATGCTTGTTTATAGGGTTCGAGATCGACAGGCTGATCGCCCTGGATCAACACCTTGCGCGGTTGCAACGTGCGCCCGGTCAACCAGCCACACAGCGCCAGCGCGCAGGCCAGCGACGCTTCGGCGCTCTGTCGGGTCGGCGGCAAGTGATCGCCATGCACCGTCAGAATCAGCACATAACCTTCATCCAGCAGTCGGAAACTCAGGTCGGCACTTTCGGCGATGATCCGCTGATAACGCACCAGCCGCTGAAAGCCTTCGGCCAGGGTCTGACTGGACATCAGTGCGTAGCCAGCCACATGGAAGGACGCCGGTCGCACCACCTTGCCCATGTTCAGGCCAATCGCCGGGTTGCCGGACAGCTCGACCGCGCGCTGCCACAGGCGTGTCATGGAGTCTTGCGGGAAGCGCGCATCCGGATCATCCAGAGACGCGTAGTCGAGCCCCAGCTGCTTGAACAGAACCCGGCAATCCAGGCCGTCCATCTCCAGTGCTTTGACAATCCCCATCGCCCAGCTTGCAGAAGTCGTTCGTTCGCTCATGGCGTTTTCTTACTGTTTTGTGAGCCGTCTACCGCGGCAAGTTTTCGAAGGATACTAAAGTGGCGCCCATTGTCACTGGCTGATGCCAATGATCACTCTAGACTCAAATAAGCTACCCGCAGAACAACTTGCAATCAGAACAACAACCACAGAGATCGCAGTCGTGGAAAACGTCAAACGTTTCAACAGTTTCGCTGAGTTTTACCCGTACTACCTCAGTGAACACAGCAACAGCACCTGTCGACGATTGCATTTTATCGGCACCAGCCTGGTCATCTTCATTCTGGCGCTGACCATCGGCAAAGGTGCCTGGTTGATGTTGCTCGCCTTGCCGCTGGCGGGTTACAGCTTCGCCTGGGTCGGGCATTTCTTTTTCGAGAAGAACCGTCCCGCCACGTTTCAGCATCCTCTTTATAGCCTGCTCGGCGACTTTGTCATGTACCGCGACATGATTCTGGGTCGCGTGCCCTTCTAGGCTCCACTGGCCATCAAAGCGTCCTGCGCAGCCAGTGCGATGTTGGATCCAAGTCCTACACTCAAGACATCCCTTTCGATTAGAACAAGAGGATAGCTGATGAACGCCAATGCACGATTCACCCACATGCAGGATGGCACGCAGGAAGACTGGGCGATCATCGCCGCCGACTTCAGTGCCTACGCCAGGCAGTTGCCGTCACGGATTGTGGCGCACCTGAAATTGCTGGAGGGTGATTTTGGCGGCTTCCCGGTGGATCGGCTGACCCATTCCCTGCAGACCGCCAGCCGTGCCTGGCGCGATGGCCGGGATGAAGAATACGTGGTCTGCGCGCTGCTTCACGACATCGGCGACACGCTCGGTTCCTACAACCATCCGGACATCGCCGCGGCGATCCTCAAGCCGTTCGTCAGTGCCGAAAACCTGTGGATGGTGGAAAAGCACGGGATATTTCAGGGGTATTACTTCTTCCATCACCTGGGAATGGATCGGCATTTGCGCGAACAATTCAGCGGGCATCCGCAGTATCAGGCGACCATCGAGTTCTGCGCCAAATATGACGCGGCGGCGTTTGATCCGGCTTACGAGACGTTACCGCTGAGCTTCTTTGAGCCAATGATGGAGCGCTTGTTTGCGCAACCGAAGCATTCGATCTACAAGGCGGCGATGGAAGCATATTCGCCAGCCTGACAGATCCGGGGGGACCGCTGCACGGTCCGTCGCGAGCAGGCTCGCTCCCACAGGTGTCAGAGTCCGTTAAGGTCAATACGGTCAAAATTGTGGGCGCGTGCCTGTTCGCGATGGGGCCAGACCAGGCACGCTGACTTTTATGCCGGCTCTGCGATCTTCAAGGCTTTCAATTCGGCCTCCCGCGCCTGGGCATCCGCCAACCGGTACAACTCGATCGACCCGTCCCAATGCTCGATCAACGCCGTGCACGACTCCACCCAATCCCCGCAATTGAGGTAATCCACCCCGCCGACCTTGCGAATCTCGGCATGGTGAATGTGCCCGCACACCACCCCATGCAACTCGCGTTTGACGCACTCGTGGGCGATGGCTTCTTCAAAGTCGCTGATAAAACTGACTGCCGTTTTCACCTTGTGTTTGAGGTAGGCCGACAGCGACCAGTAGCCGTAGCCATAACGCGCGCGCCAGTGATTCAGCCAACGGTTGAGGGTCAGGGTGAATTCGTAGGCCGAGTCGCCGAGAAAGGCCAGCCAGCGGTGATACCGGGTAATTACGTCAAACTGGTCGCCGTGGATCACCAGCAGATGGCGGCCATCGGCGGTCACATGCACCGCTTCGTCCACCAGTTGGATGTTGCCCAGGATCAGCTTCGAATAGCGGCGCAGGAATTCGTCGTGATTGCCGGTGACATAGATCACCTCGGTGCCGCGCTTACTCATGGTCAGCAGGCGGCGAATCACGTTGGTGTGCGCCTGCGGCCAGTACATGCCGCCGCGCAGTTTCCAGCCATCGATGATGTCGCCGACCAGGTAGATCTTGTCCGCGTGGTAGCCCTTGAGAAACTGCGACAGGTGTTCGGCCTGGCAGTCCCGGGTGCCCAGATGCACGTCGGAAATCCACAAGGTCCGCACACGTTGCTTACGGCTGGGTTTGGCGAGCTCGGCGCTGGTCATTGGCAACCCTCAGGACAAGTTTTGGCAAGCTTGCGCGGTTCGGGTTAATGGCCCATGACAGCTGCGAGTCAATCCTGTGACAACACCCGGCCGGTGTAGACTGGCCGCATCTTGACCGGGAGACCTGCGATGAGACCGATCCTCACGCTGCGCCAATACACCAAGGACCTGATCGTCCACAGCCACGACCACGCACAACTGGTGTTCGGGTTGTCGGGTGCGCTGGACTTCGAGGTCGACGGGCATGGTAGCCAGGTGGTTCAGCAGAGTTTCGTGGTGGTGCCGTCGGGGTTTCATCACGCCTGCGGCAGCAGCAATGGCAGCCGCTGCCTGGTGCTGGATATACCGAGTGACCAATGGGTTTCGCAGTCCCTTGGCGATCACGCCGACGCCAGCCGCCGTTTGCTCGACAACGCTGGGCGCCTGCCGCTGGATGCCGGGCAAAGCCAATTGGTGAGTTGGCTGGCGGGCAGCCAGGTCAGTGACCCGTTGATTGCCCAGCAAGGCGCGGTGCTGTTATTGGCCAGCCTCAATAACGCCAAGCCTGAAATCGTGGGCGGTCGCCGTCTGCCATATGCGGCGTTGAATGCGCATATCGATCAGTACGCGGCGTATCCATTGCAGGTCGCCGACCTGGCGCGCGTTGCCGGGCTGTCCAGTGCCCGATTGCATGCGCGGTTTGTCGCTGAGTGCGGGCAGACGCCGATGGATTACATCCGCAGCCGGCGGCTGCATAGTGCGGTAAGACTGCTGCGCGATTCGCCATTGCCCATCGGCGAGATTGCCAGTCGGGTCGGTTACAGTTCGCAGAGTGCCTTTGCCGCAGCGGTGTTGCGCGAGTTTAGTAAGACTCCGGGCGAACTGCGGCGCGAGGCTGGCGACAAAAGTCGATAGTCTGCCGACAGACTCAGCGAGTATGGCGCGGTTCAATGTCCCCCTCTGTTTGTCTTGTTGTTAAGGATCGCAATGACTCCCCGTACCGCCCTTGGCGCCCTGCATATCGGCGCATTGATGTTCGGCCTGACCGGTGTGTTCGGCAAACTCGCTGCTGCCTCGCCCGCGGTCATCGTGTTTGGTCGCGCGGCATTTGCGGTACTCGCCCTGGCGGTGTTCGCGCGGTTTGCCAGCAGGACGCGCTGGTACACACTCGAAGCGCAGGACTGGCGCCGTCTGCTTCTCAGTGGCTTGCTGCTGGCCGGGCATTGGGTGAGTTTTTTCATTGCGGTTAAAGTCGCCGGAGTGGCGATAGCGACCCTGGGTTTCGCCAGCTTCCCGGCGTTTACCGTGATCCTCGAAGGGGTCATATTCCGGGAGCGGATCCGCGCCAATGAAATTCTGTTGGTGGTGCTGGTAAGTGTCGGGCTGGTGCTGGTCACGCCGGACTTCGATCTGGCAAGTGGCGCCACCACGGGCCTGCTCTGGGCGATCGGTTCAGGCTTGCTGTTCGCCCTGCTGTCGCTGACCAACCGCGCCAGCTCCGGCAGAATCCCGCCGGTGCAGGCCGCGCTGTGTCAGAACGTCGTGGTCGCGCTGTGCCTTCTGCCGGTGGCGGCGCCGCAGTTGAGCGACGTCCGCGCCATCGACTGGCTGTGGATCGGTTTGCTCGGGGTGTTCTGCACCGGCGTCGCTCACAGTCTGTTCGTCGCCAGCCTGGCGGTGATCAAGGCGCGCACCGCCGCCGTGGTGTTCGCACTGGAACCGGTGTATGGCATCACCGTGGCCTGGTTGTTGTTCGATGAAAACCCGACGTTGCGCATGCTGCTTGGTGGCGCCTTGATCATCGTCGCGATTGTGGTCTCCAGCAGACTGTCCGGTTCAAGCAAAAAGACCGTGGCAGCCGAAGCCGCATCTCACTGAGTGCGGTCGTTGTGGCCGAGGTCGCGGTCCGGGTCGATCTGATCGCGGACCCGCTGCTTTAGCACCTTGGCTTCCGGGAAACCGCCGTCGGCCTTGCGCTCCCAGAGCTGCACCTCGTCACAAAAAATATGGAAAACCCCACCAGTGCCGGGCACCAGCGACACTTTGCCCAAGTCGTCGCCGAAGGTGCTCAGCAGCTCCTGGGCCAGCCAGGCCGCACGCAACAGCCATTGGCATTGCGTGCAGTAGGTGATGATGATTTCCGGTTTATGCGTGGTCATGACGGACAAGACTCCTGAGCCAGAGGGCGCCGCTATAGTAGTGGCTCAGCGGATCCCGGCCAACAGGCTCCGGGCGGTTTGCTTGAGCGGCTCATCGCCCTCCTTGAGCAGCTCGTTGAGCAGTTCGATGGCGCTGTCCAGGTCGCCATCATCGATGCAGGTCTGGGCTTGTTCCAGTTTACCGGCATTGGTCGGCTCGACAGGCTCCAAGGTCAGGGAGTCAAGCTCCAAGGACTGACCGGGATCGCTGAACTCGTCGAGAAAATCGTCGCTCAGCGCCTGTGAGTCCGGTTCGGCGACCCACTCAAGCTCTGGCTCATCCAGCGTCGGCTCTTCAGGCATCTCGAATACCTCGGGCAACACGTGCAGATTCGAGGTGAACGCCGGCTCTACGGCCTTGGGTGATTCGCCTGAAGGTTTAGCATTGTCGAAAGGGCTGATCAGGTCCCAGCTGGAATCCATGGACAGGTCATCCAGATTCAACTGGAACTCGTCGGCAGGTGCCGCTTGCGCGGAAGCGATGACTGCGACGGCTGCCGCTGGTGCCGCTGGTGCCGCTGGTGCCGCTGGTGCCGCATTGCTCAGTTTCGGGTGGCGGGCGCGGATGTCCTCAAGCTTTTTTTCGTCGAGCCCGCCGTCACGCAGGTTTTTTTCCTGTGCGTCATAGGCGGGAACATCCCCCTGTTTGCCGAGGATTTCCAGCAGTTGCACGCCCAGATCCGTGCGCTGCGGTTCCTTGACCAATGCTTCTCGCAACAACCCTGCGGCTTCGGAAAAACGGCCATACGCCAGGTAGATGCCGACCCCTTCGAGCACATCGCCTGTCGGCGCCTCTTCACGATGATCCGGAGCGGGTTTCAGCATGGGCTGTTGCACCGACGGGTGCGCCGCACGCTCAAGCCCCGGCTCCTGTTTCAAGGGTGAAACGGGCAAAACGGGCGAAGGCTCGGGTAACGCCTGAACCTGCTGGCGTTGACGTCGAACAAACAGCCCCAGCAATACCAGCGCGATCAGCGCCAGCAAGCCGATAATCAGCGGCCAATGGCTGGCCTCGGGCTCTTCAACAACGACGGGGGCAGGTGCCACCGCTACCGGAGTCACCGGCGGCGCCTGATTGACCTCCGACAGCCGGGTTTGCAGTTCGCTCACCTGTTTCTTCTGGCCGGCGATCTGTTCATCCTGAGCCTGAAGCTTTGCATTCAACTCATCGATGGTTTTTTGCAGCTGCTGGTTTTGCAACACGCTGGCGGCCAGTTGTTCGGCGGCAGGATCGGTGGCAGGTTGCACGACGGCCGGCGCCGGTGCGGACTTCTTCGCCGCCGGTGCCGGCGCAGTGGCCGGTTTGACGCTCGGGAATGGAGATCTCTGTGGGCTGGCGGCAGGTTCGTCTTCTGCCGGCACGATCCCCGGTGAACCCGGCGGATCGATCAGCACCGTGTACTCGCGCAGCAAGCGCCCATTGGGCTGATTGAGCTGCACCAGGAAATTCAGGAAAGGTTCATTGACCGGTTTGTTGGAGGTCACCCGGATCAGGCTGCGATTGCCCCGCAGGACCGGCGTGAACTTCAGGTCGTTGAGGAAGAACACCCGATCGACGCCGGCGCGGGTGAATTCCTCCGCTGTCGCCAGGCTGATCGAGAGTTCGCCCTCCTCCAGCCCGCCGACATCGACCAGGGCAATGTCAGCGCGCAACGGCTGATTCAACGCGGAATGAAGGGTAATGTCGCCCAATCCCAGCGCAGGGGCCAATGCCGAGTAAGTGACAGCACCACCGACCAGAAGCAGCCTGGCGCAACACTTCAATACAACGTGCCAACTCTCGAGCATGAGCATCCCTTAGATAACCAGAACCAACCTGTACGCGTTCGCACATCCGGTACGAACACGATATTGCCTAGTAGTTCTTTATAGTCTGCCCAACGGGGTATCTCAAAAAGCTGGCGCGTGGTTATGCCTCAAGATTTTTCCAGGTTGGCCAGAATGTGCCCGTGGACCCGCATGCACACCTTCAAATCCGCCTCATCGACGCCGTCGAACAGTTCGCGGCGCAGTTGAGTGGCAATGGTTTCAATTTGTTCGATCAGAGGACGGGCCGGAGCACAGAGGACGATTTTTTTCGCCCGGCGGTCTTCCAGCACGGATTGGCGCTGGACCAGACCCTGGGTTTCCAGGCTGTCGAGCAACCGGGCCAGGGTCGGCCCTTCGACGCCGACGCTTTGCGCCAGTTCACGCTGGGTCGGTGCTTCTTCGAAGCGCGCCAGGTGCAGCAGCACCAGCCAGCGCGCCTGGGACAGACCCAGGCCAGCCAGACGGCGATCCAGTTCGGCACGCCAGCCGCGCGACATCTGGGCCAGTTGCATGCCAAAACGGTGTTGATCGGTTAACGGCATAAAAAACTCATGATTAGACTGAAAATAGAGAAAAACTAATTATTAGTCAGCTAAGCATGACCGTTGGCTTGAGGCAAGGTCTGGTCTGTAGTGAATCGTTACATCACTGTAACAGGTCATTTAAACCTCGAATTCGGATTGCAGCGCCGCCCGAACGCAGTACAAGACACCTTCCGGCACTCGCCCGGCGAACAGCGCGGCAATCTCCGACACTGGCGGCAACTCGCCCTCGCCATCGAGGAAGGCATCCTGAACTTCGCCCATCAATTCTTCGGGCAGGTCCAGCGCTTGTTCCAGCGACAACTGCTGCTTGCCGATGGCCTCGGCAAGCATGGTGTAGACATTCTTTTCCGAGCATTGCAGTTGGCCGGCGATCTGCAGCGGCGTCATGCCTGCGCGAGCGAGGGTGATCAACTCGTGGCGCACGTCGGCAACGACTTTCGGTGCCTCGACCTGACCGCCCAGCACTTCGAGGAAGGCTTCGCCGTAACGTTCGAGCTTGCGTGCGCCGACGCCGCTGACCGTGGCCATTTCCGCCAGCGAGGTTGGCTGGCTGCGGAGCATTTCCAACAGTGTCGAGTCGGGGAAGATGACATACGGCGGCACGCCATGTTCCTCGGCGAGCTTGCGACGCAAGGCACGCAAGGCTTCCCACTGTTCGCGTTCTTCGCCACGAACCAGCTGGCTCGCCTGGCTCTTGCTGCTTTTGGCGGTGGTCTGCGGCTTTAGGTCGCGGCGCAGTTCCAGGGTCACTTCGCCCTTGAGCAGCGGCCGGCAGGTGTCGCTCAGGCGCAGGCCGCCGTAGCCTTCGAGGTCAATGTCTGCCAGGCCACGGGCCACCAGCTGGCGGAACAGGGAGCGCCATTCGCTCTCGCCCATGGCCTTGCCAACGCCATACACCGACAGGTGTTGATGGCCGAAGCTGCGGATCTTTTCGTTGTCCTTGCCCAGCAGCACGTCCACCAGATGCCCGACGCCATAACGCTGGCCGGTGCGGTAGATTGCCGAGAGCGCCTGACGGGCCGGCTCGGTGGCGTCCCAAGTCTGCACGCCATCGACGCAGTTGTCGCAATGGCCGCACGGCTCGGGCATGTCTTCGTCGAAGTAGGCCAGCAAGGTTTGCCGACGGCAGCGGGTTTCTTCGCAGAGCGAGAGCATGGCGTCGAGCTTGTGTTGCTCCAGACGCTTGTGGCGCTCATCGCCTTCGGAGTTTTGCAGCATCTGCTTGAGCATCACCACATCTTGCAGGCCGTAAGCCATCCAGGCATCCGCCGGCAGACCATCACGGCCGCCGCGACCGGTTTCCTGGTAGTACGCCTCAAGGGATTTCGGCAAATCGAGGTGGGCGACAAAGCGCACGTTGGGCTTGTCGATGCCCATGCCGAACGCCACGGTGGCGACCATGATCAGCCCTTCTTCGTTGAGGAAACGCTTCTGGTGATGGGCCCGGGTGTCGTTGGGCAAACCGGCGTGGTACGGCAGCGCCGGAAAACCTTGCTCGCTGAGGAACACTGCGACTTCGTCGACTTTCTTGCGCGACAGGCAATAGACGATACCGGCATCGCTGCGGCGCTCGGCAAGGAACGCCAGCAACTGCTTGCGCGGCTGCTCCTTGGGTACGATGCGGTAGAAAATGTTCGGACGGTCGAAGCTCGAGAGAAAGCGCTCGGCGTTCTGCAGATGCAAACGGTCGACGATTTCTTCGCGGGTGCGCTTGTCGGCCGTGGCCGTCAGGGCAATACGCGGGACGTTGGGGAACAGCTCCGCCAACTGGCCCAGTTGCAGGTATTCGCGACGGAAGTCATGGCCCCATTGGGACACGCAGTGTGCTTCGTCGATGGCGAACAGGGCGATTTCAAGGCTTTGCAGGAAAGCCAGCATGCGTGGCTGGACCAGACGCTCGGGCGCCAGGTACAGCATCTTCACTTCGCCGCGCTTGATCCGCGCGGCGAGATCACGCTGCTGCTCGGCGCTCAGAGTGGAGTTCAATGCAGCGGCGGCGACGCCGAGCTCTTCGAGGGTCGCGACCTGATCGTCCATCAGTGCGATCAACGGCGATACCACCACGGCCAGGCCTTCGCGCAGCAGCGCCGGCACCTGGAAGCACAAGGATTTGCCGCCACCGGTAGGCATCAGCACCAAGGCGTCACCGCCACTGGCCACGCGCTCAATGATTGCACCCTGGCGGCCACGGAAACTGTCGTAGCCGAAGATGTCCTTGAGGACGCGTTGAGCCTGTTCGAGCATAAAAACTCCAAAAATCACCGAAACATCCCTGCAAGGCTGGTTCAGAACCACGCAGGCTGCACTGACAAATCGTAAGTGCGCATTGCATGACGCTTCACATTTCAGCCGCGACGCCAGCAGGGCATCACAAAACGCGCGAGTATACCCGAGGCCTCCCTTGCAAAGGGCACCGCTGAGAAGACACATAAGGACAAACACCGCACAACCTGTGGGAGCGAGCCTGCTCGCGATGGCGGCATGTCAGGCGATAAATGTATTGGATGTACCGACCTCATCGCGAGCAGGCTCGCTCCCACAGGGATTGCGGTGTTTGTGAGGTCCCAGCGTTGCAAATATCCCGCGCGGCTGGCCTGAGCGCTCAAGAAGGCCTAGAATTCCCGCATCTGTTAATTCCCCAAGGTAGCCCTTTAATGTCCTTCGCTGAGCAACTAACCCGTTTGCAAGTCTTCCTCGACGCCGACGAACTGCACGACGAGGCGCTGGACTACGTGGCCGCCCACGGCTACCTCACTGCGCTGTCGATCTGTTCCGAAGAGGTTCCGGATCGTGAATGGATCGACGCCCTCTTCGCCGAAGAGCCGCATTACGCTGACGACACCGAGCGTGAAGCGATCGAATCCACCCTGCTGGCCCTCAAGGCTCACATCGCGCGCCAACTGGCCTCCGATGAAGAGTTCGAGCTGCCTTGCGACCTGGACCTGGGCGAAGAGCCGGACGATTCCGACCTGCGCGGCTGGTGCATCGGTTTCATGGAAGGCGTGTTCCTGCGCGAAGCGGCCTGGTTCGAAACCGCCGAAGACGAAGTCAGCGAAATGCTGCTTCCGATCATGGTCGGTTCGGGTCTGTTCGACGAACAGCCTGAGTTCGAAGACATCGCCAAAGACGCCAATCTGATGGACGACATGATCGTGCAGATCCCGGAAGCCCTGACCGCGCTGTACCTGCTGTGCCAGGCGCCAGACGAAAAACCGGCGATCCTCAAGCCACGTCACCACTAAGGTTTTGCCTATGGACAACCCCATAGGCAACCGCTCCCTGATGTTGCGTTACGTGCTGCTAGCCATCGGCTGGCTGAGCGTAGCGCTGGGGGTGATCGGGATTTTCCTGCCGGTGTTGCCCACCACGCCCTTCCTGCTGCTGGCGGCCGCCTGTTTCGCCCGCAGTTCGCCACGTTTCTATCAATGGCTGGTGGGGCATCCACGGCTTGGCCCGTGGATTCGCGACTACCTTGACGGCAACGGCATCCCGCTCAAGGGCAAGGTCTACGCCATCGGCCTGATGTGGGTGAGCATCCTGTTCTCCTGCTACCTGGTTCCCCTGCTGTGGGCGCGAGGGGCCATGCTGACCAGCGCGGTGCTGGTGACGATCTACATCCTCAAACAGAAAACCCTGCAAAAGCCCTGAGCTTCTGTGGCAAGGGAGCTTGCTCCCGCTGGGTTGCGAAGCATCCCCAGAACCTCCCCCCAATTCTCCTGACAGACCTCATTGATTGGTTTGGCGACTGCTTCGCAGCCGAACGGGAGCAAGCGCCCTCGCCACAGGGTCCATCTGCCGACCCGACGATTAGTCCTGTCTTTTAAAGAACACCGCCTAGACTTCAGTCATCTGCACCCGAGCAGCCAGACATGTCCCGTCGATGGCGTAGTCCAGGAAGGTCAACGCTCCGACTTCGGCTCGGCGGATGGCTGCTGCTAGCGAGTTTTCTGCTGACCGGGCTCAGCAGCGTGTGGGCCAACTGGAACTTTACGCAGATCCTGCAAATCGCCGAAAAGCGCTACGGTCCGCTCGGCCCCGCCCAAGGAAGAATCGAGGCCTGGAGTCAAATGCTCAAAAGCGAACTCAACCAACCCGAGCGCGAACAACTGGACGCGGTCAATCGCTTCTTCAATCAACAGCTGAATTTTCAGGACGACACGCGCATCTGGCGCCAGACCGATTACTGGGCCACGCCGGAAGAATCCTTGATCAAGGGCGCCGCCGACTGCGAAGACTACGCCCTGGCGAAATATTTCAGCCTGCGCCAACTCGGGATTCCCAGCGAGAAACTGCGCATTACTTACGTCAAGGCACTGTCCCAAAACCAGGCGCACATGGTGCTGACCTTCTACAGCAGCCCCACGGCCGAGCCGCTGGTGCTCGACAACCTGATCGGCGAGATCCGCCCCGCCTCCCAACGCAAAGACCTGTTGCCGGTGTACGCCTTCAATGCCGAAGGCCTGTACTTGCCGGGGGCCAATGGCGGCAAACGCAGCAGCGACTCGAAGAAGTTGTCGCGTTGGCAAGACGTGTTGAAAAAGATGCAAGCCGAAGGGTTCGCCGTGGGCGAAGGCTAGCCGCCATCGCAAGGAGCGTTTTATGTCACTGCGCAAACAGTTGTTTCTCGCCATTTGCCTGTTCTTGCTGGTGGCCTTCAGCGGCAGTTTTTTTGTCAGCCTGGAAAGCTCCCGTGAACAGATGCTCGGCCAGTTGCGCTCCCACGCCCAGGACGCTGCCACCGCCTTGGGTTTATCGTTGACCGCGCAGATCGACGACCCGGCGATGACCGAATTGATGGTCAGCTCGATTTTCGACAGCGGCTATTTCCGCAGCATCCGCGTCGTCAATATCGTCGATGGACAAGTGCTGGTGGAGCGCAGCGCGCCGGCACAGATCGATGGCGTGCCCGGCTGGTTTGTGAGCCTGGTCAACCTGCGCCCGGAAGGTGGCGATGCCCTGGTCATGCGCGGTTGGGAACAGGTGGCGCGGGTCGAAGTGCTGAGCAATCCGCAGTTCGCCCTGGCCAAACTCTGGGACAGCACCCTCGGCAGCCTGATCTGGCTGTTGGTCTGCGGATTGCTCAGCGCCGTATTCGGTGGATGGTTGTTACGCCGGCAATTGCGCCCGCTCGACAAAATGGTCAGGCAGGCCGAAGCCATCAGCAAACGCGAGTTCCTCAGCCTGCCCAAATTGCCACGCACACCTGAACTGAGGCGTGTGGTGCTGGCCATGAATCAGATGGTCGAAAAGCTCAAGGCGCTGTTTTCCGAAGAAGCCACGCGCAGCGAAAAACTGCGCGCCGAGTCTTATCAGGACAGCCTCACCGGCCTGGCCAATCGACGCTTGCTGGATGAACAACTGGCCGACCATTTATTGGTTTCCGAGCAAAGCAGTGACGGCCATTTACTGATGCTGCGGATCAACGACCTGATCGGCCTCAACCAGCGCCTGGGCGGACTGCGCACCGACGGGCTGATCAGCGCCGTCGGCGAATTGCTCAAGCGTCTGACGCAGCTGCCTGAACGCCGTACCTGGCTGGCGGCGCGCAATCGTGGTGGTGAGTTCAGCCTGCTGACCCCCGGCCTGGACAGTACCGAAGCCGCCCGACTCGCCTCGGAAATCAGCGCCACCCTGGAAAATCTGCGCCTGACCGGTGCCAGCGATTGCATGCCCGTGGCGCATTTGGGCGTGGTCGCTTATCAGCCCGGCGAACCGGCCAGCGACGTCCTGCTGCGCCTCGATCAAGCACTGGCCCAGGCCCAGCAACATCCCGAACGGCCGTGGGTGCATCTGGCCCGCTCCGATACCGCGACGGACCACACCCAACACGACTGGCGCACCTGGATCGACGACGCCCTCACCGAGGGCAAAATGCAGCTGTATTTCCAACCCGTGGTGCAATGCGCCGACACCAGCCAGGTGCTGCACCACAAAGTCCTCGCGCGCCTGCTCGAGCCGCAAGGCGAGGCCATCGCCGCCGGGCATTTCCTGCCGTGGATCGAGCGTCTCGGCTGGACCGCGCGGTTCGACCTGGCGATGCTCGAAGCCACCCTCGACTACCTCATCGTCAACCGCTGGCCCTTGGCGTTGAGCCTCTCCGGCAGCACCTTGCGCGACCCGGCGCAACTGCGACAAATCATCGACATGCTCGAGTCACTGCCCGATCTGGCACCTCTGCTGACCCTGGAAATCGACGAACGCCAACTGCCGCCCCCCGATGAACTGCAACGCCTGAGCCACAGCCTGCTCGACACCGGTTATCGCATCGGCTTGCAGCACTTTGGCGGCAGTTTCAGCCAGATCGGCAATCTCACGCAGCTTGGGTTGGCGTACTTGAAAATCGATGGGGCGTACATCCGCCACATTGATGAGCAGAGTGACAAGCGGCTGTTTATTGATGCGATCTACCGGGCGACCAACAGCATTGATTTGCCGTTGATTGCGGAGATGGTCGAGACCAAAGGCGAGCTGGAGGTGATTCGGGCGTTGGGGTTGTTTGGGGTCATGGGACGGTTGATCGGGCCGCCGGAGCCGATGTAGGCCGGTTAACGCCAATCCTGCTATGCATTACCGCTTATCGGAAACAGGGACTTACCTGTTATTTCTGACAGTAGCCAACCGCACGGTCTAACACCTTAAATAACTCCGTCGCCCAGCCCCCCTCGACAGGAGTCTCCCCATGCTCGTGCAACCCGTCCGTCACCTTGTTTCCATGCTGCTGCGTGAACCAGAAATCCCCGGTGCCCGTTTACTGGACTCTTCCACTGACGTCTGGGCAATCAACCGTGCCGCCGCCCTGGACAACTTCCCCATCAACGGGCTCAAGGTCTACGTCCCGGCTTGGTCAAGCATGGGCAAAGGCGACAAGGTCGAGCTGCAGTTCGACGACCAGGTGGTCAATCAGCACATCATCACCGACGACGCCGAAGTCGGTCAGCGAGTGACCTTGTGGGTCGAGCCCAGGCATTGGCTGACCGGGACGCACACGCTGGCGTACCGGGTGACGCGTTTCAATCAGGGCGCCGAGACGTTTACGCCGGCACTCAAGCTCTACGCCAAGCTGGAGATTCCTGCGGGCCAGGACACGGACGACACCCCAGGCAGCCACTCGAACCTGTACCTGTTCATCGATCCGGCCATCGTCGAGAACATCGTCGACAAGGAGATCGCCGCGGCCGGGGTGGACATCATCATTCGGGCCGAGTCCGGGACCGGCGTGCCTTATCCGGATGCGGCGGTGGGCGATGTCATGGTGCTGAGCTGGGGCGGTGTGCTCGTGGAATCCGCGCCGCTGACTGCCGAGCAGATCAGCGACCCGGCCACTCACCCGATCGTGATCCACGTCGACGAAGCCATCATCCTGGCCGCGGGCGACACCGACATCTCCGGGCTGGCGGTCACCTTCCGCGTGCGCGATGTGGTGCACAATTTTTCGGAAGACTGGTGCAAGGCCACGCGGCTGGTGGTCATGACCGGCACCGATCTGCTCGATGCGCCGATCGTCAAGGAGGCGAAGAACAACATCCTTGACCTTGATGCGCTGGAGGACAAAAACATCACGGCTCAGGTCTGGGCCAAAGGGCCGGCGTTCAAGCAGGACGACCGCATCATCCTGAAGATGCGCGGCACCACCGTGGACAACGAGGCCGTGGAAGTCATCGCGCCGGCCCAGACGGTCAACAACCTGCCGCATACCTATGAATTCGAACTGTCCAACGCCGACGTGCGTCAACTGGCCAAAACCCAGGTGACTTTTTCCTATCGCGTAGAGCGCCCGGGCGTGACCGACCCCCTGCCGTCCAAGGGGCAATTTGTCACCTTCATCGGCGAACCGAAACACCTGGCCGCGCCCAAGGCCGAAGATGAACAAAACGGCGCGATTGATCCGGACCTGCCTCACCCCCGCGTGCGGATTCCGTTCGATCCGATCATGCAGCAGGGCATGGCCATCGACCTCATCTGGGCCGGCACCCGCCCGGATACCGGCAGCTACACCCCTGAGCTGGATTGGTATTTTCCAACCTGGGAAGAGATCGAAGCCCAGCAAGATTTCTTCATCGCGGTGGACGGCAGGCACCTGAAAACCCTGGAAGGCGGCACGCTGGAGCTGTCGTACTACCTGCTCCGCGAAGGCCCGAACGGTGAAGTCATCCGCCGCGAATCGCTGCATGCGGCGCCGCTACAGGTGGGCGAGCCGCAGTTCGAGTTGGTCAAACCGATCGTGCAGGGTGAACAGGACGGAGCGCTGGAGCCCGGGGACCTGCCCGGCGGCATCGGCAAACTGACCGCGCCAAGGCCGACCGTCAAACCGACCCAATCCGGTGACATCGTGACCTACACCTGGACGGGTGAAGTCACGGGTACCACGGAAGACTCCGTCACCCTCAATGGGCTGTCCAAGGACAAGGATGTGAATTTCACCCTCAACGCCACGTTTGTCGCCGAACACATCGAGCCGAATCGCGGCAAGAAGGTGACGGTGAGTTACCGGATCTGGCGGGCGGCGACGAACGAGACGAGTTATTCGAATGTGCTGGAGTTTGGGGTTGGCCAGGCGATTGGCTCAGGCAACCTGAAAGTCATGGGGGCGCGCTTCAATTGCCATACGTTTGGGAGTTTCGGCGCTTCTCGTGTATTGAGCGCGTTCGATGCCACGACCGAGCAACCCATAGAGGCGCAGTGGAAATATGCCACAGACACTGAGTGGACAACTGCCACCACCTGGACTGATACAACGCCACAGGAACCTTTACAGGTTCGTTCCTCCGACAAACAGATCACCCTCAATCCGGCAAATATTATCGGCAACACATCCTCCTTCGTCGCGCATCGTGACGGGGGTGACGTGATCGCTTGGGGCAACGCTGATTGGGGGGGGACGATTCCTCCGGCCATTATGCCCCTGAAAGACATTGTTGAAGTCAGTAGCACTGAAACCGCTTACGCTGCCCGCCGAACCCATGGAGCGGTGGTGGTGTGGGGGCCCGCGAGTAGTGGTGGGGACATGGGCAGTGTTGTGCCTTCGGACTTTGTTCGGGTTGTTGGTAACTTTGGGGCGTTTGCCGGTTTAAAGAATGCGAATCAGGTGGTTGCCTGGGGTCATGACAACGCGGGCGGCACTGTGCCTACTGCAATCGCTGCACTCAGGGACATTGTGCGGATCGTTGTCAGTGGCTTCGCATTTGCCGCGCAACGGGCCACCGGGCAGGTGGTGGCTTGGGGGGATCCCCGTCTAGGGGGAAATCTGCCGACGGACATTGCCCTGCTCACCGATATCAACATGATCCTCGGTGCCCAGCAGGCCTTTGCAGCCCTTCGCGCCAACGGCCGTCTCGTCGCTTGGGGCAGGGGCGAGGCTGGTGGAGACCTGCCAGCACCGATTGCTGCATTGAACGACATCATCGAGCTGCGTTGTAATGCTCTGGCGTTTATAGCGAAGCGCGCTACAGGCCAATGGGTGGCTTGGGGCCAACAATTTGCTGGTGGCACTATCAGCCCAGAGTTCGCGGAATTGAAGGATATTGTCGACGTGTGCTCCACAGAATTTGCATTCGCAGCTCGTCGTGCCAACGGCCATGTAGTGGCGTGGGGAAGAGCGTACAGCGGCGGCGTGGTGCCTGTCGACATCGCGCTGCTGAACGACATTGTGCAGGTGGCCGGCACGGGGGAAGCGTTCGCAGCCTTGCGTAAGAATGGTACCGTCGTAGCTTGGGGTAACCAGCGTATGGGGGGGGATACGTCAGCGGTTGAGGACCAACTGATCAATGTACAAGCCTTATACGCCAGCTACGGGGCGTTCACGGCCCTGACCTCCGATGGTCGCGTTGTAACCTGGGGTGACCCGGGAAAAGGAGGCGACAGCAGTGCAGTGCAAGACCAGTTGGTCGGTCAGGTTTCCTATCAGGTAAGTGCAGTTTCGCGTGGGGTGAGTGTTTAAGGGACGGATCGATTGACTACGCATCGCAACACTGAACTGGGGATTGAGCCAGTGGTGATGCTGGGCGAGCTGTCGGTGAATCGGATGCTGGATAACCTTGATCCGAAGTCATCACTGGTCAGTCATACCGTGTCATCGTTCTTCGCGAGCAGGCCCGCTCCCACATTGGGTCTGGGTCGATCACGGAGGTGCATGGAACAAGAAACGGCCTACCCAGGCCGTTTTTTTTCGCCTACCGTTTGTCTAAAACCCCCGCCCACCTGTTAGTTCTGACAGTAGTCAGCGCGCCTTTCATCGTGCCCAATCTACCCGTCAATGTCCCCTCCCCCACAGTGGCGTACCTTCGCCAAGGAGTTTTTGATGGCCGCTTCTGGTCTATTCCTGTTTCGCCCTTCAGGGTCGGTCGTCGCCCCGCTGCAGCACCGGCCATTGATGATTGCCGGCGCGGTCGAGCCGATTGTCGACGGTGACGCGGGTATCAACATCAGTGTGGTGGAGAGCCATCCGGAGGGGGTGTTGTGCGCTATCAATAAATACAGCCCTCCAGTGCTGGCGGGCGATCAGATTGATGTGTATTGGGACGGTGACAAGATCTTCCACAAGGAACTCCAGCCAGAAGAAGTCGACGGTGATTTCCTGTTCTTTTTCCTGCCCGTCGCCCCCATGGTTCCCGGTTGGGTGGAAACGGTTTACTACGTGCTCACGCGCAAGGACGAAACAGTGCCGGACGACCCGTCAGCTGGGTTGCGGGTGCTGGTGAAGCTCGACAGGCCGGGGGGGCGCGACAAGGAACCTCATCTGCCAGGCCATTCCGAACTGCATCAACCTCAACTCCCCCAAGACGTCATTGACAATGGTATCGATGCGGAGTGGGCCGCCAGCGGTGTCCCTGTCACGATCCCCTTCTACCTTGGAATTTTCCCTTACGACGTGGTGAATCTGCACTGGGGCAGCGTTCGAATCCCTCATACCGTCACCCCCGATCAGGCCAATCGCGAAACCCCCATCATCATCACGGTGGATCAGGACGCCATTCTCGCCGGCGGTGACAGCGCGGCGTTGCCGGTTCGCTACTTTCCGCACGACCCGGTGTGGAACTGGGCCGAGAAGCACTCCATAAGCACGACGGTTCTGGTCGATGCCGGTGCCTGGCGCCTGGAATCACCGATCATCAATGAAGCCGTGAACGGGATCATCACCCTCAAGGATCTGAACAACGAAGACGTCACCGTTCTGGTCAAGATTGCTGGCGACGATTTTGCGATCGGCGATACGGTGAAGCTGACCTGGATCGGCACGCCTGCTGTCGGCAAACCGTTGATCCATACGCAATCGCGAACCGTGGACAACATCCCGCACCACCTCGAATTCAAGGTGCCCTACGCCGAGGTCCGCGCAATCGCCATGGGGTCGGCCGACGCCTCGTATGTGTTGACCAAACTGGATAACTCGCCGCCCCTGTCGTCCAAGCGCGCTTTCGCGGATGTCGTTGGGGATGTGGCAATCATCCCGGCGCCCATCGTTGAGCAAGCGGTGGGCGGCACGCTTGAACCCGACAACGAATATGCAACGGTGCGTGTCAGCTATCCCGGCATGGCCAGCGGCGATTCCCTCAACCTGATCTGGCTGGGCACCCAAGCCAACGGTCAGTCGTATTTGCACGAAGAGCCACACACTGTCAGCGCCGGAGAGGCCGCCGACAAGCTAGTGACCTTCCACATCGACAGTCAGCACATTGTCGTGTTGGACAAGGGTTCGCTGGACCTGTCCTACCGCATCACCAACGACGCCGTAGCGCTGTTTGGCATCAGTGAGTCGGAACGCTTGCTGCTCAAGGTCGAACAATTGCGCACCACACTGCCGGTGCCCGTGGTGCTGGAAGCCGACCCACCGGATGTGCTCGACCCCTCGAAGGTTTTCCATAACGTGAATGTCAGGGTCAACTACCTCGGCACGCTCCCGGGCGACATTCTGACCTGTCACTGGAGCGGCAACGGTCCTTTTGGCAGCACAACCAACTGGGTGCCGATCACCACCGTGACCGCCGGAAAACCCGTGACGTTCAGAGTGGCGGAGGAGTTCGTCGCGGCCAACATCGGCAAGTACGTCAAGGTACGTTACACGGTGAAGCATGCGGCTACGGGGTTGTGGAGTTATTCGATTACGTTGAATTTGCTGGTCGCAGCATGGATTGCACCGACACTGGACACAGTCACCGACTCCAAAGGCCCGGTCCCCCAGGGCGGCATCACCTTTGACCGATCAGTAACCGTCACTGGCACGGCCAGCCCCAATCAGAAAGTGCGCTTGCTCGATGGCACCACCGCGCTGGGTGAACCCACCGCCAATGGTTCGGGAACCTGGACTCAGGTGGTAAGTGCATTGACCGTCAAGGCTTACAGCCTCAAGGCACTGGCGCTGTATGGCGAGGGCGAAGCATCCACCCCGTTGCGCACGTTTACCGTGGCGGTGGCGGTCAAGCCAACCATTGACTCGGTCACCGATTCCAAAGGCCCGGTCGCCCAGGGCGGCATCACCTTTGACCGATCAGTAACCGTCACTGGCAAGGCCAGTCCCAATCAGAAAGTCCGCTTGCTCGATGGCACTACTTCACTGGGGGAACCTACCGCCAATGGCAGCGGCACCTGGACTCAGGTGGTAAGTGCATTGACCGTCAAGGCTTACAGCCTCAAGGCACTGGCGCTGTATGGCGAGGGCGAAGCATCCACCCCGTTGCGCACGTTTACCGTGGCGGTGGCGGTCAAGCCAACCATTGACTCGGTCACCGATTCCAAAGGCCCGGTCCCCCAGGGCGGCATCACCTTTGACCGGTCGGTGACCGTCACTGGCAAGGCCAGTCCCAATCAGAAAGTCCGCTTGCTCGATGGCACCACTTCACTGGGGGAACCTACCGCCAATGGCAGCGGCATCTGGACTCAGGTGGTAAGTGCATTGACCGTCAAGGCTTACAGCCTCAAGGCGCTGGCGCTGTATGGCGAAGGCGAAGAGTCCGCTCCACCGTTCACGTTTACCGTGACGGCGGCGCTCAAACCGGCCATTGACTCGGTCACCGATTCCAAAGGCCCGGTCGCCCAGGGTGGCATCACCTTCGACCGGTCGGTGACCGTCACTGGCAAGGCCAGTCCCAACCAGAAAGTCCGCTTGCTTGATGGCACCACGTCACTGGGGGAACCTACCGCCAATGGCAGCGGCATCTGGACTCAGGTGGTAAGTGCATTGACCGTCAAGGCTTACAGCCTCAAGGCGCTGGCGCTGTATGGCGAAGGCGAAGAGTCCGCTCCACCGTTCACGTTTACCGTGACGGCGGCGCTCAAACCGGCCATTGACTCGGTCACCGATTCCAAAGGCCCGGTCGCCCAGGGTGGCATCACCTTCGACCGGTCGGTGACCGTCACTGGCAAGGCCAGTCCCAACCAGAAAGTGCGCTTGCTCGATGGCACTACTTCACTGGGGGAACCTACCGCCAATGGCAGCGGCATATGGACTCAGGTGGTAAGTGCATTGACCGTCAAGGCTTACAGCCTCAAGGCTTTGGCGCTGTATGGCGAAGGCGAAGAGTCCGCTCCACCGTTCACGTTTACCGTGGCGGCGGCGCTCAAACCGGCCATTGACTCGGTCACCGATTCCAAAGGTCCGGTCGCCCAGGGCGGCATCACCTTTGACCGGTCGGTGACCGTCACTGGCAAGGCCAGTCCCAACCAGAAAGTCCGCTTGCTCGATGGCACTACTTCACTGGGGGAACCTACCGCCAATGGCAGCGGCATCTGGACTCAGGTGGTAAGTGCATTGACCGTCAAGGCTTACAGCCTCAAGGCGCTGGCGCTGTATGGCGAAGGCGAAGAGTCCGCTCCACCATTCACGTTTACCGTGGCGGTGGCGGTCACACCGGCCATTGACTCGGTCACCGACTCCAAAGGCCCGGTCGCCCAGGGTGGCATCACCTTTGACCGATCAGTAACCGTCACTGGCAAGGCCAGCCCCAATCAGAAAGTCCGCTTGCTCAATGGCACCACTTCACTGGGGGAACCTACCGCCAATGGTTCGGGCATCTGGACTCAGGTGGTAAGTGCATTGACCGTCAAGGCTTACAGCCTCAAGGCGCTGGCGCTGTATGGCGAGGGCGAAGAGTCCACCCCGTTGCGCACGTTTACCGTGGCGGTGGCGGTCAAGCCAACCATTGACTCGGTCACCGATTCCAAAGGCCCGGTCGCCCAGGGTGGCATCACCTTTGACCGATCAGTAACCGTCACTGGCAAGGCCAGCCCAAATCAGAAAGTCCGCTTGCTTGATGGCACCACTTCACTGGGGGAGCCTACCACCAATGGTTCGGGCATCTGGACTCAGGTCGTGAATGCAATGACCGTCAAGGCTTACAGCCTCAAGGCTTTGGCGCTGTATGGCGAAGGCGAAGAGTCCGCTCCACCGTTCACGTTTACCGTGGCGGCGGCGCTCAAACCGGCCATTGACTCGGTCACCGATTCCAAAGGCCCGGTCGCCCAGGGTGGCATCACCTTCGACCGGTCGGTGACCGTCACTGGCAAGGCCAGCCCCAACCAGAAAGTCCGCTTGCTCGATGGCACCACCGCGCTGGGTGAACCCACCGCCAATGGTTCGGGCATCTGGACTCAGGTGGTAAGTGCATTGACCGTCAAGGCTTACAGCCTCAAGGCGCTGGCGCTGTATGGCGAAGGCGAAGAGTCCACCCCGTTGCGCACGTTTACCGTGGCGGTGGCGGTCAAGCCAACCATTGACTCGGTCACCGATTCCAAAGGCCCGGTCGCCCAGGGTGGCATCACCTTTGACCGATCAGTAACCGTCACTGGCAAGGCCAGCCCAAATCAGAAAGTCCGCTTGCTTGATGGCACCACTTCACTGGGGGAGCCTACCACCAATGGTTCGGGCATCTGGACTCAGGTGGTAAGTGCATTGACCGTCAAGGCTTACAGCCTCAAGGCGCTGGCGCTGTATGGCGAAGGCGAAGAGTCCGCTCCACCGTTCACGTTTACCGTGGCGGTGGAGGTCAAACCGACCATTGATTCAGTCAAAGGCTCGCCAAGCGGGGTCGAAATTCCCAATGGCGGTACAACATTGGAGACCAGTGTGTCGCTGACCGGCACGGCCAGCAAAGGTCAGAAGGTCCAGGTACTCGACGGCACCATATCGAAGGGGGAGCCCACCGCCAGTACAACGACGGGAATCTGGTACTTGCTGGTGACAGGGTTGAGTGTGGCGTCTCACAGCTTCACCGCTAAAGCGTTGTATGGCAGTGGACAGTCCTCCACGCCAGCGCGTAGCCTCACAGTAGCAACACCATTAACAATTAATACTAGTCAGATGAACCTAAATGGGCTCTCAGTAAAAATCCCAAATTGGCCGAAAACTGGACAAGATTCTATTGGCAATACTGATGTTCGCCTGGCTCAAGGTGGAAAGACTCCCTATTATTATTATTCAAGTAATGAGGCCGTTGCCTCCGTGACACAAACGGGCAAAGTCACTGGCAACAGTATCGGCAATGCCACAATTTTCGTTCGAGACGCATCGCTTCAATTGGTAAGTTATCCAATATCAGTGAGAAACATATATCAACTGCGATCTAATGATTCATATTTAACGCACGCTCAGGCCGTTTCCTGGATGAGCTCCTTCGGCAATGCATTGCCGGCTGGCCAAGCCCTCAATGACATGCAACGAGTGTATGGCCAAAAATTACCTACCGCCCGAAATTATTGGCTTTGTGAAGTGGGTGGATGCCTTCCGGTTCAGGGTTATCAAACATACGCTTTCTACAATATAGATCATATGGATCAACGTTGCGCATCCGACGTCGACCAACGCTGGCGATTCGGGGCATGGTGTATTCAACCTTTATAGTCTTATAAACCTGACGAGTACAAAAGCGCACCTCATTAACTTCTTCCATCATGGGAGAGCGAATAAGGTTTTGAATGTGATAAGCGAAGGGGAAATATTTATTTCCACAATCGTGATTAAAGACTAGTTAAAGCGCCGAATCTATTTACGCGCCTTCACCTGCATGACTGATGTGAACTTAACCAGGATCAGGCGCGACTGGTCCTGATGAACGCTGTGTCGGGTCACCGCCGTTTCCGGAGTCACCACTCGACTCGAACCATCGGGCGGCGCTTCTCGGGGTGTGGCATGACAAGGTGCGCAGTTACGATGGAAGCTGGTGCGGGGCGGGCAGTCGATTACCCTGGCGCTACCGTTGTTGCTGAAGGTGAAGCGGATTGAGGATGGAGATTCGTGGTTGCCGAGACAGGTGATTGCCGGTCAGACGGGTCAATAAAAAACGCCGCTTACCCAATAGGAGAAGCGGCGTTTCAGTCTTGCAAGACTACTATTCCCTTACCAGTTAACCCTCACCCCAAAGTTAACCCCCCACGGTTTCTCAATGTGCTCGCCCTTTTCATAATCAAAATCAACGTGCGCCTGCATCCCCTCGGAGAAAGCCACTGCCAACCCCGCCCCGAAATCGGTACGGTAGCCCGACAGGTCGTTGTTAAACACATTGTTGTTCACTTGCACTTTGTTATTTTTGGCGAACTCGTAACCCGCCGCGGCACTGATATAAGGCTGTACCACCTTGCCGTTGCCGAAGTCGAAATTGCGCCCGAAGGTGCTGCCGACCTTGCCCAGCATCGAGCGGGCCCGATCACCGTTGGCGTCCATGCCGTTGTCCAGGTTGTAATGCTTGCCCTGGATCACGACAGACGAGAATCGGGTAAACGGTTCGATGAAGTAGCCATCGCCGAACTTGATGTGTCGGCCGAATTCGGCCCAGCCGCCGAGGCCGGAGTTGTCGTAGTCGCCTTTGGCACGGGAACCGTCGCTCAGGCCGACTTTTGACTCGTTGCGGAAGTGGTTGAACTTGAGCGCGGCATCGAAGTAGTAACCGGAATCGGCATCGAGCCAAGTTGCGTAAGGCCCGACGTAGTAGCTGTCGACGGTGCCGGAAGTGCCGTAATCAAGATTCAGCCTGGAATTGCTGTACCCCGCCATCACCCCCATAAACCATTGGCTCTCACCCAGTCTCGCATCAGCGCCCAGGGAAAAACCTTGCTGGGTTTGCTGATAAGCCACACCCGAGCCGTCAGCCACATTGTATTGGCTGCCGTAAGTACGCACCCAGGCACCCGACTTGCCGCCGTTGAATCGAAGCTCACCCATGCGACTGCGTAGGGATGCGTCTTCGCCGGTGGCCACAGTGATCGCTGTATTGAACAGGGCCAATACCGAACGCGCGCCCGGGCTGACGGTTTCGGTAGCAGGGTCCAGATACCAGTCGGTAGCCCCGCTTTCGTCCATCGTGCTTTTCAGCGAATAGGACCAGGTTCCCAGGTCCGCCCTGCCACTGATCAGCGAGAATTGCGCATCACCCGCCGCCGTATGCACGAGGTTCAATTGCCCGGGAGACACGGCATCCAGCCCAGAGGCCGCAACCAACAGACCGAACTGCCCAGTGGCCACACCGGTCACGTTCAGGAAATCGTGATGGCCGGTGGCAAAGTTGCCTTTCATCGCAAATACATTGGCGCCGGTGCCTGAGGCCGCAAGTGTTCCGACGTTCAACTGGTAGAACGTGTCCGGGGCATCGGGCGAACCGAAGCTGACTGTACCGCCATTCATGGCCAATGCGCCGACGGTGTCGTTGCGGGTCAGGGTCCAGTTGGAGCCGCTGTTGATGGTCACACCGTCGACCTTATCCAGGCTGCCGGTGAACCGTGAATTGTTTTGCAGGTTGACCGTGGCCGAGGAGGCGTCATCGACGAGCACGACATCACCGGTGAAATGGCCCTGATCGAAGGTGAGGTTCGCTACGCTGCTGCCATCTATATTCACGTTGCCTTGAAGCGCACTGTTGGCGACGGTCATGGCGGCGGTAGAGGCGCCTTGCACATCAAGCAGGATGTTGTTGCCGGCAAGCAGACTGGCACCGTTCGAGAGACGGATAGTGGCATTTGTGCCTCTCTCGACCAGAACCGCGGAGCCGTTGACACCCTGTACGATGGCATTATCCAGTGTAAGGGCACGAGCACCTACATTGGCGGAATCGTTGACCATCCGCACACCTGTCGCCTGCCCGGTGATATGCGTCCCGGCAGAGGCATCCACTTCACCGCCCAGAATGTTCACACCAATGCCGTCGCCTGCCGCGCCGGTGACTTGCGTATTGATCAACGACAATTTGCTCAGCCCCGTGACCTGGGCACCAGCTACTTCACCCTCGATCTGGCTATTGGAAACGGTCACGTCCGATCCGCCGGCCGCGACACTGGAACGGTTTACGGCCAGCCCGATGTCTTCGCTGGTCACATTGGCCCGATCGATAGTGCCTCGACTGCTGGTGACTACAACGCCTTCAGCGCCGCTACTGCCGACAATGCTCGCGCCGTTGATATTCAACGTTGAGCCAGATTGCACAGTGATCGATCGGGTACTGGCGCCATTGACGTTCAACACGCCATTGTTACGCACCAGATAGTCGATCGACGTTGTCGATGAGTCGATATCCAGTGTCGTTCCGTCGACGATGGTTGCCGCCTGTGCACCCGTGCCGGACAAAGAAAAGACCGGCATGAACACCAGTACGCCCAGCGCGCGTTTTCGAATAACCCTGACGGGGAGCTCGCCAAATACTTTCATAATTTATCCACCTCCAACTCATAATAAAAAGTGCGCAAATACATTTGCGTGAAAAAATTGAGCGCGGAAGGTAAAGGAACGCCCCCTAAAAAAATGTAGGAAATATCCGAAATCACATAGCGAATATTTCCATAACTTCCCTCACTAAAAAAAACCGGAAGGTTTTTACACCTTCCGGGCTTTTTCACTTAAATCGGACAAGGCGTTCCAGTCCCCCCTACCATATGCACTCTAACGAAGTGACTGGAAGTTACGTCCCGCCCATCGATCTTGACGACGTAACTGATTTCCCCCCATGCGCTCTGTGTTGCAAGAAGCTCCTGGTAGCGGACTTTTATAATAAAACCGTCGTCAACCTCCTGATCGCTCGGAGAATAGTTAAATTCGTACTTGGTACCCGGCTTTACTGTAGTCCCCGCAGAATCGCTATACCCTTGATAAGTACAGGCCAATGTTTTCCCCTTCAATTCCGGCTCTCCACCTGCGACCAGTGCTTCAGCACATTTGCCAAGCACTGCATCGGCTCGCAAAGATTGGCAATTGAGTAGAGTCAAATCTGGATCCATATGTTGAAACCTTACTTCGGGCGCAACACCCGGACGAATATAAACATCAACGTCCTGAGGCAACGAAAACTCCTCATTTTCGTTAAGGTCCGGATTGGTTAGTTTGTAACTTACCGGAAGCGGATTGCCATTTCCTCCTTCATCCACAACTTCCCACTCAACAGTCCATTCCAAATCATCCGTTTCCGTTCCATCCAGTTCAATGACGCCCCCCTGTGCTGCTGTCACCTCAACACCCTTCCAGATCAGTGTCGCAACGTCTCCGTCCTTGACGCCATCAAAAACCTGCGCAGTGACTGAAACCGTCTGATCTTTGTCGTCTTCTGTCAGTACATTCGGGCCATTACCTCCTTGTCCTTGAACAGTCACCAGATCAAGGTCCGGATTGGGATTCTCCTCCCCTTCACCGGGCCCCGGTCTGCGGAGGTCGACAACAATATTTTTTGTAAGTGGCGTTAATGGGTGACGAACCGTGCCGCGCTTTATCTGATAACTGGTTGTTATTGTTTTTTCGCCAAGGCTATCTTTAGCCAGCGCGCTATAGGGAACATTCACGTAGAAGGGAAAGCCGTTGATCCGCTGTGCGGGCAATAGAATGCCATCTACCGTCACTTCGATCTCATCACGATCCGCGATGTAATTATCGTACTCGGCCAATATCCCGATGCCCAAAGGCATCCGCGCATCGGCCAGATCCACCAGTTTAGGTAGCGTATCATCATCAAACAGCGGAATGTTGGGTGGCAATAATCCCTCTGGCGGATCCGTCAGTGATACGTTCGTTTTCTTGTACGCTGAGGGGAGACTCTTATTACCTTTCCGATCCATCAACGTATACCAGAGTTCTTTTTCACCCTCTTCGGTGCCAACCTGGGCAGCAGTCAAGTTGAAAGTAACCGGCACGGCGGTATCTGTAACAGTCACATTCCCTATCGAAATAGCTCCTGGCAAAGATATGCCAAAGAAAGCTTCGATTACATCCCCGATTTTTTTTGTGGCGTATTGAGGGACGGTAACAAGAACAAAACCGTTGGCATCCAGGTAAGGTTTGGTAATGCCGTCTCGCTCAACTTCTGCAGGAAGGGTCACCTCACCGTTCGGCAAGGGAGCCTGCGTATCGATATTAATTACCTCGTGCGCAACTTCATCAGGATTGCCACCATGACTCAGTATATAACTTAACTGGCTCTTCGCATTTAAGGGTGTAGCTGATTTCTAAACCCTCCTGACTTCAGCAAGCACCTGGCTATGTAATTGGTTAAATTTCTAAAGCCCAAGGCGGTACCTCGTAAGTGCTCAAGTCGCCCGTTGATAGCTTCTGTTGGACCGTTGCTGGTTCCTGGCCGGTCGAAGTAGGCAAGGATGCTCTCAGCGTATTTTTTCAGCGTTTCCCCCAAGCCTTTCACCTCGATGAGCGCTTTGGGCAAGTCGCTGGCTGTAATGATATTTATGACCTCTTCCATGAGTTTTTTACCACGTTTTCGATCCGGCTCGTTGTAGGCGCTGACCACCCGTTGGTACATGCTCCAGGTGCAATCCACTTCGAGGTGGTGCTCATCTGCAAACAGCTGGAACAGTTGCTTTTTGTTGGCGTCAGACAGGTAGCTGATCCGAGTCAGTAGCGTTCGACGGCTTTTGTAGAGCGGGTCATTTTTACGCCCTCTGCGGCCCAGGATGTCGTGTTGCACACGCCGGCGGCATTCATCCAGCATGTTGCTTGCCCAGCGCACGACATGGAAAGGATCCAGCACGGTTTGGGCTTGAGGCAGGGCTTCTTGCGCTGCAGATTTAAACCCCGTAAAACCGTCCATGGCAATGCTTTCGATCTGGTCACGCCACGATTTGGGGCGACTCTGTAGCCATTGCTTAAAGGCTTGTTTGGAGCGGCCTTCCAGCACATCGAGCAAGCGGGCCGGCCCGTTTTTGTTACGCACGGGCGTAAGGTCAACCACGATGGTGACGTACTTGTCACCACAGCGTGTATGTCGCCAAACATGCTCATCCACGCCCAGCACGGTCACACCGTCAAAACGTGTCGAGTCATTAAAAAGCAGGCGCCGTCCTTCGTTGATAATGGCATTATTAGCGGTGTGCCATGCAACATCAAGCTGGCTCGCAACACGAGATACCGACAGATGATCCAGCACGATGGCAGCTAATGCCCAGCGTATCGCCCCATATGAAAGCTTTGAACGTGGAGGTGCTGCACTGTTTGTATCTTCATGCCAGAAACAGCCGCAAGCACAACGCCAGCGACGGATACGCAGCAGCAATCTGGTTGGTCGTTGTCCGTAAGGTGTGTGAGCAAGATGCCTATCGACAGTACCGCGTGAAACACCAGCAGCCCCGCACTTGGGGCATGGCTCGGGTGCTTTGGTTAAACGACATTCGATGACGGCGCGCTCTGCACAAAGATGTTGTCCAGTGGCAGTCAGGCCGAGGTTATTCAGTTGGCAAAAGCTGGAAAGATCAGGGCTAGAAAAGGTAAGATTGTTCACGTCGGGGGCTTAGTTTTTGTTGGTGTGAGAGCTTACATTTTCTAAGATCCTCGACTCCTTTTCCAGCCGGTCAGATTTTTTCTACACCCTTAAATGCGAAGAGCCACTTAACTCATGCGATCCCGATGCATTAGTGAGACCTGCTGGCAACAGCAATTCAAACTCAGTGATGGCGGGATCAATTGGAGTCGTATAATTATATCGGGTACCAACACGACTGCCATTCCAGGTCAAGTTCAAAAACCCTGGTATAGCGTTTTCATCGCCCGCCTGAGCAAATCGGGGGATCAGCACTTTTAGCTGTGCGCCTTGAAGACTGGAATGCAACTGATTTGGCAAATCGTCCGCGGTATCGGGCAACAGGGGATTATCAGCGTGCAGGTAGGGGGGCGCTGCGTCCTCTGTAGGCATACTCTGCCGAACGACAAGATAACGCGCGCGATTCTGTGCGGGATCCAATGGTTTTAAACTGGTCATCTGTATCTTCCTTTCAATTGCTTGATTATCTGACAAAGGACACTACCAGCCCCCGTCAGGACACTTGGAAACTGACCACCCACGCGCGGACTTTAATTCTGATAATCCGACTTAAACAGCGGACAGTATTGCGCTCTTTTAATCGATCAATGTTTAGGCACGTCACTCACGAATGATTCTTCGCAAATATCATTATTCGGCCCGCACAATTGACCACTGGGCATCGTTCTATTGATAATCACAAACTCAGACTTCGACTCACCTTGTCCGCCGTTGCTCTTTCTCAAAAAATATCGGCAAAGTGCTGATCCGCGATCAACCATCGGCGCAACTAACCTTTCATAGTCTGTCACCGATATATCAAAACCATTGCGTGCCTGCTCAAGACTGAGTGTTGTTTCAAATGACTCAGTGACCCCCGGGATGGGGGATGTGCCATTGGGGCCGTAACACCCTTGCCAATGAAGCTCGACAATATCGTCTTTGTCGAACGCGTCGTTACCCTCGATATGCACCCGCACCTGCTCCCACAATCGAGGTCTGGCACAGCAATCAAGCAGGCCTTTTAGCCCGCCATCAGGGAACGTCGGCTCCGGCAAATTCCTGATGATGATGATTGCCACGTTTACCGGAGTCGCTCGGGCCAACTGCACGTTTACCTGGTTGTCGGTGGTGTACCACACCGGTAACGCCGGATTTTCCATGTCTTGCTCGATAGCCGTCCAAGGAATACTGAACTCAATATTTTGCCCGGCGCTGTCGCCATCCTTGACCTCGTACTCAGCGACTGGCGTGCTGATGGCGCCCCAGTACAGGAAGATCTTTTCTCCAGGCTGTGGATTGTCGTACAAGCGCAAGTACCCGTCGGCGGGCTGACCATGATCTATCGTCTGCAGCGTGTTCAGTTGTTTCGAAACAGCGCCATAGATCTCCAGATTCGCCAGCGTGAGGTTCAACATCGCGGGAGCGTCAGCGTGATCCGGACCGGCGACCGTCAAATTGACCGGCACCTGCGTTTCTGGAGCAGGCGGCGTCGGTGTCCCGCCACGACTGATGCGGTAGTCAACACGCGCATCCATCGGCCCGAGTCCGTCAGCCGTCAGTGTCGACCACGGTACAGTTTGGCTGAGCGGAAATTGGGTTGGGTCAACGTCCAGGGGGGCGAGAGCATGACTATTCCACCGGATCAGAACCTTGTCGGAGGCGTCCGGATTGTCATAGGCATCGATTTCGACGGTGACCGCTTTCTGATCGACCGCCCCTTCGCGAGCGTGTTCGCGGTCGATCAACCCTCGCACCGACAATGGCACCCGAGCTGGATCGAGATTGCCAGGGGCCGGCGTCAAGTCGACAAAAACCGGTAACAGGGTCGAGCGTGGCCCACGGTTGCCGGCCCAATCACGTAGCCGGTAATAAAAGTAGCGTTGACCGTGCCCACGACCACGAATATCCGCCGCGTACACGGTAATGATGAGACGACGCTGGTCAATGTCCTGTTGACTGAACTCCTGCTCACGAATGTCAGGTTCGGTATCCAGAGGATTGGGGTTGTCCGTCAAATAATAGATTGCGCGATCCCGGGCCTTTAAATCGACATAGAGCGGGACTTGTAATCTGACCTCTCCAAATCGTGTGAGGTAGTCATCGGTGATATCGCCGGGAACATCCAGCATCACCAGCGGCTTTGGCTCCTGACCATCATCCGGCGGCACTCTATCGACCGTGACGCGCTTGGAGAAGGACAGTTCTGCGTTCCCGCCGTAACTGAGTTGGTACGACAGGGAATAAATACCGTGATCCAGCTTGTCCCGAGGGACTTTCAAGGTCTTCTCCCCTGGGTCGGTGAACTCCTCCCTGTACACTTCGGTGAACGAACTGCCTTCCTTTACCCAACTGATAGAGATGATGTAGGGAAACGGATCGACGAGTGCCGTTCTCCAGTTCGGAACGATGACGACCAGGTCATCACTCACTGCACTTCTCGGCAACAGCCCCTCCGGACTCTCTTCGCCGTTCTCGTCCTTGAGGATGGCAGGCACCCTCGGTTGTTCCAGGGTTGGATCCGTTGGATCAGCCCGGTTTTGAGAAATCGGCATTGCTGACTTCCTCTCAAGACTTTGTCGACGTTCTCTCACGCTCAGTACGTATTCAGCGTGTCAGGTATTTGTTGCTCTGAAGTGATTTAACGGCACTGCGTACAGACTGGCTACTGTCAGAAATAACAGGTTTTGCTACCGTTCGTCGGCGATTGACACCTCGTAGGGGGGGCGCCGCTATTTATTTGGAGGAGGAAATAAACGGCGGTGTTTAAAAGACATTTCAAGACACTCACTCTGCCTACACATCCTTGCGTAGCTGCCTACGACTGCGCCAGAATCCGCCGGCTTGTGTGCCTTGGGCCGGGGCTCTATCGTTTCCCGGTCGCTGACAAATCAGCGATCGGGTTTAGCGACCCGAACCTATGTAGGCGCAACAGCGCTCCCAACTCTCTTGCAGATTGTTCATGCCTGCGATTGATGTAATGGCGGCTGTGCGCGGGAGACTTTCGGGTCTGCCGGGCGCCTACACCCGGTTCGCTAACCTGCGTGCAGCCGCCACCCTTACTTGTTTAGCGACAGGTCTTGGTGGCTCCATTTCTTGTAGGAGTTTCACCATGTTCAAGATCACACCCAACCCACCCGAAACCGACGACGTTTCCCCCTACGAATCCACCGATTCCAAAAAACTCAACGAAGCCGCCGACCGCGCCCTCGACTACTACCTCAAACCGGTCATCCCCGCAGACACTCCGCGTAAACCGAGCACCATCTATTCCATCGCTCCCGACACCAATGACGAAACGCTGCTGGTCAACGCCTGCGAAACCCTGGCGTCGGCGAGTGTGATGTTGAGTAATTTCGCGGGGTTGATGGAGGGTTCGCATCGCAATACGGTACTGGGGATTCAGCAGGTGGTGATGCTGGGGGAATTGGCGGTGAATCGGATGCTGGATAACTTCGTTCCGCAGGGTTAGCGAAAATCCTGGTGCGAACACTTTCCTGTGGCGAGGGAGCTTGCTCCCGCTCGGCTGCGCAGCAGTCGTAAAACCAGCGAAACGCTGTTTATCAGACACAATCGCGGTGAATGGTTTTGGGGCTGCTTCGCAAGCCAGCGGGAGCAAGTTCCCTCGCCACAACAGCGTGTCAGGCTGTGAGTTTTGTGGCGGTCTTTTGGGCCTCTTCGCGAGCAGCCTCGCTCCTACAGTTGATCCGGGTTGTTCGCCTGTTTTGTGTTCACTGAAGATCAAAGTGTCGGAGCGGGCTTGTTCCGGGCGGCGATCCGACGAAAGCGATCTCACAGACAACAAAAACCCGCCATTCCTTACCCAGGAATGGCGGGTTTTGTCGTTTCAGAGGTCAGCCTTCAGGTCATACGGTGTCCACCTTCAACGAATGGTCATTCAACATGCCATTGATGATGGTCGCGGTATCGTGCCCGCCCGCCACCACCCCGCCCGCTCCCGGCGTGACGCCGTAGTGGCTGGCCAGGTTGACGCCGGCCAGGTCGATGGTCTGGTTCGGTGCCGCGCCGGCCATGGCGCTGACGTCGATGCTGGTCAGGACCGAGGCGCCGCTGCCGATGACTTTGAAGTGCAGATAGTCATCCAGCGATGCTGCGGTGCCGTTTTCGCCTTGCAGCAGTTGCGACAAGTCGAGTTTGTCGGTGCCTGGGGTGAAGTCGGTGACGAGGTCGTGGCCGCTGTTGCCTTTGAGCCACTGGAAGGTGTCGGCCCCTGCCCCGCCGGTCAGGGTGTTGTTGCCCAAGCCGCCGATCAGGAAGTCGTCACCGCCGCCGCCCTTGAGGATGTCATCGCCCAAACCGCCGGTGATGACGTTGCTCAGGTTGTCGCCCGTGAGCGAGTCGTTGAAGTTGGAGCCGGTGAGGTTTTCGATGGCGGTCAACGTGTCGGTGCCGGCGCCGCCGGTGTTTTGCGCGGTGGCCACGCTCAGGTCGACCGTGACCCCGGCGGTGGCGTGGGCGTAACTCACGGTGTCGGTGCCGGTGCCGCCGTCGAGCAGGTCGTTGCCGGTGCCGCTGAACAGCAAATCATTGCCGGCGCCGCCATGCAGTTCGTTGTTGCCGGAGCCAGCAGTGAGCACATCGTTGCCGTCGCCGGCATTGAGGACGTTATTGCCGGTGCCCGCCACCAGCACATCGTCGCCGGCCGTGCCGGTGAGGGTATGTCCGTCCTGATAGCTGATGGTCACGCCCGCGCTGTCGCTGCCGCCGTGGTTGTCGTTGGCGGTGTAGGTGCCGTGGGCATCCGGGGCGATGTCGTGGCCCCCGGCGTAATCGAGGGTCATGGTCAGCTTGTAGTATTCCGCGTTGTTCACGCCGCTGCCGCTGGTGTTGGTGATGTTGGTGACGTGGATCTGATAGGTCCCGTCCGCCGCCGCAGTGAGGGTTTGCCCGTCCGCGAGGGCGATCCATGCCCCACCGTTGAGCGAATACTCCATGGCGATGTGACCGCCCGCCAGGTTGTGGTCCAGGTTGAGGGTTTCTCCCTGTTTGAGGTTGACGGTGATCCGGTCCTCATCATTGGCGTTACCGGCGGTTACCCCGCCCAGATATCCACTGACCACCAGCACCGCCGTCATGGTCGTCGCGTTCGCCGCAAAGGCGTTGCGCACGTTCGCCAGGACCTGGTTGGCGTTGTTGTTGCCGGTCGAGGAGAAGCTGATCGCCCCGGTGCCGGTGAAGTCGGCGCCTTTGGAAATCCAGCCGGTGTTGAAGTTGGTGGGTGAAGCCGTCAGCGGATCGCCATCGGCATCGGTGTCGTTGGCCAGCAGCAACTCGCCCGGCACCACAATGTTGCCCGAGAGCACGTTGGTGATGATGTGGTCATCGACCGCCACCGGCGCCGCGTTCGGGATGACTTTGACCGTCAGCGTGGAGCTGGCCAGGTCGCCGTCGTTGTCGCTGGCGGTGAAGCCGATGTTTTCGGTAATCACCACTGCCGTGGTTTTTTGCGAGGTGTAGGTGTACTCGCCGGTGTCGAGGTTCACCACCAACGTGCCGCCATTGTTGGTGGCGATGCTGATGCTGTTGTTCACCGTGTTGAAGGTGCCGTGGTTGGCGCCGCCACTGAAGTTCAACGAACCCTGATTGCTGTTGCCTTTAGGGTCGTAGGTGTACGTCGTGCCGTCGACCACGAGGGTTTTGATGAAGCCGCCATCGGCGCCGAAGGTGCCGCCCTCCATCAAGGTGCCCGTCACCGGCGCGCCGACCACCGTGCCCGAAAGCACCGAGTTGAGCTGGTTGAGATCGGTCACCACAACAGCGTTGGTGTTGGTGTGGGTGCTGCCGTCATAAGCCAGCGGATCGAGGTAGGCGTTGCTCACGCCGCTGCCCAGGCCGATCGCGTAGTTCTTGATGCCGTTGGCGTCGAGGAAGGCTTTGAGCGCGGCCTCATCTGCGCTGCCGATGTCGCCTTCGTTGGGTTTGCCGTCGGAGAAGAAGTAGCCGACGTTCTGCGCCCCGGTCAGTTTGCCCGAGGTGTTGAACGCCGTTTGCATCGTCGCGACAGCGGCGTCGTAGTTGGTGCCACCGCCGGCAGTCAGGCCGGAGATGATCGACTTGGCGGTCGCCACATCCACCCAGATCGATGTCTTGTCGGTGGCGTTGCTGCTGAAGGTGACGATCTGCACTTTCACATCGCCCAGGTCGTCGTATTTGTCGAGCAAGGCACTGATCGCCTGCTTGGCCAGTTCGAGGCGCGATAGCCCCGGTACACCGGAGGGGTCGACCATGCTGCCGGAGACGTCGATCACCAGCAGCAGGTTGGAATCGATCTCCACAGCCGCCACCGAACGCTCCGCGCCGAGGACCTTGGGCACGTCATCGACGATGTTGACCACGATGGTGCTGGTGGTGCTGTTGCCCAGCGCATCGGTGGCTTTGTAGGTGAAGCTTTCGGTCAGGGTATTCGGGCCGTCGTTGGTGTTCGGCGAGGTTTTCGGCGCCGACGTCAGGGTGTAGGTGTAGGTACCGTTGGGGTTGAGCAGCATTTGCCCGTAGGCCCCGGTGGCGCTGCCGACCAGGGTGTAGGTGATGGCGCCACTCGCGCCAGTAACGGAGCCGACCAGGGTGCCGGTGGCCGTTTCGCCGGTGTTGCCGGGCTCGCTGCCCGTGACAGTACCGGCCGCCAGGTCCAGCCCGTCCTTGGTCAGGTCCAGCGCTTTCTCATAGACGGTGACATCGG
This sequence comes from Pseudomonas mandelii, assembly GCF_900106065.1. Classification (NCBI taxonomy): domain Bacteria; kingdom Pseudomonadati; phylum Pseudomonadota; class Gammaproteobacteria; order Pseudomonadales; family Pseudomonadaceae; genus Pseudomonas; species Pseudomonas mandelii. The sequence continues at coordinate 462,404 of NZ_LT629796.1, forward strand.
TGTCGCTGACCGCTTTGATGCAGCTGTTGTACACATCGATGGTGATAGTGGTGGTGCTTTCATCGCCGTCGGCATCACGCACGGTGTAGGTGAAGGTGTCCGTCGCGCCCGCACCGCTCACGGCGTTTGGATTGCTGTGATAGACCGCGTTGCCGTTGGCATCCAGCGTCAGGTATCCGTAAGTGCCGGTGATGTTCGAACCGAGGCCGCCGATGGCCGAGGACGAAGTGTCCGAGCCTGCGCGCACGCCAATCACTGCGCCGCTGAGTGCCGGGCCATCTGCACCGCCGATGTCGTTGTCCAGCACGTTGCCGCTGACCGTGCCGCCTTCGACCACGCTCGCCGTGTCCGCTTTGGCCGTCGGCAAATCATCGACGATGTTGACGTTGATCTGACCCGTCGCGGTGCTGCCGTCGGTGTCCGTCGCCACCACGTTGAAGTTCTCGGTGATGCTGTTGGCGCCGTTGGCGTTCGGATGAGTTTCGTTGTCCGCCAGGGTGTAGCTGTAACTGACCACGCCGGTGGCCGGGTTGTAGCCGGTGATGGTCAGCGTGCTGCCGAGCGGTGTGACGATCGATTGCGGGAAGCCTGCCGCCACGCCGCCAGTGACCAGTGCAATGCCGCCGACGGTAAGGGTTTGCAGCCCGTCCAGCGCGGTCACGGTGAAGGTGCCGCTCTGGGTCAGGGCGGGCGCGTTCGGGGTGGTGCCGTCGCTGAGGTTTTTCTCGTAGACGGTCAGTTCACCGCCGTACACGTCGAGGCCGTTGAGCGTGACCGGGTCGTTGTTGTTCTGGATGTTCAGCACCAGGTTGGCGGTGCTGGTATCGCCGTCGGCATCGGTAATGGTGTAGGCGAAAGTTTCGGTGCCCGTGCCGCCGCCGTGCAGGTTTTTGAAGTCGGCATCATTGGTGTTCAGTGTGTAGGTGTACGTGCCATTGGCGTTGAGCACCAGGGTGCCGTAAGTCCCGGTGAAGGTGCCTGGGGTCACAGGCCCGGCGTTCGGGCCGGTGGCGACACGGTCCGCGCCCTGGACGTCGTTGCTCAGGACATTGCCATTGAGCGTCAGCGCGGCCTCCGACGCTGTGCCGGTGTTGCTGTCGTTGAAGGCTTTTGGCACGTCATCGACGATTTTCACCACGATGGTGCTGGTGGTGCTGTTACCCAGGGAATCGGTGGCCTGGTAGGTGAAACTTTCGGTCAGCGAATTCGCGCCATCGTTGGCAGGCGGCGTGGTGGTCGCAGGCGAGGTCAGGGTGTAGGTGTACGTGCCGTTGGGGTTGAGCTGGATCTGGCCATAGTTGCCCGTGGCGCTGCCCACCAGCGTGTAGGTGATCGCGCCGATCGCACCGGTGACCGAGCCGACCAGCGTGCCCTTGGCGGTTTCGCCGGTGCTGGTCGGGTCGCTGCCGATGACCGTGCCGGCCGCCAGGTCTTGCCCGTCCTTGGTCAGGTCGAGGGCATTTTCGTAGACGGTCACGTCGGCATCGGTGGACGCGACGATGCAGCTGTTGGACACGTCGATGGTGATGGTGGTGGTGCTTTCGTCACCATCGGCATCACGCACGGTATAGGTGAACACATCGGTCGCGCCGGGGCCGTTCACCGCGTTGGGATTGCTGTGGTAGGTCGCATTGCCGTTGGCATCCAGCGTCAGGTAACCGTAGGTGCCGTTGATGTTGGTGCCCAGTCCACCGATGGCCGAGGTCGAGGTGTCCGAGCCTGCGCGCACGCCAATCACGGCGCCGCTGAGCGCCGGGCCATCGGCACCGCCGATGTCGTTATCCAGCACGTTGCCCGAGACGGTCACGCCCTCGTCTACCGAAGCGTAATCAGGGTTGGCGGTGGGCAGGTCGTCGACGATGTTGACGTTGATCTGGCCCGACGCTGTGCTGCCGTCGGTGTCCGTCGCCACCACGTTGAAGTTCTCGGTGAGGCTGTTGGCACCGTTGGCATTCGGATGAGTTTCGTTGTCCGCCAGGGTGTAGCTGTAGCTGATGAGGCCGGTGGTCGGGTTGTAGCCGGTGATGGTCAGCGTGCTGCCGAGCGGTGTGACGATCGATTGCGGGAAGCCTGCGGCCACGCCACCGCTGACCACCGAAATGCCGCCGACCGTCAGGGTTTGCAGGCCATCGAGGGCGGTCACGGTGAAGGTGCCGCTCTGGGTCAGCGCGGGCGCGTTCGGGCTGGTGCCGTCGCTGAGGTTTTTCTCGTAGACAGTCAGTTCACCACCGGCCACGTCGAGGCCGTTGAGGGTCACCGGGTCATCGTTGTTTTGGATGTTCAGCACCAGATTGGCGGTGCTGGTGTCGCCATCGGCATCCGTCAGGGTGTAGGTGAAGGTTTCCGTGCCGCTGCCATTGCCGTGCAACGCTTTGAAGTCAGCGTCGCTGGTGTTCAGGGTGTAGGTGTACGTGCCGTTGGCGTTCAGCACCAACGTGCCGTAAGTCCCGATGAAAGTGCCGGGGGTGATCGGGCCGGCGTTTTCGCCGACGGTCACGCGGTCGGCGCCTTGGGTGTCGTTGGTCAGCACATTGCCGTTGAGGGTCAGCAGGGTTTCCGAAGCGGTGCCGGCGTTGCTGTCATCCACGGCTTGGGGCAGGTCGTCGACGATGTTGACGTCGAGATTGCCATTGGCGGTGGTGCCGTTGTCATCGACCACGGTGACGGCGAATTGCTCGGAGATCCCGTTGGCACCGTCGGCCGTCGGATGCGCTTCGTTATCGGCCAGGGTGTAGCTGTAACTGACTACGCCGGTCGCGCTGTCGAACCCGGTGATGGTCAACGTGCTGCCGAGTGGTGTGACGATCGATTGCGGGAAGCCTGCGGACACGCCGCCGACCACCACGTTGATGCCACCGACGCTGAGGGTTTGCACACCGTCGAGCGCGGTGATGGTGAAGGTGCCGCTCTGTGTCAGCGCGGGCGCGTCGGGGCTGCTGCCGTCGCTGAGGTTTTTCTCGTAGACGACGAGTTCGCCGCCTTCGACGTTGAGGCCGCCGATCGTGACCGGGTCATCGTTGTTTTGGATTTGCAGCACCAGGTTGGCGGTGCTGGTGTCGCCATCGGCATCCGTCAGGGTGTAGGTGAAGGTTTCCGTGCCGCTGCCATTGCCGTGCAACGCTTTGAAGTCGGCATCGCTGGTGTTCAGGGTGTAGGTGTACGTGCCGTTGGCGTTCAGCACCAACGTGCCGTAAGTCCCGATGAAAGTGCCGGGGGTGATCGGGCCGGCGTTTTCGCCGACGGTCACGCGGTCGGCGCCTTGGGTGTCGTTGGTCAGCACATTGCCGTTGAGGGTCAGCAGGGTTTCCGAAGCGGTGCCGGCGTTGCTGTCGTCTACGGCCTGAGGTAGGTCATCGACGATGTTGACGTCGAGATTGCCATTGGCGGTGGTGCCGTTGTCATCGACCACGGTGACGGCGAATTGCTCGGAGATCCCGTTGGCACCGTTGGCCGTCGGATGCGCTTCGTTATCGGCCAGGGTGTAGCTGTAACTGACCACGCCGGTCGCGCTGTCGAACCCGGTGATGGTCAACGTGCTGCCGAGTGGTGTGACGATCGATTGCGGGAAGCCTGCGGACACGCCGCCGACCACCACGTTGATGCCACCGACGCTGAGGGTTTGCACACCGTCGAGCGCGGTGATGGTGAAGGTGCCGTTCTGTGTCAGCGCTGGCGCGTCGGGGCTGCTGCCGTCGCTGAGGTTTTTCTCGTAGACGACGAGTTCGCCGCCTTCGACGTTGAGGCCGCCGATCGTGACCGGGTCATCGTTGTTTTGGATTTGCAGCACCAGGTTGGCGGTGCTGGTGTCGCCATCGGCATCCGTCAGGGTGTAGGTGAAGGTTTCGGTGCCGCCGCCGTGCAGCGCTTTGAAATCGGCATCGCTGGTGTTCAGCGTGTAGGTGTAACTGCCATTGGGATTGAGCACCAGCGTGCCGTAAGTCCCGGTGAAGGTGCCGCCGATGATCGGCCCGCTGTTGGGGCCTGTGGGAATGCGGTCAGCCCCCTGCGAGTCGTTGGGCAGCACGCTGCCGGTCAGGGTCAGCAGGGATTCCGAGGCGGTATTGGCGTTGCTGTCATCGACCGCTTTGGGCACGTCGTCGGTGATGTTGACGTCCAGCGTGCCGGTGGCGGTATCGCCGTTGGAATCATTAGCGACGACGATGAACTGTTCGCTGAGGTTGTTGGCACCCTCGCCGGCCGAATGGGTGTCGTTGCCGACCAGGGTGTAGCTGTAACTGACCACGCCGGTGGCCGGGTTGTAGCCGGTGATCGTCAGGGTGTTGCCCAGTTGTGTGGTGATCGACTGCGGGAAGCCGACAGGCACCCCACCCGTGATCACATTGATCCCGCCGATACTCAGGCTGGTCAGCCCGTCGGGCGCAGACACGGTGAAGGTGCCGTTCTGGATCAAGGCGCCAGGATTGCTGGCAGAACCATCCGCGAGGTTAGCTTCGTTGAGGGTCAGTTCGCCGCCCGCCACCGACAGGCCCGCGAGGGTGACCGGGTTGTTCGGCGCGTCAGGAACGGGAATGACACCCGTGCCCCCTGAACCGGCACCGTTGTCGCCGTTGTCCGGATCACCGGCCAGACGTTCCAGCGGAAATTCGGGAATGCCGTTAAAGCCCGCGGTGGGGAAGCCAATGGTGGGGTCGACCCGCCCGCCCACTTCTTCGAGCATGACGAAACTGTGGCCGCCGCCCGCCGCCCCGCCGGGTGCGCCGGTCGAAGCAGGTCCGGCCGCCGTGGCTTCAGCGGTTTGAGTCGGGTCATCGCCGGCCGCGATGGCTTTTTGCAGTTGCTCGACATCGGTCAGTTGCGCTTGAGTCGGCGTCACCGCTTCAGCGGTTTCCACATGGGCCGCTTGATTCGCCAGCAACTGGGAGCTCATTTGCAGGCTGCTGCCACGCCCGAGGGTCAGTTCCTGGCCATTTTTCAGATGCACGGCCACCGCGCCATCGGCGCCGGTGATCAATTGGTCGCCGGCGAACAATCGATCGCCCTCGGCCAGCACACGCCGGGTACCACCGCTTTCCGCGAACACCTGACCAATGATTTTACTGACGGTACCGATGAGCGTTGCCATGTGCATTTCCTCCGCTGCCAACCGCTGTCGGCACCCTGTTTGTGCGAAGAACGTGCTCATGGTTGAAGCAGGTTGCCTGGCGGATCGCCTGCGGGGTGCGTTTATCCGAGTAAACCGCTGCCCCGGCGATAGTCTCGCCAAGCATGTCGCTCATGGGCAATGAGTCCGTTTTTGGCAAAACCCCAATGCAATCAACAACCTTGGGATTCCAATCGCAGCCACATTGCCTTTTGTGCGATGCGTAACGATTTTGAACCTGTAGAGCGACAAAAAACTGTCGCCTCAAAACCGTTTCGCTTCCCTCCCCTCCAGCACTTCTCCGCCCTATGTCGATAAGTGGATGGAACTTTCCTTAAACCCTCGAATGCTCCCTAGAGCTTCTAAAACAAGGGCTTTCAGAGTGAACAATGTGCTGGATTTTGCAGAGCGCATAAGTTTTTTTTGGAATAACCCCTATGAAAAAAATTTCTTAGCTACGCTCTAGAATGTTCTTAGCTACGTTGTTACAAGCATGAAACGGTTTTGCCTATAAATGTCGTCAAATATTTGGCGACTGATAAAGAACCATCAGGAATCAGGGAGATGTACCCATGCGCGTTTTAACCCCCCTTTGCAGCGCAATTCTGCTGGCCATGGCCTGCACATCCCAGGCTCAAGCCATGTCAGTGACCGAGGCGATCCAGAGCACCATTGCAACCCACCCGGAACTGGCCTCGCGCGTCGACTCGCGGCTGTCCGCGGATGAGCAAGTCAAAGTCGCCAAGGGGGGCTTTTATCCATCAGTTGATCTGAACGCCGCCTACGGGCGCGGGTACAGCGATAACACCAACACCCGGGCGTTCGGCAATCACAACACCGAAATCCTCACCTACACCCAATCGGAGCTGCGCCTGCGGCAGATGCTGTTCGACGGTTTCAACACCGCGAACGAAGTCGAACGCACCAAAGGGGTCGTCAACTCCCGGGCCTATTACGCTCAAGGCACCGCCCAGGACCTGGCATTGCGCACCATCGAGGTCTACCTCGAAGTGCTCAAGCGCCGTGAACTGGTGACCCTGGCCACGAACAACCTGCAGGCTCACTTGCGGGTCAACGACCAGATCGGCCTGCGCACCCAGCGTGGCGTCGGCAGCAACGCCGACTCCGACCAGTCCAGCGCTCGCCGGGCACTGGCGCAAAACAACCTCGACACCGCCGAGGTCGATCTGGCGGATGCCGAGTCGAATTTCGCCGCCGTTGTAGGGCGCCTGCCCGATGAACTGGAAACGCCGCCGTCTATCCGCGGCGAACTGCCTGCCTCTCTGCCGGAAGCCCAGCAGAGCATGGTGGAAAACAATCCGTACCTGAAATCGGCCCAGGCTGACGTGCAATCGGCCGAGAGCCAGTACGAAGTCTCAAAGTCGCCGTTCTACCCGCGTTTCGATGCCGAAGCGGCAGTGGGCGCAAACAACAACGTGCAGGGCGATGAAGGCCACGACAACGAGTGGCGCGTGGGCGTGGTGATGAACTACAACCTGTTCCGCGGCGGCAGCGACAAGGCGCGCCTGGCCTCCAATGCGCATCAGATCAACCAGGCGATGGACATCCGCAACAACGCCTTGCGCCAACTCAACGAGAACATCCACCTGGCCTGGAACGCCATGGTCAATGCCAAGAAACAAACCCCGACTGCCCGCGAATACGCGGACACCAGCCGTCGTGTGCGCCTGGCGTATCAGGACCAGTTCGGCCTCGGCCAACGCACCCTGCTCGACTTGCTCGACAGTGAAAACGAGCTCTACAACGCCAATCGCCGCTACACCGAAGTGCGCTACACCGAGGAGTATTCGATGTACCGCGTGCTGGCGAACATGGGCCAATTGCTGAGCAAACAACGGGTGGTGCTACCCGCCGATGCGATCGCCCAGGCCGAAGTGAAAAACGAAGCGCGTTTGCCTGAACTGAAGTAGCTCACTGGGGGCGATCAATTTGACCAGCATGGAACCCGGCAACATCGGTGTCGATCCGCGCCTGAGCTTCGATGACCCGCTACTGGACGGTCTGTTGATCCTCTGCAAACTCCACGGCGCGACGGTCAGTCGCGCCAGCCTGAGTGCCGGGCTGCCACTGAACAAACAACGCTTGAGCCTGGACCTGCTGCCCCGTGCAGCAGCCCGGGCCAGCTTGCAGGCGCGGGTGCTGCGCCGTGAACTGGCGGACATTTCCGCGCTCAACCTGCCTGTGATGCTGATCCTGAACAACGGCCGCACCGCCATCCTGCGACGCTATGGCGATGACGGCCGGTTGCTGATCCTGCCCAGCGAAGCGGACGGTGGCGAACAATGGGTCAGCCGTGAAGAACTGGCTGAAAATTACAGCGGCCAGGCCTTGTTCGCCCGGCCCCGCCATGAACTCGAAGACCTGCGCTCGCCGCTGGTGCCGCGTGTGGAAGCGTGGTTTCGCGACACCTTGAAGCTGTCGAAATGGCTGTACAGCGATGCGATTCTGGCGAGTTTCCTGATCAACCTCCTGGGGCTGATGGTGCCGCTGTTCGTGATGCAAACCTACGACCGCGTGGTGCCGAACCAGGCCACGTCGACCTTGTGGGTGCTGTCGATCGGCTTGCTGATCGGCACCGGTTTCGAACTGGTGCTGCGGGTGGTGCGCGCGCACTTGCTGGACACCGCCGGGAAGAAAACCGACGTGATTCTTTCCGCGACCTTGTTCGAACGCATCACTGGCATGGCGATGAAAGCGCGGCCGGCGACCATCGGCGGTTTCGCCCAGAGCATCCACGACTTCCAGGGCCTGCGTGAATTCCTCACTGCCGTCACGCTGACCAGCCTGATCGACCTGCCCTTTGCCGTGTTGATGCTGGTGGTGATCGGCCTGCTCGGCGGCTGGCTGGTGGTGATTCCATTGTTGGCGTTTCCGATTACGATCATTTTCGCGATGGTCATTCAGGTGCGCCTGCGCGACACCGTGCAGAAAAGCCTGAGCCTCGGCGCCGAGCGCCAGGCCCTGCTGATCGAAACCCTCGGCGGCCTGGAAACCCTCAAAGCGTGCAGCGCCGAAAGCGAGCGCCAGCACAAATGGGAAAGCACCCACGGCGCCCTCACCCGCCTCGACAGCCATGCGCGCAATCTGTCGGCGCTGGCCACCAACGGCACGCTGTTCATCCAGCAATTCTCCGGCATGGCGACCATCGTCGCCGGCGTCTACAGCATCATCGCCGGCAACCTCAGCGTTGGTGCGCTGGTGGCGACCTACATGCTCGGCAGCCGCGTACTCGCACCCTTGGGGCAGATCGCCGGTTTGATCACCCGCTACCAGCAAGCGCAACTGACCATGAAAAGCACCGATGCGCTGATGTCCTTGCCGCAAGAGCGCGACGCCCACCAGCGGCCGCTGGAGCGCACTCAGTTGCAAGGCGCGATGGATGTCAGTGGCGTGACCTTCCACTACAACGGCCAGAACGCCCCTGCCCTGGCCAACATCAGTTTCAGCGTCAAACCCGGCGAACGGATCGGCATCATCGGTCGCAGCGGCTCGGGTAAAAGCACCCTGGCGCGATTGGTGATGGGGTTCTATGCGCCGGAAGAAGGCCAGTTGCTGCTCGATGGCCTGGACCTGCGGCAACTCGATGTCGCCGACCTGCGCCAGCAAATCGGTTACGTCGCCCATGACCTGCCGCTGCTGGCCGGCAGCCTGCGCGACAACCTGACCCTGGGCGCGCGTTACATCAGCGATTCACGGATGCTCGAAGTCGCCGAACTGACCGGTGTCACCGAGCTGGCGCGTCAGCATCCGCAAGGTTTTGACCGGCCCGTGGGCGAACGCGGGCAGTTGCTGTCCGGCGGTCAACGCCAGGCAGTGCTGCTGGCCCGGGCCTTGTTGCTGGATCCGCCGATCATGCTGCTCGACGAACCCACCAGCGCCATGGACAACAGCAGCGAAGATGTCTTGCGGCAAAAACTCCACGGCTGGGTGCAGGGCAAGACCTTGCTGCTGGTGACCCACCGCACCTCGATGCTCAGCCTGGTGGATCGGCTGCTGGTGCTGGATAACGGGCGGATCGTTGCCGACGGTCCGAAAGAAGCGGTCATCGATGCACTGCGCAAGGGCCGTGTCGGCTCTGCGGCTGTCTAGGAGCTACCCATGGCCCGTTCATCATCCGACACGCCACAAGACCGAGGCTACTTCGGCAGCTTCGGCAAAACCGCCGAGAGCGAATTCATGCCGGAAACCGCCGGCGCTTCGCTACAGGATTCGCCGCGCTGGTCGCGGATTACCGTGTGGCTGGCCGCGGCGCTGCTGATTACCGCGCTGGTCTGGGCCAAGTTTGCAGTGCTGCAAGAAGTCACCATGGGTGAAGGCAAGGCGATCCCGTCGAGCAAGGTCCAGGTGATCCAGAACCTGGAGGGCGGCATCGTCACCGAGATCTTCGTGCGCGAAGGGCAAATGGTGAACAAGGGCGACACCTTGCTGCGCCTGGATGACACGCGGTTTCTGTCAAACAAGGGCGAGAGCGAGGCGGATCGTTATGCGTTGACCGCGCAGGTCGAACGTCTGTCGGCCGAAGCGGAAGGCCGGCCGTTCAAGCTGTCGCCTGAGGTGATCGCCAAGGCTCCGCAAGTGGCCGAAGACGAGCGCTCGTTATACGAACAACGCCAGCGTCGACTGGCCAGTGAGCAACGGACGCTAACCGAACAACTGCGGCAAAAGACTCAGGAACTGGCGGAATTTCGCTCCAAGCAGGGGCAGTTCAGTTCGAGCCTGGCCTTGCTGCAACAAGAGATGAACATGTCCGCGCCGCTGGTGGGCACCGGGGCGGTTTCACCGGTGGAAATCCTGCGGCTCAAACGCAGCGCCGTGGAGATTCGCGGCTCTTTGAATGCGACGACGCTGGCAATTCCCCGGGCGGAATCGGCGATCAACGAGATCAAAAGCAAGATCGATGAATCGGAGCAATCCTTCCGCTCGGACGCGGCGAAAGAGCTGAATGAAAAACGCACCGACCTGTCGAAAATCACAGCGTCGAGCATCGCCATCGATGACCGCGTGACCCGCACCACCGTGGTGTCGCCGGTGCACGGAATCATCAAGGTGCTGAAGGTCAATACCATCGGCGGCGTGGTCCAGCCGGGCAGCGACATGGTGGAGATCGTCCCCATTGAAGACAACTTGCTGATCGAAGCCAAGGTGCGGCCACAGGACGTGGCGTTCCTGCATCCGGGGCAGAAAGCGATGGTCAAGTTCAGTGCTTACGACTACACGATTTATGGCGGGTTGACTGCCAAGCTGGAACTGATTGGTGCGGACACCATTACCGATGACAAGGGCAACAGCTTTTATCTGATTCAGGTGAGGACCGACAAGAATCACTTGGGCGGAGATGTGAAACCGCTGCTGATTATTCCGGGGATGGTGGCGACGGTGGATATCATCACGGGCGAGAAAAGCGTGCTGGATTACCTGTTGAAACCGGTGTTGAAAGCGCGGACCGAGGCGATGCGGGAGCGATAGGTTTGACTCATTCTCTGTGGCGAGGGAGCTTGCTCCCGCTGGGCTGCGCAGCAGATCCAAAATCATTCAACCAGGCGCAACAGGTGTACTGAGTCGACAAATTGGGAGCGCTTCGCACTCCAGCGGGCAAGCTCCCTCGCCACAAGTAATCACCTGCCGTGGTTACGCTGGTAAGTCTCCTCCCCCATCGCGGCAATCTGGCCTTCGATCAACGCCTCGAACGGTTTCAACAAGGGTTCAAAAGAGCTCGGCGCTTCCAGCGTCTGCAACGCCTGGACAATCGCTTCCACCGTCGACAACGCCCCCGGCCCCGGTGCCTTGCGCAGTCGATATCGAGACACCCCGCCATCCACCAACGTCACCCTCGGCAACGCCGCCAGTAACGGATTGAGGTGCAACATCTTGCGCGCCTTGCGCCAGGTGCCGTCCGGGACGACCAGCAACAGCGGCTCTTCATTCGTGGTGTACGCCTGCAATGGCTGCGCATCGTCGGCCGGAAACAACAACCGCGCCTGATACCCCGGAGGATTCAGCAGCACCGGCAAATCCTCAAACACCTCACCGACAATCAACTCGGCATTCTTCAAGCCCAACGCGGCCAGTCGCGCCGTGTTCAGCGCATGGTTCACTTCGCTGGGATGCTGCAACAACAGCACTCGGGTACGGCTGTCGAGGCTCGGGATCAGCGGGCACAGGCAATGGGTTTGTGGGCGCAGGCAGCGTGGACACTGGATTCTGGACATGTTCTCAGGCCTGGTTCAGTTGTGCTTTGAGCAAATCGCGGAAGGTCTGGATCAGCGGCTCGCGGCTGCGGCCACGACGCACGATCATCGAAAACGGCGCCTGATAACCAAACGTCGCCGGCAGCAGGACGCGCAAATCGCCCTTGTCCGCCCAAGCCTGGGCGTAGTGCTCCGGCAGGTAACCGATGTAGGCGCCCGACAGCACCAGAATCAGCTGCGCCTCCATACTTTCCACGGTGGCGGCGCTGTGCTTGAAACCGTGGCGCGCCAGTTCGGCCTGGCTCCAGTAACCACGGCCGACCATGCGTTGCTGAGTGATGACTTGCTCAGGAATGCGCCGCTCGGTGAACAGCGGATGACGGCTGCTGCAATACAACCAGTGTTGCTCGCGGTACAGCGGCATGTAAACCAGGCCGCTCATGCGCGTGGAAAACGCACCGATGGCCAGGTCGAGACGGTTGTCCTGCACGCCGAGCTGCAATTCGTAGGGGCTCATGACCGACAGGTGCAAATGCACGGCCGGGTGTTCCTGGCTGTAGGCGCCGATGGCTTCGGCGAACGGCAAGGCCTTGTCGCTGACGGTGGAGTCGATGACGCCGAGGTTGAGAGTGCCGCGCAGTTCGCCCTTCAACGCCGCCGCGTACTGTTCGAAGCCTTCAAGCTCGCCCAACAGACGCAGGGTTTCCTGATGGAACAGCTCGCCCTTGCTGGTCAGGCTGAAACCGCCGCGACCGCGATGGCAGAGCACCAGGCCGAGGGCGGCTTCGAGCTGGCTCATGTAGGTGCTGATCGCCGAAGTCGAGAGGTTGAGCTCTTGCTGCGCGTTGGCAAACCCCTGATGACGCACCACGCTGACGAAGATGCGTAACAGTTTCAGGTCGGGTAAAGCGTTGGCCATGGGGGCTCCGTTTGCAAGGTCATGCGTGTTGCGCTTTTGTGGCGAGGGAGCTTGCTCCCGCTGGGTTGCGAAGCGGCCCTACAACCATTCACCTCGTAGTGTCAGACGGACCGCATCAGCCGATTTTACGACTGCTGCGCAGCCGAGCGGGAGCAAGCTCCCTCGCCACAGGAGTGCGGCACATGGCCGCAAGTCTATCGTCGTGCCAACCATTAGTTTAGAAAAATCTGAACTAAGTATTTGCCCGTAGCGATTCTTCCCGGCCACTACATTTCGCAGAATCGGCCCCTAACGGTGCCCGAACCTCCCCGGAGCGGCGCAACCGACATAAATAAAACAACGACGATGAGGCCTTACCCGTGGACAAAATTCTTCACCAACCACTGGGCGGCAATGAAATGCCGCGCTTCGGCGGCATCGCCACCATGATGCGACTCCCCCATTTGCCTACCGCTGCCGGTCTGGATGCTGCCTTTGTTGGCGTCCCGCTGGACATCGGCACCTCGCTGCGCCCCGGCACCCGCTTCGGACCTCGCGAAATCCGCGCTGAATCGGTGATGATCCGCCCGTACAACATGGCGACCGGCGCTGCACCGTTCGATTCGCTGTCGGTGGCCGACATCGGCGATGTGGCGATCAATACGTTCAACCTGCTGGACGCGGTGCGGATCATCGAAGAATCCTACGACGCCATCCTCGAACACAATGTGATCCCGCTGACCCTGGGCGGCGACCACACCATCACCCTGCCAATCCTGCGTGCCATTCACAAGAAGCACGGCAAGGTCGGCCTGGTGCACATCGACGCTCACGCCGATGTGAACGATCACATGTTTGGCGAGAAAGTCGCCCACGGCACCACCTTCCGTCGCGCGGCCGAAGAAGGCCTGATCGACTGCGATCGCGTGGTGCAAATCGGCTTGCGCGCTCAGGGCTACACCTCCGAAGACTTCAACTGGAGCCGTAAACAGGGCTTCCGTGTGGTTCAGGCTGAAGAGTGCTGGCACAAATCCCTGGCACCGCTGATGGCCGAAGTGCGCGAGAAAGTCGGCGGCGGTCCGGTGTACCTGACTTTCGACATCGACGGCATCGACCCGGCTTGGGCGCCAGGCACCGGCACCCCGGAAATCGGTGGTCTGACGACCATTCAGGCAATTGAAATCATTCGCGGCTGCCAAGGCCTCGACCTGATCGGCTGCGATCTGGTAGAAGTCTCGCCCGCTTATGACACCACCGGCAACACCTCGCTGCTGGCCGCCAACCTGCTGTACGAAATGCTCTGCGTACTGCCGGGCGTGGCCCACCGCTGAGGATCGGTCATGAACGAACGTGATCAGGTGTTGAAAGCCGCCGCCGATCTGGTGACGGCCTTTGCCCGCAACGATCGCGAAGCCTACTTCGGCGCGTTCAGCGCCGACGCCAGCTTCGTGTTCTACACCCTCGAACAGCCCCTGCTGTCGCGCGATGCCTATCAGGCGTTGTGGGAAACCTGGCGCGCCGAGGATGGCTTCGAGGTGCTTGCGTGCACGTCGAGCAACGCCTTCGTCAGCCTGCAGGGTGACGTGGCGGTTTTCATCCATGACGTGGCCACCGAGCTGCGCATGCAAGGGGAGCAACACTTCAGCCAGGAGCGCGAGACGATTGTGTTTCGCCGACAACAACAAGGCCTATGGCTGGCCTGCCACGAACATTTGTCCGCAATGCCGGAAGGGCTGCCACCCCCTTAGCCAAACAGGTGACGCTCACACACGATGAGCGCGCCTTTATGATCGGAGCTGATCATGAATAACAACAACAACGACCAAAGCCTTACGCAGATTGAAACCCACGGGGTCGAACAGATCCCGGACAACGAACGCACCGCAGGCCCGACGGACTTGTTCCGGATGATCTTCGGCGGTTCCAACACTTTTGCCACCGCCGTGCTCGGCAGTTTCCCGGTGCTGTTCGGCCTGTCTTTTCAGTCCGGTGTCTGGGCGATTGTGCTGGGCGTGCTGCTGGGCTCGCTGATCCTCGCGCCAATGGGCCTGTTCGGGCCACTCAATGGCACCAACAACGCCGTGTCTTCCGGTGCGCATTTCGGCGTGCACGGGCGGATCGTCGGTTCGTTCCTGTCGCTGCTGACCGCCATCGCCTTCTTCTCGCTCTCGGTGTGGAGTTCGGGTGATGCGCTGATCGGTGGCGCCAAACGCCTGATCGGTCTGCCGGAAACCGACCTGACCCTGGGCCTGGCCTACGGGCTGTTCGCGATCCTGGTGCTGACGGTTTGCATCTATGGCTTTCGCTTCCTGCTGTGGGTCAACAAAATCGCGGTATGGAGCGCCAGCCTGTTGTTCCTGCTGGGCATCTTCGCCTTCGCCGGGCCGTTCGATGTGAATTACGCCGGCACCGTCAATATGGGTCAGCCAGGTTTCTGGGCGGCCTTCATCGGTGCTGCACTGGTGGCGATGAGCAACCCGATTTCCTTCGGCGCGTTCCTCGGCGACTGGTCGCGCTACATCCCGCGTGAGACCTCCAAGCGCCGGATCATGGCCGCCGTGGTGATCTCGCAGATCGCGACGTTCATTCCGTTCCTGTTCGGCCTGGCCACCGCCACCATCGTAGCGATCAAGGCACCGGACTACATCGCGGCCAACAACTACGTCGGCGGTTTGCTGGCGGTCTCGCCGAGCTGGTTCTTCCTGCCTGTGTGCCTGATCGCGGTGATCGGCGGCATGTCCACCGGCACTACTTCGCTGTATGGCACCGGGCTGGACATGTCCAGCGTGTTCCCTCGGGTGCTGTCGCGGGTCAAGGCGACGTTGCTGATCGGTGTGATGTCGATTGCCTTCATCTTCATCGGGCGCTTCGCCGCGAACCTGGTGCAGAGCGTGTCGACCTTCGCCGTGCTGATCATCACCTGCACCACCCCGTGGATGGTGATCATGATCATCGGCCTGGTGGTGCGTCGCGGCTTCTACTGCCCGGATGACCTGCAAGTGTTCACCCGCGGCGAGAAAGGTGGCCGCTACTGGTTCACCCATGGCTGGAACTGGCGTGGCCTGGGAGCCTGGATCCCGAGTGCGCTGGTGGGTTTGTGCTTTGTGAACCTGCCGGGGCAGTTTGTGGGTGTGCTGGGCGATCTGGCTGGCGGCATCGACATCAGCCTGCCGGTCACCCTCGGCCTGGCCTCGCTGGTGTACCTGACGCTGCTGAGCCTGTTTCCGGAACCGGCTGCGGTGTTCGGGCCGAATGATGCACGCAGCAAGGGCACGGATGCGCTCAGTAAACCGGCGATGCGACAAGCCGCCTGATTCAACACAAACGATGGTCAACGGACCTCTGTGGCGAGGGAGCTTGCTCCCGCTGGACTGCGCAGCAGTCGCAAAACAGGCGAATGGTGTTTCCCCTGAAGAAACGCGGTTGCAGGATTTGGGGCTGCTTCGCAGCCCAGCGGGAGCAAGCTCCCTCGCCACAAAAAGCGGACTGATTGCCACATTGATTTTCGCCTCACCATAAAAAAGACAATCGGAGACACGCCATCATGGCTTTGGATTTATTCGTCGTACTCATCTACGCCGCCGCGATGCTGATACTCGGCTACTTCGGCATGCGCAAGGCCAAGACCAACGAAGACTACTTGGTCGCCGGTCGCAACCTCGGCCCGAGCCTGTACATGGGCACCATGGCCGCCACCGTTCTGGGCGGCGCGTCCACCGTGGGCACCGTGCGCCTGGGCTACGTTCATGGCATCTCCGGTTTCTGGCTCTGCGCCGCACTGGGTTGCGGGATCGTCGCGCTGAACCTGTTCCTCGCCAAACCGCTGTTGAAGCTGAAGGTTTTCACCGTTACTCAAGTGCTGGAAAAGCGCTACAACCCAATGGCTCGTACCGCAAGCGCGAGCATCATGCTGGCCTATGCGCTGATGATCGGCGTGACCTCGATCCTGGCGATCGGCACCGTGCTGCAAGTGCTGTTCGGCCTTCCGTTCTGGATGTCGGTAATTCTCGGCGGTGGCGTGGTGGTGATCTACTCGGCCATCGGCGGAATGTGGTCGCTGACCCTGACCGACATCGTCCAGTTCGGTATCCAGACCGTAGGCCTGATGTTCCTGCTGCTGCCAATCTGCTTGTACCGAGTGGGTGGCTGGGATCAACTGGTTGCACAATTGCCGGCTGCCAGCTTCAGCTTCACCAGCATTGGCTGGGACACCATCATCACCTACTTCATGATTTACTTCTTCGGCATCCTGATAGGCCAGGATATCTGGCAACGGGTGTTCACCGCACGAAGCGAGAAAGTTGCGAAGTATGCCGGTACCACCGCGGGCATCTACTGCATCATCTACGGCCTGGTCTGTGCATTGATCGGCATGGCCGCTCACGTACTGATCCCGGATCTGGACAACGTCAATAACGCTTTTGCCGCTATCGTCAAAGTCTCGCTGCCGGACGGCATCCGTGGCTTGGTGATCGCGGCTGCCCTGGCAGCAATGATGTCCACCGCCAGCGCCGGCCTGCTCGCCGCATCCACCACCCTGACCGAAGACCTGCTGCCGAAACTGCGCGGCGGCAAACCGTCGAGCCTGGGCATCAATCGCCTGTTCACCCTGCTGACCGGTATCGCCGTGCTGGGTATCGCGCTGGTGGTAAACGATGTGATCAGTGCCTTGACCCTGGCTTACAACCTGTTGGTGGGCGGCATGCTGATTCCGCTGATGGGCGCGATCTTCTGGAAACGCGCAACCACCGCCGGCGCTATCGCCAGCATGGGCATGGGCTTTGCCACTGCGCTGCTGTTCATGTTCAAGGACGGTATGGACGCCAACACTCCGATCTACTACAGCCTCGGCGTGGGCCTGGTGAGCTTCGTGGTGGTCAGCTTGCTGTCCCCTCGTCCGGCAACGATGGCCAGCGCCGCCTAAGCTGAACCTAACGACTTGATGCTTTCTTCGACGGGTGTGGCGTCGGTTGCCACACCCGTTTTTTTTCGTCTGGAGAAAACCTTTGATGAAGATTGTTTCGCGCGATCAGTGGTTCGAGGTCAAACAGCTCAGTGACGGCATTCGGCTGATTCACGAGCCTTACATCCGGCCCTTCTATCGCTGCAACCTCTGGCACATTCAGGGCCGCGACAAGGACTTGCTGCTGGACAGCGGTTCCGGGTTGGTGAGCCTGCGCGAGCAGTTGCCGTGGATCACCGAGCGGCCGCTGGTGGCAGTGGCCAGTCATTGCCATTTCGACCACATTGCCGGTCATCACGAATTTCCCGAGCGCCTGGTGCATCCGGCCGAGGCCGACATCCTGGCGGCACCCGACGGCGAAAACGATTTGAGCCGGGCGTTTGTCGGCGACGAGATGTTCGAGGCGCACCCGGACTGCCCGTTGTGCTATGCCGAATATCGGGTCAAAGCCGCGCCGGCCACGGGGATGATTGAAGAAGGCGACGTGCTGGATCTGGGCAATCGCGTACTGCAGGTGCTGCATACGCCGGGGCATTCACCGGGCGGCATCAGCCTGTACGAAGCGGCAACCGAGACGCTGTTCAGCGGCGACATCATCTACGACGGCCCGCTGATCGAAGACGCCTACCACTCCAATCTCGACGACTACGCTCGCAGCCTGCAGCGCTTGCGCGCGTTGCCGATCCGTACGGTGCACGGCGGGCATTTCGGGAGTTTTTCCGGGGAGCATTTGCGCACGATGATTGACGAGTGGCAGCGCTCACACACCTGAAGCCTGCTGTACTCAAGCTCAGGAATAACAATAACGCCCTCGAAGAACCGCCATGAAAAGAGCTGCCGTTCGTGCCGCCGTGCATCGTTTCATCAGCCGCCTGCTGGAGGGTCAGGATGACTTCGACGACAACGCCAGCCTGGCGCAGTTGGGATTGGATAAACAGGATATCGAAGAGCTGATCTTCCATCTGGAGGATGAGCTGGGGTTGACGGCGTTTACGGCGGAAGAAGACCGTATGCTCAAGGATGCCAGGACGGCGAATGATTTGAGTCGGTTTTTGGTGGAGATTGGACGGCATTGAGTCCGAATGCCAAACGCACGCTCGTGGTGAACTGTGGCGAGGGAGCTTGCTCCCGTTCGGCTGCGCAGCAGTCGCCAATCCTGTCCGAGTATTCCCTGACAATTCTGAGGCTACCAAGGGGCGCTACGCGCCCCAGCGAGAGCAAGCTCCCTCGCCACAGAGGATTTGCCAGGTTTGAGCCAGTGCGGGTCAGACTTACCGACGGCGCGGCTGGCGTCGACGCTGTTCGTCGTCGGTGCGAATAGGAACAGGTTGCAGAGGCGGTTCGATCAAACCGAGTGCAACACCCAGATCGTGCAGCCAGTTTTGAATTTTCTCTTTCATGGTGCCCCCTTCAGGGTAGTGCCGAGCGGCTGAAATTCTGTAGCCCCTTCGCACTGATAATAGTCTGAAGTCCTACGCAATGCTCGGCCAAATCCGCAATGATCTGTTACTGAATTGATCAAAATACCTGACCGATAGTTCAAGCAATCGCCGAAGCCTGCATCGACGCCGATGGATAGACCGCTTGTTGCTGTTCAATCCACGCGTTCAGGTTGGCCCCGACCATGCCTTTGCGCCACATCAACCAGGTCGTCGCGTGGGCAAACGGCTCCGCCAGCGGGTGCACCGCCACGCTTTCACGGCCCGGCAGGCTTGCCAGCATCGACTCCGACATCAGCGCCACGCCCGAGCCAGCAATCACACACGCCAGCATGCCCGGGTAAGACTCGATCTCCATCGCCCGGCCCATGGCCGCGTGGTCATGGGCAAACCAGGCTTCAAGACGCATGCGGTAGGAGCAGCCCTGACGAAAGGTAAACACCGAGCGCCCTTCCACGTCCATGGCGCTGCGGACCGGCGGGTGATCGGCCTCGCTGATCAGCACCAGCCGCTCGTCGCATAACGGCACACCGTCCAGACCGGCCAGCTCCAGCGGGCCATCCACCAAGGCCGCATCGAGACGACCGGTGAGCAAACCTTCAAGCAATTCACCGCTGGGCCCGGACTGCACTTGCAGGTTCACCGCCGGATACGTGCGGTGATAACGCGCCAACAACCCTGGCAGATGAATCGCCGCCGTGCTGTACATGGTGCCCAGCACGAAGTCCCCGGCCGGTTGCCCGCCCTGCACCGCCGCCTGGGCTTCGTCGCGCAAGTTAAAAAGCTTGGCGGTGTAGTCCAGCAGGACTTTTCCCGCAGGTGACAGTTGCAAACGCTGACGCTCGCGGACGAAAAGCTCTACACCGAGCTGCTCTTCAAGTTGCTTGAGTCGCGTTGACAGGTTAGACGGCACCCGGTGCAACCGTTCGGCAGCACGGGTGATCGACCCCTCCTGCGCCACGGCCTGGAAAATCCGCAATTGGCTGAACTCCACGATATTCTCCAAATCAGAACAAGTTACTCACTATTATTCATTTTTAAAGAAAGTCAATCAGTCCTAGCCTGACGGTCATTGAGCCTTTACCGGAATTCAGACCATGTCTCCCTTGATTCGCTTACTCGCCAGTTTTATCGCCCTGATGATGGCCATGGGGATCGGGCGTTTCGCCCTCACACCGCAAATGCCGCACTTGCTCAGCGAAGGTCAGATCGACCTGACTGCCGCCGGTCTGATTGCCGCCGCCAACTACCTCGGCTACTTCGTCGGTGCCGTGGATGCCATGTTCTCTCGCCGTCCCGAACAAGTTCGTCGGCGACTGCTCGGTGGGTTGTGGCTGTGTGTGCTGCTGACGCTGGCGTCGTTCTGGGCCAACGGGTTCTGGTCGCACCTGGTGCTGCGATTCGGAACCGGGGTGGCCAGCGCCTGGGTGCTGGTGATGATCACGGCGTTGAGCCAGCCACTGGCAGCGGCAGCCGGCCGCCCACGACTGGGCGCCCAGGTATTTGCCGGACCTGGTTTGGGGATTTTTCTCACAGGAATGTTGGCGTTGGGCTCGCACCTGCTGGGGCAGACGTCTGCAACCCTGTGGCTGGTGTATGCCGGTGTCGCATTGGCAATGCTGCTGGGGATTCTGCCGTTTTTGCCGCAATCGACCGCGACTGCGGTTGCCGCACCGAGCACAGCCACTTCGAACCAGCAAGGCATTGGCCGCCTAGGTGTGATCTACGGGTTGTACGGCTTGGGCTACATCATCCCCGCCACGTTCCTTTCGCAAATGGCCAGCGCACAGTTCCATGGCCAATGGCAGGCCGACCTGTTCTGGCCGTGCTTCGGCCTGGCGTCGGCCATCGGAGTGGTGCTGGTCAGTCTGCGTCGACAAACCCCGAATGGCACCCGCCACTGGCTGATGGTGACGTTGTGGCTGCAAGCCGCCGGCGTCTTTGCCTGCCTGTTGGGCAGCGGGCCGGGCCTGGCGCTGGGGGTGATTCTTTGCGGCACGCCGTTCCTGGCCTGCATGCAATTGGTGATGCAACGCTCCCGGGAACTGGCGCCCCACGCTACTCAACGCAACGCCGGGTTGCTGACGGCGTGCTTTGCGGTGGGTCAACTCGCCGGGCCGTTGCTGGCGGCGTTGAGCAGCCATTTCAGCGGCGGTCTGCAGCCAGCACTGGTGGTCGCCGGTAGCGGCTTGCTTGTCGCTGGCGGCCTGCTGTTGCGTCCGGTCACTGCTGCCCCAGGGCTTTGCGCAAACGACGGCGCACCCACTGCTCAGCGCTGACAAACGTGATGCCCAACAACACCAGCACGGCACCGATGACGAAGTTCAGGCTCAGCTCCTCACCCAGCAACACCACGCCGAATGTGACACCGAACAGCGGTGTCATGAACGAAAACACCGCCAGGTTCGCGGCCAGGTAACGGCGCAACAGCCAGAACCACGTCAGGTAGCTGAAGAACGACACGACCAATCCCTGGAACAGCACGCTCGCCACCGCCACGGTGGTCAGGCTGACGTGGGTCACCTGACCGCTGAGGATCGCGATCAGCAGCAGCCCAACGAAACCGACGATCAGTTGGTAAAACAGGGTCAGCGTGACCGGGGCTTCCGACAGTCGCGAGGCACGCACCACCACCGTGGTCGCGCCCCAGGATGCCCCGGCCAGTACGCCCAACGCATCGCCCATCAACATGCGGTGGTCGAGGTTGTCCCAGGACACGCCGCCGGCAAACGCGATGGCGATCCCGACGAAGGCGAGGAAAATCCCCAGCCATTGCACCGGCCTCAGACGTTCGCTCGGCAGCAGCCAGTGCACGCCCAACGCGGTAAAAATCGGCGCGGTGTAAAGGAACACCGACATATGCGCTGCCGTGGTCAGTTGCAAACCTTCGGAAATGAAAAAGAACTCCAGACCAAACAACGCACCGGCCAACAAGCCACCGCGCCAGGTGCTGCTGACCTGGTCCCAGCCACCCTTCCAGCAGATCAACAGTCCTACAAGCAACGCGGAAATACCCGACCGCCCCGCCGCTTGCATGACCGGAGCGATGTCGGGCGCCGCCCATTTGATCATCACCTGCTGCACGCCCCAGATCAGGCACAACCCGACCATCACTTGCAGGGCAAACCCATCGGCGCTACGCCGGCTGGCGCTCACCGGAACACCTCGACAACAACAAACATGGCAGTGACTCGACAGTAAAAACAAAGCCCCGGCCTGCTTGCTGAACAAACGGTGTCGGGGCGAAAAGTTATGCTGTCGATTATTAACCAAACGGCCAGAAAATGCCGCCTGGACGGGACGTTTAAATTCCCGATTGCGTCATTGCAGGCAACGAGGATCACTGCACTTTTCGCGCGACCCAATATCCGACCGTGCAGGCAATGCAGGTGGCCAACGTGCCCCAGGCCATGTCCATCAACGCCAACTGCGCCGACCATCCGTTCAAGGTTGCCCAGTTACTCAGGTCATACGTGCCGTAAGCCACCAGACCCAATAGCGCGCCCAGCGCCGAAGCTCGTCGCCAGGTCTTCGCCGGCAACACCACGAACACCACGCAACCCAATACATAAAGAAGATAGAACACCGCTGCCGGGGCCAGCAGCGGTTGGTCGAGCATCAGCGGACCGAGCAGCGCCCGATAAGTCGGCGCCATCAGCACGCCCAGCCATAGGCCGTCGAGCACAAGAAACGCGAGCAAGGTGCCCGCGTAGGCAAACAGCCCTTTTTTCATAACCCGCCCCTCTGTAATCGTTCTATATGGGGCCGGAGCGAGGTCAGCTTAGTTCAATGCGATCCGCATGAATGACGATCTGGCCATTCTTGTACAGCGCACCGATAGCCTTCTTGAAGTTGCCTTTACTGACACCAAACAGGCTGGTGATCACGGTCGGGTCGCTCTTGTCGCTGACCGGCAGGGTGCCGTTGTTCTCACGTAACTTGGCGAGGATCTTCGAGTTGAGGCTGGTGGCGGCTTCTTCGCCCACCGGTTGCAGGCTCAGGCTGATCTTGCCGTCGGCACGGACTTCTTTGATAAAGCCCTTCTCTTCCTTGCCGGCGCGCATGAACTTGAAGATTTCGTTCTTGTGAATCAGGCCCCAGTGCTTGTTGTTGATGATTGCCTTGAAGCCCATGTCGGTCGCTTCGGCCACCAGCAGATCAACTTCCTGGCCTGGGGTGTAACTGGCCGGGGTCTTGTCGAGGTAGCGGTCCAGGCGCGCCGTCGCGGTGATGCGGCGGGTGTGCTTGTCGAGGTAGACGTGCACCACGACATATTCACCGGCCGTCATCTGGCGCTTTTCTTCGGAGTACGGCAGCAGCAAATCCTTCGGCAGGCCCCAATCCAGGAAAACACCGATGCTGTTGACCTCAACGACTTTCAAACTGGCGAATTCACCGACCTGAACTTTCGGCTTTTCGGTAGTTGCGATGAGTTTGTCATCGCTGTCCAGATAAACAAAAACGTTGAGCCAATCTTCATCTTCGCTGGGAATATCTTTGGGAATATAACGATTAGGCAGGAGGATTTCGCCATCCGCGCCACCGTCAAGATATAAACCGAAGTTAGTGTGTTTAACCACTTGCAAACTGTTGTAGCGCCCGACTAAAGCCATTTCCAATACCCTCATTGCGTGGGCGGCATTCTACCCGTTTTTCCGTGCGGCGTTCCCGTGGCCAGCCCGGTGACACCAGAAATTCTTCTGAAGGCCTTAATTTTCCTGGGTTTTGCCTTGGGTATTTGGCCGCTCGTCAGGCCGAACGGGCGATCGTCACCCTCGCCAGCGGATCTGAAACCTGTGTTTTTCTACCGTCGTTCTTATTTAAAACAGCAGCTTAGGAACGTATTTCGAATAATAGCTTGTGATTAATGCCGCCCCTGCAATGTGTATTTTGAGGGGATATTAGCCAAGCAATTGTCAAGTATTTCCTGTACGATGCCTGGCCAAGTTAATTTTCTACAGGTTAATGGCCGCCATGCGTGTAAAAGCATCCAACAGCAAAGCAAAGCCAGCTCCAGCCGTTGAAACCAGCGAATCGATCAACAACCAGATCGCTGCGTTCCTCAAGTCCGGCGGCGAGATCCAGCAAATTGCCAAAGGCGTGAGCGGCCAGACGTTCGGCCCGTCCAAGCAGATCACTTTGGGCAAGAAGTAAAACTCCCCCAAAGATCCGCCGCGTCACCTGGTCCGTAAGCGCTTTGAGCTTCGAAGCGCTTGGACTGGAACCTCCCCGCAACACCCCGCCAAACACATCAATATTTCAAAAATCGACGAACGGCCTTCAATGCCGAGCATTCGCCGGTATGCTTGCACACGTCTAGATCAAGCGTTTCAGTAGGTTTTTGTTCCTGCTCCTCGCGGTCATGGAGTGACGCATGCTCAAACCCTCCCATTTATTGCTCGGCACCCTGCTGTCGTGTTCGGTCGCCAACGCGCAAATCTTCCAGCGTGAATTGGGCGATTTCGATCTCAAACTCGGCACCACCCCCAGCCGCAGCATGGCCCAAGGGCTGGTCAAGCCCGCCAGCACCGGTTCGTTCCACGGTGGTCTCGACCTGAGCCATGACAGTGGCTTTTACGCGGGGCAATGGGCGCCGAGCATGGGTTTATCCCCTGGGGCCAACCTTGAAGTCGACTCCTACCTGGGCTTTAAACAGCCTTTCGATAATACCCTCGGGTACGAAGTCGGCATGATCCATTACAGCTACCCGAAAGTGGACACCCTCGACAGCCAGGAGTTTTTCGGTGGCCTGACCTTTCTCGGCAGCCGTTTCGGCGCAGCCTTCAGCAACGACCCGGACAAACAGAACAGCACCGTCTTCGCCGACCTGGGCGGCAATCAGCCGTTCGGCATCGGGATCAGCATGAAATACACCACCCACCAACTCAACACGCCAGCGTCGGTCGACGGCGGCTATATCGGCAGTTTCACCGATTGGTCGGTGCAACTTTCCCGGCCGTTCATGGGTGTCGACCTCAACCTGATCTACAGCGATTCAAGCCTCAGCGGCAGCGACTGTTCCGCCTACTCCGGGCACAACAGCCAGTGCGACGGGTTGGTCACCCTCAAGGCCGAGCGCCCCTTCTATTGATCGGCTGAACTGCCGGGCCCATTCTGCGTTCACATAAGAATCCATTAAAGAAGCCAGATCTTCGCAAGGATTCGCCCATGTCGCGCTGGTTAAAGTATCTCGCCCTCATCATCACGCTCAGCCTGGCCCTTGGCGCGTGTAGCCGCGTGGGCCTGGCCTATCGCAACCTCGACGTGATCATTCCGTGGACGCTCAGCGATTACCTGGACATGAACGGCGAACAAAAAGGCTGGTTCAACGAGCGCCTCAAGGAACACCTGAGCTGGCACTGCACCACGCAACTGCCGGGCTACCTTGACTGGCTGGACCGCTTGCAGGCGATGGTCGAGACCAACCAGGTCACCGACGACGCGCTGCAAACCCGCACTCAGGAAGCCAAGGACGCCATCGCACAGACCGCCCGGGAAATCACCCCTTCGGCCATCGAATTGTTACAGGGGCTGGATGACAAGCAAGTCGCTGAAATGAACGACGCCTTCGCCAAGGATCAGCGCAAGCGCCAAGACGATTACGTCAAACCGACGCTCGATCAGCAGATCAAGGAACGTAGCGAGCGCATGCAAAAACGCCTGAATGACTGGCTGGGCCCGCTCAGCCCGACTCAGAGACAACGGGTGGTGACATGGTCGAACGCCTTGGGTGACCAGAACACGCAATGGATCGCCAACCGAGCGCATTGGCAGAAGCAATTCAGTGCGGCCGTTGCGCAGCGTCAGAGTCCGGAATTCCCACAGAGAATCGAGACGCTTCTGGTGAATCGTGAGAGTTTATGGACGCCAGCGTACCGTCAGGCCTATGCCAACACTGAAGCGCAAGCACGAGGATTGTTTGTGGATTTGATGGCCGAGAGTACGCCGCCTCAACGTCAGCGGCTGTTGAAAAAGATTGGAGGGGTGCGCAAGGACTTCAACGATTTGAAATGCCTGAAAGCCGCGCAACAAGGCTAAGCCCAACACAGGTCAAAATGTGGGAGTGAGCCTGCTCGCGATGATGGAGTATCAGACAACGACGATGTCGACTGACACTCCGCAATCGCGAGCAGGCTCACTCCCACATGGGTTTCAGGTGGTCTTCAGGCAATCTGCGCCTTCGACGCCACCTCATCAAACGTCAGCGCATCCAGAGCATCTTCCTGCTCATCCAATACCTGCCGCGGATGGTCATTACCCGGAATGCTACTGTCGATCAGGCTCAACAAACTCGAGCCACGCGGCGTCAAAATGTAATTGGAGCCGGTGCCGCCCTGTTCTTCGGGTCGAGACTCGATATAGCCGCGCTCCAGCAGTAATTTTTCATACTCGCCGGCCACCGCTTTCAGGTGATCCAGATTTTCAGTCTGTTCGCCTTCCGACGCTTTCTCCGCCGCATGCTGCTCGGCATACGGGCGCGGCGTGAAACTGGCCTCACCGCGTTGCACTTCGTGCAGCAAGCGTTCAATCAAATCCCAGTTGTAAGTGGTCATCCTGATTCAACCTCCAAAGCCTGTGAGAGAGGGCCTTCTTAAGTTGTGACCTACACGCTGCGCAGCCGTTCAGCCGAGTTTTTTGCGGCTGCCGACCGACGGCATGTCGAATTGGACGCAAGTCAAACGACTAGCCTCTGTAAGTCACCTCCCAGCCTTGCGAAGGAGAAAACCTGATGAACGTTCAGAATCATCCCGTCGTGTCCCGCGAAGAATGGCTCGCCGCCCGCAAACAACACTTGGCCCACGAAAAAGCCTTCACAAAGGAACGGGACAAGCTCAGCGCCGAACGCCGCGCCCTGCCCTGGGTGAAAATCGACAAGGACTACCACTTCCAGGGCCCTAACGGCGAACTGAAACTCGCGGACCTGTTCGGCGGCCGTAGCCAACTGGTCATCTACCACTTCATGTTCGCGGCAGGATGGGACGAAGGCTGCCCCGGCTGCTCGTTCCTGTCCGACCACATCGACGGCGCCAACCAGCATCTGGCTCATCACGACGTTGCAGTGGTGGCCGTTTCCCACGCACCGTTCGCCGAATTCCAGGCTTTCAAACGGCGCATGGGCTGGAAGTTTGATTGGGTGTCGTCAGAAGGCTGCGATTTCAACTACGACTTTGGCGTCTCTGCCCGGGCCGAAGATGTCGCTGCCGGCAGAGCCACCTACAACTACGAAAAATCCGACGGTGCCGAGGAAGAACTCCCCGGCCTCAGCGTGTTTTATCGCAATGAAGCGGGCGAAATTTTTCATACCTACTCCACTTATGCTCGTGGCCTAGACATGTTGGTAGGGGCCTATAACTACCTCGACCTGACGCCGAAGGGCCGTAATGAAGAGGAAATCATGGAGTGGGTGCAGCACCACGATCGGTATGACGACAAGGCTTCAGGAAGCTGCTGCCATGGGGGATAGTGCGCGTTAGAACACATAACAACTTTCAGGCCGCGATGTCTCGAACCGCCACGACCGGATCACACCATCGGCCGTGGTGTACACCGAGTAACTGCAATCGAATAGCCAGTTGAAGTAGTAACGATTGCCATCGCCCTCGACCACTCGTTCATAGCGGTGTTCGTGATTGTTTGGGGACCACAGCATGAGCTGACAGCGAGCATCGCAAGGTTTGTTTTCGAGATCGGGCATCGGCTGCCCGACCAGGCTGTTGGCGCTGTCGATCCATGCTGAACGAGAAGGTCCGCAAGCTGATAGCGACAGGAAAAGTACCATCAACACTACTTTTGGAAGCATGTTCGATCCTTGGGCACAGGAAAAAGGGGAGAAAGGCTAAGCATCCACGAAATCCCGGTCGATCCACCACTGCGCCACTGAACTTTTGCCGTACTTCGGCCCTCAACCGGTTAACCCGTCTTAACCCGGACTGAGGCTCACAATGAAAACCCTGCTGAAACTCACCCTCGTCACTACTCTCGCCTGCGCCTTCCCTGCCTGGGCCTGCACTCCCGAAGAAGCCACAGCCAAGCGCGAACAACTGGCCAAGGAAGTGACCAAACTCACCGAGCAGAACCCGGCCAAGGCCAAAGAAATTAACGCCGAGCTGCAGAAGATGGATTTGGGCACCGCCAGCGCGGATCTTCCCGACAAATGCCAGCTGATTGATCAGCGGCTGAAAGAGCTGAAGACGGCGGACAAAAAGGCCGAGAGCTGAAACCAGGGATTGCAGCCTTCGGTCACTCCTACGCAAAAATGACGCTTCTTCCGGCGCTGCCAAAGGCGCCGTCCTTTCGATCCGGAATTTGCACTAGTGCATTTAATTATTTGCACAGACGCATATATCTGCCTAAGGTTACCCCGAGCCCGGATCGGAGCCGGCCATCCAACATGGCAAACCGCATACGCCGATCGCTCAGCCACACCGCTACATACCCACTAGCTGGACGCTAGTTTTCACTCATGGAGGATTGAAAATGTTAACCACTGAAGCCACGTCATTCACCGGCGAAACCCTGCCAAGGTGCCTGACCGGTCATCTGCTCAACCCGCAACTGTCCGATGTCGAATCGGCTGCCCCCCTCAGCGCACTGGCTGCTGCCAGCCTCAACTTCACAATGCAGAAGCAAACCCAGACCAACTGGTGCTGGGCGGCGGTTTCCGCCTCGGTCGGCAACTATTACGGCACCGGGTCCTGGACCCAATGCGGCGTGGCCACCACTGCGCTGGACCGCAACTGCTGTAATCAACCGGGGCCGTGTAACGTGTATGGCTATCTGGATACAGCCCTGAGAATCACCCGCAGTTTCAACGGCATGAATCAGGGTTCGCTGCAGATGTCGGCCATCCAGAATCAGATCAACATGGGCCGACCGATCGGTTTGCGCTGTGCCTGGTTCGGTGGCGGTGCGCACTTCCTGACGATCTATGGCACCAACGGCAACTACGTGCTGGTCGCAGACTCGATCTACGGCTACTCGACCCGAGCGTTGAACTCCTTCCCCGGTTCTTACAACGGCGGCGGCAACTGGACCAACACTTACTTCACCGTTAAAAACTAGGAGGGCGACATCATGCAACTGACTTATCCAAAGGCGCCTTCCAACGGCGTACAGACATTGCGTCCGGCGCTTCAAGCCGCCCTGCAAACCCAAGGCTTCGGCGTCAATCGCCAGTTTGCCAGCGCCACGCCCGGCAACATCAGCCTGAGCGAGGCCTACCGTGGTTACTCGCTCAGCCTGGAGGACGTGAGCCAGGGCAAAGGCCTGAAAGACGCCAAAGTCGGCGATTGGCATTACCTGGTGTTTTCCAATGGCGTGACGATTGCCGATGCGCAATTGGCCGACGTCCGCGGCCATGTCGAGTTCGCCTCGCTGAACCATGGGGCCATCGCCGCTGCGACGGTCGGGGCGTTGAAACTGGCGGAACAGTCGCCGCAACTGCAGGGTAAAACCGTTGAGCTGCGGGTGCTGTTTGTTTCGGCGCTGCACTTGGTGGCGATCTGGCTGCATGCCGACACTGAAGACGTGCTGATCCCGATTGAGCCGACGCCAAAGGAACTGGCGGTCACACGGTTGTACGGCGAGGCCGAGCTGCTCACGCTACTCAAACCGAAGGCTGATCAAGCCAAACAACGCTTTGATGCGGACACCAGTGGGCTGTTGGGGAGCTGACAAACGCTGGAGATAAAAAAACCCGGACACTTGTCCGGGTTTTTATTGGATCGCTACGGCTAAAACCAGTCAGTCAGAAGCAACACGGATCCTGTGGCGAGGGAGCTTGCTCCCGCTGGACTGCGCAGCAGTCCCTTCTTTTCAGGGCCGCTTCGCGCCTCAGCGGGAGCAAGCTCCCTCGCCACAAGGTTTTGTGTTCGCCATACCTACCCTAACTGACCTGACAACGCCTTATTCAGCAGCCGGTGCTTCCGGCTTGCGGCGCTTGAGCGGCGCCATGCCGTCCTTGCTGACCAGCGACAAAGCGTCGGTCTTCGGACGGTTGGCGATTTTGCGCTTGGTCGGGGCCTTGGCGCCGGTTTTCTTCTTGTCGCCCTTGGCGTCGACCTTTTTCTTCTTCACGCCAACGGCTTTGCCCGAGGCCTTGACCTTTTTCGGTCCGCCGTAGGTGCCTTTGACTTCCTTGATGGTGCGGCGCTCGAAGCTCTGCTTGAGGTAGCGCTCGACGCTCGACATCAGGTTCCAGTCGCCGTGGCAGATCAGCGAGATGGCCAGGCCATCGTTGCCGGCGCGGCCGGTACGACCGATACGGTGAACGTATTCGTCGCCGCTGCGCGGCATGTCGAAGTTGATCACCAGGTCCAGGCCTTCCACGTCGAGACCGCGAGCGGCGACGTCGGTGGCCACGAGGATTTTCACGCCGCCCTGCTTCAGGCGGTCGATGGCCAGCTTGCGGTCTTTCTGGTCTTTGTCACCGTGCAGCACGAACGCTTTGTATTCCTGCGCCACCAGGCGGCCGTAGATACGGTCGGCCATGGCCCGGGTGTTGGTGAACACGATAGCCTTCTGATAGGTCTCGTTGGCCAACAGCCAGTTGACGATCTGTTCTTTGTGCTGGTTGTGGTCAGCGGTGATGATCTGCTGACGGGTGGTCGCGTTCAGATCGCTGACGTTGTTCAGCTGCAAGTGTTCCGGGTTGTTCAGGACTTTGGCGACCATCTCGCGCAAGCCCGAACCACCGGTGGTGGCCGAGAACAGCATGGTCTGCTGACGGTTGGTGCATTCTTCCACCAGACGCTGCACGTCTTCGGCAAAACCCATGTCGAGCATGCGGTCGGCTTCGTCGAGGACCAGCACTTCAACTTCTTTCAAGTCGAGGTTGCCGGCGTTCAGTTGCTCGATCATCCGGCCCGGCGTACCGATCAGGATGTCCGGCACTTTGCGCAGCATCGCGGCCTGGACCTTGAAGTCTTCACCACCGGTGATCAAACCGGACTTGATGAACGTGAACTGCGCAAAGCGCTCGACTTCCTTGATGGTCTGCTGGGCCAGCTCGCGGGTCGGCAACAGAATCAGGGTCTTGATGCTGACGCGGACTTTGGCCGGGCCGATCAGACGGTTGAGGATCGGCAAAACGAATGCAGCGGTCTTGCCGCTACCGGTTTGCGCTGTCACCCGCAGGTCACGCCCTTGGAGCGCCAGCGGAATAGCCGCTGCTTGCACAGGCGTTGGCTCGACAAATTTAAGCTCGGCCACGGCTTTGAGCAGGCGTTCGTGCAGGGCGAATTGGGAAAACACGGGTGCTACCTCGAAGAAATACAAAAAAACAGCTGCATAGGGTAACGGTTTCGAGCGCCGAGGCCGAGTTTCTTTATGCAAACGGCGGTAAACAGTGGCTTTTTTGTTGCCTGATTTGTCTCAAAACGTCATGCAAAGCGTCTTAGATGCTCTAATCGCCCCGTCGCGTCCTACAGAAGAACCGGTTTTACCCATGGATATCAAACAGCTCTGGCTCAACGCCCAAGACCTCTGGGGTGCCCTCGATCAGCACCCGCTCCTGCATTCCAGCCTGGCACTGATCCTGCTGCTGGTGGTGGCGCTGGTCCTCGGACGAGTGGCGCGCTACCTCATTATTCATGCGACCAAAATGCTCGGCCGGCAACCGGCCTTGCACTGGGTCAACGACTTTCGGCATAACAAGGTCTTTCATCGCCTGGCACAGATGACGCCGTCGCTGGTGATCCAGTTCGGCCTGCACCTGGTGCCGGGGCTGAGCAAGACCAGCCTGATATTCCTCGGTAACGTCGCGCTGGCGTTCACCATTCTGTTCCTGATGCTGTCGGTCAGCGCCCTGCTCAGTGCCCTGCTGGACATCTACGCGCGCACCGAACATGCCCGTACCCGGTCGATCAAAGGCTACGTGCAACTGACGAAAATGGTCCTGTACGTGTTTGGCGCGATCATCATCGTCGCCACGCTGATCGACCGTTCGCCCCTGTTGCTGCTGTCCGGCCTGGGTGCCATGTCGGCAGTGATTCTGTTGGTCTACAAGGACACGCTGCTGTCGTTCGTCGCCAGCGTGCAACTGACCAGCAACGACATGCTGCGGGTCGGCGACTGGATCGAGATGCCGCAAGTCGGTGCCGACGGTGACGTGGTGGATATCACGCTGCACACGGTGAAAGTGCAGAACTTCGACAAGACCATCGTTTCGATACCGACCTGGCGCCTGATGTCCGAGTCGTTCAAGAACTGGCGCGGCATGCAGCAGTCCGGCGGACGACGGATCAAGCGCAGCCTGTTCATCGATGCCAGCGGCGTGCGATTCATCCGTGATGACGAAGAGTTGAAGCTGAGCCAGGTGCATCTGCTGACCGACTACATCGGCCGCAAACAGGCGGAGCTCAAGGCCTGGAACGAGGCGCAGGGCAACGTCGCGGCAATGTCGGCCAACCGTCGGCGGATGACCAACATCGGGACATTCCGCGCCTATGCGCTGGCCTATCTGAAGAGTCATCCGGAGGTTCAGCCGAGCATGACCTGCATGGTCCGCCAGATGCAAACCACCGCGCAGGGTATTCCGCTGGAAATCTACTGTTTCACCCGCACTACAGCGTGGGCGGATTACGAGCGGATTCAGGGGGATATTTTCGATTACCTGCTGGCGGTGCTGCCGGAGTTCGGATTGAGCCTGTATCAGCAGCCGAGTGGCGGGGACTTGCGGAGCGGGTTGCTCCCGGCCATGTTAGGCGCGAGCCACATTCCCGAGCCCGAAAAACACATCATGTAGCCCACCGAACTGATCATTCCCACGCTCCGCGTGGGAATGATCATGCGATAGCTGGCCTGCGTACACCCAACCGACTGATCCACACCGCCATCAAAATCACCGATCCGCCAAAGAACAACCGCCCCAGCTCTTCATGCTGATTCCAGATCAACAGATTGATCAGCAACCCCACCGGCACATGCAGGTTGTTCATCACCGCCAATGTTCCACCGTTCACCATACAGGCGCCCTTGTTCCACCAGTACAACCCCAGCGCGGTCGAGACCAGGCCGAGGAACACCAGCACACCCCATTGCAGCGGCGCCTCCGGCAGGAAATTCTGTTTGCCGAACATCAGGAATGCCGGTAATGCCACCGCCAGCGCGCCCAGGTAAAAGGGCTCTTCGCATTTAAGGGTGTAGCTGATTTCTAAACCCTCCTGACTTCAGCAAGCACCTGGCTATGTAATTGGTTAAATTTCTAAAGCCCAAGGCGGTACCTCGTAAGTGCTCAAGTCGCCCGTTGATAGCTTCTGTTGGACCGTTGCTGGTTCCTGGCCGGTCGAAGTAGGCAAGGATGCTCTCAGCGTATTTTTTCAGCGTTTCCCCCAAGCCTTTCACCTCGATGAGCGCTTTGGGCAAGTCGCTGGCTGTAATGATATTTATGACCTCTTCCATGAGTTTTTTACCACGTTTTCGATCCGGCTCGTTGTAGGCGCTGACCACCCGTTGGTACATGCTCCAGGTGCAATCCACTTCGAGGTGGTGCTCATCTGCAAACAGCTGGAACAGTTGCTTTTTGTTGGCGTCAGACAGGTAGCTGATCCGAGTCAGTAGCGTTCGACGGCTTTTGTAGAGCGGGTCATTTTTACGCCCTCTGCGGCCCAGGATGTCGTGTTGCACACGCCGGCGGCATTCATCCAGCATGTTGCTTGCCCAGCGCACGACATGGAAAGGATCCAGCACGGTTTGGGCTTGAGGCAGGGCTTCTTGCGCTGCAGATTTAAACCCCGTAAAACCGTCCATGGCAATGCTTTCGATCTGGTCACGCCACGATTTGGGGCGACTCTGTAGCCATTGCTTAAAGGCTTGTTTGGAGCGGCCTTCCAGCACATCGAGCAAGCGGGCCGGCCCGTTTTTGTTACGCACGGGCGTAAGGTCAACCACGATGGTGACGTACTTGTCACCACAGCGTGTATGTCGCCAAACATGCTCATCCACGCCCAGCACGGTCACACCGTCAAAACGTGTCGAGTCATTAAAAAGCAGGCGCCGTCCTTCGTTGATAATGGCATTATTAGCGGTGTGCCATGCAACATCAAGCTGGCTCGCAACACGAGATACCGACAGATGATCCAGCACGATGGCAGCTAATGCCCAGCGTATCGCCCCATATGAAAGCTTTGAACGTGGAGGTGCTGCACTGTTTGTATCTTCATGCCAGAAACAGCCGCAAGCACAACGCCAGCGACGGATACGCAGCAGCAATCTGGTTGGTCGTTGTCCGTAAGGTGTGTGAGCAAGATGCCTATCGACAGTACCGCGTGAAACACCAGCAGCCCCGCACTTGGGGCATGGCTCGGGTGCTTTGGTTAAACGACATTCGATGACGGCGCGCTCTGCACAAAGATGTTGTCCAGTGGCAGTCAGGCCGAGGTTATTCAGTTGGCAAAAGCTGGAAAGATCAGGGCTAGAAAAGGTAAGATTGTTCACGTCGGGGGCTTAGTTTTTGTTGGTGTGAGAGCTTACATTTTCTAAGATCCTCGACTCCTTTTCCAGCCGGTCAGATTTTTTCTACACCCTTAAATGCGAAGAGCCGGTAAAAGTAGCCGAAGCGTCGGTAATGCGGCAGATCGCTCGGATGGCGCGCCACCAGATGTTTATAAAGCACTTGCCCGGCGGCGTAGGTGAAGTTGGCCAGTTGCAGCAGCAGGAAGCCCATGAAGAAATCCGGGTTGATCCGGTCGTAACGAATCACCGCCGCACCGAGCACCGCCACCAGTGCGGCCACCAGCGCCCACGGATTGAAGCGCCGATTCAAGGCATCTTCGATCAGGGTCACGTGCAGCGGTGTGAGGATGGTGAACAGCAACACTTCCGGCACGGTCAGCACCCGGAAGCTCAGGTACAGGCAGACGTAGGTCACGCCGAACTGCAGCGCGCCGATCAACAGCATGCCGCGCATGAACGCCGGCTCGACTGAACGCCAGCGCGTCAACGGGATAAATACCAGCCCGGCCAACAAAACCCGCACCAGCACCGCGAAGTAACTGTCGACATGACCGGCCAGGTACTCGCCGATCAGACTGAAGGAAAACGCCTGGATCAGCGTGACAAAAAGTAGATAGCCCATGCTCGCCTCGTTTCGAATGGCGGCGACGATAGCGGGTTTTGCAGGCGATCACGAGAACACATTGATCCCTGTAGGAGCGAAGCTTGCTCGCGAAGATGCTGTGTCAGCCGCTATCTATGTTGGATCTGACATCGTCTTCGCGAGCAAGCTTCGCTCCAGGTTCGTGTTCAACCCCAAAAATCCCAGGCAAAAAAAAGCCCGATCTCGCTAAAGCGTTCAATCGGGCGACAGCACTCAGGAGCAACAAGTGCAAAGGGAGGTTCGATGCGCGTAAAGCCTTGAAGGGGTTGCGCCAGGCCACTTGAACATCAAGGGATTATCTGGCGATTAAAGCCTCAGGCCACCTGGGAAAGCTTGGCGTTGGCCTGGTTCAAGCCTTTCTCCTGGAAGTCACCGCCCAGGTTCATGCCTTCGGCGTGAATGAAGGTCACGTCGTGAATCCCGATGAAACCCATCACCTGACGCAGGTACGGTTCCTGGTGATCGGCGGTGCTACCGGCGTAGATCCCGCCGCGAGCGGTCAGCACGTAGGCGCGCTTGCCGCTGAGCAAACCTTGCGGGCCGGTCTCGGTGTACTTGAAAGTCACGCCGGCACGCAGCACATGGTCGAGCCAGGCTTTGAGGGTGCTGGGGATCGCGAAGTTGTACATCGGCGCGGCCATGACCAGTACGTCAGCGGCCAACAGTTCGTCGGTCAACTCGTTGGAGCGTTCCAGGGAGACCTGTTCAATGTCGCTGCGCTGTTCGGCGGGTTTCATCCAGCCGCCCAGCAGATTGATGTCCAGGTGCGGCACCGGGTTGACGGCGAGGTCACGCACGGTGATCTGGTCGTTCGGGTGAGCGGCTTTCCACTGGCTGATAAACGTCTGGGTCAACTGACGGGAAACCGAGTCTTGCTGACGGGCGCTG
Organism: Pseudomonas mandelii; assembly: GCF_900106065.1. Lineage (NCBI taxonomy): Bacteria > Pseudomonadati > Pseudomonadota > Gammaproteobacteria > Pseudomonadales > Pseudomonadaceae > Pseudomonas > Pseudomonas mandelii. The sequence goes on from NZ_LT629796.1 coordinate 497,998, forward strand.
CTTTCGATGATCAGAACGCGTGACATGGGATGTAGGCTCCATCTGAGAATGCTGTAAGGCGATGGAGTGAAGGTTAAACAGAGTCATATCGATGAAAAAGCGCAAATAACTGCTATAACCCATCAATAAATTCGTTTATAAGCTGATCATGCCCTGCACCTGCAGGAGCAAGGCGTGCCCGTGAAGGGGCCGGTGTCATTCAACATCCATGTCGACTGGCACACCGTCTTTGCGGGCAAGCCTCGCCTCTACAGGGTTTTATGTCATTTGGGGGTGCAGCTCAGGTTGATGCGCATCTTGATGATGGTGCGGGTGAACTTGGCGGTGGCATTTTTGTGTTTGCCAGCGGCCACTTCGATAGAGCGGGTGCGCGGCGCTTCCGGGCCATTGTTGAAAACCACCTTGCAGATCGCATCGGTATCGCCGTAGTTGTTGACCTGAATGGATGCGATGTCGTTATCCGTGTCGTGGGCGTTGTAGTCGATCTTCATGCCGTTGAGGTTTTTCTCCACATCAATCGGGTAAGCAAACGCAGTCAGCGGCAGCAGCGCCAGCACCAAACAACAGAATTTTTTCATTCAGCAGTCTCCAATAAGGACTGCCAGCTTAGGACAAGAGGAGCTATTCATGAAAGCGCCCCGCGTGACCCTTGATCAATGGCGAACATTGCAAGCCGTGGTCGACCACGGCGGTTTCGCCCAGGCCGCCGAAGCGCTGCACCGCTCGCAATCGTCGGTGAGCTACACCGTGGCGCGTATGCAGGACCAGCTCGGCGTGCCGCTGCTGCGCATCGACGGCCGCAAAGCGGTGCTGACCGAAGCCGGCGGCGTGTTGTTGCGCCGCTCGCGGCAACTGGTGAAACAGGCCAGTCAGCTGGAAGACCTGGCCCACCACATGGAGCAAGGCTGGGAAGCGGAAGTGCGGCTGGTGGTCGATGCGGCTTACCCGAGCGCCCGCCTCGTCCGCGCGTTGACCGCGTTCATGCCGCAGAGCCGTGGTTGCCGGGTGCGTCTACGCGAAGAAGTGTTGTCGGGCGTTGAAGAAGTACTGCTCGAAGGCGTGGCCGACCTGGCCATCAGTGGTTTCAGCATTCCGGGCTACCTGGGCGCGGAGTTGAGCGACGTCGAGTTTGTCGCGGTCGCCCACCCCGAACACGCCTTGCATCGCCTCAACCGCGAACTTAATTTCCAGGACCTTGAAAGCCAGCTGCAAGTGGTCATCCGCGACTCCGGTCGCCAGCAGCCACGAGACGTCGGCTGGCTCGGCGCCGAACAGCGCTGGACCGTCGGCAGCCTGGCCACCGCGGCGACGTTTGTCAGCAGTGGCCTGGGTTTCGCCTGGCTGCCCCGGCACATGATCGAACGCGAACTCAAGGAAGGCACGCTCAAGCTGCTACCGTTGGACCAGGGCGGCAGCCGCAACCCGAGTTTTTATCTGTATTCGAACAAGGACAAACCCTTGGGCCCGGCGACACAAATCCTGATCGAACTGCTGCGCACCTTCGACACCGCGCCGCTGGATGCGCCGTTCGCCGCCCCTGAACAAGCCTGACACGGAGTATCCGCATGGCCTATTTCGAACATGAAGGTTGCAACCTGCACTATGAGGAATACGGTCACGGCACGCCGTTGCTGCTGGTCCACGGGCTGGGTTCCAGTACCCTGGACTGGGAAAAGCAGATCCCGGCGCTGTCAGCCCATTACCGTGTAATCGTTCCGGATGTGCGCGGTCACGGTCGCTCCGACAAACCCCGGGAGCGTTACAGCATTGCCGGGTTCAGCGCCGACCTGGTCGCCCTGATGGAACACCTGAACCTCGGCCCCGCGCATTACGTGGGCTTGTCCATGGGCGGCATGATCGGTTTTCAACTGGCCGTGGATCAGTCGCACATGCTTAAAAGCCTGTGCATCGTCAACAGTGCGCCGGAGGTCAAGCTGCGCACCCGCGACGATTACTGGCAGTGGTTCAAACGCTGGAGCCTGATGCGTGCCCTCAGTCTGGGCGCCATCGGCAAGGCCTTGGGTGCCAAGCTGTTCCCCAAACCCGAACAAGCTGATTTGCGCCAGAAAATGGCCGAGCGCTGGGCAAAAAACGACAAACATGCTTATCTCGCCAGCTTCGATGCCATTGTTGGCTGGGGTGTTCAGGAACGACTTTCCAAAGTCGCCTGTCCAACCCTGATCGTCACCGCCGACCGCGATTACACGCCGGTCTCGCTGAAGGAAACCTACGTAAAACTGCTGCCCGATGCGCGGCTGGTGGTGATCGCCGATTCCCGCCACGCCACCCCGCTGGATCAACCCGAACGCTTCAACCAAACCCTGCTCGAGTTTCTCACCGCAGTCGACACCCCCTCACTCAGGATCACTGACCCATGCTGAAAAAAATCGCCCTCGTCGCCGGCTCCGTTCTGTTTGCCGCCAACCTGATGGCCGCAACGCCCGCCGCCAAGGCGCCGCACGTATTGCTGGAAACCACCAACGGCCAGATCGAAATCGAACTGGACCCGGTCAAGGCACCGATCAGTACCAAAAACTTCCTTGATTACGTCAACAGCGGCTTTTACAACAACACGATTTTCCACCGCGTGATTCCTGGCTTCATGGTCCAGGGCGGTGGTTTCACTCAACAGATGCAGCAAAAAGAAACCAAGGCGCCGATCAAGAACGAGTCCAAGAACGGCCTGCATAACGTGCGTGGCACGCTGTCAATGGCCCGCACCTCGAACCCGGATTCGGCCACCAGCCAGTTCTTTATCAACGTCAAGGACAACGATTTCCTCGACCAGGGCGATGGCTATGCCGTGTTCGGAAAAGTCGTCAAAGGCATGGATGTGGTGGACATCATCGTCAATTCCCCGACCACCACCAAAGGCGGCATGAAAGATGTGCCGGCCGACTCTGTTTTCATCAAGTCGGCCAAAGTGATCAACTAATCTGCACAGGAGTGCTTGAGCGGCTGCCGGCATCCGGCGCCGCTCATATCGTTTAAAGGAGAGCCCGCGCGCGGGCGGAGAACTGATGCTTTATCGCCGTTTCGAGAAACTGATCGACATATTCCGCGACGCTCCGACGGCGGCTCCGCCAGATCGGGTTCTCCCCTTCTATACCTATTACTTGAAGCAGGTCTGGCCGAGTTTCGCCGCCCTGCTGATTGTCGGCCTGTTCGCCTCCTTGATCGAAGTCGCGCTGTTCAACTACCTGAGCCGCATCATCGACCTGGCCCAAGGCACGCCGAACCCCGATTTCTTCCAGGACCACGCACTTGAACTGACCTGGATGGTGGTAGTGACCCTGGTTCTGCGACCGATTTTCTTCGGCCTGCACGACCTGCTGGTGCACCAGACGCTGAACCCTGGCATGACCAGCCTGATTCTCTGGCAGAACCACCGCTATGTCCTCAAACAGAGTCTGAACTTCTTCCAGAACGACTTCGCCGGGCGCATCGCCCAGCGCATCATGCAGACCGGCAACGCCCTGCGCGATTCCGCCGTGCAAGCGGTGGATGCCCTGTGGCATGTGCTGATCTACGCCATCAGCGCGCTGGTGCTGTTTGCCGAAGCCGACTGGCGCCTGATGATCCCGCTGACGACCTGGATCGCCGGGTTCATCGGCGCGCTTTATTACTTCGTGCCGCGGGTCAAGGACCGCTCAGTGCAATCCTCCGATGCGCGCTCCAAACTCATGGGACGGATCGTCGACGGCTACACCAACATCACCACCTTGAAGTTGTTCGCCCATACCAACCATGAACAGCAATACGCCAAGGAAGCCATCAAGGAGCAAACCGAAAAAGCCCAACTGGCCGGGCGCGTGGTCACCAGCATGGACGTGGCCATCACCAGCATGAACGGCCTGCTGATCGTCACCACCACCGGCCTGGCCCTGTGGCTGTGGACGCAGTCGCTGATCTCGGTGGGCGCGATTGCCCTGGCGACTGGCCTGGTGATTCGTATCGTCAACATGTCCGGCTGGATCATGTGGGTGGTCACCGGCATCTTCGAAAACATCGGCATGGTCCAGGACGGTTTGCGGACCATCGCCCAACCGGTCAGCATCACTGACCGCGATCAGGCCAAACCGCTGGCCGTGCCCCGAGGCGAAGTGCGTTTCGAGCACGTGGATTTTCACTACGGCAAGAAGAGCGGAATCATTGGCGACCTCAACCTGACGATCAAGCCCGGTGAGAAAATCGGCTTGATCGGGCCATCCGGCGCCGGCAAATCGACCCTGGTCAACCTGCTGCTACGCCTCTATGACGTGCAGGGCGGGCGAATCCTCATCGATGGGCAGAACATCGCCGAAGTCGGCCAGGAAAGCCTGCGCGAGCGCATCGGCATGATCACCCAGGACACCTCGTTGCTGCACCGTTCGATTCGCGACAACCTGCTTTACGGCAGACCCGATGCCACCGACGCCGAGCTGTGGGAAGCGGTGCACAAGGCGCGCGCCGATGAATTCATACCGTTGCTGTCGGACGCCGAAGGCCGTACCGGTTTCGATGCGCACGTGGGTGAGCGCGGGGTGAAACTCTCCGGCGGCCAGCGTCAGCGGATTGCGATTGCTCGTGTGCTGCTCAAGGACGCACCCATCCTGATCATGGACGAGGCGACCTCGGCGCTGGACTCGGAAGTCGAAGCGGCGATCCAGGAAAGCCTGGAAACCCTGATGCAGGGCAAAACCGTGATCGCCATCGCCCACCGACTCTCGACCATCGCCCGGATGGACCGGCTGGTGGTGCTGGAAAAAGGCAAGATCGCCGAAACCGGCACCCACGCCGAACTGCTGGCGCATGGTGGATTGTATGCGCGGCTGTGGCAGCACCAGACGGGTGGGTTTGTCGGTATCGACTGATATCGTGAGATCACCACCGAACCTGTGGGAGTGAGCTTTTGTGGCAAGGGAGCTTGCTCCCGCTCGGCTTCGCAGCAGTCGTAATTTCAGGCGGCCTGGTTTTTCTGACACTGTGGAGTTTTTGCCATGGGGACAGCTTCGCTGTCCAGCGGGAGCAAGCTCCCTCGCCACAAGCGCCCTCTAAATCCACCAAAAAACCGCCACAGCCTGCTAACCACAGGCCCTGGCGGTTTTTTGTGGCCGCTGGAAATCCGCAGAAACCCTGCTGTACTCAGCCAAGGTTCTGGAGATGAGCCTGTCGTAAGTCTGCAGGATGCATCACGCGATACAGTCTCGATAGGTCGCCTATCAAGGACGCTCTCATGTCGCTGTTCAAACGTTCTGTCACTGAGTTGTTAGGTACGTTCTGGCTGGTATTGGGGGGTTGCGGCAGTGCGGTGCTCGCTGCTTCTTCGCCCCTCGGAATCGGGGTACTGGGTGTGGCCATCGCGTTTGGTCTCACCGTGTTGACCATGGCCTTCGCCATCGGCCATATCTCCGGTTGCCACCTCAACCCTGCCGTCTCCGTCGGCCTGTGCGTCGGCGGTCGGTTCCCGGCGCGGGAATTGCCCGCGTACATCATCGCCCAGGTGATTGGCGCCATTATCGCCGCCGCGCTGATCTACTACATCGCCAGCGGCAAGGAAGGCTTCGACCTCTCCGCCGGCCTGGCGTCCAACGGCTACGGCGAACACTCCCCGGGCAAGTACTCGATGGCCGCGGGCTTTGTCTGTGAACTGGTGATGACCGCGATGTTCGTGCTGATCATCCTCGGTGCCACCGACAAACGCGCGCCCGCCGGGCTTGCACCGATTGCCATCGGCCTGGCCTTGACGCTGATTCACTTGATCTCGATTCCCGTCACCAACACTTCGGTCAATCCGGCCCGCAGCACCGGTCCGGCGCTGATGGTCGGTGGCTGGGCCATCGCGCAATTGTGGATGTTCTGGGTGGCACCGCTGTTGGGCGCGGTGATCGGCGGCGTGACCTATCGCTGGCTAGGCAAGGAAGGCACTTGAGGCCACGGGCGAGGATCATGCTTGCCGATAAGGCAACGCGGTCCTCGCTTCCTCGGCATAGGCCAACACCCCAAGACGCTCCTGGTGAAGGAAGTCTTTGACCGCGGCTTTCAGTCCCGGATGACGCAGATAGTGCCAGGAATGGGTGATCACCGGTTCGAACCCGCGAATCAGCTTGTGTTCGCCCTGGGCGCCGGCGTCAAAACGCTGGAAGCCATTGGCAATCGCGTAGTCCATGCCCTGGTAGAAGCAGGTCTCGAAATGCAGGCGGTCGAACTCCGCCAGGCAGCCCCAGTAACGCCCGTAAAAACTGTCGCCGCCCACCAGACTGAAGGCCATGGCCACGGGTCGTGAACCTTGCTTGGCCAGCACCACGCGAATGGCTTCGGGCATGCGCTCGGCCAACAGACTGAAAAATTCCCGCGTCAAATAGGGCCGTTGCCTACGCACTGCGTAGGTATTGGCGTAGCAGGCATAGACAAAATCCCACTGCGCCTGATCCAGTTGCTTGCCTTCCAGCCATTCGAACTCAATACCCTGCCCCGCCACTTGCTCGCGCTCTTTGCGCATCTGTTTGCGTTTGCGCGAACTGAGGACGTCGAGGAAGTCTTGAAAGTCCCGATATCCGCGATTCTGCCAGTGGTACTGACAGCCGATCCGCTGCAACCAGCCGGGTTGTTCGGCCAATGCCGCATCGGTGAAAGGGTCTGTGAAGTTGATGTGGGCGCTGGAGAGTTCTTCGATTTCAAGGTAGCCCGGCAGGCTCTTCAGTAGTTCAAAACCGTCCTCGACATTACGCGCCAGCAACCGTGGCCCACTGACCGGGCTGAACGGCACGGCGGTCAACAGCTTCGGGTAATAGTCGATGCCGGCACGCTCGCAGGCATCGGCCCAGGCGTGATCGAACACGTACTCGCCGTAGGAATGCCACTTGCGGTAACTGGGTAACGCGGCGATCAGACGCCCTTCTTCGAGGTGCAACAGATGCTCGGGCTGCCAGCCGGAATGGGGGCCGAGGCTGCCGCTGTCTTCCAGCGCACTGAGAAAGGCATGGCGTAGAAACGGCTGATTCTCCGGCACCAGGGCATCCCACGTGCGCGGACCAATATCGGACAGGCTTTCCAGACGTTGCAGCGGCATTGACACCCTCTCGACTTCTTCGCGTAACAGCCCGGCGAGTATCGCCTATCGCCCGCCATTACACATCCGTCAAAACCGCCTGACAGGGTTCTGGATCAAAAGTTCATACGGTCTTTGTATCGTCATCGAGACGCCATCACTTTGCCACCGCTCTGTAATAAACCATCGCGATACTGGCGCCAGTTTTTAGAGCGTCGGGTTCTACCCGGCCACTGTTTCCGTCCCTCAACGGTCGGTTGTGTCCCGGATGGCTCAGTCATCCCCTTACATCTTCGGAGATTGATATGCGTCTTGCTTCCACGAAAACTGCGGCGGCCCTGTGTGGCGGTCTGCTGCTGGCCATGAGTGTTCCGGCCAGTGCCGCAGTCGACGCCAAACTGCTCGACATGCTTAAGGCAAACGGCTCGATTACCAATGCGCAATACAGCGAACTGCAAGCCGAGCTGGCCAGGGATCAAAAAGATCAGCAAATCGCCCGTCAGGCTCAGCAAGAGACCAACGAGCAGATCGCGGCCACCGCGAAGAAAACCAATGAGCTGAGCACCTTCGACCAGAAACTGGCCTGGGCTGCCAAGACCCAATTCAAGGGCGACGTGCGTTTCCGTCAGGAAACGGTCAAGAACGATGGTGTCTCGAACAACCGGGACCAGGACCGTCAGCGCGTTCGTGCCCGTCTGGGTGCCTATACCGAAATCAACCCGCAAGTCGACACCGGTATCCGTATCGCCACCGGCAACAACGACGACGCGCGCTCCACCAACCAGAGCCTGGACAACTACTTCGACAAGAAGTCGATCTGGCTGGACCAGGGTTACGTCGACTACCACCCGGACGCGATCAAGAACCTGCACATCGTTGGCGGCAAGATGCCACAGCAATGGGTGAGCATGGGCGACATCATCTGGGATAGCGACATCAGCCCTGAAGGTCTGTCCGTGTCGTATAAATACCCGCTGGGCGCCAGCACCGAGGTGTTCGGTAGCGCCGGCCACTACACCCTCAAGGACAACGTCGACGGCGACGGCGTGCAGTTCAAGCACGACTTGCGTCTGTACGCCGGCCAGTTGGGCGCGCGCTTCGCCCTCACCGACAACCTGAAACTGACTCTGGGTGGCAGCGTCTACGGCTACGACAACGACGACGACATCACCGCCGGCGGCACCAGCATCCCGTCCGTACTGGCCACCAACGGCAACACCCCGAACGAGCAATTCAAACTGTACGAAGGCTTTGGTCAGATCGACATCACCGGCCTGCCACTGCCGCTCTCGCTGTACGGTCAGTACGTCAACAACAAAGACGCCAGCAACGATCAGGATTCTGCCTGGCTGGCCGGTGTAAAGACCAAGTTCTATGGCTTCGCCGTGGACTACAACTACCGCGACGTGCAGCGTAACGCCGTGGTCGGCGCCTTCACCGACTCCGACTTCGCCAACGGTTTCACCGGTTCGCGTGGCAGCAAGTTGAAAGTGAGTTACGAGCTGGACAAGAACTTCGCCCTGGGCGCGACGTACTTCATGGCTAACTCTGACTACACCAACGCCAACCTCAAGGATTCGGACATCAACACTCTGCAATTGGACGCCGAAGCCAAGTTCTAAGCAGTACCGCTCCACGCCTCAGGTCATGGACGCTTGAGGCGCTTTACAGTCTGGCGTGGATGGATCGATCCCCATCATCCGTTCGATGCATCCACGCCGGCCTGCTTCTGTCCCCTGCGATAACGCCACGACTTTACGGAATGTCCTTGCGACGCTCCGCAGCGAGACGTTCGGCGAGTGCATCGACCTCCGGCACAGCTTCCTCCGGCAAGACGCGCAGCGTCTGCTGCATCAAACGCATCTGACGAATGAACCGCCGGCAATTGGGGCAGAACATTAAATGATGCCGCACCAGCAACTTCTCCCGAAAGCTCAACTGGCCATCGAGATAATCACTGGCACGTGCCACTTGCTCCTTACAGGTCAGCATTCGCCGGTTTCCTCAAAATGCTCCACGGTCGCAAAGACCTTCAACCGTGCCCGATGCAGCAGCACGCGAACATTGGAGAGCGAGATGTCCAGAAGATTACAGATGTCTTCCAGTTCCAGTCCCTGACGCTCGCGCAACAGCAAGACGCTGCGTTGCAGTTCCGACAGGCTGAGCAACGTGTGTTCGAGACATTCGCGCAACTCGCGTTCGGTGAGCAACGCCTCCGGGGTGTCCTGGTGCCAGGCGAACGGTGCCACCAGCCAGTGGCCATCAGCGGACGAAAAACGATCATCATCAATCGTGCCATGGGGCGATGGAAGGTCATCAAGCAGCACCTCGCGACAGTTCTGCTTGTAACGGCCCTTCGCCGCATTGGCGGTGATGGTCAGCAACCAGGTCTTGAGGCTCGAACGCGCCTCGAACTTGCTCAGATTACGCACGACCGACAGCCACGCATCCTGCACCACTTCGTCAGCATGCCGGTTGCCGACGATCGCATAAGCGACTGCACGCATCGGGCTCTGGTAAGTGCTGACCAACTCTTTGAAGGCTTGTTGTTCACCTGCCAGCAATCTTTGCAGCAGTTGCGCGTCGTCAGCCGCCATTCACAAACCCCTTGTCCTGACCTCGAAAAATGAATCAGCAGGGCGTCGCCGTCGGCAACGTCCTGCTGTCATTTCCGAAAACTACAGCGTCCCGACTGCTTCGGCTGTAGGAAAAACCAGCGCAAATCAACGGAAATAGCGACAGCCTTTCCCTCAACGCTTGCGTAACAGCACGCTACCAATCGAGTAACCCGCGCCGAACGAACTGAGCACGGCCAGGGAACCGGCGGGCAGATCATCCTGATGCTTGTGAAAGGAAATCACCGACCCGGCGGAGCTGGTGTTGGCGTAGGTGTCGAGAATCACCGGGGCTTCTTCTTCGGTGGCTTCGCGGCCCAGCAGTTTCTTCACGATCAGGTGGTTCATGCTGAGGTTGGCCTGGTGCAACCAGAAACGTTTCACGTCACTGACGTTGAGCTTGTTCTCTTCCAGGTGCGTAGCGATCAGCTCGGCCACCATCGGGCAGACGTCGCGGAACACCTTGCGGCCTTCCTGCACGAACAGTTTGTCCTTGGCTCCGATGCCCTCTTCCGCCGCGCGGTTGAGGAAGCCGAAGTTGTTGCGAATATTGTTGGAGAACTTGGTCAGCAGTTTGGTGCTGACGATGTCGAACTGGTACGGGGAGGTCGCCAGGTCGGCACGCTCAATGATCACCGCCGTCGCCGCGTCGCCAAAAATGAAGTGGCTGTCACGGTCGCGGAAGTTCAAGTGACCGGTGCAAACTTCCGGGTTGACCATCAGGATTGCCCGGGCCTGGCCCAGTTGCACGCTGTTGGCGGCCGCCTGGATACCGAAGGTCGCCGAGGAGCAAGCCACGTTCATGTCGAAACCAAAGCCCTGGATACCCAGCGCTTCCTGGACTTCGATGGCGATGGCCGGGTAGGCGCGCTGCAGGTTGGAGCACGCCACAATGACGCCGTCGATGTCGGCGGCGGTCTTGCCGGCACGCTGCAAGGCCTGTTCGGCCGCGCCGATGGCCATCTGGCAAAGCACCGACCATTCGTCGTTGGAACGCTCAGGCAGACGCGGCGCCATGCGTTGCGGGTCGAGGATGCCATCCTTGTCCATCACAAAGCGGCTTTTGATACCGGAAGCTTTTTCGATAAACGCAGCGCTGGATTCGGTCAACGCTTCGACTTCGCCACGGGCGATGGCGTCGGCGTTATCGGCGTTGAATTGCGCGACGTAAGCGTTGAAAGACTGCACCAGCTCTTCATTGGAGATGCTGTTGGCCGGGGTGTACAGGCCGGTGCCGCTGATGACGACGTTATGCATGGTCGTTTCTCTAATCTGTTCAGGCAGAAAGCGTTGGCACCGACGTACCAACACACAAAGGGTCTGTTCCCGTCACGGAAAGCACACCTGGCATCGCTTTATTCCGTACCGCCCGAACCTTGAGAGGCTCAAAACTGCGGGACCGGCGTTTATAGGCGCGAAGTTTGCCATAAACATTGGGTTTTGGCGCCATTTTGCTCGATGACTCCCACCTGCCAGGCAATACAAAAACCTGTGGGAGCGAGCCTGCTCGTGATGGGGCCATCACCTCCAACATCTATGTCGACTGTGATGCCGCCAGCGCGAGCAGGCTCGCTCCCACAGGTATTGCACAAGTCTCGGGGTCAGGGTTCGACCTGGGTCCATTGCTTGTTCAGGCGCTTGTCGGAGATTGGCACTTTGGTCCCCAGTTGCTGGGCGAACAGCGAAACCCGGTATTCCTCCAGCCACCAGCGATAGAGCTCCAGTTGCGGATCGCGCTTGCCTTCCTGGGCGTGTTTGTTGGCGCGGGTCTGGTATTGGGTCCAGAGACCGGACAGTTCGCCACTCCAGACCCGATCCCTCTGCACCTGTGCACCAATCTTCTCGAAGCGTTGCTCGACAGCCTTCAGGTAACGCGGCAATTCCTTGAGCCACTGCATCGGCGTCTCCCGGACAAACCCCGGATACACCAGATGACTGAGCTGTTGCTTGATGTCGTTCAGGGCCACGGCTTGCGCCAGATCAATCTTGCCCTTGAAGCGTTTTTGCAGGCCGTGCCAGTGCTTGAGAATCTCCAGCGTCAACTTGGCTAGGCGCTCGGCGTGCTCAGTCCAGCCACCGCGCTTGCGCTCGGCCAACGAGGCCAGCCCGGCGCCATCCCGTGGCAACGGGTCTTCGCCCTCGAGAATGCAACTGTCGAGGCTGGCCAGCAGAATGTCTTCCACCAGCGCATCAATGCGCCCCAGTTCACGGTACATCAGCCCCAGCTCGGTCAGCCCCGGCAGCTTGCCGCGCAGGAACTTCGCCGGCTCGGCCAACTGCTGCATCAGCAATCGCTGCAAGGCGCGGCGATGCTGGAACTCGGCCTCGGCGGGGGTCGAAAAACGCCCTTCCTTGACTGTCCCGCTCTCTTCCACCAGCGCCGGATACACCGTCATCGACAACCCGGCGATCTTCTGCTGGGTTTTCTCGGCGACGGCGGCAAAGACTTTCGGTTCCACCGGCTGTTGGTTTTTCGCGGTTTGCGGCACGGCCAACGCGGCTTGGCTGGCTTCGGCAAAGCGTGCGGTCAACTCGGCCAGATCTCGCCCTTCGCCGAGGAACTTGCCCTGGCCGTCGACGATTTCCAGGTTCATCCGCAGATGACTGTCGACTTGCTGTGAAGCTTCCGCCCACGCCTCATCGCTGACCCGCGCGCCCGTCATGCGCAGCAGCTCGCGGCCCAACGCCTGCGGCAACGAGCCCTCGGCGAAGGTCATGCGCTGCAACGCGGCTTTGACGAAGTCCGGCACCGGCACGAAATTCTTGCGCAGGGCCTTGGGCAGGTTGCGCACCAGCGCGATGCACTTGGCCTCGATCACGCCCGGCACCAGCCATTCCAGACGTTCCGGCGGCAGCATCGGCAACAGCGGCGCCGGCACGCGCAGGGTCACACCATCGCGCGGGTGGTTCGGTTCGAAGTGGTAACTCAGGGCCAGTTCCAGATCGCCGATGTGCAAGGTGTCCGGGTAATGCAGGGCGGTGACTTCGCTGGCCTCACGGGCCAGCACGTCTTCTTCGCGCATGATCAGCAGCTGCGGGTCTTTCTGGCTGTTGACCCGGTACCAGCTGTCGAACGTTGCGGTCTGGTGGATCTCCGCCGGCAAACGCGCATCGTAGAAAGCGAACAGGGTTTCTTCGTCAGCGAGAATGTCGCGACGCCGAGCCTTGGCTTCCAGTTCGTCGAGTTGTTCCAGCAGTTGCGCATTGGCCGTCAGGCACTTGGCCTTGGATTGAATCTCGCCGCGTACCAGGCCTTCGCGAATGAAGAACTCACGAGAAACCACGGGATCGATCGGCCCGTAATGCACCGGCCGGCGACCCACCACGATCAGCCCGAACAGCGTGATCTGCTCGAAGGCCACGACCTGGCCACGCTTTTTCTCCCAGTGCGGTTCGAAGTGGTTTTTCTTGATCAGGTGCCCGGCCAGCGGCTCGATCCAGTCCGAGTCGATCTTGGCCACCATCCGCGCATAGAGCTTGGTGGTTTCCACCAGTTCGGCGGTCATCAGCCATTGCGGGCGCTTCTTGCCCAACCCGGAGGATGGGTGAATCCAGAAACGTCGCTGACGGGCGCCGAGGTAATCGCCTTCATCGGTTTTCTGGCCGATCTGACTGAGCAGGCCCGAGAGCACGGCTTTGTGCAGCTTCGGGTAGTCCGCCGGCTCTTTGTTCAGGCTCAACTGCATGTCGCGGCAGATCAGGCTCAACTGACGGTGCGAGTCGCGCCATTCGCGCAGACGCAGGTAATTCAGGAAGTTCTTGCGGCACCAATTGCGCAGCGGGCTGGCGGTCAGGGCCTGACGCTGCTCTTCAAAACCACGCCACAGATTGACCAGCCCGGCGAAATCCGAGTCCACGTCCTTCCACTGTGCGTGGGCCTGATCCGCCGCTTGCTGGCGCTCCGGCGGACGCTCGCGCGGGTCTTGAATCGACATGGCGCTAGCGACGATCAACACTTCCTGCAAGCTGCCGAGTTTCGCCGCTTCCAGCAGCATGCGGCCCATGCGCGGGTCCACCGGCAGGCGCGCCAACTGGCGGCCGAGCGGGGTCAGCTGGCTGTTGCGGTCCACGGCCGAGAGTTCTTGCAGCAGGTTGAAACCGTCGCTGATCGCCTTGCCATCCGGCGGTTCGATAAACGGGAAGTCGGTGATCTCGCCGAGACGCAAGTGCAGCATCTGCAAAATCACGGCGGCGAGGTTGGTGCGCAGAATTTCCGGGTCGGTAAATTCAGGGCGACCGATGAAGTCGTCTTCGCCATAGAGTCGAATGCAAATACCCGGCTCGACCCGACCGCATCGACCTTTACGCTGGTTGGCGCTGGCCTGGGAAATGGCTTCGATGGGCAGACGCTGGACCTTGGCGCGGTAGCTGTAACGGCTGATGCGCGCGGTGCCGCTGTCGATCACGTAACGGATGCCCGGCACCGTCAGCGAAGTTTCCGCGACGTTGGTCGCCAGCACCACGCGACGGCCAGGGTGCGACTGGAAAATCCGCTGCTGTTCGGCAGGCGACAAGCGCGCGTACAGCGGCAGAATCTCGGTGTGCTTGAGCTGGGCCTTGCGCAGCATGTCGGCGGCATCGCGAATCTCGCGCTCGCCGGGCAGGAACACCAACACGTCGCCGGGGCTCTTGCGCTCGCTACGTTCGAACGCGGCAATTTCGTCGAGGGTGGCGAGGATCGCCTGATCCACGGTCAAGTCGTCCTCGACGCGGTTGCCCTCCTCGTCCTGCTCAAGCGTCAGCGGGCGATACCAGGTTTCAACCGGGAAAGTCCGACCCGAAACTTCAACGATGGGTGCGTCATCGAAATGCTTGGAGAAGCGTTCCAGGTCGATGGTCGCCGAGGTGATGATGACTTTGAGGTCCGGGCGACGCGGCAGCAGGGTTTTCAGGTAACCGAGCAGGAAGTCGATGTTGAGGCTGCGTTCGTGGGCTTCGTCGACGATGATCGTGTCGTAGCGTTCGAGGTAACGGTCGTTCTGGGTTTCCGCCAGCAGGATGCCATCGGTCATCAATTTGATCAGGGTGTTGGAGTCGCTCTGATCCTCGAACCGCACCTGATAGCCGACCAGCGCGCCCAATGGCGTCGCCAGTTCTTCGGCAACCCGGCTGGCCACGCTGCGCGCAGCGATTCGACGCGGTTGAGTGTGGCCGATCAAGCCATGCTGGCCGCGGCCGATTTCCAGGCAGATCTTCGGCAACTGGGTGGTTTTACCCGAGCCGGTTTCGCCGGCGATGATCAGCACCTGATGCTTGAGCAGCGCTTCCTTGATTTCGTCGCGCTTGGCGGCGATCGGCAAACTGTCGTCGTAACGAATCACCGGCAGGCTGGCACGCCGCGCCAGGACCTGGTCACAGGACGCCTGCATGCGCGTGACCCACTGGGCCAGCTTGGCCTCGTCAGGTTTCTTGCGCAGCTCAAGCAACTGCCGCCGCAGCCGGTGGCGGTCGGCGAGCATGGCGTGATCGAGGTTTTTCAGCAGTTTGTCGATGGAAGGCGATTCGTCAGTCATCAGGTACGCAAAAGTCGTCTAGTGGCGCAGGGGCCGGATTGTCGCAGATTTGGGGGCTCGGCGACGAATTCAACCTGCCTTTGTGGTGAGGGAGCTTGCTCCCGCTCGGCTGCGCGGCAGTCGTAATCCGGTCATCGCGGTGTATCTGAAACACGACGGTGGATGGTTTTGGGGTCGCTTCGCGACCCAGCGGGAGCAAGATCCCTCGCCACAGGGGGTTCACTCAGGGGTTTATTCGTTATCCAGGCCTTTGCGGCGATACGGGAATACGTCGATGATTTTGCCGGCACGAATGGCTTCCTGCAGGCTTTTCCAGTAATCGGCGTTGTATAGCTCGCCATGCAACTGGTCAAACAGCTTCCTTTGCCCGGAATCGGCAAACAGGAACGGCGGAAACTCCTCGGGAAACACATCCAGCGGCCCGATCGAATACCACGGCTCGGAGGCCATTTCGTCTTCCGGCGTACGCGGTTCCGGGATGTGGCGGAAGTTGGCTTCGGTCAGGAAGCAAATCTCGTCATAGTCATAAAACACCACCCGCCCGTGCCGGGTGACGCCGAAGTTCTTCAACAGCATGTCGCCGGGAAAGATGTTCGCCGCCGCCAGTTGCTTGATCGCCAGCCCGTAATCTTCCAGGGCCTCGTGGACCTGCGCCTCGTTGGCGTTTTCCAGGTACAGGTTCAGCGGCGTCATCCGCCGCTCGGTCCAGCAGTGACGGATCAGCACGGTGTCGCCTTCCACCGACACCGTGGACGCCGCCACCTCAAGCAGCTCTTCCAGGCACGCCGGGTCGAACTTGCTCAACGGGAAGCGAAAATCGGCGAACTCCTGGGTATCGGCCATGCGTCCAACGCGATCGACGCTTTTCACCAAACGGTATTTTTCGATCACCGTGGCACGGTCGACGTTTTTCGACGGCGAGAAACGGTCCTTGATGATTTTGAACACGGTGTTGAAACCCGGCAGGGTAAACACGCTCATCACCATGCCTCGCACGCCGGGGGCCATGATGAATTGGTCGTCGGTGTTGGCCAGGTGATTGATCAGCGCCCGGTAGAACTCGGACTTGCCGTGTTTGTAGAAGCCGATGGAGGTGTACAACTCGGCGACGTGCTTGCCCGGCAGGATGCGCTTGAGGAAGCCGATGAACTCCGCCGGCACCGGCACATCCACCATGAAATACGAACGGGTGAACGAAAAAATGATCGACACATCGGCTTCGTCGGTAATCAGCGCATCGATCTGAATCCCGCGCCCTTCACGGTGCAGCAGCGGAATCACCAGCGGCCATTGTTCGTCCCGGGTATAGATGCGCCCCACCAGGTACGCGCCTTTGTTGCGGTAGAGCACCGAGGAGAACAGCTCGACGCTCAGTTCAGGGTCCTTGCACACCCAATCCGGCAGGTTCTCACGCAGTTGGGCTTCGAGGCGGTGCAGGTCGCCGGCCAGGTCGGCGTAATCCTCGCTGAAGCTGTAATCGGCAAAAATGCTCGCGAGCATGCCGGACAACTGGCCCTGGGGCTTATAGGTTCGGGTTTGCGCGGCGCGGGCCCGGCGCAGGCTGGGCCGGGTGGTGTGGATAAACATGCAGCCGTCGCTGATCAGGTCATGGCTGAACAGCCCGCAAAAAATCGAGTTGTACCAAGTCTCGGACAGTTCATCATCGAAACGCAGGTCGATCAGCGTGATGTAAGCGCTTTTGACCAGAGGCCAGCAACTGACGTCCAGTGTGTCGCTGTCAAACGCGACGCGCAGCCGTTCCACGGTTTCGCTGACTTTTTCTTCGTACAGATTGATCCGCGCGGCCGACGCGACCTGCGCCTCCTGCCACTGGGCCTGCTCGAAGCGGGCCCGAGCGCCGTCGGTGATCTGGCGGAAATGCTCGCGGTAATCGTCAAAGCCATCGAGGATCATTCGGGCGATGTCGGCGGCTGGCCATTGCTGCGGCATGGGTGAGACCTCTGCGGGAATTCATGAGCCCTGAGCTTAGCCAGTGAACCGGGTGCAGGAGAAGCGTAATTTTCGGCTCGAGTTAAATGCTCGTTTTTCGGTTGCCATGGATAAGGCGCTCGGCAACACTCTCGTCCCCATCAAGGAAGGAGTGCACCGTGAGTCCTGTCGATATTTTCCGATTGCTGTCGCTGGCCGCGATCTGGGGCGCGAGCTTTCTGTTCATGCGCATCATCGCCCCGGTGATTGGCACAATCCCCACGGCCTTTTTCCGCGTGTCGATTGCCGCCGTCGGCTTGCTGGTGATTCTCGGCCTGATGCGCATCAGCTGGGACTTCAAAGGCAAACTCAAGACAGTGATGCTGCTCGGGGTGATCAACTCCGGGATTCCGGCGACCCTCTATTCCGTGGCCGCGCAAGTGCTGCCGGCCGGTTACTCGGCGATCTTCAACGCCACCACGCCGCTGATGGGCGTGTTGATCGGCGGCCTGTTCTTCCATGAAAAACTCACCGCGGCCAAGCTTGGCGGGGTGTTCCTCGGGCTGTTTGGCGTAGGCGTCCTGACCCGTGCCGGTCCGGTGGCGTTCGACATGGAATTGTTGATGGGCGCCGCCGCCTGCCTGCTCGCCACCACCTGCTATGGCTTTGCCGGGTTCCTGGCCCGCCGCTGGCTTGACCACGCCGGCGGTCTCGACAGCCGTCTTTCAGCGCTGGGCAGCATGCTCGGGGCGACGCTGTTCCTGTTGCCGTTGTTCGGCTACAGCGTGATCAGCCAGCCACCGGCAAGCTGGGGCGGCTGGAACGTCTGGTTGTCGTTGCTTGGATTGGGACTGATGTGTACCGCACTGGCGTACATCATTTACTTCCGCCTGCTCAGCTCGATCGGGCCGGTGAGGTCGATGACCACGACCTTCCTGATCCCGCCGTTCGGGGTGTTGTGGGGAGCGCTGTTGCTGGATGAGCCGTTGTCGATGGCGCATATCTATGGCGGGGTGTTGATTGCGGCGGCGTTGTGGCTGGTGTTGAAGCCGGCGGTGGTGAAAGTGGCTGAGGTGACTGCCAAGTAGTTTGGCGGTGTGGCTGATGACGCCTTCGCGAGCAGGCTCGCTCCCACAGGATTTTGTGTTCACCGCAAATCCAATGTGGGAGCGAGCCTGCTCGTGAAGGCGGTAGAGACTAAAACGCTGCCTGACTCACCTCCCCATCCACCAACCGTCGAATCCCCAGCGGATTGGCGTTCTGCAACGCCTCGGGCAACAACGCATCCGGGTAATTCTGGAAGCACACCGGCCGCAGGAACCGGTCAATCGCCAAGGTGCCAACCGATGTGCCGCGCGAATCAGACGTCGCCGGATACGGCCCGCCATGCACCATCGCCTCACATACCTCGACCCCGGTCGGGTAGCCATTGAGCAGAATCCGCCCGACCTTTTCCTGCAGCAACTCCGCTAGCCAACGGTACTCCAGCAACTCGTCCGTCTCGCCAATCAGCGTCGCCGTCAATTGCCCGCGCAGACCGTGCAACGCTGCCGCCAGCTGCGCCCGGTCCTCAAGCTCGATGACGATGGTGGTCGGTCCGAACACCTCCTCCTGAAGCAGCTCATCGCCCTTGAGCAACAGACTGACGTCAGCCTTGAACACCTGCGGTTGTGCCTGATTGCCCTGTTGCGGCTTGCCCGCCAAGTGCGTCAGCCCCGGATGTTCGTGCAACTCGCCAAGGCCTCGGCTGTAACTGACCAGCGCGCCGGCATTGAGCATGGTCTGGGCCGGTTGCTGGTTCATGCTGGCGCAAAACGTTTCCAGGAACTGGCTGAACTGCGGCGAACGCAAACCGATGACCAGGCCCGGGTTGGTGCAGAACTGCCCGCAACCCAGGGTCACCGAACCGGCCAGTTGCGCAGCGATTAGCTCACCGCGAACCTTGAGCGCTTCGGGCAGCAGGAACACCGGGTTGATGCTCGACATTTCGGCAAACACCGGAATCGGCTGTGGTCGGGTCGCGGCCATGTGGCTCAAGGCATTGCCGCCCTTGAGCGAACCGGTGAAGCCCACCGCTTGAATCGCCGGATGCTTGACCAGCCATTCACCGACACCCCCGCCATAAATCATGTTGAACACGCCGGCCGGCATTTCGGTGCGCTCGGCGGCGCGGATGATCGCGTCCGCGACCCACTCGGCCGTCGCCATGTGCCCGCTGTGCGCCTTGAACACCACCGGGCAACCGGCGGCCAGCGCCGAAGCGGTATCGCCACCGGCGGTTGAAAATGCCAACGGAAAGTTGCTGGCACCGAACACGGCGACAGGCCCCAGGCCGATGCGGTACTGACGCAGGTCCGGACGTGGCAACGGCTGGCGATCCGGCAGTGCCCGATCAATGCGCGCGCCGTAGAAATCGCCGCGACGCAGGACCTTGGCAAACAAGCGCATCTGGCCGCTGGTGCGCCCGCGCTCACCCTGGATACGCCCAGCCGGCAACGCGGTTTCGCGGCACACGGTGGCGACGAAGTCATCGCCCAGGGCATCGATTTCATCAGCGATAGCGTCGAGGAACTGAGCGCGTTTCTCCGCGCTGAGGTTGCGGTAAACCGGGTAGGCAGCGGCCGCAGCGCTGGCTGCCGCGTCCACTTCCGCTTCAGTGGCCTGGAAAAAACGGCCCGGCAGCGCTTCGCCCGTCGTCGCATCAAGGCTTTGCAGCTGTTGCGTACCGTTGGCGCTGCGGCGACCGCCGATGTAGTTGTGTCCGAGTAGCGTGGTCATGAGTGATCCCTTGACCGGCCGACAACGCCGGTGATTGAAGACTTAAAGCGTGCGCACCTGGCCGATGGCCAACGGCTGGGCACTTTCGCCGATGCCGTTTTCCAGGGGCGCGCCGAACTCATCGAGGCTGATCTGGAAGCGATCGCCCGGCTGGGTTTTTATCCCGTCGGCAAACGACAACGTTGCGGTGCCGAAGTAATGCACGTGGACATCGCCGGGACGCAAAAACTGCGCGTATTTGAAGTGGTGGAATTCGAGGTTGGCGAGGCTGTGGCACATGTTGTCTTCGCCGCTGAGAAACTCCTTTTCCCAGATCGTTTCGCCGTTGCGCTTGATCCGACTGGTGCCTGCAAGGTGCTTGGGCAACTCGCCGACGCGCAGCTCCGGACCGTAGGCGCAGAAGCGCAGTTTCGAATGGGCGAGATACAGGTAATTGCGCCGCTCCATCACATGGTCGGAGAACTCGTTGCCCAAGGCATAACCGACGCGGTACGGCTGGCCGTCGTCGCCGATCACGTAGAGGCCGGTCAGCTCGGGTTCCTCGCCGGCGTCTTCGGCAAACGGCGGCACCGGGAAATCCGCGCCGGGGCGCACGACGATGCTGCCATCACCTTTGTAGAACCATTCCGGTTGCGCGCCGACCTGCCCGGCCGCCGGTTTACCACCCTCCAGGCCCCATTTGAAAATGCGCATGGTGTCGGTCATGCCGGCTTCGACCGCGCCCTCCTGCTGGTGCATTTTGTCCCGCGCCGAGGCGCTGCCCAAATGGGTCAGGCCGGTGCCGCTGATCAGGCAATGGGCCGGGTCTTCGTGGTCCAGCGGCGGCAGGACTTTGCCCTGCTGCAACAGCTGGGCGTAATCCGGTCCCGGTTCGGTGCCGCG
The DNA here is from genome assembly GCF_900106065.1 of Pseudomonas mandelii. Lineage (NCBI taxonomy): Bacteria > Pseudomonadati > Pseudomonadota > Gammaproteobacteria > Pseudomonadales > Pseudomonadaceae > Pseudomonas > Pseudomonas mandelii. The sequence continues at coordinate 518,745 of NZ_LT629796.1, forward strand.
CAGTGCGACTTCTTCTTGCAGGCTGCGTTGGGCACGAATCGCCGCGAGGGCCAGTTCATGGGTGCTACGGGTGCCTTGCAGCACCTTTACCTGCGAGCCCTCGACGAGACCCACCTGGCGTTCACCGGCAGTGTTTTCAAATTGAATCAGGCGCATGACGGCCTCCAGAAAATTGGGATTTGGATCACTCGATGATGTTGAAGTCGCTCAAGTACTCATCGGAGATTTCCAGGCCCAGGCCGGGCTTGTCATCGTCGAGCTGGATGTAGCCGTTGACCGGTTGCGGCTCGCCCTTGAACACGTAGTAGAAGAGTTCGTTGCCGACCTCGACGTCGAACACCGGGAAGAACTCGGCCATCGGCGAGGCGGTGGTGGACATGGTCAGGTGGTAGTTGTGCATCTGCCCGGCGTGCGGGATCACCGGCACCGACCAGGCTTCGGCCATGGCGTTGATCTTGCGCGCTGCGGTGATACCGCCCACGCGGTTGGTGTCGTACTGGATCACGTCGACGGCACGGCGTTCCAGCAGGTCTTTGAAGCCGTAGGAGGTGAACTCATGCTCGCCGCCGGAGATCGGCATGATCCCCATCTTCTTCAGCTCGATGTAGCCTTCGATGTCGTCGGCAATCACCGGCTCTTCCAGCCAGCGTGGTTCGAATTCAGCAAGTTTGGGCAGCATGCGGCGGGCGTATTCCAGGGTCCAGCCCATGTAGCACTCGAGCATGATGTCGATGTCGGGACCGGCCAGGTTACGCAGGGCACGCACTTGCTCGATGTTCTTGCGCATGCCCGCCGGGCCGTCTTTCGGGCCGTAGCCGAAACGCATTTTCAGCGCGGTGAAACCCTGGTTCAGATAGCCCTGGGCCTCTTCGAGGAACAGGTCGAGGTTGTCATTGGCGTAGAGCTTGGAGGCGTAGGTCCAGATCTTTTCCTTGGTCCGGCCGCCGAGCAGTTTGAACACCGGTTTGTTCACGGCTTTGCCCATGATGTCCCAGATCGCGATGTCGATCGCCGAGATCGCCGCCATGCCGATGCCTTTGCGGCCCCAGGCGTGGCTCTGGCGGTACATCTTCTGCCAGATGTATTCGTTGTCGAACGGGTCTTCGCCAATGGCAATTGGCGCCAGGTAGGTGTCGATGATTTCCTTGGCCACACGCGGCGCCAGGGCGCAGTTACCGATGCCGACGAGGCCGGTATCGGTCTCGACTTCCACCACCAGCCAGCCATGGAAACGGAACGAGCCCATGGCGTCGCCACGTTCGAACAGGATGTCGCTGGCGTTGGTGCAGAAGTGTGCTTGAGGCGGAACGACTTTGCCTTTCCACTCAAAAACGCGGGTACGGATGGCTTTGATTTTCATGAATACAGTTCCTTGCGCTGCCGGCTTTTTGTAGTTGTCGGGTCGCTGCACAAAACCGCACGGGGGGCGGGTTCCGGCATTCGATGGAGCGACTTTAGCCAGCGCTCGGGGGTGCGGATAATCACTTATGCGTATCCGGCGATAACCTGCGGTGATAGGAAAAACCGAATAGTGAGTGGATAGGGTTATCAGCCACACACAAAACAAATGTGGGAGCGAGCCTGCTCGCGAAAGCGGTAGTGCAGCCACCTTTTTAGTGACTGTCAGACCGCTATCGCGAGCAGGCTCGCTCCCACAGGGGATCAGTGTTGTGTCAGTAGTTGTTGGTGCCCATTCGGCAGGCGATTTCGAAGGCCTGACGAATCGCGCCGACGTTGGCCTTGCCCTGCCCCGCGATGTCGAAGGCGGTGCCGTGGGCCGGCGTGGTAATCGGGATCGGCAAGCCACCCTGCACCGTCACGCCTCGGGAGAAGCCCATCAACTTGATCGCGATCTGCCCCTGGTCGTGATACATCGTCACCACCGCGTCAAAGGCACTGGCATCGCCCTGGACCTTGAGGAAAATCGTGTCCGCCGGGTATGGCCCTTCGGCCGCAATCCCCAGCGCCTGGGCCGAACGAACCGCCGGGCCGATGATGTCCAGTTCTTCGCGTCCGAACGAGCCGTTGTCGCCGTTGTGCGGGTTCAGCCCACACACGCCAATGCGCGGTTTTTCCAGGCCGTTGCGCTTGAGCGCGGTGTCGATCAACTGGATCGCTTCCACTACCCGCGTCTGGGTCAGCATGCCTGGCACTTGCGCTAATGCCACGTGGGAGGTCACGCGGGAGGTCCAGAGGTTGTCGAGCACGTTGAATTCGCAGAACGGCCCGTGAAAATCCAGCAGCTCGGCGAACCAGTGCAGCTCATCGCTGTGGGCCATGCCGGCCATGTGCAGCGAGGTCTTGTTCAACGGCCCGAACAACACCGCGTCGGTGGTCCCGGCCTCGGTCAGGCGCAGGGCTTGTTCCAGCGTGTCGAGGCTGTAGCGACCGCCGATGACACTGGCTTCACTGCGTGGAAATTCACCGACGGTGTCTCCGCGAAAGTCATAGAACAGCGGCGTGTCATCACCAAATTCCAACTGATCCAGCGACTCGACGCGACGGTAAGGAAACTCCGTCCCGGCGATGCGCATGCCGCGACGCATTTCGGCCTCGTCGGCGATCAAGATCACATTGGCCTGGCTGCGCACTTCAGGCTCCGCAAGCAAACGTGCGATCAGTTCCGGGCCGATGCCTGCCGGGTCACCCAGCACCATCGCGATGGTTGTTTTGTTCATGCTTCACTCCTCAAGGGTTCAGGCCATTGGCGGTCAACGGCGCAAGGCTCGCAGCAATAAACCCGCTGCGCGTTGCTGTAGAACAGTCGCTCCTGATCGGCGCTCGGCAGATCAGCAACGATGGATTTGAAACCGCTGTAGATGTCATCGAACGAGCCGCACAGGCTGTCCACCGGGAAGTTGCTGGCGAACATCGCCCGGTCAGTGCCGAACATGGCGATCACTTCACGCACGATCCAGGCGTTGTCCTTGGCGCGCCATGCCTGGCCCCTCTGGCCAAGGCCGGAAATCTTCACCTGCACGTTTGGCCATTTGGCCAGCCGAGCCATCGCCAGGCGCCAACCGGCCAGGCCTTCGGCGCTGCGGTCATTGGGCAACCCTGCGTGGTTGAGAATCAACGTAGTGCCGGGAAAGTCCCGAGCCAGCCGTTCGGCTTCGTGCAGGTTCCACCAGGGGGTCTGCAAATCGAAGTGCAACCCCAGCCCTTCGAGGGCGGCAAAACTGCGCCGCCAGTGTTCGTCGCTCATCAGGCTGCGCACATGACCAACCTGCGCCGGTGAAGTCGCTCCACCCGGTTTGTGACGCACGCTGCGCACGCATTTGAAACTCGCTTGTTCGGTCAGTACCGCGAGGGCGTCCGGGTGGTCGAGCCAGGCCTGCGCCACGACCGCATTGGGTACGCCGTAACGGGCCGTCAGACTTTCGATAAAAACGGTTTCGCCAATCGGGTCTTGCGGGTCCCATTCGGTCTCGACGTACACCGTTTGCACCACACGGTGCGGGCCGGCGTCAGCGAAATAGTCCTCAGGAAAATAGCGCCGTTTAATCGCGCTGTAGTCGCCGTAGCGGAACGGGATATTAGCTTCGGGCGCCAGCCACGGATGGTCATTGATCGTCGGGTCCCAGAAGTGATGATGGGCATCGATGATCGGACCGTTCCATGCTTCGCCAGATGAGTGTTCAGCCATGGCGCACCTCGTCGAGACTGATGAACAACGTCGCCAGCACAAAGACTGCCGAGCACACGGCAAAGAACCCCAGCACCGGCGCAAAACCTCCGGTCATTTGCACAATGATCCCCACCAGGATCGGCACCGCGATCCCGCCGGTGCTGCCGGCCATGTTCATCACGCCGCCGATCAACCCGACCCGCGCCGGTGCCGCCAGCAATGCCGGGAAGCTCCAGTAGAGGCTGCCCCACATCAGGAAAAACGCGGTCATGGCCAACAACGCCACGGCGGCAAACGGGTTGCTCAGCGTCGGCAACAACAGAAAGGCGCCGAGGGCGACCACACCGGAAAACGCCAGCAGGCTCTTGACCGCCACGCCACGGCTGACACCTTTGCGGATCAACCCGTCACAGAGGAAACCACCGGTCAACGAACCCAGGGCCCCGCACACGAAAATCACGAAGGTCGCCGCGCCGATGCCTTTGATGTCGAAGCCGCGAGCCTGGGCCAGATAGCTCGGGCCCCAGGTCAGCAAACCGAAATACACCATCGCCCAACTGGCACGGCCGATCAGCAAGCCGCTCAGGGAACGGGCCGCGATGCCCAGGCCTTTGACCGGCACACGGGCGGCTTCGGCAGCCGGCGTCGCGCGCCCGGCGTTGATCTTCTCCAGTTCTTCGGCATTCACTTGCGGGTGAGTAGCCGGGTCATCGCGCAGATAACGCCGGGCCAGCCAGGCCAGCACCAGGGTCGCGATACCGGCAATCACGAAGGCCAGGCGCCACGAATCCAGGGATGCAATCAGATAAGCAATGATCAACCCGCCCAGCGCCACGCCCAACGGGCTGCCGCTGTCCATCAGCACCGCGCCGCGACTGCGTTCGCTCGGCGCCAGCCACAGGGAAATCAGCTTGCCACCGGACGGGAACAACGGCGCTTCGGCGGCCCCGAGTGCAACGCGGGCGAACAGCAATGACAAGCCGCCGGTCGCAAACGCCGCCAACACTTGAAAGGTGCCCCACAACCCGGTGGACCAACTGATGACCCGATGCGGGCCGAAGCGATCGATCAGCCAGCCGCCGGGAATCTGCAACAGCGCATACGCCCAGAAGAAACTGCTGAGGATCAGCCCTTGCATGCTTGGCGACAGGGAAAATTCATGGGCAATGGTCGGCATGGCGATCGACAGCGAGACCCGGTCGATCAGGTTGACCATGGTCAGCGCGAAGACGATCGCAAAGATCCGCCAGCGCACGCTGCTCGCTTTGGTGGTGCCGGCCAGGGGTGTGGCCGCGTTGATCGGTTGGGCAGCTGCGCCAGGCAGATGCAGGGAAGCACTGGGACGAGCCATGGTGCGTACCTCGTTTCTTATTGTTGTGAATGCCGTGCGAGGCCGGTTCGCCGCGCTGATGAGCACTATCGAAGGCTCGGTGATAACCGTCTAATCAATGATTGAGATACGGCGATAGCCTCGGGTTATGGCATACCGCGCTTTCAGGGGGCTTTCATCGCCGGCCGCCTTGACTGACTTTCCTCTCAAAACGCTCTGGCACACAGTTTCCAGCCCTCGTCACGTATTTGCCCCTGATGACCTATAACCGCAGGCTATCGGTGTATGTATTGTTTTGACTAGACGCCGAAGCGGAGGCTTCCCACACTCAGTCCAGGCTTGCAGCTTTTGAGCACCGACAAGTCATTCATAACAATTACAAAAAACGAGGCCCTTCCATGCGAAATGCATTCGTCCGTCGCACATCCCGTCTGTTTCTTGGCTGCACACTGGTCGCCGCCGGCGCCCTCCCCGCACTCGCCAACGCTGCCTGGCAGCCGGACAAGAACGTCGAAATCCTCGTTGCCGGCGGCCCCGGCGGCGGTACTGACCAGCTCGGTCGGCTGATCCAGTCGATCATCACCACACACAAGTTCCTCGACGTGAATACCATCGTCCTCAACAAGGGCGGCGGCAACGGTGCCGAAGCGTTCCTTGACCTGAAAATGAACAAGGGCGATCCGGAAAAACTGGTGATCGGCACCAACAACATCTACCTGTTGCCGCTGGTTTCCAAGCTTGGCTATCAATGGCAGGAGCTGACTCCCGTGGCGGCCGTTGCAGAGGACGACTTCATTCTCTGGAGCTACAAGGATGCCCCCTGGAAAGACGCCAAAGGCTTCTACGAAGCGGCCAAGACTGATCCGTCGAAACTGCGCATGGGCGGCAGTCAGTCCAAGGATGTCGACCAGACCCTGACCCTGCTGCTGAACCAGACCAACAACAGCAAACTGGTGTACATCCCGTTCAAGAGCGGCAGCGAAGCCGCGACCCAACTGGCCGGCAAACACATCGCCGCCAACGTCAACAACCCCAGCGAAAGCATCAGCCAATGGCGCGGCGACCAGGTCGAACCGCTCTGTGTGTTCAGCAAGGAACGCATGAGCTACACCGAGAAAGTCGCGGGTGATAAATCCTGGGCCGACGTTCCGACCTGCCACGAACAAGGCCTGGGTATCGATCAATACCGCTTCCCGCGCACCGTGTTCATGCCCGGCGACGTCACCGCCGAACAGCGGGCGTTCTATGTCGAGCTGATGCGCAAAGTCACCGAGACTCCAGAGTTCAAGGCCTACGTGAAACAGAACGCTTTGGTACCCACCTTCCTCGAAGGCGAGCCGCTGACCGCCTACATTGAGAAAGACACCGCCCGCGTCACCCCGGTGTTCAAAGAAGCCGGCTGGCTGAAAAACTGAGTTGTTCACGGCCGTGCGCGTGCGCACGGCCGTCACCTCTGGAGGTGCTTTCATGTCCCATTCTTCGGATTCACCGGCGCTGGTCGGTACCCGCTGGGTCGAGCTCGGCCTGACACTCTTCACCACGCTGATCGGCGCGGTGGTGATGTTCGGCAGTCTCGAACAAGGTATCGGCTGGGGCGATTCCGGCCCCGAGCCGGGTTACTTCCCCTTCTACATCGGCCTGCTGTTGAGCGCCGCGAGCGTGGGCAACGGCGTGTTGACCGTGGTGCGCTGGCACGCCCTGAGCATTGCATTCGTCAGCCGCAGCGCATTCAAGCAAGTGCTGTCGGTGTTCATCCCGATTGCGCTGTTCGTCGGCGCCATGCCGTTCACCGGCATTTATGTGGCCTCGGCCTGCTTCATCGCCTGGTTCATGTGGCGTGACAAGGTGCGCGCCAAGCCTTACGGCAAATGGATGATCGGCACCGTGTCCCTCGGCGCGGTGCTGGCCAGCTACCTGATTTTCGCGTTGTGGTTCAAGGTCCCGCTGGATGCCGGCCCGATGGGCGACTGGATTGCACTGGCCGGGAGAAGTTTCAAATGAGCGAATTCGATTCCCTGCTGCAAGGCATGAACCTGATCCTCACCCCGGGCCACATCGGCCTGATGGTGATCGGCGTGCTGCTGGGCATTCTGGTCGGCGTATTGCCCGGCCTCGGCGCCCCCAATGGCGTGGCGTTGTTGCTGCCGCTGACCTTCACCATGTCGCCGGTGTCGGCGATCATTTTGCTGTCGTGCATGTATTGGGGCGCGCTGTTCGGCGGTTCGATCACCTCGATTCTGTTCAACATCCCCGGTGAGCCCTCATCGGTGGCGACCACGTTCGACGGTTACCCGATGGCCCGCGAAGGTCGCGCTGCCGAAGCGTTGACGGCCGCATTCAGTTCGGCGCTGATCGGCGCGCTGGCCGGGGTGTTGCTGCTGACCTTCCTGTCGACCAAGATTGCCGCATTCGCCATGTCTTTCAGTTCGCCGGAGTTCTTCGCGGTGTACCTGTTGGCGTTTTGCACCTTCATCGGCATGAGCAAGAATCCGCCGCTGAAAACCGTGGTGGCGATGATGATTGGTTTCGCCATGGCCGCCGTGGGCATGGACACTGTCTCCGGCAACCTGCGCCTGACCTTCGACCAGCCCGCGTTGATGACGGGCATCAGCTTCGAGGTGGCCGTGATCGGCTTGTTCGGGATCGGCGAAATTCTCTGCACCGTCGAGGAAGGCCTGGTGTTTCGCGGCGAGCATGCGCGCATCACGCCGATGGTCATCCTGCGCACCTGGGCCAAGTTGCCGCGTTACTGGTGGACGATCCTGCGCAGCACGCTGGTCGGTTGCTGGATGGGCATCACGCCCGGTGGTCCGACGGCGGCCTCGTTCATGAGCTACAGTCTGGCGCGGCGCTTTTCGAAGAACCGCGAGAACTTCGGCAAGGGTGAACTCGAAGGCGTAATCGCCCCGGAAACCGCCGACCACGCCGCCGGCACCAGCGCCCTGCTGCCCATGCTGACCCTCGGCATTCCCGGCTCGGCCACTGCGGCGGTCATGCTCGGCGGTCTGATGATCTGGGGCCTGCATCCTGGCCCGACGTTGTTCGTCGAGCAGCATGATTTCGTCTGGGGCCTGATCGCCAGCATGTACCTCGGGAACGTGGTCAGCCTGATCGTGGTGCTGGCCACCGTGCCGCTGTTCGCTTCGATCCTGCGCATTCCGTTCTCGATCATCGCGCCGATTATCATCATGGTCTGCGCCATCGGTGCCTACTCGGTGCACAACTCGTTCGTCGACGTGGTGTTGATGTTGGGCTTCGGTGCGCTGGGTTATCTGTTCAAGAAACTCGGTTACCCGATTGCGCCGCTGGTGTTGGCGGCGGTACTGGGCGACAAGGCGGAAGATGCGTTCCGTCAGTCGATGCTGTTCTCCGACGGCCACGTGGGGATTTTCTGGTCCAACCCGTTAGTGGGCTGCCTGACCACGGCGGCGTTGCTGATGCTGTTCTGGCCGTTGATTTCCAAGGCGCTGGGCACCCTGACGGGGCTGCGCAAACCGCAGGTCGCCAAGCCTAAATCGGTGCTGTAACACGGCAATGCTGGCAACGCCTGGCATTTGTTGTCAGGCTTGCCGCAGTCCTAATTGCGAGCGCGGCCCATGACCCGAATTCCTGCTGCCAATGTGATCCACAGTCGACTGCGTCTGCGCCAACTGCGGCTGATGCTGGCGTTGCAGGAATTCGGCTCGTTGCGTCGCGCCGCCGACCACATCGGCATGACCCAGCCGGCAGCCACCAAGATGTTGCACGAAGCCGAAGACTTGCTCGGCGTCGAACTCTTCGAGCGTCTGCCCCGGGGCATGCGCTCGACCCCGTTCGGGGAAACCGTCATCTACTACGCGCGCATGGTGTTTGCTGAACTGAGCGGCATGCGTGAAGAACTGGTCGCGCTCGAATCCGGCAACCTTGGCCGGGTTGCGGTCGGTGCGATTCCGGCGCTGGCCTCGGGGCTGTTGACCCGCACCATCGCGACCTTGAAGCAAAGCCATCCACGCTTGTCGATGAGCATTCAGGTCGACACCAGCGACGTGCTGGTGCAGGCGCTGTTGCAGGACCAGCTGGATATCGTATTGGGCCGGATTCCGGCGGGCGCACGGGCCGAAGAGTTGCTGTTCGACAGCCTCGGCGAAGAAGCCTTGTGCGTCATCTCCGGCGCGCAGAACCCGTTGGCGAAAGAGAAAAACCTGAGCTGGGCCGAGTTGCAGAACATGACTTGGGTGCTGCAACAGCAACCGAGTCCGATGCGTGCGATCATCAATCAGGTATTCCACAATGCGCGGGTCGACATCCCCAGCAGCATCGTTGAGACCACCTCGATCATGACCTTGCTGTCCTTGATCCAGCAGACCGACATGCTGGGCGTCACACCGGTGTCGGTGGTGGAGGATTACCCGGGCCGTGATTTGCTGGCGGTGTTGCCGATCAAGTTTGAAGCACGGCTGCCGCCGTACGGGCTGATTACCCGCCGTCACCGCATTCAATCGTCAGCGATGCAGGCGTTCATGAATTCGGTGCGGGCCGAGCACGCGCTGACCAAATAAAAAAGGCCCGGAGCCAATGCTCCGGGCCTTTCATTTTCACGCTGCTTTACGCTGCTTTACGGAACACAAATACCAGCCCGACGATGATCAGCAGCATGCCGAGCATGCTCAATACCGCCAGCCGATTACCGAAAATCAGGTAGTCCATCACCGCCGTCACGGCCGGCACCAGGTAAAACAGACTGGTGACATTCACCAGATTGCCCCGGGCGATCAAGCGGTACAGCAGCAACGTTGCCAGCACCGACACCACCAATCCCATCCACAGCACCGGCACGATAAACCCGCTGCCGTGTTCGAAATGAAACGGCTGGAACGGCACGAAGATCCCGCAGAGCAGCAGCCCCGCGAGGTACTGCACCGGCAGTGTGCCGAGGGGATTGTCGGTGATGCGCTTCTGCATGATCGAGCCAAAGGTCATGCTCGCCAACGCCAGCAAACCAAAAAGCATCCCGGCCAAAGACATGCCCGCCAGACCGATGCCCTGGTAAACCACCATGATCAACCCGACCAGGCCCAGCGCCAGACCGAACATCCGGCTGGCCGAGCGCTGACGCTCCATGATCACCACCGTGAGAATCGGCTGCACACCCATGATGGTTGCCATAACGCCCGGTGTGACTTTGAGGTCCAGGGCCAGCAGATAAAAAATCTGATAAGCCCCCAGCAACACCACGCCCGTGGCCATCGCATACAACATCGCTTTGCCACCCTTGGGCAATTTCAGCTTGAGCAACGGCACCAGCAGCATCAATCCGCACAAGGCGATGGCAAAGCGAATCAGCAGAAAGGCAAAGGGCGATGCGTGGGCCAGGCCCCATTTGGAGAAGATCGCACCGCTGCTCCACAGCAGAACGAACAGGCTCGTGGACGCCGCCGCGAGCGCGGATTTTTTCGACAGGACAAACATGAATACCACCTGTAGTCAGGCAAGAAGCCAACTCAGCCGAAGCTGAAATTCAGTAGTTTTTTTCAGGCGGGCGCGCAGAACAGCAAAGAACGCTGATCAGCCCGAAACGCCAACGCCCGGCGGTGATACGACTGCGTACACCGGCGTGCTACTGACAGGTGGGGGGTAATGACTGATCTGCGCAGGCTGCTTATTCCCGCACGGCACGACGCCAGCGTTGACCGCTGAATCGACTACCGCATTGATGAGGGAAGCTGGCATGGGCTGATCTTTTTTGATGGGGTGGGCGGTGGGTAACAGAACCACCGAGCGCCGACTATAACCAGCGGCGGACATGGATTGCAATGACTTGGACAAAGGGCCAATCACGACACCTCGTCGCGGGCGCGCCATTTAAATTCTGCTCATAAAAAAACCGCTCCCAAGGAGCGGTTTTCTTTTGAATCCAGTCACGCAAACAACCAATACCCCAACAACGTCAGCACCACCACCGCCAACACCGGCCGCAGCACGCGGTACGCCTTGGGATTACGACGCTTCCAGCGTTTGACCACACCACTGACCTTGTCGCTGGAATTCTTGCTCCAGGCATACGCCTGGTTAATCCCGCCGACACGTTCATCATCAAGGTTCTGAGGTGCGGTGGCGCGACCGAGCAAGCCGCTGAGCCAGCGGTTGATGAAGGTCATGACGCGGTTGCTCAGCGGTCGTTCGATGTCGCAGAACAGAATGACGCGGGTTTTCTCGGATTCGTTCTTGACCCAATGCACGTAGGTCTCATCAAACATCACATCTTCACCATCACGCCAGGCATACACCTGGCCGTCGACAAAGATACGGCAATCGTCGGAGTTCGGCGTCGACAGCCCCAGGTGATAGCGCAGCGAACCGGCAAACGGGTCGCGGTGCGGGTTGAGGTGGCTGCCACCCGGCAGCAACGCGAACATTGCACCCTTTACGTTGGGAATACTGCTCACCAGCGCCACGGTTTTCGGGCATAAGGCTTCAGCGGATGGCAGGGGTTTGTCGTACCACTTGAGGTAGAAACGTTTCCAGCCTTTCTTGAAAAACGAACCAAACCCCGCATCGTTGTGTTTTTCGGCGGCGCGGATGTAACCCTCGTCGAACAGGTGCATGGCTTCGTCGCGGATGACTTCCCAGTTGTCTTTGAGCACGTCCAGTTCCGGGAACTTGCTGCGGTCCAGATAGGGTTTGGACGGCACGCCGGAGAACAGGTACATCAAGGCGTTGTAAGGTGCAAACAAGGCCGAGTGATTGACGAATTGACGCAGAACCGGCAATCGCGCCTTGCCGCGCAAATGCACATAGAGGGTGCTGCCCAGAAATAGCAGCAACACTGACGCTTTCGCGGCAAAGGAAAAGGTCATCTACGGCTCCTTGAGGTTAGGCTCTTCGCACAACGCCATTTACCCGACGTGGCAGCCGGCCATGAAAAACACTACCGGCCTCGGGAAAAACCCGCAAAACTCGACATTCAGTATTAAGGTTTGTGCAATAAAGCACTTATTAACATAAGGTTCCTGAACGGGGGCTGACCTGAATCAGCCCTCTCACCAAAAGATCAAACCATCGCAGGCAGCGCCTACTGCTGATTTTCCTGCTCGGTAAACAGGTCGCTGAACAACATGCTCGACAAGTAGCGCTCACCGGAGTCCGGCAGGATCACCACGATGGTCTTGCCCTGCATTTCCGGTGTTTCGGCCAGACGCACCGCCACCGCCATCGCGGCGCCACAGGAAATACCGCACAAAATCCCTTCTTCCTGCATCAGGCGCAGCGCCATAGCCTTCGATTCGTCATCGGTGACCAACTCAACCCGATCGACGATCGACAAGTCCAGATTCTTCGGGACAAAACCGGCACCGATCCCCTGGATCTTGTGCGGGCTCGGCTTGATCTCTTCACCGGCTATCGCCTGGGTAATCACCGGCGACACCACCGGTTCCACAGCTACCGAGATAATCGGTTTGCCCTGGGTATTCTTGATATACCGCGAAACACCGGTAATGGTTCCGCCGGTTCCAACGCCCGCGACCAGCACATCGACTGCGCCGTCAGTATCGTTCCAGATTTCCGGACCGGTGGTTTTCTCGTGAATGGCCGGGTTGGCCGGGTTGTCGAACTGCGACGGCATGAAGTATTTGGCCGGATCGCTGGCCAGGATCTCGGCAGCCTTCTCAATGGCGCCCTTCATGCCTTTGGCCGGTTCGGTCAGCACCAGTTCGGCGCCCAGTGCCTTGAGGACTTTGCGTCGCTCGATGCTCATCGACGCCGGCATGGTCAGCATCAACTTGTAACCACGGGCCGCGGCAACAAAGGCCAGGCCAATGCCGGTATTGCCCGACGTCGGTTCGACGATGGTCATGCCAGGCTTGAGTTTGCCGGAGCTTTCGGCGTCCCAGATCATGCTCGCGCCGATCCGGCACTTGACCGAGTAACCCGGGTTGCGCCCTTCGATCTTGGCCAGGATGGTCACACCGCGCGGGGCAATGCGGTTGATCTGCACCAGCGGCGTATTGCCAATGGAATGGGCGTTGTCAGCGTATATACGGCTCATGGCTGGGTCCTTGTACAGCGTTGAATAAGCCCCCAAAGGTATGCCTGTTGCCAGTGGTCGTCCAGTCAGGTCGAACGTCCGGTAAACACCGCAGTCAATGGCTTTACATCGTCAGAGATTTGCCGCCATGAAACGTCGATACCGTTGGCCCCTGTGGACCCTCGCCGGTCTCGTTGTGCTACTGATTGCCCTGCACTTCGCCCTGCCCTACCTGGTGCGCGATTACTTGAACGAGAAACTGGCGGACATGGGCGATTACCGGGGCCAGGTCACCGACGTCGACCTCGCGCTGTGGCGCGGCGCCTACAAGATCAACGGGCTGAAAATCGTCAAGGTCGACGGCAAGGTCCCGGTGCCTTTCGTCAATGCACCGCTAATCGACCTGTCTGTCAGTTGGCACTCACTCTGGTCCGACCGCGCTGTGGTGGCCGAAGTGCAGTTCTTCAACCCTGAGGTGAACTTCGTCGACGGCGGCACCAACAAACAAAACTCCCAGACCGGTCAAGGCACCGACTGGCGCGCACAGTTGAGCAAACTGGCGCCGTTCACCTTTAACGAAATACGCATCTACGACGGCAAGATCAACTTTCGAAACTTCAATTCCAAGCCCCCCGTCAACATGAACGCCACTCAGGTCAACGCCAGCCTCTATAACCTGACCAACGTGGTCGACACCGAAGGCAAGCGCGACGCGCGCTTTGAAGGCAAGGCCCTGTTGCTGGGCCACGCCCCGCTGGAAACCACGGCCACCTTCGACCCCTTGAGCAATTTCGAAGACTTCGAATTCCGCCTGCGCGCCAAGGATATCGAGCTCAAGCGCATGAACGACTTCGCCTCGGCCTATGGCAAATTCGACTTCAACGCCGGTCACGGCGATGTAGTCATTGAAGCGCAGGCCAAAAAAGCCCAATTGACCGGCTATATCAAGCCGCTGCTCAAAGACGTGGACGTGTTCAACTGGCAGCAGGACGTGGAAAACAAGGACAAAGGGCTGTTCCGGTCCATCTGGGAGGCCATTGTCGGCGGCTCCGAAACCGTGCTGAAAAACCAGGGCAAGAACCAGTTTGCCACTCGCGTAGAACTGAGCGGCAACGTGCATCGACAAGATATCAGCGCGTTCCAGGCGTTTTTGCAGATTTTACGCAATGGTTTCGTTCAGGCATTCAATGCCCGGTATGAGCGGCCGAAACCGGATCAGGGCTAAGTCACCAAGTGACGCCCCATTCAGAGACTAAACAAGAGGAAAGGCATCAAGCCCAGTAAACACGGGGGTTTCAGCGGTATTTGCTGCATCGGACGGCACCGTGCGCACCGGACGCGTGTCACAACCGGAACCGCTCCCGGCACGTACACACAGCATTGCTTGACGGCGGTGCACTGGGGTCCGAGCGAGCCCCAGCGTTCAAAGGGAATGCTCTCGCACCGTCCGGCTCTCTCGTTGTTTCAGACGGTGCACAGGGGTACTGCTTTCGGGTGCGCTCACTCCGGCACGGCCAGCTCCCGCTTAACGCGCTGCACCGTCTGCGTGCTGCATCCGATCAACTCGGCCACCTTGCGAATGCTCTTGCCGTCTGCCAGCAGCTCACGCACCCGCTGGTGCAGGCTCTGGTCTATCTGTCTGCCCTTGTACGCGCCTTCGGCCTTCGCCTTCTCGATACCCTGAGCTTGACGGCGGCGGCGGTCCTCATAGTCCTTACGGGCTACCGCAGCGAGCATATCCAGCAGCATCGTATTGATTGCGCCCAGCATCCGGCCCGTGAAGTCGTCACCCTTACGGGCGGGCTGCATTGCCTGATGTGACGTAGGCAGGTCCAACGCTACCACCAGCACGCCTTTGGCCTGGAGTTCGCCCCGGAGCTTCAACCAGTCCGACTCGTTCAGGCGTGCCAGCCGGTCTACCTGCTCAACCAGCAGCACGTCCCCCGGTTCACAGTCAGAGAGCAGACGGAACAACTCAGGGCGCTCCAGTGTGGCCCCGGACTCATTCTCGGTGTACCAGCTCGCCACACGCTGACCATGCTCAACAGCGAAGGCACGCAGCTGCTCCTTAGCGCGGGTGGCGTCCTGCTCGATAGTGGAAGCTCGGAGGTATGCACGGATCATCATGGCAATGCACTCGTGTTGATTTGGGTGTAGTGATTATTGGCGTGGTGATTAGAGTTGTCAAGCGGCTCATATCACCACGAATCAGTACAACCACACCCCATCCGACGAGTGGTGGCTCAGGTATACCCTTATCAACACATCCTTAGTGGCGCAGCTAACGAGATAGCTGCGCCCCGTCAGACGTTACTTCTTAGGCTTCGGCTTCGGCTTATCCTTTTCTTTTACCGTTTCCTTCGGTCTCCGCTTCGCCTCGGCCTCAGTCACGTACGTCCCGGTCACGGCATCACGATGTCTAGTAGGCATATCTACTCCTTAATGGCACGTCGCCACACCAGCGACGCTATCGAGGCTAGCTCAGGGTCGAACTTACGCAAGCACAGGGCGAAGGGCCACGGGGGCAATGGCGATGCTTTCAGTGGAGGGACCCCCTCGGGTGGATACAATATTTTTAGGTCGCAGCCCGGAGACGAAAAAGGGAAGCAGCCGTTAGGCCACTTCCATCTGCTGCTGTAGGTGCTGCTCCAGCAACTGGATCTGCTGCTCTCGCTCGTAGTGTTCCAGCAGGATTTCACGGACAACGCCAGCAGGGACAGTTTCGAGCTGCATATCCCACTTCATGAATCCGCCGAGGTCTTCGCCTTCCCAGCCGACGATCACCGACACGCAGTAATTCCGGGGCCAGATGCAGTGCCGCGCCATGCTCTTATCATGAGGCCAAGTCGGCTCACTCGGGCAGCCAGCCAGCACGCTGGGGGTACCGTTCACCAGAAGCCGCAGGCCGCTGGGCGAGGTGTCCGACAGCATGAACTCCTCATGCCAAGGCTTGATCTCCGGCATCTTGCTCCGGGCGCGGCTCATACCGACACCACAGCGGTGCGATGCTGGGCGCGGTGCAGTGCAAGCAGAACGTCCGCAGCCAGGTACTTGCTGCCCTCCAATGTGACGACGTACGTGCCTGAGTTTGTGCAACTACCCGCCACGTCGCCAGCTTCACGGCTACGGGTGCCGGTCGTGCCGTTCCAGCGAGCCCAACGCAGACCAGACGGCGAGGTCAGGTCAGGGGTAAACGCGGCGCGCAGGCCGATCAGGACGGTCTTAGTAATTCGTGCTTTCATAAAGTTCTCCAATGGGTGCGGCCCGCCCCAGTGGGCAGGCTCTAAGGTCGATTCATTTCAGATGCCGCAAGGGCTTGGGCGATACTGCGGACGCATAACGCCAGTTCTCGGTCTTGCTGGATAAGCGGTTCGATTGCAGCGCGGGACTGTTCAGGGTCGCCAGATAGCAGTGCATCAACCGCGAGCATCAGCGGCTCAGTGTCGAGAGCCACGGACCCGGCACGCAGCACGCAGCCACCCGAGAGGCAGTACCGACCGACGACCACAGGACCCAAGCGGTTCAGAATGGCTTTCTGATCCAGCAGGCGCTGGGTTCGCAAGTGGCGCTGCTGCCAGTTCTCGGAGGCGTTCTCATTCTTTGGCACGTACACGATCTGCCCGCTTGGTAGTGTCTTGAACACGCTAGGGACTCGGGCACCGTTACAGGCCCGGCACGTCAGGTTCCGGGTGTGCCGCTCGTTCCCGCCGCACTCTGTGCAATTCCAGCCATCGTCTAGGAAGGTCTTGGCGCCGGACATGACAGCCGCGTACCGGGCAGGCTTCATCACCCGCATGCTCTGTAGTCTCGCCTCATAACCCGGATACCCGAGACGCATCCTTATGAGGTCGTCGGCGGATGGGTGCTGCCCGCGCCGGAGCGCAGGCCGATCAGTACTCACACCAAGCCCCGGAGCTTGTCAGCGAAGCCCGCGCCAATTACCGGAGCAGGACGTGCTGCGCTGGCGCAATCGCGAGCTATACGGCGACGCTCGGCAACCGCACGGTCTTGACCAGCGGAGCAGGCTTCAACCGGAACCCAAGACTGACCAACGTATTTGCTGAGTACCCAACCCAGACCGGGTTGGACTTCGACGTTGTAAGAGCAGCCAGCAGTTGCAGTGCCCGGTCCCTCGAATGCAACGGTCCCTCGGGACTGGCAGGCATCTGCCCACTCCCCGGCAATCACACGCCAATCTTGGGTTCTGCCAGCAACCAGCGCCGGGACATTCACGGCAGGGCCTGCAAGGTTCTGAGCCATGCCCGCCCGCCCGGTGTCTACTAGCTCCAACAGAAACTGGAATTCCTCACTGCTCAGATGCTGACCCGCGTCGATGGCAGCCAGCTCCCCGACAGCGGCAACCCGCAAGCGGTCTTGCCAGTCGGTGTGAATAGCTTCCGCAGCGGTGCGCTCACGTAAAGCCAGATCGCTGCGCCGGTTCAAAAGAAGGCTGTTCAACGCGTGCGCGGCGAACACCCGCAAGGCGTACTCAAGATCATCGGCGGACTTAATATGCTCACCAGCCGCGGTGCGCAAAGCCTCGCTCAAGCGTCCGCCAGTGGCACGCATGATTGGGGAAACAGTCTCGTTAGCCGGGACGCCAGAGATGCGGGCGGTGCGTGCTGGTAGATCAGCGGCTACTGAAATGTCCTGCACCTTGCGTGCCTGAGCCAGCAGCGCTTCCAAGGCCGGAACCTCAGGGACACCGCCGGAGCGCTCGGCAGGAACTGGTGCAAGCACAAGTGCCGGGACGGGGACTGCACCGTCGAAAGTTAGCGGGGCCATTAGATCGGCATCGGACAGGCTCGCCAGTGCGGCGAGCTGGGCAGCGGATGGGGTTTTAAATGCGGTCATAGTCATCTCCTTGGGGTGGAATTACGGAGTAGGGGTTTCGCGGTACGCTTGGGCGAATGCATCCGAAACCTCGACAGATTCAGGATCAGTTCCACTGTTCTTCAGGTAGTAAGCAGTCAACGCGTAATCGCTTCGGGTCAGTTCCTTTCCATCAAGAATCTGCATTAGCTCATCCTCGTACTTCGCCTTCACGGCGGGGCGGGACGAACTGCGCAGATGGCTGGTGAGGAACTCAATGCGACGGCGCTCGGTGTAGCTCAGGCTGGATTTAGCGGCCATAGGTGGGCCTCCTTGTCAGGTGATGGGGATTCAGGGATTGGGTGGTTCAGCAGAGGATTGGCCGGGGCCAGGGTGAATCGGTGACGGTCAGTCTTGCGTATCCAGTTCCACGGCAATCTCAAGCAGCACGCCGACGTGGGCGAACAGGGGCCACGTCGGGTTCTGATCCACGAACGCACGGAACGAGCGACACCCCGTTACGGCGTACACGTCACGGATGGTCAGGCCGAGTCGCTCAGCGAATCGACCGAGGCGGCCACCGGTAGCGGTGACGTACCAAGCAGGGAGATGCACGCCTCGCGCACCCGCCAGCTCTCGCCAGTGCGTCTTGTCAGCGAAGTCGAGTTTCAGGTTCTCACGGGCGTAGTCCTGAGCCCTCTCGCGAGCAGCACTGGCGAGACAGGCATCAAGGTTCTGACGGCGATTCACGGAGTACGTGACAGTGAATCGGGATGGGGTTTGGATTCTTGCAGCGGGGACGGCACAGCCGGGTGTGTAGTGCATTCTGTTACCTCGTAATTATGGGTAGTTACTGGCCTTCACAGCACGATTAGACGCGCTGACTCATAGGACATAGATAGGTACATCAGGGGTTTACAGCGCAGCAGGCTGTGCAGCCACAGCCGGGAACTGGGGTGTTTCGATGAATCGGCGGGGTGTACGTCAGGCGTATTCAGCGATTGGGATCAAGCAGGTGGTCAGGGCGAACAGGAAGCCGAGGGCTTCCGTGCGAATAGGTGCCAGAGCCCGCGAAGGAGTACGCGTCTCTGGCGGCTGCATCCGACGACCAAATCGAATGCAGCAGAAAGGGTGCCGGTCAGCCTTTGGCCTTGAATGGGATGAACCCGGCTTTACGCTCCGTGAAGTACTCCACAGCGGTTTCAACCGAGCAGCCTAAGGCAGACTGCAACTCGGTGACGCTCAGGCCATCAGCGATGAGTCGCCGGGCTTGGGCTTCCTGTGAGATACCTGAGTCGTCAATGACTAGTACAAGTCTGCGTTTCATTCGATGTCCTCGGGTCAGGGAGTGAGTTCTGCTCTTGTTCTTTACAATGAAACTCGACGGTTTTGGGGTGTGACAAGTGTGACGCTGTCACACCTTGGCACGGCTCAGATGCTTGCGAACAGTGGCCGGATTCTGGCCCAGCGCCCGACCAATCTCAGACGCGTTCCTTCCTGCCGCCTTCAACCGTAAAGCCTCGGTCTTCCAGTCGATACCATCCTCGACCATCTCGATACGCTTATCATGGTTAGCGAGCTTTGCTTTCAAATCGGCAACTTCAGCGGCCATGCGTTTCTGCTCGGCTTGAATCGCGGCCAGCACACCTAGACCAGCGTGATAGCAGTCGCGGACTTTGCCAAGGCAGCTTGCCGTGGTGCCGTGGTGCATACCTGCTGCTGCCTGCATTCCAGTTTCGACTGTCTTCATAACGTCATGCCCTTTCAGCGACTCAAGCGCGGTTTCATTCATGGCGGTACGGTCGTACCGGGCGATTGCTCTGGCGTCATCAGCGGATACGCCGACTCGCTCAAGGTAATGGTTCGTGCGCAGGCGGGTGCCCGCTTGAATGTCGTCCAAGCCTTGGCTGATAACTCGGGTGTGGGCTTCCTGACTCAACCACGGGCGGCGCTTCAATCCGAAGTCAGCCGCGTCTTGCTTGTTCTCGGCGCTGCGCTGGCGTACACGCTCTTGGCGGCGCTGCCAGTACGTCTGTCCGTTGTGCACTGCCTTGCCCGACTCACCGGCGAACAGGTCCACGGCTCGCTTGTACTCAGGCGACTGTGACAGGAGCTGCAAGTTGATTGCTTTGCCTTGTACCAGCTCATTCCAGAACAGCGTTTCCATGTAGTTCAGTCCGTCCGGTGGCGCGGACGCCTCGAACATCGGGTCATCTGCAAACATCGGCTCCAGGTCGTTCATGTCTAATTCGGTCAATTCGTCAGTCTCCTTGTGTGTGTTGGTTTCCTCTTGGGGCTGATGGCTCTTGCAGAGGCTGGAACCCAGCAAAGCGCAGTTTCTTTCTGTCCCGCGTATAGGCACTAGCTATTGCTTGCGGATCGAAGGAAGCGGTTACTAGCCTCTCTCTCCCTTCAAAGGGGTAGCTATTGCAGAGTCGTTGCTAGCCTCTCCCTTCCACTAAGGGACTAGGCAAACGACAAAACGGCTATAGCCCTTGTAATACGTGGCTTGTAGCTGCCTCGTCATCCTTCCCTTTCCACTAAATGCGATTCTATTGCAGAGTCGTTGCTCGCCTTCTATCCTCGTTGACTGTCCTTCTATTGCGAAGGCTCTAGACCGGTGCGTTGCTGGGTGTGCACCCTCAGCTTGGGATTAGCGCCCGCACCTTCTCCAGCAGCTCACGCGGTCGGTCCAAAGGCTGGCTCCCACCGTAAATGCTCGTGGCTTTAGCGCCAGCAGCGGTATGGCCCAGCACCCCGCCGACTTCCTCCGCCGTAGCACCCACAACCCGCAGAAGGTCCGCGCAGGTGTGACGCTGGCTGTACAGCGACAGCCCGTCCCCCTCGCCAAGCAGACGGTTGAACACACGCGACACGTTCCGCACGCGCTGGCGAATCCGTCTATCACGCTGCACCGGAGTGGCATCCTTGGCTAGCCCAAGGCCCGCCAGCACCTCACGGAACATCCCAGCATCATCGGCATGCACAGGTATATCCCGGCGGGCAGCGGCGTTCTTACCGCCACTGAGCGCGGCCTTGAACACCAGCTCCCGATTGCCGAGAATGTCCACGCGATACCCCAGCGCCTCCGGTCCCTCTTGCAGCAGCTCCCCGGGTCGTAACCCGTACCGTGCCAGCAGGACAACCGTCGAGTGATGACCGCGCACTTGCTCCTTCATCTCGGTGTGCAGGTTCAGCATCCGATCCAAGGGAATACTTGAACGCTGGTTCACGTTCATTCCGCCACCGGATCGGACGGCTCTAGCGACTGCGCCAGCCCTCGGCAAAGTAATGCTCTGCCAGCCGGGAACGCGGCGCAGCACAGTGATTAATCCCGCAGCATCACCGTGCACAGACGTGGCCTTACCGCCCGCCTCCAGCCGCTCAGCACAGTACTGCATCACCCGCTCAAGCTGCTCCGCTTGAGTGCTAGGCCATGCAAGTACACGGCGCGTGAGGCTCTTTATCTTGCTCACCCGGCTCGGCCCTACGCCTTCGTAGTAATCATCAAGCACCGACTGGAACACCGCCTCGGTGACGGTATCGCTCGACACAGGAGCGGTGGGAGCAGCCCCGCCCGGTGCAGGAACATCAAACCGAGGGGGATTCCCGGCCAGAGTGTCGTCCAGTGCCCGCAGGAGCGTCCGCGCTGTCACCGGGTGCAGGTCCAGCCCCGGCAGCACCGTGCCATTGGCGTGCGCCTCTAGGGACGCTCTGCGCCACTCAAGCTCGGACTGCCAGCCGGACGACTGCATACGCTCAGTGATGTTCAGCGTGAAGCCCCGGACCATAGCGTCTAGATTCCCCAGCACCTCAGCGGCGGTCGGTGCTTGAGACTTCACGGCGGCAGGCTCTGTACTCGGTTGTGGCCCAGCTAATGCGGCCACTGCCTCATCACAGATCCGGTCGAACTCAACCGACACAGCGTGTGATAGGCGCAGCGCCTCCGACCGATCAGCAGTCCCCAAGGCTTTGCGGTACTCGTTCCGACCAATCAAGGCAGCTACATCTGCGGGAAAGCGTCGACGGTAGCTGTACCGACCGTCACGGCGGGCTAAATAGGACACTGGTATCTCCGGGGCACGTGTCGCAAGCACTTGCATGCGACGTACGGCACATCTAAACGCTGAATACTGGGGTATGTGTCACAGTGCCGAACCGCTGCGAACCTTACTGTACAAGGCTCTCAGCCGACCCGACAGTTCAGCAGTGTACCGGGCAGTCAGAGACTGAATAAGCCGTCTGCGTTCACAGTCGACCGGCCTGCGCGTTATAGTCGGGCACTACACTTATTGCGCCCCGCCCTGCCTGATTCAGGTCGGCTTACCGTTCGAGGATTAGCAGATGAAGTTCGAAGGCACCCAGGCCTACGTCGCCACCGATGACCTGAAGCTGGCGGTCAACGCCGCCATTACCCTGGAGCGTCCACTGCTGGTCAAGGGCGAGCCAGGCACCGGCAAAACCATGCTCGCCGAGCAATTGGCCGAGTCCTTCGGTGCAAAATTGATCACCTGGCACATCAAGTCCACCACCAAGGCGCATCAGGGCCTGTACGAGTACGACGCGGTCAGCCGCCTGCGTGACTCGCAACTGGGCACGGAAAAAGTCCACGACGTTCGCAACTACCTGAAAAAGGGCAAGCTCTGGGAAGCGTTCGAGTCCGAAGAGCGAGTGATTCTGCTGATCGACGAAATCGACAAGGCCGACATCGAGTTCCCGAACGACCTGCTGCAAGAACTCGACAAGATGGAGTTCTACGTTTACGAGATCGACGAAACCATCAAGGCCAAGAAACGCCCGATCATCATCATTACCTCCAACAACGAGAAAGAGCTGCCGGACGCCTTCCTGCGCCGCTGCTTCTTCCACTACATCGCGTTCCCGGATCGCGTGACGCTGCAGAAAATCGTCGACGTGCACTACCCGAACATCAAGAAAGACCTGGTCAGCGAAGCGCTGGACGTGTTCTTCGACGTGCGCAAGGTGCCGGGCCTGAAGAAGAAGCCGTCGACCTCGGAACTGGTGGACTGGCTGAAGCTGCTGATGGCCGACAACATCGGCGAAGCGGTACTGCGCGAACGCGATCCGACCAAAGCGATCCCACCCTTGGCAGGCGCCCTGGTGAAGAACGAACAGGATGTTCAATTGCTTGAGCGCCTGGCGTTCATGAGCCGTCGCGGCACCCGCTAAGAGGCTGATCGCCATGCTGCTCAACCTGTTCAATGAAATGCGCGCAGCCAAGGTGCCGGTCTCGGTGCGTGAGCTTCTGGACCTGATCAATGCGCTGAAACAACGCGTGACCTTCGCCGACATGGACGAGTTCTATTACCTGTCCCGGGCGATTCTGGTGAAGGACGAACGGCATTTCGACAAGTTCGACCGCGCGTTCGGCGCCTACTTCAATGGCCTGGAGAAACTCGACGATCACCTTCAGGCCTTGATTCCTGAAGATTGGCTGCGCAAGGAATTCGAGCGTTCCCTGACCGAAGAAGAACGGGCCGCGATCCAGTCCCTCGGCGGTCTGGACAAGCTGATCGAAGAATTCAAGAAACGCCTCGAAGAACAGAAAGAACGCCATGCCGGCGGTAACAAATGGATCGGCACCGGCGGCACCAGTCCGTTTGGCTCCGGCGGCTTCAACCCGGAAGGCATTCGCGTCGGCGATGCCGGCAAGCGCCAGGGCAAAGCGGTCAAGGTGTGGGATCAGCGCGAGTACAAGAACCTCGACGATTCGGTGGAACTGGGCACGCGCAACATCAAGGTCGCCCTGCGCCGCTTGCGCAAATTTGCCCGTCAGGGTGCGGCGGAAGAGCTGGACATCGACGGCACTATCGACCACACCGCGCGCGATGCCGGCCTGCTGAATATCCAGATGCGGCCGGAGCGGCGTAACACCGTCAAGCTGTTGCTGCTGTTCGACATCGGCGGCTCGATGGACGCGCATGTGAAGATCTGCGAGGAACTGTTCTCGGCCTGCAAGACCGAGTTCAAGCACCTGGAGTACTTCTACTTCCACAACTTCATTTATGAGTCTGTGTGGAAGAACAACATGCGCCGCACTTCCGAGCGCACGTCGACCCAGGACCTGCTGCACAAGTACGGCGCCGACTACAAAGTGATCTTCATTGGTGACGCTGCGATGGCGCCGTATGAAATCACCCAGGCCGGCGGCAGCGTCGAGCACTGGAACGAAGAAGCCGGTTATGTGTGGATGCAGCGGTTCATGGAGAAGTACAAGAAGGTCATCTGGATCAACCCCTATCCGAAAGATACGTGGGGGTATACATCGTCGACCAATATTGTGCGGGACTTGATTGACGACCAGATGTACCCGTTGACGTTGCGGGGGTTGGAGGAAGGGATGCGGTTTCTTTCCAAATAGAGATTTTTGTTGTCTGTGAAAACGTCTTCGCGGGCAAGCCTCGCTCCTACAGGTTTCTGTGTTCGTGCATCGTGCACCAACCCTGTAGGAGCGAGGCTTGCCCGCGAAGCTTTTAGCGGTTTGAAAATCGCTGCAAATACTCGACCTGTTCGCGATGCGCCACCTCCTGCACCACAGGCCGCAACCGCACTTTCGCCCCCGGCAAGCACTGCGCCAGCCGCGCGAGTGCCAACGGCGTCAACGCCCCCAATCGCGGATAACCGCCAATGGTCTGCCGATCATTGAGCAACACAATCGGCTGCCCGTCCGGCGGGACCTGGACCGCGCCTAGCGGGATGCCTTCGGAAATCATCGGCTGGCCCTGATACTGCAACGGCGTTCCCAGCAAGCGAATGCCCATGCGATCGGCACGGCTGTCGAGGGTCCAGACGCTGTTGAACGCATCGAACAGACTTTGCCCGCTGAACTCACCGATCTGCGCGCCGAGGACCACATCCAGTGGCGAATCGACTTTGAAATTAGGCCGGTGTTCTGCCGGTAACTCCCGCAGCAATAACAGCGCACTCCCGCGATAGCTCAACGGCGCGCCTTTGGCCAATGGCCGGCCCATACCATCCAGGCCGCCGAGTTCTTCACGGACCACCGTCGCGCTGCTGCCCAACACCTTTGGCGCGTCAAACCCGCCCGGTGCCGCCAGATAGGCTCGCGCCCCGAGCAGCGGTTGAGTGAATTGCAATCGCTGGCCCTTGTTCAGCCGGAAACTGCGCCACGGCGCCAATGCCTCGCCATCCACTTTCGCGCCCAGGTCCGCCCCGGCCAGCGCCAACACGCAGTCTTCCTCGGCTACGACGCTGAAACCGCCGAAGGTGATTTCAATCACCGGCGCATCAAGGCCATTGCCCAACAACCAATTGGCCCACGACATCGAACGCCAATCCAGCCCGCCGCCCTGGGTCACACCCAGATGCCGCACGCCGAAACGACCCGCGTCCTGCAACAGGCACAGCGGCGTACTCGCCTCAATCAATAGACGGCTCATGCCTGGGCCTCCAATGGCGTGTCGTCACCGCCCAGGTTGATGAACTGCGCATGGTCGACCGCTTCAAAGCGCACGGTGTCACCCGGTTGCATCAGGCTGTAACCATCGCGTTCGCGGTCGAACAATTTGGCGGGCGTGCGGCCGATCAGGTTCCAGCCGCCGGGGGACACCACCGGGTAGGCGGCGGTTTGCCGCTCGGCGATGCCGACACTGCCGGCCGCCACCTTTTTACGCGGCGTATTCAGGCGCGGCGCGGCGAGCACTTCTTCCACCAGCCCCATGAAAGCGAACCCCGGCGCGAAACCCAGGGCGAACACTTGATACTCGCGCTCGCTGTGGCGGCGGATCACCTCGTCCACCGACAGCCCGCTGCGCTGAGACAACAAGCTCAACTCCGGACCGACGCTCAAGTCATACCAGACCGGCAGCACATGGCATTTACCGCGAGTGCTCGCGTTGGGCGACAGGTCGATCAGCGCTTGGGCGATCAATTCCCGGGCTTGAGTCGGACTCAACGCGGTCAGGTCGTAATGCACCATCAACGTCGTGTAAGACGGCACCAGATCAATCAGATGCCCGGCAAACGCAGCGCGCAGGTTTTCGCTGGCCGCCAGCATCCACGGCATGTTGGCTTCGGCAATTTCATCGAACAGACGCACCATCAGGCAATCCAGCGCCACCACCTCAACCCGCAGTTTCATGGTGCGCTCTGCTGATCAAGGGCTTCGCGAATCCGCCGCACCGCCGCCACCGAACTGGCGTTGTCACCGTGGACGCACAGGGTGTTGGCCTGCAAGTGCAAGGCGCTGCCGTCGCTGGCGGTGAGGTTGTCGCCACGGGCGATGGTCAGCGCTTGCTCGATAATGGTTTCGGGATCGTGGTGCACCGCCCCCGGCAGTTGCCGTGAAACCAGCATGCCGGCACTGTCGTAGGCACGGTCGGCGAAGGCTTCGAACCACAAGGTCACGCCGTATTCATCACCCAGTTGCTGGGCGGCGCTGTTGTCGCGCGTGGCCATGAGCATCAGCGGCAAGGTCCGGTCATACGCCGCCACGGCCTGAAGCACCGCGCGCAATTGCGCCGGGTTGGCCATCATGTCGTTGTACATTGCGCCGTGGGGTTTGACGTAACTGACGCGCCCGCCTTGGGCCCGGCAGATGCCGTCGAGGGCGCCGATCTGGTAATGCAAAATGTCCTGAAGTTCCTGGGCGGTGTAGGCCATGGAGCGGCGGCCGAAACCCACCAGGTCCTGATAGGCCGGGTGCGCGCCGATCTGCACGCCGTTACTCAGGGCCAGGCCGACGGTCTTGCGCATGATGCTCGGGTCGCCGGCATGGAAGCCGCAGGCGATGTTGGCGCAATCGATGAAGGGCATGACCTCGGCGTCCAGACCCATGGTCCAGTTGCCGAAACTCTCGCCGATGTCGCAATTCAATAGCAGGCGGCTCACGGTGAACACTCCTGTAGGCATTTTCTTTTTTTGCTGTCGGGCAGATACCCGCAGATTATCAGCTACTCGGCTTCAAGTTGTTTGCCACGGGTTTCCGGCAAGCTCAACGCAGCAAGGATCACCACACCGTAGGACACCGCCGCAAAAGCCCCGATGCCTACGCTCAATGGCACCTTCTGGCTCATCAAACCGATCAGCAACGGAAACAACGCCGCCAGGGCCCGCCCGATGTTGTAGCAAAAGCCCTGCCCCGAACCGCGAATCCGTGTCGGAAACAGCTCGGTCAAAAACGCGCCCATGCCACTGAAAATCCCCGAGGCGAAGAAGCCCAGCGGGAAGCCCAGCCACAGCATCACGCCGTTACTGACCGGCAACTGGGTGTAGAGCAACACGATGGTGAACGAGCCGACGGCGAACAGGATGAAGTTTCGTTTGCGGCCGAGGATGTCCGTCAAATAGGCACTGATGACGTAGCCGACGTAGGAACCGACGATCACCATCGCCAGATAACCGCCCGTGCCGAGTACGCTTAAACCGCGCTCGTTTTTCAGAAACGTCGGCAGCCAGGACGTGATCGCGTAGTAACCGCCCAGTGCGCCCGTGGTCAGCACCGAAGCGCGAATCGTGGTGAAGAGGATACCGGGGGCGAAGATCTCGTAGAACTTCGCGGCGTTGCCCGGCTCCTGCTTGGCCTTGGCTTCGCGGTAGATTTCCGGGTCCTTGACCAGTCGACGGACGAAGATCACGAAAATCGCCGGCACGATGCCGAGGATGAACAGCGCACGCCAGGCATCTTCCGGCGGCAATACCGAGAACAGCAGCGCATAGAGAATCGCCGTCAGCCCCCAACCCAGCGCCCAGCCCGATTGCACCATGCCCACGGCCTTGCCGCGGTCTTTGGCGCGAATCACCTCGCCCATCAGCACTGCGCCGGCGGTCCACTCACCGCCAAAACCGAAGCCCATCAAGGTACGGCTGATCAACAGTTGCTCGTAGTTTTGCGCGAAGCCGCAGAGGAAGGTGAAGAAGGCGAACCACAGCACCGTCAGTTGCAAGGTGCGCACACGGCCGATGCGGTCCGACAGAATCCCCGCCACCCAACCACCGATGGCCGACGCAATGAGCGTGCTGGTATGGATCAGCCCGGCCTCGCCAGTCGTGATGCCCCACATGGCAATCAGGGTCGGCACCACGAAGCTGAGCATCTGGGTGTCCATGCCGTCCAGGCCATAGCCGATCTTGCAGCTCCAGAAGGTGCGGCGTTCCTGCTGATTGATGTTGCGGTACCAGTCGAAAGGTCCCGGCCGAGACGTGGCTTTGGGGATGTCGAGCGTGTCGGGCGCACTCATGGCAACTCTCCGTGCAAATTTTATTGGTATTGTTCTGAGCCCCGACGACGCCTATCGTGGGAACCGGATGGCCTGATTTTTGGTTGTCCGGCCCTGCTGCGTCCAACTAATAAAAACCCGCCCTAGGCATAAGAAAAACTTAACGCCATGAACCTGAAATTTCTCGAGACCTTTGTCTGGGTCGCCCGACTCAAGAGTTTCCGCCTGACGGCTGACAAGCTCTTCACCACCCAGGCGTCGATTTCCAGCCGCATCGCGGTGCTCGAAGGCGAGCTCGGGGTGAAGTTATTTCTGCGCGACTCGCGGGGGGTGAGCCTGACGCCCGAAGGCTTGAAAGTGCTCGAGTACGCTGAGCAGATGATGGACACCATGCAAGCCCTCAAGCAGTCGATCGAGACGCGCTCAAGCAAGGTCGGGCGCGTGCGGATCGGCGTGATGGACACGGTGATTCACACGTGGCTGAGCCCGTTGGTGGCACAGATGATGGATCACTATCCGCGGGTGGAAATCGAGCTGGTGGCCGATACGGCGCTCAACCTCTGCGATCAGCTGCAAAAAGGCTTTCTCGATCTGATCCTGCAAACCGATCTGGTGCGTCAGGAAAGCGTGCGCAGCCTTGAACTGGCGAGCCATCCGATGGGCTGGATTGTCGCCAGCAATTCGATCTACAACCGTGGGTACACCGGCATTGCCGATCTGGCGCGCGAGCGGATCATTACCTACTCGAAAAACTCACATCCGCATCAGGACATTCTGAGCCTGATGCAGGCGAACGGGGTCATGACGCCGCGGCTGAACTGCGTGAACTCGGTGTCGGCGATTACCCGGTTGCTGCGCGACGGATTCGGCATTGGTGCGTTGCCGCCGGTTCTGGTGGCCGAGGAACTGGGGCGAGGGGAATTGACTTTGCTGGCCATCGATCAACAGCTGCCTAATTTGCAGGTCGTGGTGTCGTGGCGGGTGGGTGTGGAGTGGGTCGAGGAGATTGTTGCGTTGTGTCAGCAGGTGCTGGAGGGGTATGCGCGCAAGGTGGGTGAAGACTACATCGTCCTCGCACGCTGATCGGCGCTGATGATGATCGCTCCCACGCTCTGCGTGGGAGCGATCAGTGTTACAGGCCGCGCACATCCCGATCTTCGATCGGCCGGCTCTGGCGCAGGCGTTTGCCGCCCAGCACCACCCAGTCGATCAGACGGAACAGGCATTCAATGCCGAAGGACAGCAGCAACGCACCGCTCATGCCCCAGATCATCGCTTCCGGTGTCAGCAGGATCTGGTAGCTGTAGCCATTCCAGGTTTCCTTGCGGATATCCGGATCCGCCGCCAATGCGACCTGCAGAACGCGGATGTACCACGGGCCCTGCATGGCGTGGAACTGTTTATCGAGCGCCACCTGACGGCTGAGCAAGGTGCTCAGGCTCTCGGCGTCGCTGCGGAAAATCGGGTCCTCACTGGCGCGGTAATGGGCGACCAGCGCCTGCATATCGCCCTTGAAGAACTGATTGGCGGTGCCCTGGAAACCGCTCAGGCTGGTTTGCGCCTCAATCAGATGCGCTTCGACCCGTTTCGCGTAATCGCTGATGAATCCGGGCACCTGGACACCGATCAACAGGCCCGCCGCAAACAACACCAGCCGTAGATAACTGAGCAACATCGGGTGAGATCCTTATTCGGTCTTGCCCTGGCTGACGCATTCGCCGCGTCGCCAGAGGCTCCATTGGCCCGGTTCGTAGCGGGTCCAGGTTTCGTTTTCAGTCAGGGGTTCGGTGGCGATCACCGTGACCACATCGTTAGGCGTGGTTTCGGCCTGGAAGTCGACGATCACATCGACATCCTTCAACCGCGCAGGGCCGAATGGCGCGCGACGGGTGATCTGGGCCAATTTGGTCGAGCAATAGCAGAACAGCCAGTCGCCGTCGCTCAACAGGCAGTTGAACACGCCTTTGCTGCGGTATTCGGCGCAAGCGGCGACCAGGTCCGGCAGCAGCGCTTCGATCTCGACCGGTTCTGGAAACGCTGCGCGCACCCGATTGAGCAGGTCACAGAACGCCGCTTCGCTGTCGGTGTCACCGACGGGGCGATAAAAGCTTTTGATCGGCTGAAAATCCGCCAGCTGACCGTTATGGGCGAAACACCAGTTGCGGCCCCACAGCTCACGCACGAAAGGGTGCGTGTTGGACAGGCAGACCTTGCCCACGTTGGCCTGACGGATATGCCCGATCACCACTTCGCTTTTGATCGGATAGCGCTGCACCAGATTCGCCACTTCTGACTCGCTGCTGGCCGCCGGGTCCTGAAACAACCGCAGACCGCGCCCCTCATAGAAAGCGATGCCCCAACCGTCACGGTGCGGACCGGTGCGGCCGCCGCGCTGCATCAGCCCGGTGAAGCTGAACACGATATCGGTCGGCACATTGGCGCTCATGCCCAATAACTCACACATGCTCGGACTCTCGCTTCAAGGCCGGATTACAAACGCGGTTCGACCCGCAATCGCTGAGGGTTGCTCGGCACTGGCGGACGACCGTAACGATCATCGCCGGCACCGCCGAACGGATGATCGTCGTCAGGATCGTCGGCCCGGGCGGCGGCCTTGGCGGCGGCGGCCTGTTCCTTGCGAGCGTTGGAAGCCCGTTCAATAGGGAACCGGATCGCCACGAACACCAGATAAATGCCAAAAGCGATCATGCCGTACATGAACAGGTCGGAAACCGCCCGCCAAGCGTTGTTGCCCACCTTGAACAGCAGATCGAGCGCAGTGATGGCGATGGCCGGGGCCACTTTTTCCTTCACCGGGTCGATGATGGTCGGGCTGAATAGCAGTACGGCGACCAGCAGCCGCAGCGGTTCACGCAGCCAACGCCACATCCAGCGGGTGATGCGCATCCACACCAACAGGCAGCCTAAAGCGGCAAAGGCGTAGAGGCCCCAAGCGATCAGATAGTCGTTCTCGGTCATGGTGTCCATGGCAAGGCAGGCAAAGAGGCGCTTATAGTAACGACTTTTCGCCCGTCAGGCGTAATCCATGTGGGAGCGAACTGTGGCGAGGGAGCTTGCTCCCGTTCGGCTGCGAAGCAGTCGCAGCGCTTTTGGGGTCGCTTCGCAACCCAGCGGGAGCAAGCTCCCTCGCCACACAGGCTCACTCCCACAGGGTCTGCACAGGCATCAATATTTGCATTGCGCCTGCAAAACCCTATTTTTCGTACAACGTCCGAGAGTCCTTCATGCCCTTATCCGCCAACGTCACCAGCGCCCCGATTGCCCACAAGGCCGACGGCCCTGACCCGTATGCCTGGCTGCAGGAGCGCGACACCGACGCGGTGCTCGACTACCTCAAGGCTGAAAACAGCTACCAAGAGGCGCAGACCGCCGATCAGGCCGGGCTGCGCGAAACCCTGTTCGAGGAGATCAAGGGCCGGATTCTCGAAACCGACCTGTCGCTGCCCTCCCCTTGGGGCCCGTACCTGTATTACACGCGCACCACCGCCGGTGACGAATACGCCCGCCACTACCGCTGCCCACGCCCGGCCGATGACAGCCTGCAACTCGACGAAAGCCAGGAACAGCTGCTGCTGGACCCGAACGAACTGGCCAATGGCGGCTTCTTTTCCCTCGGCGCCTTCAGCATCAGCCCGGATCACCAGCGTCTGGCCTACAGCATCGATTCCACGGGCGATGAGATCTACACGCTGTTCGTGAAGGAATTGTCCAACGGCCGTGTCAGCGAACTTGAGTTCCAGGATTGCGACGGCAGCATGACCTGGGCCAATGACAGCCTGACGCTGTTTTTCGGCGAGCTGGACGACACCCACCGTCCGCACAAACTGCTGCGCTATCGACTGGACGGCACGGCGGCCGAAGAAGTGTTCAACGAGCCGGACGGCCGCTTCTTCCTGCATTGCTATCGCTCCAGCTCCGAACAGCAATTGCTGCTGTCGCTGGGCAGCAAGACCACCAGCGAAGTCTGGGCCCTCGACGCCTCGCAGCCGCAGCAGGCCTTCACTTGCCTGGCGCCACGGGTTGAAGACCATGAATACGACGTCGACCACGGCACGCTGAACGGCGAGTGGGCCTGGTTCATCCGCACCAATCGCGACGGCATCAACTTTGCTCTGTACACCGCCGTGGATACCGGTGTTGCGCCCACCGAGGCCGACTGGCAGAACCTGATCCCCCACAGCGACAGCACGATGATCGAGGGCATGAGCCTGAACGTCGGCGCGATGACGTTGAGCCTGCGGGTCGGTGGCTTGCCGGTGATTGAAGTCCACCCGCAGGATTTACCGAGCTACCGTGTGCAACTGCCGGATGCGGCGTACAGCCTGCATGTGCAGAACAGCCTGGAGTTTGTCAGCGAGCGGATCCGCCTGCGTTACGAAGCCCTGAACCGTCCGGCGCAAATTCGCCAGCTGGAGCTGGACAGTGGCGAGCAGAAAGTACTCAAGGAAACCCCGGTGCTCGGCCCGTTCGACGCCGACGCCTACGTCAGCCAGCGCCTGTGGGCGAAGGCACCCGATGGCACGCAAGTACCGATCAGCCTGGTGGTCAAGCGCGAAGCACTCGGTCAGCCGACGCCCCTGTATCTCTACGGCTACGGCGCTTACGGCGAAAGCCTTGACCCGTGGTTCTCTCATGCCCGCTTGAGCTTGCTGGATCGCGGCGTGGCGTTTGCGATTGCCCACGTACGGGGCGGCGGTGAACTGGGCGAGGCCTGGTATCGCGCCGGCAAGCAGGAACACAAGCACAACACCTTCAGCGACTTTATCGCCTGTGCCGAGCACCTGATCGACAACGGCTTCACCACCTCAGCACAATTGGCGATCAGCGGCGGCAGTGCCGGCGGGTTGCTGATCGGCGCGGTACTCAATCAGCGACCCGAGCTGTTTGGCGCGGCCATTGCCGAAGTGCCGTTCGTCGACGTGCTCAACACCATGCTCGACCCGGACCTGCCGCTGACCGTCACCGAATACGACGAGTGGGGCAATCCTGAAGAACCGGACGTTTATGAGCGGATCAAGGCGTATGCCCCATATGAAAACGTCACCGCGCAAGCCTATCCGGCGACCCTGGTGATCGCCGGCTACAACGACAGCCGCGTGCAGTACTGGGAAGCGGCGAAGTGGGTGGCGAAATTGCGCGCGACCAAAACCGACACCAATCCCCTGTTGCTCAAGACTGAACTGGGCGCCGGGCATGGCGGGATGAGCGGTCGTTATCAGGGATTACGTGACGTAGCGCTCGAATACGCATTTGTTTTCAAGGTTTTGGGGATTGCCTGAGGAACTTGGCCCGGTGTTTCGGTCTTAAGACCAGACAC
This sequence comes from Pseudomonas mandelii, assembly GCF_900106065.1. Taxonomy (NCBI): domain Bacteria; kingdom Pseudomonadati; phylum Pseudomonadota; class Gammaproteobacteria; order Pseudomonadales; family Pseudomonadaceae; genus Pseudomonas; species Pseudomonas mandelii. The sequence goes on from NZ_LT629796.1 coordinate 552,057, forward strand.
CGGGCCCAATACAACACAACTCCCTTGTGGGAGCGAGCCTGCTCGCGATAGCGGACTTTCAGTCAATAATTGCGTGACTGACACACTGCAATCGCGAGCAGGCTCGCTCCCACAGGGATTGGGGATGTCCCGAACAACCGGAACCAGACACAAGAAAAAGACCGTGCCGACATGTCAGAACCGACCTTACTGAACAACGAAATCCGCGACTGGCTGATGGACTGCGGCCTGTTCGATCAATTGCTGCCGGCAGACTTCGCCGCGGCCTCCGGCTACTTCAGCATCAGCACCATCGCCGAAGGCGAAGAGATTTTCCATGAGGGTGATGCCGGCAGCTTCATGTGCATCATCCACACCGGCCAGGTGTCGGTGCAGAAGACCAACGGCGACGGGCAGCTGGTGACCATGGCCACCCTGCGCAGCGGTCGCTCGTTCGGCGAAATGGCGGTGCTTGATGGCGAGCGCCGCTCGGCCAGTTGCGTGGCCGCCAGCAACTGCCAACTGCTGAACCTGGGCAAGGACTCTCTGGAAAAAATGATCAACGAGGCGCCGAAAATCGCCGCCAAGATCATCCGCGCCCTCGCTATTGCTCTGTCCAAACGCTTGCGCATGGCCGACGGGCAACTGCTCTCGCAGCAGGTTTAACCGCCTGGGGTTTTGGTTTTCGTGCTGTTCGGCTCAATCCCCGGCACCGGTTGATCCTTGGTCGGCGGACTGGGCATCTCGATCGGCACCAGCGGTGGGCCGCCACTGCCAGGCCCGGCCTTGGGCAAGGTGGTCGGGGTAATGGGCGGATACGGCGTCGGGGTCGCCGTGCCGGGCGAACCGGGCATCGGCGCAGGGCTTGCTGGAATGGTTTGCAACTGCTGGGCCTGCACTGCACTTATCGAGAGCGCGGCCAAGGCAATGACCGTTAGAATGGTGCGCTTCATCAATGGCTCCGTTGGCCTTGTTGTCATTGGCAGGCTACTCCCAACTGCCTCTGTTTGCCTTCCCCCAATTTGAGATTTCCATGAAACGTTTCGTTCTGCTCGACACCGCCCCTATCCCTGAAAACGGCGGCGCCTTGTGCCTGTTCGAGTATGGCGAGGATTTCGTCATCAAGATCCAGGGCGGCGACGGCGGGCAATTGATGAACACCCGCATGCACGGCTCAGAAGATGCCCTGGCCGAGATCCCGTGTCGCAAAGTGGCCGGCCGGCCGAACTCGCGAGTGCTGATCGGCGGCCTCGGCATGGGTTTTACCCTCGCTTCGGCCCTCAAGCATTTGGGCAAGACCGCTGAAGTGGTGGTCGCCGAGCTGGTGCCTGGCGTGGTGGAATGGAATCGCGGGCCGTTGGGCGAGAAAGCCGGCAATCCGCTGCTCGACCCGCGCACCGTGATTCGCCTGGAAGACGTGGCCAAAGTCCTGCAAGCCGAGCCGCAAGGTTTCGACGCGATCATGCTCGACGTCGACAACGGCCCCGAAGGCCTGACTCAACGGGCCAACAGCTGGCTTTACTCAGCCGGTGGCCTGAGCGCCTGCGCCAAGGCCCTGCGGCCCAAAGGCGTGCTGGCGGTGTGGTCGGCCAGCGCCGACAAGCAGTTTTCCGACAAGCTGAAGAAGGCCGGTTTCAAGGCCGAAGAAGTCCAGGTCTTCGCCCACGGCAACAAAGGCACCCGCCACACCATCTGGATTGCCGAGAAGCTCAAGGGCTGAGCTAAACTCACGCCATAACCGTCATTAGTCTTTTACAAAGGTGAACCCATGAGTTCGTCAACGCCGACCAATACCTCGAAGCTGGATCGCATCCTCGCCGACAACCAGCGCGACAAGGAAATGGGTTACCGCGACAAAGCCCTGAAGATGTACCCGCATGTGTGCGGCCGCTGCGCCCGCGAGTTCTCCGGCAAACGCCTGAGCGAGTTGACCGTGCACCACCGCGACCACAACCACGACAACAACCCGCAGGACGGCTCGAACTGGGAATTGTTGTGCCTGTATTGCCACGACAACGAACACTCGCGGTATACCGACCAGCAGTATTTTCACGAAGGCTCGCTGAGCACGCCGAAAATCGCCAAGGCGACGCATAACCCGTTTGCGGCGTTGGCCGGTCTGATGAAAAAAGACGACTGAAGACTTTCATTCGCTGGACAGGCCTCTTCGCGGGCAAGCCTCGCTCCTACGGATATATGTCGTTCACCCAATTGTGATCGACTCTGTCCCTGTAGGAGCGAGGCTTGCCCGCGAAGACAATCTCCCGGTCACCACCAATCTCCAAACCGGACACCCCTCCCCCAATCCCCGTATAATCGCCGTTTTTTCCCCGAAGGCACCCCGCTCGTGGCAGACAAACGGTACAGCTGCATTGGTTTGTATAACCCCAAATCACCGGAAAACGTCGGCTCGGTCATGCGCGCCGCCGGCTGCTATGGCGTCGCGTCCGTGTTCTACACCGGCAAGCGTTATGAACGCGCCGCCGACTTCGTCACCGACACCAAGCGCGTCCACTACGACATCCCGCTGATCGGCATCGACGATTTGAAAAAAATCCTGCCCTTGGGCTGTGTGCCCGTCGCGGTGGAACTGGTCGAAGGCGCCCGCTCGCTGCCGGAATACACCCACCCTGACCGCGCCCTGTACATCTTCGGCCCGGAAGACGGTTCGCTGGATAAAGAGATTCGCGACTGGTGCGAAGACGTGGTCTACATCCCGACCACCGGCTGCATGAACCTGGCAGCCACGGTCAACGTCGTGCTCTACGACCGCATGGCCAAGGGGCTCAACACCCGCTCCGGGGCAAAATTCCGCTGAATCACCGCACATTCGATGGAACAAGCCGACCGCCCCGGCAGTCAGCTTATCTATCTATTGTTGAAGCAGCCTTGCCTGCCAGGAGACAGATCATGAGCGAACTCAAGCGCGTAGAACGCATCGAATCCACCCCGTTCCAGACTCATTCCGAGCAGAACGTTCACGGCTGGGAACGTGTCGGCTCCCTGGCCGGCGGCGTGCTGATGATGGGCAAGGGCCTGCGTCGCGGCGGGTTTTTCGGGTTGATCCAGGTGGCCATCGGCGGCGTCGCCCTGGCTCGCGGGATTACCGGGCACAGCTCGGCGAAAAGCCTGCTGGAGAAAAGCCGCCAGGACATGAACAACGTTCGGGCGAAGATCGAGCGGGCCGGGGAAGAGTTGGGCAAGTTGAAGGCGAATGCCGAGGCGGCGACGCAAACCGCTACGGTGACAGGCAACGATTCGTTGAAGTCGCCGAAGACCGGGGGTTGATCCGGGATTTTTGCTGAGGCTGACGGCCTCTTCGCGGGCAAGCCTCGCTCCTACAGAATTGGTGTGATCACATGAACCCTGTAGGAGCGAGGCTTGCCCGCGAAGACGGTTTTACTGAAGCAACTCGGTATCAAGGACCTTGGAAGACTCGCCAATCACGCTTTCCGCGAGCTGAACAAACTCTTTGGTATCCACACTCCCCAGATGCATCGCCCCGCGCAACACATCATCAAGCGAGCGCTTGTTGCGCGTTTTCAAACGAATCTCGCGATCCAGTTCCTGTAGCAACAACACCGCTTTGGAGACCTGCGCCGGGTTCGCCTGTTCGCCACGCAACGTGGTGACTTTCTGGCTGTCCTTGACCAACCGGCGGTGCAAACTCTCAAACCGCTCATCACTCATGCCACCCGCACGGCGCACCAGTTCGATGGCGTAATACTCGGCAAACCCTTCACTGATCCAGTCACTGCGCTGTTTATCGTTGATCCGCCCGAACACCTGCGCCAATTCACGCACCACCGCGCTGGTCCCGCTTTCACTGACCAACGGCAGGCGCGTATTGAGATAGATCGACTCACGCGCGGCCAGGCTGCCGCGCCACATCGGGTCGTTGGCGCCGACGATCAGCAGTTTGACGGGATGACGGGGAAACACGGCTTGAACCTGCGGCCAGACAAAGGTCAGCAGCGTCAGCACGTCCATGCGGCGCATGCCCTGGCCTTGGGGCGAGGCGACGGTGACTTCGGTTTCCCCAAGCCTGGTGCGACGGCTGCCGAGGTGGCCGGCGAGCATCCAGCCCGTGGGCCGGTCGAACAGTCGAGAGACGTTATCGATGCGGAATTTGTTCTTGCCGATGCGCGGCCAGGCGGTCTCGACGCTTTTCCAGCCGCTGGGCAATTCAAATTCAAGGCGTGACACCAGCTCGATGCCGTCCTGCTGATCGAGTCTGGCCGGCGGCACCAGGTCGTCGCCGCGCATCAGTGCCCAGGTTGGCGTCATGCGCGTATCGAAGCTGCCGCTCTTGCGTCCATGGCTGATGCGCACGCGGTAAGTCAGGCTGGCCTTGTCAGTGGCCGGACGCCAAACGCCGCGCGTCTGCTTGCCCGTCGTGAGTTGCCATTGGCCGTCGGCCTTGAAGTCGCTGTAGTGGCTGCCGTCGCCCAGATCGAAATCCAGACTGCGCACCGCCGAGCCTTGGGCCAGCGTCAGCCGCACTTCGGCCTGATCGCTTTGCGGCAACAGGCGCACGTGATAATCCAGATCGACCTTCTTCGCCGCCCACACGGACGAACTCAGGGCCAGTAGCCCGACGGCCAGCGCCCGCCGCAATCGCACAGCCATACACACTCCTGTTGTGGCGAGCGAGCTTGCTCGCGCCGGGCTGCGAAGCGGCCCCTTTTTTTGTCGTTACTGCCTGTTGGTGGCCACACATGCAGTGGGGCATTCAGCCCGCGCGAAAGATCAGATGGTCTTCCCAGTCATCCTCGGACACGCTGCCTTCGGCGAGCATGCGCCCGGACTGGGAAATGCGTTCATGGTGCACCGCATCGCGATCACCGCACACCAGGTGATGCCACAGGGGCAAGTCCTTGCCTTCACTGACCAATCGATAGCCGCAGGTCGGCGGCAACCAGCGGAATTCTTCGGCCTTGCCCGGCGTGAGCTGGATGCAGTCCGGCACAAAGTCACGACGGTTCGGGTAGTCGGTGCACTGGCAGGTTTTCAGGTCCAGCAGTTTGCAGGCGATGCGCGTGTAATAGACCGAGTTGTCCTCTTCATCTTCGAGCTTTTGCAGGCAGCACAGACCGCACCCGTCGCACAGCGATTCCCACTCCTGCGGATCGAGTTGATCGAGGGTTTTGCGTATCCAGAACGGTTCGACTTTGGCGGCCATGGTTCGAGCATCAACATCAGGTGGTGAAAAGGCCGCCAGTCTAGTGCCAAGGCCCTTGCGGGCCAAGCATTGGCGACTGCCGGTAGATCGGGCTTGTCAGTTTTTGCGCCGCCACGTAGTTTTGCCAGTCGCAAGGAGCCATGCCCAAATGCCATTAACGCTCAACCGCGTTGCATTCAGGTGAACTGCGCCTGCGGGTTCTAGACGCCCCTCACTTTCAAACGAAGCAAGGAATCTCTTGATGAGTGCAAACCCACGCGTTGCCGAGTATGCGATCCACCCTCAGTTCACCGATCGCTGGTCGCCCCGCGCCTTCACCGGCGAAACCATTCCCGAAGAAACCCTGTTGAGCTTCTTCGAAGCCGCACGCTGGGCGCCATCGGCCTACAACTCCCAGCCTTGGCGGTTTCTCTACGCGCGCCGCGATACGCCGAACTGGGAGCGTTTTCTGGGCCTGCTGAATGAATTCAACCGCGGCTGGGCGCAACACGCCTCGGCATTGGTGATCGTGATCTCTAAAACCACCTTCGCGGTACCCGGCGCCACCGAAGAGACCCCGGCCCTGTGGCACACCTTCGACACCGGTTCGGCCTGGGGCCATCTGGCGCTGCAAGCGAGCATCAGCGGCTGGCACACCCACGGCATGGCCGGTTTCGACCAGGACCTGACCCGCAAAGAGCTGAACATTCCTGAAGGTTACGCACTGCACGCGGCAGTAGCCGTGGGCAAACTGGGCGATAAAGCGACGCTGGCCGATTACCTGCAAGCGCGCGAAGAACCAAGCCCGCGTCGCCCACTGAGCGAACTGGCGGCCGAAGGCGATTTCACCCTCTAAGCCACAGCGCAAAAGAAATTCGGGAGCGAGTCTCTTGCGATGGCGGTGTATCAGTCTCCGTCAATATTGACTGACAGACCGCTATCGCGAGCAGGCTCGCTCCCACAGTTGATTCCTGGTGTTCACAAAATAGTGGATTCACAGCACAACCCATGTGGGAGCGAGCCTGCTCGCGTTGAGGCCGTCACATTCAACATCAACGTTGACTGTCACACCGCTATCGCGAGCAGGCTCGCTCCCACAGTTGATTCCTGGTGCTCACAAAATAGTGGATTCACAGCACAACCCATGTGGGAGCGAGCCTGCTCGCGATGAGGCCGTCACATTCAACATCAACGTTGACTGTCACACCGCCATCGCGAGCAGGCTCGCTCCTACAGTTGATTCCTGGTGTTCACAAAATAGTGGATTCACAGCACAACCCATGTGGGAGCGAGCCTGCTCGCGTTGAGGCCGTCACATTCAACATCAACGTTGACTGTCACACCGCTATCGCGAGCAGGCTCGCTCCCACAGTTGATTCCTGGTGTTCACAAAATAGTGGATTCACAGCACAACCCATGTGGGAGCGAGCCTGCTCGCGATGAGGCCGTCACAGTCAACATCAACGTTGACTGTCACACCGCTATCGCGAGCAGGCTCGCTCCCACAGTTGATTCCTGGTGTTCACAAAATAGTGGATTCACAGCACAACCCATGTGGGAGCGAGCCTGCTCGCGATGAGGCCGTCACGTTCAACATCAACGTTGACTGTCACACCGCCATCGCGAGCAGCTCGCTCCCACAGTTGATTCCGGGTGTTCACAAAATAGTGGATTCACAGCAGAGCCCATGTGGGAGCGAGCCTGCTCGCGATGAGGCCGTCACAGTCAACATCAACGTTGACTGATACACCGCCATCGCGAGCAGGCTCGCTCCCCAGTTGATTCCTGGTGTTCACAAAATAGTGGATTCACAGCACAACCCATGTGGGAGCGAGCCTGCTCGCGATGAGGCCGTCACATTCAACATCAACGTTGACTGTCACACCGCCATCGCGAGCAGCTCGCTCCCACAGTTGATTCCTGGTGTTCACAAAATAGTGGATTCACAGCACAACCCATGTGGGAGCGAGCCTGCTCGCGATGAGGCCGTCACATTCAACATCAACGTTGACTGATACACCGCCATCGCGAGCAGGCTCGCTCCTACAGTTGATTTCTGGCGTTCACAAAATAGTGGATTCACAGCAGAACCCATGTGGGAGCGAGCCTGCTCGCGAGGAGGCCGTCACATTCAACATCAACGTTGACTGTCACACCGCCATCGCGAGCAGGCTCGCTCCCACAGTTGATTCCTGGTGTTCACAAAATAGTGCATTCACAGCAGAAACCATGTGGGAGCGAGCCTGCTCGCGAGGAGGCCGTCACATTCAACATCAACGTTGACTGTCACACCGCCATCGCGAGCAGCTCGCTCCCACAGGTTTTGCACACTGTTCGAGTGAGCGGTGGGTTCAGTAGCCGCGGTTGAAGTCGACTTCCCCGCGCAACGCCTCGCCCGCCTGATACGCCCGCAAGTTTTCGACAAACAGCTTGACCATCATTGATGGCGAGGTCGGTGCCGAGCTGTGGCCGGTCAGCAGCAGGCCCCAGGCGGTCCAGAATGGATGACGCTGCGGCAGCGGCTCCTGACGGCAAACATCGATGACCGCGCCCGCCAGATGCCCTTCTTTCAAGGCTTCCACCAGGTCCGCGTCGACCACGGCCACGCCGCGCCCGACATTGATGAACAACCCGGTCGGCTTGAACTGCTTGAACAGCGCCGCGTCGTACAAGTCGTGGGTATTGGGGGTGTTGGGCAGCAGATTGATGACGAAATCCACTTCACCGACCAGCCGTGGCAAGTCCGCCAGCACGCCGACTTCAACAAACGGCGCCTGCTCGCGGGCTTCGCTGGCGATACCGTATAGCTCAACACCAAATGGCACGAGGAACTTTGCCACGGTCAAACCGATGTCACCGGTGCCGACGATCAACACCTTGCGTCCCGCCAGGCTCTGGCCCTGACGACTGTCCCACTTGCGCTCGACCTGGCTGACCAACCGCGCCAGCACTTCGCGCTCGTGGCCGAGCATGTAGGTCAGGACGTATTCGGCCATGACCTGACCAAAAATCCCCACCGCACGCGTCAGCCGGTAATCGCGGCGCAAACCGTCGGCCAGCAGCGGCGTGATGCCGGCCCAGGTCGATTGCAGCCATTGTGGCTGGTGGCCCTGGCGCAACAGGTTCGCCAACAGGTCCGGCTGACCCAGCCAGATCGGGCAGTCGGCCGCCTGGCTGGCCAGTTCGGCGGAGTCGCCGCTGGTCAGCACTTCCAGATCAGGCGCAGCCTGGCGCAACAGTTGGGCGTACACGGGGTGGTCGTGTTCAGCAATCAGAACGCGCATGGTTCAAACCTTTCGAAAACAGAGCAAACGGCCGCCGACGGAGTTTCGCTCCGTCGCCCTGGCCATCGCCAAAATCATTCCAGTGTTTCACACAGACTCTGAACAGAGCCTGTCTGCCGATCACATCGGGTCGTTGCGTCGCAGCAATTCTTCCGGCAAGTGTTCGATGTATTCGTCTTCGGCCGGTGGCATTTGCAGGTGGTAGCCCTGTTTCTCAAGGTTTTCCAGGACCACGGTGATGTCCTCGCGCGACAGTTTGCGCTCGGGGGTCAGCACCAGATCGAAAGCGTGATGAGGTTTGCCGAAGGCGGCCATCAGACTTTCCGGGACGCGCTCCAGTGCATCGCTTTTGAGCACATAGAGGTACATCTCGTTTTTCTTCAGGCTTCGATAGATGGAGCAAATACGTTTCAAGGCTGTTCTCCGGCGGTGGCCAGGCTGTCGAGCAGCGCCTGGCCCATCAATTCGCGGCGCCAGCCACGCAGCGAATCAGGCAATTGGTAAGGACCGTTGGGGTAGCCGCTCTTGAGCAGCGCTTCCAGGGTTTTCTTGCGCAGCATCAGTTCCGGCGCAATGTTCAGGCGCTCGGCTTCGGCCTGGCCGATCGCACGCAGCTGTTTGACCAGATTGGCGGCGTCCACCGGCAATGGCTCCGGCACGGCGGGCGGCCATTGATCTGGCGACACACTGCCAGAGCGCTTGATCAGATCAAGCAGAAATTCGCCGTCCTGACGCACGGTACGCGGGTGCATGTCTTCGATTTTCGCCAACGCGCCGAGGTTGTCCGGTTGCGTGCGTGCCAACGGCCACAGCGAGTGTTCACGGACGATGCGATTGCGCGGCAGGTCGCGGGCGCGGGCTTCACGCTCACGCCAGGCGCAGAGTTCACGCAACACGGCGAGTTGGGCGCGGGAGAGCTTCCAGGCCAGCTTGGCTTCGCGATAGACCTCGTAGGGATCGATCTCGCGGCGCAGGTTGGCCACCAGCTCGGCGCCGTCTTCCAGGACCCAGGCGTACTTGTCGTCGGACAGCTTCGGACGCAGCTGTATGAAAACTTCCGCCAGGTGCAAGGCATCTTCGGCGGCGTAGCTGATCTGGGTGTCGGACAGCGGACGTTGCAGCCAGTCGGAACGGGTTTCGCCCTTGGGCAGGTCAATGCCGAGCACTTCCTGCACCAACCGCGAATAACCCATCGAGAAGCCGAGGTTCAGGTAAGCGGCGGCCAGTTGCGTATCGAACAGCGGCGCCGGCAGGCTGCCGGTCAGACGCAGCAATACTTCGAGGTCTTCGCTGCACGCATGGACGACTTTGACCACGGCCGGGTTTTCCAGCAACGCGGCCAGAGGCTGCCAGTTGTCGATGGTCAGTGGGTCAATCAGGTAAGCGCGTACGCCATCACCGATCTGCAGCAAGCCTGCGATCGGGTAAAAGGTGTCGACCCGCATGAATTCGGTGTCGAGGGCAACGAATGGCAGCTGCTGCCACTCGGCGCAAAACTGACCGAGGCTATCGTTGTCGCGAATCCAGTGAATATCGATGGCCACACGGCTCTCCCTTGAAGAATGGCGCGCAGTATATATCGCCCCCGGCGATTTCCGCGCATCCACTGAACAAGAGCTTTAGCGAAAATGCCTGCCAGACGGCAAGAAATGTCTGACAAGCGGAGGTTAACCGACCTTACGCAGCACATAGACCCGCATCCGAGCACAACCGGGCAAGAAGTCCTGATGACTGAGCAAACTGAAACCCGCCAGCCTGAATTCGGCTTCGACTTCGGCCTTGCCGGCCAGCTGCCGGGGGGGAGCGCCCGTTGTGCCTGGGCGGCGCAGCTTGAAATGTGCATCGACTCGTACCGCCACAATCACCGTATCGCGACTCACACGATGGAACTCCGCCAGCAGGGCCAACCGATGCTCCGGGCTGTCGATATGCTGAAACAGTTGCATGCAAAAAATGCTGTCGACTGCGTTCGCCGACAAGCCGAGGGTGAAGGCTGAACTCTGGAACGTTTTGATTCGCTTGAGCAGACTCTGCGAATGATGTGTCTGGGCGTGGTTGAGCATGTCCTGCGACGGGTCGGACGCGAGGATCACCCGGTTCGCGTGCTCGGCCAACACCGGCCAGTAACGCCCGGCACCGCACGCCACATCCAGCATCAAGCCCGGTTCGCCGGCGACCTTGAGCGCGTTGCGCACCAGTTGCTCGTCGCGCCAGAACGCCATGCGCCCCGCCAGGCCACGCGGTCGCGGCTGAAGGCAGACGCGGGCGTGTTCCTGATCGTAGCGCCGGGCGAACTCAAGCTCGATGGCGGAAGGGGGCTGCGCGGACATGTGCAATGACTCTTGTCGGAATATGTACCGGTAGCAGATTAGCGACCGATGCGTGAAAAAAAGGTCGAAACACTTACTCTTTGGCCAACACTCCGTCGATCACAGCGCCGCGGCAACCGGCAAACATGTCCAGATCCTGGTTGTAGACCTTGCTGTTGACCTCCAGCAGACCGAGCATCGAATGGAACAGGTTGTCCTGGCTCAGCGGCTTGTCGCGGCTCAGTTGCAGGCAATGGGTGTCCACCGAGAACGACTTTTGGTAGCTGTCGGAGAACCACGCCAGCATGGCCACGCGTTTCTGCTGTTCCGGCGCCAGCATGTAAGGCGTGCCATGGAGGAACAAGTTGTACTCGCCCAGCGACTCGCCGTGGTCCGACAGGTAAACCATCGCGGTATCGACTTTGTCCTGGTTGCTGCGCAACGTATCAATCAACGTCGACAGCACGTGGTCGGTGTACACCAGCGTGTTGTCGTAGCCATTGACGATACTTTCGCGGCTGCAATTGTTCAGTGCGTTGCTTTCACAGACGGGCGTGAAGCGTTCGTACTCTTTCGGGTAACGCTTGAAGTATTCCGGGCCATGGCTGCCCATCTGGTGCAGGACCAGCACGGTGTCCTTGTCCAGCGTATCGATGAAGTGCTGCAGACCTTGCAGGAGAATTTCGTCGCGGCATTCACTGTTGGCGCACAACACCGGGTCCTTGAGGTTGCTGACGTCATCGAGGGTGACCCGATCGCACGTGCCTTTACAGCCCGATTGATTGTCACGCCAGATCACGTCGAGACCGGCGCGCTTGAGCACGTCCAGCAAGCCCTCTTCATTCTTCGCGGTGCTGGCGTTGTAATTCTTGCGGCCCATGTTCGAGAACATGCACGGCACGGACACGGCTGTTTCCGTGCCGCAGGAATGCACGTCGGTGAAAGCGATCAGGCCGGGTTCCTTGTCCAGTTTGGGGGTGGTGTCGCGGTCATAACCGAGGATGCCGAAGTTCTCGGCCCGGGCACTTTCGCCGACGACCAGCACTGTCAGGGATTTACGGCCGTGGGTTTGCCAGGCGGGATTTCGCTGGGCATCTTCACCGACCTTGACGAAGGGTTGCCGGGCAGAGACTACTTGCTCGCGCAGAAAGCCGAACGAAGCACCGATGTAGTTACTCGGCACCACCATCAGGCGCAATTCATGGTGATTGCGAAACAACGAAGACAGCCCTTGATAGTTCACCAGCGCGACACCACCGATCACCGCAACTGAAGCAACACTCACCAGCGCCTTACTTACCAACTCACGGTGCCAGCGGCGGTAATCAACCGGAACTTTCCACAACAACCATGAAGGCAAAACACCGAGCAGAAGAATATAGACCAGCAACTTCAGTGAGAGTAAGTCACGCACTTCCGTCGCGTTGGTTTGCGCGAAGTTGCGCAACATGCCGGTATCAATCAGCACACCGTATTGACTCATGAAGTACGCCACGCCCGCGCTGACCATAAACATCAGCATCAGGACCGGCTTCATTACGTAGCGGAACGCCAGGAAGGTCAGCACAATATTGAAGGCCGCCAGAATCATCACGCCAAAGGCGACAAGCATGACGATGCCTTTACCGTCCGCGGCGGTGATGTCAAACAAGCGCTGCCAGAGCACTGGATTAAAGCCAATCAGCAGAAAGGCGCTGGCAATCAGTGTCACCCACTCCGGGCGCACGGGTTTGAACTTCAACATAGTGATGGGCTATTCCTGAAAAGAAGTGTTCATGGCAAATGTGAAAATTTCATTTACCGTGACAGCACTAACTTTAGGCAGCCAACCATCAATTTTTTGTGAAAAAGAAGCCAACGATTAGTTGGCTCCTGTTATCCACTCGGTACTTTTACTTATTTGAGAATGGTTCAGCTTTTGTTCAGGCCTGATGCAAATACCAACGCCAGTCCTGCTCGCCAACTTCGCCCATGAATTGCCGATACTCGGCGCGCTTCACCGCCAGGTACACGCCGAGGAATTCCGCGCCGAACGCTTCACGCGCCCAGGTCGAACCTTCCAGCGCCCGCAAGGTGGTCAGCCAATCGGTTGGCAACAACTCCGTGGCCTGGGCGTAACCATTGCCTTCCACGGGCGCGCCTGGGTCGAGCTGTTCACGAATGCCGCGATGGATGCCGGCCAGAATTGCTGCGGCGGCCAGATACGGGTTGGCGTCGGCGCCGCAGATGCGATGCTCGATGTGCCGCGAGAACGCCGGGCCACCGGGTACGCGCAAACTCACGGTGCGGTTGTCCACTCCCCAAGTCGCTGCCAGCGGCGCATAGCTGTTGGTCTGGAATCGACGGTAGGAGTTGGCGTTCGGGCAGAACAGCAGCAGTGAATCGAGCAAGGTGCTGAGCATGCCGCCGACCGCTTGTTTGAGCAGCGGCGTGCCGTCCGCGGACTCGCTGGCGAACAGGTTGTTGCCGTCCTTGTCCGCCAGGCTGACGTGCATGTGCATGCCGGTGCCCGCCAGGTCATCGAACGGTTTGGCCATAAAGCAGGCGGCCATCCCGTGTTTATGCGCAACACCCTTGACCAGTCGCTTGTAACGCACCGCTTCGTCCATCGCCTGTAGGGCATCGGTGCGGTGTTCGAGGGTGATTTCCACTTGCCCCGGCGCGTATTCGGAAATCGCCGTGCGCGCCGGAATGCCCTGCAGTTTGCAGGCACTGTAGAGATCTGCCAGAAACGGCTCGATCTGCTCCAGCTCCCGCAAACCGTAGACCTGCGTCGAGCGCGGGCGCCCGCCATCGACGTCCCGCGCCGGTTGCGGCCGACCGTTGCTGTCGCGTTGTTGATCGAGCAAATAGAACTCCAGCTCCGCCGCCATCACCGGGTAATAACCGTCGGCCTGCAAGCCTTCGATCACCTTCGCCAGCAGATGCCGTGGATCTGCAATCGTCGCCGGCATGCCTTCCTTCGGGTGCATGCTGACCTGCACCGCCGCCGTCGGAATCAACCGCCACGGCATGCGCGTCAGACTGCCGCTGATCGGGTACGCCCGGCAATCGATGTCGCCGACGTCCCAGACCAGGCCTGAGTTTTCCACGTCATCGCCGTTGATGGTCAGGCCGAGAATGGTGCTCGGCAACGGCCGTCCGCTTTCGTACACCGCCAGCAGTTCATCACGATGCAGCAACTTGCCCCGTGGCACGCCATTGTTGTCGAGGATAAACAGCTCGAACATCTCGATATCCGGGTTCTGTTCGAGAAAGGTCAAAGCTTCTTGCTTCGTGGCGAAGGAGGTCGTGGCACAACTCATGGGAATTCTCTTGTTTCCGCGTCAGGCAAACGCGCAGGCGCTGCCGGTTTGATCCCGGCGCACAGCGCGGGACCTGTCAGAAGAATCAACGGGAAAGGCAGGCATCCGGCGGGCGTGCGTGACGGCAGTGCCATAACGCCCAAAAGGCTAATTCAGAGGGAAGTGCGACGGGACAACCGTCCATAGAGATAACCGCAGAAAACAGATGAGCAGCAGCGTCACACGGGCGCTCAGGTCGTTAAATCGGGATTTGAAGAACTTTGGGTGTGGGCTGGCTAAACAATCATTCTCCCAAACACCGCAGATCCCTGTGGGAGCGAGCCTGCTCGCGATAGCGGTGTGTCAGTCAGCACATGCATCGATTGAAACACCGCTATCGCGAGCAGGCTCCCACAGGGGATCCACGGTGTGGCACCGGTATTTAATTTTTAAATACCGCTGCGCACTATCTGATTTGCGGCCTCCCGCCCTCGCGCGCCTAATCGGCGCCTGATTTTTCAAGGCCCGATTGATGGAAAACGTTCGCGCAACTTCCCGCCCTGCCCTCTGGCTGATGGTCAGCATCCTCCTCGTCGCCCTGAACCTGCGTCCGTCGATGGCGGCCGTCGGGCCTTTGCTGTCGGCCATTCGCGGGGACATCCCGTTGAGTTTCAGCCTGGCCTCGCTACTGACCATGCTGCCGGTCATGGCCATGGGGCTGGCGTTGTTCTTCGGCTTGAGCGTCAGCCAACGCCTTGGCGAACAACGCACGGTGGTGATTTCACTGTCGATCATTGGTCTGGCCACGGTCTCGCGGCTGTTCGTGGACTCGGCCGCCGAACTGATCCTCAGCGCCATGCTGGCCGGCATCGGTATTGCGCTGATCCAGGCATTGATGCCGGCGCTGATCAAATCCAGGTTCAGCGACAACGTTGCCGTGTGCATGGGGCTCTACGTGACGTCGATCATGGGCGGTGCGGCGATAGCGGCCTCGTTTGCGCCCCTGGTGATGGCCCGTACCGGCAGTTGGCGCGCGGGCCTGGCAATCTGGGCCGCGCTGGCCCTGGTGGCATTGCTGTTCTGGGGCCTGGGCCGTACGGGGACATCGGCGCCAACGGTACTCGCACCACACAACACATCGTTCCTCACTCATTCCCGCGCCTGGTTACTCGCCGTCTTCTTCGGTTTGGGCACTGCTTCCTACACCTGTGTGCTGGCCTGGCTGGCGCCGTACTACGTGGAAAAGGGCTGGAGCGAACAAAACGCCGGTTTGCTGCTGGGCTTCTTGACGGCCATGGAAGTGCTGTCCGGGCTGGTGACCCCCGCCATCGCCAACCGCAGCCGTGACCGACGCCTGGTGCTGGTGGTGTTGCTGGCGCTGATCATGGCCGGTTTCTGTGGGCTGATCCTCAGCCCGCAACACTTCAGCCTGCTGTGGCCGTGCCTGTTGGGGCTGGGCATCGGCGGTCTGTTCCCGATGAGCCTGATTGTGTCGCTGGATCATCTCGACAACCCGCAACGCGCCGCCGGGCTGACGGCCTTCGTACAAGGCATCGGCTACCTGATCGCCGGTCTTTCGCCGCTGATGGCCGGGATGGTCCGAGATCGGTCGGGCAGCTTCGAATCGGCCTGGTGGTGCCTGACCGGTGTCATGGCGCTGATGATCCTGATCGCCCTGCGTTTCAATCCGCGGCATTACGCCCGGCAATTTCCTGGCGCTACCTGAGCACGTTGTCCAACACCTTGTCGCACGGTGCCTGCCACCGCTCATGGGTAAAGGCCTTCGGCCATGTTTTGTGGGATTAAATTCATAAGTCGTGTTCGTTACATTTTCTGTCCCACAAGTGACTGTGAAACGTCCTACAGGGCATTCTCCTGGCACCATCGTTCCGTTAGGATCGTTCGCACACGTTTGCGCACAGTCAGCGCAAGGAGCACAGCGAGACAGAACGGATGCTGAACAGTAACTTGCTTAGAAAGCTCGATATGCAAGACCTCATGGTGTTTGTCGCCGTGTATGAGCAAAGCAGCGTCACCGGTGTGTCGGAGGCGCTGTGCGTCAGCCAGTCCACCGTGAGTTACTGCCTGAAGAAACTGCGCACCAGTTTTGAAGACGAGTTATTCATTAATACCCGCACGGGTATGCGCCCCACTTACAAAGCCAGCACCATGTACACCCACGTGCTGAAGATCCTCGAAAGCATCAACCTCTGCCATGCCGGCGCCCAGGCGTTCGACCCGACCTTGCAACCGGTCACGTTCAACATCTGCGCACCGGAATACTTCGAGCAGTTGATCCTGCCGCGCCTGTTGAAAAGCTTTGATTTCGCCGACCTGCCGGTGATGGTCAACATGCACAAGTTCGAAACCGACATCCCCGCCGAAGACCTGCGCGATGGCAGCCTCGACCTGGTGATTTGTTTTGGCCCCCATCTTCATCGCAGCCACAGCGACCTCAAATCCCGGTTGTTGCTCGAAGATGATCTGGTCTGCGTCTTCGACAAACGCGCCACGCCACTGGAACCCCGTTTAAGCCTGAAGGCGTTTGTCGAACGCCGGCATGTGTTTCCGACACCGTGGACCTCCACCACCAACATGGTCGATGGCTGGCTGGCGCGACAGGCGCACAAACGGCAGATTATCGCGCGCTCCAACAGCTACAGCGCGGCGCTGAAAATGATCACCGGCACTGACTTCATTCTGACGTTGCCCCGCCGTATCCAGCAATTGCTGGCCAACGAGGCGATCTTCAATCACTGCGAAGCGCCCAATGGCTTGCCGGGTTTCACCCTGGAAATGCAGTGGAGTCAAAGTGTCGATCAGGACAGCGCCAACACGTGGCTGCGCGAGCAGGTGATCAAAGCCTGCGCCGAGCAGGAAATGGCCTGAAACTCAGTGGCCGATGGCCGTTTTGGTGTAGGACTCCCGGTCGATGTCGAGGATCTCCACGCACAACTGGACTTCAACCCCCGACGGCCATTCACACAGTTCCTGCACCACGGTCAGCAGGCTCTCGGACAACTGTTTTTTGATCTGCGGCGAGCGACCGCTCAGCAGCGCCAGCTTCACATGCACAAACGCCCGCTCCCCCATCGCCGTGCCGATCTTGAACGTCTCGACCTTCACCGCACGGCTCTTGATATCGAACTCCGCAGCAAACTGACCGGAAGCCACCAAGGCATTATTGAGCCGAATCAACGCCACGTCGGCGTTAAGCTCAGGCAGGTTGGCGGTGTATTCCATGTGCAGGTGGGGCATGGTCTGGCTCCTGGTAGTGTGCAGAAAGGACCTACATATAACACAGCGTCGTCCGACTCATTTGGACAGCGGCGATTCAAGACGCTCACTCATGAACGCCTCCAGCCGCGCGCGCAACCAGCGTTCGGCCGGATCGGTATCGACATGGCTGAGCCAGACCATGGACAAGTCCAGTGTCGGGGTCTTGAACGGAAAGGCTTCCTTGAATAACTGACCCGAGGCGGCCATCGCCTCGGCGGCGTAATCCGGCAGGCTGGCGATCAGGTCGGTGCCGGCGAGCAAGGCCGGCAACGAACTGTACTGCGGCACCGACAGCACGACTTGGCGCGTGCGGCCGATCTCCGCCAGCCATTCATCAGCGTAGCCACTGACGTTGGCGGTGTGCGACACCAGCACGTGCGGTCGGGCGCAATATTCATCGAGGGTCAGCGGGGTGTCCGAGGCGTCGGCGCGCAAAATGCTCGGCTGGATGTGCCGCAACAACTTGCGTTTGGCATTGGCTGGCAGGCCGCGGGTCTGGCTGATGCCGACCGTGATATCACCGGAGGCCAGCAAGTCGGGAATGCGCCAGTAATCGACATGCTGAACCACGAACACCACCTTCGGCGCTTCCTGGCGCAAGGCGCGCAGCAGCGGCGGCAACAGGCCGAACTCGACGTCATCCGACAGCCCGATGCGAAAGGTCATGGTGCTGCTGGCCGGATCAAAATCATGGGTCAGGCTAAGGGCCACTGACAACGAGTCCAGCGCTGGCGAGAGGTGCAGGATGATTTCCTCGGCCCGCGCGGTCGGCTCCATGCGATGGCCGACGCGAATGAACAGTGGATCGTTGAACATCGTCCGCAAGCGGTTAAGCGCGGCACTGATGGTCGGCTGGCCGAGAAACAGCTTCTCCGCCACACGCGTGACGTTGCGCTCAAGCATCAACGTTTCGAACACCACCATCAGGTTGATGTCAGCCTTGCGCAGTTCGTTGCGATTCATTCCTTGCCCCCGTTCCCCAACACTGCGGGCAGTTTAGAAAGGCGCGACGGGGGCGTCTACGTGCGTTGGCTTTCAATTGACCGTCAAGGTCTTCAATCCGAGCGCAAGTTGGCGAACGTCCTGGCCAAGCCCGAACTGTTTCGGGCTGACGGCGTCGGCAAACTGCAGTTGCAACCTCACGACACCCTGACTCGACACCCGTTGTTGCATCTCGGCCGTGAGGGGAATATCGATCACGTTGCCGTCAGCCTGTTCAAGTTGGGTGTTCGTTGCCGGCAGGCCGTTGATGCTGATGCCGACACGTTGACGCCCATGGCCGGGAGGTAGAAACGCCGTCGTCTCCAGACGCAAGGAATGCACGGGCGCCAGGGCCCGGAACATGACTTCAGCGTCCGGGCCTTTGGACCAGACACCCCAGGGTTCAGTCTCGGACCAGCCCTTGGCCAGCAACGCGCCGCCCTTGTTGCCGTAAGTGAACAGCGTCTTTTGTCCGGGTTCGAGGGCGGGTACCAGGTCCAGCGGATTGATTTGCGAGGTCGCCTGCAAGCAAGTGCCGCACTGCTTCCAGCCCGGAGCCAGCACTGTGAAGCCGTCAATCCGGGCGAAGAGATCCGTTTGGGTATTAATGTTTCTCACCGACTGGATCAACGCACGCTCATCGAGCAGGTACAACGAGTCGGCGTCATATTTACCCGACGCCATTTCCCGGGCCGTCTGCTGCTCGGATTCGATCCAGTTGGCCGTGTCCATCCGCCCCAGGTAAACGGCATTGGTCGCCAGACCGTGGGCGCCGGCAAAATCAGCCACCGACATCCACTTCGGGGACAGATTCTGCGGAACGATCCAGCGAATGTTCTTGTAATGGGCTGCCGCGCTTTCCCAGAACGGATCGACCATGGGCGACGCCCACTTCGACGCCGGTTCCATCATCAATTGCTTGCGCACCCCTGCCCAGCCGGCGTGGGTGTCCACCATCTGTATCAGCAACGCCAGCGACAGCAGGCAAAAGGCCGTGCGCGGCGTGTTGGCGCGAATGACCAGGAAAATGATGGCGAAGATGATCGCGTAGTACACCGGCCAGAACATTCGCCCCGAGGCGCGGAAGATGTTGGCGATGGAAATCACCACGGGCGGCAGCGGATAGGTGAACTCGAGCAAGCCCAACGCCACATGATTTGAAATGGCGAACACCGTCAGCCCAATCAGCGCCAACAGCAAAAAGGGTCGCCGCCGCACCTGTTGCCCGAAGCCGGTATTGCCTTGCAGTAAACCGACCACGGCATAGAGGCCCAGCGTGATCAGGCCAAGTCCCAGAAAGACAAACCCTTCGCCGTCACCGAACCCTTGGACACCGGGCAGATCCTTCAGCACATAGGACCAGTTCCCCGAATCGATCAGTGACAGCAGGTTCATGCCGTAGATGCCAAAACCGCCTGAGATCGCGCCTTCGGTGCCGACCGAAAAATACCCGGCTTGCCAGCAGCAAAAGCTGACCAGTGAAAACAGTGCAAGAAACTCGATCAAGGCAGAGCGCAGCGTCAGTTTCTTCTTGAAATACCCGGCCGCGAGATCGGAGATCCAGATCAGTGCAACCATCGCCAGAAAGTACGCGTGGACCAACGCGACCGTCGCCAGCAATGCGCCCCAGGCCAGGCGTCGACGACGCAGTTGCGGATGCAAGGCCAGGTAAAACGAAGCCAGCAGCAGAAAATGCCCGCCCAGGGACAAATGAAAGGGCATGCGCATGAGCATTGGCGGAACAAAGAGCAACAACGCCGTACTCACGGCACGCACACCCACATGCGACGACATCAGCCCCACTACCTTCCAGGCAAACCACGCCTGCAGAACGAAGCAGGTCAGTAACCAGAGGCCGAAATACTGAAAAGGTGTCGGCAACAGCGCAGCAAAGGGTTTGAACAAGAATGCCAGCAGCGGGTTGGAATCAGAAAAAATGATGCCATTGCCCAATTCCATTCCATAGGAAGGATTGAGCCCTATGGGAAAAGTCCACGGCGACTGCCGGAAAAAAGCCCATCCTAGGTAATGGGTCGCCGGATCGCCATTGCCCAGCCACGCGATGTTTTGCGGGTTCAGCGCCCGTGGCCCGATGATGAGGAAAAAGGCCACAACACCGATCAACAGCGGCAAGAGGTTGAGTGGCAGGCGTCTAGCGAAATCCTTCATCGATACGTCCAGAAGTTATGCAATACAAAGGTGAAGGCCGGAAGGGTCAGCGCCACTGCGCCAATCCCCAGCAAATAATGCAGCCCGGCCATTTGCGCAGCCCAGGCCACCAGCATCGCCAGCAGGAATCCGGCAGCGGAAACCATCATGAAGCGCAGCAGCGTTTTGCCGTGCAAACGGGCGGAAAAGCTCCACGTGGTATTGATCAGGTAAGACACCACGGTCGCCACGGCAAACGCCGCGCCGTTGGCCAAGGGCGGTAGAGGCAGCACGTAATGGATGAACAACACGGCGACCAGCGCATGCAGGGCCGTGACGAACAACCCGGTCACGGCAAAACGCAGGCCACGCTGGATCAGGGCGGATTTTTCGGCTGACGTCACGGCTTCTGCGCCAGGACAAACACAGTCAATCCGGCCAGACGATTCGCGCCCATGAAGGGCAGTTCGACGCGGCACAGCGTCTTCAAAACCGTATTCACCAGCGGGTGGTGCTGCTTGAGTTGCGAGCGTGGTGGCGACGGTTGTGCGCCCTTGGGCAACAAGCGCAGGGTCGCAGCAATCGGGAACACCAGGCCGAAGTAATAAGCCCCCTGTTTCACGGTCAAACCGGCGTCCCGGGCCACCGTTTCCAGCTGCGCCAAAGTGTAGCGGCGCTTGTGTTCCAGGAAGTCATCGTGCCCGCTCCAGAGAAACTGGAACGCTGGCACCGTCATCAGGAAACGGCTGCCGGAGGGGACTTTATCGACGTAAGCCTTGAGCAACCCGACGTCGTCATCGACATGTTCCAGCACATCCATCAGCAGCACCAGATCGGCATCCACCGAGTCGATGCCGCGACGGTAATGCACCGGTTTACCGGCGGTGGTGGCGTCCGAATCCTGGTCGTAACTGATGTCGACGCACCAGGCTTCACGGGCCGCCGAATGCCTCAGCAAATGGTGGGAAAAGAATCCGGAGCCCGCGCCTACGTCGAGAATCCTTGTGACCGGCGTGTTACCCAGCATTCGCGTGGTGGCCGCCGCTTTGGAGGCGTAATACCAGTGCTGGTCGATGCTCGAACCGAGGATGTCGGTTTCCTTGAGATCCATGGTTCAGTCCTTGGGGTCGTAGACGCGCCGCACCAGATACACCGGGCGGCGTTTTGACTCGATATACGTGCGGCCCAGGTATTCACCCAGCACGCCGATGCCGATCAATTGCAGGCCGCCCAGAAACGTGACGGCGACCATCAGCGACGCATAACCCGGTAAATCGACACCGGAAATCAAGGTTCGCAAGATGATGAAAATGGCAAACGAGAACGAGATCAGCGAGACGAACAGCCCCAGATACGTCCAGATACGCAGCGGTTCGGTGCTGAAACTGGTGATGCCTTCCAGCGCGAAGTTCCACAACCGCCAGCCGTTGAACTTGCTCGCTCCCGCCACCCGTTCTAGGCGCTCGTAGTTCACATGCGTCGTGCGAAACCCGACCCAGGCAAACAGGCCTTTCATGAAGCGCCGAGACTCGGGCAGGGTTTGCAGGGCATCCACCACACAACGGTCCATCAGACGAAAATCGCCGACGTTTTCCGGCAGATGTTGCTCAGCGATTTTGTTGTGCAGGCGATAAAACCAGTTGGCCGAGGTTTGCTTGGCCCAGGAGTCGGTCTTGCGACTCACACGATGACCCAGCACCACTTCATAGCCTTCACGCCAAAGGGCGATCATCTCGAGGATCACTTCAGGCGGGTCCTGCAAATCGACGTCGATTGGCACCACCACCTGGCCGGTGGCGGTCTGCAAGCCGGCGGTCAGGGCCGCTTCCTTGCCGAAATTGCGGCTCAGATCGACGATGCGCAGGCGCGAATCGGTCTGTTGGCGCTCCAGCAGCAGGTCGAGCGTGGTGTCGGTGCTGCCGTCGTTGACGAACACCATTTCCAGACCGATCAGCGTTTCATCCTTGAAGACGTCAGTGATCCGCGCGATGAACAAATCAATGGTCGCCGCCTCATTGAAAACCGGGATCACGAGCGAAAGCTGCACATGCCCGGTCAGTTGCGTTCCGTGCTGATGAGTCAATTGATTGCTCTTTTTTTATAGTGATTTTTCTACAATCCGAGGTCGTCGACAGCTGCTCGACGCCATGAGCCGTGTCGTATTAAGCAGGACCGTGGGAGGTGATGCAAGGGCGAAACTGCGGGGGTTTTGGCCATCCACAACGACCCGGCAGCGCGGGCTGAAATATTTTCAAATGCCTGGAAACAAATGCCTGATGGCCAAAAAACCCAGCTCCGCTAGGCTTGCCCCCGATGCGACACACAGGTTGTCGCGATGACCCATCGCATGGAGCGAGCAGAATGTATTTCGAGATTTACAGGCAATCCAAAGGCACGCCGAGCACCGGCAAAGGACAATGGCGCTGGCGCTTGAGGGCGGGGAACCACGAGACGATCGCCAGTGGCGAGTCGTATGTGAACAAGGCGGATTGCCTGCATGCCATCGGGTTGATCAAAGGGGTTGAGGGTGAAACGCCGGTGAAGGAAATTTAAACCCGATCACCTCTGCCGAACCTGTTCAGTGATCGGGAACAGCTTCGGCATATTTCGTTTTTCGGGGTTGAACTCGCTGGCCCCTTCGCGAGCAGGCTCGCTCCCACAGGAGATCTGTGGCGTACACAAACCCTCTGTAAGAGCGAGCCTGCTCGCGATGGGGCCGGAAAACACATCCTCAAGCCCCCGCCAAAAGCCCCTTTCAACCAGGCAACGGATACAACGCCTCATCAAACTGCGACAAGCGCGGAAACTGCATCGGCCGGTCATCACTCAGATGCTCCAGGCGCTGCTGATAACTGTGCAGGAAATCTTTGCGTGCTTCGTCACTGATGTACGGCACATGCCAGGCCACGAACGGCTCCAGCACGTCAAACCCGACATAGGCCAGCGTGCCGCGCAGGATCGGCCGCAACATATCCTCCAGCGGACCATGAATCGCGCCATCACCGAACATATGCTCACGGCCGCCCAGGGTGACGGTAACCAGCGCCTTCTTGCCGCTCAATCCGCCCTGGTCGTAAAAACGTTTGCCGCCGTAGCAAATACCCGACACCAACACCCGATCAATCCAGCCCTTGAGCATCGCCGGGGCGGAGAACCAGAAAATCGGGAAGTTCAGGATCAGCAAGTCAGCCCACAGCAGTTTGTCGAGTTCTTGCTGGATGTCCGGCGCCAGCGACTGGCTCTTCACCCCCAGCCGTTGCTCCAGCGCGTACACCAGGTACTCGGGGTTCTCCCGCGAGGAAAAGTCATCGGCACTGGCCACCGGGTTCCAGTTCATCGCGTACAGGTCGCTGACCCGGACCTCATGCCCCTGAGCCTCAAGCGTCGACACCGCCTGGTCACGCAGGGCGGCGGTAAAGGATTTCGGCTCCGGGTGAGCGTGGACAATCAAGACTTTCATGGCAATTTCCTAAACGTTTACAGGTTTTATGGGTGGGCGATAACCGTGCGCAGATCGTTTGAACCGTCAACGGTCACACCTGGATCGCCTTCACTTCCACAAATTCATTGAGCCCTTCTTCTCCCCACTCCCGGCCATTGCCTGACTGTTTGTAGCCGCCGAACGGCGCCTGATAATTGAACGCCGCGCCATTGAGAAAGCATTGCCCGGCACGCAACTGACGCCCGAGTTGCAAGGCGCGTTCAGTGCTGCCGGCCCAGACACCGCTGGACAAGCCAAACGGCGAATCGTTGGCGATCTGAATCCCTTGCGCTTCATCGGTGTAGGGAATCAGGCACAGCACCGGGCCGAAGATTTCTTCCTGGGCGATGCGCATGCGGTTATCCACATCGGCGAACAGCGTTGGACTGACGTAGTAACCGCGTTCAAACGCTTGCGCTGTTTCGCCGCCGAAAACCAGCCGCGCGCCTTCTTGTTGTCCGGCCTGAATGTAGTCATGCACGGTGCGACGCTGCGCCGCCGAGCACATCGGCCCGAGGAAACTCTGCGGGTCCAGCGGATCGCCCATGCGCAGACTTTGGGTTTCGGCAATTGCCAGCTCCACGGCCTCGGCGTAACGACTGGCGGGGAGCAACATGCGGGTCAACGCGGTGCAGGTCTGCCCCGAGTTGATCATCACGTCCTGCACGCCGTAGCGCACGGCGGCAGCCAGATCGGCATCCTCGGCAACCAACAGCGGCGACTTGCCGCCCAGTTCCAGGCACACGCGCTTCACCGAAGGCGCCGCCGCTTGTGCCACGCGAACCCCGGCGCCGGTGGAGCCGGTGAACGACACCATGTCCACGTCCGGGTGCTTGGCCAGCGCTTCGCCGACTTTCGAGCCCGGTCCGCTGACCAGGTTGAATACGCCGGCCGGCAAGCCGATCGCTTCGATCATCTGCGCCAGCAAAAAGGCATGCAACGGCGTTTCCTGACTCGGCTTGACCACCACGGTGCAACCGGCGGCCAAAGCCGGCGCGAGCTTGCCGATCAGTTGATGCAGCGGGTAGTTCCACGGGTTGATGAAGGCGCACACACCGACCGCCTCGCGGATGACCAGCGAATTACCGACCTCGCGCACTTCATCCATCAAGCCGGCGAGTTCGACGTATTGCTCCAGGCCGATGATGGGCCCGTCGACCTGCACCGAACGGCACCATTGCACCGGCATCCCCAACTCGGTGGTGATGACCGCAGCCATTTCATCGGCCCGGGCACTTAACTGGTCGGCGAGGGCACGCAGGTAACCGGCGCGAACGCTCGACGGCGTCCGCGACCATGGACCGAAGGCCCGGCGCGCCGCAGCCACCGCATTGTCGACATCGCGCTCATCGCCCAGCGGCACCGAACCTGCGACCTCTTCAGTGGCCGGATTGATGACCTCGGCGATGCCCTGCCCCGACGGGGTCTGCCAGCGGCCATCGATAAACAGCGTCTTGTGGTTATGCATAGACATGGGCTTCCATCAGTTCAGTGGCGCAACGGGTGATTCGCTGGCAGGCGTCACGCAAGGGTTCCGCGCCCAGCACCAGGCCCAGGCGAATATGCCCGGCTGCGCTCGGACCGAAGGCTTCACCGGCCAGCACCGACACGCCATGACGGTCGAGCAAGCGGTCGGCAAACGCTTGGGCGCTGAGCCCGGTGTCGCGTATATCGACCATCACGAACATTCCGCCATCGGGTTTCAAGGCCCGCACGCCGGGGCAGTCGGCCAGGCATTCGCAGACCAGATCGCGGCGTTGGCGATAGGCTTCGCGCATCGTGTCCAGTTCCGGCAGGTTGCTTTCCAGCGCGACGACGGCGGCGTCCTGCACGAAGTCCGGCAAACCGTAGAGCATGCACAGCGCGAGGTTTTCCAGGTGCTCGGCCAGCGCCGGTGGCGCGATTGACCAGCCGATGCGCCAGCCGGTCATGGCGTGGGATTTCGACAGGCTGTTGAGTGTCGCGGTGCGCTCAGCCATGCCCGGCAAACTCGCCGGACTGATGTGTTCGCCGTCGAACAGCAACTCGCTGTAGACCTCATCGGAAATCAGCCACAGGTCGTGGGTGATGCATAAATCTGCAAGCGCCTGCCAGGTGCTGCGCGACAAACTGGCGCCGGACGGGTTGTGTGGACTGTTCAGTGCCAGCGCGCGGGTACGCGGCGTGATGCGGGTGGCGACGTCTTCGGGCAACACCCGAAACCCGTTTTCGGAACGCACCGGCACCGGAATCACCACCGCACCGCAGGCACCGAACACGGCTTCATAAGTGACGTACATCGGCTCGGCGACGAGCACTTCGTCGCCCGGATTCAGTACGCACTGCGCCACGCAGAACAACGCGCATTGCGCCCCGGCGAGCACGGTGACCTGCTCCGCCGAAACGTGCTGGCCACTGCGTTTGGCGTAATGCCGGGCGATGCTTTCACGCAGTGCGCGTTTGCCACGCACGTCGGCGTAGTGGGTGTTGCCGGACAACAGGCTGTCGATGGCCGCCTGCACAATCGGCACCGGGGTGTCGAAATCCGGGTCGCCAACTGACAGCAGCAAAATGTCTTCGCCCTGCTCTTTCAGCGCCAAAGCGCGGTAGTGAATGTCCCAGGCGGCAGCGCCGTCACCGGCGATGCGTTGAGTCAGATCGGAAAAGCGCATGGCGGTATCCTTTTTACAAAATTGGAGTCACTGCGCGCACGCGTGCTTGAGTTCGATCAGGGTCACGCCGTTGCGCTTGAAGCCGTGGCGCAAGTCGGTTTGCAACTCGGCCAGGCTTTGCGGCTCGCTGACCGTGCAACCGAACGCACGGGCAAGGGCGGCAAAGTCCGGGTTGCGCGGCAGCACGCCAATCGGCTCGATATCCAGCCCGATCATGTCGTCGCGGATCTGTCCCAGCGCGTCGTTGTTCCAGAGCAACACCACCAGCGGGCTGTCCAGCTCTTCGACGGCGGTGGCCAGTTCCTGCGCGGTGTAGAGAAAACCGCCGTCGCCAACCAGCACCAGACCCGGCCGCTGCGGCGCGCCGAACTTGGCGCCGATGCCCGCCGGCAAGCCATAACCCAGCGTGCCGTAGCCGGTCGGATGCAACCAGCTGCGTGGTGCCAGGCTGTTGAAGGCGTAGTTGCCGGTGTAGGCCAGTTGGGTCATGTCGGTGCTGATGAAGGCATCGTCCGGCAGCTCCGCAGCGATACGTTCGAGTATCGCTTGATGGATCGACTGCAAGGGACCGTGGTTGTTTTGCACCGCTTCACGCAGCGCTGCGACGGACGCGATCGCTGCACTGGCATCGCGATTGACGGGCGACAGACGTTCCAGCAACGCGGCGAGGGTGTGTTGCGCATCGCCTTGCAGCGCCACCGCGCACGGGTAGAAATCGTTGAACTTGCGCGGGTCGATGTCCACGCGCAGCAGCTCGGCATTCAGCGGCAGACGCTCGCGCCAGAAATCGGTGTCGGCCATTTCGGTGCCAACGGCCAGCACCACGTCCGCCTCGGCGATGAGTTGCCAGCCCGGCTCGACGCACAGGGTCGAGCCGGCATTGAGGGATGCATCCGGCGGCAACAGGCCTTTGCCGGCCACGCTGGTAAACAGCGGCGCGGCGAGTCGGGTGCTGAGTTCATGCACTTGCTGCTGCGCATTCAATGCGCCACCGCCGGCGATGATCATCGGCCGTTTGGCGCTTTGCAGTTTGGCCACGGCCTGATCCAGCGCCGTAGCGGCCGGTACGCCACGGCTCGGGCGACGCACCACTTCATTGCTCCAGTCGCGGCTGACCTTTGCCGACAGCACGTCGAGCGGCACGGAAATGTGCACCGGGCGCGGACGCTCACTGTCAAACACCGCGTAGGCACGGGCGATCAATTCGGGCAGGTCTTCGGCGCTAAGGGCTACCGCCGAAAACGCCGTGATCGGCGCGGTAATTGCGCGCTGGTCCTGGGTTTCGTGCAGGCACCCCCAGCCTTTGCCGAGGCTGGCGGTGTGGTTGACGCTGGATATCACCAGCATCGGAATCGAGTCGGCATAGGCCTGGCCGATGCCGGTCGCGGCATTGGTCACGCCCGGCCCGGTGATGATGAAGCACACACCCGGTTTTCCGCTGACTCGGGCGTAGCCGTCGGCCATGAAACTGGCGCCTTGCTCATGGCGCGTCAGCACATGGCGAATGCCGCTGCCGGGCAGGCCACGGTACAACTCCAGCGTGTGTACGCCGGGGATGCCGAACACGGTGTCGACGCCGTAGTTGGCCAGCAGGCGGACCAGGGCCTGGCCGCCGGTCAATGTTGTGCTTTGCATATTCACGTCCTCACTCGTGGCCGAGGCGAATCAACGCATCGACCGCAGTCGTGCCATCGGCACCGACCAACAATGGGTTCACATCAAGTTCCAGCAACTGCCCGGCGTTCTCGCAGGCGTAATCGGCGACCGCTCGAATCGCCGCCACCAGCGCGTCCAGATCCGCCACTTGGCGACCGCGAAAACCTTGCAGCAACGCGGCACTGCGCAGGCCGAGCAACGCTTGGCGAATGGCGCCATCGGTGGTGGGCAGCAACAGGCTGCGACTGTCCTTGAGCAACTCCACCAGAATTCCGCCCGCGCCGATGACCAGGGCCAGTCCGAAGTCGTTTTCGCGTTTGATGCCGACGATCAGCTCGGCCAACGGCGGCTTGGCCATGGGCTCCAGCAGCACCTGATCGAACGGCACGTGCGGCGCGTAATCGACGAGGCTGGCGCGCATTTTTTCCAGGGCAGCGTTCAGAGCGGCGCCGTCCTTGAGGTTCAACGCCACGGCGCCGGCTTCGGTTTTGTGCGGCAGTTGGGAGCTGACCGCTTTCAATACCAACGGATAACCCAGCGCGTTGGCGTCGCTCAACGCCTCGTCTGGTGAGCTCAACACGCCGTTGGGCGTCTGCAGGCCGAAGGCGCGCAACGCTTTTTTCGAATCCCATTCATTGAGCAAGCGACCTTCGCCTTCCAGCGCCTGAGGGCAGTGCGGCACCAGCACTGATTCACCGAGCGCCAGCAGCGCCTGACGGTTGCGTTGATAGCCAGCAATCCGACCCCACGCGGCCAGCCCGTCTTCGACGCCTTGCAACGCCGCCACGCCTTGGGTATGCAGACGTTCGCGAGCGTGGGCCGGCAGCAATTCCGGGAAGGCCGAGGTGACAAAACCGGTCTTGCCGTGGCGGATCAGCGCAGCACAGAACAGCTCCAGCAGCAGGTCGCATTCCTTGCGTTCGCCGGTAAATTGCGCCGGGTAATCGAGCACCAGCATCGCCGCATCGGCTTCGGTGCGCAGGGCGCTGTCGAGCATGTGGTTCAAGGCTTCGCCATCGCCCCAGATCGCCGTGGTGAAATCCAGCGGATTGACCAGATTGGCGTAGCTCGGCAGCACTTGCGCCAGCTCATCGCGCTGACCTTCGTCGAGTTTCGGCAAGCTCAGCTCGTTGCGCTCGGCGTAGTCGGCAATCAGCCCGGCATCGCCTCCCGAACAGGCCAGTGCGATCAGGCTGTTGCCCGCCGGCAACTTGCCGCACGCCGCCGCTTTCAAGGTTTCGACGAAACTCACCGGGCCGCTGACGCGGATCACGCCGAGGCGCGCAAACAGACTGTCGTACAGCGCATCGGAACCGGACAGCGAGCTTGTGTGACTCAGCGCCAGCTCGGCACCGATCTGCGACACGCCGGTTTTCAAGGCGATGATCGGAATGCCCTTCTCCAATGCCTTGTGCGCCGCGCGGGCGAAACCCGGGACGTTTTTCAGGCCTTCGAGGTGCAAGCCGATGGCGGTGACGCGCGGCTCATCGAGCAACACGTCCATCAATTCGGCGATGCCCAGTTGCGCCTGATTGCCGACCGACGCCATGTAGGCCACTGGTAGCGAGCGGTCACTCATGGACAGGTTGTAGGCAAAGTTACCGCTTTGGGTCAGGACGGCGACGCCCTTCTCCACCGGTTTTCCTCCATGGGCCACCGGCCACAGCGCGGAGCTGTGCAAATAGTCGAGCAGGCCGTAACAGTTGGGGCCAAGCAAGGCCATGTGGCCGGCGGCTTTGAGCAATTGTTGCTGCAAGGCCTGGCCCTCGGCACCGGTTTCGGCGAACCCGGAGGCGTAGCAGATCGCCCCGCCTGCGCCCTTGGCGGCCAGTTCGGCAACGCAGGTCAGGGTCAGCTCGCGGTTGGTCGCGATGAACACCGCGTCCGGGCCGCACGGCAGATCGGCAATACGGCGCACACACGGCACGCCTTCAAGGCTGTCGTGCTGCGGATTGACCAGCCACATCTCGCCAAGGTAACCGCCGTCGGCGCAGCGCTTGAGCGCGCGGGCCATGCTGCGGCCACCGATAAACGCCAGGTGGCGCGGTGCGAGCATGCGTTTTAGGTTGTCACGAATCGTTTGCGACATAGCCATTCTCCCGACCGGTCAGCGCAACAGTGGCCGCAGCAATTCGCGGGAAATGATGTGGCGCTGGATCTCCGAGGTGCCTTCCCAGACGCGCTCGATCCGCGCGTTGCGCCAGATGCGTTCCACCGGGCATTCGTCCATCAGGCCCATGCCGCCAAAAATCTGCACCGCCTCATCGGCGACCTTGCCGAGCACTTCACTGGCAAACAACTTGGCCATGCCGGCCTCGCCGTCGGTCATGGTGCCCTGGTCCATTTTCCAGGCGGTGTGCAAGGTCAGCAGTTCGGCGGCGCGGATCTGCGTGACCATGTCGGCGAGCTTGAACGAGATGCCCTGGTAGGTGCCGATCGGCTGGCCGAACTGCTTGCGGTCGGCGGCCCATTGCAGCGACACGTCGAGCGCGCGTTGCGCCTGGCCGACGCAGTTGGCGGCGACCATCACCCGTCCGGCCGTGAGCCAGGCGTTGGCCACGTCCCAGCCCTTGCCGACTTCCCCCAGCACTTTATTGGCGGGGACGCGGCAGTCGTCGAAGAACATTTCAAAGGTGTGATAACCGCGGTTGCTCACGCACTTGGGCCCCCGGCGAATGGTCATGCCCGGCGTGTCGCGGTCGACCAGGAACGACGTCACGGCGTTGCGCTGTTTGCCGTTGTGCTCGTAGGTGTCGGTGACCGCGAAAACGATGGCGAAATCGGCATGACCGGCGTGGCTGATGAAGTGCTTGCTGCCGTTGAGAATGAAGTCATCGCCGTCGCGCACGGCACGGGTCTTGATCGCGTTGGCGTCGGAACCGGCACCCGGCTCGGTCAGCGCGAAGCAATCGATTTTCTCGCCCTGGATGCACGGCAGCAGGTAGTCGTTGATCTGCTCGCCGGTGCAAGCCATGAGGATTTTCGACGGCCGCGCGACAAACACATGCAGCGCCCACGAAACCTTGGACAGTTCACGCTCGATCAGCGCCTGGGACAGGTAATCGAGGCCGCCACCGCCCACTTCTTCCGGCATGTTGAAGGCATAGAAACCTGCCGCAATCGCCTTGCCACGGATCTGTGCCGCCAGCTCCGGGGAGACTTCGTCGGCGCGGTCGACCGCTTCCTCATGAGGCAGCAGTTCCTTGGCGACAAAGCTGCGTACCGCGTCCACCAACATGTCTTGTTCTTGGGTCAGTTGGAAATTCATGGGGCTACCTGTTGTTCATGTGCTGAGTAGGTGTACGAGGCCAGTCATCGGGCCTATTGGCCGCTGAAGTGTGCCGGGCGTTTTTCGATGGCGGCGCGCAAGGCTTCGGCGCCGTCTTTGCTGCGACCGCAAAGCAGGCCGGCGGCGAGCTCGGCTTGCAGTTGCTCCGGCAGGCTGCGCTGGGCGCCTTCGCGCATGAGTTTTTTGGTCTGGGCGAAAGCGAACGTCGGACCGTTGGCCAGGCGCGTGGCCAATTCGGTGGTCACGTCGTGCAGTTGTTCATCGGCGCAGACTTCGCCGACGAGACCGGCGGCCAAGGCACGGTCGGCGCCCCACAACTCGTCGAGGAACAGCAGGCGCTTGGCTTGTTCGGTGCCGATCAGGCGCGGCAGATGCCAGCTGGCACCGGCGTCCGGCGAGTAGGCCATGCTGGTGTAGCCGGCCTTGAAGCGCGCCGATTGCGCGGCGATGCGCAGGTCGCAGCACAGCGTCAGGTCCATCCCGGCGCCGACGGCGGTGCCGTTGATGGCGGCGATGGTCGGTTTTTCCAGGCTGTACAAACGGCTCATCAATGCATGGGCGGTTTCGGTCCAGCCGTAGCTTTCGAGGGCGCCACGGGCTTCGGCATCGGCCCACTCGGCGAGATCCGCGCCGGAACAGAAACTGCGGCCGCTGCCGGTCAGCACCACGACCCGAACGGAGGGATCGGCGTTGAACTCATCAAGCACGGCGTGCAGATTTTTCAGGGTCGGAATGTCCAGCGCATTACGCTGATCGGGGCGATCGAGGGTGATCCAGGCCACGCCGGCTTTTACTTGGCACAGCAGAGAAATGTGAGTAGTCATGCGAATCCTCGAATTATTGTGTTTGGCGTGAGGTGGTGCGACTTAGGGTAATACTAAACGAGTGTTCAGCAAGACGGCAATTGGCTGAAGAGCGGGCTGTAACAGCTGCGCTTACTTAGTAAGTAGTTGATTTTGTTGATTTAAGTTCTGACATCCAGCCATGCGACGACTGCGCTGTTACAACTTTGAACAACTGCCTACAGCGCGTAACCCACCAAAAACAACGATGGGAGCAAGCCGTGGCGAGGGGGTTGATCCTCTCGCCACGGCTTGCTCCCATGGGGTTTTGTCTTGGTGTGTACCGCTACGCCGTCGGCAAGCTCGGTGCCAGCACCGCCTGGCGCTTGCGTTGAGTCAGGAAGTACGCGGCGTAGCACACCGCGATAAACCCGAAGCCCCAATACAGCGAAGGGCGCTGCGTTTCATCCAATGCCAGGAACACGAACAGCGAACAGCACAACGCAATGCATGTCAGCGGCAACAGCGGGAACCACGGCGCGCGGTATTTCAAGTCGCTGAGCTTGCCGCCATCGCGCAGGTAAGCCTTGCGGAATTTGTACTGCGCCAGCGCGATCACGATCCAGGTCACCGTGCCCGACATGCCGCTCACCGCCATCAACACCATGAACAGCGTGTCCGCCGCGACGAAGCTGGTCATCAACGACACCAGCGCGAAGCACAAGGTGATGCTCAGCGCCCGTAACGGCACGCCGCGCTTGCTCAACGGCGACAGGCTTTTCGGCGCCATGCCGGTCTTGGACATCGCCCACAGAATGCGCGTAGAGGCATACAGGCCCGAGTTACCCACCGACAGAATCGCCGTAAGAATCACAAAGTTCATCAAGTCAGCCGCATAAGGAATGCCGACCATGTCGAACACTTGCACGAACGGACTTTCCATCAACCCGGCCTGCTGCCACGGCACGATTGCCGACAGCACCACGATCGCCAGCACATAGAAAATCAACACGCGAAACACCACGTTGCGCACGGCACGCGGGATGCTTTTTTCCGGCTGATCGGTTTCGCCGGCGGCCACGCCCATGATCTCGCAGCCCTGGAAGGCGTAGACCACAGTCATCATCACTGCGAACACCGCCGACAAACCGTTGGGGAACAGCGAGTCGCCGATCAGGTTGGTCATCATCGGTGCCGGTGCACCACTGGTCAGTGGGATCGCGCCGAAAATCACCAGTACGCCGACCACAATAAACCCGAGGATCGCCGCGACCTTGATCCCGGAAAACCAGTATTCCGCTTCACCAAAAGCGCGTGTGGCCAACGCATTCAGGCCGAACAGCACCACCACGAACAGCGCCGACCAGTACCAGATCGGAATGGTTGGAAACCAGCGTTCCATCAGCATGCCTGCCGCCGTGAACTCCAGGCCCACCGTGGTCGCCCAACTCATCCAGTACACCCAGCCGATCATGAAGCCGGTGGCCGGCCCGATGAACTTGGTCGCGTGGGTTTGAAACGAGCCGGACACCGGCATTTGCACGGACAATTCGCCCAGGCACACCATCACCAGGTACATCAGGAAACCGGCGACCAGGTAAGCGAGAATCGCCCCCACCGGCCCGCCCTGATTGATCGTCACTCCGGAGCCCATAAACAACCCCGTGCCGATCACGCCCCCCAGGGACAACATGAAGATGTGTCGGCTTTTTAAAGCGCGGGTCAGGTGGATGCCATTACGTTCGATAGATTCGCTCATGTCCGCACCCCATCAGCAAGGTGCGCGTGGCGCGAGGAGGGATCAGCTTTACGGCGGTTCATTATTATTATCTCCAATAAGCTTCGAAGACCGCGCTGTGGCGGTTATCTCGATTATTGGAAGGCCATGTAAGCTCCCGTTGACCTTAACGCTCGAAGTTGTAAAAAGTCGTAACGAACTTGTATGTCAGGGGTGCAGCAGGTCGGTCAGCGTCTGTTGCGAATGCTGCAAGTGCGCGTGAACCTGCGGTGCCAATATCCGCAACCTTGATTCGTCGTTGACCAGCGCAGCCTCTTCCAGCGCGCGCAGCACAGTGGCCAATGCACGAAAGCCCAATGAGTCGCTGCTGCCGGCCAAGCGATGCGCCAAGTGAGCGACTTCGGTGCAATCGTCGGCCTCGATCGCTTCCGTGAGCGCTTCGCGATGCTGGCTGATCGAATCGCGCAACACCGCCAGCAATCCCTGGAGTTTCTGTTCACCGAGCAAGGTGCGGTGGGTGTCCAGCAGCGGCCAATCCATTGCCTCGTCAACAGGCTGCGGCGTGGGTATGGGTGAATGCCCGGCCAGGGCCTGACGCAGATTGTCGAGCTTCAGAGGTTTGGCGAGAATGCCGTCCATCCCGGCATCCAGATAACCGCGCACCAGCGCCGGCTGAACACTGGCGGTCAGGGCGAAGATTCGGCATTGGCGGTTCGGGCCTTCGGTGCCGCGAATCAATGTGCACAACTCGACGCCACTGATGCCCGGCAGGTGCACGTCGAGCAGGATCAAATCGAACGTCTGCCCGGCGCATTGCATCAGCGCCTGCTCGCCGTCTTCGGCGAGCCAGACCTGATGCCCGTCCCGTTGCAGCAAGCCGCTGACCACTTCACGGTTCAGCGCCACGTCCTCGACCACCAGAATCTTCAGCGACCTGCCGGGTTCGCTGCTTGACGCCACCTCGGTGGTGTCGGTCGACGGTTGCAACGTCACTTCAAACCAGAAACAGCTGCCCTGCCCGACCTGGCTTTCAACACCGATCTGCCCGCCCAACTGCTCCACCAGATGTTTGCAAATGGCCAATCCGAGACCGGTTCCGCCGAAGCGTTGCGCCACCTCCTCGCTGGCCTGCGTGAAGCGCTCGAAAATCTTATCCTGCACCGCGGGCGCAATGCCGATGCCGTTGTCCGTCACGCTCAGGCGCAGCCGTTGCCCGGTCTGTTGCGGGTTGGGAGCCAGCAGCACGACCTCGACTCTGACCTCTCCACCTTCGGTGAACTTGATCGCGTTGGCCAGCAAGTTGCTCAATACCTGACGCAAGAATTGTTCGGCGCCATGGTGCCGGTCGGCGACCTGCGGATCCATCCGGCAGTGCAGCGTCGTGTCGTTGCTCAGCGCGCGCGGTTCCAGCAGCGTCAGCACCTCGTCGAGCAACCGCCGGAGGGAAAAGTCGACCGGTTCCGGGTGGCTGACGCCCTCCTCCAATCGAGCGAAATACAGCACTTCATTGAGAATAGACAACAACCCTTCGCCCGCCTTGTACAACGCATCCAGACGTTTGCCGTTGCGCTCATCCAAGTGGGCGTCACGCAGCAATTCGGCCATGCCAAGGATGCCGTTGAGCGGCGTGCGCAGTTCGTGGCTCATGGTCGCCAGGAACCGTGATTTCGCAAGGTTGGCCGCTTCGGCTTCATCCTTGGCACGCATGAGGCTGGCGGTGCGGCGCTCGACCCTTCGCAGCAGTTCATCGCGGTTGTCTTGCAGGGCCAGTCGATCGGTTTCCCGGCGGTCAATGTCACTGAGGATTGCCCGGCGCATGTCGTCCAGCGCATGGGCCACGGTGTCGATTTCGTCCTCGTCGGCGCCACGGCGCTTGTCCAGCTGCAAGGGGTCGTGCCAGTCACCGGCGGCAACGCGCCTGGCGAACTCGGCCATGACTTGCAGGTGCCGCGTGACCAAGCGGTAAAACAGCCCCGACAGCGCCACCGCCAGCCCGCATAAGAACACGCTCATCCATAACAGGCTGGTCAAACCGGTGGCATACAAACGCTGGTGCACGGCGCCCAGATCGGTGCTGACCTCCAACTGGCCCAGATGCCGCAACGGCCCGGACGGCGGTTGATAGTCCAATTGAAAACGCTCAATGCGCAACGGCCCTATCGGCTCCGCGTTGCCATGCAGCAGATCGAAATCAGGGCTGATCAGATGCACCCGTGCCACGTCGGAAAAATCCACCAGGCCGCGTAACTGCACATTCAATTGTTCCTGGTTCAAGTCCCAGAGACTGCGCTCCAGACTGGCCAGATACCCGGCGCGAATCAGCTCCATGCGCGAATCAATCTCGCGCATCTCGCGGCGGTATTCGAAGTACAACTGCACGGTGCTCGCCAGGACGGTGAAGCACAGGCTGAACAACAGAATGAACAACAGCAGACGCCGCAACAGCCCCCCGGGCCGTGCGCCGATCATTTCGAATTCGCCGGCAGGTTGATCATGTCACGGTACGTGACTTCGCTTTCGTCGAGCAAACGCTCGACCTCCCCGGCATCGACCATGCGTTTGAGTTGCGCATCGATGTCCGGCATGCGGCTGGCCAGTGGTGAACGGCGTGATACCGCAATCCGCAGGTAGTCAACGCTCAAGGAGGTCGGCAAGGCGACGATGTCTTGTGCGCCCGGCAGGTTCTCGACGTAAAGCTCGCCGGTGCGTCGCTCCGAGGTGATGAAGTCGATGCGCCCGCGAATCAGTTTTCCGAAGTTCTGGCGGCTGTCAGAGACCCACTCGATGTTTTGGTGCTGCGCGACCAAGCGGTCGAATTCCACGCCATAACTTTCACCGAACAGCAGCCCGCCACGGTAATGGGCCAGGTCCTCCAGACGCTCGAATTTCACCGGACGCTGGCGGTTGATGAACAGTGCGACCTCTTCACGCAACACCGGCACCGTGGAAAACATCATGCTCTGCTCACGTTGTGCGGTGTTGTAGGCCAACACCACATCGACCCGGCCTTCAGCGGCGTCGAGCAGGCAGCGCTTCCAGTTGCCGAGCACGATGATGTCGACTTCATAGCCGAGTTTCTCGAAGAGGTTTTTCACCACGCTCGGGGCCAGGCCGCGCACCTGCTTGCCGTCACTCCAGGAGATCGGCGGGTAGACCGGATAGTCGCAATAGCGAATCTTTTCCGCCGCCATTGTGCTGTGGGCGACCAACCCCAGCAGCAGCGCAAACAGCCTCCACATAAGAGTCAGGCCGCTACGCTGGCGGTGAACAGGTAACCGGCACCGTGGATGGTAATGATCAACTGCGGCTCGGCCGGGTCGTCGTGCAACTTGCGCCGTAAACGTCCGACCAGCACGTCGATGGAACGATCATTGGGCACCCACTCGCGGTTGCGGATCTGGTCCATCAACTGATCGCGGCTCAAGGTATGGCCGCTGTTGCGCAGGAACACGCTGAGCAGCTGGTATTCGCCGTGGGTCAGCAGGGTTTCGCTGCCAGTGGCGTCGATCAGCCGTCGGCGATCGGTGTCCAGCGCCCAGTCGGCGAATTGCTTGACCGGTTTTGCAATGGCCGCAACCGGCTGGGGCGCCTGCGCGTGGCGAACCCGGCGTATCAGGTTTTTCGCCCGGGACACCAGCTCGCGTGGGTTGAGGGGTTTGATCACGTAGTCGTCGGCGCCGCATTCGAGGCCGACGATGCGATCGATTTCATCGTTGCGCCCGGTGATCAGAATGATCCCGACTTCCGAACGGACCCGCAGCTCCCGGGTCAGGGTCAGCCCGTCCTTGCCCGGCAAGCGGATATCGAGCATCACCAGATCCACCGTCTGGCTCGCCAGAAAGGTTTCGGCCAGCTCCGCGGTGGCGGCGCAATGCACGTCATAACCTTCCTGGGACAGGTAGGCATGCAGCAGTTCGCGAATCAGCGGATCGTCATCGACGATCAGTACCCGAGGAGTCATCGCTAGGTGTCCCGCGTATGCCCGAAGGCGTGTTTCTTATTAGAGTGTTTTGTTGCCTTGGCGCCAGAGAGTATCGGCAGCTGAACGACCGATCAACAGCCCGTCGTCTGAACGCAAAACCGTTGACGACCGCCGGCCTGCAAGCCGTCGACCCAGGCTTCGCAAATCTGAATGCCTTGCTCCGGGGTAAAGGTGCCCGGGTTGAGTCCCGACTCCAGCCACAAACCATCAAGCAACGCGCTAAGGCTGATGGCGGCCAGGTCGGCATCGAAGTGTTCCCAGCCCTCCTCCTGCGCCAATTCGGTCAGGACTTTACGCAAGATGCCGCGATACTCGCCGTAGGAATGCTCGTGCGCGAGGTTGATTGATTCCGCCGTGCGTACAGCCCCCCAGAATGCCAGCCAGGCATCAATCAATTGCGGGTCGAGCAATTCGGCTGAAAACGAGCCGCGAAAAAACGCCGACAAGCGTTCCCGGGCGCTGGGTGCCGCGTGTTCCATGGCGTCGCGCAGCAACCCCATGACCCTGCCAGTAATCGCCCGGTAGGCCTCGGCCACCAATTCGTCCTTGCCGGAATAATGATGGCTGATCAACCCGACCGAGACGCCGGCCTCGGCGGAAATCTTGCGGATCGATGCGCCCTGAAAGCCGTGGCGCTTGAGGCAAACCAGCGTGGCTTCGATCAGGTTGGCCTTGCGCAACTCCGGCTCCATGCGGGAAAAACGGGCTTCCTGACTCATGCGCGACACTCTCCGTGGATCAATCATTAGGGCGCGGCGGTGAAAGCCGCGGGCTGAACGACTGTACAGCAAGAGCGTGGCAAGTCTCCAGTCAGTCGCGATAACCCGGCGCCACCCGCTCAAGCAATCGCAACAGCGCGGCCCAGGCCAACTGCATGGCATCCGGGTCGCTCAACTCCCCTTCGTCCAGCGGCCGGCCAGGATCATTGAACTGACGTTCGGTGTGTTCGCACACCTCGCTCGGCGGCAAGACCAACTCACCGGCAGCTTGCGCAGCGAGCTGGATTTCACAGGCTTTTTCCAGGTAGTACATGCGCAAGAAGGCCTGCCCCACGGTCTGGCCAACGGTCAACAAACCGTGATTACGCAACATCAGCACCGGCTTGTCGCCAAGGTCCTGCACCAGACGCTGCTGCTCGCTCATGTCCAGCGCCACGCCTTCATAGTCGTGATAGGCCACCCGCCCGTAGAACTCCATGGAGATCTGATTCACCGGCAACAACCCGCACTTCAACGCCGCGACCGCGCAGCCGGATCGGGTGTGGGTGTGCAGCACGCACTGCGCATCGTCACGGGCACCATGAATGGCGCTGTGAATCACAAAACCTGCCGGATTCACGGGATACGGCGACGGCTCCACGGCCCGGCCATCAAGGCCGATCTTCACCAGATTCGACGCGGTGATCTCATCGAACATCAGCCCGTATGGATTGATCAGGAAGTGATGCTCAGGCCCCGGCAGTCGCACCGAGATGTGGGTAAAAATCAGATCGGTCATGCGAAAGTGCGCGATCAATCGATAACAGGCGGCCAGTTCCTCGCGCAGATGCTGTTCCGTCGTGCTGCGCAGCGGGTGGGCGATCTCGTTCATTGTTGCGGTTCTCCAGGGTGATCGACTGCGCAAAACAGTAAGGCCGGACGCGGTGAAACGTCCAGCCGCCAGCGGCTACTTGCTGGCCCAGGCATTAAAACGCTCTTCGAGTTCTTCGCCGTGATCGACCCAGAACGCCACGTCCATCGACAGCGCGCCTTTCAGGTTTTGCGGCGCCGTGGGTACCCATTGCGCGAGTTTGCCGTCGAGTCTGGCTGCCGCTTGCGTATTGGTCGGGCCGTAAGGGATCTGCTCGACATACTTGACCTGCGCGTCCGGCTGATTGGCGAACGCGATAAAGCGCTTGGCCTGATCGACATGTTTCGAGCCTTTGATGATCGCCCAGTAATCCATGCCATACAGACTGCCCGGCCACACCAGCCCCAGGTGACTGCCGTTTTGCGCGGCAGCGGCCACACGTCCGCTGTACGTCGAGGTCATCACCACATCCCCGGCCGTCAGCCATTGCGCCGGTTGCGCGCCGGCTTCCCACCACTGGATGTAGGGTTTGAGCTCGGTGAGCTTGGCGAAGGCCCGGTCGACACCTTGCGGCGTGTTCAACACTGAATAAACGTCTTCGACTTTCACGCCGTCGGCCAGCAACGCGAACTCCAGGTTGTACACAGCACGCTTGCGCAGCCCGCGTTTGCCGGGGGTTTTCTGCACATCCCAGAAGTCGGCCCACGACGTCGGAGCCTGCGCCAGCTTCTGCGTGTCGTAGGCAATCGCCACGCTCCACACCAGCGCTGCCGAGCCGCACGGCTGCGCGGCGTCGGGAATCAATTGTTCGACGCGACCGAGGGTTTTCCAGTCGAGTTTTTCATACATTCCTTCATCGCAACCGCGCATCAGGTCGGGGCCTTCTATCTGCACCACGTCCCAATCGGCGTTGCCGGTGTCGACCATCACTTTGATCCGGGCCATCTCACCGTTGTATTCGCTTTGAATCAGCTTGCTGCGATCCGCAATGCTGAACGGCTGGAAGAACGCCACATCCTGGGCTTTCTGGCCGGCGCCGCCGTAACCCACCACCACCATGTCCGGTGCTGCCTGAGCGCTGCCAAGGCTGACGGCCAAGGACAGCATCAAGGGATAAAAACCGTGCTTGAGCGTATTCGATTTCATCAGTGGTTCCTCTTGCCGGTGCCACTCGACTCAACGTCGACGTGACCCTTTTTTATTGTTGTGAGGTTCGCCCCAGGTGCGGGCGCCAAACGAATCTACTGCGAGGCACAGTAAAAAAACAAGTTGATTTTTTACTACAGGTAAATTTCTATAGGCAAATAATAACAACACCGAAAAGCCGGCCTTTCGGCTGCAGCCTGCCTGGAGTAACCGTCCCATGCCGACCTCGTCCCCCGCTTTTGCACACCTGTTCGAACCCTTGCAGCTGCGTGGCAAACGCCTGAAAAACCGCATCATGTCCAGCGGTCACGACACCTCGATGCCCACCGACAACCTGGTCAACGAACAACTGATCGCTTACCACACCGCTCGGGCCGAAGGTGGCGTCGGCCTGATCGTGTTGCAAGTGGCCGGGGTGCATGACAGCGCGCGGTACACCTCCCATGTCCTGATGGCCACTGACGACGCTTGCATCGAGGGCTATCGGACGATCGCTGAACGTTGCCATGCGCACGGCACCGTGGTGCTGTCGCAGATCTTCCATCCAGGTCGGGAAATCATGGAGTCCAGCGATGGCTTGCTGGCCGTCGCCTACTCGCCGTCAGCGGTGCCCAACGAGCGTTTCCGGGTGATGCCGCGTGCGCTGGATCAAGCGATGATCGACGAGATCGTCGCCGGTTACGGCGCCGCTGCCCGACGTCTGTACCAGGCCGGAATCGACGGTGTGGAAGTGGTCGCCAGCCATGGCTACCTGCCGGCGCAATTCCTCAACCCCAGGGTCAACCGTCGCACCGATGGCTATAACGGCGAGCTGGAACAGCGCCTGCGTTTCCTGCGGGAAGTGATCGCGGCGGTGCGCGCCAACACCGATGAGCACTTCATCGTCGGCCTGCGCATTTCCGCCGATGAACGCGATCCCGAGGGGCTGACCGAGGACGAATCCCTGGCCGCCGTGCAATCCCTGCAACCGATTCTGGACTACGTGCACATCGTCGCCGGCACCTCGGCGTCTTTAGGCGGCGCCGTGCACATCGTGCCGCCGATGGCGATCGAAGCCGCGTACCTGGCCAAGGAAGCCGGAACGTTCAAGGCCGGGTTGTCGATTCCACTGTTCGTCACCGGGCGCATCAACCAGCCGCAAGAAGCCGAATTGATTCTGGCCCGCGGTCAAGCCGACGTCTGCGGCATGACCCGCGCCCTGATCTGCGACCCGCAAATGCCCAACAAAACCGACACTGGCCATGTCGAAGACGTGCGCGCCTGCATCGCCTGCAACCAAGCCTGCATCGGCCACTTCCACAAAGGCCTGCCGATTTCCTGCATCCAGCACCCGGAAACCGGGCGTGAATTGATCTTCGGCCAGCGACAACCAGCGGCCCAACGCAAACGCATCATGATCGCCGGCGGCGGACCGGCCGGGATGAAAGCCGCCGCCGTGGCCGCCCAGCGCGGCCATGACGTGACACTCTACGAAGCCAGCTCGCAACTCGGCGGCCAGGTCTTGCTGGCGCAACTGCTGCCCCGGCGTGCCGAATTCGGCGGCGCCAGCACCAACCTGCAACGTGAAATGGAACTGGCCGGGGTGCGCGTCGTGCGTAACACCCGCGTCGACCGGGCGCTGGTCGAACGCGAACGGCCGGACATGGTGATCGTCGCTACCGGCGCCGAACCGTATTGGCCGGACTTCGAGCGAGGCGGCGAATTGCAGGTCGTAGACGCCTGGCAAGTGCTGCGCGAGGAGGTGCAAATCGGTCGTTCCGTGGTGGTCGTCGATTGGCGCGCCGACTGGATCGGCCCCGGCATCGCCGAACGTCTGGTACGCGCCGGGCACCAGGTGCAACTCGCCGTCAACGGCACCCATTGCGGGGAAAACCTGCCGCTGTACGTGCGCGATCAACTGGCCGGCGAACTGCACAAACTCGGCATCCCGATCACCCCCTACGCCCGCCTCTACGGCTGCGACGACAACACCGTCTACCTCCAACACACCGCCAGCGGCGAACCGATGCTCTTCGAAAACATCGACACACTGGTGCTCTGCCAGGGCCATCAACCCGTCGACACCCTCGGCGCCGAGCTGCAAGGTCTGGTGGAATTTCGTCGCATCGGCGACTGCCTCGCCCCGCGCACCGCCGAAGAAGCCATTTACGAAGGTTTGAAAGTCGCCTGGGCGCTTTGAGGCTGTTTTATACTCAGGGGCTTTTACACACCCCGGTTTGGAGCACGCCATGAGCAACAGCAGCAAGATGCCGCCTGCCAGCAGCGCGCCCACACAGGACAGCGCCACGGCAGAACCGCATTTTCTCGGCACACGGATTCGTGGGTTGCGTAAACGTCGGGGCATGACCCTGGCGGAACTGGCGCAGATGAGCGAGCTGACGGCGGGGTATATCAGCCAGCTGGAACGGAATCTGGCTTATCCGTCGATTCCTGCGCTGTTCAATATCGCGCGTAGTTTGGGTGTGACCATCCAATGGTTCTTTGCCAGCGAGGGCAATACAGCGCCTGAAGACAACGGCGTTGTGGTGCGCAAGAACACTCGGATGAGCGTGCATTATGAGGACGGGATTGTGGA
Organism: Pseudomonas mandelii; assembly: GCF_900106065.1. Lineage (NCBI taxonomy): Bacteria > Pseudomonadati > Pseudomonadota > Gammaproteobacteria > Pseudomonadales > Pseudomonadaceae > Pseudomonas > Pseudomonas mandelii. Next base: position 595,351 of record NZ_LT629796.1, read on the forward strand.
CCAGCTGCTGACGCCGCAGCCGAATCGGCAGTTGGAAATGCTGCACTCACGGTTTCCGCCCGGGACTTACAGTCAGCAGAGTTACAGCCATGAAGGGGAAGAGGCTGGGTATTTGCTGTCGGGGAGTTTTGAGCTGTGGGTGGGGGAGCGTTATTTCCAGCTGAATGAAGGGGACAGTTTCAGCTTTTCGAGCCAGGAGCCGCATCGGTATGGCAATCCTGGTGAGGTGGACGCCGTGGTGATCTGGGTGATTACGCCGCCTTCGTTTTGAGGGGCTGGCGACCTCAGAGCGCAGACAAAATCAGGGTGTCGGCAAATTGCACGAAAAAACCGGCGTTTAGCCGGTTTTTCTTTTTACTCGCTCATTTACAACCAACCGAACCCTTTTCCCATCATGGCTGCCAAGCCCAGCGCCGTGGTGATCAGCGCGCCGAACAGTAAACGAAAATCCGTTCGAGCGTCTTTGCGGTGCTCCCGAAAATCCGTTCGAGCCTCTTGACGGTGCTCACGAAACTCCACGCGAAGGTCACCAATGTCACGTCGGACGTATTCGATATGCGTCTCAAGTTTAGATACTCGCGGTTCCAATGGGTTTTCTCCTGGAGGACCTGATGGTCTTCGTCCATTCTCGTCAGTGCCACTTCTTTTGTTGCTCGGGAAGCGGTCGGGGTAATGCTCATCAAGGTTTACCAGCACAAAAGGTTCACTCATCGCAGACCTCCAGCGCTACGGTTTTGCTGCTGTCTTCGACGACGATATCTGCCAGCACATTGAGCGAATGCAGGCGAATAAATCCGCAGTACTTGCAATTAAGCATCACCGCCGGCGTGCCGGAGCGGAAATACTCTTTGCCACACGCCCAAGGCAACCCTACACCCGTCGCCCCGGCCTGGAGTGGTAACTCCCACTCATCATGCTCACAGAACGGGCACCCGGTATTCTTTATTCGCGCTTTGAAAATGTTGGCCAACCGCCCGGTATCCAGATGAAGATCCCCAGGCATTGGCTTGCCTCGTGACACCCCGGTCTGATCATTACTCTGAAAACCATCTTCACTGCTGCTGTACATCGCTACCTCCTCCTTGAGGGAATAAATCATCGATTAACCGATCAACCAGAAGATGGTGCGTAACGTCCAGCCACCTGCTCGACCGCGAAGTCATTACGGATGCCTTCGCTGAAAAACGAATATACCTTCGATCAATCTCGGACGTATCCGCGTGCAAAGTAGGACGATTCTCTCGTTTGTGTCAGCCCGGAATTACGCCTGTGAGATCCGTCCACGGGCTCTTGCGAAAGCTGCCAGCGCAAGGTCACAGGTTTCTCTGATGAGTGGGGTCTTCGGTTGTAAAGGTCAGTGGCCGTTCCGGCATTGCACCGGCATCGTCTTCAGGTTCTGCTTGAGGTCTGGAAATAATCGGGGCCACCAGTCGCAACACACCCCTCTCAATCAATGAGAGAAGTCCAAAAGTAATGAAGCCAAAAATCAGCCCGACAACCAAAATGCTCAATGGATGAATTTGCACGGCGTCGGAGCTGTCCAGCATGTAGAGAAAAGCCTGAACAGCGACGGCCACACAGGCCGCCAGGGCTGCAATCAGCTTGATAATCAACCAAAGCCGCCGCCATCTATTCATGCTCTTCCCCGCTATCCGGTGATTTCGCTCTTTATTGCATGATAGCTAATGGGCGGGATGCGCCTTTTTTTCTCGCATGTATCCAGATTCGGGCGGCGTAGCCTTGGTAATTCATGACGTTCACGGCGGGACTACTGCTTGTTTAAGGAAAATCCGAGCATCACGAACTTTGGTAAGGCTTCGCGTCTTTGTCAGAGTGGAGCCGGCGCCAGAATATCCGGGTGACTCTCGCTGAAGTTGTAGGCAAAATCCGAGAGTTGCGTAAGGGGGTACGCTTGCTGTGCTTTTGGGCAGGTTGCCGCCTTGTTGGCCATATCTTCGGCGGGATACTCTCCAGACGTCGCTGCACATTCAGCGACCGGGCTTGGTAACCCGACGAGTTACGCAACAGCGTCCCCATCACAATGCTGGTTTTTTCACCAGTAATCTTGTGCTATGGCGGCTGTGCGTGGGACGCCTTCGGGCGTGCCGGTCTCCTTGACTCCCGGTTTACCAACCTGCGCGCAGCTGCCACCCATTCGCTTGGTAACGAAAACGGCAGCTCCTAACGTCAAGGAGTAGACAATGCACACTGTAAACCCGTACAAATTTCTGCGCTTCCCTCACCTCAATTCTCACTGTCGATCCCGCTGCATCTCCGTCACTGGAGGTGGCAAATGACCGAATCAGCAGAAGCAAAAACCATCGGCTTCACCCCCATCTACTGTTCAGGCAAAGCGATGTTCCACGTCAGCGCTGGAGTGCCTGTGAGTGATGCATTGGCACAGGCCTCTGATTTTCTGTTCCTGGCCAAGGCGTTCACGGAAGACGCCGCCTACGTAAGAGACACCGACCGTCATGCCTGGGCCGCGCACTATTTAACGGCGATGGGTAAAGCGCTGCTTGATGATGTGGTGAAGGCGGTGACACCCAGACCTGATCGGAAGGACAAGAAAGCCGCAAAATAGCGGCCAGCCTTTCTGATAGGTGCCCTGGACATTCGGGGTATCAGACCGCCATGGGGGGTGATGTTAGTCACTTTCCCATGGCGCCTATGCTGCCACCCACTCGCTGACTGAGTACCACGGCTTGGGGTGATTGCTTTTTCACTGGAGAGATATAGAATCTATATCACCTTCTAGATTGAAGGATAGTCAGAGCTCGGACGCTCTACCAAGAAACATACGCTTTGGAGTACCCCATGACCCTCGCCACTGAAAAATCTGAAAGCTTTCTGCTGCGATTACGCAAACAGGACACGCCAACAGGGGTAAGCATCTCGACAATCGAGTTGCTTATGAATCAGACCGGTTTGAGTAAAACCGAAGTCGCCCACCTCGCCTTGAGGCAATTTGCTGACCGCTATTTGCCCAAGTACGAGCTAGACGATGGACCTCTAACCCCGGCTCAAGTCTCCGCAATTCGTGCAGCTAGCCCTGCTACGGACCTTCCGGAGGAGCGCATTACTAAAAGGCTCTATTGAAAAATGACCACACCTTTTCGCCCACTGCCTGCACCAGGCGACTTTGTCTGGTGTCATTTCCCTGAAGTCATCGGGAACCCAGGCCCCAAAGCTCGCCCCGCATTGGTAGTCGCTGTTTTCGAAGATGACCATGCGGTAAGAATTGCCTATGGCACTACGCGAAAAACAGAAAAACTGTACCCAGGCGAATTTGTTTTAGACCCTGCGGACGCTGGCTTTGCATTGAGCGGTCTGGCCCAGCGCACGAAGTTCGACTTGAACAACGAAGTCCAAGTCTATTTTGATTCCGATTGGTTTGCTTCGAATCAAAGCGTCTATGCCTCCACGCCCCTGCCCAAAATGGGGCGATTAGACATTGAGTATTACCCTGTCGTACAGAAGGCAGCGGAAGCGAAAGCCAAGCGCATAAAAAAGTAATATTGAGTGTTTAACAAGCCGAAGTCAGGCCGACTTTTTTAATTATGTCGCGCTTTATTTTTCACAACAGTCGCATTCGAATTCATAACACTTCATACAAAAACCCGGCGCTGGCCGGGTTTCTTATAGCTGATCGCAACGGTCAACAATTCCTTGAGCGGCATCCTGCTTGTCTGGTCGCCAGCTATTCTAAAATAACCCTGTACCCTATCTAAGGTTCCCCCTAGGTTTACATTAGGGTTTCGCCCGCTAGCTTTCCAGAACCCAGCGGTTTAAGTCTGCAAGGCGTTCGGTGAGGGTCTTTATGTTTTCAGAGCAACTAGCCTGCTGTTCTGCTTGGTGAGCAGGATTCTCGAACCCCAAGACGTTATAGGTGTCTTCGGTTTTGGCTTTCAAATTCCGCATCAGTGCCGGAATCTTATCGCGCTTCACATTGGGAATGTGTTGTAGAGCATCCTCAAGAGCGACGGTGAAATCTTGGTAGAGGTCGGGACGGTTACACCCCTTCGCATTGGCTAGGTCGAAGTCTGCATTCTCGTAAAGAACGAGGATGTAACCTGACGTGAGCTTCATCTCAGCTTGAGCCATGAAAGGCATTGCGAGCAAAGTGGTTAGCAATGCTGCGGATTTCAGTCGCATTGACACTCCCTGTGTATCATCAAGGGCGGACGATGATCATGACAGAGCAACTTATAAGCCAGCAACAGCTCACGCTGTGAACAGAGGGAGGGAGTGAGATGCGTGCAGAAGGATGGCGACGGGTCTGGGAGCTGACGAAATGTCTTGCAGCTATCGCTGCGGGTATTTGGTGTGTGATGTCTTTCACGGCGGCGATGCCGCCACCCCCTGCCCCTGCATCACCAGCGGCGGGACAGATCGCTGTGGGGATTTTCTTGGTGGCAGTGATTGGTGGTGGTATCGCCTATGCCGGCTTGCACGCTCTTGAATGGGTGTATAGGGGTTTCCGCCCCGTGCCATTCAGCCCCACGATAGAGGCTCAACCTCTGGCACTAGATACGCCTGAGACGTAGCACCGGAACACCGTACAGCCCTTCCCCATCCAGACAATCAGCGAAATCCTTGAACACTGCTAGCACCCGGACGACAGGGTCTACCCTCACTCTGCACTGACTCCACCCTAAATACGATTGACTTGTATGCCGGGATACGCCCCCCATTGTCCATGGTACTTGCGTGGCGCTTTACAAACTCAGTCACCAAATCTCGAATGGCCTCAACAGGTTTGCCGTAGAGCATGTCAAACACAGCTTGCCGCTGTAGGAGCGCTAAGAGGGTCTGTAGCGAAAGGGATTTTACGTAGAATCATTACGTAGAATCCTAGAATGCAAAAAAGCCCCGAGACGTTAATCTACGGGGCTTTTTCTATGTAATGGCGGAGAGATAGGGATTCGAACCCTAGGTACCGGTGAAGGTACAACGGATTTCGAATCCGTCCCATTCGGCCACTCTGGCATCTCTCCAACGGCGCGCATCATAACAACACTTTCGCCGGAAGCGAACCCCCTAAGCGAAATTTTTCCGTGCTATCAGATGCTTGCGTCGATTAAAGCGGTACGCCCAGACGATTGGCGACTTCTTCGTAGGCTTCGATAACGTCACCGAGGCCCTGGCGGAAGCGGTCTTTGTCCATTTTCTTGCCGGTGGCCTTGTCCCACAGGCGGCAGCCGTCCGGGCTGAATTCGTCGCCCAGGACGATAGAGCCGTCGGAGAACACGCCGAATTCGAGTTTGAAGTCGACCAGCAGCAGGCCGGCGTCGTCGAACAGTTTGCTCAGGACTTCGTTGACCTTGAGCGACAGTTCTTTCATGCGAACCAGTTGCTCGGCGGTGCCCCAACCGAAGGCCACGACGTGGGATTCGTTGATGAACGGGTCGCCCTTGGCGTCGTCCTTCAGGAACAGTTCGAAGGTGTAAGGGTTGAGCTTCATGCCTTCTTCGACGCCCAGGCGCTTGACCAGGCTGCCGGCGGCGTAGTTACGCACGACGCACTCGACCGGGATCATGTCGAGCTTCTTCACCAGGCATTCGTTGTCGCCCAGCAGTTTGTCGAACTGGGTCGGCACGCCGGCGGCTTCGAGTTTCTGCATGATGAAGGCGTTGAACTTGTTGTTCACCATGCCTTTGCGGTCGAGCTGCTCGATGCGCTTGCCGTCGAACGCCGAGGTGTCGTTGCGAAACAGCAGGATCAAGCGGTCAGCGTCGTCGGTCTTGAAAACCGATTTGGCTTTGCCGCGGTAGAGTTCTTCACGTTTTTCCATGATGGGCTCCGCTTGCTAAGTAGGTGGGCTAGGCGATGTGTCGCCAGTCGAGCCCTGAATCTTGATCGGCCAGTTGCAGCCAGTCCGGGTCGCACCCGAGGGTGTCGACAAAACATTGCCGGGCCAGCTGCGGCAGGTTGTTCTTGCTGCTCAGATGGGCCAGGACCAGGTGTTGCAGGCCTTGCCAGCCCAACTCAGACACCAGGAATGCCGCCTGGTGGTTGTTCAGATGTCCCAGTTCACCGCCCACCCGCTGCTTCAGGAAGTACGGGTAGTGACCGCGAGCGAGCATGTCACGGCAATGGTTGGACTCGATCATCAGCGCATCGAGGTCCCGATAGCCGTCCAGCACCTTGTTGCAATACGAGCCCAGGTCGGTCAGCAGGCCAAAGCGCCGCTCACCGTCGCTGAAAACGTACTGCGTCGGTTCCTGTGCATCGTGGGCCACGGCAATGACGCCGATGCTCAGTGCGCCGATCTGCAGTTGCTCGCCGCCAGCCAGAAGGCCAGCCGGTTCAATCGGTTTGCGCATCCCGCGCAGGGTCCCGCGACTGAGGTAGACAGGCAGATTGTAGCGCCGAGACAGCAAACCCACGCCATGCACGTGGTCGGCATGTTCGTGGGTCACGAGTATCGCGCTCAACTGCGCAGGGTTCACACCCAGGCGCAGCAGGCGTTTTTCGGTTTCCCGCAAGGAGAAACCACAATCCACCAGCACATACGTGTCAGCGCTGGCTATCAGCGTGCCGTTCCCTTGGCTACCGCTGCCGAGAACGGCAAAACGCATGTGATCAGCCCAGGTTGTCCTGAATCACGCTCAACACTTTGCGCGCCACTTCTGCCGGCGCCACGGTGTTGATGTTTTTCTCGACGGTGACCTGGACGTTCTCGCCTACCTTGCTCAGGCGAACCTGATAACGCTCGGCACGGGCTTCAACTTCTTCCTTGCTCGGCGCGCTGCCGAACAGGCTGCTGAAGAAGCCAGGCTTCTCGTCTTTCTTCTCGGCTTTTTCGGAGAGATTGATGTAGTACAGGCCCAGGCTGCGGTTGATGTCTTCAACGCGCCATTCGCCCTGTTCCAGCGCACGACCAACGCTCGACCAGGCACGATCCAGGTCATTGCCGACGTTCAGAACCGGGTTGCCGCTGCCGTCTTCGCTCAGGCTGACACGACTCGGCGTATCGAAATCACGCGAAGCCAGCATGGAAACCGAACCGCCCTTTTCCGAGATGCGGCTCATGCTCGCGAGCATGTCGTCGACCAGTGCCGCGTCCAGGCCAGTGTTGACCGAACGGTTGGTGAAGGCCACGTCGGCGGTGCTGCCGGCAGGACGCTCGGCGCTGACCACGTAGATTTCGCTGGTGTTGCGCTGAACGCCCGGCTCGATACGCACTCGAACGCGGGTTTCGCTGTCGGTGCTGACGCCGGCGGAACTCAGGCGCTTGGCCATCGCTGCCGACAGTTCGTCGGAACGCTGCCAGGTGGTGGTGAATTCACCGGTTTGCGGCTTCTGTTCGTCCAGACGGAAACCGTTGTCCTGGAAGAACTGTATCGCCACTGGCCAGGCTTCGGCAGGTGGATTCTGGGCCAGGATCGAGCGCGAATCACCGCTCTTCTGCAGCGAGTAGGCGCTGGCGTCAGCCGATGCCGTCAGTGGCTGCGGACGCGGCACGATGTATTCGCCTTTGGCGGTGTCATCAGCCACGTTGCGCGGGATCGGCAGCAGCGGATCCAGACGCTTGGCGGTGCTGACATCCGTTGGCAGTTGCATAGGTGCAGTCTGTTGCGCTTCCAGGTAATCGCTACCACGGTCACGGAAATAACCTTCCGGGCCCCAGACCCATCCACAGCCACTGGTGCTGGAGATAATCAAGGCAAGTGCGGAAAGTCCGGCCAATCGCTTCATGCGTAGTGCTTCCTCAATTAAACCAGTACGCCGGACTGGCGCATGGCCTGCCGCAGCGGTTCGTGACAGGCAGCGCTGAGCCAGGTGAGCGGCAGACGAATACCGTCCGGCATCAGGCCCATTTCATGCAGCGCCCATTTCACGGGGATAGGGTTGGATTCGATAAACAGGGTTTTATTGAGCGGCATCAGCTTTTCGTGAATCGCGCGGGCCGTGACGGCGTCGCCTTTCAGGGCAGCGTTGCACAGGTCGCTCATGTCGCGCGGGGCGACGTTGGCGGTGACCGAGATGTTGCCTTTGCCGCCGAGCAGGATCAGCTCGACTGCGGTGGCGTCGTCACCGGACAGCACCAGGAAGTCTTTGCTGACGCCGTCGATGATGGCTTTGGCGCGGGCCAGGTCGCCGGTGGCTTCCTTGATGCCGATAATGTTTTTCACGGTCGACAGGCGGATCACGGTTTCGGTCAGCATGTCGCAGGCGGTACGGCCCGGCACGTTGTACAGGATCTGCGGGATGTCGACGGCTTCGGCGATGGCCTTGAAGTGCTGGTACAAGCCTTCCTGGGTCGGCTTGTTGTAGTACGGCGTCACCAGCAGGCAAGCATCGGCGCCGGCGGTCTTCGCATTGGTGGTCAGCTCGATGGCTTCGCGCGTCGAATTGGCGCCAGTACCGGCGATCACCGGAATGCGCCCTGCCACCTGCTTCACCACGTAACGAATCACTTCGATGTGCTCGTTCACGTCAAGGGTGGCCGATTCACCTGTAGTGCCGACGGCCACGATCGCGTGGGTGCCGTTCTGCAGGTGAAAGTCCACCAGTTTGCTCAGGCTGTCCCAGTCGAGACGACCTTGTGCATCCATGGGTGTGACCAGTGCCACCATACTGCCCGCAATCATGCAACCGCTCCTGCCGGAAAAAGAGAGCGGTAATGGTACTGGCGCCAAGATGCTTGTACAAGCAAAGTACTGCGCTGCTGCCATTCCCCTTGGCGCTGCTTTTCGCTACCCTTCAGGCTTTGATCGGTACTGATAAGCTCGCACGTCGGGTTTGAGCCTCCATTTTCGGCATCACAAGCCCCGATCCAGCGTTGCCACCCCTCGCTCCTGCCTTGATGGAGCACGTTGCAACCTTCGGCCCGGGTTTTTTGAATTCGCATCCGCAGGCTCGCCCCCGGTAGTAAAAGCCCGTAAAAGTATCGACCGCTCATCGCTTTAGGAATGCTGCATGTCCACCCCCACAGTTCGCGAACAATTCCTTGTCATCAGTGCCCTCGGCGCCAACCCCATGGAGCTGACTAACGTCCTGTGCCGCGCCAGCCATGAAAACCGCTGCGCCGTGGTCACTTCTCGCCTGACCCGTCATGGCGAGTGCAGCGCGTTGATCCTCGAAATCTCCGGCAGCTGGGACGCCCTGGCGCGCCTTGAAGGCAGCCTGCCAGGCCTTGCCAAGAAGCATGCATTCACCGTTAACGTGGTGCGCAGCGCGGCGCTGGAGAATCGTCCTCAGGCTTTGCCTTACGTCGCTTATGTCAGCTCGGCCTATCGCTCGGACATCATCAACGAGCTGTGCCAGTTCTTCATGGACCACAACGTCGAGCTGGAAAACCTGACCTGCGACACGTATCAGGCGCCGCAAACCGGCGGCACCATGCTCAACGCCACGTTTACCGTGACCTTGCCGGCCGGCGTGCAGATCAGCTGGTTGCGCGATCAGTTCCTGGATTTCGCCGACGCGCTGAACCTGGATGCACTGATCGAACCGTGGCGCCCACAAAACCCAATGTAAGGAAGCTTTCATGGCCGTTGCCATCGACCAACCGGTTGCCGACTTCGAAGCACCCGCCACCAATGGACAGACCGTCAGCCTCGCGGGCCTTAAAGGCAAGCAGGTGGTGATCTACTTCTATCCGAAGGACAGCACGCCGGGCTGCACCACTCAGGGCCAGGGCTTTCGCGATCAGCTTGACGCCTTTAAAGCGGCAAACACCGAAGTCTTCGGTGTTTCGCGTGACAGCCTGAAATCCCACGAGAACTTCAAGGCCAAGCAAGCGTTCACCTTCGAGCTGATCAGCGACAAGGAAGAAGCGCTCTGCCAGCTGTTTGATGTGATCAAGCTGAAGAAGCTGTATGGCAAGGAATACATGGGCGTCGATCGCAGCACATTCCTGATTGATAAGGACGGAGTGCTGCGTCAGGAATGGCGCGGTGTGAAGGTGCCGGGGCATGTGGATGCGGTGTTGGCGGCTGCACAGGCGTTGAACAAGGCCTGAGTTTTATCGTCGTCTGTTCGGACGCTATCGCGAGCAGGTTCGCTCCCACGGTTGACCGAGTTGGCCAGCCTGACGCGATCCGATGTGGGACCGGGCCTGTTCGGGAGCCGCCACCAGCCCCACTGCCTCATCCCGGCTGACTGCTAAAGCAACGGCGCCACCACCGGCTCCTTGCGCGGCCAGGCATCCAGCACAGCCTTGAACAGCGTCGCCAGCGGAATCGCAAAGAACACCCCCCAGAATCCCCACAACCCGCCAAACAACAGCACCGCACAGATAATCGCCACCGGATGCAAATTCACCGCCTCCGAAAACAGCAGCGGCACCAGCACATTCCCGTCCAGCGTCTGGATAATCCCGTAGACCGCCATCAGGTAAATGAACTGATCGCTCCAGCCCCACTGGAACAGCGCGATCAGCATGACCGGCACCGTCACCACCACTGCGCCGACGTAAGGCACCACCACCGACACCCCCACCAGCAATGCCAGCAACGCCGCGTAGTTGAGCCCCAGTACGACGAACCCGATGTAGGTCACACCGCCGCAGATGAAAATCTCGATGACTTTACCGCGGATGTAATTGGCGATCTGCCGGTTCATCTCATGGGCAACCCGGGTAATCAGCGCCCGCTCACGCGGCAGGTAGCCGCGCACCCACTGACCGATCATCTCGCGGTCCTTGAGAAAGAAGAACACCAGGATCGGCACCAGCACCAGGTAGATCATGATGTTCACCAGCAGAGGCAGACTCGACAGCGAGAACGTCAGTGCCCACTGACCGAACTTGCCGATCTCGCCCCGCGCCACTTCGATGGCCTGCAACACCTGCTCGTCCGACACCAGGTGCGGATAGCGCTCTGGCAGAAGCAACAGCAGCGATTGCCACTTGGCCAGCATCCCGGGCAGTTCGTTGAACAGCGTGATCAACTGATGCCAGAGCAACGGCACCACGACAATAATGAACACCAGCAAAACGCCCATGAACAAGGCGAAGACCAACCCCACCGCGACCCCACCGGGCATGCGCAGGCGTTCGAGGGTAACGACCAGGCCCTGCATCAGATACGCCAGCACCATCCCGGCCAACACCGGCGCGAGCATGCCGCCCAACGTCAGTACGGCGGTAAAGGCCAGAAACAGCAGCACCGCCAGCACCACGGCTTCTTCATCGGAAAAGTAGCGCTGAATCCAGTCGCGTAACACCTTGAACATCAATATTCCTTAGAAATGAACGCAGCAGGTTTCAGGCTTTTTTCAACCAGTAGCGGTAAACACCCGCCTCATCTTCTTCGCGAAGCAGCGTATGACCGGCCAATCGGGCAAAGGTGCGAAAGTCGCGCTGGGAACCCGCATCGGTGGCGATGACCTTGAGCACCGCGCCACTGGCCAGTCGATTCAGCTCCAGCTTGGCCTTGAGCAATGGCAGCGGGCAATTCAGGCCACTGGCATCCAGTTCGGCGTCATGGGTTACAGCATCGGTCATTGCATCGCTCCGGGTCAGGTGGTGGAGTTGCCTAGAATATCTGGTCCCGGGCCAAGTGTCCGGCTACAGTAAGGTCTTTGTCGACTAAGGCTTTGTGCATGACTTTTTTGCGCCCTACCCTGCTGACGCTCGCTTGCCTGCTCGCCTCACCGGGCTTCGCCGACGACTTGCCGTCACTCGGCGACGCCAGTTCTGCCATTGTCTCGCCGCAACAGGAATATCAACTGGGCCGTGCGTGGCTCGCGCTGTTGCGCAGCCAGGTCTCGCAGCTCAACGATCCGCAGCTCAAGGATTACGTCGAATCCAGCGTTTACCGCCTGGTGGAAACCAGCCAGGTCAATGACCGGCGCCTGGAGTTCATCCTGATCAACAGCCCGCAGCTCAACGCCTTTGCGGCGCCGGGCGGTATTGTCGGGGTCAACGGCGGTCTGTTCCTCAATGCGCAGACCGAGGGCGAATACGCTTCGGTACTGGCGCACGAATTGGCTCACTTGTCGCAACGCCACTTTGCCCGAGGCGTGGAAGCCCAGCAGCGCATGCAAGTGCCGATGATGGCGGCTCTGTTGGCCGGGATCGTCATTGCTGCTGCCGGTGCCGGTGACGCCGGGATCGCGGCGATTGCGGGCACTCAGGCGGCGGCGATTCAGGAACAACGACGTTTCTCGCGCCAGAACGAACAGGAAGCCGACCGTATCGGCATCCTCAATCTGGAAAAGGCCGGTTATGACCCGCGGTCGATGCCGACCATGTTCGAGCGGTTGATGCGTCAATACCGCTTTGACGCCAAGCCACCAGAATTCCTGTTGACTCACCCGGTGACCGAATCGCGGATCGCCGACACCCGCAACCGCGCCGAACAGGCCAAAGCGGGCGGCGTCGAAGACACCATGCGCTATCAGCTGATTCGTGCACGCGTTCAGCTGGTCTACGAAGAAACCCCAGGCTTGGGCGCCAAGCGCTTTCGCGCTCAGCTCGACGAGAACCCGAAAAATGACGTCGCTCGTTATGGCCTGGCAATCGCCCAGATCAAGGGCGGCCAGTTGAATGAAGCTCGTGAGAACCTCAAGCTGCTGCTGGCCAAATCACCGAACGAGATCATCTACAACCTGGCGCAGGTCGACCTGGATATCACCAACAATCGCCTGCCCGATGCTCAAACACGGGTTGACCGGATGCTCACCCAGTACCCTGGCAACTATCCATTGAACCAGGTGCGTGTCGATCTGTTGCTGAAACAAAACCGCGCCGCCGATGCGGAAAAGGCGCTCGAAGGCCTGCTGAAGTCGCGCCCGGACGATCCGGACGTGTGGTATCAGGTGGCCGAGACTCGCGGCCTGTCAGGCAACATCATCGGTCTGCATCAGGCTCGCGCGGAGTACTTCGCCCTGGTTGGCGACTATCGCCAGGCCATTCAGCAACTGGACTTCGCCAAGCGCAAGGCCGGCACCAACTTCCCGTTGTCGTCGCGTATCGACGCCCGGCAACGCGAGTTGATGGAGCAGGAACGGATGGTCAAGGACATGATGGGCTGACCTGCTTGCGGAACATAAAACGCAGACACAAAAAAACCGCCTCTTTCGAGGCGGTTTTTCATTCAGCCGACAACCGGTTTATTCAGCCAGTTTGAAGGTGATGAAGCTGGCACGACCTTGACGCAGAACTCGCATGGACACCGATCGATTCTTCGGCAGTGCCTTGGCGATTTCAGCGAACTCCTTGCTATCGTTGATTGCCTGGTTGTTCAGGTGAGTGATCACATCATTTGGCTGCAAGCCGATGAGCGATGCAGGACCGTCCTGAACTTCCTTGATCACCACACCACCTTTGAGGTCGTAGGCTTTCTTCTGCTCAGCAGTCAGATCGGCGACGGCGACGCCCAGACGATTGCTGTTGGTTTCAACACCGGACTTGAGTTTCGAGTCCAGCTCTTTACCTTCGTCAGGGATCGCGCCGACCGTCAGTTCGACATTCTTGCGCTTGCCGTCGCGGATCACTTCAAGGTTGGCCTTCGCGCCTTCCTTGAGTGCACCCACCAGGTGCGGCAGATCGGCAGACATGACGATTGGCTGACCGTTCATGCTCAGGATCACGTCGCCGACTTGCAGATCACCCTTGGCAGCCGGGCCATCTTCCTGGATCTGAGCCACCAGCGCACCGGCCGGCTTCTCAAGACCGAACGACTCGGCCAGATCCTTGCTCACTTCCTGGATCACTACACCCAACCAGCCACGGCTGACTTTACCGCCACTTTTCAGCTGGTTGGATACGTCCAGGGCCACGTCGATAGGGATCGCGAACGATACGCCCATGAAGCCACCGGAGCGGGTGTAGATCTGCGAGTTGATCCCGACCACTTCACCGGCCAGGTTGAACAGCGGACCACCCGAGTTACCCGGGTTGATGGGCACGTCGGTCTGGATGAACGGCACATAATTTTCGTTCGGCAGGCTACGACCGACAGCGCTGACGATGCCTTGGGTCACGGTATGGTCGAAGCCGAACGGCGAGCCGATCGCTACGACCCATTGGCCGGCCTTCAGGTCCTGGGATTTACCCAGTTTCAGGACTGGCAGGTCCTTGCCTTCGATTTTCAGCAGCGCCACATCGGAACGTGGGTCGGTGCCTATCAGCTTGGCTTTCAACTCACTGCGGTCGGAGAGACGAACGAGAATTTCGTCGGCATCGGCGATCACGTGGTTGTTGGTCAGGATGTAGCCGTCCGGCGAGATGATAAAGCCCGAGCCCAGGGACTGCGCTTCACGCTGGCGATCACCGCGAGGCGAGCGCGGTTGCGGCATGCCCCGTTCGAAAAACTCGCGCAGCGCGGGTGGCAGGCCTTCAAGGTCGGGCATCTGGTCAGACACTCTGCGGTCCGGCAGCTTTTGCGTGGTACTGATGTTCACCACCGCGGGCGAGGCCTGCTCGACCAACTGGGTAAAGTCAGGCAATTCAACTGCTTGAGCAGTGACCGCCTGACCGAGCACCAGCACGGTGGCGAAAATGGACAGATAAGACTTCAAGCGTGGTATCGACATACGGCTCCCGTTACGACGAGCATGGTTAAGCGATATGGAGCAAGGAACACCGGGAAAGATACGCCGGTATTTTTGTTCCGGGAACAACAAAACAAGGCCAGAGCCGTGAGGCTCTGACCTATAGAAAAATTCAGGTTTTTTTGCAAATTGAAATGCTCACCAAACATTTCGATATCAGCTCACTACTTGGTTGCAGTGGCATCGGAGCGCATGGACAGCGCAATCCGTTCAGCAGTACCTATCGGAATCTCACCGACCACGGTCACCATCATCTCGCCTTGAGGGGTCGTCAAGCGCCGAGAAACAGCAACGGTTGGGCCTAACTGGGTGCGGGTGTCGGTAACGGTGGCACCATTCAACGGCTCAAGGAATACCGAAAACCGCGCCAGACCATCGTCGTACATCAGACTGGTGACCTGGGTTTTGGTCTCCGTATCTTTATGGGTGCTGCTGCTGGTCAGCTCGAAACCGGGCGGGAGCCAGTCCGAATGCCAGACTTGGGCGGCCTTGACGGCGGAAGCCTTGTCGCTGTCGAGTTTGACCACCTTGCAATCGTCGCCTGCCTGCAAGTCGCGGTCAGACGGCACGTTGTCGGTATTCAGCTGGGTGAACTGGAAACGCTCAAGCAACTGCCCTTTGTCATTCAGTAGCAATGACTTCAACGGCAAGCCGGTTTCCTTATCAAGGTGCAGCTCAAAACCGTAGCGATGCTGGTCACGTGGCTTCAATGAAATAATCACTGCCGCACGCCCAGCCACACGCGACTTGCCAATGACGGCAAGCTCATACCAATTCTTCAACTTTTGTGGATCGAGTGCACGGGCAGCGGAGTTGGGAGAGTCCCCAAGCCCTGCTATCAGGACGCCGCTGACGCATTGAGTATGCCCATTAATGCGAACGACTTCCTGTGCTGAGCCGTCGAGCTGCAGTAAACGCTCACGGACCTTGCCATCCTGGACACGGTGCCAGATGTTATGGGTAGAAAAGCTACCGTTACGCTCGTAAACGAAAGTGCCGTAAAAGCTTTGCTGTTGCTCGGCCTGACCAAGACGGGTCAACCAGTCCTGGGCTTCATCGGCGTGGGCTGGAACAATGAACCAGCCACCGAGCAGAAGCGAAAGTAGAGGTATGGCGCGCATGATCCTCCTTAACGGTTTTCCAGGCTTGCTGCACGAGCGTAAGGCAGAGCGCTCTCAGTACCTTTCAGTGCAGCCTGTTGAGCATGTTGGCGCAAGTAGCCTGGCAGACGCTGATCGTGCCAGCCTGGTTGACCTTGCAATACGCCGTTGGCCATAGGGCCAGTGGCTTCCGAACTCTCATTGTAGCCTGCCAATACAGCTGGACCTTTGACCTGAGGAACGGCCAGACCCGGTTGACTGGATTGCTGGGCAAGTTCGACACCCGCGATCTCGTCCTGGTTGTACAAACGCACACCTGCCAGTACGGCAACGGTCACCGAAGCAGCGACAGCCAGTCGACCCAGGCTGCGCCATGGACCACGGGAGGCTTTTGCCGGTACGGCTTCGTCGGCCAAAGCAGCAGAAACTGCCGCGGCGATGTCCAGACGAGGAAGCAGCAGATCCTTGTGCATAACTGCCCGAGCGATTTGATAACGAGCCCAGGTTTCACGGGTTTCTACATCGTCAAAGGCATTTAATACCCGACGCAATTCCAGTTCGTCCGCTTCGTTATCCATCACTGCGGACAGCGATTCCTGCAGGGCTTCACGACTCATGGCGTTCCTCTCTTGGCTATCGCCGCTGTCTCAGTTTTCCTGCAACAACGGCTGCAGGGCTTTATCGATGGCCTCCCGAGCGCGGAATATCCGGGAGCGCACGGTACCCACCGGACATTGCATGACTGCCGCAATGTCCTCGTAACTCAGACCATCGAATTCACGTAAAGTTAAAGCTGTACGCAAATCTTCTGGCAGTTGCTGAATGGTTCGATGGACGGTGCCTTCGATCTCATCCCGCAGCAATGCACGCTCTGGCGACTCGAGATCCTTGAGGCCATGATCGCCATCGTAGAACTCTGCATCTTCGGAACTGACATCGCTATCCGGCGGCCGGCGGCCGCGTGAAACCAGATAATTCTTCGCCGTGTTGATGGCGATGCGGTAAAGCCACGTATAAAACGCGCTATCTCCGCGAAAGTTTCCAAGTGCGCGGTAGGCCTTGATAAAGGCTTCCTGTGCCACATCCTGGGCTTCATGGGTGTCGTGCACGAAACGCACGATCAACCCGAGAATTTTGTGCTGGTATTTCAGCACTAGCAGATCGAAAGCCCGCTTGTCGCCGCGTTGAACGCGCTCGACGAGCTGCTGATCCTCTTCCTGGGTTAGCATGAACACTCCTCGATAAGCTCGGAGGAGGCTTGCATAACTAAACGACCAGACTTGCAAACATAGACTCGGGCTTTTCGCAAAAGTTCTCCCCCTCCAAGCAAGTTTCCTGCGGGCTCTGTTTTGGCACGCACGAAAAGCGCAGCTCGGCATGACCCGGCTGCGCGAATAATCTTGTCATCGGATTCACTGGCCAGGACCAAAACGCAAGTCCCCCTCCTGAAACCGACACTGTCCTTCTTTTCAGGCACCGTCTATTGATCTTGGGCCTTTGGCAAAAGTTCCAAATATTTATAGCCGGGCGAAAGCGACATTGTGCAACCCTGGACAGAAAAAGACTGTTAAATCGTTGATACAGTCACCTTGTCGCCGAACCGGCCGAAAAATCATCCGACGAAGCGTCAGGTATTTTCCGTCACAGTAGTTTCACAATGCCATATGCGCTCGGGTATTGTGCCGCTCCCCCCCTCTATATACTAGTGGGCTGTGTGGCTGCCTTGACTCGCCGTTCCACGAGTCTTGCGCCAACCCCGACCCGGGTCGCTTTGAGCGGAATCCTGAAATGAGCCAACAGTTTCAACACGATGTTCTGGTCATTGGCAGCGGCGCTGCCGGTTTGAGCCTTGCGCTGACCTTGCCCGGTCATTTGCGCATTGCCGTACTGAGTAAAGGCGACCTCGCCAACGGCTCGACTTTCTGGGCCCAGGGCGGCGTCGCTGCCGTTCTGGACGACACCGACACTGTCGAATCCCACGTCGATGACACCCTCAATGCCGGCGGTGGCCTCTGCCACGAAGACGCCGTGCGCTTTACCGTCGAGCACAGTAAAGAAGCCATCCAGTGGCTGATCGATCAAGGCGTACCGTTTACCCGCGATGAACAATCCGGCACTGAAGACGGTGGATTCGAGTTTCACCTGACCCGGGAAGGCGGTCACAGCCATCGGCGCATTATTCATGCGGCCGATGCCACGGGCGCGGCGATCTTCAAAACCCTGCTCGCCCAGGCCAGACTCAGACCGAATATCGAACTGATGGAACAGCGGGTCGCCATCGACCTGATCACCGAAAAGCGCCTGGGCCTGGAAGGCGATCGCTGCCTGGGTGCTTACGTGCTGAATCGCAGCACCGGAGAAGTCGACACGTACGGTGCACGATTCGTCATCCTGGCATCCGGCGGCGCAGCCAAGGTCTACCTCTACACCAGCAACCCCGACGGCGCCTGCGGTGATGGCATTGCCATGGCATGGCGTTCCGGCTGCCGGGTGGCCAACCTGGAGTTCAATCAGTTCCACCCGACCTGCCTTTATCACCCGCAAGCCAAGAGTTTCCTGATCACTGAAGCCCTGCGCGGCGAAGGCGCACACCTGAAGCTGCCCAACGGCGAACGCTTCATGCAGCGTTTCGACCCGCGTGCCGAACTCGCGCCCCGGGACATCGTCGCCCGTGCCATCGACCATGAGATGAAGCGCCTGGGTGTCGACTGCGTCTATCTGGACATCAGCCACATGCCAGAAGCGTTCATCAAGACTCACTTCCCGACGGTGTATGAACGCTGCCTCGAGTTTTCCATCGACATCACCAAACAACCGATCCCGGTGGTTCCGGCGGCGCACTACACGTGCGGCGGTGTGATGGTCGATCAGCACGGTCGCACCGACGTGCCGGGGCTGTATGCCATTGGCGAAACCAGTTTCACCGGCCTGCACGGTGCCAACCGCATGGCCAGCAACTCGCTGCTGGAGTGTTTTGTCTATGCCCGTTCGGCCGCGGCGGACATTCTGGAACAGCTGCCGCAGGTGTCGGTTCCGATCGCCCTGCCCGTCTGGGATGCCAGTCAGGTCACCGACTCCGACGAAGACGTGATCATTGCGCACAACTGGGATGAACTGCGGCGATTCATGTGGGACTACGTAGGCATCGTGCGCACCAACAAGCGCTTGCAACGCGCGCAGCACCGCGTGCGGCTGTTGCTGGACGAGATCGACGAGTTCTACAGCAACTACAAGGTCAGTCGCGATTTGATCGAGTTGCGCAACCTGGCCCAGGTGGCGGAGCTGATGATTCGGTCAGCCATGGAGCGCAAGGAAAGTCGCGGCCTGCATTACACCCTCGACTACCCGAACATGCTACCCGTTGCGCTGGACACTATTCTGGTGCCGCCCACCTACGTCGACTGAATGTAAGCCTGACCCGCAGGCGCCGGTGCACATCCACCGCCTGCGAGTCGTGGGGAACGCAGATTGATCTGACTCGCCGCTCGCCTCGCAGTCGAAAACGCAGCACCACCATCAGCGGTAACGCCAGGCTGTCCGGCCTTAGCTGCACGGGCTGCCAACCTGAAGCCTGATTCCACAACTGCCAGCCGTCGGCATCGCGCCGCAAACCGCGAAATGCCTGTGGATGCGTAAGCAAAATCAGGCGTGGCAGCAGCCAGATTCCGTGAACCACACACAGCGTCATGCCGAGCAGACTGGCCCAGAGCGGT
This sequence comes from Pseudomonas mandelii, assembly GCF_900106065.1. Classification (NCBI taxonomy): domain Bacteria; kingdom Pseudomonadati; phylum Pseudomonadota; class Gammaproteobacteria; order Pseudomonadales; family Pseudomonadaceae; genus Pseudomonas; species Pseudomonas mandelii. The sequence continues at coordinate 614,672 of NZ_LT629796.1, forward strand.
AAGGAGAGCAGAAACAAAGAACCCAGCGCGAACAGCTGGGCCATAAGATACGCCGCCAGCAACTGCCGTGAGGCATGCCAGCGGCATTCGAACGCATTACTTGGGCTGGACACGATCCAGGATCATGCGAACCATGCGCTGAAGCTCCGGATCTTCCGATTCGGCGCGTTCCATGAACCAGCCGAACATGTCCTGGTCTTCGCATTCAAGCAGATTGCGGTAGCACTCGCGATCTTTCTGGTTGAGGTGCGGGTAGACCTCCTTAACGAACGGCACCAGCAACACGTCAAGCTCAAGCATGCCGCGGCGGCTGTGCCAGTAGAGGCGATTCAGTTCAACATCTTCGACCATGGAGCGCTCCTCAAATAGGCGGCAAGTATACAGCCCCGGCCCCGGTCGAACACTCGGCTTTGGTCGGGCGCCATCGACCTTTGTGAACTACCCATTTCGAGAGCGCCCCCTTATGATGTCCCCCAGACTCTTTACCCTGCGATGACCCATGGCCGATTCTGCTTTTTTCTGCACCCTGTCCCATGAAGGCGTTCTTGCAGTCCGCGGCGCGGACGCCAGCAAATTCCTGCAAGGCCAATTGACCTGCAACCTCAATTACCTGAGCGATACCCAGGCCAGCCTCGGCGCACGCTGCACGCAGAAAGGCCGGATGCAATCGAGTTTCCGCATCGTGCTGGAAGGTGACGGCGTGCTGCTGGCGATGGCCAGCGAGCTGCTTGAGCCGCAGTTGGCGGACCTGAAAAAGTACGCCGTGTTCTCCAAATCCAAACTGACCGATGAAAGCGCCGCCTGGGTCCGCTTCGGACTCGATCATGGCGACGCCGCACTGAGCAGCCTGGGTCTTGAGTTGCCGGCAGACACCGACAGCGTCGTGCGTCATGAAAGTCTGATCGCCATTCGTGTCTCGCCGGACCGCGCCGAACTGTGGGTCGCCGCCGATCAGGCCGACCTCATCAAAAGCAAGCTGTCCGCCCTGCTGTCCGAAGGCACTCTGAATCATTGGCTGCTGGGCCAGATCCGCGCAGGGATCGGCCAGGTCATGCCGAGCACCCGCGAGCTGTTCATCCCGCAGATGCTCAACCTGCAAGCCGTCGGTGGCGTGAGTTTCAAAAAGGGTTGCTACACCGGCCAGGAAATCGTCGCGCGCATGCAGTACCTGGGCAAACTCAAGCGTCGCTTGTATCGCTTGACGTTGGATGCCAGCGAATTGCCCGAGCCCGGCACGTCACTGTTTTCCCCATCACACGGCAGTTCTATCGGCGAAGTGGTGCTGGCCGCCAGCGCCGGACAAAACATTGAACTCCTGGCCGTGCTGCAAGCCGAAGCAGCAGAAGGTGGTGACATTCATCTGGGCACCCTCGAAGGGCCGGCCCTGCACCTGCTCGACCTGCCTTATCAACTGGATCGCGATCGCGAAATCCAGCGTTAACCGCAGCACTTGTTGTAACACCCTAGAGAAAAGAAATGAGCGAGCTGGCGGATAAGGTCCAACAGGATTTGGTTGAGGCCATCGATAACGATGACCTGGTTCTGCCAACGTTACCGGAAGTGGCCCTGCAGATTCGCAAGGCCGCTGAAGACCCGGAAGTCAGTGTCAGCACCCTGAGTAAAGTGATCGGCCGTGACACGGCGTTGTCGGCGCGTCTGATCAAAGTGGTCAATAGCCCGCTGCTGCGCGCGACCCAGGAAGTGACTGACCTGCACACGGCGATCACACGGTTGGGCGTCAACTACAGCAGTAATCTGGCGATCGGCTTGGTGATGGAGCAAATTTTCCACGCCCGCTCTGAAGTGGTGGCGCAGAAAATGCGCGATGTCTGGCGTAAAAGCCTGGAAATCGCCGGCGTCAGCTACGCGCTGTGCCGCAGTTACACACAACTCAAACCAGATCAGGCAGCCCTTGGCGGGCTGGTGCATCAGATTGGTGTACTGCCTATCCTGACCTACGCCGAAGACCACTACGAATTGCTCTCTGATGCGGTCAGCCTCAACCATGTCATCGATCGCATTCATCCCTTGATCGGCGACAAACTGCTCAGGGTCTGGGAATTCCCGGAAATGCTGGTGCAGTTGCCGGGGTTGTACCTGGACTTCAAACGCCAGTCCGAGCGGGTCGATTATGTCGATCTGGTTCAGGTGGCCAGCCTGTATTGCCACAAGGACACCGACCACCCGCTGGCCCGTATCGATGCGTTCAGCGTGCCGGCGTTCAAGAAACTGGGGATCGATCCGGAGAATGAGGCGATGTGCCGGGATCTGGAAGAGTCGCGGTCGATGTTTTACTGATCTTTGTGGCGAGGGGGCGTGCCCCCTCGCCACAGGTAAAGTGTTCACTCCCCCGCAATAAAACTCACCCGCACCTTCAACCCCGCCGACTCACCATCGTGCAGGCTGATCTGTGCCAGGTGCGCGCGACAAATCTCACCGACAATCGCCAACCCTAATCCGGACCCCGCCACTTGCTGGTTGCGCCGGTAAAAGCGCTCGAACACCCGATCCCGCTCATCAACGGGAATTCCCGGCCCGTCATCCTCGACCTCCAGCACCGCCGGCGCCGTGACCCGCAGAATCACATTGCCCCCCGGCGGCGTGTGAGCGAGGGCGTTGTCCACCAGGTTGCTCAGCAGTTCATTCAGCAACGTCGGTTCGCCGCGCAGCCACACTGGCTCGTCAGCCTCCAGCGCCAGGGCGACGCCGCGGGCATGGGCCAACGGCGCCATGGCCATGCCCAGTTCGCGCGCCAACTGACTCAGGTCCAACAACTGCGCGCCGCCCTCGGCAATCGCCCGGGCCCCGTTCTCTACCCGCGCCAGCGAAAGCAATTGATTGGCCAGGTGAGTCAGGCGATCCGTGCCTTGGGCAGCGGTTTCCAGGGTGCTGCGCCAGGTTTGCGGTTCGTTTGAACGCAGGCCCAGTTCAAGTCGCGCCTTGAGCGCCGCCAACGGCGTGCGCAGTTCATGGGCGGCATCGGCAATAAACTGCGCCTGCCGCTCGAACTGCCCGCGCAGTCGCTCGGTAAAGTGATTGAGTGCGCGCACCAGCGGCCACAACTCATGCTGCACTTCCACCAGTGGCAATGGCCGCAAATCATCCGACTGACGCTCTTCCACCGCCGTGCGCAAGCGCTCCAGCGGACGCAACGCCGCGCTGACCGCAAACCACACCATCAGCAACGCGCCGATGGCCAACATGCCCAAACGCAGCAACGTGTCCGCCGCCAGACTGCGAGCCATCGCGACCCGCGCCTCGTCGGTTTCTGCCACGCGGATTTCCGCCATACCGTTCATGTTCGGCTCGCTCACCGGCTTGAGCAGGCTCACCACGCGCACGTTCTGCCCTCGGTATTTAGCGTTATAGAAGCTCGCCAGCGCCGGATAGTCATCGGTACGCGGCGTTCCCGGGGGCGGCGGCGGGAGGTTTTCGTAACCGGAAATCAGTTTCTGATTGATGTCGTTGACCAGGTAAAAAATCCGCCCGGCGCTGTCGTAGGCGAAGGTATCGAGGGCCACGTAGGGCACGTCGGCGCTGAGGCTGCCATCGCGCTGGGACACACCGGCGGCGATGGTCCGCGCCGACGCCAGCAGGGTCCGGTCATAAGCCGTGTCGGCGGCTTCGCGGCCATTCCAGTACGCACTCAAACCACTGGCCAGCATTAACACCACCAACAACAGCGCCAGGTTCCACAACAACCGCCAGCGCAGGCTGCTGGGCTTATGCATCGCGGCTTTCCAGCAAATAGCCGAGGCCGCGGAAGGTCACGATAGCGACCGGTTGGCCATCCAGTTTCTTGCGCAGGCGGTGGACGTAGATTTCGATGGCATCCGGGCTCGCTTCTTCATCGAGGCCAAACACCTGAGCGGCCAGTTGCTCTTTGCTCATCACCCGACCGGGCCGGGCGATCAATGCCTCGAGGACCGCCTGCTCGCGAGAAGTCAGGGTCAGCAATTCTTCACCGAGGGTGAAGCGCCGAGTGTCCAGGTCATAGGCCAGGACGCCGCAGCGCTGCTGACGCTCACCGCCCAGCACGCTGCGCCGCAACAAGGCTTTGACCCGGGCCTCGAGTTCGGTCAGTTCAAAAGGTTTGGCCAGGTAATCGTCGGCGCCCAGGTTGAGCCCGTGCACCCGGTCCTTGACGTCGCTGCGCGCGGTCAGCATCAGCACCGGGAGGTTCTTGCCCCGGGCCCGCAGGCGCGCCAGCACTTCGAAACCATCCATGCGCGGCAGACCGACATCGAGGATCGCCACCGCGTATTCCTCGCTGCTCAAGGCCAGGTCGGCCGCCACGCCGTCGTGCAGCACATCCACGGTCAACCCGGTGCTCTTGAGCGCCTGGGCGACACTTTCGGCGAGCTGCAGATGGTCTTCGACGAGCAGGACACGCATGGATTGTTACCTCGTTCAGGGATGGTCGACGCCATTCTTTGGCGCGGAGTTTACAGCCGCATCCGCCGCTGTGAAGCCTGAAAACTGTGAAAGCCAACTGAAAGGTTAGCGAAAGGTTAGCCCGTTAGAGTCGCCCCACGGATGGTTTCGACTGCAGGCCACCCGATCGTGCTTTGAAATGTAGCTCCCGAAAAACGCCTCGATGCGTTTTCGCCAATAAGAACAATAACGAGGTACTGCACCATGCTGGCCAGACAGCTTCAGGTTTGCCCGTCCCACCCGTTTTTTCAATCCCTCTCGTTCACGTTTGTCAGCGCTCCTACCGGCTGCACGACGCGAATCCGCCGCACCTGAAACATCCCCAAAAACAAAAACTCCCGTGGAGACAACAATGAATCGATCACTGCGCCGTTTCGCCCTCGCCGCCAGCTGCATGCTGTTCGCCGGCCAACTGATGGCCGAGCCAAAACGCCCTGAATGCATCGCCCCGGCCTCGCCAGGCGGCGGTTTCGACCTGACCTGCAAACTGGCGCAAAGCGCGCTGGTGAACGAAAAACTGCTGACCAAACCGATGCGCGTGACCTACATGCCCGGCGGTGTCGGCGCGGTGGCGTACAACGCGGTAGTTGCTCAACGTCCGGCCGACGCCGGCACGCTGGTGGCGTGGTCCAGCGGTTCTCTGCTGAACCTGGCCCAAGGCAAGTTCGGTCGTTTCGATGAAACCAACGTTCGCTGGCTCGCCGCCGTCGGCACCAGCTATGGCGCCATCGCAGTAAAAAGCGATTCGCCTTACAAGACCCTCGACGATCTCGTGCAAGCACTGAAGAAAGATCCAAGCAAAGTGGTGATCGGCTCCGGCGGCACCGTCGGCAGCCAGGACTGGATGCAAACGGCGTTGATTGCGAAGGCTGCCGGGATCAACCCGCGTGACCTGCGTTACGTCGCCCTTGAAGGCGGCGGTGAAATCGCCACCGCCCTGCTCGGCGGCCACATCCAGGTCGGCAGCACCGACATCTCCGACTCCATGCCGCACATCCAGAGCGGTGACATGCGCTTGCTCGCCGTGTTCTCCGAGAAGCGCCTGGACGAGCCGGAAATGAAAGACATCCCGACCGCCAAGGAGCAAGGCTACGACATCGTCTGGCCAGTGGTTCGCGGTTTCTACCTCGGGCCTAAGGTCAGCGACGAAGACTACGCCTGGTGGAAAGACGCCTTCGACAAACTGCTGGCGTCCGAAGACTTCGCCAAGCTGCGCGATCAGCGTGAACTCTTCCCGTTCGCCATGACCGGCCCGGAACTGGACACCTACGTGAAGAAGCAGGTTGCGGACTACAAAGTGCTGGCCAAAGAGTTCGGCCTGATCCAGTGATCGCCTCTGTCTAGCGGCTGCGGCCCCGATTTGCGGGGCCGTGGCACAGGAGTTTCCCATGCTCTTACAACGCATTTTTGCTTCGGTGCTGTTGCTGGCCTGTGTTGGCCTGGCACTGATGGCCTGGCCGTACCAGGCGGCTTTTTCCTACGAACCGGTAGGCCCTCGCGCGTTTCCGCTACTGATGCTCGGTTTGATGGGGCTCGGCCTGCTGTACATGGTGTTTCGGCCGACGCCGATCATCCACAGTGACGACGACCCGAAACTGGACCGCGAAACGCTGATCAAGATCGGCATCTGTGTGGTGCTGTTGCTGGTGTTCGCCGGCACCTTCGAGCCCCTGGGTTTCATCGTCGCCAGCATCCTGATCGGCGTCCCCATGGCTCGCCTGTACGGCGGCCGCTGGCTACCGAGCGCGGTGATCATCAGCCTGATGGCCATCGGTCTTTACCTGCTGTTCGACAAGTTGATGGACGTGCCACTGCCTTTGGGCGTACTCGACGTTCTGGAGAACTGATATGGATACTCTTGGCTATTTGGGTCAGGGCTTCGGCGTCGCGCTGACCCCGTATAACCTGGTGACCGCACTCTGCGGCACCCTGATCGGCACCGTGGTCGGCCTGTTGCCCGGCCTGGGTCCGATCAATGGCGTGGCGTTGTTGATCCCGATCGCGTTCGCCCTGGGCCTGCCACCGGAGTCGGCTTTGATCCTGTTGGCGGCGGTTTACCTGGGCTGCGAATACGGCGGCCGGATCAGCTCGATCCTGCTGAACATTCCGGGCGAAGCGTCCACTGTCATGACCACCCTCGACGGTTATCCGATGGCACGCAAAGGCATGGCCGGTGTGGCCCTGTCGTTGTCGGCATGGAGTTCGTTCATCGGTGCGTTCATCGCCACGTGCGGCATGGTGCTGTTCGCGCCGTTGCTGGCGAAATGGGCGATTGCCTTCGGTCCGGCAGAATATTTCGTGCTGATGGTGTTTGCGATCGTCTGTCTCGGCGGCATGGCCGGTGATCGTCCGCTGAAAACGTTCATTGCCGCGCTCATCGGTCTGTTTCTGTCGTGCGTCGGGATCGATGCCAACAGCGGCGTGTATCGTTTCACGGGAGACAACATCCATCTGACTGACGGCATTCAGTTCGTGGTGCTGGTGCTGGGCCTGTTCTCCATCAGCGAAATCCTCCTGCTGCTGGAGAAGACCCATCGCGGTCAGGAAGCGGTGAAAGCGACCGGCCGAATGATGTTCAACGTCAAGGAAGCTTCGGCGGTGTTCATGGTGAACATCCGTTGCGGCTTGCTGGGTTTCATCATGGGCGTGTTGCCGGGTGCGGGCGCGACCCTCGCCAGCGCCGTGGCCTACATGACCGAGAAGCGTATCGCCGGCGCCAAGGGCACCTTCGGCCAAGGTGACATGCGCGGCCTCGCCGCCCCGGAAACCGCCATCGGCGGTGCAGCCTGCGGTGCGCTGGTGCCCATGCTGACCCTCGGCGTTCCAGGTTCGGGGACCACAGCAGTGATGATCGGCGCGCTGTCGCTGTACAACATCACGCCCGGCCCGCTGTTGTTCCAGCAACAACCTGACATCGTCTGGGGCCTGATCGCCTCGTTGTTCGTCGCCAACGTCATGCTGGTGATCCTCAATATCCCGATGATCCGCATCTTCACCCGCATCCTCGCCGTGCCGAACTGGGCGCTGGTGCCGGTGATCGCGATCATTACCGGGATCGGCGTCTACGCGGTGCACGCCACCACCTTCGACCTGTTCCTGATGATCGGCATCGGCATCTTCGGTTACATCCTGCGCAAGCTGGACTTCCCGTTGTCGCCCGTGCTGCTGGGCTTCATCCTCGGTGGCTTGATGGAGCAAAACCTGCGCCGTGCGCTGTCGATCTCCAACGGTGCGCTGGAGATCCTCTGGTCGAGCCCGATCACTTTCGGTGTCTGGGTACTGACCGCGATCATGCTGCTGATGCCACTGCTGCGGATCTGGCGTAAACGTTCGGCTGCTCAACGCGCCATCGCCGATGTCTGATCGACCACCTTTCAACGCCTGGTGGGGTACGCCGTTGGTCGGCGCGCTGGGCGGTTACCTGGCCAGTCTGGTCGGCTGGCCGCTGCCGTGGATGGTTGGCTCGTTGCTGGCGATCATCCTGGTGCGCTGCCTGACACCCTGGCAATTGGCGGAAATCCCTGGTGGCCGCAAGTGCGGCCAATGGATCGTCGGGATCGGCATCGGCCTGCATTTCACCCCAGTGGTGATGGAGCAGGTGTTGAGTCACTTCGGCCTGATTTTCTTCGGTGCGTTGATCACCAGCCTGTCCGCCGTGGTCGGGGTCTGGTTGATGCGGCGCACCGGGGAGGATCGCGCTACCGCGTTCTTTTCCAGCATGCCGGGTGGCTCCGGGGAGATGGTCAACCTCGGCGCGCGCAATGGCGCGGTGCTCAGTCGCGTCGCGGCGGGGCAAAGTCTGCGAGTGCTGGTCGTCGTGCTTTGCGTGCCGGCAGCCTTCAAGTATTTGCTGGGCAGCGGCACACCGATTTTTCATCCCTCCGCCGTCAATTGGTGGTGGCTGGCGCTTCTTTTCCCGGCGGGCGCCTTGGCGGCCTGGCTCTGGGAACGTCTTCGTCAACCCAATCCGTGGCTGTTCGGGCCGTTGCTGGTCAGTGCAACGGTGAGCATCGGTTGGGATTTGCACATCGGCTTGCCCCATGGCGGGAGCCAGATCGGCCAATGGCTGATCGGCAGCGGCCTGGGCTGTCATTTCAATCGGCAGTTTTTCCGCCGGGCGCCCTCTTTTATGGGACGGACCTTGGTCGGCACGATTTTGACCATGCTGATCGCTACGGCGGCGGCACTGGGCTTGAGTGCGCTGACGCATCTGGATCTGCGTTCGCTGACGCTGGGCATGATGCCTGGCGGCATTGCGGAGATGAGCCTGACGGCGGAGACCTTGCAACTGTCCGTCCCGCTGGTGACGGCGATGCAGGTGATGCGGTTGTTGTTTGTGTTGTTTCTGGCGGAGCCGTTGTTCAGGTATTGGAATCGCGAGCCTGAGTCAGACTGAGGACCGAGTCGCCTTCTTCGCGGGCAAGCCTCGCTCCTACAGATTCGCGCAGGACCTGTAGGAGCGAGGCTTGCCCGCGAAGCTTTTTTAGACTGGCGGCAACCGCCACTCAATCGGCGTTTCGCCATTCTGTTCAAGAAACTTGTTGGTCCGGCTGAAATGCCCGCACCCGAGAAAACCGCGATAAGCGGACAGCGGTGACGGGTGCACCGACGTCAGCACCAGGTGCTTGGTGGCATCGATGAGTTTCTGTTTGCTCTGGGCATGCGCGCCCCACAGCATGAACACCAGATGTGGTTGCTGTTGACTGACCACTTCAATAATTCGATCCGTGAAAAACTGCCAGCCCTTGTCCTTGTGCGCATTGGCGTTGGCGCGCTCGACCGTCATCGTGGTGTTGAGCATCAACACGCCTTGATCAGCCCAGCTCTGCAGATAGCCGTGGTTGGGGATGTCGATGTTCAGGTCGCGTTTCAACTCTTTATAGATGTTTACCAGCGACGGTGGCGCCGGCACACCCGGTTGCACCGAGAAGCACAGCCCGTGGGCCTGTCCCGGGCCGTGATACGGGTCCTGACCGAGGATGACGACCTTGACCTTGTCCAGCGGCGTGGAGTTAAGGGCGTTGAAAATCATTGGGCCCGGAGGATAAATCTCCTTGCCCGCCGCGCGCTCCTGCTGCAGGAAATTACGCAACTCTGCCATGTAGGGCTGGTCGAATTCGGCACGTAGTGCCTCCTTCCAGCCCGGTTCGAGTTTGATACGGTCATCAGCAGTCATGGTTACATCCGGCAAAAACAATGGGGCGAACCCTAGGAAAGCCCACCACACTTGTCAATTGATCTGACGCAGATCCGGCACTTTCCTGTACAGCGATCATACTGAACGCTCAATTTCACTATCGAGGTCACGATGAATCTGCACTTCGAAGAACTCACCGGCACCGACGGTGCGCGCATCGGCATCGCCAGCCTGGATGCCGAAAAGTCGCTCAACGCCCTCTCCTTGCCGATGATCAATGCCCTGCGCGATCAGATGGACGCGTGGGCCAAGGATCCGCAAATCGTCTGCGTTCTGCTGCGCGGTAACGGCGCCAAGGCTTTTTGCGCCGGCGGCGAAGTGCGCAGTCTGGTCGAAGCCTGCCGCGCTCACCCCGGTGAAGTGCCGCCGTTGGCCGCGCACTTCTTTGCTGCGGAATATCGCCTGGACTTCAATCTGCATACCTACCCCAAACCGCTGATCTGCTGGGGCCATGGTTATGTGCTGGGCGGTGGCATGGGGTTGCTGCAAGGCGCAAGCATCCGGATTGTCACGCCGAGCAGCCGCCTGGCGATGCCGGAGATCAGTATCGGTCTGTATCCGGACGTTGGCGCCAGTTGGTTTCTGTCACGCCTGCCCGGCAAGCTCGGGCTGTTTCTGGGGCTGACCGGCGCGCATATGAACGGTCGTGATGCGATCGACCTGGGCCTCGCCGACCGTTTCCTGCTCGATGAACAGCAAGAAGAGCTGATCGAAGGCTTGCTGCAATTGAATTGGCAGGAACAGACGCCAATGCAGCTCAATAGTCTGCTCAAGGCCTTGCAGCAGGAAGCCGTTGCGCAAATGCCCGCCGCGCAGTGGCTGCCTCGACGCCAGCAAATCGATGAACTGCTGGATATCAGCGATGTGCGCTGCGCCTGGAAAGCCATCAGCGCTCTGCGCGACCATTCGGATCTGCTATTAAGTCGAGCAGCGAAGACCATGACCGAAGGTTCGCCCCTGACCGCTCATCTGGTGTGGGAACAGATCGCCCGCGCCCGGCACATGTCATTGGCGCAGGTCTTTCAGATGGAATACACGATCAGCCTCAACTGCTGCCGTCATCCGGAGTTCAGCGAGGGGGTTCGGGCGCGTTTGATTGATAAGGACCAGAAGCCGCACTGGCACTGGCCTGACATCAATAACGTGCCGGATGCGGTGGTAGAGGCGCACTTTCATAAAGTCTGGGAAGGTCGGCATCCGTTGGCCGATCTGTCGGAATACTAAAAAATGTGGGAGCGAGCCTGCTCGCGAAGGGGGCGTGTCAGTCGACATTGATGTCGCCTGACCTACCACCTTCGCGAGCAGGCTCGCTCCCACAGGTATCGCGTTTAGTTGATGAGGTTAACGACGGCCGCCCCGGCCATCGTGATCGCCGCGACCGTTATGGTCGCCTCGTCCGCCGTGATTGTTGCGTCCGCCATGGCCACGGTTATCGTTGCTCCAACCGCCGCGGTTACGGCCGTCCCAACCATGGGCCCGGTAGTCGCCCCGTTGCGACTGGTAATAACGAGGCGCCGGTTGATAAACCCGCGGCTGGTGGTAATACCGCGGCGTTGGCTGGTAATACCGCGCCGGTGGCGCGTAATAGCGGCGCGGCTGCGTGTAGTAACCGCCGCCACCTGAATAGTAAGGTCCGCCACCGGAATAATAGGTGGGCGCTGGCGAGGTATAGACATCGGAACGGTAGTAGCTGCCTCCTCCATCGGAATAGGGCACGCACGCACCAAGAGACAATCCCAATACTGCAATCAGAAGAATTCGGTGGAGCTGTTTTCGACAGAGCATGGCGGCCTCCTGGACCGCGAGTGAGCCATACCAGCGACGCTGGCAGGCGACAGTCAATTATTCGGTGACTGTCGAAAGATCAGACATCGTTTTCCAAATCTGGTGCGTTCCTGAAACAGATTGAAACAAGTAGCCGATGAAAGGTTTTTCATCTATTCACCCGCTGATTAATGGTGGCCACCGCGGTATCCACCGCCGTAATGACGTGGCCCGTGCCCGCCCCAATAGTAGTAGCGATAGCCCCCATAGAAACGCGGGCCGTAGTAATAACGTGGGCCGTAATAGTAGGAATAGGGAGAATAGCCGGGGTAGTAATAAGGCGCGGAATACACATCGTAACCACCGGCGTAGTAATAGCAGCCGGATAGCCCAAGACCGAGAACCATACCGAACAACAGTCGACGAAACATGGCGGCCTCCTGAAAGACCCACAGCCGCAACAGGCCGGCTGACACCCATTTGACTGGCAATGCCGGGGCGAGTGCCGAAGGGTGCGGACCTTCAGATCAGCGGACACGAACGTCCCATAGCGGTGCACCCGCGCACCATCACAAGGCAACACCGCCTCGCCTGCCCCAAGCGCTCATCGCGCAATCCCCTACCCTAGAGCCCTCAGGCCAACTTGGCACGGCTCTCGCTTTAGCAAACCCGTGCAAGAGTCATCACAAGGTTCGCGGCACCACAATTTGCAATGGCTGACTAGGGTTCCGGCTCGCTAAGGCGAGTGGCTGGTCCGAGAGTTGGCGACCTCCAGTTGAGGTTACACGGCGGGACAAAAGCCCGGGAGACAAGCCACCGTTCGCGGTGCCGCGTTGACTCCTGCCCGCCCTTGATCAACTGGAGAACCACCCATGCTCAAGCTTCGTTTACCCGCCCTGCTCGCCGCTGCCTTCGCAGCCCTCGTGAGCCTCCCGTCCCACGCCGCTCAAAAAGACCACTTCAGCGTCTGCTGGACCATCTACGCCGGCTGGATGCCCTGGGAATACGCCGGCAGCCAAGGCATCGTCGACAAATGGGCGAAGAAGTACGGCATCAAAATCGATGTGGTGCAGCTCAATGACTACGTCGAATCCATCAACCAGTACACCGCCGGCCAGTTCGACGGTTGCACCATGACCAACATGGACGCGCTGACCATTCCGGCGGCCGGTGGCGTCGACAGCACCGCGCTGATCGTCAGCGACTTCTCCAACGGCAACGATGGCATCGTGCTCAAGGGCGATGGCAAGAAGGTCGCCGACCTCAAGGGCATGGACGTCAATCTGGTCGAACTGTCGGTGTCGCACTACCTGCTGGCCCGGGCGCTGGATTCGGTCGACCTCACCGAGAAAGACCTGAAAGTGGTCAACACCTCGGACGCCGATATCTCGGCCGCCTTCAACACCGATCAGGTCAACGCCGTCACCACCTGGAACCCGATGCTGTCGGACATCAAGGCCAAGCCCGGGGTGACCGAAGTCTTCAACTCCAGCCAGATCCCCGGCGAAATCATGGACATGATGGTGGTCAACAGCGCCACCCTCAAAGACAACCCGGCCCTGGGCAAAGCCCTGACTGGCGCCTGGTTCGAAGTGGTCGCGTTGATGAACGCGAAAAGCGGCGCCAGCAAGGTCGCACTCGAACACATGGCCAAAGCTTCGGGCACCGACCTGGCCGGTTTCCAGTCGCAACTCGACACCACCAAATTGTTCGCCACGCCCAAGGAAGCCCTGGACTTCTCCACCAGCAAGCAATTGCCGGAAACCATGCGCAAGGTCGCCGAGTTTTCGTTCCAGCACGGCTTGCTGGGTGAAGGCGCCAAAGACACCAGCGCCGTCGGCATGGCCTTCGCCAATGGCGTGACCAGCGGCGACAAGACCAACCTCAAGCTCCGCTTCGACCCGACCTACGTGCAGATGGCCGCTGACGCCAAGCTGTAAACCGGAGGACTGGCCATGCGCCTGATCAATCGCCACCCGGATCGCCCGAGTCGTCTGCTGTTGGTGATCCTGCCGTTCGCCCTGGTGCTGTTCGCCTACTTCATGGGCTCGGCCGAGCGGCTGACGGATAACCCCAATGACAAGCTATTGCCGAGCGCCGTGCAGATGACCGACGCGGTGAAACGCCTGGCGTTCACTGCCGACACCCGCACCGGTGAATACCTGTTGTGGCAAGACACCGCGTCCAGCCTGCGCCGCCTGGCCATCGGCCTGGGCATCAGTGCGCTGGCCGGGCTGTGCCTGGGCATCGCCGCCGGAACGTTGCCGCTGTTCGGCGCGCCGTTGTCGCCGTTGCTGACGGTGTTGTCGATGGTGCCGCCACTGGCAATCCTGCCGATTCTGTTCATCGTCTTCGGGCTGGGGGAATTGTCGAAAGTGATGCTGATCGTGATCGGCATCACCCCGTGCCTGGCCCGTGATCTGGAACAGCGCGCCCGGGAAATTCCGGTCGAGTTGCTGATCAAGGCCCAGACCCTCGGCGCGTCGACCTGGACATTGATGCTGCGCGTGGTGCTGCCACAACTGTTGCCACGGCTGCTGATCTCGCTGCGGTTGATGCTCGGCTCGGCGTGGCTGTTTCTGATCGCCGCTGAAGCCATCGCCTCCACCGACGGCCTTGGCTATCGGATTTTTCTGGTGCGCCGCTACCTGGCGATGGACGTGATTCTGCCTTACGTGGTGTGGATCACCCTGCTCGCCTGGTTGATGGATTGGGGCCTCAAACACCTGACCCAACGCGCGTTCCCTTGGTATGAAGGAGCCCGCGCATGAGCTTCATCACGGTAAAAAACGTCTGGCAGCAATACGCCGACCAAGTCGTGCTCGAAGGCCTGAACCTGAACGTCAACGAAGGTGAATTCTGCACCTTGGTCGGCGCGTCGGGTTGCGGCAAGTCGACCTTCCTGCGCCTGTTACTCGGCCAGGAACGCGCCAGTCGCGGCGAGATTCTGCTGGACGGTCAGGCCCTGGCCGGCGAACCGGATTCCAGCCGTGGCGTGGTGTTCCAGCGTTACTCGGTGTTCCCGCACCTGACCGTGCTCGATAACGTCGCCCTCGGCCTCGAACTGCCGCGCTCGCCCTTGCTCGGGCGCTTGTTCGGCAGTGCAAAAAAAGACGCCCGCGAACAGGCCTCGGCGCTGCTGCACAAGGTCGGCCTCGGCCATTCGCTGGACAAGTACCCGGCGCAGCTGTCCGGCGGCATGCAACAACGGCTGGCCATCGCCCAGGCGCTGATCATGAAACCCCGCGTGTTGCTGCTCGACGAACCGTTCGGCGCGCTCGATCCGGGCATCCGCAAAGACATGCACGCCTTGCTGCTGGAGCTGTGGCGCGAGACGCAACTGACGGTGTTCATGGTCACCCATGACCTGTCCGAAGGTTTCAGCCTCGGCACTCGTTTGCTGGTGTTCGACAAGGTCCGCGTCGACCCGCACGCCCCCGGTGCCTATGGCGCGCGCATCACTTACGACATCCCTTTGAACAGCGACCGCCGCGTCAACCGCGCCGCCGTCGATGCCTTGCCGGCTGCGCTGGCGGGCACGCTTCGTATCGCTTAGAGGAATTTTGAAATGACTGATTCGACCCAACTGTTCCCGCCCTTCGCCGAAGAAATGCTCCCCGGCGGCGGCCATCGTTCGTTCGTGTTGAAACGCGGCCAGTTGCTGCGCCTGACCGACCTGCGTGGCGGCGCCAACGTCAGCCTGACGCTGCTCAATGCCAATGAAAAAACCGAACGCCTGAACCTGCCCGACAGCCTCAAATGCCAACACACCGCCAAGCTCACCCGCGGCCATTGCCTCTACTCGGACATGGGCCGCGTGCTCGCCGCAATCACCGCCGACACCTGTGGCTGGAGCGACAGCCTCGGTGGCGTGCTCTGCGCTGAAGAAGTCGCGGAAAAATACGGCGCCGGGCGTTATCAGGAACTGCGCAACGGATTCTTCCGCAACGGCACCGACAACCTGTTGGTGGAACTGGGCAAGTGGGGGTTGAGCCTGTCGGATCTGCTGATGACTCTCAACCTGTTCAGCCGCGTCAACGTCGATGAGACCGGGCGTTTCCACTTTGTCGAAGGCAACTCGAAGGCCGGCGATTACATCGAGTTGTACACGCCGATGGACACCTTGGTGGTGCTCACCGCGTTGCAGCATCCGATGGACCCGTCGCCGGACTACGCCCCCAAACCCCTGAAGCTCAGCTGGATGAACGCCGACGCCAGCGTCGCCGAACACTGCCGCACCTCGCGCCCGGAAAACGAGCGCGGCTTCATCAACACCGACCGTTTGTTCGCCTGAGGATCGCTGCCATGTCACTTGCAATCGCTACCGCTCAACAGTCGCCTGAAACTGCGGTCTACCGCGCCACCATCCCGGCCGGCGAACCGTGGCTGATGGAGGTCAAGGCCGGCCAGACCCTGCGCATCCTCGACCTGGAAGGTAATCAGGCCGTCGACACCTTGTTCTACAGCGTGGCCAACCCGAAGGAACGCTATGACGTGCAACGCACGTTGCGCCGGCAGAACAGCGTCTACCTGAGCACCGGCAGCGTGCTCTATTCCAACCTCGGCAAGCCGATGCTGACCATCGTCGCCGACACCTGCGGGCGTCACGACACCCTCGGCGGCGCCTGCGCGCAAGAGAGCAACACCGTGCGCTACGCGTTGGAGAAACGCTACATGCACAGTTGCCGCGACAACTACCTGCGCGCCTGCGTGCATGACGGGCGACTGGGCAAAGGCGACATCGGACCGAACATCAACTTCTTCATGAACGTGCCGGTCACCGCCGACGGCGGGCTGACCTTTGAAGACGGCATCTCGGCACCGGGCAAATACGTCGACCTGCGCGCCGAAATGGACGTGATCGTGCTGATCTCCAACTGCCCGCAACTGAACAATCCGTGCAACGCCTACAACCCGACCCCTGCGGAGCTTTTGGTATGGAACTGAAATTCGCGCGGTTGCGGCGGTGGTTGTTCGCCCTGTGCCAGGCCCGTTCCGGGCAGTGCCTCAAAAAGTAAGAACACCTCAATCCAAATGTGGGAGCGAGCCTGCTCGCGATGGCGTCAGCACATTCAACATCGATGTTGACTGACACACCGCTATCGCGAGCAGGCTCGCTCCCACAGGGGTTCAGTGGTGTTTTCAAGGTTAGTGATTCTGCCGTCGGGGACGACCCTGGCGCTCATCGAAAAACTGCGGGACGGCCCGCATCCCCTCCGGGGTCTATGCCATGTTCGAAAAAGTCCTGATTGCCAACCGTGGCGCCATTGCCTGCCGCATCCTGCGCACCCTGCGTGACGTGCAGGTCAAGGTCGTTGCCGTTTACTCCGAAGCGGATGCCGCGAGCCTGCACATCCTGCAGGCCGATGAAGCCCACAGCCTCGGGGAAGGCGCCGCCGCCGGCACCTATCTGGCCGTCGACAAAATCCTCGCCATCGCCAAAGCCTCGGGCGCCACGGCGATCCACCCCGGCTACGGTTTTCTCTCGGAAAACGCTGCGTTTGCTGAAGCGTGCGAAGCCGCCGACATCGCCTTCATCGGCCCGACGCCGGAGCAACTGCGCGTGTTCGGCCTCAAACACACCGCGCGCGCCCTGGCCAAGCAACACGGCGTGCCGATGCTCGAAGGCACCGAACTGCTCGACAGCCTCGACGCGGCGCTGATTGCCGGCGACCAGGTCGGCTACCCGGTGATGCTCAAAAGCACGGCAGGCGGTGGCGGCATCGGCATGCGCGTGTGCCGCAGCGCAGCCGAGTTGAGTGAATCCTTCGAAGCGGTCAAACGCCTCGGCCAGAACAATTTCAGCGACGCCGGCGTGTTCATCGAGAAGTACATCCAGCGCGCCCGCCACCTGGAAGTCCAGGTGTTCGGCGACGGTCGCGGCGACGTGATTGCCCTCGGCGTGCGCGACTGCTCGGTGCAGCGCCGCAATCAAAAAGTCCTCGAAGAGACTCCCGCGCCGAACTTGCCCGAAGGCATGGCTGAAGAACTCTGCGCGGCGGCGATCAAACTGGCGAAAGCGGTGAATTACCGCAGCGCCGGCACCGTGGAATTTGTCTTCGACAGCGAAGATCAGCGCTTCTACTTCTTGGAAGTGAACACTCGTTTGCAGGTGGAGCACGGTGTCACCGAGCAAGTGTGGGGCGTAGACCTGGTGCGCTGGATGGTGGAACTGGCAGCCGGTGATTTGCCGCCATTGAGCGACTTGAGCCGAGGCTTGAAAGCCGACGGTCATGCGATTCAGGCGCGGCTGTATGCCGAAGATCCGGGCCGCGATTTCCAGCCGAGCCCAGGTTTGCTGACCGCCGTGAACTTCCCTGCTGCCGACGGCAAACACCTGCGCATCGACACCTGGGTCGAAGCCGGTTGCGAGATCCCGCCGTACTTCGACCCGATGATCGCCAAGGTCATCTGCTGGGCGCCGACCCGTGAAGAGGCCGCAGCGGATCTGCATCAGGCGCTGGGCGACAGCCTGCTGTACGGCGTGGAAACCAACCGCGATTACCTGCGGCAAATTCTGCTCGATGCGCCGTTCGCCAGCGGCCAGCCGTGGACCCGTTGCCTGGAAGGCCTGGTGTATCAGGCCAACACCTTTGAAGTGCTCAGCGCCGGGACTCAGACCAGCGTTCAGGACTATCCCGGCCGTCTCGGTTATTGGGCGGTAGGTGTACCGCCGTCGGGGCCGATGGACAGTCGCGCGTTGCGTCTGGGCAATCTTCTGCTGGGTAATGACGAAGGCGCTGCGGCGCTGGAAATCACCATGAGCGGGCCGTTGCTGCGCTTCAACTGCGAGGCCGTGGTGGCGGTGACCGGGGCCGTCATCCCGCTGACGTTGAACGGTGAAACCGTCGCGATGAACACGGCGTTGCTGATTCCAGCGGGCGCTACGCTGAGCCTCGGCACGATTGCCGGGGCCGGAGCTCGCAGCTATCTGAGCCTGCGCGGTGGCCTGCAAGTGCCGGATTATCTGGGCAGCAAAAGCACCTTCACCCTCGGACAGTTTGGTGGACATGGTGGTCGTGCGTTGCGGGCGGGCGATGTGTTGCATGTGCCTGCCTTGATCGACAGCCGCGTCGGTCAACAACTGGACCACGTCACCGAGTTACCTGCCGTGCGGCAGATCCGGGTGATCTATGGCCCTCACGGTGCCCCGGAATATTTCACTGAGCACTACATCGGCACCTTTTTCGCGACCCAGTGGGAAGTGCACTTCAACTCCAGCCGCACCGGCGTGCGATTGATCGGGCCGAAGCCTGAATGGGTTCGGCCCGACGGGGGTGAAGCGGGGCTGCATCCATCGAACATCCATGACAATCCGTATGCCATTGGTGCGGTGGATTTCACCGGGGACATGCCGGTGATTTTGGGGCCGGATGGTCCGAGCCTGGGCGGGTTTGTCTGCCCGGTGACGGTGATTGAGGCGGACCTTTGGCAGCTTGGGCAACTGAAGGCCGGGGACAAAGTCCAGTTCCTCCCGGTCGATCTAAAAACCGCCCGCAACCTCGCCCTGAAATGGAATACCCCCTGCAGGAGTGAGCCTGCTCGCGATGGCGGCGGTACAGCCAACGTTGATGTGACTGACACACCGCTATCGCGAGCAGGCTCACTCCTACAAGGGATTGTGTCGCCTGTTGTTTTGGAGTTGGGTCAGGGGGATACGCGGTTGGTTGCGAGGTTGTCGGGGGATACGCACCTTCTCCTTGAGATCGGCGCACCTGAACTTGACCTCGTCCTGCGCTTCCGCGCCCACGCCCTCATGCAAGCCCTGGAAAGCAAAACCCTGCACGGTGTCATCGACCTCACACCGGGCATTCGCTCGCTGCAAATCCACTACCAACCCGAACAACTGCCGCTGGCCGACCTGCTCGGCATTGTCGCCGGTGAATGGGATGCCGTGTGCGCCGCCCGGGACCTGCAAGTGCCGTCGCGCATCGTGCATCTGCCGCTGTCCTGGGACGACCCGGCCTGTCAGTTGGCGATCGAAAAATACATGACCACCGTGCGCAAAGACGCCCCGTGGTGCCCAAGCAATCTGGAGTTCATCCGTCGCATCAACGACCTGCCGAACCTCGACGAAGTGCAGCGCACGGTGTTCGACGCCAGCTATCTGGTGATGGGCCTGGGCGACGTTTACCTCGGCGCACCGGTCGCCACCCCGCTCGACCCGCGCCATCGCCTGGTCACCACCAAATACAACCCCGCGCGCACCTGGACGGCGGAAAACTCGGTGGGCATCGGTGGCGCCTACATGTGCGTGTACGGCATGGAAGGCCCCGGCGGTTATCAGTTTGTCGGTCGCACGTTGCAGATGTGGAACCGTTATCGCGAAGTCGCCGCGTTCGACGGCAAACCGTGGCTGCTACGCTTTTTCGATCAGATCCGCTTCTACCCGGTGAGCGCCGAGGAACTGCTGCGCATCCGTCGGGACTTCCCGCTCGGGCGCTTCGATTTGAACATCGAACACAGTCAGTTGAACCTCGCGGATTACCAGGCCTTCCTGACGAAAGAGGCCGATACCATCGCGGCGTTTCGCGATCAGCAAAAAGGCGCGTTCAACGCCGAACGCGAGCGCTGGATCGCCAGCGGCCAGGCGCATTTCGACAGCGAGGAACCGGCCCCCGAAGCCACCGAAGACGCACCACTCGCCAGCAATGAAATGAGCGTCGACAGCCACATCGCCGGCAACCTCTGGCAGGTTCAGGTCCAGACCGGAAGCCGGGTCGCCGCCGGCGATGTGCTGGTGATTCTGGAGTCGATGAAGATGGAAATTCCGCTGCTCGCGCCCATGGCCGGCGTGGTGCGCGAGGTCCGCGTGCAACCGGGTTCGGCGGTGCGCGCCGGACAGCGCGTCGTGGTGCTGGAACTCGACTGAACCCATTTTGAAAAAGGAATGACGCCATGAATATCAATCTGCAACTCGACGCCCTGCGCAGCGCTTATCGCGTCGGCAACATCACACCCCGTCAATTGCTGCTGGGCCTGCGTGACAAAGCCGCAGCGCTGAACCCGGATTATCACCTGTTCATCCACTTGCTCAGTGTCGAGGAACTGGAACCGTACCTCGCCGCGCTCGACGGTGGCGACCTCGACAGCCTGCCGCTGTACGGCGTGCCCTTCGCGATCAAGGACAACATCGACCTGGCGGGCATTCCCACCACCGCCGCGTGCCCGGCGTTTGCCTATGTGCCGCAGCGTTCGGCGACCATCGTCGAGCAGTTGCTGGCGCTGGGCGCGATTCCGCTGGGCAAGACCAACCTTGATCAGTTCGCAACCGGGTTGAACGGCAGTCGCTCGCCGTATGGCGCGTGCCCGAACAGCGTGCTGCCGGAGTATCCGTCGGGCGGTTCCAGCGCCGGCTCGTCGCTGGCGGTGGCGCTGGGCGTGGCGAGTTTTTCGTTGGGTACGGACACGGCAGGATCGGGACGTGTGCCGGCGGCGTTGAACAATCTGGTGGGATTGAAAGCCACCAAAGGGCTTATCTCCACGGCGGGTGTGGTGCCGGCCTGTCGCACGCTCGATTGCGTGACGACGTTCACCGCAACGGCTCGGGAGGCCAGCCAGTTGCTGGCGCTGACCGCGCACCTCGACCCGCGAGATGAATACAGCCGCAGCAACCCGCTGTGGAATGACGGGTCGGCGTTCGGTACGCCGCGTCTGTTCCGTTTCGGCGTCCCGCGTGCGCAGGACCTGGAATTCTTCGGCTGCCCTGAAGGCCCGTTGTTGTTCGGTGATGCCATCGATCGGCTCAAGGCACTGGGCGGTACAGCTGTGGAACTGGATCTGTCGCCTTTCCTCGAAGCGGCGCGTTTGCTTTATGAAGGCCCGTGGGTGGCCGAGCGTTACAGCGTGGCCGGCGAGTTGATGGAGCAGAATCCCGAAGCCGTTTTGCCGGTGATTCGCGCGGTGCTGGCCAAGGCGCCGGCGGTGACGGGCGTGCAGGCGTTCCGTGCCCAATATCGGCTGCAAGCCTTGAAGGCGCTGTGCGACAAGGCGCTGGAAAATCTTGATTGTGTCGTCACGCCCACCATCGGCCGCCCCGTCACATCGGCGGAACTGGACGCCGAACCGGTCCTGCGCAATTCGGAACTGGGTTACTACACCAACTTCATGAACCTGCTCGATTACGCGGCCGTCGCCGTGCCCAGCGGCTTCATGGGCAATGGTTTGCCCTGGGGTGTGACCGTGTTTGGCCGGGCGTTTACCGATCAGTATTTGTTGGGAGTGGCGGATGCTTTGCAGCGCCGCTCGGCTGAGCCTGGACCGACGACTGTCGCCCGCCATGATCGCGCACGACTGGTGGTCTGTGGCGCGCATCTGGATGGGTTGGCGTTGAACTGGCAACTGAAGCGACGCGGGGCTCGGTTGGTTGAGACGACTTACAGTTCGCCGGATTATCAGCTGTATGCGTTGGCCGGCGGTCCGCCGTTTCGTCCGGGGATGGTGCGGGTGAAGGATGGCGGCGTGGCGATTGCGGTGGAGGTTTGGGAATTGCCGAGCAGTGAACTGGGCTCTTTTCTGACGGGGATTCCGGCGCCGCTGGGGTTGGGCAAGGTGCAACTGGCGGACGGGCGTTGGGAGAGCGGGTTTATCTGTGAAGCGTATGGGTTGGAGGGGGCCGCCAATATCAGCCATTTAGGCGGATGGCGTGCTTACCTCGCCAAATGATCGTTCCCACGCTCTGCGTGGGAATGCCGCCCGGGACGCTCCGCGTCCCATCGCAAGCGTCACAGGATGCATTCCCACGCGGAGCGTGGGAATGATCAAGCTCCCGCAGGAGGCGTGTGTGGACAATCATTCGCGCTGCACATAGAGCAGTTATTTTCCCCGCAGTGCCATTAGAATGCCTGCCATTGGGTCACTGCCGACGGAATCGCCATGCCGCTTCACTCGCCGCTGTATTCGCAACGTTCGTTGGTCCTGACGCTCATCGCGTTGTTGGGCGCAGGCTTTCTCGCGACCTCTTTCCTCAGTTACTACGCCTCGCGAGCCTCCATCCGTGACAGCATCGTCAACACCGAGCTGCCGCTGACCTCGGACACGGTCTACTCGGAAATCCAGAAAGACCTTGTCAGACCGATCCTGATTTCCTCGATGATGTCCCGCGACACCTTCATGCGTGACTGGGTGGTCAACGGCGAGCAAGACGCCGAGAAAATGACTCGCTACCTCAACGAGGTCATGACCCACTACGGCGCCTACACGGCATTTTTTGTCTCCAACACCAGCCTCACCTACTACCACGCCAAAGGCGTGCTCAAACAGGTCAAGTCCACGGAACCTCGCGATGCCTGGTATTTCCGTGTCCGCGACATGGCCGATCCCTACGAGATCAATGTCGACCCGGACCTCGCCAACAAAGACAACCTGACCTTCTTCATCAACTACAAGGTTTATGACTACAACAACCGTTTCATCGGCGCTGCCGGCGTTGGCCTGACGGTCGATGCGGTAATCAAGCTGATCGACAAATACCAACAGCGTTACCAGCGCAGCGTGTACTTCGTCGACAACTTCGGCCGCTTGGTGCTGACGGGCGCCGAGGGTGGCCCACAAGGCGCGCACATCGGCCAGAAGCTCGGCGACCTCGATTACATGAAGGACCTGGTCAGTCAGCTGCCAAAACCTCACAGCGGCAGCTATGAATATTCCGTCCAGGGCCAGGGCCATTTCCTCAACGTGCGGTTCATTCCCGAGCTGAACTGGTACCTGTTTGTCGACAAGCGCGAGGACGGCGCCCTCAGTGAAATCCGCCAGTCGCTGTACCTCAATCTGCTGATTTGTCTGCTTGTCACGCTGATCGTGCTGTTGCTGCTCAACCGCGTGATCAAGCGCTACCAAGGCAAGATCCAGGCACAAGCGACGCTCGACAGCCTGACCGAACTGCCGAATCGTCGTGGCTTCGACCTGCTGGCGGCGCAGGCCATGCTCGAAGCCCGGCGCGAGCCCAAGCCGCTGACCGCGATGTTGTTGGATCTGGATCATTTCAAGGTTTTGAACGACACCTACGGCCACCTGGCCGGCGATCAGGTGCTGATCGGTTTCGCGCGGGATCTGGAGAGTTGCCTGCGACACTCCGACATCGTCTGCCGCTGGGGTGGCGAAGAGTTCATCGTGCTGCTCAAGGACACCGACGGTGAGACCGGTCTGATGATCGCCGAGAAAATTCGTCAACATGTCGAACAACAGCGTTATGCCTACGACGGCAAGGAACTGCAGTTGACCGTCAGCATCGGCCTCACCACCTTGCAAGTCGATGAAACCTTGCACACCCTGCTCTCCCGGGCCGATCATGCGATGTACCGGGCCAAACAGGCCGGCCGTAACCGAACCTGCGTGGAAATGCCTCACTCCAGCTATGAATAGTCCTGCATGAACAAGCCAGACCAATGCCCCGCCTGCGGCGCCGCCAACGCCTGCACCCTGGCCGACCCGCGCACCGTCGATCAGGCGTGCTGGTGCTTTGGCGTCAGTATCGACCCCGCTGTGCTTGAAGCGCTGCCAGCCGAACTGCGCGACAAATCCTGCCTGTGCCCGCGCTGCGCCGAGGTCGAGGCGCAGTTGTAAGCAGCCGCCCGGCCGATCACGTAAGATACGCGGCCCCTTTCCAACCGATCCCCAGCCATGCGCGTTGACCGTTTCCTCAGCAACCTGCCGCGCTTCAACCGTAAGCAGGTACGCCTGTTGCTGGTGGAAAAGCGCGTTCAGGTTGACGGAAAAATCGTCAGCGACCCGCATGCCGAAGTGCTCGAGTTCAGCCGTGTCGAGGTCGACGGGGAAGTCCTGCAAGTCGGCAAGCCCGCACGCTACTTCATGCTGCACAAACCGCCCGGCTGCGTCAGCGCCACCCGCGACCCGGAGCATCCGACCGTACTCGACCTGATCCATGAGCCGGACAGCGATGACCTGCACATCGCCGGTCGCCTGGATTTCAACACCACCGGCCTGATGCTGATCACCAACGACGGCAGCTGGTCGCGGCGCCTGACTCAGCCGCAGACCAAACTGCCGAAGGTCTATTACGTCGAGACCGAGCAGGAGATTGGCCCGCAATACGCATTGAAATTTGCCGAGGGTCTGTACTTCGCGTTCGAAGACCTCACCACGCAACCGGCCGAGCTGATCGTACTCGGGCCGAAAGCGGCGCGACTGAGCATCGTCGAGGGCCGGTACCATCAGGTGAAGCGGATGTTCGGCCACTTCGACAACAAAGTGCTGCGCCTGCACCGCGAAAGCATGGGCCCGCTGGTGCTCGATAATGCGCTGAAACCGGGCGAGTACCGAGCATTGCGCACCGAAGAGATCCATTTGATCTAAGCAGCCTACCGCTCAGCAGAAGTTGTCGAACAATTTACGAATGACACTTGCGCGATGACGTGACCCCTGCTTGAATCAGGACGTCGGCCGAAATGTGACCGACGAGTCACAACATACTTCTAAGAAACTTTTTGCCGGTTAGAGAACCCTCAGGTTCCGCCTCAGACCGGCAAACTGCCCGCCAATAACAATACCCGTCGACCGGACTGCACTGGATCGACATGGGCCTCCAAATTCAAGGCGTATGCCTACCTGTCACAAAGCTCGTGCAATCTCATTTGCGCGCATACCCGCTTGCTTGGAGTCTTATGACATGAGGCCAGAAATCGCTGTGCTGGATATACAGGGTCAGTATCGGGTTTACACGGAGTTCTATCGCGCAGACGCCGCAGAGAAGACCATAATTCTGGTCAACGGCTCGATGGCCACGACTGCGTCGTTTGCACAAACCGTGAAAAACCTTCACCCGCAGTTCAATGTGGTCTGCTACGACCAGCCCTACGCGGGCAAGTCAAAAGCCCACAACCTGCATGAGAAATTGCTGACCAAGGAAGTCGAAGGGCAGATCCTCCTGGAGCTGATCGACCACTTCGCCGCCGAACACGTGCTGTCGTTTTCCTGGGGTGGCGCCGCGACCCTGGTCGCCCTGGCCCAACAGCCACGGCGCATCGAAAAAGCCGTGATCAGCTCGTTCTCCCCGGAGATCAACGCGCACATGCTCGATTACCTCGAGCGCGGCATTGATTACCTCGGCAGTCGGGATGGAGATCGGGTCGGCAACCTGGTGAACAGCACTATCGGCAAACACCTGCCGACGTTGTTCAAGCGTTTCAACTATCGCCACGTCAGCTCGCTCGCCGAGCATGAATACGGGCAGATGCACTTCCACATCAGCGACCTGCTCCATAGCGACCGCCAGTGCTTTCTCAAAGCGGCAGAGAAAATCAACGTGCCCGTGCTGTTCATGAACGGCGAATGGGACGAATACACCGCCGCCGATGGCGCCCGGTTGTTCGCCAACCACGTGCAAGACGCCACCTTCAGCACCCTGCAGGCCACCGGCCACTTTCTCGACATGGAACACAAAGCCGCCTGCCGAGACAGCCGCGACGCACTGATGGGCTTCCTGAAACCGGCGCAACACACCAACCGACCGCGTTACCACTACGTCCAGGACCAACATGCATTGGCCATCTGAAACAGCGTCATCGCGAGCAAGCTTCGCCCTACAGTGTTGAACGCATTCCTGTAGGCGCGAGGCTTGCCCGCGAACGACCGTTACGCGGTCTGATGTCTTGTGTCACCTGCGCCAAAGCTATCCTGCGCAAAGAAAAACTTCATTTCCACGCGCACATCTGGTACAAAGTCAGCCGCTCTGAGCGGGTGTCGTATAATGGCATTACTCCAGCTTCCCAAGCTGATAACGAGGGTTCGATTCCCTTCACCCGCTCCAATCGAATTTTTGTCTCACGTTGTTTTTTGACGGGGGACGCAGGTAAAGAAAAAACCGGCCTTGATGGCCGGTTTTTTTGTGGGTGGGGTTTGTGTTTCAGGGCGGAAATTAGCGTTTTCGCGCAAAAGTGATGTTTTGTTAGCGTTTTTCTTGCCTCATTAACAGATTTCATCATTGCAAGTCGGTTTCAAACCCCTTGCGAAGCATTGCGGCATGGCACGGTGAAAAGCCATTTATCGCACGCCGCAAGAGGTCAAGGCGGAGCTGAGAACGGCGAGCATCCTCAAGGGCGGCAGGGTTGTATTCAACATCGGCGGCAACAAATATCGAGTGATTCTGGCAATCGACTATCTGCGACAGCTTGGTTTCATACGATTCGTCGGCACCCACGCCCAATATGATCAGATCAACGCGGAGACCGTGTAATGGACATTAAACCGATTCGCAGCCAGGAAGATCTGACCGCTGCATTTACTCGTATAGAGCAACTGTGGGGGGCAGACATTGGTTCGCCTGAAGGTGATGAGCTGGAAATTCTGGCGCTGCTCATCGAAAAGTACGAAGACGAGCATTACCCAATGCCGCCCTCCGATCCGATTGAGGCCATTAAATTTCGTATGGAACAGCAAGGGCTGACCCCTCGCGACCTGGAACCCTTCATTGGGACGAGCGGGCGCGTATCCGAAGTGCTGAACCGCAAGCGCAAACTGAGCCTGTCGATGATCAAACGTCTACACGACGGGTTGCGGATACCTTACGAAAGTTTGCTTGCGGGTGTTGCCTGACGTGCAGTCCTGACAAAAAACCGGTCCTTGATAGCCGGTTTTTTTCTGGGTGGGATTCAGGTGATTTTTCCTGCTGAGGATGTGGCAGAAATCTGCGTACAGGCGTAAATCATTGCCAGGACGGGACAGACTGCGCCAGTGCTCCTAGTCTTTCCGCTCTACCATCTGCTTTATTTTTGCGGCCTTTTCAAAATGGTCGAGCTTGTGCTTAGCGATCCACCATTGGGCGGCTTCCATTAAAAGCACTGGATCATCATTTTTGTTCGCGAAGAAAGCATAGAAAGAGAGCCCGACAGTCGGCCCCTTCTGCTCTATTTTCTTGTCACAGACCTCGATCATCTTTTGCCTCAAGCTTTCTCGCATCATTTCTCTCAATCTATTAATGGTCTCGGTCGCGGCCAAATTCAGTACCGATTGCCCATCTTTCGGGGCTTCGAGCGAAGCCGACTTTCAAAAAGGCAAGGTCCTACACTACGGTGGGAATTGTCCGTAGACTTGCGCATTGCAGTGTTTTTGTCACGAGGCCTATAGTCCGAGCGCGTCCAAAAGACGTATCGGGTTTGGCGACTCGATGACAACGATTCAGATTCACTCCGAGCTTATCGGAGTTTTTTCTGACTGCACTTTGCTGCGCTTTTTTTGGTAGCTGTGCGTGGGAGACCTTCGGGTCTGCCGGTTTCACCGTTGTCCGGTTCGCCAACCTGCGTACAGCTGCCACCCTATTGTTTGGCGACGATCGAGTGGTAGGTGTTTCACCTACTAACGGTAATCACTCATGAACGAATACATGGCTTTAACCAGCAACGCCGACGACCTTCCCTCGCTCTACGTCAACACCACCCAACCGCTGCATTCACTGCTCAGCACCGCCAGTTACAGAATTCGGGCCGTGACGCAGCTGCTTGAAAACCTCGCGATGCGAGGCGACATCACGTCTGACGCGGTGATCCTCAGCGACTTTGCGTTGCTGTGCTGCGTGCCCTTGCGCGACGGTTGCGATGTGCTGGACGTGATCGCTCGACGCATGGATGCGGAATAGTTCTGACGTTGGAGCGGGCGCCTATCGAGGCGCCCTTTGCGTGTCATGACCGGCTGTCATTGGTCACCACGAGATCGCACGAGCGCTCTATCACTGTGGCGAGGGAGCTTGCTCCCGCCGGGTCGCGAAGCGGCCTCCAAAAAGGGACTGCTGCGCAGTCCGACGGGAGCAAGCTCCCTCGCCACAGGTTCGGTGTCACGCTTAACTGCCTGGCATTGTTCTGGATGGCCAGTTTGCGATTGGATCGAGCTTACAAATCCCCAACGTTCAACCCGTTTCCCCTCATCGCCCAACCCGCTAGCATCTCCCCTATCTTCAACCACCCTCTCCCCTGCGCGGCCATCGACGAACACGCGCCATCACTCTCCGAGGGAACCCAATCGGCCGCACATCAGGTGCCGCCCGTGAACGATCTCAACAGAGCAATCCAAACATGACTCAAAACATCTACGACGACCCGGAGTTTTTCCAGGGCTACAGCCAGATGGCGCGCTCCATCAGCGGTCTCGACGCAGCGCCCGAATGGCCTGCGCTCAAAGCAATGCTGCCGCCCATGAAAGGCCTGAAGGCCGTAGACCTCGGCTGCGGTTACGGCTGGTTCTGCCGCTGGGCCAGTGAACACGGCGCCGACAGCGTGCTCGGTCTGGACGTCTCGGAAAAAATGCTGGAGCAGGCGCGCAAAACCACGTCAGCGGACAACATCCAATACGCCCGCGCCGATCTGGAACAACTCGACCTGCCCGCAGCCAGTTTCGACCTCGCCTACAGCTCCCTGGCGTTGCACTACATCAAGGATCTTCCGGGTCTGTTTGCCAAAATCCATGAGGCCCTGAAACCCGGTTCACGTTTCGTATTTTCCATCGAACACCCAATCTTCATGGCACCGCGCAATCCGGGCTGGCTGATTGATAGCGAAGGGAACAAGCGCTGGCCGCTGGACAGTTATCAACGGGAAGGCGAGCGGGTGACCAACTGGTTGGCCGAAGGCGTGATCAAACAGCACCGCACGATAGGCACGTTGCTGAATACGCTGATTGGCGCAGGTTTCAGCATCCGACAGGTCAACGAATGGGGCCCGAGCGATGCCGAGGTGGCGGCGCAACCAGCCCTGGCCGAAGAGCGGGAGCGGCCGATGATGATGCTGGTCAGCGTTCAGCGCTGAGGGCCACGCCGGGTCATCGTAATTTTTGCATATGAATTTCCGATACCCGGTAAAGACAACGTATCGCTGCGTCGGACCTGTCCACAGATACCTTATTGTGCCGGCTCACCTTTCACCTAGAGATCAACATGGACAATTCAGAGTTGGGGATCATGATCATTTCGATGATCGGGTTGTTCGGCTTTGCTTCGTTTATTTTTGAATACCTGAGTGCCAGGCAAAGGGACCGATAACGTTCGGCGTTATCCGTCCCTTTTTGCCCTAGCGCGTCGCGACGATAAACAACCGCGGGAATGGCAACAGCACCGAACCATCGCTCAGCGCCGGATAGGCCTGCTCGATCGCAGCTTGATACTGCTTGAGGTATTGCTCTTTTTCCGCGTCATTCAGCGGCTCGAGAAACGGCCGCAAGCCGCTGCCCTTGAACCACTCGACCACCCCCGAGGCGCCGCCCGCGAGCGGGTGATGGTACGTGGTGCGCCACACATCGACTCGCGCACAGTGCGGTCGCAGCATCGAGTAGTACTCGCTGGCACTCGCCATGTCCGTGCGTTGCCCGGCGGCGTCTACCAACTTGCTGGCCCACGGTCCATCGGCAGCGACTTCGCGCATCAGGCGATGGGACGGCTCGTTGAGATTGTCGGGCATTTGAATGGCCAGGCTGCCGCCATCGCTCAGTCGGGCGGCCAGAGAAGGCAGTAACGTCGCGTGGTCGGGCACCCACTGCAACACCGCGTTGGCGAAAATCACATCGAACGGCCCCGGCTCGTTCCAGGTATCAATGTCAGCCGTGTCGAATTGCAGCTGGGGTAAGCGCTTGCGGGCGGCGTCGATCATATTGGTCGAACTGTCCAGGCCACGCACCGTGGCATTGGCGAAGCGCTCCACCAGCAACTCGGTCGAATTGCCGGGGCCGCAACCGATGTCGATGGCCGATCGCGCGTCCACGGGCGGGACCGCCGCCAGCAAATCGCGGGCCGGGCGGGTGCGTTCATCTTCAAAAGCGACGTATTGTCTGGCGGACCAACTCATTGCGTTCTCCTGTCGATACGTTGTTGTGGCCAGCGGCGCACAACCGGTTCGCCACGATACCTCGACTGGCGCGCCCTGCCCTATCCGACCTATGGCGACATGTCAGTTGACCGAATGCCATGTGTAACCAAAGGCCGCCGCCTCAAGCGTCCGCCTCATCGAATGACCACCAAAATGCCCCCCCGTTTCCAGCCATGTTGCCCCCCAGAACTCGCCTCACTTGAAGTCGGCGCGGCGAATAGGTGATGAGTGAGTCATTTTTTATGAGCACAGAAATGTAAGTAGAATTTTCAACCCGCCGTCGCTGTCTGAAAAATCAGGCGCATCCCTATAAGGAACACGGCAATGAAATTCGCAAAAATCTCGCAGAAACTCGCCCTGTGGGCCGGCAGTCCGAAGACGTTTATGGGGGCGTTGATACTGATTGGTCTGTGGGGGTTGAGCGGGCCGATATTTGATTACAACGACACCTGGCAACTGATCATCAACACCTCAACCACGATCATCACGTTCCTGATGGTGTTTCTGATCCAGAACACGCAGAACCGCGACACCGACATCCTGCACTTGAAAATCGATGAGTTGCTGCGGGTGAACAAAGAGGCGCAGAACGCGATGCTGGGGCTGGAATTGCTGGACCTCAAGCAACTGGAAGCGTTACGCAGACACTATCGCGCCATGGGCGAAAAAGACGTGCATGACCTGGCGGGGCTGGCCACTACGAGCAAGCGCAAACAGGACTTGAATGAGTGCTGAGCACAAACAAAACGGCGCGTGATGTGAATCACGCGCCGTTTGCGTTCAACACCGTTAATCGCCTGGTCTAGCGACTGGCTTGCAACGCTCTGGCCATTTCCAGGTGGTTCTGCAGTTTGGGCAAGGTTTCCTCAGCGAAGGCTTTGATTTGCGGCACGTCGGTGGTCTGAGCGACTTGTTGAAGCTGCTCGATGGCTTCCTGGGTCGTCTTCACCTGACTGGCGGTATAAGCCTGATCAAAGGATGCGCCGTCCTTCACTTCCGGCATCAAGGCTTTGGCCTTGTCGACCACTTCTTCGCGAGGGGCAACCGGCAAATCCAGCTGTTTGGCGATTTTCGCCAAGTGTTGGTTGGCGGTCGTGCGGTCGTTGATGACCACGATGGTGTAGTCCTTGACCTCTTTGGATTCGCTTTTCTGGTGCGCCAGGCGACTGGCTTCGATGTCGGCCATGCCTTTGGCCGACGCATCGTTGATGAACTCGGCGGGCGACTGGGCGAAGGCACTGTTGGCAAACAGGCCCAGCAACGTGACAAGACTGGCAGTGCGTAATCGGGTGGCCATCCGGCTCATGGTCGCGCCCTCCTTCTATAAAAATTCAAGCGGGAGCTTTCGCCCCCGCCTCTCAATCAAAACTACCTTGCGACTACTTCGACTTCTGACCACCTTTGCGGCCCATATCGGGTTTCGCAGGGTCTTTATCGACGGTCGTAGTGGTAGTTTTCCCACCTTTGCGACCGGCTTCTGACGCCTTCGTTCGATCGTTAGCGAAGTTTCCCGAGTTCGAGTTTCTTGAGTTAGGCATGATTCTCTACCTCTTGGTGATGATCGCGGCGAGCAGGAGCCCGCATAAAATCTGAATTTCGATCACCGCAAAGGTTTAGAAAAGTTGGAGTCGCCGCGACGAACGGTGGCCGATTTTTCAGGCCCCGAGGCGCTGATGATGTTGGCGCTTGGCCGCATACATGGCCTCATCGGCATGCCGGAACAGTTGCTGTTCTTCGGTGCCATGCTCGGGGTAATGCGCGACGCCGATACTCGGCCGGATGTTCACGCTTTGCCCGTCCAGGCGCAGGGGTTGCGCCAGCACCTGACGGATTTTCCCCGCAACGTTGTCAGCGTCTTCCGCCGCGTGGATGCTGTGCAACAACACCACAAACTCATCCCCACCGATACGCGCCACTGTGTCGGTCTCACGCACGCAGCCCTTGAGTCGATTGGCGACCGCCTGCAACAGCATGTCGCCGACTGCGTGGCCATGGGTGTCGTTGACCTCCTTGAAGCGGTCGAGGTCGACGTACAGCAATGCCATCCGCCCGGAATCCGTGCGAGCCTGCGCCAGCGAATTTTGAAGCCGGTCGCGCAGCAACGCCCGGTTGGGCAGTTGAGTCAGTTGGTCGTATTGGGCCATGCGTTGTAACCGGGCATGTAACTGCTTGCGCTCGATTGCGGTGGCGACCTGGGCGCAGACGTATTGCAACAGCTCCTTGTCCTGCTCGGTGTAGCGCT
Source organism: Pseudomonas mandelii (assembly GCF_900106065.1). NCBI lineage: Bacteria > Pseudomonadati > Pseudomonadota > Gammaproteobacteria > Pseudomonadales > Pseudomonadaceae > Pseudomonas > Pseudomonas mandelii. The sequence continues at coordinate 647,115 of NZ_LT629796.1, forward strand.
CGCCACCCGGTACGCTTTTGACGATCAGCGCGCCAATGATGCCGTTTTGCGAGTTCAACGGGACACCCAGCCAGCAAGGCGAGTCCTGTCCGGAGACCGATGCCTCAAAGCCTTCTGGCAGAGTGTCCTGGTCCAGGGTCAGCAAAATCGGCTGACCGCTGCGAATCACTTCGGCACAGAGGCGCCCGGTCATGGTTCCGGGCTGCTCGGGCTGCAGTTCATGGTCGTCGACGTGATACGGAAAGTTCAGCTGCGCACAGTGCTCGTCATACAGCGCCACGGAGAAATTCAGTGCCGGCAGCCATTCGCCGATGATCAAGTGGATGCGCTTGAACAACGCCAGCAAATCTTCCGCTGCGTGAGCCGCCTCGGAGATCGCGTATAACGCCGCTTGCCGGGATTCGGCTTGCTTGCGCTCGGTGATGTCCCGGGCCACAGCAATGCGCAACTGATCGACTTCAGACCAGCGCGCCGACCACAGGATATGCACCACCGCGCCGTCCTTGCGCAGGTAGCGGTTTTCGAAGTTGAGTTTGGGATCACCGCCCATGATCTCGCGCGCGGCGTCGAGGGTGCGCTGGCGATCGGCGGGGTGCACCATGTCGATCATCGGCTGGCCGATCAGCTCGTCCGGGGTGTAGCCGAAAATACGCTCGCAGGCCGCGCTGACAAATACGAAGCGACCTTGTTTATCCACCGCACAGACGGCGTCCAGCAAGAGATCGATGTAGCTCGCCAACGGCGCGGAATTTCTGGTTGCCATGGTGCGATAAGCGTTTCCGGACAATGCAGCAATAAAAAGCCCCTCCATGACCCATCGGGCATTGACGCATCCGTGCGCTCAACCTCAAGCCTTGTTCGTCACCAGCCCCGGCAGTGCATGAGCGAGGGCGTTGATGGCGAAACCGATAAACATCACCCCACATAACCGTGTGATCGCCAGTTCATGGCGCTGATACAAGGTGCGAACTTGCCGTGCACCAACAATGCCAATGAGGATAGCGTAGGCCATGAGACCGCCGACGAAGCTCAGGACAATCAACCAAGGCAACATTGACCAGTGCAGCAACTCCGCCCGGCTGGACAGCAGCGCAGTGAACGTCGCCACCGCCACGGGGTAGGCCTTGGGATTGGTGAGGCCAAACAGAATGCCGTGCCAAAAGGGCTGGCGAGCCGGGCCTTGAGGGGCATCGGCGCTGCTGCGCTTCGCCCGTATGGCGCGCAAGCCGAGCCAAAACAGGTACAGCCCGCTGAGTACGCCCAGCACATCAAACGCCGTGCTGCCGATTTCACGGGCACCGACAATCGCGATCAATGCCGTGCTGCACCAGACCACGTCCCCCAACAAATGCCCACAGAGAAACCCCGCCCCGGCCCGCCGTCCACGCGCGGCGCCAATCCCGAACACCGCCAATACGCCCGGCCCCGGTGTGATGCCATAAATGAAACCCGAGGCGAGAACGGCCATTAGCAGCGATGGGGTCATTGAAAGTCCCTTTAACTATTTGGTGAATGGGCGCAAGTCTATATCAGGTCCCGGGTATATCGACTGACTGATCGTCGAAGAACTTCATTCCCGCATACGGCCGCACGCGACAGGCGGCCAGCCGCGACGCCAGATCGCCAACGTGGGCTTCGAGCTTGTGGCCGTCCGGATCGAGGAAATAGAAGGACGCGCCTTCGCTGCGGTTGTCGCGCCATTCTTGTACGCTGGCGGATCGCAGGCGTTCGACGAACACGGGAAAATCGATTGCGCTGATGGTGAAGGCGTAATGGGTGTAATCGGCGGCGGGCCCCGAGTTGCGCAGCGGATCAACGGACAGGCACAGCCACAAACCCGGCAGTGACAGATAGGCGCCGGTGTCCCAAGTGGCTTCGAGGCGCAGTTGCAGCAGGTCTTGATAGAACGCCACGCTGCGGTTCAGGTCGGTGACGGCGAGGGTCAGGTGGTTGAGGCCGGAGAGCATGGGCGATTAACCTTTGAGTGCTACTGGCACGACGTAGTGCTTGCCGTCGTATTCCAGGGTAACCCGAGTTGTTTTCAACTTGCGGGACGTATCGTTGCACTCTTCTCCAACCCGAAAGTTTTTGGTCACCGTCACGGTGGAACTGACAACAAGATCTGCAAATCCGTTATGAGTTGTGTTGCCAATATCGACGGTTCTTTGTGTACGTTCGCCCTCTCCCGCGCAGTTACCATCCCACTCGCCCCTGCTCGTAGAAATGATTAGCCCTTCCAATACTGGACGTAATGTATCGCCCTCCTTGAGATACAAGGCCAGTTCGGTTTTGTGATAAGGGTTTACGCTCGAGCTGTGTTCGAAACTCGAACGAATGCCAAAAGCGCGACTTTCGGGCGCCAACTTGTAGCGTGCCGTATCAATGGACAACCCTTCATACGCCACAGCGTCTGAATAATAGGCATCTTTTTTAAGGTAATTGGCCAGGCGTTTCGAACTGGATGAACGTATGAGCGACAGTTCCAGATCAACGTTTCCGCCATCGTTGTTCGCGTCAGCGGAATCCGGTTTGAATGTCGACGTGGCCACAATAGTTTGGTCGTCATACGCCGGCCAGACTTTGCAAAGGGTGAACGTTCGCTCACCGGAGGGCGCTTCTTCGCACCCCGCTTGCGCTTGGCTGACAGCCGTGATGAGGCCGAACAAGACAAGTGAATTCAGTCGTTTCTTTGTGGTTAACATGTTCTTCCCTGATCGCTTCCCATGATTTACAAGCCTTTGAACCCTTGAGGCAGAACGTAGGTTTTACCGTCATATCGAAGTGTTGTCAGCACCGGTTTGGCTGTCATGGTTTTGGATTCACATGCATCCCCTTGGCCTTTCCCTGTTTCGCTGGTGGACACGGTCTTGACGATCAAGTCCGCGAATCCATGTGAACTGGTTTGGCCGATTTCGACGGTACGGGTGTATTGATAACGCTCACCGGCGCAATTGCCATCCCATTCACCGCCATACTCGTAGGTGATGAGCTTATCCAGGACCGGACGCAACTTGTCGCCCTCTTTCACATAGAGCGACAGCAACTTTTCACTCACGGGATTTACCCGAGACGAGCCATTGAACGTGGCGCGCACACCAAACGCTCTTACTTCAGGAGTGAGCTTGTAACGAGCGGTATCGAGTTGCAGTCCCTCAAAGGCGATGGCATCCGATTCAAAAACCGATGTCTTGTGATACGTCGCCAGCGGTTTCGAATCGCCAGCCGTCACCACGGCAAGATTGAGATCATATTTTCCCTGAGGACCATAATCGCTTGCCGAATATCCCGATTCGAACTGCGATAACGCTGTAATCGTCAACCCGGGATAGGCTGGCCAGTCTTTGCAAACCGAATAGCCGAAATCGCCCGCCAGAAACGGCTTCTCACAATCAGCGAACGCCTGCGTAGTCATCACCAACCCGCACAGCGCCACACAATTCACCCACCCAGACTTCAATGTCATTCCATGTTCCTTGTGTGTTTCAAAAAAACGAATGATTTCAGGCGCGCACTATCCCCTCCCCAATCCGCCCATTCAACCAGTTCAACGCCTGATCCCCGCCCCGCCGTGTGTGCCAGACCAACACAAACGTAAACGACGGAATATGAAACGGCGGCGCAACTACGACCAGCGAGCGCTCATCAATCTCGCGCAGCCCACGTGAAGCCACGGTAAGAATCAGGTCCGTGCCACTGATGAATTCCGGAGCGACGCTCCAGTGCGGCAGGCTGATCGCGACGCGACGGCGTTCACGTAACGCCGTCAGCGCCCGCTCGATTTCAGGCGTGCCGCTGCCGCGCATTTCCAGCAGGACGTGTGGCCGTGCGAGGTAGGTCGGCAGGTCGAGTACGCCATTGGCAGGCAGGCTGTTGCGGTCGACCAGGCAGGCGTAGTGCTCTTCGAAGAGTGGCGTGCTGCGCAGCTCGTTTGGCAGTTCAGGGAAGACACCTGCTGCCAGGTCGATGTCGCCGTTAAGTACTGCGTCGAGCATGCCTTCGCGGCTGGCGTGGCTGATTTGCAGGTCGATGCCCGGCGCTTCCCGGCGCAAGGTGCGAATCAGCCCTGGCAGGACGATGGCGGCGCCATAGTCGGACATTGCCAGACGAAACGTGCGCTTGGCCGTGGCCGGGTCGAAAGCGTTCGGGGCCAGCAAGGATTGCACCTGAGCGAGTGCTTCGGCCAAGGGTGCGATCAATTCCATGGCTCGCGGCGTGGGTACGAGCGTGGCACCCGCGCGCACCAGCAAAGGGTCTCCCAGCAAGTCGCGTAACCGCGCCAGGGCATGACTGACCGCCGGCTGACTCAGGTGTAAGCGCTGCGCCGCGCGCGTGACGTGCTGCTCGCTGAGCAAGGCGTCGAGGATCACCAGCAAGTTGAGGTCGATACGCCGCAGATCATTCATCTGGTGCATGTTCTGGATAGCAATTCGGAATTTAAATCTGCGCGACGAATACTCTAGAGTCCAGCAAAACCTGTTGGAGAATGATCATGAGTACAGTGCATTGGGCCGGGCTGTTGCTGCTGGCCGTGGTTGCCGGGGCGGTGGTGCCGTTTCAGAGCGCGATCAACGCCAACCTCACGCGTGGGTTGGGCCATCCGTTGTGGGCGACGCTAGCGTCGTTGCTGGTGAGTATCGTCGTGTTGTTGCCGATCATGTTGGCAATGCGCTTGCCGTTGCCGTCACTGGCGTTCATCAGCAAGGCGCCGTTGTGGATGTGGGCGGGGGGTGCGTTTGGGGTGTGTTTTATTTCGTTGGCGCTGATGCTGCTGCCCAAGCTGGGGGCGTCGGGGTTTATTGCGTTGGCGCTGGCGGGACAGGTGGTGGCTTCGCTGGTGCTGGATCACTTCGGGTGGTTTGGGTTGGTGGAACGACAGATGACGTTGCCGCGGGTGTTGGGGGCAGTCTTGTTGATCGCCGGGGTCGCGTTGATTCAGTTCAGTGCGGCGCCAGGGAAGGGGTTGGTGGCGGCGGGTTGAGCGGGGACTGTCAGGCCGCTTTCGCGAGCAGGCTCGCTCCCACCCGATCGGCGGCGTGGCGCGGATCGCTCCCGCAGGACATCAGTGATCATTGCCAGGGCGCCGGGGCGCAGGTTTTCGATCAGCACGTCGGCGCTGGTCGCCAGTTGCTTGACCAGCTCGATGACTTCAGTTCGGCTGAGTCGGCGGGATAGCCCGGTTTTGGCCCACAGCATCGCAGGGCGTCGCCCTACACATAAATCTCTTGTAACACTCAACCGAACAGGAAACGGCCGATTCAATGCCCCCGCCGCTCTCTGTAAAGTCTGGAAACACACGGACGATTTCATCACTCAAGGACAGACACCTCAAATGGACCCGACAACACACACTACAAACACTTTCACCAACTATAGAAAACTGATCTCGTTGGCGGACCACAGCTGGGACACTGCGGAAGCAGGGAAAGTCGCGGGATTGAACGTCGACATCAGAAGCAGCAACCGCATGGTTGACCAACATGGGCGCGCCTTTCATCACTTCTGCACCACCTCCTACCTGGGCCTGGATCACCATCCCGATTTGCTCGACGGTGCCATGACCACTTTGTGGGAAACCGGTACCTTGCGCGTCGCCAACTCGAAAAACCGCTGCAAACTGGCGATCCTGGAGCTGTACGAAACCGAGCTCTCGGCACTGTTCGGCGCCACGTGCCTAAGCACCTTATCGTGCAGCGCGGCGAGTGCCGGCATCCTGCCGCTGCTGGCCAGTGGCGTATTTACCGAGAACCAGCCACCGGTGATGGTATTTGACCGGTTGGCACACTACTCGATGAATCACCTCAAAGCCGCCTGCGCCGACGAAACCAAGGTCGTGACCAGTCCGCACAACGACATGGACTTCCTCGAAACGCAGTGCCAGCACCACAACAGGGTCGCGTATGTTGCCGACGGCGCGTACAGCATGGGCGGAGTCGCCGACATGGACGGTCTGTTGTACTTGAGGGATCGCTATGGCCTTTTTCTCTATCTCGACGACTCCCACGCACTGTCCGCCGTTGGCACTTGCGGGGCCGGTCTGGTACGCCCAAGGTTGCAGGCTCTGGACGATGACGCCTTGATCGTCGCCTCATTGGCCAAGTCATTTGGCGCCAGCGGCGGGCTGGTGATGCTGGGCAATGAACGGCAGAAAAAGCTGATTCAACGTTATGGCGGCCCCAGCAATTGGTCGCAAAGTCTGAACAGCGCGGCCATCGGTGCGGGAAGGGCCTCCATCCAGTTGCATCGCACGCCGGCATTCGTCGCGCTACAGGAAAAACTTCAGGCTAATATCCGGCTCTTTGACAGCCTGATACGAACCGCACAACAGGGCAGTAACATGGCCATCCGCTTGATCCACTGCGGTGAAGCGACGCTGGCCAACCGTATTGCCATCGAATTGGCCAATCTCGGTTTCTTTACCTCGACAGTCTTTTTCCCCGTGGTCGAACAAGGCAAGGCTGCGATCAGAATCACCTTGCGCGCCGACATGGAGCCGATGCTGATCCGCCATTTCTGTGAACTCGTCACCGAGCTTTTACCCGCACACACCCGGGACCTCAGCTAGAAACCCAAGGAAGACCCCATGAAGAGCAGCACCACCCTCCTCGTCACCTGCAGCACGGTGTTTCTCGCCCAACTGGGCATGAGCATTTACCTGCCGGCGTTGCCGGACATTGCCCGGGGTCTGTCAGCCGACGCCTCGCAGGTGTCCTGGGGGTTGGCCGTGTACCTGATCGGCATGGCGCTGCCGATGTTGTTCTGGGGCAGTCTGGGGCAGCGCATTGGCCGAAAGCCGGTGTTGCTCGCCGCACTCGGTATCTACGGGCTGGGTAACCTTGCCCTGCCCTTGAGCCAGTCGCTTGAAACGTTCCTGTTCTGGCGTCTGGTCCAGGGGATGGGTGCCAGCGGGATTTCGGTCATGGCGCGGGTATTGATCCGCGACAGTTTCCGCGGTGACCTGCTGGCCAAGGCGTTGTCCTGGCTCTCGATTTCGTTTGTAGTGGCGCTGGGGATCGGCCAGTACCTGGGGTCGATCATTCAGGTGGTGCTGGGCTGGCCGGCGATTTTCTATCTGTTGGGTGGCGCGAGTCTGTTGATGGCGATGGCGGTGGCGCGGGTCACGTTCCCGCTGCTGAACGAGGAGCCTGTTCAGTCGTCCGCCTGGCCGAGTTACTGGCGCATTTTGCGTGATCGCGCCTTCCTGCTGCCGGCACTCGCCGGCGGCCTCGGTTATGGGGTGATCATTGCGTTCAACACCGCAGCGCCGCTGATTCTGCAAGGCCCCTTCAACTGGTCGGCCGTGGAATACGGGCTGTTGGGCTGGCCGATCAGCGCGGCGTATTTCCTAGGGGCTTTGGGGGTCAATGCCTTCGTGCTTCGCACCGGTCAACGCTGGCTGATGACGGCGGGCGTGGGCCTGGTATTGGGCGGTAGCGCGGTGATGTTGCTGGGGAGCATCGCGGGCACTTCCGTTGCGCTGCTGCTCTGGTTGCCATACTGCTTTGCCGTGTTCGGGCAGTCTTTGAACTACCCGATCAGCCTGTCCCTGGCCAACGACGGCTCGCCGGTCGGCGGGGCTTATGCGATGGCGTTGAGTGGTTTCATCCACCAGCTGATGGCCGCCATCATCGGCGCGATTGCCAGTCTGATCGCGAGCCAGCAAGCATGGCCACTGTCCCTGTTTTGCACCTTGCTGGCCTTGGGCGCGATGGTGTGCGTGAGGCTCGCGCCCGGCCGGCAAACCGACTAGAACGCGCTGCGGAAAATCTCCTCGATCTGGCGCTGATCCGCCGCCCGTGGATTAGTCAGGCCGCACGCGTCTTTCAGCGCGTTGGTCGCGAGCGTCGGGATGTCGTTGAGCTTGGCGCCGAGTTCACGCAAACCGGCGGGAATCTCGATGTCGCTGGACAGGCTGCGGATCGCCGTGATGGCCGCTTGAGCGCCCTCTTCCGGGCTTAAGCCACGGATATCGGCGCCCATCGCGTGGGCCACATCGGTCAGGCGCGGGGCGCAGACCTGCGCATTGAAACTCTGCACGTGGGGCAGCAGCACCGCGTTGCATACGCCATGCGGCAAGTCATAGAACCCGCCCAACTGGTGAGCCATGGCGTGGACAAATCCCAGGGAGGCGTTGTTGAACGCCATGCCGGCGAGAAACTGTGCGTAAGCCATGTTTTCCCGTGCCGCCATGTCGCTGCCATTGCGCACGGCCAGACGCAGGTTGCTGCTGATCAAGGTGATGGCTTTCAGTGCGCAGGCATCGGTAATCGGATTGGCGGCGGTGGACACGTAGGCTTCGATGGCATGAGTCAGCGCGTCCATGCCGGTGGCGGCGGTCAGGCTCTTGGGCATGGCGACCATCAGCGCCGGGTCGTTGACCGACAGCAACGGCGTGACGTTACGGTCGACGATGGCCATTTTCACGTGGCGCGATTCGTCGGTGATGATGCAAAAACGGGTCATTTCGCTGGCCGTGCCGGCGGTGGTATTGATCGCGATCAGCGGCAATTGCGGTTGGGTCGATCGGTCGACGCCTTCGTAGTCGCGGATCTCCCCGCCGTTGGTCGCGCACAACGCGATGCCCTTGGCGCAGTCATGGGGCGAACCGCCGCCGAGCGACACCACAAAATCACAGCGACTTTCCTTGAGCAGGCCCAGGCCGCGCTCGACGTTGGCCATGCTCGGATTCGGTTTGGCGCCGTCGAAGATCACCGAGTCGATGTCCTGCATTGCCAGTTTTTCAGCAATCATCTTCGCCACACCGGCCTTGGCCAGCCCGGCGTCGGTGACGATCAGCGCCTTGCGAAAGCCGTATTTGCCAATGGCAACCATGGCTTCGTCCAGGCAGTCATTGCCCATGATGTTAACGGCGGGAATGAAAAACGTGCTGCTCATGAGCGATTCTCCTGGCTAAACCGATCGGTAGTGCCGATCCGGCGGGTGCGCACAGGATCGACGCTTCGGGCAGGCAGTAACTTGATCTGGCTCAAGTCCCGGTCGTGATAAAGTCGCCGCCCATCAGACCTTTTGCTTTGAGACTTTGACCGCAATGACCGATTTCCAGGATGTTGATGCCCAACTTGAAGACTGGAACGCCTTGCGCGCCACCGCCTCGTTCAGCGGTTTGCTGGTCGGCAACGGTGCCAGCCGTGCGGTGTGGGACGACTTCGGCTACGACTCGCTGTTCGAAAATGCCCGCACCGTCGAAGAAAAACCCCTGAGCCAGTCCGAGCTGAGCGTGTTCGACGCCATGCAGACCCGCAGTTTCGAACAGGTGCTGAGTGCGCTGAAAATCACCAGCCGGGTCAACAAGGCCCTGGCCGTCAGCTCCGCGGCGCCGCGTAATCGTTACTACGCGATCAAGGAAGCGCTGATCAACACAGTCCACGCGGTGCACATCCCGTGGCGGCTTGTGGTCCCGTCGACCCTGGCCGCCATCAGTCAGGAACTGGGCCGCTATCGAACGGTGTTCACCACCAATTACGACTTGCTCAACTACTGGGCGATCCAGCATCAGCCGGATGCCATCACCGATCTGTTCCAGGGCGCCGAACCGGGTTTTGATTTGAGCGCCACGGCGACCGATAAAACCCGTTTGTTGTACCTGCACGGTGGCCTGCACCTGGTGCGCAATCAGGACGGCACGGCGCGCAAGCTGATGTCGACGGAGGGCACATTGCTGGGCAGTTTCGCCATCAACAACACCATCAAGACGCTGGACGATGTGCCGCTGTTCGTCAACGAAGGGCCGGCGCAGGACAAGCTCAAGACCATTCGCAGCTCGGATTATCTGTCGTTTTGCTATGACCAGTTGCTGAGCCATGGTGAGGGGTTATGCCTGTTCGGGCATGCCTTGGGCGAGCAGGACAGCCACATCATCCATGCGTTGCGCCAGGCGAAACCCAAGGTAGTGGCAATCTCGATTTACCCGCGCAGCAAGGCGTTTATCCAGCATCAGAAGCGGCATTACACGAAGGTGTTTGAGGGAACGGGGTCAGAACTGCGGTTTTTTGATTCGAAGACCCATGCGCTCGGCAGCCCGAAGCTCACAGTTCCCGTCGAGGTCTGAAGCGAACACCGAACCTGTGGCGAGGGAGCTTGCTCCCGCTGGGCTGCGAAGCGGCCCCTGCATTCTTTCAGAGAAAACGCATTGTCAGGTTTTACGACCGCTTCGCAGCCGAGCGGGAGCAAGCTCCCTCGCCACAACAGCACCGCAACTTCATTCCTCAGCGCTATGCACCACCACCAGCAACTGCGCCTGAGCCTCCCCCACTGAGCGAATCCGGTGCGGTTTCTGCGCATTGAAGTGCAGCGCATCCCCGCGATTGAGCAGCACGCGCTCGTTCATGAAGTCCACTTCCACCTGCCCTTCGTGGACGAACAGAAACTCTTCCCCCACGTGTTCCTTGAAGGTTTTATCCGCGAATTCTGTCGGCGGATAAATCATGAACGGCAGCAGGCTGCGCTCGCTGACCTGGTGGGCCAGCACCGCGTAGCCGGGGCTTTCATCGTTGGCCGCCAGGGACTGGCGCTCGTCGCTGCGCACCAGGCTGTAGCTGTCGAGGCTGATGTTGTCTTCGGAGAACAACTCCTCGACCTTCACGTTCAGCGCCTTGGCCAGTTTCAGGGCAGCCGCGATCGACGGCGTATTCAGCCCGCGCTCGACTTTCGACAGATAGCTCTTGGTCATGCCGGATTTTTCGGCCAGGGCCTCCAGCGTCACGCCAAGTTTTTTTCTAAGTAATTTCAAACGGATAGACATGAAGAACGATTAATCCATCAAGGAGGCGACGATTTGCCCTTGCCTATGACACAAAGTGTCATATAGCCTCTGCTGTGTCATTTGCATGAACCACCCAAGGACACCGAGATGGCCAAGACCTTAGCATTACCCAAAGAGCAATTGGTCAAGCAAGCGTTGACCCAGATGCAAAACACCCTGGCGGATAATACGTGGACCGACCGGCAAAAGCTGGCCCTGACCTGCCGGATTCTATTTGAAAATGGTCACGACTCCGGCCTGGCCGGGCAAATCACCGCCCGTGGCCCTCAGCCTGGCACCTATTACACTCAACAACTGGGCCTGGGTTTTGACGAGATCACCGCGAGCAATCTGCTGCTGGTCAACGAAGACCTGGAAGTGCTCGAAGGCCACGGCATGCCCAACCCGGCCAACCGTTTCCACAGTTGGGTGTACCGCGCCCGGCCCGACGTGAACTGCATCATTCACACGCACCCGACCCACGTCGCGGCGCTGTCGATGCTCGAAGTGCCGCTGCAGATTTCCCACATGGACCTGTGCCCGCTCTACGACGATTGCGCGTTTCTAGAAGGCTGGCCGGGCGTACCGGTGGGCAACGAAGAAGGTGATTTGATCGCCGGTGCACTGGGCGACAAACGGGCCATCCTGCTGTCGCACCACGGCCAGTTGTCCACCGGCACGACCATCGAAGAAGCCTGTGTCATTGCTCAGCTGATCGAGCGTGCCGCAAAGCTGCAACTGCTGGCGATGAGTGCCGGGACCATCAAACCGATCCTGCCGGACCTGGGCCGCGAAGCCCATGACTGGATCTCGAAACCCAAGCGCCACGGCGCCGCGTTCAACTACTACGCCCGGCAGCACCTGCGTCAACACGCCGATTGCCTGAACTGAACCCACCCATTTCATGAAGGAGACACGACATGTCGACCCCCGCCATTCACGGCATCATCGGCTACACCATCACCCCATTCACCGCCAATGGCGAAGGCGTCGATCTCGACGCACTCGGGCGTTCCATCGACCGCTTGATCGACGGCGGCGTCCATTCCATCGCGCCACTGGGCAGCACCGGCGAAGGCGCTTACCTGAGCGATGCGGAGTGGGATCAGGTCAGCGAATTCAGCATCAAGCATGTGGCCAGGCGCGTGCCGACCATCGTCAGCGTGTCCGACCTGACCACCGCCAAAGCCGTGCGCCGCGCCCGTTTCGCCGAAGCCCATGGCGCCGATGTGGTGATGGTGCTGCCGACGTCCTACTGGAAACTCAGCGAAGCGGAAATCCTCGCCCACTACCGCGCCATCGGCGACAGCATCGGCGTCCCGGTCATGCTCTATAACAACCCGGCCACCAGCGGCACCGACATGTCGGTGGACCTGATCCTGCGGATCGTCAACGCCGTGGAGAACGTGACCATGGTCAAGGAGAGCACCGGCGACATCCAGCGCATGCACAAGCTGCAACTGCTCGGCGAAGGCCGGGTGCCGTTCTACAACGGCTGCAACCCGCTGGCGCTGGAAGCGTTCGCGGCGGGTGCGAAAGGTTGGTGCACAGCGGCGCCGAACCTGATTCCGCAGCTCAATCTGGATCTGTATGACGCAGTTCTGGCGAACGACCTGGGCAAGGCGCGTGAACTGTTCTATCGCCAGTTGCCGCTGCTGGACTTCATCCTCAAGGGTGGCTTGCCGGCGACGATCAAGGCGGGGCTGCGTGCGACCGGGCTGGAAGTGGGCGATCCGCGGTTGCCGGTGTTTCCACTCGGCGAGGCCGGGATCAGCCAGTTGCAAGACTTGCTGAAAGCCTTGCGCTGATCTAAAGCCGCACACAAAACCCATGTGGGAGTGAGCCTGTTCGCGATGGCGGACTGACATTCAACATCTTCGTCGAATGTTAAGCCGCTATCGCGAGCAGGTTCGCTCCTACGGGGGGAATTGTGTTGGTCCTGAAGGGAGCGATCAAAGCACCGGCAAGGTCTTGTCCTTGATCACGGTGGTCGGCCCGTTGGCCTTGACGCTGGCGATGCCTTTATCCATCGCACCAGCGGAAGAGTAGGTCTCGCTGCTGCCGATGATCTCGTGGTTACCGGCCTTGAGATTGAAGTAAGGATGGCCATCCTTGGTGGTTTTCTTTTCGTAGCGCTCATCCAGCGGGCTGTTCTTCTGCACCGAAGCAATGCCGTTGTCGGCAGCACCGCGAGTGGTGTACAGCTCGCTGGTCAGAATGGTTTCGGCGTTGGCGGCTTTCAGTACAAACTTGAACTGACCGTTGCTGCTTTTGCTCACTTCGTACCATCCGGACATGCTCTTTCTCCTTGGCGATTGAGTGGTCTCGCGCTTCAGAGTAAAGACCAGCCCGGGACATCTGTCGCCTGTAACACCGCCATCGCGAGCAGGCTCGCTTCCACATTGGAATGCGTTCCCCCGTGGGAGCGAGCCTGCTCGCGATGGGGCCGGTAAGGCCAGCGCAAAACCAACCCTATTTCACCACCGCCCGCACCACCGACAACTCCGGCGCCTGTACCCGTCGCTGACTCAGATACCGCGTACAACTCACCCGCAAGAACGAGGCGAAATTCACCACTTCGCCGCGGTAGTCCATCACCTCTTCATACAGCTTGGCGATCAACTGGTTGGTGGTCATGCCGTCGACCTCGGCGATTTCGCTGAGGATGTCCCAGAACTGATTCTCCAGGCGCAGGGTGGTGACCACCCCGCAGATGCGCAGCGAGCGGGAGCGCGATTCGTAGAGAATCGGATCAGCTTTGACGTACAGCTCGCACATGGAAAAGCCCCTCGTTACAGCGTGATTTTGGTGCCCAGCAACCCAAGGAAACCGGCGAGCCAGCTTGGGTGCGCCGGCCAGGCGGGCGCAGTGGCCAGATTGCCTTGTACGTGGCCTTCCGTCACCGGAATATCGATAAACGTACCGCCCGCCAGACGCACTTCCGGCGCGCACGCCGGGTAAGCGCTGCACTCGCGACCTTCGAGAATCCCCGCTGCCGCCAGCAATTGGGCACCGTGACACACGGCAGCGATCGGTTTGCCGGCCTTGTCGAATGCGCGCACCAGCTCCAGGACTTTTTCGTTCAGGCGCAGGTATTCCGGCGCACGACCGCCGGGGATCAGCAGCGCGTCGTAGTCGGATTCAGCGACTTTGGCGAAATCGAAGTTCAGGGCAAACAAGTGACCGGGTTTTTCGCTGTAGGTCTGGTCGCCTTCGAAGTCGTGAATCGCCGTGCGCACAGTCTGGCCCTCGGATTTGTCCGGGCACACGGCGTGCACCGTGTGGCCGACCATCAGCAGCGCCTGGAAAGGCACCATCACTTCGTAGTCTTCGACGTAATCGCCGACCAGCATCAGAATTTTCTTGGCAGCCATGGGGAGGACTCCTCTGGGAAATGCATCGGAGTATTCAAGGTAGTCCTTATCCGTGGGGTCGGGTAATAACCAGCTACTACCTGATAGACCGCGTTATCGTTTTTCGCGGGCAAGCCTCGCTCCTACAAAGGCACCACCATACCTGTAGGAGCGAGGCTTGCCCGCGAAGGCGCCCTTCAACTGTACGGATAACTCTGCGCCTATCTGTAACAGCGCGATCCCCGTGGTTTATGGCTAGATGAAGTCTCTTCCCGCCACCTAACATTCTGGTCCCCCATCATGTCCTCGCGCGAAAACACCGGCATGGCCCTCGGCCTGCTCGGCGTTGTGATCTTCAGCCTCACCTTGCCCTTCACGCGGATCGTCGTGCAGGAACTTCATCCGCTGCTCAACGGCCTGGGCCGGGCGCTGTTTGCGGCGGTGCCGGCGGCGATGTTGTTGCTGTGGCGCCGGGAAAAATGGCCGACCTGGAAACAGGTCAAAGGCCTGACACTGGTGATCGCAGGCGTGATCCTCGGTTTTCCGGTGTTGTCGGCCTGGGCCATGCAAACCTTGCCGGCCTCCCATGGCGCACTGGTCAACGGTTTGCAGCCGCTGTGCGTCGCGCTGTACGCCGCGTGGTTGTCCCACGAACGACCGTCGAAAGCCTTCTGGGCCTGCGCGGCGTTGGGCAGTGCGCTGGTGTTGGGTTATGCGCTGATCAGCGGGGCCGGCAGTATTCAGGCCGGTGATTTGCTGATGCTCGGGGCGATTGCCGTGGGCGGCCTGGGTTATGCCGAGGGCGGCCGGTTGGCCAAGGAGATGGGCGGCTGGCAGGTGATCTGCTGGGCGCTGGTGTTATCGACGCCGCTGCTGATCGGACCGGTGGTGTATTTGGCGCTGCAACACCAGGGCGAAATTTCCGCCAAGACCTGGTGGGCGTTTGGTTATGTTTCGCTGTTCTCGCAGTTCATCGGGTTCTTTGCCTGGTACGCCGGGTTGGCGATGGGCGGCATTGCCCGAGTCAGTCAGATCCAGCTGTTGCAGATCTTCTTCACCATCGCGTTTTCGGCGCTGTTTTTTGGTGAACATATCGAGCCGATCACCTGGCTGTTTGCCGCCGGAGTGATCGTGACGGTGATGCTCGGACGCAAGACCGCCATCAAACCCGCCCGCATTGCCACCACGTGACCTTTAGGAGCCAGGCTTGCCGGCGAAGGCGTCGGCACTATCGCCTTCGCCGGCAAGCCTGGCTCCTACAGGGTCATGCGGTGTTTTAGAGGTAGCCGTCAGCCCGCAGCAGGGTTTCCAGGCAATGTTCGCTGATGTGGTAGAAATCCTTCAGCTCCTGGATCTTCACCAACAGCTGGGCCGGGTCGACCGGCTCGGCGCGCTTGACCGCCAGGATCATCTTGTTCTTGTTGGTGTGGTCCAGTGAGATGAACTCGAACACCTTGGTTTCATAACCACTGGCTTCCAGGAACAGCGCTCGCAGGCTGTCGGTGACCATTTCCGCTTGCTGGCCCAGGTGCAGACCGTATTGCAGCATCGGCTTGAGCAGCGCCGGGCTCTGGATTTGCAGGCGGATCTGTTTGTGGCAGCACGGCGAGCACATGATGATCGAGGCGCCGGAGCGGATGCCGGTGTGAATCGCGTAGTCGGTGGCGATGTCGCAGGCGTGCAGCGCGATCATCACGTCCAGCTCGCTCGGCGCGACGCTTCGCACGTCACCGCACTTGAACACCAGCCCCGGATGCTCAAGCTTGGCGGCGGCGGCATTGCACAGGTTGACCATTTCTTCGCGCAACTCGACGCCGGTCACCACGGCTTCGGCCTTCAAGGTGTTGCGCAGGTAGTCGTGGATCGCAAAGGTCAGGTATCCCTTGCCCGAACCGAAATCCGCCACCTGCACCGGCTTATCCAGGGCCAAGGGCGAGGTGGTCAGCGCATGGCTGAAGACTTCGATGAACTTGTTGATCTGCTTCCACTTGCGCGACATCGCCGGGATCAGCTCGTGCTTGCTGTTTGTCACGCCGAGGTCAGCGAGGAACGGCCGGTTCAGGTCGAGGAAACGGTTCTTCTCGCGGTTATGCTCGGCGGACGGCACTTCGCGCAATTGCTGAGGTTTGCTCTTGAACAGCGAAGACTTGCCCTTTTTGCTGTATTCGAGCTGGGCTTCGTCAGTCAACGACAGTAAATGCGCATTTTTGAACGAGGCCGGCAACAGCGCGCCGATGGTCGCCACGCCCTCGGCGAGCGGCAGGTTCTTGGTGATGTCGCGGGTCTTGTAGCGGTAGACGAAGGACAGGCAGGGCTGATCCTTGACCGTCAGTTGCTTGATGATCAACCGCTGCAAATCGGCTTCGGCGCCGACGTACTTGGCCAGGACCAGTTTGATGAAGGCATTCTGGTCGAGGCTGGTTTGCAGCAGGTCGATGAACTGAGCGTGGTGATCCGGCGCGAGGCTGGCGGGAGTGGCGGTGACAGACATGGAAAAAACGGCCTCGGGCGGAGCGGATCGGGAATGGCGGGTATTTTAGGGGGGATGGCATACGAGGGCACGGGTAATTTCCCGAACGGTGCGAAACCCGAAGCAAAAACGCTACTGGGTTGAGTGGGCTTGTGTGGCGAGGGAGCTTGCTCCCGCTGGGCTGCGAAGCAGCCCTACCCCCTTATCTGAATGACCGCATTGCCTGGTTTGGGGGGCCGCTTCGCGCCCCAGCGGGAGCAAGCTCCCTCGCCACAAAAGCCCTCTCCCCACAGAAGGTGTATCAATTCCAGAAGTGAAATCAGCCCAACACCACCAACCGATTCGGCAACTCATTGCGCACGTGCGTCACCGGCACATGCACCTTGAGCAGCTCGCCGCACGCCTCGACGCACGTCACAAACCCCTGCAATGTCTGGCCCTGCTTCACCTGTTGAGTAAACGCCGCAACGATCGCGTCCCAGTTCTTGTTGTCCAGCCGCTTGGAAATCCCTTCATCCACCAGAATTTCCACGTACCGCTCAGCCTCGCAGACAAAAATCAGCATCCCGGTGCTGCCCACCGTGTGGTGCAGGTTCTGCTCCAGAAACTGCCGGCGCGCCAGATTTGACGCTCGCCAATGCCGCACCGAGCGCGGGATCAGGTGGGTGGTGACTTTCGGAATCCGGAACACCAGGCACAGCACGATGAACGTGATCCATTGCACCAGCAGCAAACTGTGCAGGGTCAGCCAGCCTGTCAGGTAATGCACGATACCCGGCACCACCAGCGCCAGCAGGCTGGCCCAGAGCAGCGGGATGTACGCGTAGTCGTCGGCGCGGGCCGCGAGCACCGTCACCAGTTCGGCGTCAGTGTCGCGCTCGACCCGGGCAATCGCCTCGGCGACTTTGCGTTGTTCGTGTTCAGTCAGTAATGCCATGTCTAAAAGTGCCCGTTCATTATTATGCTCACCAGCCGCCCGACGAACCGCCGCCCCCGAAACTGCCGCCACCCCCGCTGAAGCCCCCGCCACCGCCGCCGAAACCTCCACCGCCGAAACCGCCCCCTGAACTGCCTCGGCCACCGCCGCCGCTGGGCAGGATACCGAGCATCTGGCAGACGAAAATCGTCAGGATAAACAGCAACACCAGGAACACGAACACGCCCGGATGGCGGGATACGAAATCGTCGCCCTCATCCCCTCGCGGCTCATAGACCGTCGACGGTTCATCCAGCGGATTGCCGCCCAGCACCACCAGCATCGCAGCGACCCCGTCGCTGATGCCCTTGCTGAAGTTGCCGGTCTTGAACGCTGGCGTGATCACCTGGTTGATGATCACCGAGCTCTGCGCATCGGTCAGGCGATCTTCCAGGCCGTAACCGACTTCGATGCGCAATTTACGATCATCGCGCGCAACGATCAGCAACGCGCCGGTGTTTTTATCCTTCTGGCCGATGCCCCAGTAGCGCCCCAGCTGATAGCCGAAATCGGCAATGTCGGTGCCCTGCAAGTTCGGCAACGTCACCACGACCAACTGCTCGCCCGTGGCTTTTTCATGGGCCTGGAGCTGCTGCGTCAGTTGCTCACGAACCGACGGCTCGATCATCTGGGCGTTATCCACCACCCGTCCGGTCAGCTGCGGAAACTTCAACTCGGCCTGGGCTGTCAGGGCAAACACCCACAGCACCAGCACCAGGCCCACTTTCAACACGCGCATTGGCAACCTCATCCGTGGTGACGCGTCAAGCCGATCAGAACTTCACTTCTGGCGCTTTTTCGGCATCGGGGCTGGTGGCCTCGAAGGTTTCGCGGATCGGCAAATCGCTGTACATCACCGTGTGCCACAGGCGACCCGGGAAGGTGCGGATTTCGGTGTTGTACTTCTGCACCGCGAGGATAAAGTCGCGACGCGCCACGGCGATGCGATTCTCGGTGCCCTCGAGCTGCGATTGCAACGCAAGGAAATTCTGGTTGGCCTTGAGGTCCGGGTAACGTTCGGACACCACCATCAAACGGCTCAAGGCGCCGGTCAGCTGATCCTGCGCCTGCTGGAACTGCTTGAGTTTTTCCGGGTTGTCCAGGGTGCTGGCATCCACCTGGATCGAGGTCGCCTTGGCTCGGGCTTCGATCACCGCGGTCAGGGTTTCTTCCTCATGTTTGGCGTAGCCCTTGACGGTTTCCACCAGGTTGGGGATCAGGTCGGCGCGGCGCTGGTACTGGTTCTGCACCTGGCCCCAGGCAGCCTTGGCCTGTTCGTCGAGGGTAGGAATGTTGTTGATGCCGCAGCCCGCCAGCAGCGTGGTGAGCAACATCAAGGCTGCAACCTGCAGGCTCGACCGAGTGTGGTGTCGTACATTCATCTGGTTGACGCTCCCTTGCACCTTCCGTTGAAAAACAACCAGCGACCTTCTGAGCGGTCTCTTGGGGCATAATCTGCCCCCGCCACTGGATTGCATCGAGCCAATGGGCTAAAAGATGCCCCAGCGCCAAACGCTGCAGAAGTGTGCTGCATTTACCTGAACAACAATAGTCGCTCCCTAAATTTTGGCTGATCGGCGCGTATTCACTGCCGTTTAGGCCTTTGAGAAAACTATTCATGAAGAAGCTGTGTTTGCTGGGCCTGTTCGTCAGCCTGGCCAGTCATACCGTATTGGCCGCCACGACGCCCGCACCTTTGGAGAACAAGGACGCTTTCATCACTGACCTGATGAAACAAATGACCCTCGATGAAAAGATCGGCCAGTTGCGCCTGATCAGCATCGGCCCTGAGATGCCTCGGGAGATGATCCGCAAGGAAATCGCCGCCGGCAACATCGGCGGCACCTTCAATTCGATCACGCGCGCGGAAAACCGTCCGATGCAGGACGCGGCCATGCGCAGCCGGTTGAAGATCCCGATGTTCTTCGCCTATGACGTGATCCACGGTCACCGCACGATTTTCCCGATCCCGATTGCCCTGGCCTCGAGCTGGGACATGGACGCCATCGGTCTGTCCGGGCGCATCGCCGCCAAGGAAGCCGCGGCAGACAGCCTCGACATCACGTTCGCGCCGATGGTCGACATTTCCCGTGACCCACGTTGGGGCCGCACCTCCGAAGGCTTCGGCGAAGACACGTACCTGGTGTCGCGCATTGCCGGCGTCATGGTCCGGGCCTTCCAGGGCACCGGCGCGAACGCGGCCGATAGCATCATGGCCAGCGTCAAGCACTTTGCCCTGTACGGTGCGGTCGAGGGCGGTCGCGACTACAACGTCGTCGACATGAGCCCGGTCAAAATGTACCAGGACTACCTGCCACCGTACCGCGCCGCCATCGACGCGGGCGCGGGTGGCGTGATGGTTGCGCTGAACTCGATCAACGGCGTGCCGGCCACCGCCAACACCTGGCTGATGAACGACCTGCTGCGCAAGGATTGGGGCTTCAAGGGCCTGGCGGTCAGTGACCACGGGGCGATTTTCGAGCTGATCAAGCATGGCGTCGCTCGTGACGGTCGCGAAGCCGCGAAGCTGGCGATCAAGGCCGGCATCGACATGAGCATGAACGACACCCTGTACGGCAAAGAGCTGCCGGGACTGTTGAAGGCCGGCGAGATCGAACAGAAAGACATCGATAACGCCGTCCGCGAAGTGCTCGCCGCCAAGTACGACATGGGCCTGTTCAAGGACCCGTACCTGCGCATCGGCAAGGCTGAAGACGATCCGGCCGACACCTACGCCGAAAGCCGTCTGCACCGCGCCGAGGCCCGTGACGTCGCGCGCCGCAGCCTGGTGTTGCTGAAGAACCAGGGCGAGACCCTGCCGCTGAAGAAAACCGCGAAGATCGTGCTGGTCGGTCCGTTGGCCAAGGCGCCAATCGACATGATGGGCAGCTGGGCCGCCGCTGGCCGTCCGGCTCAATCGGTCACCTTGTTCGACGGCATGAACGCCGCTGTTTCAGACAAATCGAAGCTGGTCTACGCCCGTGGCGCCAATATCACCAGCGACAAGAAAGTGCTGGATTACCTGAACTTCCTCAACTTCGATGCGCCGGAAGTGGTGGATGATCCGCGTTCCGCCCAAGTGCTGATCGACGAAGCGGTGAAGGCCGCCAAAGACGCTGATGTCGTGGTTGCCGCTGTCGGCGAGTCCCGTGGCATGTCCCACGAATCGTCGAGCCGCACCGACCTGAACATCCCGGCCAACCAGCGCGACCTGATCAAGGCGCTGAAAGCCACCGGCAAACCGCTGGTGCTGGTGTTGATGAACGGCCGCCCGCTGTCGATTCTCGAAGAGAAGGAACAGGCTGACGCGATTCTGGAAACCTGGTTCAGCGGCACCGAAGGCGGCAACGCCATCGCGGACGTGCTGTTCGGCGACTACAACCCATCGGGCAAACTGCCGATCACCTTCCCGCGTTCGGTGGGCCAGATTCCGACCTACTACAACCACCTGAGCATTGGCCGGCCGTTCACGCCGGGCAAACCGGGCAACTACACCTCGCAGTATTTCGATGACACCACCGGCCCGCTGTTTCCGTTCGGTTTCGGCCTGAGCTACACCGATTTCAGCCTGAGCGACATGGCCTTGTCGTCGACCACGCTGAACAAGACCGGCAAGCTCGACGCCAGCGTCATGGTGAAAAACACCGGCAAGCGCGACGGCGAAACCGTGGTGCAGCTGTACATCCAGGACGTGACCGGCTCGATGATCCGCCCCGTCAAGGAACTGAAGAACTTCCAGAAAATCACGCTGAAGGCCGGCGAACAGAAAGTCGTGCACTTCACCATCACCGAAGACGACCTGAAGTTCTTCAATGCCCAGCTCAAATACGCAGCGGAGCCAGGCAAGTTCAACGTGCAGATCGGCCTGGATTCCCAGGACGTGACGCAGCAGAGCTTTGAATTGCTGTAACCCCTGACACACCGCAATAAACCTGTGGGAGCGAGCCTGCTCGCGATGAGGGCATAACATTCAACATCTTTGTTGGCTGTTACACCGCCATCGCGAGCAGGCTCGCTCCCACAGTGATTTTGGGTGTGACGACTATCCGCGTCGATCCAGCAGATTCACCACCAGCCGATCCACCCATCCCCAAACCCTTTGCTTGACCCGCCGCCACAGTGGCCGGCGTTGCCATGCCTCCAGGCTCACTTCCTGGCTCTGCGCAAAGTCCTTCTCGAAACTCGCCACTACCGCACGCGTCAACCCTGGGTCCAACGCTTCAAGGTTGGCTTCCAGATTGAAGCGCAGATTCCAGTGATCGAAATTGCATGAGCCGATACTCACCCAGTCATCGATCAAGACCATTTTCAGGTGCAGGAAACACGGCTGGTATTCGAAGATCTTCACCCCGGACTTGAGCAATCGCGGGTAATAACGATGCCCGGCGTAGCGCACCGACGGGTGATCGGTGCGTGGCCCGGTCAGCAGCAGACGCACATCGACGCCTCGGCCGGCAGCCCTGCGCAATGAACGGCGGACTTTCCAGGTCGGCAGAAAGTACGGCGTGGCCAGCCAGACCCGCCGCTGACCGCTGTTCAGCGCTCGAATCAGCGATTGCAGGATGTCGCGGTGCTGGCGGGCGTCGGCATAGGCCACCCGCCCCATCCCTTCGCCCATGGACGGCACCCGTGGCAGACGCGGCAGGCCGAAGTGCGCCGCAGGTCTCCAGGCGCGGCGATGGCGGTTGGCGATCCATTGCCGGTCGAACAGCAGCTGCCAGTCGATGACCAAGGGGCCGGTGATTTCCACCATCACTTCATGCCATTCGCTGGTGTCTTCGCCCGGCGTCCAGAACTCGTCCGTGACGCCCGTGCCGCCGACCACCGCCAGACTCTGATCGACCAGCAACAGCTTGCGGTGATCGCGGTAAAAGTTACCGACCCAGCGTCGCCAGCTCAGGCGATTGTAGAAACGCAGTTCCACACCCGCCGCCATCAGGCGCTGACGCAAGGTCAAGGTGAATGCAAGGCTGCCGTAGTCATCGAACAGACAGCGCACACGCACGCCGCGCTCGGCGGCCTGCACCAACGCCTGCACCATGGCCTCGGCACAGGCGCCCGCTTCCACCAGATACAACTCCAGCTCGACCTGTTCTTCGGCGCGGGCAATCGCGACCAACATGCGCGGGAAAAACTCCGGGCCGTCGATCAGCAGTTCAAAGTGGTTGCCTGCACGCCAGGGAAAGATTGCACCGGCCATGTCAGCGCGCCGTGAAAATCAGTACCGCACCCACCGGCACCGACAGGCTGATGGCCGACAATCCAGCGACCTTGCGCAAACTTTCCAGGCCCGGTGCCAGATCGAAGTCTTCGGCATTGATGATAATCGGCTCGAGGGTCACCACCTGGAAGCGCCGGTCATCGAGACGGGTCGCCAGCAGTTCGGCGTTGTATTCGTGGGTTTTACCGTGAAGGTTGACGGTCAGCGGCAAGCGCAGCTCCAGTTGGGCACCGGGCGCGAGATCGCTGATCGGGCGCAGATCGATCTGCGCGGTGATCAGCGCTTCGGGGAAGGTCTGGATCTCAAACAGTTCCTTGCGCATGCGTTCGTCGCGCAGCGGGATGCCGCTGTTCACCGACTCCATCTCGACTTCCACCTCGGCCAGGCCCTTGGGGCTGACTTTGCCGTGCAACACCAGGAAGCGCTGCACTTCGGAAATGTTGGCGTTTTTGGTGCTGATGAAGGACAGCCGAGAGGACTCGCCATCGAGATACCAATTGGCCTCGGCCGACAACGAAGCGCCGGCCAGAAGCAGGAAGGCGAGGGTTTTGGAAAGGGACCGCTTGAACATAGAGACTCATGGGGCAAATAAACCTGAGCGAACCTTAACCGCCCTGAGGCAGGTTGCAAACTCTAATGCCACAACAGCCCTGCACCACAAGTAATTCCAGCGTGTTCAGGGTTGCAGGCGGCAGCCTTGGTGTTCGCCGATCCATTGCGCGCTGTTGCTGCGGCCCATGCCGCTGACGGTCACGCGCTGGCTGGCGGGGTCATCGGTGAAGCCGCTGGTGGGCAACCACTGCTTCACGTAGCGGTGGCAATACTCGGCGTCGTTCTTCATGACGTATCGGCACGAGCAATATTCCTTGGCGGTGTAGCCGCTGATGATGTCGGGAAACGCCCACAACGCCACTCGCTCCTGCCAGATCCAGCCGAGCAAGGCTATCAGCGCTACTAACATCAGCGCGCTAAACGGTCGGCGACGAACAAAACGGTGGCGGTTCATGGCTGCACCTTCCCGGCAAAGGCCTTGAGCGCGAGCTTGAGCAATTCGTTGTGCTGATAGATCTCGTCGCGGTCATCGCCGTAGCGCACGATCACCAGCTGTTCGCCGGGAATCACGTACATCGCCTGCCCCCAATGGCCCAAAGCGGCAAAGGTGTCGGCCGGAGCATCCGGCCAGGGTCGGGCAGCGCCCTCCACCGCGCGATTGAGCCACCAATGACCACCGGGGACCGCATCATCCTGATTAGCTTGATAGCGGGCGAAGGGTTCGCGGTTGAAGGCGACCCAGTCTTTGGGCAGCAGCTGTCGATCACCCCAACGACCGTCACGCGCCATCAGCAGGCCGACGCGCGCCAGGTCCCGAGCGGTGAGGTAGGCATAAGAGGACGCGACGAAAGTGCCCGTGGCATCGGTTTCCCAGACGGCATGGCGAATTCCTAGCGGCTCGAACAATGCTGTCCATGGATAGTCCGGGTATCGGGCCGGGCCGACGATGGTTTTCAGCGCGGCGGCCAGCAGATTGCTGTCGCCACTGGAGTACCGAAAGGCCTGGCCTGGTTTGGCGTACTCAGCGTGATCGGCGGTGAACGCCGCCATGTCGTGATGACCCAGGGTGTAGAGCATGGCGACCACCGAGGACTTCAACGGCGCGTATTCGTAGTCTTCCTGCCAGTCCAGGCCTGAAGCCCAGTGCAACAGGTCGGCCAGGGTCATTGCCGGGTGTTTCGCCAACGGCGGGTAAAACCGCACCGCAGGGTCCTCAAGTTTGAAAAGGCCCTCGCCATAGGCCACACCCAGGACCGTGGCCATCAGGCTTTTGCTGATGGACCAGGTCAGGTGCGCGGTGTCGGCCGTGGTCGGGCCGGCGTAGCGTTCGTAGATCAGTTGGCCGTCGCGGATTACCAGCAAGGCATCGGTGCGGATGCCTTTTCGAGTGGTGTCATCGCGAGGCGGGAAGGCGTAAGTCTCCAGGGCTTGAAGTGCGGGGCCGGAGACGTTCGGGCCGGTCGACCATTGCTCGGCGGGCCAGGTTTCGGCGTGGGCCGTGAGGCAGAGCAGCAGCGTGAAAATCAGGGGCAAGCCTTTGAACATGGCGGGGGCTCGGCGGGGTGGGCTTGCTGAGCCTAGTCGAGGTTGATGACAGTTTTGGAATGTGTGTCGCCTATGCGGCCGCCTTCGCGGGCAAGCCTCGCTCCTACAGGAGTTCGCGATCCAATATAGGAGCGAGCGGTGCGGCGATCCGACTTGCCCGCGAAGAGGCCTGTCAGATCGCCGCCAACGCCTTGGCCAATCGCTTGCCTCTGGCCCCCGCCGCCAGATCCATCACACTCTGATCACGCTGCCACATCGCCGCCCAGTGCTGCGGGCCATCAGCCAGAGCCTCGTTCAGCTCAGCCTTGAGCCCCTCGAATTGCGCAAACAATCCCCCCAGCAGCACATGCCCGGCCAGATTGTTCGGCGCCTGCCGGCTGACTTCCGCGCACCCGGCCAGCAGCGCCAGCAACCGCAATTGCAAGGCCTGCGGCCAGTCACTGTCCTGCCCCACCCCATACAGCCACGCGGTCATCGCGCTCAATACATAAATGTCTTCCAGCGTGCGGAACGGTTTGACGTAGGCATCCCAGCCATCCCCCGCGAGTAGTTCGCACTGGGCGTTGTCCAGAAACAACCGACCGTGGCTGATGTCCGGCATCAGCGCGATGGCCGGGAGTTTTTCCAGGCGCACGCCCGGTTCATCGGGATAGACCACCGCCAGACTCAAGCGCGGCGTTTCGCCGGACGCTTCACTGCGCGCGGCAACCAGCAGCCAGTCGGCCGCATCGCCAGCGGTGACGAAATCCTTGCGCCCACTCACGCGTAAATCGCTCAGACGCGTCTGCATGTCCGCCACCCGCAGACTGCGCTGTTCGGTGGCACACAACGCGCCGAGGCTCAGCGGCGCGCTCGGCCAGAGCATGCGCAGCGCCGCCTGATAGCCCACCAGAAACGCCAGCCCCGGCGTCGACATCAAACGCCCGCCGACCACCGCCAGTTCCAATGGCGTGACCGTGCCCAACGCGTGCAACAAGGTCGCGAACCCCTCCGCCAGGTCCGGGTTGACGGGCAGGCGATCGCGGCGATTCAACAGGTTTTGCCAGGGCATAAGAGGCTCCTTGTGGGCTGTCATGTAAGCATCACCAAAGCTTCATGGCGATGACACCGGGGCTACATAGCCTGACTTTGCACAACACGGCTGCATAAAGAAAGTCGATCGGCTTTAACCCAAGACGGGTTGACCAGCCCGCACGGAGATTCCCATGACTCAGATCGCCCGCATCAGCGACACCGGCAATGAACGCCGCCTGCAAGCCGAACGCCTGGTGGGCGCCGAGGCATTGCAGGAAGCCCAGGCCTTGCGCTTCAACGTCTTCAGCGGCGAGTTCAACGCCAAGCTCAAAGGCGCGGAGCTGGGTCTGGACATGGACGACTATGATGTTCACTGCGCCCACATTGGCGTGCGTGACTTGAACACCGGGCGCCTGGTGGCGACCACCCGTTTGCTCGATCACACGGCCGCGAGCAGCCTGGGCAAGTTCTACAGCGAAGAAGAGTTCAGCCTCCATGGTCTGGTCCACTTGAAAGGCCCGATCCTGGAAATCGGCCGCACCTGCGTCGACCCGGCTTATCGCAACGGCGGCACCATCGCGGTGCTCTGGGGCGAACTGGCCGAAGTGCTGAATCAGGGCGGCTACAGCTATTTGATGGGTTGCGCGAGCATTCCGATGCAAGACGGCGGGATTCAGGCCCACGCGATCATGCAGCGTCTGCGGGAACGTTATCTGTGCACCGAACACCTGCGGGCCGAGCCGAAAAAACCGCTGCCGGTCCTGGACCTCCCGTCCAACGTGATCGCCGAAATGCCGCCGCTGCTCAAGGCCTACATGCGTCTGGGCGCGAAGATCTGCGGTGAGCCGTGCTGGGACGAAGACTTCCAGGTCGCCGACGTGTTCATCCTGCTCAAGCGCGACGAACTCTGCCCACGTTATGCCAAGCACTTCAAGGCGGCAGTCTGATGAGCCGGTTGCGGGTGTACGCGCGGATTGCGCGAGTGCTGGTGGTGGTCGCGCTGGGGTTGAGCATGGCCAGCGTGTTCGGGCTTTTCGAGCGGCTGGGCATTGCCCATTCGATGGTCCGCCGCCAACGCTGGTCGCGGTTTTTCATGGCGCGGTTGAGCAACGCCCTGCCCTTTCGCGTGACGGTTCACGGTGAACTGCCGAAGGAGCCGATGCTTTGGGTCAGCAATCACGTGTCGTGGACCGACATTCCGTTGCTGGGCATGCTCACGCCAATGTCATTTCTTTCCAAGGCCGAAGTGCGCACCTGGCCGGTGGCCGGTTGGTTGGCGGCCAAGGCCGGCAGCCTGTTTATCCGTCGCGGCTCGGGTGACAGCCAGCTGATTCGCAAACAGATGACGCGCCACCTGGCGCAGGCACACCCACTGCTGATGTTCCCGGAAGGCACCACCACCAATGGACGTTCGTTGCGTACCTTTCATGGTCGCTTGTTGTCAGCAGCGATTGATTCTGAAGTGAAGCTGCAGCCGGTGGCGATTCGTTATCTACGTGACGGTGAACTCGACTCACTGGCGCCGTTCATTGGCGATGATGATTTGCTGTCGCACTTGATGCGGTTGTTCGCCAATGATCGCGGGGAAGTGGAAATCAAAGTGCTCAAGCCGATCGCTTGCGAAGGCCGGGAGCGTGCGGCGCTGGCGTTCGAGGCACAGCAGGCGGTGCAGAAGTCGTTGTTTGGGGCCATCCCTCAGGCGCAACCGGAACCGCTGCGCCCCGCCATCGCGGCGTGAAACAAACTCCCTGAAGAAACACCAAAAACCTTGTGGGAGCGAGCCTGCTCGCGATAGCGGTTTTACATTCAACAATGATGTGAATGACACACCGCTATCGCGAGCAGGCTCACTCCTACAGGGGTTTAGGGTGCTGGATAGTTTTGGGCGAAATCCTGAAGCTGCGGATAGAACAACCGGAAATCCTCACTGAGCGGTTCGTACAGCCGACGCAATTCCTGCATCGCCCCCGCCAGTTCCTCAGGCCGGGTCAACCGCCGCGAAATCCCCCGCAGCACTTGGTCCAGCACATCAAACTCCTGATAAGACCCCAACCAGTCATTCGCCACCATGTGCGGCGCGATCCTCGCCAACCGCTCCGGCAATTGAGGCTCAGTCGACAGCACCCGATACACATCCGAGGTGAACCGCTCCAGCGGCTGGTCCGAGTAGAGGGTCCAGTCCCGCGCCAGGCAGTGGTCGAAAAACACGTCGAGCACGATCCCGGCGTAACGCCGGCGTGTGGTGGAAAATCGCGACAGCGAGGCATCCACCAACGGATGGCGGTCGGTGAAGACGTCGATGCTGCGATGTAGCTGGATGGCCGCTTCAATCTCCGGGTTGAACTGCCCTTGCAGCCGTCCCTTGACGAAATCGCCATACAGACTGCCGAGCAATTGACCGGGGCGCTGGCCACCGAGGTGAAGATGGGCGAGATAGTTCATGGGCGCAGCTTAGCATTGCGCCTTCGAATGTTGACACTCACCGTATCGTTATAACCCGATATAGCGATTTATGCGCTCGTCAGACCAAAATCATATTTGTATATCGCGATCTACCGATTTAAAGTTCGCCACATCGCGATATAGCGTTTTACTCATCACGAGCCCAAACCCATGACCATCGACCTCGACGAAATAATAAAAGCCCTGGCACACCCAGTCCGCCGAGACATCCTCATCTGGCTGAAAGACCCCAAGACCCAGTTCCCGGAACAGATCCACAACCACGAGTACGGCATTTGCGCCGGACAGATCGATCAACGCTGCGGCCTGTCGCAGTCGACCGTGTCCGCCCATTTGGCGACCTTGCAACGTGCGGGACTGATCAGCAGCCAGAAAGCCGGTCAATGGCACTTCTTCAAGCGCAACGAGGACGTGATCCAGGCATTCCTCGCGGCCATCGTCAAGGAGCTCAGCGCTCCGACAAGGAATTAACCAATGCCCCTCTCGCTTCTCATTCTGGCCTTGAGCGCCTTCGCCATCGGCACCACCGAGTTCGTCATCATGGGCTTGTTGCCCGATGTGGCGGCTGACCTCGGCGTGTCGATCCCGGGCGCTGGCTGGCTGGTGACCGGTTACGCCCTGGGCGTGGCCATCGGTGCGCCGTTCATGGCACTGGCCACCTCCCGATTACCGCGCAAGGCTGCACTGGTAGCGTTGATGGGCATTTTCATCATCGGCAACCTGCTCTGTGCCATGGCGACCGATTACAACGTGCTGATGTTTGCCCGTGTGGTCACGGCCCTCTGCCACGGTGCGTTCTTCGGTATCGGTTCGGTGGTGGCGGCAGGTCTGGTTCCGGCGAACAAACGTGCCTCCGCCGTAGCCTTGATGTTCACCGGCCTGACCCTGGCCAACGTGCTCGGCGTTCCGTTGGGCACCGCGCTCGGTCAGGAAGCCGGCTGGCGCTCGACCTTCTGGGCAGTGACCGTGATTGGTGTGATCGCGTTGATTGGCCTGATCCGCTTCCTGCCGGCCAAGCGCGATGAAGAGAAACTCGACATGCGCGCCGAACTGCGCGCCCTCAAAGGCGCCGGGATCTGGCTGTCGCTGAGCATGACGGCGCTGTTCGCGGCGTCGGTATTCACCCTGTTCACTTATGTCGCCCCGCTGCTTGGTGATGTCACCGGCGTCTCGCCCAAAGGCGTGACCTGGACCCTGATGCTCATCGGACTGGGCCTGACGGTCGGCAACATCATCGGCGGCAAGCTGGCTGACAAAGGCCTGGCCGCAACGCTGATCGGCGTCTTCATCTCGATGGCCGTGATCTCGACCGTACTGACCTGGACCAGCGTCGCGCTGATCCCGGCCGAAATCACCCTGTTCCTCTGGGCCACCGCGTGCTTCGCCGCCGTCCCCGCCCTGCAAGTGAACGTGGTGACCTACGGCAAGGCCGCGCCGAACCTGGTGTCGACCCTGAACATCGGCGCTTTCAACATCGGCAACGCCTTGGGCGCCTGGGTCGGCGGCAGCGTCATCGCCCACGGTTTCGGCTTGACCAGCGTTCCACTCGCGGCAGCAGCACTGGCAGTACTCGCCCTGCTGGTGACCCTGATTACTTTCCGTCAGCGCGGTAATCCCGAACTGGCCCCTGCTATCAACTGATACTTCACGAGGGTTGTACTTAAATGACGACTATTTTCGATCCGATCAAACTGGGCGACATCGAGCTGGCCAACCGCATCATTATGGCGCCGCTGACCCGCTGCCGCGCCGACGAAGGCCGGGTGCCAAACGCCCTGATGGCCGAATACTACGTACAACGCGCCTCGGCCGGCCTGATCCTCAGCGAAGCCACGTCGGTCACGCCGATGGGCGTCGGCTACCCGGACACTCCGGGTATCTGGTCCAACGATCAGGTGCGTGGCTGGGCTAATGTGACCAAAGCGATCCACGGTGCGGGCGGCAAGATTTTCCTGCAACTGTGGCACGTCGGCCGGGTTTCCCACGAGTCGTACCTGAACGGTGAAGCACCAGTCGCACCGAGCGCCATCCAGCCAAAGGGTCACGTCAGCCTGGTTCGCCCATTGTCCGACTACCCAACCCCGCGCGCACTGGAAACCGCTGAAATCGCCGACATCGTCGACGCCTACCGCACCGGTGCCGAGAACGCCAAGGCTGCCGGTTTTGACGGTGTGGAAATCCACGGTGCCAATGGTTACCTGCTCGATCAGTTCCTGCAAAGCAGCACCAACCAGCGCACCGATAACTACGGTGGTTCCCTGGAAAACCGTGCGCGCCTGTTGCTGGAAGTAACCGACGCCGCAATCGAAGTCTGGGGCGCTGGCCGCGTCGGCGTGCACTTGTCTCCGCGTGCCGATTCCCACGACATGGGCGATGACAACCTGGCCGAGACGTTCATCTACGTCGCTCGCGAACTGGGCAAGCGTGGCATCGCGTTTATTTGCTCCCGTGAGAAAGAAGCCGGCGACAGCCTGGGTCCACAATTGAAAGAAGCGTTCGGCGGCCCGTACATCGTCAACGAACGCTTCACCAAGGACAGCGCCAACGCTTGGCTGGCCAGCGGCAAGGCAGATGCAGTCGCCTTCGGCGTTCCATTCATTGCCAACCCGGACCTGCCGGCACGCTTGAAGGCGGATGCGCCGCTTAACGAAGCGCGTCCCGAACTGTTCTACGCCAAGGGGCCGGTGGGTTACATCGACTATCCCGTGATGTAAGCATCTCCCTTGAAATGCAAAAGCCCCGACTCGAAAGAGCCGGGGCTTTTTGTTGCGGCATGTTTATTCACGGGGCTTCACACCGATTCACACGCACGACACAAAATCACTACAAAATACGTAGCTCGCTACCTTTCAACCTGACGAGCGTGCGTATATAAAAGCATCCCGGTGCATTAAGGCGAACATTGAAGGGATCAACGCTCGCCTTAATGGTTGACATAAACGGATCCAATTACGCATTTTGTTTTATTTGCGCAGGCTGGGGCTCAGGCGCAGCATGTCCAATCCTGTATTGACCCATCGCTCGGCTTCGGTGTGCAGTTGAAAACTGTCCGGGGCCAATAGCCACTGGTACAGCATGCCATCGATGTAGGCGTGCAGGCTGATGGCCGCGCGGGCCGTGTCGAGGTCCTCGGGCATTTGCCCCCGATTCACCGCATTACTCAGGGCCAGGGCGATTCGCACATTGCAGTCGAGGCTGACTTCACGACGCTGCTGACGCAGATCGCACATTTCATCGGTGAATTCGCACTTATGAAACAAAATCTCATTGATGCGTCGGGTCTTCGGATCCAGGGCAACTTGATGAAACAAATGAATCAGCAGTTTGCGCATGCAGCCCAGCGGATCGAGCTCATCTTCGCTTTCACTGGCCCTGGCCATTTCATCCAGCGGCTCTTTCAAGCTATCGAGCATGGCCTGCACCAGATCCGCCTTGTTGCTGAAATGCCAGTAGATGGCGCCGCGAGTCACGCCGGCCAGAGTCGCGATGTCCGCCAGCGTAGTGCGCGCCACGCCTCTTTCATAAAAGGCTTTCTCTGCCGCTTCCAGTATCTGGCTGCGGGTTTCTTGAGCTTCCTCTTTGGTACGACGGACCATGGCAGTAAAACCTCAATCGGGATGCTTCAGCGATGTCTGAACAGCCGCTGAACAAAAGTGGGGCGAGCGCTCTTGGGACTCGTCCCCGGCTTACAATTCGAACCTTTGACGGGCGTTGGTAACGGGGTGGATACGCAGTCAAGGTGTTTACAAACAACCATGAACGTAAGTATATTCCTTAGCAAGCTACTTATCCACTCAGCACTCATTTTTTACCCTTTCACATTTCTAGTGCGTTTCTTGCGCGCCTGACCCGAGGATTTTCATGCAATTCAAGCCAGCTGTTACCGCTCTGGTCGCCGCCGTCGCCCTGGCATCACTGCTCAGCGGATGCAAAAAGGAAGAAGCGGCACCCGCCGCACCGCCTCCTCAGGTCGGCGTGGTCACCCTGCAACCTCAAGCCTTTACCCTGACGTCCGAACTGCCGGGGCGCACCAGTGCGTTCCGCATCGCCGAAGTTCGCCCACAGGTCAATGGCATCATTCTCAAACGTCTGTTCAAGGAAGGCGGTGACGTCAAGGCCGGCCAGCAGCTGTATCAGATCGATCCGTCGGTCTATGACGCTACGCTGAAAAGCGCCCAAGCCAACCTGCAACAGACGAAGTCGATCTCGGATCGCTACAAGCAGTTGGTCAACGAACAGGCCGTCAGCCGTCAGGAATACGACACGGCCGTGGCCAACCGCATGCAATCGGAAGCCGCGCTGCAAACCGCTCAGATCAATGTGCGGTACACCAAGGTCTACGCGCCGATTTCCGGCCGCATCGGCCGCTCGAACGTGACCGAGGGTGCGCTGGTCAGCAACGGCCAGGTCGATGCCATGGCGGTGATCCAGCAACTCGACCCGATTTACGTCGACGTCACCCAGTCTTCGGTCGAGCTGCTTGAGCTGCGTCGCGAACTGGAAAGCGGCCGCCTGCAAAAGGCTGGCGACACGGCAGCGGCGGTCAAGCTGACGCTCGAAGACGGCAGCCAGTACAAACAGGAAGGCAAGCTCGAATTCTCCGAAGTTTCGGTTGACCAGACCACCGGCTCCGTGACCTTGCGTGCAGTGTTCCCGAACCCGGATCACACGCTGCTTCCGGGCATGTTCGTACACGCTCAGCTCAAATCCGGTGTGAACGCCGCTGCCATTCTGGCGCCGCAACAAGGCGTAACCCGCGACCTCAAAGGCTCGCCGACCGCACTGGTCGTCGGTGCGGACAACAAGGTCGAACTGCGTCAGCTCAAGGCCAGCCGCACCGTCGGCAACCAATGGTTGATCGAAGACGGCCTGAAGGCCGGCGATCGTCTGATCACCGAAGGACTGCAATTCGTCAAACCTGGCGTCGAAGTCAAAGCCAGTGAAGCGACTAACGTTGGCGCAAAGAACCCGGCCCCCGCACAGGCAGCTGACAAGGCTTCCAGCGGCAAAGGGGAGTAAACCATGTCGAAATTTTTTATCGACCGTCCGATTTTCGCTTGGGTAATTGCCCTGGTGATCATGCTGGTCGGGGCACTCTCGATTCTCAAACTTCCGATCAACCAATACCCGAGCATTGCGCCTCCGGCCATTGCGATCCAGGTCACCTACCCAGGCGCGTCCGCACAAACCGTGCAGGACACCGTGGTGCAGGTCATCGAACAACAGCTCAACGGTATCGATAACCTGCGTTATGTCTCCTCGGAAAGTAACTCCGACGGCAGCATGACCATTACCGCGACCTTCGAGCAGGGCACCAACTCCGATACCGCGCAGGTTCAGGTCCAGAACAAACTGAACCTGGCCACCCCGCTGCTGCCGCAAGAAGTGCAGCAACAGGGTATCCGCGTGACCAAGGCAGTGAAAAACTTCCTGTTGGTGATCGGCGTGGTATCTCGCGACGGCAGCATGACCAAGGACGACCTGTCCAACTACATCGTGTCGAACATGCAGGACCCGATCTCGCGGACCGCCGGTGTCGGTGACTTCCAGGTCTTCGGTTCCCAGTACGCGATGCGTGTCTGGCTCGACCCTGCCAAGCTGAACAACTTCAACCTGACGCCAGTGGACGTGAAAGCGGCCATCGCGGCGCAGAACATCCAGGTGTCCTCCGGTCAACTGGGCGGCCTGCCTGCTGCGCCCGGCCAGCAGTTGAACGCCACCATCATCGGCAAGACACGTCTGCAGACTGCCGAGCAGTTCAACAAGATCCTGCTCAAAGTCAACAAGGACGGCTCGCAAGTACGCCTGTCCGATGTGGCCGATGTAGGCCTGGGCGGTGAAAACTACAGCATCAACGCCCAGTTCAACGGCGCACCGGCTTCCGGTCTGGCGGTGAAACTGGCCAACGGTGCCAACGCCCTCGACACCGCGAAAGCGCTGCGCAACACCATCAACACGCTCAAGCCGTTCTTCCCGCAAGGCATGGAAGTGGTGTTCCCGTACGACACCACCCCGGTGGTGACCGAGTCGATCAAGGGTGTGGTTGAAACCCTGGTCGAAGCGATCGTGCTGGTGTTCCTGGTGATGTTCCTGTTCCTGCAGAATTTCCGCGCCACTGTCATCACCACGATGACCGTGCCGGTGGTGTTGCTGGGGACATTCGGGATCCTCGCGGCGTTCGGTTTCAGCATCAACACCCTGACCATGTTCGGCATGGTGCTGGCCATCGGCTTGCTGGTGGACGATGCCATTGTCGTGGTGGAAAACGTCGAACGGGTCATGAGCGAAGAAGGTCTGTCACCCAAGGAGGCCACCAAGAAATCCATGGGGCAGATCCAGGGTGCACTGGTCGGTATCGCCCTGGTGCTGTCGGCGGTATTGCTGCCGATGGCGTTCTTCAGTGGCTCTACCGGTGTGATCTACAAGCAATTCTCGATCACCATCGTCTCGGCCATGGCCCTGTCGGTACTGGTTGCGCTGATCTTCACCCCGGCACTGTGCGCCACCATGCTCAAGGCAATTCCGAAAGGCGAGCACGGCACGCCGAAACGCGGCTTCTTCGGCTGGTTCAACCGCAGCTTTGACCGTGGCGTCAAAAGCTACGAGCGTGGCGTGGGCAACATGCTGACGCACAAGGCGCCGTACCTGCTGGCCTACTTGATCATTGTCGTCGGCATGATCTGGCTGTTCACCCGCATTCCAACGGCGTTCCTCCCGGAAGAAGACCAAGGCGTGCTGTTTGCCCAGGTGCAGACCCCGGCCGGCTCCAGCGCCGAACGCACGCAGGTGGTGATCGATGAGATGCGCTCCTACCTGCTGGACAAGGAATCGAGCGCCGTGGCCTCGGTGTTTACCGTCAACGGCTTCAACTTCGCCGGTCGCGGCCAAAGCTCGGGCCTGGCGTTCATCATGCTCAAGCCGTGGGATCAGCGGGATGCGGAAAACAGCGTGTTCAAACTCGCCGCCCGCGCCCAGCAGCACTTCTTCACCTTCCGCGATGCGATGGTGTTCGCCTTTGCGCCACCGGCGGTATTGGAGCTGGGTAACGCCACCGGTTTCGACGTATTCCTGCAAGACCGCGCCGGCATCGGTCACGACAAGTTGATGGAAGCTCGCAACCAGTTCCTCGGCATGGCGGCACAGAGCAAGGTGCTTTATCAGGTGCGTCCGAACGGCCTGAACGACGAGCCGCAATACCAGCTGGAAATCGATGACGAGAAAGCCAGTGCATTGGGCCTGACCCTCACCGACATCAACAGCACCCTGTCGATTGCCTTGGGTAGTAGCTACGTAAACGACTTCATCGACCGTGGTCGGGTGAAGAAGGTCTACGTGCAAGGTCAACCCGGTTCGCGGATGAGCCCGGAAGACATCAAGAAATGGTATGTGCGTAACGCCGCCGGAACCATGGTGCCCTTCTCCGCCTTCGCCAAGGGCGAGTGGATTTACGGTGCACCGAAGCTCTCGCGTTACAACGGTGTAGAAGCGATGGAAATCCTCGGTGCCCCGGCCCCGGGCTATTCCACCGGTGAAGCCATGGCGGAAGTCGAAGCCCTGGCCAAGAAACTGCCGGCCGGTGTCGGTATTTCCTGGACCGGTCTGTCATACGAAGAACGGCTATCGGGCTCACAGGCGCCGGCGCTGTATGCGTTGTCGCTGCTGATGGTGTTCCTGTGCCTGGCGGCGCTGTACGAAAGCTGGTCGATTCCGATCGCGGTGATGCTGGTGGTGCCGCTGGGGATCATCGGGGCACTGTTGGCCACCAGTCTGCGGGGACTCTCCAATGACGTTTACTTCCAGGTGGGCCTGTTGACAACCATCGGTCTGGCAGCGAAAAACGCCATTCTGATCGTCGAGTTCGCCAAGGAACTGCATGAGCAAGGGCGTAGCCTTCGCGAAGCGGCGATTGAAGCGTGCCGGATGCGTTTGCGACCGATCATCATGACCTCGCTGGCCTTCGTGCTCGGTGTGGTACCGCTGGCGATTTCCACGGGCGCCGGTTCAGGTAGCCAGCACGCAATCGGCACGGGCGTTATTGGCGGTATGATCACCGCCACCGTCCTGGCGATCTTCTGGGTCCCACTGTTCTTCGTTACCGTGTCGTCCATTGGCCAGCGCAAAAAAGCCGACCAGGATGACGCAATCGAACCTTCTAAAGAGGCTGGCCAATGAGCAAGTCGCTACTCTCCATCGCCGTTGCCGCCTTCGTGCTGAGCGGCTGCTCGCTGATTCCCGACTATCAGCAACCTGAGG
This sequence comes from Pseudomonas mandelii, assembly GCF_900106065.1. Lineage (NCBI taxonomy): Bacteria > Pseudomonadati > Pseudomonadota > Gammaproteobacteria > Pseudomonadales > Pseudomonadaceae > Pseudomonas > Pseudomonas mandelii. The sequence continues at coordinate 683,721 of NZ_LT629796.1, forward strand.
CACCAGTGGCGGGCCAATACCCGCAAGGTCCGGCGTACTCGTCGGCCCTGGCGCCGAATCAGGCGGCTGCGGAACAGGGCTGGAAGCAGTTTTTCCATGACCCGGCACTGCAACAGCTGATTCAGGTGTCGCTGGAAAACAACCGTGACCTGCGTGTTGCGGCCCTGAACATCGACGCGTTCGCGGCTCAATACCGCATCCAGCGCGCCGATCTGTTCCCGGCCGTTTCGGCCAATGGCACCGGCAGCCGTCAGCGTCTTCCGGCTGACGCGTCGCAGACCGGTCAAGCGGGCATCAGCAGTTCCTACTCCGCTACGGTCGGTATCAGTGCTTATGAACTCGACCTGTTCGGTCGGGTTCGCAGCCTCAGCGAAGAAGCCCTTCAGAAGTACTTCGCGACAGAAGAAGGCCGTCGCAGCACGCAGATCAGTCTGGTGGCCAGCGTGGCCAATGCCTACCTGACCTGGCAGGCCGACAAGGAACTGCTGAAACTCACCCAGGACACCCTCGGTGCGTTCGAGGAGAGCTACAAGCTCACCGCGCGCAGCAACGAAGTCGGTGTGGCCTCGGCCCTGGACCTGGCCCAGTCGCGTACCTCGGTGGAAAACGCCCGGGCGCAACTGGCCAAGTACACCCGTCAGGTGGCGCAGGACGAAAACAGCCTGGTGCTGCTGCTCGGCACCGGCATCCCGGCCAATCTGCGAGAAGCCAAACCGCTATCTGACAACCTGCTGAGCGACGTACCGCCCGGTCTGCCATCGGACTTGCTGCAACGTCGTCCGGATATTCTCCAGGCCGAGTACAACCTGAAAGCTGCCAACGCCAACATCGGCGCGGCACGGGCGGCGTTCTTCCCGAGCATCAGCCTGACGGCCAATGCCGGGACCCTGAGCCCGGACTTGTCCGGTCTGTTCAAGGGCGGCTCGGGCACCTGGTTGTTCTCGCCGCAGATCAACCTGCCGATCTTCAATGCCGGCAGCCTGCGCGCCAGCCTGGATTACTCGAAAATCCAGAAAGACATCGGCGTGGCGAACTACGAGAAGTCCATTCAAACGGCCTTCCAGGAAGTCGCCGACGGCCTGGCCGCCCGCCAGACCTACACCGATCAGTTGCAGGCGCAGCGTGATTTCGTCACCGCCAACCAGGACTACTACCGTCTGGCCGAGCGTCGCTACCGTATCGGTGTCGACAGCAACCTGACCTTCCTCGACGCCCAGCGTCAGTTGTTCAGCGCCCAGCAGGTGCTGATCACTGATCGTCTGGCGCAGCTGATCAGTGCGGTCAATCTGTACAAGGCACTGGGTGGTGGCTGGAACGAGCAGACGGCGAAAGTCGAACCGCTGAAAGAAGAAGCGCCGAAGATGAAGTTGTTCTGATAGCGCTGTAAGACAAGAGGCCCACCTTTTGGTGGGCTTTTTGTTGTCTGCGGGAAAAGGTGTGGTGTCAGTAATCCCCTCTTCGCGGGCAAGCCTCGCTCCTGCAGTGTCCGCGCCGAATCATATTCCATGAAACCCGCACACCCCGTAGGAGCGAGGCTTGCCCGCGAAGACGCCAGCCCATAAACACAAAAACCTCAGACCAACATGCGTTCGATAACCGCCCAAAACCCGCTTTCCCCGATTGAACCCTCCAGCCCATCCCCCGCACCATTCGTCGCACAAGACCAATAACATCAGGTTCGACACCATGCCCCCGCGCCCTGCCCTGTCCGGCTGATCCCACCCCGTTTTTCACGATATCGAATCCCTTGTCTGCAACGGCCACGTTGCGGCAGCGCCCCGTTTCATCCCTAACAATTAGAGAGACCCGAGCCCATGACGCCTTCCACCACGCCGTACTACTTCCCAAGCCTGATAGCCATCGCCCTGGCCTGCGCGGCCCTGCCTGCCATGGCCGAGGAGTCGGGTTTTGTCGAAGGTGCCAAGGTCAACCTGAACCTGCGCAATTTCTACATCAACCGCAACTTCACCAACCCGACCAAAGCCCAGGGCAAGGCTGAAGAATGGACACAAAGTTTCATTCTCGACGCCAAATCCGGCTTCACCCAAGGCACCGTCGGCTTCGGCATGGATGTGCTGGGCTTGTATTCGGTGAAGCTCGACGGCGGCAAAGGCACGGGCGGGACTCAGTTGCTGCCGCTGGATCACGACGGTCGCCCGGCGGACAGCTTTGGTCGCACCAACGTGGCGTTCAAGGCCAGGTTGTCGCAGACCGAAATCAAGGTCGGTGAATGGATGCCGGTGCTGCCGATCCTGCGCTCGGACGACGGTCGCTCCCTGCCGCAAACCTTTCGTGGCGGCCAGATCACCTCGAAAGAAATCGCCGGCCTGACGTTCTACGGCGGCCAGTTCCGCGCCAACAGCCCCCGTGACGACAGCAGCATGAGCGATATGTCGATGACCGGAAAACCGACCTTCACCTCAGACCGCTTCAACTTCCAGGGCGGCGAATACGCCTTCAACGACAAGCGCACCCAGATCGGCCTGTGGAACGCCGAACTCAAGGACATCTACAGCCAGCAATACGTGAACCTGACTCACAGCCAGCCCATCGGCGACTGGACCCTCGGCGCCAACCTGGGTTTCTTCTATGGCAAGGAAGACGGCAGCGCCCGGGCCGGCGATCTGGACAACAAGACCTGGTCAGGCCTGTTCTCGGCCAAATACGGCGGCCACACCTTCTATGTCGGCCTGCAAAAACTCACCGGCGACAGCGCCTGGATGCGGGTCAATGGCACCAGCGGCGGCACCCTGGCCAACGACAGTTACAACGCCAGTTATGACAATGCGAAAGAAAAATCCTGGCAGGTACGGCATGACTACAACTTCGTCGCCCTTGGCATTCCCGGCCTGACCCTGATGAACCGCTACATCAGCGGCGACAACGTGCACACCGGCACAATCACCGACGGCAAGGAATGGGGCCGCGAAAGCGAATTGGGCTACACCGTGCAAAGCGGCGCGCTCAAAGATCTCAACGTCAAATGGCGCAACTCGACCATTCGTCGGGACTTCAGCAACAACGAGTTCGATGAGAACCGGTTGATCGTCAGCTATCCGATCAGTTTGTTGTAACCGCACCCTGGCAGCGGTCGAAGTCAAAAGGCCGCTGCCCGTAACCACCTGTCGGCTTGCCTGGCGTTTTGCGAGTGGGCAGATACAGTCAAAAAGCGTGTTTAATTCTCCATCACTGCTGTAGGAGCCCCTGTTTTCTTCCGTTATCTCCGGATGCTGTACGCGAAGCTGCCATGACCCAGGAGGTCAGGTATGAGCAAGCGAATAGTTATCGTCGGTGGCGGCGTTGGTGGAACCATGCTGGCCAATCAACTGGCCAGCAAGCTGTATCCGGAAATCCTGCGCGGCGAAGTCTCGATTGCACTGCTGTCCAATTCCCCCGATCACTTCTATAAACCTGCGTTCATGTACGTGGCGTTCAACCTGTTCTTTGAAGAAGAACTCAAGCGCCCGGAACGTTCACTGTTGCGCCCGGAAATCGAGTTCCATGTCGATGAAGTCGTGCGTTTCGATTTCAACCGACAACACCTGCAAACCCGCAGCGGCAAGCGTTACGGCTATGACTTTTTAGTCATCGCCACCGGATGTGTGCCGGCCCCGGAACGTATCGAAGGCTTGAAAGAAGCCGGCGATCATTTCTATCAGTTCGCGCCCGCCAGGCAACTGGCGCAAAAACTGAGCACGATCGAAAAAGGCCGCATCTTCATTACCGTGTCCTTCCCGAAAACACCCAATGTCCCGCATCAATGCGGTATCGCGCCCGTCGAAACCACATTGATGCTCGATGATTTCTTGCGGCGTCGTGGGGTGAGAGACCAGGTGGAAATCGTCTACACCTACCCGACCACGGCTCAACTACTGCGCAACTGCCTGTTCCTGCAACGCCCGACCGGGGAAATTCTGCCGGGTATCTTTGAACGGAAAAATATTCGCTTTCAACGCGGCTTCACGCTCAAACGAGTCGATCCGGATAAAAAAGTCGCGTACTCCGAGGAAGGTGACGAGCAACCCTTCGACATTCTGATGGCGACACCACCGATCAGGGCCGTGGACGCTGTGCTCGAGTCCGGCGCCTCACAAGCGCCCAACGACGAAGGCTGGCTGCCGACCCACCATGAAACGTTGCAGGTCTACGGCCTGGAAAACGTCTACGTCATCGGTGATACCGTCGACTTGCCTGTCAGCAAAGCCGGCGGGGCATGCCATAACCAGGCGCCGGTGATCGCCAACAACATCGCTGCCGAAATTCGTCTGGGCACCCCCATCGCCGTCTACGACGGACGTGTTCAGGCCGTGGCACAAATGGGCCTGGATGCCGGCATGCCGCTTTGGTACGACTACCAGCACGATGTCCGGCCCACCCCGGCCACCAAGCTCGGCGGGTTGCTCAGAAACGGATTCAACCGTGGACTGTACTGGGCGGTTGCCCGCGCAATGCTTTGATCGGCCCGGGGAGAGGAGTAAATCGTAATGAGCGTCTCAAATGAATCAATCACCCCCCTCATCAGCCCTGGATCAGACGCGCTGATGGAAAAGCTCAAACCCTTGATTGACGGCGGTCGACTGGACAACCTGGTGGACCTGCTTTCACTGATCAGCGACCTCGTCGATCTACTGGACCCGGCCATGGTGGAGAAACTGGCGCGGCTGTTCGAAGGCGCGACCGAGGCAACCTGGAGCGTCAGCAATGCCGTGCGCATGGCAAAAGCCGATAGCACAGCAAACGAGCAGCCCCCTGGCTTTTACCAGCTACTGAAATTATTGCGCGAACCCGACACGCGAAGAGGGGTGGGGTTTGCACTCAAAACCCTCAACGTCATTGGAAGACAACTTTGAACGTCCAGAGAGGACAACCTCATGAGCACCAAACTGCAAAGAGCAAGGACGGCTGACTGGGACGCCACGGCCTACCAGCAATTCTCCCGGCTTCGACAACGACCGGTTAACGAGCTGATCGACCGTGTCGACATTAAAAACCCCAGGCGCATCTACGACCTGGGATGTGGCACAGGCATCGCGACGCAGGTTTTGGCCAAACGCTGGCCCCGCGCACACCTGATGGGCATCGACAGTTCGGAGCAAATGCTTCAGGAGGCCAGAGGCTTGCCGATCAAGGCGCTGTGGAAGCAGTGCGATCTACAGAACTGGCAGCCGGAGCAACCCGCCGACCTGCTCTTTGCCGCCGCCGTGCTGCACTTCATCGACGGTCACGAACAGTTGTTGCCGCGTTTGCTCGGTTATCTCAATCCAGGCGGTTGTCTGGCGGCGCACATGCCCGATTGGCGGGATGCGGTGTGGTATCAGCTGGTGCTCGACACCCTCAACGATGGAGGCTCCGACGGCAAACCGCTCGGCTCCCCGCAAGTGCGCGAGAGGATGGCGACGCGGACGTTATTGTCGCTGGAAAATTACCACCGATTGCTTGCTCCGATTACCCGGACGCTGGACATCTGGGAAACCGAGCAGTTGCAGGTCGTGGACGGCAAGTCGCCGATTTATGACTGGATCAAGGTCTCGGCCTTGCGGGCGGTGATGCAAGGCTTGAAGGATGACGAACAGGCGCGGTTCATTTATCACTTCATGATGCGGGTGCATGCGCATTACCCGCGAGAATACGATGGGCGCACGCTGTTTCCGTTCAAGCGGATCTTCATTGTCGCCACCGTTTGACCCTGTGGTCGCCGCGCGTGCCCGCGATGGCGGTGTGTCATTCACCATCGATGCAAGCTGACCCACCGCGATCGCGAGCAGGCTCGCTCCCACACGGGTCCTGTGTGAACACAAGTCATGTACTCACCGGACATCCCATGCAGGAGCGAGCCGGCTCGCGATGGCGTCAGCTCAGACACCGCAAATCGCCAGGATCACTCCCGCGATTCAACCCCAAGCTCATCCCACACCGACTCCGCCAAATGGAACGTCGCATTGGCCGCCGGGATGCCGCAGTAGATCGCACTCTGCATGATCACTTCCTTGATCTCGCCGCGGGTCACGCCGTTGTTGGCGGCGGCGCGCAGGTGCAGTTTGAGTTCTTCGTTGCGGTTCATGCCGATCAGCATGGCGATGGTGATCAGGCTGCGGGTATGGCGTGGCAGGCCCGGCCGGGTCCAGATGTCGCCCCATGCGTGGCGGGTGATCATTTCCTGGAACTCCGAGTTGAACTCGGTCAGGGCATTCAGACTGCGGTCGACATGGGCGTCGCCGAGCACCGCGCGACGGACTTCCAGGCCGTCGTCGTAACGTTGTTTCTCGTCCACAACAATCCCCTTAATCAGCTGACAAAAACGTCAGGACCCGGTCACTGAACGCAGCACCGGCCTGAACGTTGGACAAGTGCGCGGCGTAGAACTCGGCGTATTCGGCGCCCGGCACATGCTCCTGAATAAAGTGCCCACCGGACGGCGGCGTGACCGCGTCTTCGGTGCCGGCAATGACCAGCAGCGGCACCTTGATTTCGGACAGCTGATCACGGAAGTCGGCATCGCGCACGGCGGCGCAGTTGGCGGCATAACCCTCTGGCGAAGTGGCCGCGAGCATGTCGGTAATCCGCTTCGCGGCGGCCGGGTTGGCCTCGGCAAAGTCGGGGGTAAACCAGCGCGCAATCGACGCATCGCGCAAGGCGACCATGGCCGCCTGACCGTCACGCAGCACGGTTTCGATCCGTGGATTCCACACCGATGGATCGCCGATTTTCGCGGCGGTGTTGCACACCACCAACTTATTCAATCGATCACCGGCATTGATGCCCAGCCACTGGCCGATCAAGCCACCCATGGACAGGCCGCAGAAATGCGCACGTTCGATGTGCAGCGCATCCAGCAGCGCCAGCACGTCGTGGCCCAGTTGCTCGATGCTGTATGGCCCCGGCGTGACCAGCGATTTTCCGTGGCCACGGGTGTCGAAACGCAGCACCCGGAAATGCTCGGAGAACGCGGCGACCTGCGCGTCCCACATGTGCAGGTCGGTGCCCAGCGAGTTGGACAGCACCAGCACCGGTGCATCCGCCGGGCCATCAAATTGGTAATGCAGTTCGCCCTCGGCGAGTTGTACAAAAGCCACAGCAATCTCCTTCAGGCAGTCAACGCAGAATGTTCAGCCACCGCCCGCTCGACCCAGGTATGGGCCTGACCAAGGTAATGGGCGGGGTCCAGCAGACGATCGAGTTCCAGGGCCGACAACTCGGCGGTCACTTGCGGCTCTTCGCCGAGCACCGCTCGCAGATGACGTTGCTCGGCCACTGCACGTTTGCAGCAGCGCTCCAGCAGATGGTGCGCAGTGTCGCGGCCAACCCGTTGGGCGAGGACGATGCTCACCGCCTCGGCCAGCACCAGGCCTTGGGTCAGGTCGAGGTTGCGGGCCATGCGGTCGGCGTCCACTTCCAGCCCGTCCGCCACCAGCAGCGCTTGCTTGAGGCTGCCGGACACCAGGCAGCAAATCTCCGGCAGGGTTTCCCATTCGGCATGCCACAGGCCCAGGCTGCGCTCGTGTTCCTGAGGCATGGCGCTGAACAGGGTCGAGAGCAAACCGGGAACGCGGGTCGCCGCACCGATCAGCACCGCGGCGCCCACCGGGTTGCGTTTGTGCGGCATGGTCGAGGAACCGCCCTTGCCCGGTGCCGACGGTTCGAACACTTCGCCGGCTTCGGTCTGCATCAACAGACTGATGTCGCGGCCGAGTTTGCCGAGGCTGCCGGCGATCAAACCGAGTACCGCGCCGAACTCCACCAAGCGGTCTCGCTGGGTGTGCCAGGGTTGGTCCGGCAGGGTCAGTTGCAGCTCACCGGCCAAGGCTTCGGCAATCGGCATCGCTTGCTCGCCGAGGGCTGCCAGGGTTCCGGAGGCGCCGCCAAATTGCAGCACCAGCAACCGAGGCTTGAGTTCTTGCAGACGTTGGCGGCTGCGAGTGACGGCGCCCAGCCAACCGGCGATTTTCATGCCGAGGGTGACGGGCGTGGCGTGCTGCAACCAGGTGCGCCCGGCCAGCGGCGTGGCGACGAAGCGTAACGCCTGGGTCGCCAAGGTTTCGCCCAGTTGCGCCAGATCGCTTTCGATCAGCGCCAGCGCGCGGCGCAGTTGCAGCACCAGGCCCGTGTCCATTACGTCCTGACTGGTGGCGCCCAGATGCACGTAGCGTTCTGCTTCGGCATCGTTGGCGGCGATCTGTTTACCCAACGCCTTGACCAACGGAATCGCCGAATTGCCCGCCGTGGCAATCGCCTCGCCGAGTGCTGAAAAGTCGTAATGCCCAGCCTGACAAGCCGCTGCGATCGAGGCGACAGCCGACAGCGGAATCAAACCCACCCGCGCCTCGGCCCGGGCCAGTGCCGCTTCGAAATCAAGCATGGCCTGCACCCGGCCTTGATCACAAAACACCTCACGCATATCGCGTGCCGTGAAATAGGCATCGAACAATTGATTGCCCGGTCGCTGATTCATAGACAGTCCCTGAAGGCATGGGCCAGTCGGGCCCACGCGGATGGATCAAAGGTCGTGGTGCAAATACTTGGCCTGTTTCGGCAGGCGCAGGCTGAACAGGAACGCCACCGCCATCATCACTGTCACGTACCAGTAGAAGGAGTTTTCAATGCCCGCGGCTTTAAGGCTCAGGGCGACGTATTCCGCCGAACCACCGAAGATCGCGTTGGCCACCGCATACGCCAGGCCGACACCGAGTGCGCGCACTTCCGGCGGGAACATCTCGGCTTTTACCAGGCCACTGATGGAGGTGTAGAAACTGACGATCGCCAGCGCCACGGTAATCAGCACAAAGGCCAGGAACGGACTGCTGACACTTTTCAGGCTCAGCAGAATCGGCACAGTACACAACGTACCCAATGCACCGAACCACAGCATCGAGTTACGGCGACCGATCTTGTCCGCGAGCATGCCGAACAGCGGCTGCATGCACATATAAAGGAACAGCGCGCCGGTCATGATGTAACTGGCGGTCTTGGCGTGCATGCCGGCGGTGTTCACCAGGTACTTCTGCATGTACGTGGTGAACGTGTAGAAAATCAGCGAGCCACCGGCGGTGTAACCGAGCACGGTAATAAAGGCCGCTTTATGGTCGCGGAACAACGCGCGAATGCTGCCGGCGTCCTTGTTTTCACGCATTTCCTTGCTGGTGGTTTCCTTGAGCGAACGACGCAGGAACAGCGAGATCAATGCAGCCACGGCGCCGACCACAAACGGGATCCGCCAGCCGTAGGCACGCAGGTCATCTTCAGTGAGGAACTGTTGCAGGACCACCACCAGCGACACCGCCAGCAACTGCCCGCCAATCAGCGTCACGTACTGGAACGAGGCGAAGAACCCGCGCTGGCCCTTGAGGGCGACTTCGCTCATGTAGGTTGCGGTGGTGCCGTACTCACCGCCCACCGACAAGCCCTGCAGCAAACGGGCGAACAACAGCATGATCGGCGCCCAGACGCCAATGTCCTTGTAGGTCGGCAGGCAGGCGATGAGCAACGAACCGAAACACATCATCAGAATCGAGATCAGCATCGAATTCTTGCGCCCGTGCTTGTCCGCGACACGGCCGAAAATCCAGCCGCCAATCGGCCGCATCAGGAACCCGGCCGCAAACACGCCGGCGGTATTCACCAGCTGCACAGTCGGGTTATCGGACGGGAAAAAGGCCGGCGCAAAGTAGATCGCGCAAAAGGCGTAGACGTAGAAGTCGAACCATTCAACGAGGTTGCCGGACGAGGCGCCGACAATGGCGAAGATCCGTTTGCTGCGCTCTTCGCCGGTGTAGTGCGCTGGAATAGCGGTAGGAGTTGTCATTGTTTTTCACTCTTTGGGGACCATGACATTCTAGACACACTTTGCAACAGTCCCGTTCCACAGTTGGCAATACTGTCCTCTGTAAGGAGTGAGCCTGCTCGCGATGGCGGAGTGTCATTCAGCACTGAAGGCACTGATACACCGCCATCGCGAGCAGGCTCACTCCTACAGGGATCTGCGGTGTTTTCAGTAGTCGAAGAACACCGTCTCGGCATCGGTGCCTTGCAGGATCACATTCCACTGATAGACACCCGACGCATCCTGCTTCGCCAGCAACGTACCCCGGCGCTCGGCCGGCACACACTCCAGCAACGGGTCGTCGACGTTCGCCGGTTCGCCCTCAAAGTAAATCCGCGTCAGCAAGTGCTTCACCAACCCGCGAGCGAACACCAGCACCACCAGGTGCGGCGCCTGGGTCGAGCCCTTCAGGCCTTCCACCGTTCCGGGTTTGATCGTGGTGAAACGAAAGCGCCCTTCGGCGTCCACCGGCACCCGGCCGAAGCCTTCGAAATTCGGGTCCAGGGGTTTGGCCTGGTCGTCTTCGGGGTGGTCGTACTTGCCGGCGGCGTTGGCCTGCCAGACTTCCAGCATCGCGTCGTTAACGAAATCGCCATTGCCATCGACGACTTGCCCGGTGATCGCCACGCGCTCGCCCAGGGTTTGTTCGACCGTCAGGTCTTCGCGGTTCAGCCAGGTCAAACCAATGTGGTAATACGGCCCGACGGTGTGGGATGTGGTCGCGTTCAGCGTCATCTTATTTCTCCATCGGCGTGGCTTCACGGCCGCGCAAGACGATGTCCCAGCGATAACCGAGGGCATAGGAAGGGATGGTTTTTTCCAGGTCGAAACTGGCGATCAAACGCTCTTTGGCGCTGGTGTCCGGTACGCAGTTGTAGATCGGGTCATAAGCCAGCAGCGGGTCGCCGGGGAAATACATCTGCGTGACCAGCCGCGTCAGGATGCTCGGCCCAAACAGCGAGAAATGAATGTGCGCCGGACGCCAGGCGTTGTGGTGGTTGCCCCACGGGTAAGCGCCGGGCTTGATGGTCTGGAATTGATACCAACCATCGGCGTCGGTCACGGTGCGACCGGTACCGGTGAAGTTCGGGTCCAGCGGCGCGTCGTGCAGGTCGCGGGCATGGTTGTAGCGCCCGGCGGCATTGGCCTGCCAGATCTCCACCAGAATCCCCGGCACCGGCAAGCCGTCTTCATCCAGCACGCGGCCGTGGATGATGATGCGCTCGCCCAACGGTTCGCCCGCGTGCTGCACCGTCAGGTCGTTGTCCTTCTCGTTGATACGCTCGGCGCCGATGGTCGGGCCGGTAATTTCCGACAACGAATGCGGCAAAAACACCAACGGCTTGGACGGCGCGCGAAGGTTGGTGGATTGATAAGTCGGGTGCAGGTAGTCCGGCTGGGTGCCTTCCTGCGGGCGACGGTAACCAGGCTTGTCAGTCATTTCGCTTTCCTCTGTTCTTATTAGTCTGCCGGGCGTCAGACGCGTTCGATGGCCAAGGCCAGACCCTGGCCGACACCGACGCACATGGTCGCCAGGCCTTTGTTGCCGCCCGTTTTTTCAAGCTGATGCAACGCGGTCAGGACCAGGCGCGCACCGCTCATGCCCAACGGATGGCCCAAGGCAATGGCGCCACCGTTCGGGTTGACCTGGGCCGCGTCGTCCGCCAAGCCCAGCTCACGCAGTACCGCTAACCCTTGGCTGGCAAAGGCTTCATTGAGTTCGATCACATCGAAATCGCTGACGGCCAGCCCGAGGCGCTCGGTCAATTTGCGCACCGCCGGCACCGGGCCGATGCCCATTACCCGTGGCGCGACACCCGCGCTCGCCATACCCAGCACTTTGGCGCGGGCGGTCAGGCCGTGTTTCTTCACTGCTTCAGCGGAGGCCAGAATCAACGCCGCTGCGCCGTCGTTCACACCGGAAGCGTTGCCGGCGGTGACGGTTTTGCCTGGACCGTTGACGGGCTTCAGCTTGGCCAGGGTTTCCAGCGTGGTGTCGGCACGAGGATGCTCATCCTGGCTGACGACGGTTTCGCCTTTCTTGTGGGCAACCCGCACTTCGACGATTTCTTCAGCGAAAAATCCTGCAGCTTGCGCGGCGGCTGTGCGCTGCTGGCTGCGCAGGGCGAAAGCGTCCTGATCCTCGCGAGACACTTCGTAATCGTCGGCCACGTTGTCGGCGGTCTGCGGCATCGCATCGACGCCGTATTGCGCCTTCATCAACGGGTTGATGAAGCGCCAGCCGATGGTGGTGTCTTCCAGCTTCATGTTGCGCGAGAACGCCGCATCGGCCTTGCCCATCACGAAGGGTGCGCGGGACATCGACTCGACGCCGCCGGCAATTGCCAGTTCCATTTCGCCACTGGCGATTGCGCGGAAGGCAGTGCCGATCGCATCCATACCCGAGGCGCAGAGGCGATTGAGCGTGACGCCGGGAATGCTTTCCGGCAGCCCGGCCAGCAACAGCGCCATGCGGGCGACGTTGCGGTTGTCTTCGCCGGCCTGGTTGGCGCAGCCGAGGAACACCTCGTCCACTGCGTTCCAGTCCACCGACGGGTTGCGTTCCATCAAGGCCTTGATCGGCACGGCGGCGAGGTCGTCTGCACGCACCGCTGACAAGCCGCCGCCGAAACGGCCGATGGGGGTGCGAATCGCATCGCAGATATAAACGTCGCGCATCACGCTTCTCCCGGTGTCTGGCCATGGGCGGCGGCGGTGCGGGCTTCCAGGTCCCTGAGCGCCTTAAGCTCAACATCCGTTGGCTCAGCCGTATTTTCGACATTGCCTGCGAAGCGAATTGCCCAGCCGGTGGCGGCAATCACTTGCTCGCGAGTCACGCCCGGGTGCAGCGCGGTGACCACGAATTCATGGGTATCCGCTTCGGGCTCCATGATGCACAGGTCGGTAATGATGCCGACTGGCCCGGCGCCCGGAAGGCCGAGACGCTTGCGCGAATCACCGCCCTCGCCATGACCGACCGAGGTGATGAAGTCGAGTTTGTCGACGAAGGAGCGTGCCGATTGCTTGAGAATGATGAGTACGCTTTTCGCCGAGCCGGCAATTTCCGGCGCGCCACCGGCACCGGGCAGACGGACTTTCGGTGCGTGGTAATCACCGACCACGGTGGTGTTGATGTTGCCGAAGCGGTCGACCTGCGCGGCGCCGAGAAAACCGACGTCAATGCGCCCGCCCTGCAACCAGTAGCGAAAAATCTCACCGGTCGGGACGACGGTGTCGGCGGTTTCCGCCAGTTCGCCGTCACCGATCGACAGCGGCAGTACGCTTGGCTTGGCACCGATCGGACCCGATTCGTAGATCAGGACCACATCCGGCGAAGACGTCAGGCGCGCCAGGTTGGCGGCTTTCGACGGCAGGCCGATGCCGACGAAGCACACCGAACCGTTCTTCAGGCGGCGGGCAGCGGCGACGGTCATCATTTCGTTGGTGGTGTAAGTCATTACTTGGCCTCCGAAGCAGCGGCCAGTTTGGCCTGGAACTCGCTGAAGTCAGCGCAGCCGTGGATGTATTCGTCGATCCACGCGGTGAAGGTTTCACGGTCGCGGGCAATCGGGTCCCAAGCCTGGTAGAAGCGGTTGTCGCGTTCGTTGTAACCGTGGGCGTAGGACGGATGCGCGCCGCCAGGCACATGGCAGACCGCGCTCAAGGCCCAGGTCGGCAGCACGCAAGAATTCATTGGTGCATTGAGGTCGTCGACGATTTCCTCGACGGTGACGATGCAACGTTTGGCCGCCAGCGCGGCTTCTTTTTGAACGCCGAGAATGCCCCACAGCAGCACGTTGCCTTTGCGGTCGGCTTTCTGCGCGTGAATCACGGTGATGTCCGGGCGTACCGAAGGCACGGCGGCCAACACTTCGCCGGTGAACGGGCAGGTGACGGTTTTGATCAGCGGGTTGACCTTCGGCAAGTCGGAACCGGCGTAGGCACGCAGTACCGCGAACGGTAGGCCGGAGGCGCCAGCGACGTAGGCATTGGCCAGGTCGGCGTGGCTATGCTCTTCGATTTCCAGCGCGTGCGGCCACTGCTTCTCGACCGCGTCACGCAGACGGTGCAGCGAACCGACACCCGGGTTGCCGCCCCAGGAGAAAATCAGCTTGCGAGCACAACCGGCGCCGATCAACTGGTCGTAGATCAGGTCAGGCGTCATCCGCACCAGCGTCAGATCTTTCTTGCCCTGGCGAATGATTTCGTGACCGGCCGCCGTAGGGATCAGGTGAGTGAAGCCTTCGAGCGCGACGGTATCGCCGTCGTTGACGAATTGCTTCACCGCGTCGTGCAGCGAAAGGATTTCAGCCATGGGGCAGGCTCCCGTTTGTGATGAACCGACAGTGGTAGAAAAAGGCGCGATGCGCAGCGCCGGAATGACTGAAGGTTAAGCCTGTGCAAAACGCCAAACAATCCGATAATCGACTAAGTGTTCGTTTATCGAACATATTGTTGTCTCGCTATCGATCCCAAAAAGCATCGTCGGAACGCCGCCCGGAGCCGGCTCACTCCTACAGGAGAACGCGATTGACTGTAGAACCGAGCCTTCTCGCGAAGAGGCCATCAAACCCGCCGAAGATTCCGGAGCCTGGACTCAGGTCGCATCCGCATGACTGACCATGCCCTTGATCACCACCGCCATGGTTGCCACCGCCGCCGGAATCACCAGCGCCGTCAGCACCTGTTCAAAGTTCCAGCCCAGGCCCAGCAATGTCGCACCCATCCAGGCCCCGAGAATCGCGCCGAAACGACCAATCCCGAGCATCCACGACACCCCGGTCGCTCGCCCTTGAGTCGGATAAAACCGCGCTGCCAGCGACGGCATCGCCGATTGCGCACCGTTGACGCACATGCCGGCCACCAGCACCAATGTCGCCAAAATCGTGATATTGCCCAGGCTCTGCCCTACCGCGTAGGCAAACACCCCGGCCAGCAGGTAGAAAATGCCGATGACCTTGTGCGGATTGAACCGGTCCATCGCCCAGCCCACGCCCACTGCGCTCAACACCCCGCCAAACTGGAACAGGGCACCAATGAATGCCGCTTGTTCCATGCTCGCGCCACTGTCACGCATCAGCGTCGGCAACCAACTGGTCAGCAGGTAAACAATCACCAGCCCCATGAAGTAGGTCAGCCACAACAGCAAGGTGCCGGTGCTATAGGTGCCAGAGAAGATCACCGCGAACACGTTGCGCGCCTTCACGGTTTTCTGCTCCGGTACGCTGAAGCTCGACGCCTGAGCGACGACGGTCGGATCGATCGGTGCGAGAGCCTTGCGCACTTTGTCGGTGCCACGGTTGCGCACGACCAGGTAACGCGCCGATTCGGGCAGCCAGAACAGCAAGACGACGGTCAGGATCAACGGCAGAATCCCGCCGATCAGTAGCAGACTGTGCCAGCCGAAGGCCGGAATCAGCTTGGCCGAGATAAACCCACCACCGGCCATGCCGAGGTTGAAGCCGCAGAACATGCTGGTCACCAGCAGGGATTTTTTGCGCTCCGGGGTGTATTCCGACAACAGCGTGGTGGCGTTCGGCATCCCGGCGCCAAGGCCCAGGCCGGTGAGGAAGCGCAGCACCAGCAGTTGATCGACGTTAGTGCTGTACGCCGAGGCCAGGCTGAAAGCCCCGAACAACAATACCGCGCCGACCAGTACGACTTTTCGCCCAAAGCGGTCAGCCAAGGGACCGGAGCCCAGTGCGCCGAAGACCATGCCGATCAGCGCGGCACTCATCACCGGGCCGAGACTGGCGCGATCAATGCCCCAGTCCTGGGACAGGGCCGGCGCGATGAAGCCCATGGCCGCGGTATCGAGGCCATCAAGGAAGACAATCAGGAAACACAGGATCACCACTCGCCACTGGTAGCGCGAGATGGGTTGAGCATTGATGAAGGACTGCACGTCGAGGCAGTTTCCTACAGCAGACTGAGGCTGGTTCATTATTTTTATTCCACGCAAGAACGCAGTCGGACAGGTGCCAGCTCAGGGCTGGCGCTGCCGCGACAGTAATGATCCTGGGGAAACAGCGTCAATTCGATAAACGCGAGTCTGTGCGTTTATCGAACAGCTTAGGCAAACAACTGGGCGCTGAGGTCACGGCTGGCACTTAACAAACCGGGCAAGAAACGCTGCTCCAGCTCGTTGCGGCTGACTCGTCCGGCGTGGGTACTGACGTTGAGCGCGGCCACCACCTGGCCCGAAGCGTCGTACACCGGAACGGCAATCGAACGCAGGCCCTGCTCCAGTTCCTGATCGACGATGCACCAGCCTTGTTGCCGCACTTCCTGCAGACATTCGAGCAACGCCTCGGGTGTGTGCAAGGTTCGGCTGGTCTTGGCCTGGAACTCCGCATGGTCGAGGTATTCGCGCAGCGAGGTGTCGTCCAGTGCCGCAAGAAGAATCCGGCCCATCGACGTGCAATACGCTGGCAACCGCCCGCCCACCGACAGGTCGACGGAAATCAGGCGTTGGGTGGTCGCCGAGCGAGCGATGTACAAAATGTCGTCGCCCTCCAGCGTGGCCATGTTGCAGGCCTCGTGAAGTTGCTCACTCATACGGTCCAGATACGGCTGGGCGGACACCGCCAAAGGCGTTGAGGACAAATAGGCATGGCCCAGCGTCAGCACTTTGGGCAGCAGCGAATAGGTGCGACCGTCGGTGGTGGCGTAGCCGAGTTTGATCAGGGTGTGCAGGCAACGTCGCACAGCGGCGCGGGGAATTTCCGTGCGGTGGCTGATCTGGGCAATGGTCAGGTGCCGTTTGCGCTCCTGGAACGCTTGAACCACCGCCAATCCCCGGGCCAGAGACGTCATGAAATCCGGATCGCCGGTCAGGGCCTGGATTCGCTTGGCGGGCGAGGCCACGATCGGCGGCGCCACTGAAGCGAAGGAGTTGCGCATTTGATCGTTCATATCAGGTCCTTTTCCCACACGGATCAGCGGCTATTACAAGCGGCTTCGGGTCCGGCACACAAGCCACAGGCTGCAAGATTGGGCGATTATCGAACCATCGACCGATAATCGCAATCGACCTCACAGGCGATGGCTACCTGCGCGCGCTGATTTGCGCAGCGCCCGCAACATGCTTTTATTCTTTACTGATTAAGGGCTGATGTAGTGGGATTAACTTGTTCGACTTTATGGCGTCAGAAAGACATCGTTGCACTGTGACATCACCCACACCCTAGTTACCTCTGAAAGTTGTGAGTAACAAAACAATCACACAGGTAGAACTACTTTTAACTCTCAAGCGATAGTGTTCTTCGGATCGACCGCTATAATGCACCTCAGTGGCGAAGCGGTTTTTACGTGCCGATCCCGCTATCCGGCAGCCCGGTATTCTATCGTCGCTGCCTGCAGCAAGCGCTTGACGCTCATTTCATATGCTCCGCCAACGCGCTCGCTGAAACAGGTAACTGATGCTACGTCAGCTGTTTTTCTCTGGTGCCGTGGCCGCCTGCAACATGGAAGTATTTTTCGCACGCCGTAGAAACGATGCCTTTATCGGGTATTGGCCTTTCGACGGGTGTGGTCAATAGGTTCCATGCAGCGCGTTTCACCAGAATTTATCTCAACTCATACAGGTAGCACTGTGACGAAAGACGAACTGCGCGCGGAACTTGAGCGCCAGGAACAACGTTACAAGGAAGTTTACGGCGGGGAAGTCACCACCTACGCCGCTCAGCCCGAACCCGAACGCAAACCCTGGCGTAAACGCGCCACCGTTCAGGATCAGGCATTCACCCAGGAATTGCAGAAGATGGAAAAGGAACTCAAAGCCGAAGAACCCTGAATACCTCGGCCTGAATCCTTCAAGGGTCTGCATCGGCACCCGTTAAAAGCGGGGTGTTCTGATGATGCCTTTCGCGCCCGCTACAAGCGGGCAGCGGTCACCTCACCCTACGGATGAGGCAAATGGCACTTGCCTGACCCTCTTCTCAGATATTTCACACAAGTGTTCAAGCCTCTCGGTCTCACGAGAGAAACCCTTGTGGCTGCGGCCTTTTCATCTGAATTCAATGACTTGCAAAACCCGGTAAAAACCTCGGCGATAGGCCATCGTCACAAATTAATTCGTTGAAGAATGTTACCGATGAGCACCTAGTGCATCGATTTGCAGTCTTTTCTGGCATAATCGCGCCCCCTTATGACCGGGTCAGAAAACCTTCATGATCGATTTATTCAGCGGACTTGATGCTTGGGTGCTTGTGAGCCTCTTGCTCGCCCTGGCCTTTGTCCTCGCCTTCGAGTTCATCAACGGCTTTCATGACACCGCTAACGCGGTGGCCACCGTTATCTACACCAAAGCCATGCCGCCTCATCTGGCGGTGTTCTTTTCCGGTGTGTTCAACTTTCTCGGCGTACTGCTGGGCGGTGTCGGCGTGGCGTATGCCATCGTCCACCTGCTGCCGGTAGAACTGCTGATCAATGTGAACACCGGTCACGGGCTGGCCATGGTGTTCTCGCTGCTCGCCGCCGCCATCACCTGGAACCTGGGCACCTGGTACTTCGGTATCCCGGCCTCCAGCTCCCACACGCTGATCGGTTCGATCCTCGGTGTCGGCCTGGCCAACGCGTTGATCAACGACATTGCGTTGGCCGATGGCGTGAACTGGCAGAAAGCGATCGACATCGGGGCGTCCCTGGTGTTCTCGCCGATGGCGGGTTTCCTGGTCGCAGCGCTGATATTGATCGGTCTTAAATGGTGGCGTCCTCTGTCGAAGATGCACAAGACACCGGAACAGCGCCGCAAGATCGACGACAAGAAACACCCGCCGTTCTGGAATCGCCTGGTGCTGGTGATCTCAGCCATGGCCGTGAGCTTCGTGCACGGTTCCAACGATGGCCAGAAAGGTATCGGCCTGATCATGCTGGTGCTGATCGGTATCGTGCCGGCGCAGTTCGTTCTCGACCTGGGCAGCACGACCTACCAGATCGAACGGACCCGCGATGCGACGTTGCACCTGAGCCAGTTCTACAAGCGTAACGCCGACACCTTGGGCGAGTACCTGGCCCTGGGCAAAAGCGTGGAAGGCGATCTGCCGGAGAAATTCCGTTGCAACCCGCAACAGACCGAACCGACCATCACCGCCCTCCTCGACACCCTTAAAGGTGTAGCGGATTACCACTCGCTGTCGCCGGAAAGCCGCATCGAAGTGCGTCGCTATCTGCTCTGCCTGGATGACACGGCGAAGAAAGTCGGCAAGCTGCCTGGCCTCGCTGCCCGTGAAAAGGCTGACCTGGACAAACTGCGCAAAGACCTGACCACCACCACCGAATACGCCCCGTTCTGGGTGATTCTGGCGGTCGCCCTGGCCCTGGGCCTGGGGACCATGGTCGGCTGGAAACGCGTGGTGCTGACCATCGGCGAGAAGATCGGCAAGCAGGGCATGACTTACTCCCAAGGCATGTCGGCACAGATCACCACCGCGAGCCTGATCGGCATGGCCAACATCTTCAGCCTGCCGGTCTCCACCACCCACGTCCTGTCCTCGGGTGTGGCGGGCACCATGGTCGCCAATAAAAGCGGCCTGCAAGGCGGCACCGTGAGAACCATCCTGCTGGCCTGGGTCCTGACCCTGCCCGCGACAGTGGCCTTGTCGGCCGGCCTGTTCTGGCTGGCATCGAAGGCACTGGGCAGCTGATACATGGCTGCGACAAAGAGGCGCGTTCCGTAAGGTTCGCGCCTTTTTTATGGCCTGCAGTCCGGCATTGCCGGGTCTGTTGAAAGAGATGGTTGGCCGTGAGGACGCCTTCGCGGGCAAGCCTCGCTCCTACAGTGGGACGTTGCCCACCGAACGCTTCTCACCACTCAATAGGCCGAGCGTTAGCTCGCCTGCTTTTGATCTTGATCTGCCCGCCCCTTCGGGAGGCGGAGTGGAGGCGTTCATCTGGGGGGGGGCGCGTAGCGCCGTGCGGCGAAGCCGCACACATCGAGAGGAGGTCGAAGCGAAGCCGACCGGAGGCGATGCCCCCAGATGAATGCCGGAGCGAAGGAACGCCGAGCCTAGGCGAGGGGCCGGACGTTCGGGGCGAGCCTTTTTTTGCTTACTTTTTTTTGGCGTTTGAAAAAAAAGTGAGTCGCCGTAAGGGCGAAACCATAAGCGGCCATTACCGCAGGAATGGATATGTACACCACGCAGAGACAGGTCGGCTATCAGGCCGCCTTCGCAAGCAGGCTCACTCCCACAGCCCCCCCATTACCAAATCGCAGGCGAAAAAAAGGGCAACCGAAGTTGCCCAAAATGCCTTGCGTGCTCATTACATCCAGAAAGAACTACGGCTTACGCTTATGCGAATCCTTCCAGATAAAAAATCCGAACCCTGCGAAAAACAGAACCATGAGGCCAACTGTCAGCACCCCTGCGATCACCACGTTGTCGAAAAACATGACGGCTCTCCTGCACTTGCCCTGTTGCGATAGGGCTAAGTTAACCAATCAGGCAGAAGAGAAAATTGACCAGGATCAATGTCGCCCAAGACAGGGCGTAAAGGAGGGGAAATAACTGACCTGCATCAACGGATGCAGGGTGTTTCAGCGCTTTTTCGGCTTGTTCTTCGGTTTCTTTTTGGCTTTACCCAACGGCATCGCCTGCTCAAACGCCTGACGCACTTCATTCAGACGCTTTTCATTAAGGTCATGAACCCGCTTGGCGCGTTCGGAATTGAGATCAATCAGCTTGTCGTCTTGGCTCATGGTGCTCAGTACATCGTATGGCAGGGTTGTCACAATAATGCGGTCTCACGGCAGCGCTGACCAGCCACAACCTCAAATCTGGATATCGACCCACAACCCCTGGCGCGGCTGATCTTCCATCAACGGCGCCACCGGCACGGTATTGTCGGCATTGAGCTCGTTACCGGGAATCGCCAGATGCTCTTCCGGATCTTCATCAGCCTCACGACGACGCCGTTCCCGCTCCTGCTTGCGCCGCTGTTCCTCGCGCAGCTGAAAAGCCGCTTCTTCGGGATCTCGCTGTTGCAGGTCGATGGTGTTTTCGTTGGAGCTTTCCTGCACCGGCACGACAGGCGGAATATCCGGGCGCTGGCGGATCGGGTCCTGCTGTGACGTGATCGGCACGGCACTCAAAGGGAGCATCGGTGGCAGCATAATTATTAGTCTCCTGTCAGCAGGCTGTCGGCTGCGGGGATGGCGACTTGAGCCATCGGTCGCAAACTGTGACCGGTTTGGCACCAATTGGTGCCCCGACCTGCAAGCATCGCGTCGCTGGGCTAACGTAAGAGTGCGAGTTTTTATGAGAGTCCTTTGGCCCTGAAGCCCTCATTCCGTTAAGATAGCCCGCTTTTTCAAGGTGGGAGTCAGGCAGCATGGCGCAGCAGTATCAACCGGGGCAACGCTGGATCAGTGACAGCGAAGCCGAGCTGGGTTTAGGCACCGTTCTGGCACAGGACGGCCGCTTGTTGACCGTGCTCTATCCGGCCACTGGCGAGACTCGCCAGTACGCGCTACGGAATGCGCCCCTCACCCGCGTGCGGTTTTCGCCGGGCGACTCCATCACTCACTTCGAAGGCTGGAAGCTGACCGTCCAGGAAGTCGACGACGTCGATGGCCTGCTGGTCTACCACGGCCTCAACGCGCAGAACGAAGTGGTTACCCTGCCGGAAACCCAACTGTCGAACTTCATTCAGTTCCGCCTGGCCAGTGACCGTTTGTTCGCCGGGCAGATCGACCCGCTGGCCTGGTTCTCCCTGCGCTACAACACCCTGGAACACACCAGCCGCCAATTGCAGTCCGCGCTTTGGGGCCTCGGTGGCGTACGCGCGCAACCGATCGCGCACCAGTTGCACATCGCCCGTGAAGTCGCCGACCGCATTGCGCCGCGGGTTCTGCTGGCCGATGAAGTGGGCCTGGGCAAAACCATCGAAGCCGGCCTGGTGATCCATCGCCAACTGCTCTCGGGCCGCGCCAACCGCGTGCTGATCCTGGTGCCGGAGAACCTGCAGCACCAGTGGCTGGTCGAGATGCGCCGCCGCTTTAACCTGCAAGTCGCGCTGTTCGACGAAGAACGCTTCATCGAAAGCGATGCCGCCAACCCATTTGAAGACACCCAGCTCGCGCTGGTTGCACTCGAGTGGCTGGTGGACGACGAAAAGGCCCAGGACGCGCTGTTCGCCGCCGGTTGGGACCTGCTGGTGGTCGACGAAGCGCACCACCTGGTGTGGCACGAAGACAAGGCCAGCCCTGAATACACCTTGGTCGAGCAACTGGCCGAAGTCATTCCCGGCGTCCTGTTGCTGACCGCGACCCCGGAACAACTGGGTCAGGACAGCCACTTTGCGCGCCTGCGCCTGCTTGACCCGAACCGTTTCCATGACCTGCACGCCTTCCGCGCCGAGAGCGAAAACTATCGCCCGGTGGCCGAAGCCGTTCAGGAGCTGCTGGACAAAGGGCGCCTGTCGCCGGAAGCGCACAAGACCATTCACGGTTTCCTCGGCAACGAAGGCGAAGCGCTGCTGACCGCCGTCAACGATGGCGACATCGAAGCCAGCGCCCGCCTGGTCCGCGAACTGCTGGACCGCCACGGCACCGGCCGCGTGCTGTTTCGCAACACCCGCGCCGCCGTGCAGGGTTTCCCGGAACGCAAACTGCATCCGTACCCGCTGCCGTGCCCGGACGAATACCTCGAACTGCCGCTGGGCGATCACGCCGAGCTGTACCCGGAAGTCAGCTTCCAGGCCCAGCCGGACGCCAACGAAGAAGAACGCTGGTGGAAATTCGACCCGCGCGTCGAGTGGCTGATCGATCAGCTGAAGATGCTCAAACGCACCAAAGTGCTGGTGATCTGCGCCCACGCTGAAACCGCCATGGACCTGGAAGACGCCCTGCGTGTGCGCTCCGGTATTCCGGCCACGGTCTTCCACGAAGGCATGAACATCCTTGAGCGTGACCGCGCCGCGGCCTACTTCGCCGACGAAGAATTTGGCGCACAGGTGCTGATCTGCTCGGAAATCGGCAGTGAAGGTCGTAACTTCCAGTTCTCGCACCACCTGGTGCTGTTCGATCTGCCATCCCACCCGGACTTGCTCGAGCAGCGTATCGGTCGTCTGGACCGGATCGGCCAGAAGCACATCATCGAACTGCACGTGCCGTATCTGGAAACCAGCCCTCAAGAACGGCTGTTCCAGTGGTACCACGAGGCGCTGAACGCGTTCCTCAACACCTGCCCGACCGGCAACGCCTTGCAGCATCAGTTCGGCCCGCGCCTGCTGCCACTGCTGGAAAACGCCGACGATGGCGAGTGGCAAGCCCTGATCGACGAAGCCCGCGCCGAGCGTGAGCGCCTGGAAGCCGAGTTGCACACCGGCCGTGACCGCTTGCTGGAACTCAACTCCGGCGGCGCTGGCGAAGGTGATGCGCTGGTCGAGGACATTCTCGAACAAGACGATCAGTTCGCCCTGCCGATCTACATGGAAACCCTGTTCGACGCATTCGGCATCGACAGCGAAGACCATTCGGAAAACGCCCTGATCCTCAAGCCGAGCGAAAAAATGCTCGACGCCAGTTTCCCGCTGGGCGACGACGAAGGCGTGACCATCACTTACGACCGTAACCAGGCGCTGTCTCGCGAAGACATGCAGTTCATCACCTGGGAACACCCGATGGTGCAAGGCGGCATGGACCTGGTCTTGTCCGGTTCAATGGGCAACACCGCCGTGGCGCTGATCAAGAACAAGGCGCTGAAACCGGGCACCGTGTTGCTGGAACTGCTCTACGTCAGCGAAGTGGTTGCGCCGCGCTCGCTGCAACTGGGCCGTTACCTGCCGCCGGCCGCCCTGCGCTGCCTGCTCGATGCCAATGGCAACGACCTGTCGGCACGGGTGTCGTTCGAAACCTTGAACGATCAACTGGAAAGCGTGCCCCGCGCCAGCGCCAACAAGTTCATCCAGGCTCAGCGCGATCAACTGACGCCACGGATCAACGCCGGCGAAGAGAAGATCTTCCCGCGTCACGCCGAACGGGTTGCCGAAGCGCAACGTCGTCTGGCGGCCGATACCGACGAAGAGCTGGCACGTTTGACCGCACTGCAAGCGGTCAACCCGACCGTGCGCGACAGCGAACTGGTTGCCCTGCGCAAACAACGCGAGCAGGGTCTGGCGATGCTGGATAAAGCCGCGTTGCGGCTGGAAGCGATTCGGGTGTTGGTGGCGGGTTAAACCGCCCCGCTCCACCGCTGAAAACAAGAAGGCCCGCAGTGATGCGGGCCTTTTTTATTGCCTGAAATTTGATGCAGTGATGCTGATGGCCGCATCGCTAGCAGGAGCAGGCTAGCGCCCACAGGGGATTTGTTAACGCTGTAGATCCAATGTAGGAGCCAGCCTGCAGGCGATAGCGATTATGCAGTCGCCACTGCAACATCAGATTCACCCACAGCGACCAACCCTTCCTTCATCCGCTTCGAATCCCGAACAAAACACCGCGAAGCCAAAAACAGAAACACCATGGTGAAAAACAGCGCCACCGGGATCAAGTACATCGCGTCATGCAAGCCGACCGCCTTGAATGCCTCGGTCATTTGCTCGGTGCCTGCCGCGGCCATCGCCGTGTGCGCGAAGTGGTCGGACAAACCACCCACCACCACCGGTCCCAAACCACCGCCCAGCAAGTACAACCCGGCGAAGAACAGCGCCATCGCCGTGGCCCGCAAGCGCGGTTCGACCACGTCCTGAATCGCCGTGTAAACGCAGGTATAGAAGTTGTAAGCAAACAGCCAACCCACGCTGAACACTGCCACGAACACCCCGATCTCGATCCGCCCGGCATGCAGCGCCCACGCGGTACAGACCGTCGAGATGATCAGGCTGAATGCCGCAAACAGCAGGCGCCCATTGGCCACTCGCTGGTGAATCTTGTCGGCGACCCAGCCACCGAGCGTCAATCCGAACAAACCGGTCACGCCGACGATCACGCCGGTCGCCACCGCCGCTTCCTGCAACGGCATCAGGAAGTAACGCTGCAACATCGGCACCAGAAACGAGTTGCAGGCATAAGTAGCGAAGTTGAAGCACAACCCGGCCAAGACCAGCCAAAGAAAGGTCGGCACCGCCAGAATTCGCCGGATCGGCTTGTCGACTTTCTCTTGCGAGACCTGCACGGTTTCTGCCGCGCCACGCTTCGGCTCTTTGATGAAGAACATGAAGATCGCGAGGATCAGCCCTGGCACCGCCGCGATGAAGAACGGTGCACGCCAGCTATCGAACGCTTTGACCATTGCGCCAATGGTGAAGAACGCCAGCAGCAGGCCCAGTGGCAGACCGAGCATGAAAATGCCCATGGCCCGCGCGCGACGATGCGCCGGGAACAGGTCGCCGATCAGCGAGTTGGCGGCCGGCGCGTAACTGGCTTCGCCGACGCCGACGCCCATGCGCACGATCAGGAACGCCCAGAAATTGCCCACCAGCCCATTGACCGCCGTCAGACCGCTCCACGCCGCCAGGCCCCAGCCCATCAGCTTGCTGCGCGAACCGGTATCGGCCATGCGCCCCAGGGGCAAGCCGGCAATGGCGTAGACGATGGTGAATGCAGTACCGATGATCCCCAGCTGAAAGTCGCTGAGGTGCCATTCCATGCGGATGGGTTCGATGATGATGGCCGGGATGGTGCGATCGAAGAAGTTGAACAGATTGGCCAGGAACAGCAGGAACAGAATGCGCCAGGCATTCGCCGCTTGGGTCGAGTTCTGCATGGGGGTCCGTCTCTTTTATTGTTATTGGGGCTTCGCTGTCCCCGGAACCTCCAATCTAGACAGGCCCGCCGGAGCTGTCTGTAATTATTCGTAATGCTGATATCAACCCATGGAGCCAAATCCAAACCTGTGGGAGCGAGCTGCTAGCGAAGAGGCCGGCACATTCAATACAGAGGGTGACTGATCCGCCGCTTTCGCGAGCAGGCTCGCTCCCACAAGGGATTCTGCAAGGCAAGTATTTCTCGCCATTGGTCACATGAAAAAATACTTTTTCGCCCCCTTCCCAAGTTCAAAGCGAAGCCTAGAATAGCGGCCTTGCCTGCCCCACCAATCCCCTATCCCTCTTTGATTATCGCCCATGTCCGAAGCCAGTCCGTGTCTGAATTGCGGTGCCTGCTGTTCTCATTTTCGCGTGTCTTTTTTCTGGGGTGAATGCACCTCGGCCGGGGGAACGGTGCCTGACGAGCTAGTCGCCCCCATCAGCCCCAGCCGGGTGGCCATGCTGGGCACGGACTGCAAACCCACTCGCTGCGTCGGGCTGGTCGGCGAAGTCGGCAGCACCGTGCAATGCTCGATTTACGACCAACGTTCCAGCACCTGTCGGGAGTTCGACGCCTCCTGGGCCAACGGCGAGGCAAATGTGGATTGCGATGCGGCACGGGCAGCGTTCGGATTGCCGGCCCTGCAACCGGAATTCGAGTTCCCTTATGAGCAGATCGCCTGAATACCGGCGCCTGTAATTACAAAATGTTCGAATGCAATGTGCCACTACCGTTTGCACTCTTTGTGTGACCTCTATACTCCAAGACATTCGCCAGGGTTCATGGTGTCGGCTGGATAAATACGAGGCGTCCGATGGAGTGGCCAGCTTTATATTTCACGACTCAACTGCCTGAGACTGGCCAGGTCATCCTCAATTGCACCCATAACCCCTTTCTGGTGTTGCTGGCCTATGTGGTCGCCTGTGCGACCGGCTTCGCCACACTGGACATCACCGAGCGGATCGGCCACGCCGAGAAAGCGGCGTCCCAACGACTATGGCGCTGGGTTGGTGCCGGGTGTCTGGCGGGCGGTATCTGGGCCATGCACTTTGTCAGCATGCTGGCCTTCCAGGCCCCGATCGAAATCCATTATCAGTTACCCGTCACCCTGATCTCGTTGCTGTTTGCACTGACAGCTTCTTGGCTGGCGATGCATACCCTCAGCCATCCTCATCTGACTTTCTGGAAAACACTGCGGGCCGCGGTATGGATCGGCCTGGGTATCGCGACCATGCATTACGTGGGTATGGCCGCGATGCGCTCCTACGCGACGGCCTATTACAACCCTGCCCTGTTCGCGCTCTCTATCGTGATCGCAATTGGCGCCAGCCTGGCGGCCCTGTTGATTTCCCGTCACCTGTGCGAGGGCAGCGGCGTGGTTCATCAACTGCTCAAATACACCGCCAGCCTGGTGCTCGGAGCCGGCATCGTCAGCATGCATTTCACTGGCATGGCGGCGCTCAACCTGGTGCTTCCCATCGATAGCCCCCAGCCACTGCCCGACGACAACACCCACCTGCAACTGGGGCTGACGGTGGCGGTAATGACCTTGCTGATCATCGGCAGCAGCATCAGCGCGGCATTGGCCGACAAGAAGCTGCAACACAAGGAATCCGACCTGAAGCGGGTCAACATCCTGCTCAGCCAACTGGATCAGGCGCGCTTGTCGCTGCAACAGGTGGCGCACTACGACGCGCTGACCAACCTGATCAACCGCCGCGGCTTCAATCAGATTTTCGCCGAAAAACTGCTCGAAAAGACCAACGAAGGCGGGATGCTTGCCGTGATGTTCCTCGACATCGACCACTTCAAGCGGATCAACGACAGCCTGGGCCATGACGCCGGCGATGAATTGCTCAAGGTCCTGGCCAGCCATATCAAGGATTCGGTACGCAGCCATGACGATGTGGTGGCGCGCTTCGGCGGGGACGAGTTCTGCATCCTCATCGGGCTGCATGACCTTGAAGAAGCCCGGAGCATGGCCCAACGCATCATGCTGAAGATGAAAGAGCCCGTCGAGCTGTCCGGCCGCAGCATGGTCATGACCACCAGCATCGGCATCAGCGTTTTTCCGCAAGATGGTATGACCTGCGAGGAGCTGCTGAAAAACGCCGACCTGGCGCTTTACCAGTCCAAGGGCTGCGGGCGCAACGGGCTGCATTTTTTCAGTCCACACATGAAAAACCGTGCCACGCTGGAGCTGCAACTCGAAGAAGAACTGCGGTACGCCCTGCGCAACGACGCCGGTCTGATCCTTTATTACCAACCGATCTACGACCTGAAAAGCGGCCAGGTCACCAAACTCGAAGCGCTGATTCGCTGGCAACACCCGGTTCACGGGTTGCTGGCACCGGATCGGTTCATTGCCATTGCCGAGGCCAACGGCCTGATCAACGAACTGGATAACTGGGTATTGCACAAGGCCTGTGAGGATCTTGGAGTGCTGTCTCGCCAGGGGCGCGAAGAACTCAAGATCGCCGTGAACTGCTCGCCGCTGAACCTCGCCCGGGAAGAGTTGGCCGATGAAATCGAAAACGCCCTGCGCATCGCCGGAGTGTCACCACAACGGCTGGAACTCGAAGTCACCGAAAACGCGCTGATGGGCAATCTCGCCAACACCCTGGCGTTGTTGAAGCAGATCCGTTCTCTCGGCGTCTCGCTCTCGATCGACGACTTCGGCACGGGCTATTCATCCCTGGCCTACCTCAAGCGCCTGCCGCTGAACACACTGAAAATCGACCGCTCGTTCATTCAGGACATCCCCAAGGCCACCCAGGACATGGAAATCGTCCACGCCATTATCATCATGGCCCACACCCTGCATTTACAGGTCGTCAGCGAGGGCGTCGAAACGCCCGAGCAACATGACTTTCTCGAACGCCAGGGCTGCGACCTGGTTCAAGGCCACCTGCTCAGCCGCCCGGTACCGCTGGCCGAGCTGCCTGCGGTGCTGGCCGAAATCAATCAGCGCAAACATTCACGCAGTGTCAGTTCTCTGAGCCTGGCTACGGTACAACTGCACTAACGTCGACGGATCCTTTTCCAAAAAGCCCTGCCCCCCATGCAGGCGCATCAGTTGTGCGGCCAATCCGCTGATCGGCGTGGCCGAGCCCTGTTCGCGGGAGAATTTCACCGCGGTGTCGAGGTCTTTGAGCAGCGTACGCACGTGCCACTTCACCGGTTCGAAACGACTCTCGGCCATCTGCGGGGCGAGGATCTGCAGCGGTTTTGAATCAGCGAACCCTCCCGCCAGCGCCTCGGCGATCAGGCTGGCGTCAACCCCGGAGCGCTCGGCCAGTGCCACCACTTCAGCAATCACCAGTGCATTGCAGGCAACGATCATCTGATTGCAGGCCTTGGTCACCTGCCCGGCGCCGACACCGCCCATGTGAGTCACCCGCTGACCGAGGTTCAACAGCACCGGCTTGACTCGCTCAAGGTCTGCCGCTTCGCCGCCGACCATAATAGCCAGGCTACCGGCCTCGGCACCGACGACCCCGCCGGACACCGGAGCGTCCAACCAACGCATGCCGCATTGGTCGACAAGCGCCGATGCCATGTCCCGCGTCGCCGTCGGTTCCAGACTGGAAAAGTCCACCAGCAACTGACCGCTTTTCGCCCCCTCGGCAATGCCAGCCGGACCGAAAACCACCTCGCGCACCACCGCCGTGTCCGCCAGGCACAGCATCACAACTTCGGCGTGCCGAGCCAATTCGGCCGCTGTCGCCACTTGCCGGGCGCCGGCCTCGACCAACGCTGCGCACTTGGCCGGGTTGCGATTCCACACCGTCAGCGGATACCCCGCCGCCAACAGGCGGCGGCACATGGGCAAGCCCATCAGGCCGATTCCGGCAAAACTCAACGAAGGTAGCGTTGACATCATTTAGCCTTCTTTTTGATTAAAGATCGCAGAATATTGGCCGATTCATCATGACTAAGGAAAGGATTCCCCCGAGCGACGCTCAGGCTTAGTCCCTGACGCTTGGGCAAAATACGCGCTAAAAAAGTCGCGAGTTCCTATTCCGTGAAGGTTCGACGACACCGTGTCGCCGAGCTAACCAGCCCAGGTACATGGCGCCCAATGACCTCTAAAAATAATCCGGCCACTACGGTTTCCGACCTGACACTGAGCCCCGCGGCGAACAGCCCCTCATCGTCGAAGCCATTGATCCCGTCACGTCCTCTGGCCAGTCAGCAATACCTGTATTTCACCGAAACCAACACCGACCGCATCCTCGATAACCTCGATGGCCTGCGCGACATGGTGTTCCCGCGCCCACCGCACCTGGAAGGCGACAACGAACAGCACAGCGATCAGGAATTCCCGTCGGTGTGCCTGATCGGCCTGGGACGTTGCGGATCGAACATTGCGCTGGACGTCGCGGAGCTGGTGTACAACGCCCGCAAGTTCTACCTCAACGAATTCAACAACGAAGACCGCCTGTCGCCGGACAAACGTTACGCCGAAAAGGGTTACAGCCCGGCGCAGTGGATTCGCAACAACCTGCGCCTGGGGCCGAACAAGGCCACCAAACCGGTGTTCCTGGTCGAGCCGCTGGTGATGCTCGGCGACCTGGACAAAGACATCGCCGGTCGCATCCGTTTCTCGCGCAAGGGCGAAAAGAGTGGCTTCCTGCGCGACTACAGCAAAATGAAGATCATGGACTTGTCGGAAGTCCACGCCGGTGGCGCCGGTAACGCGCCGATCCTCGGTCAGTACCTGGCCAAGATCATCCTGAACAAGGACACCCAGCGTTTCTCCAGCCCGGACTGGAAAATGATTCACTCGTACCTGATCGACAGCTGCGGGATCAAGGCCAACCAGTCGCGCCTGTATTTCTCGATCTTCAGTGCCGGCGGCGGTACCGGTTCGGGCATGGCCTCGGAATTCGGCCTGGCCCAGCAACACTCGTACATGAACAAGACGTTCGACACCAAGCCGATGGATGAGCACGACGGCAAGAGCGGTCACTCCTTCGTCTTCGAGCCGATCTTCACCAGCGGCATCTGCGTGCTGCCGAACATTTCCGATCACCGCAGCGAAATGTCCGAGGCGCTGCACATCAACGCCGGTCGCCTGCTGTGCAAATACCTGTCGGAAGAGTGGGACTTCTCCTATAACTTCGCCAACGAAGACAGCAGCGAGGCCAGCGTCATGGGCCGGATCCGCCCATGGAACGCCATGATGCTGATCTCCAACGACATCATGCGGTATGCCGAAGAAAGCGATGACGGCAACATTCAGAACATCGACGTCAACGCGATGGAAAAGCACGCCAACCAATACATCTCGCAGCAGATTTTCAACATTCTGACGGCGCAGGCGGTCACGACTGACTACGACCAGAACTATTTCCGTCGCGCCGGCATCGACATCGGCGAAACCATTCGCCTCGACGCCAACGACCTGTTCATGAGCCTGGCCGGCCCGGTGGCGATTGCCTACGCCGAGTCCGTGGTGCCGGAAACCCCGCCGCCGAGCAGCGACAAGTTCAAGGTGTTCGAGAAAGAGCCACAGCGTCTGAACATCGACGACCTGTTCTTCCGTTCCATCGACCTGCCGCACTTCAACAAAGTGACCCAGGCGATCGAAGGCATCAGCCTGTTGCCGATCGAGTCCAAGCGCTATCGGGCCTCGCTGGAGCAGTACAAGAACTCCGGTTATGACGCGGCCGCGTTGCACGACCTGCACTTCTTCAAGAACTGCTCGTCGGTGGTGTCGATTGTCTCGCTGCCGAAAGACTACAAGCTGTCCTACATGGACTTGAACCGGTTGAAGACCCACCTCAACAGCCTGTTCCCCAACACTACGCTCAAGCGTTATGCCCTGGTGATCGGCGCTTCGGCCAACTTGTCGCTGACCACCCTGATCGCCAAGAGCCCGTGCCTGTCGGACGATTTCCTGACGCTGATCGTGGCCTTCATCAAGCGCTGCTTCGCGAAGAACCCGTACCGCTTCGACGACACCCTGGATAACTCGATCCTCGACTTCATCATCAATGAAGACTTCGACGAAGACCTGATCGACGATCTGCTGAACGAGTTCGAGAACCCGGCGAAGATCCTCGACACCAACTGGTACGCGATCAAACCGATGTACGAGAAGAAGTACCGCGAGCTGATCAACGACAAGGACAAATTCGTCTCGATCAACGACATTCGCCTGTCGCGCGACTGCGTGAAGAAGGCGATCAAGTACCTGCGTGAGATCTACCGTCACCGGATTGGCAAGACCAAGGTTATTTCGCTGAATAACCATACCGGTAAAACCTTCTAAAACCGCGTCGCGCCCAATCGCGAGCAGGCTCGCTCCCACAGGGACCGCATTTCTTCTGAAGAAACGCGGTTAACTGTGGGAGCGAGCCTGCTCGCGATGGCGGCATCGGATTCACCGGAAAATCCAACATCCAGAAACAATTAAGCAGCCCGAAGGCTGCTCAATAAACTGTTCCCGTTACGTTTACGTCACCCTCGCCAAGACCCTTCTGTGGCCTTTCTCTACGGCAACATGCCATCACGCTACTCACCTACACACTTTTGGTCGCCCGCCAGGCGCACCAATAAAGTGCGGACAGTCAGCTCGTCGCCCTTTCCTGGATCAGAATCCACGGCGAAACCACCACAGCCCACAGCTGCGGGTCGCGTTCAAAAAGATCCAGCGCCCGCGTTTCAGACAGCTTGGCGACCTTGTCGGCAGCCAGCCAGGCAGCCACTTTCTCGCCTTCATCCGTCGCAACAGCTTGGGCAGCAGCGATCAAATCCAGGCCGGGATCGACCCACAATAGGGCACCCTTGGCAAAGAAGGGCTCCAACTCTTTCCACGTAATAGATGCGGTTTCACCAAGCAGCTTGGCATAGAGGGTGCTAGGTTCTTCATTCATGGGCACTGTCCGGAAAAGAAATCGACGCGAATGATAACGTCGGTGGTCTGGCAGAAAAACCCGGATGCAATTGAGTCACCGAAAGAAAAGAGCAGGAAAGCCAGGGAATGCTGCTGAATCAAGCAATTAGCCAGCTAACATCCCGCCGCTATTCTGTCTTTTTCTTTCAATTAAGCGACACCCTCAGGTTTTGCCCCCCGGCGCCAGCTTCCCAGGCTAACAATTGGCGCTCTACACTGTACCGGTACAGTTGTCGGGGGCATTTTCCGGAGGATATCGAAGATATCTGACCCGGTTCTGCTGCTACGGCGCCAGGACTATAAAAACTACAACAGTAAGAGTGGAGCACTATGACTAAGGCTACTAAGCAGATTTCCAAACTGTTTGCCGCTATGGTTCTGGCCGGGGTTGCCAGCCATTCGTTCGCAGCTGACACCATCAAGATCGGCATCGCCGGCCCTAAAACCGGCCCTGTAGCCCAATACGGCGACATGCAGTTCAGTGGCGCCAAAATGGCCATCGAACAGATCAACGCCAAAGGCGGCGTAGACGGCAAGAAACTCGAAGCCGTTGAATACGATGACGCCTGTGATCCAAAACAAGCGGTAGCGGTCGCGAACAAAGTCGTCAACGACGGAGTCAAGTTCGTAGTCGGTCACCTGTGCTCCAGCTCCACCCAACCGGCTTCGGACATTTACGAAGACGAAGGCGTGATCATGATCACCCCGGCTGCCACCAGCCCGGACATCACCGCCCGTGGTTACAAAATGGTGTTCCGCACCATCGGTCTGGACAGCGCCCAAGGCCCTGCCGCCGGTAACTACATCGCCGACTTCGTAAAACCGAAGATCGTTGCTGTCCTGCACGACAAACAGCAATACGGTGAAGGCATCGCCACCGCCGTTAAACAAACCCTCGAGAAAAAAGGCACCAAGGTTGCCGTGTTCGAAGGCATCAACGCCGGCGACAAGGACTTCTCGTCGATCATCCAGAAACTCAAGCAAGCCAACGTCGACTTCGTTTACTACGGTGGCTACCACCCTGAGCTGGGTCTGATCCTGCGCCAGGCAGATGAAAAAGGCCTGAAAGCCAAGTTCATGGGTCCGGAAGGCGTGGGTAACGACTCGATCTCGCAGATCGCTCAGAAAGCTTCGGAAGGTCTGCTGGTGACGCTGCCGAAATCCTTCGACCAGGATCCGGCCAACATCGCCCTGGCTGATGCGTTCAAAGCGAAGAAAGAAGACCCGAGCGGTCCGTTCGTGTTCCCGGCCTACTCGGCTGTGGAAGTGATTGCCGAAGGCATCAAGGCCGCCAAGTCCGAAGACACTGCCAAAGTGGCTGCTGCCATCCACGCAGGCACCTTCAAGACGCCTACCGGCGACCTGAGCTTCGACGACAAGGGCGACCTGAAAGACTTCAAATTTGTGGTTTACGAGTGGCACTTCGGCAAACCAAAAACTGAAGCCAAGCCTCAGTAAGGCGTTGCCTGACTGACTGCCAATAAAGCCCACGGCGTGCCGTGGGCTTTGTTTTACGAATGTATTGGGCCGCGCTGGCGTGATCCGCCAGTCTCCCCACCTGAAAATCTCAAAACCGTCATCAGCGGTTCGCTGGCAAACCTCGCGTTCGAAGTGGATGCAGATCCACGGGGCTCGAGCGGGAAAATGACTCCACCAGTGAAATGCGTATCAGGTTTTTAGGAGCGCTGTAATGCCTGACATCTATCACTTCCTCCAACAGCTGGTTAATGGCCTGACCATTGGCAGTACGTATGCCCTGATCGCCATCGGCTATACGATGGTTTACGGCATCATTGGAATGATCAACTTCGCCCACGGCGAGGTGTACATGATCGGCTCCTACGTGGCGTTCATCGCCATCGCCGGGTTGGCCATGCTGGGACTCGACAGCGTTCCGCTGTTGATTACCGCTGCTTTCATCGCGACCATCGTCGTGACCAGTGCCTACGGTTACAGCATCGAACGCGTCGCCTACCGCCCTTTGCGCGGCAGCAACCGTCTGATCCCGCTGATTTCCGCCATCGGCATGTCGATCTTCCTGCAGAACACGGTTCTGTTGGCGCAAGACTCCAAGGACAAATCCATAGCCAACCTGATCCCCGGCAGCTTCACCTTCGGGCCAGGTGGCGCACATGAAGTGCTGATTTCCTACATGCAAATCGTGGTATTCGTGGTGACCTTCGTCGCCATGCTCGGCTTGACAATGTTCATCTCCCGCTCTCGTCTCGGACGTGCCTGCCGCGCCTGTGCCGAAGACATCAAGATGGCCAACTTGCTGGGCATCAATACCAACAACATCATCGCCCTGACCTTCGTCATCGGTGCCGCATTGGCGGCCATCGCGGCCGTCTTGTTGAGCATGCAATACGGTGTGATCAACCCGAACGCCGGGTTCCTCGTTGGACTCAAGGCGTTCACCGCAGCGGTACTGGGCGGTATCGGCAGCATCCCGGGAGCCATGCTCGGCGGGCTGGTATTAGGGGTGGCGGAAGCCTTTGGTGCCGATATCTTCGGCGACCAGTACAAGGACGTCGTGGCTTTCGGCTTGTTGGTTCTGGTTCTGTTGTTCCGGCCGACCGGCATCCTTGGCCGTCCGGAGGTTGAAAAAGTATGACTAGGAATCTTAAACAGGCACTGTTCAGTGCTTTGCTGGTGTGGGCCGTGGCCTACCCGGTACTGGGTCTGAAACTGACCATCGTCGGCATCCACCTCGAAGTGCACGGCACCAGCAGCGCCACACTGATCACTATCGCGGTGTGCTCGGTGCTGATGTTCCTGCGGGTGCTGTTCGATCAACAGATCAGCTCGGCCTGGCGCTCGTCGCCAAACATGCCGCTGATTCCGGCCAAGGCCAGTAACTTCCTGACCCTGCCGACCACCCAACGCTGGATCATCATTGCGCTGATCGCCGGTGCCCTGGTCTGGCCGTTCTTCGGCTCTCGTGGTGCGGTGGATATCGCCACGCTGGTGCTGATCTACGTGATGCTCGGCCTCGGCCTGAACATCGTGGTCGGCCTGGCCGGCCTGCTCGACCTGGGTTACGTCGGCTTCTATGCCGTCGGGGCGTACAGCTATGCATTGCTGTCGCACTATCTGGGTCTGGGCTTCTGGATCTGTCTGCCGATCGCCGGCCTGATGGCGGCCACTTTCGGTTTCCTGCTCGGCTTCCCGGTACTGCGTCTGCGCGGCGACTACCTGGCGATCGTGACCCTGGGCTTTGGTGAAATCATCCGTCTGTTCCTGCGTAACCTCACCGATATCACTGGTGGCCCGAACGGCATCAGCAACATCGAGAAGCCGACGTTCTTCGGGCTCACCTTCGAGCGCAAAGCGGCAGAAGGCATGCAGACGTTCCACGAGTACTTCGGCCTGGCCTATAACTCGATCAACAAGGTGATTTTCCTCTACCTGGTTGCACTGTTGCTGGCCCTGGCTGCGCTGTTCGTGATCAACCGTTTGCTGCGCATGCCGATCGGCCGTGCGTGGGAAGCGTTGCGTGAAGACGAGATCGCCTGCCGTGCGCTGGGTCTGAATCCTACGGTCATCAAGCTTTCCGCCTTCACCCTGGGCGCCGCCTTCGCAGGTTTCGCCGGCAGTTTCTTCGCTGCCCGTCAGGGCCTGGTGACACCGGAGTCGTTCACCTTCATCGAGTCGGCGATCATCCTCGCCATCGTCGTATTGGGTGGCATGGGCTCGCAGTTGGGTGTGATCCTCGCGGCCGTGGTGATGATCCTGCTGCCGGAAATGATGCGTGAGTTCAGTGAGTACCGCATGTTGATGTTCGGCGCCTTGATGGTGCTGATGATGATCTGGCGTCCTCAAGGCCTGCTGCCCATGCAACGTCCTCACATGGAGCTGCGCAAATGAGCCGCGAGATCCTTAAAGTCGAAAATCTGAGCATGCGCTTCGGCGGCTTGCTGGCGGTCAACGGCGTGGCCCTGACCGTGAAGGAAAAACAGGTGGTTGCACTGATCGGCCCTAACGGCGCCGGCAAAACCACGGTGTTCAACTGCCTGACCGGTTTTTACAAGCCGAGTGGCGGCAGCATCCTGCTGGACGGCGAGCCGATCGAAGGCCTGCCAGGCCACAAGATCGCCCTCAAAGGCGTGGTGCGCACCTTCCAGAACGTGCGGTTGTTCAAGGACATGACCGCGGTCGAGAACCTCTTGATCGCGCAACACCGTCATCTGAACACCAACTTCCTGTCTGGTCTGTTCAAGACCCCGGCATTCCGCAAAAGCGAACGCGAGGCCATGGAGTTTGCCGAGTTCTGGCTGGACAAGGTCAACCTCACGCAGTTCGCCAACCGCCCGGCCGGCACCCTGGCCTACGGTCAGCAACGCCGTCTGGAAATCGCTCGCTGCATGATGACCCGCCCGCGGATCCTCATGCTCGACGAACCGGCCGCCGGCCTGAACCCGAAGGAAACCGAGGACCTCAAGGCGCTGATCAGCATGCTGCGTGAAGAGCACAACGTCACCGTGCTGCTGATCGAACACGACATGAAACTGGTCATGAGCATTTCCGACCACATCGTCGTGATCAACCAGGGCACGCCTCTGGCCGACGGCACGCCGGAACAGATCCGCGACAATCCTGAAGTGATCAAAGCCTACCTGGGGGAAGCGTAAATGCTGCAATTTGAAAACGTTTCCACCTTCTACGGCAAGATCCAGGCGCTGCACAGCGTCAACGTTGAAGTCCGCCAGGGCGAGATCGTGACCCTGATCGGCGCCAACGGTGCCGGCAAGTCGACCTTGCTGATGACCCTCTGCGGTTCGCCGCAAGCCCACAGCGGCAGCATCCGCTACATGGGTGAAGAGCTCGTCGGCCAGGACTCGTCGCAGATCATGCGTAAAAGCATTGCGGTCGTGCCGGAAGGTCGTCGAGTGTTCGCCCGCCTGACCGTGGAAGAGAACCTGTCCATGGGCGGATTCTTTACCAACAAGGGCGATTATCAGGAACAGATGGACAAGGTTCTCGGACTTTTCCCACGCCTGAAAGAACGCTTTGCCCAACGCGGCGGCACCATGTCCGGCGGCGAACAGCAAATGCTCGCCATCGGCCGTGCGCTGATGAGCAAACCCAAGCTGCTGCTGCTGGACGAGCCATCGTTGGGCCTGGCACCGATCATCATCCAGCAGATCTTCGACATCATCGAACAGCTGCGCAAGGATGGCGTGACGGTGTTTCTGGTAGAGCAGAACGCCAACCAGGCGCTGAAAATTGCCGACCGTGCCTACGTTCTGGAGAACGGCCGGGTGGTGATGACCGGCACGGGGGAAGCACTGCTGACTGATCCGAAAGTGCGCGAAGCGTATCTCGGCGGCTAAGCAATTGCGGTAAACAAAAAACGGCCTTCGGGCCGTTTTTTTGTGCCCGCCATAAACCTTCACGGCAATAAAGACCCCCTGTGGGAGCGAACCTGCTCGCGATAGCGGAGTGTCAGTCAACAAAACCGTTGAAGGCGAAACAGCTATCGCGAGCAGGCTCACTCCCACAAGGGGTCGGTGGTGTTTTGAGATTTTTAAAAAAGTTTTGCACTGGGCTGTAACGCATCGCGATGACCTCTCTCTAGAGGGGTAAGCCAGCACACACGCGGCTTACCAAAACTCAAACAACGGAGAAACATCATGACTGCTACCACCCGCACCCTGTCCGCCACCGCCCTCGTTCTGGCCCTTGGTTCTGCGCTGAGCATGGCCGCTGTCTCCACCGTCCAGGCCGCCGACAACAGCAACATGGAAAAATGCTTCGGCGTGGCCATGAAAGGTCATAACGATTGCGCCGCAGGTGCAGGCACCACCTGCGCCGGTACTGCCAAGATGGACCACCAGGCAAACGCCTGGAAACTCGTTCCGAAAGGCACTTGCGCCACCACCGAAAGCAAAACCTCGCCGACCGGTTTCGGTCAGATGGAAGCCTTCAAAGCCAAAGCCTGATCCGCCTCCCAGCCTGAGTGTCGACCATGAACAATTCACTGTTCGGGCTCCCGCCCCGCGCCGGGCTGGGGCTCAAGACCGGGCACTTGCGTGAAGTGCTCGGTTCAAAGCCGGACATCGGCTTCTTCGAAGTCCACGCCGAAAACTACATGGTGGCCGGCGGCCCTTTTCATCATTACCTGGGGTTGATCCGCGAGCAGTATCCGCTGTCGCTGCATGGCGTTGGCCTGTCCATCGGTGCCGAAGGTCCGCTGGATGTTCAACACCTGCAACGCCTTGCCGAGCTGATCGAGCGCTACCAACCCCACTCCTTTTCCGAACACCTGGCCTGGTCAAGCCATGGCCCGGTGTTCCTCAACGACTTGCTGCCACTGGCCTACGACAACGCGACGTTGAACCGCGTCTGCGAACACATCGATCAGGTGCAAACCACACTCAAACGCCCAATGCTGCTGGAGAACCCGGCGACGTACCTGGCGTTCCAACGCTCGACAATCGATGAGGCCGACTTCATCAGCGAAGTCATTCGCCGCACAGGCTGCGGGCTGTTGCTGGACGTGAACAACGTTTACGTGTCGAGCATCAATCATCAACGCGATCCTGTGGCCTACATCGATGCCCTGCCCCTTCATGCCGTCGGCGAGATTCATCTGGCCGGATTTGCCGAAGACACCGACAGCCTCGGTGACCGTCTGTTGATCGACGATCACGGCGCGCCCATCGACAACGCCGTGTGGGCGCTGTACGTGCAAGTGCTGGAGCGTGTCGGACCAGTAGCAACGCTGATCGAACGCGACAATCAGGTGCCAGCCTTCGGCGTATTACACGCCGAAGCGCGTCAGGCCGATGAGTTGTTGCGATGCGCCGAGGTCCGGTCATGAGCAATCACGCCGATTTCGCCGCCGCCCTGCTTGATCCGGAGCGGCCCTGCCCTGACGGATTACTCAGCGTCAATGGCGCCGATCCGGCCAGCCGTTTCGCGGTGTATCGCAACAATGTGCAGGCCTCGCTGATCAACGCGTTGGCGGACAGTTACCCCGTGGTTGTGCAATTGGTCGGCGATGAATTCTTCCGGGCCATGGCCGGTGTTCATGTGCAAGGCTCCCCGCCCCGCAGCCCGTTGATGAATGACTACGGGCACGATTTCGCAGCCTTCATCGAAGGCTTTGCGCCCGCCGCCAGCGTGCCTTATCTGGCCGATGTCGCCCGATTGGAGCGCCTGCGCGTCATCGCGTATCACGCGGCCGATGCGCAGCCCCTGGAGCATGAGCAGATCGCCGCAGCACTGGCCGACCCGCAAGCCCTGAGCGAGCTCACCGTCGAACTTCATCCCTCCCTCAACCTGTTGAGTTCTGCCTTCGCGGTGGTGGCGATCTGGGCGGCGCATCAACAGGAAACAACGCTGGCGGGGATTGACCTGAGCCAGGGACAACACGCGCTGGTGTTACGTAATGGCCTGGACGTTGAAGTATTCGCCATCGATCAAGGTGCCAGCGCGTTCATCCAGTATCTGCAAAACGGCCAGTCACTGATGCAGGCGCTGGAAGCCGCCCCCGCCTTCGACCTCAGCCAAACCCTGGCGCTGCTGATCAGCCGCAACGCCATCACTCACTTGCATAACAACAAGGTATCGCCATGAACATCCGGACCGAATCACAGAACCCCATCGTTCGCGCCATCGCGTTACTGGAGATGATTCCCCGCAGTCTGATCGCCTTTATCGCGCGCTTCTCGATTGCGGCGGTGTTCTGGAAGTCCGGGCAAACCAAGGTCGAAGGCCTGGCCATCGACCTGTTTGACGGCTCCTTCCAGCTTGGCGTGCCGCATCTGGCGGACTCGACCATCCCGCTGTTCCAGAGCGAGTACCACGTGCCATTGCTGTCCCCGGAACTGGCGGCGCACCTGGCCGCCTTCGCCGAGCATGTCTTCCCGATGCTGATCCTGATCGGCTTCGCCACGCGATTTTCGGCGCTGGCCTTGCTGGGCATGACCCTGACCATTCAACTGTTCGTGTACCCCGACGCCTACCCGACCCATGGCACTTGGGCGGCGGTGTTGCTGTACCTGATGGCGACCGGGCCGGGGAAATTGTCGATCGATCATCTGATCGCCCGCCATTTCGCCCGGTAAACATCTTCCCCTGTGGGAGTGAGCCTGCTCGCGATAGCGCTGTGTCAGTCAACATCAATGCTGAATGTCACACCGCTATCGCGAGCAGGCTCACTCCTACAAGGGGTGGATGTGGGCGGCTATTGCTGAAGACGCGCCAATGCCTCGCCGCTGCGTTTAAACCAATCAATCAAGTAGTCCGCCAACACCTGCGTGCGTTTGGGCAGTCCGCCCTGATACGGATGCACCAGGTACATCGGCATGCTCCGCGTCTGATAATCACGCAGGAGCCAGCGCAATCGCCCGTCAGCCAATTCCGTTTGCAGCAGGTAGGAAGGCAACCGCGCAATGCCGGCCCCTGCCAGCGCTGCTTTTTTCAACAGGCTGTAGTGATTGCTGGCAAACGGACCCGACACTCGCACCCGCAGCAACTCGTGCTGCTGGTGATACAGCCATTCTTCGCGACCGCTGTAATGGCTGTTGAGCAGACAGCGATGGTCGGCCAACGCCTGGGGCGTCTGCGGCTCACCGTACTGTTCGAGATAGGCCGGGCTGGCGCAGGTCATTTCGTGCCAGGCCAGCAGAGGACGCGCGACCAAGCGTTGGTCATTGGCCACTTCGGAGCGGATGGCCAGGTCAAAACCGTCTCGGGACAAATCGTGAAAGCTGTTGTTGAGGTCCAACTCGATCTGCACCTCGGGATATTGGCGGGAAAATTCCAGCAACAAGCCATCGAAGAAGGTTTCCCCCAGCGAGA
The DNA here is from genome assembly GCF_900106065.1 of Pseudomonas mandelii. Taxonomy (NCBI): domain Bacteria; kingdom Pseudomonadati; phylum Pseudomonadota; class Gammaproteobacteria; order Pseudomonadales; family Pseudomonadaceae; genus Pseudomonas; species Pseudomonas mandelii. Next base: position 724,995 of record NZ_LT629796.1, read on the forward strand.
CCGGAACCGTCATGCGCACCGGCCCGGCCATGTCGTCCTTCAACCGCGCCAACGCCTGACGCGCCTTCTCGACTTGAACCACCAGCGCCTGGGCTTGAGGCAACAGCGCCGCGCCCGCCGCCGTCAAACTCAAACGGCGGGTGGTGCGTTGCAGCAAGACAACGGAGAACCGTGTTTCCAGCAAGCTGATGCGCTTGGACAACTGTCCCTTGCTGCAGCCCAATTGCTGCGCCGCCAGGGTGAAACTGCCCGCTTCGATCAACACCGCGAACGCCGCCAGATCATCCATCTCGCTCATGGATTGTTTCCATTTGAAAACCAAAGGTTGCCTATTAGCGCGCTTATCAATGGAAAAAACCACTCTAGACTGCAACCTCGTTCAACCACTTCGAGGAACAGCACGATGAAAATTCTTTTGATAGGCGCAGGTGGCACCATCGGTTCAGCGGTCGACAAGGAACTGTCCCAGCGCCACGACATCATTCGCATCGGCCGTAACAGCGGCGACTTCAATGTGGATATCAGCGACAGCGCCTCGATCCGCAAGCTGTTCGAGCAAACCGGTAAATTCGATGCGCTGGTCTGCGCTGCCGGCAACGTGACCTTTGCACCGCTGGATGAAATGAGCGAAGAAAGCTTTGCGCTGGGCTTGAAAGACAAGCTGATGGGCCAGGTCAACCTGCTGCTGATCGGCCGTGAATTCGCCAATGACGGCGCCTCGTTCACCTTGACCACTGGCGTGCTCAGCCACGACCCGATTCGCAGCGGCGCCTCGGCGGCATTGGTCAACGGCGCGCTCGACAGCTTCGTGCGTGCGGCGGCCATCGAACTGCCCCGCGGCTTGCGGGTGAACTCGATCAGCCCGACCGTTCTGCTCGAAGCCATGGGCAGTTACGCGCCGTACTTCCGGGGCTACAAGCCGGTTCCCGCAGCGGATGTGGCATTGGCCTACGCCAAAAGCGTAGAGGGCCTACAGACCGGCCAGACCTTTCACGTCGGCTGACACACCACCCTCACTGTAGGAGCGAAGCTTGCTCGCGAAAGCGTTCTGTCATTCATGACGATGCTGGATGCACTGGCCCCTTCGCGAGCAAGCTTCGCTCCTACAGGAGATCGAACATCGCTGGGGTTGTGATGAACGGTCAGGCTGCGTAACGTGGCGGCACTTGTCTGGAGAGCCAAAGATGCGTGTTGCCCGTTCCTTAGTCCTTGTCGCCCTGCTTCCGCTGTTTGCCGCCTGCCAATTGTTTGATGGCCCGCGTGAAAGCGCCTCCCACGTGGGCCAGACCCGCCTGCAGGGCCAGTTGACGGCAGCGGACGGCAAGTTGCTGTTCCAGCCGTGCAATGAACAGCGCAGTTATGTGGTCAATGACAGCGGTGGCACCAGCGTCTTGCAAGAGGCCGCGGCCCTCGCCGATGCCCAGGGCAAGCTGTTCGCCGACGTGCGTGGGCAAATCGTCGACAGTCGCCTTGATCTTGAACAGCTGTACCGCGTCGAACGCTCCGGCGCCGCCTGCGACGATCCCAATTTCAAATTGCTGATCCTGCGCGCCGCCGGCCACTCGCCAGAGTGGAACGTCAAGGTCAGCGGCAAAGGCATGGTTATCGACCGTGCCGGCCAGGCGCCCCTGGCCGTGCCCTATGTTGAAGAACAGCTGGGCGATGGCCGTTTCAATCTCAGCACCGAAGCCAATAACCAGCACATCGAACTGTGGGTCGCGCCGCAACGTTGCGTCGACAGCACCACCGGCAGCGTCCAGCACATGAGCGCCGAGCTGCGCATCGATGGTCAGGTGCAACGCGGTTGCGGGTATTTCGGCGGCTCGCGTAACGACTGATCGTTTTTGCCTCACGGGACCGGCGTTTGGGGCTTATAATCGCCGCCTTCAAACGCCTTGGCGCAGTTGTGCGCCCCGCGAACCGGATCCTGTCATGTTACGAATCACCGAACTCAAGTTGCCGATCGACCATCCCGATGAAGACCTGCGCCCTGCCATCGTGCAGCGCCTGGGCATCGCCAGCGATGACCTGCTCGATTTCACCTTGTTCAAGCGCAGCTACGATGCGCGCAAAAAGTCCTCTGAACTGTGCTTCATCTACACCATCGACCTCACCGCCAGGGATGAGGCCGCGTTGCTGCACAAGTTCGCCGATGACCGTAACGTCAACGTGGCGCCGGATGTCAGCTACAAAGTGGTCGGCCAGGCGCCGGCGGATCTTGAACAACGTCCTGTCGTCGTGGGTTTTGGTCCGTGCGGGATTTTCGCCGGGCTGCTGCTGGCGCAAATGGGCTTCAAGCCGATCATCCTCGAACGCGGCACCGAAGTGCGTCAGCGCACCAAAGACACCTGGGGCCTGTGGCGCAAAAGCGTACTCAACCCTGAATCCAACGTGCAGTTTGGCGAGGGCGGCGCGGGGACATTCTCCGACGGCAAGCTCTATAGCCAGATCAAGGACCCGAAATTCATCGGTCGCAAAGTCCTGCACGAGTTCGTCAAGGCCGGCGCCCCGGAAGAAATCCTCTACGTCAGCAAACCGCACATCGGTACGTTCCGACTGACCGGCGTCGTGGAAAACATGCGCGAGCAGATTCGCGCGCTGGGCGGCGAAGTGCGCTTCCAGCAGCGGGTCACCGACGTGTTGATCGAGGACGGCCAACTGGTCGGCGTCGAGCTCAATGGTGGCGAACAGATTCATTCGAAACACGTGATTCTTGCCTTGGGCCACAGCGCCCGGGACACCTTCCGCATGCTTCACAGCCGTGGCGTGTTCATGGAAGCCAAGCCGTTCTCGGTGGGCTTCCGCATCGAGCACCCGCAGTCGCTGATCGACCGCGCACGCCTGGGCAAGTACGCCGGCCACCCGAAACTCGGGGCGGCAGACTACAAACTGGTGCACCACGCCAAGAACGGTCGCGCGGTGTACAGCTTCTGCATGTGTCCGGGCGGCACCGTGGTAGCGGCGACATCCGAGCCGGGCCGCGTGGTCACTAACGGCATGAGCCAATACTCGCGTAACGAGCGTAATGCCAACTCCGGGATCGTCGTCGGGATCACCCCGGAAGTCGATTACCCGGGCGGCCCGCTGGCGGGTATCGAGTTGCAGGAACGCCTGGAATCCCACGCTTACGTGTTGGGCGGCAGCAACTACGAAGCCCCGGCGCAGTTGGTCGGTGACTTCATCGCCGGCAAGCCGTCCACCGAGTTGGGCAGCGTAGAACCGTCCTATAAACCGGGTGTTGCCTTGGGTGATCTGGCGCTGGCTCTGCCCGCGTTTGCCATTGAAGCCATTCGTGAAGCTCTGCCGGCGTTCGAAAAGCAGATTCGCGGTTACTCGCTGCATGACGCGGTGTTGACCGGGATCGAGACGCGCACCTCGTCGCCGCTGCGCATTACCCGCAACGAGTCGATGCAGAGCCTGAACGTGAAAGGTCTGTTCCCGGCGGGTGAAGGCGCGGGTTATGCGGGCGGGATTCTGTCGGCGGGTGTCGACGGGATTCGGATCGCCGAAGCCGTGGCCCGCGACATCCTCGGCCTGGAAGCCTGAAGCAACACCCCACTTGTAGGAGCGAGGCTTGCCCGCGAAGAACGATAATGCGGTCTTTTAGGAAGACCGCGTTAACCTCTTCGCGGGCAAGCCTCGCTCCTACAGGGGGGGGTGGTATCAGATATTCGCGCGTAAAACGTTGGCGGGAAGCGGTTCACCGCGCTCGACACTCCCCGCCACAACCTCCATCAACCCACTCAACTCATACCCTTGGGCCTTGAGCCAATCCTGGTCGTAATAGCTGGTCTCATACCGCTCGCCGCCGTCGCACAGAATCGCCACGATCGACCCCGACTCCCCCGCCGCTGCCATCTGCCCGGCCGCCATCAAGGCACCGATCAGGTTGGTCCCGCTCGACCCGCCGACACGCCGTCCCAAATGTTGCGCCAGGTAATGCATGGCCGCCAGCGACAACGCGTCCGGCACCTTGACCATCGCATCGATCACCTTGGGCAGAAACGACGCCTCGACCCGTGGCCGGCCAATGCCTTCAATCCGAGAACCATGGTCCAGTCGCAGGCTGGCATCCCCCGTCTGGTAGAAATCGAAGAACACCGAACGCTCGGCATCGGCGCACAACACGCGGGTGCAATGCTGGCGATAACGCACGTATCGACCCAGCGTCGCGGTGGTGCCGCCGGTGCCGGGGCTGGAAATCAGCCAGCTCGGCTCCGGGTACCGTTCAAAACGCATTTGCTGGAAGATCGACTCGGCGATGTTGTTGTTCGCCCGCCAGTCAGTGGCGCGTTCGGCATAGGTGAACTGGTCGATGAAATGCCCGTCATGTTCGCGGGCCAGGCGCTCGGACTCGGCGTAGATCTGCGTCGGATCGTCGACCAGATGACTCTTGCCGCCGTAGAACGCGATCTGCGCGATCTTCTCTTTGGACGTGGTCGCCGGCATCACCGCAATGAACGGCAAGCCCAGCAACCTGGCGAAGTAAGCCTCGGAAATCGCCGTCGAACCGCTGGACGCTTCAATCACCGGCGCGCCGGGTTTGAGCCAGCCGTTGCACAAAGCATAGAGGAACAACGAGCGCGCCAGCCGGTGCTTGAGGCTGCCGGTGGGATGGCTGGACTCGTCCTTGAAGTACAGCTCGATGCCCGCAAACCCCGGGAGCGGCAAAGGGATCAGGTGGGTGTCGGCGCTGCGCTGGAAGTCGGCTTCGATGATCCGGATGGCTTCGCGGGCCCACTGTCGGTTGTCGCTCATGATGGTTTTTCTCGTTGAGTCGGCCTTCGTGCAAGGCTCAGCCCATAAGCTTAGGAAAAATCCCACGCCACGCACAGATACAGCTGAGGCCCAATACGTTTGGCAACTGCTAGGCTCATCTCCGTGCCAACCCCTCGCGTTGTAACGGTATATAACAAAAAAGAATATAACTTTTGTTTTAACAACCAACGGTACGGGTTAGGGTGTGCCACCTTTTTGATTTTTCGATGGAGAGCGACCTTGCCTCTGCGTAGCACTTTCACGCGTTTCTTTCAGTTGGAAGCTGCCAGCGGTCTGTTATTGATCGCCGCGGCAGCCCTGGCTTTGATCATCAACAACTCCCCGTTGTCGTGGCTGTACAGCAGTTTCCTCGACACGCCGGTGGTGGCGCAGATCGGTGCGCTGCAAATCGCCAAACCGGCGCTGCTGTGGATCAACGACGGCCTGATGGCCCTGTTTTTCCTGCTGATCGGCCTGGAAGTGAAGCGCGAAGTCCTCGACGGCCAGCTGTCGAAACCTTCGCAGATCGTCCTGCCCGGCGCGGCAGCGATTGGCGGCATGGTCGTTCCGGCACTCCTCTACTGGTTCCTCAATCGTGACAACCCGGCAGCCCTGAGTGGCTGGGCCATCCCGATGGCCACCGACATCGCCTTCGCCCTCGGCGTTCTCGCCCTGCTAGGCAAGCGCGTGCCGGTGTCGCTGAAACTGTTCCTGATGACCCTCGCGATCATTGACGACCTCGGCGCCATTATCGTCATTGCGATCTTCTACTCCGGCACACTGTCGACACTTTCGCTGGCATTGGCTGCGTCGTGCATCGTCGCCTTGATCGCGATGAACCGGCTCGGCGTGGTCAAGCTCGGGCCGTACATGATCATCGGTTTGATCCTCTGGGTCTGCGTGCTCAAGAGCGGCGTCCACGCGACGCTGGCTGGTGTGACCCTGGCGTTCTGCATTCCCTTGCGCACAAAAAATGCCGAACCGTCACCGCTGCTGACCCTCGAACACGCCCTGCATCCCTGGGTGGCCTACGGCATTCTGCCGCTGTTCGCCTTCGCCAACGCCGGCCTGTCGCTCAGCGGCGTGACCATGGAAAGCTTCACTCACCACGTGCCGATGGGCATTGCGGTGGGCCTGCTGCTGGGCAAAACCGTCGGTGTGTTCGGCCTGACTTGGCTGGCCGTGAAAATCGGCATCGCCGCCCTGCCCCAAGGCGCCAACTGGGGCCAGGTGCTGGGTGTCGCGATCCTCTGTGGTATCGGCTTCACCATGAGCCTGTTTGTCGGTTCCCTGGCCTTCGAGCCGGGTGTCAGTGAATACGCCGGAATGGACCGGATGGGTATTTTGACCGGTTCGATTCTGGCGGCATTGATCGGTTACGCGGTGACAGCGGTAGCGAGCCGCAAGCGCACCGCGCTGCCATCCTGAGCGAAAGAGAACCCTCTTAACGACAATCAGGATTCGTCCTACAGCCACGTTTGACCTCGTTCGTTAACGTCGCACAGCCCCTTATCCGGGGCTGTCGATGTGCGAGCGCAAGGAAGATCAATGGCTGGAAACAAGGATATCCCCCGGGTTAAAAACCCACCGTCCGGCGACGGACACCACGTCACTCACCGCTTCATGACGGCCTCCGAACTGGCCGAGCGGGACGCCCGACAAAACACTTACGACGCCATGCTCGCCAGGCAAGAGGCCTTCGAGCTCAGTCGTGAGATCGCCCCCAAAAGGGACGAATCGGTTCGTGCCGGTTGCGTCTTCGCCAAGTCCTGCAAACTGCCGGACGCCATCATCGACTACTCGAATCCTTCGGGCATGGTACCTACCGACAGCCTCAAGGATTACGGGGAAGTCGCCTGGCTGGGTGCCCGCGAAGCGGACGATGCCGGGCTGCTGAATCTCGAAACCATCAGCGGCAGTACGCTCTCGCTCGGCATTGGCCGACTCGCCCTGAGTGCTCCGACGCTCGCGGCTCCGGTGGCCGCAATCGGCGCCGCCGGGGCCACCGCGCTGGCTACGGTGATCGCGCTGTTCTGGACGCCAAGCCTGGGCGACAGCGCGCTGTATACCGAAGATCAGTTGCGCGCTCTGAAACAGGCCAGGACCCGCGTTCGCTTGCAGGTCGAGCAACAGGCGGATGGCCGTCTCAAGGGTTATGGCTTCTACACCGGCAAGAACCGCGGTTGGGAAATGGTTGATGTTGTGCAGTTCACCTTGCGCGACAGTCAGCAGGTGGCGGATCTAGGGGATGGGGTTGAGCTGATCTGGACACCGGCAGTGGATGGTTCGGACATTCTCGGGATTCCGGCGCTGGAGGCTGCTCCACGAGCGCCGCATATTTGGGTGTATCCGCCGACGAAAGCGGCTGACGGGATTATTGTGAATCCGGTGTATCCGCCTGATTACAAGGATTTCATTCTTGTGTTTCCGGTGGGGTCGGGGGTGCAACCGGTCTACATCGTGGTTAGTGCTTCAGGACGAAAACTTCCTAACCCCGATCATGACTATCACTCCGCGCCCGAAACAGAAGAAATCACCGGATTTTCAGGCTTGCGCGAAGCGAAGAAGAAAACGCCACGGCAAGGAGGCGGAGGCCTTCGAGAACGTTGGATTGATAACAAAGGCCGAACCATCTATGAATGGGACTCTTTGCATGGAGAGCTAGAAGCCTATCGTGCAAGCGATGGAAGTCATCTTGGCTCGTTCGATCACAAAACTGGTGAACAAATAGATCCACCAAAAAAAAACCGAAGCATTAAAAAGTATCTGTGAGGACTACATGGGACTGAAAGTCAGATTGGACTGGTACGACAAGGAAACGGAAATAGCGGACGGAAAGGAATACTCCGCCGACCTTGGCGATGACGGTTCAATAATCGCCGCGTTGGGCTTGATGGCGGAAAGCGAGATTTACGATGGTGGATTCGATGTGTTGGTTGCTTGGATTCCAGAGATTCAGCCTCTGTTCAACCATCAAATTGATATTTCCGCTTTTGACTACCAGATTGCGTTTCGATATCGGAAAGAATGGTGAGAGTGCCCAAATCGTTTTTTATCCGATAAATGACTATCCATCAAAAAAGCCATGAAACATCTAATTATGGGAGTTCCGAAAGGAGAAGACTTTCCTTCATTCGAGAAACAGATCCCCATTGCCACCACTGAGCTCAAATTCATCATGGGATGGGCGAATGACGAAGACCCGTTGCATGATTACCGGCTAACCGACCAACAAGTCCTCGGTATAGAAAAAGCGTGCGCAATGGAGCTACCTAAAGATCTCGAATTGTTTCTGACTTCACACGACTAACACTATTGAAAACCAGTTCTCATAGAACGTCTTTCCGCACCCGCCATCCTGCCCCCCTCAAAAAACAAAACCCCGACCAGTCACCTGATCAGGGTTTTCTTTTACCGCTCGTTCCCGCTTAGTGCGTAACGCGGCTCGTACCGTCAACAGTCGCAATCCGTACCCGCTCGCCCACGCGGAACACTTCATTCTCCTGAACCTGCTGCACATAGGCGCGCATGCTGCCGTCGTCTTCACGGACGGTGATTTCCACGCCTTGGGTGCGGGTCAGGCCTTCTTCAGTGGCTGAACCGAGCAGGCCGCCCGCCACGGCGCCGATGACCGCAGCGACGATGCTGCCTTTACCGCCGCCGATGGCGCTACCGCCGACACCGCCGACCACTGCGCCCGCTGCGCCGCCGATCGGGGTCTTGGTGCCTTCGATTTTCACCGGACGCAAGGATTCGATGGTGCCCATGCGAACGGTCTGCACACGACGCGCTTCGTCACGGGAATAGGAGTCACCGGTCAGGCTCGATTGGCAGCCGGTGAGCAACATCGCCATCGTGGAAAAGGAAGCAACCAGCAGAACAGACTTACGCATAGCATCAACTCCAAAGGACAAGTATTCATTAAACTCCGCAGCTTGACGTCTGTCACGGCATCGCCCGGATAAAATTGGTTTCATTCAGGCTCGGTACAGGCGCCTCGGAACTCACCACACAGTAGCGGCAAACCGAAAAACCTGCCCCACTGACCCAAGGATTTTCATGGATTACTTCATCATTGTTGTCACCACGGTCGCCGGTTTGTACTTCCACTGGTGGCTGTACGTGCGGATCAAGCGCTGGATGGACCGCGATCTGGCGTTGGCGCTGGCGGGTAAAGACGAGCAGAAAAAAGCGTTCATGCTCGAGCAACTGGCAAGCGCTCAGGCGCAGAAGATCAAGCGCCGGGACCTGCCCCAGTGGCTTGAAGCCGCTGCGGCAGGCTATCCCGATCGGTAGACTGCTTAAGGTGCCAGACGTTCAAGAATCCAGTCGGCGCCTTGCAAACGGTAGTTGAGGCGATCGTGCAGGCGGCTCGGACGGCCTTGCCAGAACTCGATGCGCTCGGGTAGCAAGCGGTAACCGCCCCAATGTTCCGGGCAGTGCGGTTGAGTGTCGCTGAAACGTTGCTCGGTGTTCTTGAGCAGCGCTTCCAGTTCAGCACGATCGGCGATCACCCGGCTCTGGGGCGAAGCCCAGGCACCGAGACGACTGCCCAGCGGGCGGACCTGGAAATAGGCGTCGGACTCTTCAGCCGTAACCTTCACCACCCGCCCTTCGATGCGCACCTGGCGCTCCAGGGTCGGCCAGAAAAACGTCATGGCGGCGAACGGGTTTGCCGCCAGATGCTGGCCTTTGGCGCTGTCGTAGTTGGTGAAGAAGGTGAAACCCTCTTCGTCCAGGCCCTTGAGCAGCAGAATGCGGCAATGCGGCCGACCGTCCTGATCGACGGTGGCCAGGGTCATGGCATTGGCCTCCACCGGCGGTTGCTCGGTTTTCACCGCGTCCGCAAACCACTGATGGAACAGTCCGAACGGCTCGGCCGGGGCTTGCGCCTCGGTCAGACCGTCACGGGTGTAGTCGCGACGCATATCAGCCAGGCCCTGGGTCATGGCGCATTCCTTTTGGTTAACGAATCACTTCTTTGCAGCATCGGCAGCGGCGACTTTCTTGTCAGCCACTGCGGCTTTTGCTGGGGCAGTCTTTTTCGCCGGGGTCGCGGTTTTAGCCGGTGTCTTCTTGGCTGGAGCCTTGGCGGCTTTCTTGGCCGGGGCTTTTTTCGCAGCAGGCACAGCCGCTTTTTTCGCCGCAGGTGCAGGCGTGACAGGCTTGACCACTGGCTTGACGTCCTGGGCAGCGACCAGGCGAACGGGCGCCGGAGCCGGCATGTTGTACTTGCTCAGCAACGCGACCATGGTGTTTTGCGGAGTCACCAGCAATTCCACACGACGGTTCAAGGCGCGACCTTCGTTGCTGTCGTTGGCTGCACGAGGGGCTTCACCGCCCATGCCGCGCAGCATCAGGCGATCACGCTGCAAACCGCTGAGGCGGAAGATCGCAGCGACGGCTTGCGCACGCTCCTGGCTCAGTTTGACGTTGGCCGGTGCGGCGCCCGAGGTATCACTGTGACCCAGTACCAGGACGGCGGTCTTAGGATCGACTTCCAGGATTTTCGCGACGCGAGTGAACGGGCCTAGGGTCACGGGCAGCAACATGGCCGGACGGTCCGGGTTGAACGAGCCTTCTACCGGCGCGGTCACGACCAATACGTTTTCACGACGCTCAAGTTGCAGATTGCTGTCCTTGATCGCTTCACGCAGGCGCGGCTCGTAGTCGTCGAGCCAGGCTTGAGTGACTTTAGGATCCGGCATCGGCACGGCTTTGGCGGTGGGTTGATCTTTACCCCCGAACGGCCACCACCACTTTCCACCGGCTTCAGCTTCAGCCTTGGCCACTTCGACAGGCTTGGCTTCGGGTTTTACTTCCGGCTTTTTGTCGAGCGCTTCATCGGAGCCGAACGGCCAGTACCAAGGGTTGGAACTTTCAGCTTTGGTCACTGGAGCCGCGGCGGCCGTTTTCAAAGGGGCTGGGGTCGGGGCCGGAGCCGGCTCTTTCGCCGCGACTTTGTCGGAGGAGCCGAACGGCCACCAGCTGCTGCCATCCGAATCATTTTGTGGGGTCTGTGCACAACCGGTGATCGCGACACACAGGGCCAAGGCAAGGGTGGTTTTATTGAATGACATTGGATATCCACAAAAATGAAATCATAAAAAATCAGGCCGGCGTGACCGGATAAACAGACGGTTGGAAACCATAATGGCCTTCGGGTTCCGGCCCTGGAGCCCGAGAGTGCGTATTACAGACAAGTGGCCAGTACCCGCGCAAGCTTCTGCGCGCGCGGATCCATCAAGACGTAAGGCCCCAGTGTATTTGTCACAAATCCGAAGGCCACATCATGTTCCGGGTCAGCAAAACCGATGGAGCCGCCAGCGCCCGGATGGCCGAATGCCCGCGGGCCGAGGCCGTAAGTCGCATTGGGAACGTCCGGTTGATCAAGCATGCAACCCAGGCCAAAACGGGTCCGGGTCAATAAAGTCTTGTCTTCGCCAAGGCTGTGTTCGCGGGTCAGCTCCTCGAGCATTTCGCTTTCCAGCAGGCTGCCATCAAGCAGGCCGGCGTAGAAACCAGCAAGGCTACGGGCGTTACCGTGGCCATTGGCGGCGGGTTGTTGCATCCGGCGCCATTCGGGTTTGTTGGTGCTGGTCATGATCGACGGCGGGTTAGTGAAGGCCCGGGTGGTCATGGCGGTCGGCTCGCGCATAGTCACTTGCAGCAAGCGCTGGGCCGCCGCATCGCCAACGTTGCCCTTGCCGCGGGCGATGTGCGCCACGCGATGGAACTCTTCGTCCGCCAGGCCCACATGGAAATCCAGCCCTAACGGCTTGGCGACCCGCGCCACAATCGATGAGCCCGGCCCACGACCGTCGGCACGGCGCAGCAACTCGCCCACCAGCCAGCCATAGGTGATTGCCGCGTAACCGTGGCCTTCGCCCGGTGTCCACCACGGCGTTTCGGCAGCAAGGGCATCGACCATGGTGTACCAGTCGTAGAGCGCTTCGGGTGCCAGCAACTCGCGCAGTGCCGGCAGACCGGCCTGATGGCAGAGCAACTGGCGCAAGGTGACGGAGTCTTTGCCGGCGGCGGCGAATTCGGGCCAGTAGCGCGCCACCGGGGCATCCAGTTGCAGCTTGCCTTCGGCCACCAATTGCAGGGCGGTGACGGCAGTGAAGGTCTTGGTGCAGGAGAACAGGTTGGCGATAGTGTCGCTGTGCCAGGCTTCAAGGCCATCCTTGTCGGCGGTACCGGCCCAGAGGTCGAGGACGGTTTCGCCACCGACCCGGATGCACAACGCCGCACCACGTTCCTGAGGATCGTCGAACAGCGCCGCGAACGCTTCGCGTACTGCTTCGAACTTAAGCTCGTAATGACCCTGAATCTGCACCCGCAACTCCCCGGACTATCGTTCTACAAAGTGGCCCGCATTGTTCCAGCCATTGAAGGTTTTGGGAACAGGCGTGAGCCGGGCGGTCGGTTGCCCATGGATTGGATCAGAAATTTGTCGTCAGGCTCGCTCCCCAGGGATCACGCAGCACCATGGTGGGAGCGAGCCTGCTCGCGAAGAACGATAACGCGGTCGAGCAGGGCTCAGTGACCGTTGGCCGAATGGCCACCGGCATGGTCCGCACCTTGCCCCACGCCTTTGCCCGCATCACCTTTTTTACCGCCCTCGCCTTCATGGGCGGCTTTATTTGCTGCAGCCTTGGCCTTCTCAGCCTCCTTGCCCAACTGGTCAACGGTCGCCAGGTTGCTCTTGCGCACGCTGTCGACAAAGCCCTGGAACGGCAGATCGGTAATGCCCACCAGGCCAAAGTGACCGTTCTCGCCATCCAGCAGACGTCCGGTCACCGGTTGATCGAGGTACTGGAACCAGTGCACGCCGACAATCGACGGTTCGCTCAACGCCTGTTTGAGGAAGTTGGCATAAGCCGGGCCACGGTCTTCTTCCTTGGCCAACTGCGTCACGCCGCCCCAGAAAGGACCGCGATCAGCGGAGCCGAAGTTGAACTCGGTGATCAGCACCGGTTTGTCCAGGCTGCGCAATTTGGCGAAGTCATAGCCGTCTTGCGGTTGCAGGGTGTACATGTTGAAGCTCAGTACGTCGCAATACTGGGCGCAGGACTCAACGGCTTCCGGGGTGCTGGTGGCGAAGCGACCGCCCAGCAGCAACTGGTTCGGTGCGTGCCACTTGAGCGAATCGGAAAGGGTCTTGAAGTAGGTATCGGCGAAGACCTTCTGGAAGTATTTGAAATCAGCTTCGATTTCCGGGTGTTCGGCGCTCGGCAGCGGCGGCACGAAACCCGGGTCTTCCATCAATTCCCAGGCCGGCAAGTCGATGCCCCACGCCTTGGAAAGGCCGGCCTGATTGCGGTACTTGTCGCGCAATTGCTTGAGAAACGCCCGTTTGGCCGGCACGTCGGTGGTCATTTTCAAGGTGCCGTAGGCCAGTGCGTAACGGGCTTTCGGATCGTCGCCGGGGCCGGCCCAGGCCAGTTCGTTGTCGGCGAAGTAACCGATCAGCCAGGGATCGTCGCGATGGTCACGGGCGGCGATGGCCACGGCGCGTTCGGTGGCCATGGCGAAGCGTGGGTCGAACGGGTCGGGCATGCCGCCCCACCAATCGGTGCCGGTGCTGATGCTGGCGTAATCGCCGACGATCGACAGCGGCAAGGTGTACGGCACACGGTCAGCATTGGCCAGCGCCGGAGCGCTCCAGTTGCCGACCGTGTTGAAACCCCAGGCCTGCAGGCGGTCCAGGGTATGGCTGGCCCAGCGTTGTTCATCAACCACGGCTTTGCAGGGTTCAGCAGGTTTTTGCTCGACGGCTTTGGCGACGGTCGCTTCCTCCGCGCCGGTCTTGGCGGCTTCGGCGACGCCGGATTCGGCAGTCGTAGGTGCGACAGGTTGCTCGGCGGCCTTGTCGGTCGTGGCCTCGACCGCATCAGCCTTGGCCGCTTCGGCGACACCAGCCTTGGTGTCGCTGCCCAGCGCGCACGGTTCGCCGTACAGGCGCTGCAAGTTAGCGCCATAGAAATCGTACCAGCGACCGGCGTTATAACCACGGCCCTGATCGGCGCCGTTGCCACCACGGTTGTCGCCTTCGCCATAATGACTGGCCAAGGGTTCTTCCGGTTTTGGCAGGGATTCAAACATCCACTCGCGGCCGGCGATGTAGGTCTGGTTGACGTTCGGGGTAACGGTATTGACCCCCAACGAATAGAACGGATGCCCTTCCGGAGTCACCAGGTACCAGCGACCGTCACGTTTTTCCGTGCGGAAAAAACCGCTGGCCTTGAACGTCGGGCCTTTGTTCCAGCCGCCGAACTTGTCCAGGGACAACTTCTGACGCTCGGCGAGCCAGGTTCTGGTTTGTTGCTGTTCTTTGGCGGCGGCGCTTTTCAGTTGCTCATCGCTACCGACCTTCTCCGGCCATTTGGCCCGGGTCGATTGACCGTAGGCGTCCACCAGGCCGCCGTATGCCGCCTTGGTCACCGCTTCACCGTCCTGCACGCCGAAACGCTCAAGCAGGATACTTTGGGCTACTTTCGGCTGATCCATCGACAACGTCACCGACACCACCTGGCTGCGATCCAGCTCACCGGCGCTGCTGGCCAGCAATACCCGTTGGCCGTCAAACGTCATCGGCATCGGCGGCCCGGCCTTCATGCCCTGGCTCAGCGGCGAACTCGGTTGCAGCGGCACCAACAGGGTCTGCGCCGGTCCGGCGGGCAAGTCGACACGACTGATCAGGGTCTTGCCATCGTTGCTCTGGATTTTCACGTACAGGGTCACGGCCCAGTCCATCGCGCTCTGAATGCGCAAGCTCATGACACCTGACTGGGACCAGTCCCAGGCGCCGGTTTGCGGGGTCAGACGCAAGGTCGGTTGCGCCACCGGGTTGAACGTCACCCGACGCAGCACTTCACCTTCGGCCGTTTGCTCCGCATTGGATTGCGGCAGGCTGGCATCCTGAGTTGCCACCTGGACCACATCGGCGGGGCGCACAAAGTTGAACAGCGTCTGTTGGCCGGCAGGGGCTGCCAGCAAAGGGGCTGCGAACATCAGGGCGAAAACAGCAGGCAACGAACAGCGAATCATAGGAACGTGTTTCTCCCGAACGACCCTCAATGGGCCAATGGAAAGGTGGTGGCTGAACGATAGACAACGCGGTGGGCAAAAAAGCCCACCGGTGTTTCAGGAAATTTCGCGACGGAATGGCGGCAATGCGTTGAGGATTGCTTTGCCGTAACGCTGGGTGACCAGACGTCGATCCAGCAGGGTAATGGTGCCGCGGTCTTCTTCGGTACGCAGCAAGCGGCCGCAGGCCTGGACCAGTTTCAGCGAAGCGTCGGGCACGGAGATTTCCATGAACGGATTGCCGCCACGGGCTTCAATCCATTCGGCCAGGGCCGCTTCGACCGGGTCGTCGGGCACCGAGAACGGAATCTTCGCGATCACCACGTGCTCGCAATACGCACCGGGCAAGTCGACCCCTTCGGCAAAACTCGCCAGGCCGAACAGCACGCTGGAGTCTCCGCCATCAACACGCGCCTTGTGCTTGTTCAGGGTTTCCTGTTTCGACAGGTTGCCTTGAATGAACACTTGCTTGCGCCAGTCACGGTCCAGGCCGTCGAACACGTCCTGCATCTGTTTGCGCGAGGAGAACAGCACCAGGGTGCCGCGCGAACCTTCCACCAAGGCTGGCAAGTCACGGATGATCGCGGCGGTGTGGGCCGGTGCGTCACGCGGGTCGGCTTTCAGGTCCGGCACCCGCAACACACCGGCGTCGGCGTGATGGAACGGGCTCGGGACCACGGCAGTCACGGCTTTTTTTGGCAGGCCGGCACGCATGCGGAAACGGTCGAAGGTGCCGAGAGCGGTCAGGGTCGCCGAAGTCACCAGTGCGCCATAAGCGACATTCCACAGGTTGCGCCGGAGCATTTCCGCGGCGAGGATCGGGCTGGCGTTGACCTCGATGTCGAACAGCGAACCGCTTTCGGCCAGGGTCAGCCAGCGGGCCATGGGCGGGTTGTCTTCCGGGTCTTCAGCGGTGAACGCGACCCACAATTCCCAGTTGCCCGAAGAACGGGACAACAGGCTGCCGAACAGCGGATACCACTCTTCGGCCTGGTTGCTGGCGATGCCGATATTGACCTCGCCGTCCATGCCTTCCTTGAGCAGTTCGGTGAGCCGGGTGAACAGGTCGGTCAGACGGGCATAGCCCTTCTTCAGCTCGACGCCCATTTCACGCATGTGCTCGGGAATCACCCCGCCGACGAAACGGTGACGCGGCCGTTCGCGGCCTTCGACGTCTTCGCCGGGTTTGAAATCGGCCACTTGCTCGCACGCGGTGAACATGAACTGCTGCTGGGTCTTGATCTCGCGAGCCAGCTCCGGCACCTGCTCGATCAACTTGCCCAGGTCACCCGGCAGCGGATGCTGGGCCAGTAGTTTGGTGAGGTTCTTGGCGGTGGTTTCCAGCCAGTCGGCGGTGGAACGCAGGCGCGTGTAGTGGGCGAAATGGCCGATGGCCTTGTCCGGCAGGTGGTGGCCTTCGTCGAATACGTAAATGGTATCGCGCGGGTCCGGCAGCACGGCGCCGCCGCCCAACGCCAGGTCTGCCAGGACCATGTCGTGGTTGGTGACAATCACGTCAACCTTGCCCATGCCTTCGCGGGCCTTGTAGAAGGCGCACTGGCCGAAGTTGGGGCAATGACGGTTAGTACACTGGCTGTGATCGGTGGTCAGGCGCGCCCAGTCGGCGTCTTCCAGGGCGGTGGACCAACTGTCGCGGTCGCCGTCCCATTTATTGCCGGCGAGCTTCTCGATCATGCTGGTGAAGAGCTTCTGACTGGCCTCATCGACCTCGATCTTGAAACCTTCTTCTTCGAACAGCTGAGCCGTGGCGGTTTGCGCGTGACCTTCCTGGAGCAACATGTCGAGCTTGGACAGGCACATGTAGCGCCCGCGCCCCTTGGCCAGGGCGAAGCTGAAATTCAGACCGCTGTTGCGCATCAGGTCGGGCAAATCCTTGTAGACGATCTGCTCTTGCAGGGCCACGGTGGCCGTGGCGATGACCAGGCGTTTGCCCGCGGCCTTGGCGGTGGGTATCGCCGCCAGGCTGTAGGCCACGGTTTTACCGGTACCGGTGCCGGCTTCCACCGCGACAATCGCGGGGTCGCCACTGCGCCGGCCTTCGTCGTCGGTGTCGATGTCACCGAGGACTTTGGCAATTTCGGCGATCATCAGGCGTTGGCCGTAGCGTGGTTTGAGGCTCTTGGCTTCAAGAAAACGCGAGTAGGCGCCCTGGATCGTGGTTTTGAGTTCGGTGCTGATCATGGATTGTCGGGCGCAAAAAACGCTGGATAAATTTTCAGTGGTTCGTATGGGCCGCTATCATACCCCGCTAATTAATCCCGCGCAGAACGGAGTACCTCAATGACACCTTTTGGCATCGTTTACACCCTGCACGTCCTGTCCGCCCTGGTGTGGGTCGGCGGTATGTTTTTCGCCTGGATGGTCTTGCGGCCTGCAGCGATGAAGGCGCTGGAGGGGCCTGCCCGTTTGAAGCTGTGGGTGGAAGTGTTTCAAGGTTTTTTCCGCTGGGTCTGGGTCGCGGTCGTGCTGTTGCCGATCAGTGGCGTGGGCATGATTCATCTGCAATACGCCGGGTTTGAGGCGGCGCCGCGGTATGTGCAGGTGATGATGGGCTTGTATGTGGTGATGACCGCGCTGTTTATCCGGATTCAAGCGTTGCTGCTGCCAGAGTTGCGCACGGCGGTGGGCGCACAGGATTGGCCGACCGGGGCTGCGACGCTTGGGAAGATTCGCAAGTTGGTGGGGATCAATTTGATTGTCGGGTTGGTGCTGGTGGCGATTGCTGCGGCCAGACCGATGTTCTAAAGCAAACAGTACAACTGTGGCGAGGGAGCTTGCTCCCGCTGGGTTGCGAAGCGGCCCCAAAATAGGACTGCTGCGCAGTCCAGCGGGAGCAAGCTCCCTCGCCACAGGATCTCGGTCGTTCTTACAACCTTTGAACGGTCACCGAACCCGCCGCACCCGCAGGCCCCGGCTGTCCATCAATCCCAGGACGACCGCTTTTGCCGCCATCGGCCTCGTAAACGAGGCAGCCCTTGGCCTTGCCGCCCGCGCCCGGCTTGCCGCCAGGCCCCGCGATGCCACCGGCACCACCCGCCACCTGAACCTTGATCTGTTCAACCGGATAATCCCGTGGCACTTCCAGCCTGACCAGCGCCCCCGGCGCCCCCGGCTGACCATCACTGCCATTGCTGCCATCGGCACCGCGGCCGGCCTGACCCCATGTGCAACCCGGCGCCTGACCGTTGGCCCCATCGAGGCCGACAAAACCTGGCGCACCCGCGCCACCGCGAGCGTCTACTGACAACAGCGGTGCATTCAGTGCCTTGATCTGCAAATTCAGGTTGCGTCCGGAGCGAGCGGCCTTGAGGTAAGTCCCCGGCGCCCCACGAGCCGTGATCTGGCTGCCTTCAGACAATTCGGCACGACTGACTTTCAATTCCAGTACCTGTTCACTTGGCACGATGGCGATCCGCGCCTCACGCCCCAGATGCAATTCGCCGACGGTAACTTCGGTCACGTTCGAAGGAATCAACAAAGTGCCGTAATCGGCGACTTCCAGGCGTTCAAGCTGCAAGGTGCTGGCGGTGTTGGGCAGGCGCATCAATGAATTGGTTTCGACACTGACCACCTGGGCGCAGGCCAATGGGCTGATGAGTGCGGCGAGCAGACAGAGTTTACGCATGGGAAGCCTTCGATACGGTCGGAGCCGGGAGGGTTTGCAGGTGGAATACGCCGAAAAACAGGATCTTCAAGCGATCACGCCAAGGGTGGGCGCGACCTCTGAGGCTGCGGAAACAGAACACCGCCTCAAGCAGATGAAGAGACGCCAACACGCCGCCAGCCAGATTGACCAGCAGGTGCAACGGATTGACAAACGGCATCAGCAGATTGACCAGCACCACCAGCCAAAACAGCAGGGTCAACAACTTCCCCAGCCCCCAAAACACCTTCATACGCCCCCCGTTGAGAATTATTCTTTGCGCGCACAGTAACGGCTTCCGCGAGGGATAAGCCAGAGGGCAACAGAAAATTCTTCATGAAGGCCGCCGAATGGCCGTCGAATCAACAGCCACTGTTGTCCGACGGCTCTATTACGGGGCTTAGCGATTAATGTGCAATTCCACCCTACGGTTTTTCGCGCGTCCTTCATCCGTTTCGTTGTCGGCCAACGGCTGGCTTTCGCCTTTGCCTTCGCTGGTGAGTTTGCTCGGCGCAATGCCCTGGCTCAACAGATAAGCTGCCACACTGCTGGCGCGACGCTCCGAAAGTGCCTGGTTGTATTCATCCGAACCGACGCTGTCGGTATGACCGATCACCTTGATGCTCACCACATCGGCGAATTGCAGTTTGGACATCAGCGAATCCAATTGACTCTGCGCGGCGGGACTCAGGTCAGACTTGTTGAAGGCAAACAGCACGTCGCTGGGCAGCGTGATGACTTCGGGCTCAACAACTTCGACAGGTTTCACGCTGGCCGGGTACTGCGGCAGCGGACAACCATGGTGTTCGACAGGCGTATTGGCCGGGGTATCGGGGCAACGATCACGCCGATCGAAAACGCCGTCTTCGTCCTCATCGCCATCCTGGGCGTAACAGATCAAGCCACCGGTCAAGATACCGAGTGCTGCGCCACCGCCTGCCCAGCCGGCACTTTCAATCGCGCCCAGACCGCCGCCGACCAGTCCGCCGATGAGGCTGCAGATCGGCCAGGTACGTTGATTGAGAGGGGCGGTGCCATCGCTGTGAGTGGCGCAACCGGTCAACAGGCTGCCTAGCAGCAGAACCGGCAAGACGGTCCTTGTGAGAACGCTCATTGTGAAAGCTCCTGTGTTACCGGCCCATACCGGTTACACAGGAGTAAAGACCCGCATCCGCGACTGCACAAGCCGCGGAGCGGATGGGACTTAGCGGTTGATTTTGATTTCCGTGCGACGGTTCTGCGCACGGCCGTCAGCGGTTTTGTTATCGGCCACCGGCTGGCTTTCACCGGCACCGGTCACAGACACGAAGCTGCTGCGTGGGACGCCTTGCTGGATGAGGTATTCAACCACCGAGTGAGCACGCTTATCCGACAGTTTCTGGTTGTAGGTATCACTGCCCACGCTGTCGGTATGGCCGGTCACGGTCAATTGAGCGGTGGAGGCTTCCTGTTTCAGGCGCGTGGCGATTGTGTTGAGTACATCTTTATCGGCAGGCGTGAGTGTGGCTTTGTCGAACTGGAAGTGGACATCGCGGATGACAATGACTTCTTCCTTGACCACCACGACTTCTTCGACCACTGGCGCAGGTACCGGTGGAGGGCAGCCGTCGGCATCGACCTTCACGCCTCGAGGCGTACCCGGACACTTGTCGCGACTGTCCGGCACACCATCGCCGTCTTCGTCGCCATCGCCATGCACCCAGCAATAAGCCGCGGCGAAACTGCCGACGGCCAGCGCGCCATACCCCGCCCATGCCGTACTCTCGGTCGCACCGAGACCCGCACCGATGACACCACCGACCCCTGCACAGGTCGGCCAGTCGGTTTTCTGCAAACCTGCGCAACCAGTCAACACACTGGTTAGCAGAACCAAGGGTAATGCTGTCCGAACTATGCTCATCTAGTTTTCTCCTGAGGGATCGGCTTGAAACCGATTCAGGGAGTAAAGACCGGAGTTTTAATCTCCGCCAGCAATAGGCCACCGCTGTTTAGTCACGTATTCACGGCCGTTCGCCGATTTTGGTGCAAACCCGCTCTAGGCCCGCACGTTTGGGCAGGCTAGTCTTGGTGCTCTTTTTGAGGAACTCTGATGATTGCAGGTATTTCTTCGCGCACGCCCCAGCAGGCGTTGGCCGCTTTGCTTGATCGATACGCCCCCGCGCGCCTGTTGTTGATCGGCGCCAGCGAATTCCCCGCACTTGAGGCGTTCAAGCTCGCGCACCCGGACAGCTGCGTGGCGCATGCGGCACCGGGTGCACTGCCGGCCGAACTGGCGGCGCGCCGCTTTGATCTGGCGCTGGTGGTCGATTGCCTTGAACACCTGCCAAAGCGTGACGGTCTGAATCTTTTAGGCGGGATCCGTAATCTGAACGCCAGCCGCATTGCGGTGCTGGCGGATTTGCCGGCCAGCGGCTGGCAGGAGACGGATTTCTTTTCCCTGGCCTTGCAAGCCAGTGAACGCTTCCAGCGCGATGAACAAGTGCTGACGCTGTTCACCTACGATCTGCTTGACTATAAACAGGTGCCCGACTGGCTCAACTCACGGTTCTGGGCCAATCCGGAAAACTTCGGGAAATATTGGTGGTAACGCAATGAGTACATCCATTTGCCCTTGCGGCAGCGGCACCCTGCTCGATGCCTGCTGCGGCCATTACCATGCCGGGCATCCGGCGCCGTGCGCCGAAGCCTTGATGCGCTCGCGCTACAGCGCTTATGTGCTGGGTTTGATCGACTATCTGGTGGCAACCACCCTACCCGCGCAACAGGCCGGCCTGGATCGTCAGTCCATCAGCGACTGGAGCGCGCAAAGCACCTGGCTGGGTCTGGAGGTGGAAAGCTCCGAGGTATTGGGCGGTCAACCGGAACACGCATTCGTCACGTTCACCGCACGCTGGCATGACGGTGGGGGTGAACACAGCCACCGCGAGCGCTCCTCGTTCGTGCAGAACGGCGGGCACTGGTACTTCATCGACCCCACCGTGCCACTCAAGGCCGGACGCAACGATGCCTGCCCGTGCGCCAGCGGGCAGAAATTCAAGAAGTGTTGCGCGGGGTATTTCGGCGCGTGAGGTGATTCCAAAGGGCTAGACTGGCGTTCTAGGGAGAAACACGACCATGATCACCCGGCGCCTTGCACTTTTTCTCTTCTCCTCGCTCCTCTTTCTGGGGCTCGGCGGCTGCGCGTCCTGGTTCGGAGACGATCTGCCGGACCCGCAGGTGCACCTGGTGAAGGTTGAAGTGGTCCGCGCCAAACTGCTGGAGCAGAAATTCATCCTGCACTTTCGCGTCGACAATCCCAATGACAGCGACCTGACGGTGCGCGGCCTCGAGTACCGTATTCACTTGGGCGACATGCTGCTGGCCGAAGGCGAGCATGAACACTGGTTCACCGTCGGCCCCAAACGCAGCGCCTATTTCAAGGTGCCGATCCGCACCAACCTGTGGCCCAAGGTGCGGGACCTGGTGAAAATGCTGAAAAAACCCGATCAGCCCATCCCCTATCGTCTGGAAGGTGAAATGGAAACCGGTTTATTCATCGCGCACTACGTGCACCTGGCGCGCAATGGCGTGATAATCCCCGCCGATTTAATTCCGGAGCAAAACCGATGACCCAGCAACCCCATGTCCATGGCCCTGACTGCAACCACGATCATGACCATCACGACCACCATGATCACGACCACGACCACGGCCATGTCCACGGCCCGAACTGCGGCCACGCCCACCAGGAACCGGTGCGCAACACCCTGAAAGATGTCGGCCGCAACGACCCTTGCCCATGCGGCAACGGCAAGAAATTCAAGAAGTGCCACGGCGCTTGATGCTTCGGGCGAAGAACGTCTTCGCCGCTTGAATCGACCTCGCGAGCAAGCCCGCTCCCACATTGGTTCTGTGCACGCATCCCCCTGCGGGAGCGACGGTGCGTCGCTCCCGCAGGGAACTCAGCCAGCCTTCAATATCTGTGCAGTACTCACGACCGTCGCATATTCCCCGTGCAAATTCCCCAGCGACATCGCATGCACTTCCTCGGCTGAGTGCGCATGGCCAAAATAATCGGCCTTGTCGAACGTAAAGCACGCATCCTCCGCCACCCACGCGTCAAATCCCAGGTTCCCGGCCGTTCGCGCCGTGGACTCCACCGAGTTATGGGTCGCAACGCCAACGATGATCAACTGCTCGATCCCCGCCTCGCGCAAACTCGCCTCCAGCCCGGTCGCACAAAATGCATCCGGTACCTGTTTCTGAATCAGTTGTTCGCCGGCCTGGGGCATGAAGCGTTCCTGAAACTCAACGCCTGCTTGCTGCGGCCAGAACACCGATTCCGGTGAACGGGACAGGTGCTGCACATGAATCACCGGCCGTCCGGTTCGCCGCCAATACGCCAGTAAATCGACAATCCGTTCCTCGGCCTGAGGATTATTTCGGCGACCGAGCCGGGGCTGCAAAATGCCTTTTTGTTGGTCGATGATGATCAGTGCTGCGTTGGTCTTAAGCTCCATGCCGACTTTTCTCACAACAGGTCATTGAATTTCAGGCACTTCAGCATCACTTCCGCTTACAGGCAAGATTGTGTTTATCGGACAAATCCTGAAATAACCTGACACCCTGCTTGCGCGCCCTCCTCCTGCTCACTAACGTAGCGCCTTTAATGACGCTACCCCCCGCAGGAGCTTTGCCATGGCCTCGCCAGCCCTTACACATTTTCTTCCCCGGTTCGGCGTTGCCGCAGCAGTGGCCGGTGTTTTGAGCCTGACCGGTTGTCAGACCTGGAACACCCAGGACACCCTCCCGCCGACCACCGGCGTACAGCCGCTCAAGGGCCTGGCGCAGAACGTTTCGGTGCGCCGCAATGCCATGGGCATGCCGCTGATCGAAAGCAACAGCTTCCACGACGCCCTGTTCGCCCTCGGCTACGTCCACGCCAGCGACCGCATCACGCAAATGGTCACCTTGCGCCTGTTGGCCCAGGGCCGTTTGTCAGAGATGTCCGGTTCGGACCTGCTGGACGCCGACCGCTACATGCGCGCCGTCAATCTGAAGAAAAGCGCGGGCGAGTTGTACAAGGCATCGTCGCCGCGCCTCAAACGCTTCTTCGAAGTCTATGCGCGCGGCGTCAACGCCTACCTGTTCCGTTTCCGCGACAAGCTGCCGGCCGACCTCGCCGCCAGCGGTTACAAGCCTGAATACTGGCAACCGGAAGACTCGGCGCTGATTTTCTGCCTGCTGAACTTCAGTCAGTCGGCCAACCTGCCGGAAGAGATCAACGCGCTGATGCTGGCCCAGACCGTCACCACGGACAAACTCGGGTGGCTGACGCCGTCCGCCCCCGACGAAAAACTGCCGCTGGGCGAAGCTGAAAAACTGCAGGGCATCAAGCTCAATGGCGCCATCCCGGGCCTGACGCAAATCAGCAAAGCCACCGGGCAACTGTCCGACCTGAATCTGCTGGGCGCCACCTCGTCGAACAACTGGGCCATCGGCCCGCAACGCAGCCGCAGTGGCAAAAGCCTGCTGGCCAGCGACAGCCATGGGCCTTTGGGTGTGCCGTCGTTGTTCAGCTACGTGCAGATTCGCGCACCGAAGTACCAGGCCTCTGGCGTGACGATTGCCGGTTTGCCCATGGTGCTCGGCGGTTTCAACAGCAAAGTGGCGTGGAGCATGACCTCGGTCATGGGCGACAACCAGGACCTGTTCCTGGAAAAAATCAAACGCCAGGGCAACGGCCTCACCTATGAAGTCGGCGGCAAATGGCAGCCGGCGATCGTGCGCAACGAAACCTACTTCGTCAAAGGCCAGCGACCGATTCGCGAAGTGGTGTACGAAACCCGCCACGGTCCTTTGCTCAACAGCGCCCAGGGCATGACGCTGGCCAATGGTTTCGGCCTGGCTTTGCAGACGCCGAATTTCACCGACGATAAAACCCTGGACGCGTTTTTCGACCTGTCCCGGGCACAGACCGTCGAGAAAGCCTCGGACGCCAGCCGTGAAATCCGCGCCATCGCCTTGAACCTGGTGTTCGCCGATGCCAGCAACATCGGCTGGCAAGTCACCGGGCGTTACCCGAACCGTCGCGAAGGCGAAGGCCTGCTGCCGTCGCCGGGCTGGGAAGGTCGCTACGATTGGGACGGCTACGCCGACCCGATGCTCCACCCGTATGACCAGGACCCGTCCCAAGGCTGGCTCGGCACCGCCAACCAGCGGGTCATTCCCCATGGCTACGGCATGCAGCTGTCAAATTCCTGGTCGGCTCCGGAACGTGGCGAACGCCTGGCCGAACTGGCGGGTGTGGGCAAACACGACACGCGCAGCGTGATCGCGATGCAATACGACCAGACCACGACGTTCGCCGCCAAACTGAAAAAAATGTTTGAAGCGCCGGGCATGGCCCAGCCGCTCAAACAAGCCATCGAAGCCCTGCCGGTTGCCGATCGCGGCAAGGCTCGCGAGGCGTACACCCGTTTGATGGCCTTCGACGGCAAACTCAGCCCGACCTCTGCGGATGCGGCGATCTACGAGCTGTTCCTGCAGGAAAGCACCAAACAGATCTTCCTCGACGAACTGGGCCCGGAAAGCAGCCCGGCGTGGAAAGCCTTTATCGCCAACGGCAAGTTGTCCTACGCGGCTCAGGCCGATCACTTGCTGGGCCGTGAAGACAGTCCGTTCTGGGATGACGCACGCACGCCGCAGAAAGAAGACAAGCCGGCAATCCTCGCTCGCAGTCTGGCGGCGGCGATCAGCGCCGGTGACAGTCAATTGGGCGGCGATCACAAAGCCTGGCAGTGGGGCAAGTTGCACCGCTATGAGTGGAAGAATGCCAGCGGCCAGACCGTGCGCGGTCCGCTCGCGGCCGGCGGCGACCACACGACGCTGAACACGGCGGCCTTCACCTGGGGTCAGGACTTCAACACGACGCTGGCGCCAGCCATGCGCTTTATCGTGGACTTCAGCCAGGCAGAACCGCTGATGGGGCAGAACAGCACCGGTCAGTCCGGCAACCCGGCGAGCCCGCACTACCTCGACAGCATTGATCCATGGCTGAAGGGGCAATACATGAGCCTGCCGATGCAACCGCAGAACTTTGACAAGGTGTACGGCAAGACACGGTTGACCCTGACACCCGGCAAGTAACCCCTTTCGCCACTGATCGTTCCCACGCTCTGCGTGGGAATGCCTCTAGGGACGCTCCGCGTCCAGTGGCGCGGAGCGTCACGGGCTGCATTCCCACGCAGAGCATGGGAACGATCATCGCGCGAAACTCGATAGAACTTCTCGCTTCGCGCCAACCTCATAGCTAACAAGCCCCCCCATTTTGGTAACAACATGGATCTTGTTATCGCGCGCCCTGAAGGTTTGTACTGCCCCGCCGGCGATTTCTATATTGACCCGTGGCGGCCGGTCGAGCGTTCGGTCATCACGCACGCCCATGGCGACCATGCCCGCACAGGCAACCAGCATTACCTGGCGGCCGCACCCGGTGAAGGGATTTTGCGTGCGCGACTGGGCCAGGACATCAGCCTGCAAACCCTGCCCTATGGCGAGCGCTTGCGGCACCACGGCGTCACCCTGAGTTTTCACCCTGCCGGCCACGTCCTCGGCTCAGCCCAGGTGCGCCTTGAATACGGCGGCGAAGTCTGGGTCGCCTCGGGGGATTACAAGATCGAGCCCGACGGCACCTGCGCACCCTTCGAGCCGGTGCGCTGCCACACCTTCATCACCGAGTCGACCTTCGGCCTGCCAATCTATCGCTGGCAACCCCAGGCGCAGATCTTTGGCGAGATCAATCAGTGGTGGCAGGCCAATGCCGCCGCCGACAAAACCAGCGTGCTGTTCTGCTATTCCTTCGGCAAGGCCCAGCGCATTCTCCATGGCATTGACGCCAGCCTCGGCCCTATTCTGGTGCATGGCGCGGTGGACCCGCTGAACCGGGTGTACCGCGAGAGCGGCGTTTATATACCGCCGACGATCTACGCCGGCGACGTGCAAAAGAGCGATCCGATGATGCGCAAGGCGCTGGTCATCGCCCCGCCATCGGCTGGCGCCAGCAACTGGATGCGCCGGTTTGGCGACTACAGCGACGGCTTCGCCAGCGGCTGGATGCGATTACGCGGCACGCGGCGCAGACGCGGCGTGGACCGTGGCTTTGTATTGTCCGACCACGCCGACTGGCCCGGCCTGCTCTGGGCCATCGAACAAACCGGCGCCGAACGGGTCATGGTCACCCACGGTTCGGTGGCGGTGCTGGTGCGGCATCTGCGCGAACAGGGCCTTGATGCCATGGGTTTCAGCACCGAATACGGCGACGATGAGGAAGACAACGCGGCCGTCGAAACCGAGCACGCCGAGGTGGCGACATGAAGGCCTTCGCCGAGCTGTATGCCGAACTCGACGCCACCACGTCAAGCAATGCCAAACTGGCCGCGATGCAGGCTTACTTCGCCAAGGCGGCCCCCGAAGATGCGGCGTGGGCGGTGTACTTTTTGTCCGGAGGGCGACCTCGGCAGCTGGTGCCGGTGCGCGTGCTGCGTGAGCTGGCCGTCGAGTTTTCCGGCCTTGAGCCGTGGCTGTTCGAAGAAAGTTATCAGGCGGTTGGCGATCTGGCGGAAACCATTTCGCTGGTCCTGCCTGAAACCCTGCACAGCTCCACCGACGGGCTGGCGGTGTGGATTGAAGACAAGCTGCTGCCCCTGCGTGGCGAATCCCCGGAAGTCCTCGCCGCACGATTGCCCGCACTCTGGGCACAACTGGACCGTCACAGCCTGATGCTTTGCATCAAACTCATTACCGGCAGTTTCCGCGTCGGCGTCTCCAAACTGCTGGTGACGCGAGCCCTGGCAGCCATGGCCGGACTCGACAGCAAACGCGTGGCCCAGCGGCTGGTCGGGTACACCGACCTGTCCAATCGCCCGAACGCCGTCAGTTACCTGAAATTGATCGCGGCCGAATCGCCCGACGAACATGCCCAGCGTGGAGGTCAGCCTTACCCGTTTTTCTTGGCCCATGCCTTGTCGCAACCGGTCGAGCAGTTCGACGCCGTGCTCGGCCCGGCCAGCCAGTGGCAGGTGGAATGGAAGTGGGACGGCATCCGCGCCCAAGTGATCAAGCGTGACGGGCGCCTGTGGGTCTGGTCACGCGGCGAAGAACTGGTAACCGAGCGTTTCCCCGAACTCGACAGCCTGTTGCACGGACTGCCTGACGGTACAGTGATCGACGGTGAAATCGTCGCCTGGAAAGCCACTCGCCCCAACACTGACGATGCCTTCAATCCACAATCGCCGTCCGCTCCGGCGGTGCTGCCCTTCGCACTGTTGCAACAGCGGATCGGCCGCAAAACCCTGGACAGGAAAATTCTCGAAGAAGTGCCGGTGGTGGTCCTCGCCTACGATTTGCTGGAATGGCAAGGCGAGGACTGGCGCAGCCAACCTCAGGCCAGGCGCCGCGATCAGCTGGATCAACTGATCGCCACCTGCAACAACCCGGTATTACTTCCCTCCCCGGTGCTGACCGGCGAAGACTGGTTCGACCTCGCCAGACAACGCGAGGCCTCCCGCAGCCTCGGTGTCGAGGGCATGATGCTCAAGGCCCGGGATGCGCTGTATGGCGTCGGCCGGACCAAGGATATGGGCGTCTGGTGGAAATGGAAAGTCGACCCCTTCAGCGTCGACGCGGTGTTGATTTATGCGCAGCGCGGCCATGGTCGCCGGGCGAATCTCTACAGTGATTACACCTTCGCGGTCTGGGATGGCCCGCCGGACGCCAGCGAACGTACCCTGGTGCCTTTCGCCAAAGCCTATTCAGGGCTGACCGACGAGGAAATGCGCCAGGTCGACAGCATCGTGCGCAAAACCACGGTGGAGAAATTCGGGCCGGTGAGCAGTGTGAAACCGAGTCTGGTGTTTGAGCTGGGGTTCGAGGGCATTGCCCTGTCGAAACGCCACAAGAGCGGGATTGCCGTGCGGTTTCCGCGAATGTTGAGGTGGCGGCAGGACAAGTCAGTGGAAGAAGCCGACAACCTCGCAACGCTGCAAGATTTGTTGGGCTGAAAGAAACTTTGTGGCGAGGGAACTTGCTCCCGTTCGGCTGCGAAGCCGTCGCAAATTTTCTACAGCGGGACCGCTTCGCGCTCCGGCGGGAGCAAGCTCCCTCGCCACAGGACTTGCGCCTCCATGACCTGATTTGGTGCGGCTATTTTCCGATGCCCGATTCCGTGCACAAATCCCCTATTGCCATTTCTTGTATCACCTTTTAAAACGCTTGTTCGGGACTCTGGTTCGGAAATTGCTACTTTCAATGGGTCTTACGCTTTCCAGTAACAATAATTCTGCGCCACAAGCGCTCATATTGGTTCTTAGGGATTGAATAATGAAAAAAGCATTGCTGACCCTTTCTGCACTGGCGTTGTGCATGGCTGCTGGCTCCGCCATGGCAAAGGAATACAAAGAACTGCGTTTTGGCGTTGACCCTTCCTATGCTCCGTTCGAATCGAAAGCGGCCGACGGCAGCCTGGTGGGCTTTGACATCGATCTGGGGAACGCGATCTGCGCCGAGCTGAAGGTCAAGTGCAAATGGGTCGAAAGCGATTTCGACGGCATGATTCCGGGCCTCAAGGCCAATAAATTCGACGGTGTGATCTCTTCGATGACCGTCACCCCGGCCCGCGAAAAAGTCATCGACTTCTCCAACGAACTCTTCTCCGGCCCAACCGCCTATGTATTCAAGAAGGGTTCCGGCCTGAGCGAAGACGTCGCTTCTCTGAAAGGCAAGACTGTCGGTTACGAGCAAGGCACCATCCAGGAAGCGTACGCCAAGGCAGTGCTGGACAAGGCCGGCGTGAAGACCCAGGCCTATCAGAACCAGGATCAGGTGTATTCCGACCTGATGTCGGGTCGTCTCGACGCTGCGATCCAGGACATGCTGCAAGCCGAACTGGGCTTCTTGAAGTCGCCAAAGGGCGAAGGCTACGAAGTCAGCAAGCCGGTTGACAGCGAATTGCTGCCGGCCAAAACAGCTATCGGTATCTCTAAAGGTAACAAAGACCTCAAAGAGCTTTTGAATAAAGGTATCAAAGCGTTACACGACGATGGCACCTACGCCACCATTCAGAAGAAACACTTTGGCGATCTGAATCTGTACAGCGGCAAATAATGCCCGGCGCCCATCTCGCGATGGGCGCTTTTTTCACCCGATCAGGTTGCTGATTTATGTTCGAAAACCTATTACAAAACCTGGGGCTCTCAGCCTTCAGCCTCAAGGGCTTCGGTCCGTTGCTGATGGAAGGCACCTGGATGACCATCAAATTATCGGCATTGTCGCTGCTGGTGGCCGTATTGCTCGGCCTGCTCGGCGCCACCGCCAAACTGTCAAAAGTCAAACTGGTGCGGGTTCCGGCCCAGATCTACACCACGCTGATTCGCGGCGTGCCGGACCTGGTGCTGATGCTGCTGATTTTCTACAGCCTGCAAACCTGGCTGACGTCGTTTACCGATTTCATGGAATGGGAATACATCGAGATCAACCCGTTCAGCGCCGGGGTCATCACCCTGGGCTTCATCTATGGCGCGTATTTCACCGAAACCTTCCGCGGGGCGATTCTCGCCGTGCCTCGGGGCCAGGTCGAAGCCGCTACCGCGTATGGCCTAAAACGAGGCCAGCGTTTCCGAATCGTGGTGTTCCCGCAGATGATGCGCTTTGCCCTTCCGGGTATCGGCAACAATTGGATGGTGATGCTCAAGGCCACCGCGCTGGTGTCGATCATCGGCCTCGCCGATTTGGTCAAAGCAGCGCAGGACGCCGGTAAGAGCACCTATCAACTGTTTTACTTCCTCGTGCTTGCCGCGTTGATTTACCTGCTCATCACAAGCGCTTCCAACTTCGTCCTGCGCTGGCTCGAACGCCGCTACGCCGCCGGTTCCCGGGAGGCCGTACGATGATCGAACTCTTGCAGGAATACTGGAAATCCTTCCTTTATACCGACGGCTACAACATCACGGGCCTGGCCATGACCCTGTGGCTGCTGACCGCCTCGATCGTCATCGGTTTCCTGGTGTCGATCCCGCTGTCCATCGCCCGGGTCTCGCCGCACTTCTACATTCGCTGGCCGGTGCAGTTCTACACCTACCTGTTCCGCGGCACGCCGCTGTATATCCAGTTGCTGATTTGCTACACCGGCATCTACAGCCTGGCCGCCGTGCGCGCCCAACCGGTACTGGATGCGTTCTTTCGCGATGCGATGAACTGCACGATCCTGGCGTTCGCCCTGAACACCTGTGCCTACACCACGGAGATTTTCGCCGGGGCGATCCGCAGCATGGCCCACGGTGAAGTCGAAG
Source organism: Pseudomonas mandelii (assembly GCF_900106065.1). Taxonomy (NCBI): domain Bacteria; kingdom Pseudomonadati; phylum Pseudomonadota; class Gammaproteobacteria; order Pseudomonadales; family Pseudomonadaceae; genus Pseudomonas; species Pseudomonas mandelii. The sequence continues at coordinate 755,835 of NZ_LT629796.1, forward strand.
CGGCCAAGGCCTACGGCCTGACAGGCTGGAAGCTGTATGCCTACGTGATCATGCCGTCGGCCCTGCGTCGCTCGTTGCCTTATTACAGCAACGAAGTGATTCTGATGCTGCACTCGACCACCGTGGCGTTCACCGCGACCATCCCGGACATCCTGAAAGTCGCGCGGGACGCCAACTCGGCGACCTTCCTCACCTTCCAGTCGTTCGGCATCGCTGCGCTGATCTACCTGACCGTTACCTTCGCGCTGGTCGGCCTGTTCCGCCTCGCCGAACGCCGATGGCTGGCGTTCCTCGGGCCGACCCACTAGGACCCGCTTTCAGGAATAAAGAGACAAACATGCGCCACCAGATACATGACTTGCTGGCCCCGCTGCCGGGGACCGCTCGACAGATTCACAGTTTCCACTTCGGCCCAACGTCGGCCAAAGGCAAGATCTACATCCAGTCGTCCCTGCATGCCGATGAAATGCCCGGCATGCTGGTGGCCTGGCACCTCAAGCAGCGCCTGGCGGAACTTGAAGCCACCGGCCGCCTGCGCAGCGAAATCGTGCTGGTGCCGGTGGCGAACCCGGTCGGCCTGGAACAGGTGCTGATGGATGTGCCGCTGGGCCGCTACGAGCTGGAAAGCGGGCAGAACTTCAATCGCTGGTTCGTCGACTTGAGCGAAGCGGTGGGCAACGAAATCGAAGGCCAGCTTGGCGATGAGCCGCAGCGCAACCTCGAGTTGATCCGCGAAAGCCTGCGCAACGCCCTCGCTCGGCAAACCGCCAGTACTCAGCTGCAATCCCAACGCCTGACCCTGCAACGGCTGGCCTGCGATGCGGACGTGGTGCTGGACCTGCATTGCGATTTCGAAGCAGTCGCCCACCTTTACACCACACCCGAAGCCTGGCCGCAGGTCGAGCCGCTGGCCCGTTACATCGGTGCCGAAGCGAGCCTGCTGGCCACCGATTCCGGCGGTCAGTCGTTCGATGAATGTTTCACCCTGCTCTGGTGGCAGTTGAAAGAACGCTTCGGCGAACAGTTCAACATCCCGCTGGGCAGTTTCTCGGTCACCGTCGAGTTGCGCGGCCAGGGCGACGTCAATCATCCTCTGGCCAGTCTCGACTGCCAGGCGCTGATCGACTACCTGATTCACTTCGGCGCCATTGCCGGCGAAGCGGCGCCATTGCCCGAACTGCCCTACCCCGCCACCCCGTTGGCCGGCGTCGAGCCGGTGTCGACACCGGTAGGCGGTCTGCTGGTGTTCACCGCACTGCCGGGGGAATACCTCGAAGCCGGGCAACTGATCGCCGAAATCATCGACCCGATCAACGATCGCGTCACACCCGTTCATTGCACCGCCGCCGGCCTGATGTACGCCCGCTCGCTGCGGCGCATGGCCACTGCCGGCATGGTGATCGCGCACGTCGCGGGCACCGAGGCCTATCGCAGCGGCTACCTACTTTCGCCTTGAGGATGCATGCCCCATGTACAAACTGACCATCGAAGGCCTGCATAAAAGCTATGGCGATCATCATGTGCTCAAAGGCGTTTCACTCAAGGCCAACACCGGCGACGTCATCAGCCTGATCGGCGCCAGCGGCTCGGGCAAAAGCACCTTTCTGCGCTGCATCAACTTTCTCGAACAGCCCAATGACGGCGCCATGACCCTGGACGGCCAGAACATCCGCATGATCAAGGACCGCCACGGCATGCACGTGGCTGACCCCGATGAACTGCAAAAAATCCGCACCCGCCTGGCCATGGTGTTCCAGCACTTCAACTTGTGGAGCCACATGACGGTGCTGGAAAACATCACCATGGCCCCGCGCCGGGTGCTGGGTTGCAGCAAAGAGGAAGCCGAAGACCGCGCGCGGCGTTACCTCGACAAGGTCGGGCTGGCGGCGCGCGTGGCGGATCAATACCCGGCGTTTCTTTCCGGTGGCCAGCAGCAACGCGTGGCGATTGCGCGGGCATTGGCCATGGAACCGGAAGTCATGCTGTTCGATGAACCGACCTCGGCGCTCGACCCTGAGCTGGTGGGTGAAGTGCTGCGGGTGATTCAAGGCCTGGCCGAAGAAGGCCGGACCATGATCATGGTGACTCACGAAATGAGCTTCGCCCGCAAGGTGTCGAGCCAGGTGCTGTTTCTGCATCAGGGCCTGGTCGAGGAAGAAGGCGCGCCGGAAGACGTGCTGGGCAACCCGAAGAGCGAGCGGTTGCAGCAGTTCCTGAGCGGCAACCTCAAGTAACACTGCAAAGCCTGTAGGAGCGAAGCTGGCTCGCCAAGGCGGAGTATCAGCCGACATCATCGTTGCCTGACACTCGGCCTTCGCGAGCAAGCTTCGCTCCTACTGGGTTCAGATTCCGATCAGCAGTACTGCGATTAAACTTGTTCACCCACGCCGCGGTCACTGAAAGAAGACTTTCAGAGCGCACACCGCCGGCATGGGATCGTCCACCGACTACGCATCACAATGGTTCAGCGCCCGCGACTGGGAGCCATTCGCCTTTCAGAAGCAAGTGTGGACGGCCGTCAAGCGCGGTGAGTCCGGATTACTGCATGCCAGCACGGGTGCCGGTAAAACCTATGCAGTCTGGTTTGCCGCGCTCAATCGCTACGCCACGTCCATTGCCCCTGTTGAAAAACCTCGCAAACGAAAACCGCTGGCCGAACCGCTGACGGTGCTGTGGATAACCCCCATGCGCGCCTTGGCCGCCGACACCGCTCGCGCCCTTGAAGCGCCGCTGCACGACCTGCAGATCCCCTGGAGCGTCGGCCTGCGCACCGGCGACACGAGCAGCAGCGAACGTGCGCGGCAGAGCCGACGCCTGCCCACCACGCTGATCACCACCCCTGAAAGCCTGACCCTGATGCTCGCCCGTGCCGATGCGCAAGCAGCGCTATCGACCTTGCGCATGGTGGTGGTCGACGAATGGCACGAACTGCTCGGCAACAAGCGCGGCGTGCAGCTGCAACTGGCCCTCGCCCGTTTGCGTCGATGGAATACGGACCTGATCGTGTGGGGCGTTTCCGCGACGCTGGGTAATCAGGCCCACGCCGAACAGGTGTTGATCCCACAAGGTGGCGGCATCAGCGTTCAAGGCCAAACGTCCAAGGAACTGCGGGTCGACACGTTGCTACCGCCGGCCATCGAGCGATTTCCCTGGGCCGGCCACATTGGCTTGAAGATGTTGCCGCAAGTCGTCGCCGAAATAGACTCCAGCCCCAGCAGCCTGGTGTTCACCAACACTCGCGCGCAATCCGAGATCTGGTATCAGGCGTTGCTGGAGGCGCGCCCCGATTGGGCCGGGCTGATTGCCTTGCACCACAGCTCACTGTCGCGAGACACCCGCGACTGGGTCGAGCGAGCGCTGAAGGAAGGCCAGCTCAAAGCGGTGGTCTGTACCTCAAGCCTGGACCTGGGGGTGGATTTCCTGCCGGTGGAACGGGTGCTGCAAATCGGCTCGGCCAAAGGTGTGGCGCGCCTGATGCAGCGGGCCGGGCGTTCCGGTCATGCGCCGGGGCGTGTGTCACGGGTGACGTTGGTGCCGACCCACAGCCTGGAACTGATCGAAGCGGCGGCGGCTCAAGATGCCGTCGCGCAACGCAGCATCGAGCCCCGAGAGTCGCCGCACAAACCGCTGGATGTGCTGGTTCAACACCTGGTCAGCATGGCGCTGGGCGGTGGGTTTGTTCCCGACGAATTGTATGAAGAAGTCCGTAGAACCTGGGCTTATCAAGACCTGACGGCGGCGGATTGGACTTGGGCGCTGGCGTTTGTACGCCATGGCGGGCTTTCCCTGACAGCCTATCCGGATTATCGCCGGGTCGAGCCTGACGAGTTTGGCGTCTGGCGTGTACCGGATGCGCGGCTGGCGCGGCGACATCGCATGAGCATCGGCACCATCGTCAGCGATGCGAGCATTCAGCTGAAGTTCTGGAGCAAGGGCGGCGGCGGCAAGCAGTTGGGCAGTGTCGAGGAAGGTTTTATTGCGCGACTGAAGCCAGGCGACGGTTTCCTGTTCGCGGGGCGCTTGCTGGAGTTGGTGCGGGTGGAAAACATGACCGCTTATGTCAAACGCAGCACCGCGAAAAAAGCCGCGGTGCCGCGCTGGAATGGCGGGCGGATGCCCCTTTCCAACGAACTGGCGCAGGCGGTGGTCGCGCGTTTCAGTGCAGCGGAGCAAGGCGAGTTCATCGGCCCGGAGATGCGGGCTCTGCGGCCGCTGCTGGAGGTGCAGCGACGCTGGTCCGGGTTGCCGACCTCGAACTCGTTGCTGGCCGAAGCACTGAAATCCCGCGAAGGCTGGCACCTGTTCCTGTACCCCTTTGCCGGGCGTCAGGTGCATCTGGGCCTGGCGAGTTTGCTGGCGTGGCGGGTCAGCCAGCAGCAGGCGGTGACGTTTTCCATCGCGGTCAATGATTACGGGCTGGAGTTGCTCAGCGCCACCTTTGTGGATTGGTCGCAGGTGTTGAACCCAGGCCTGTTGAGCGCCGAGCACTTGTTGAACGATGTCCTCGCGAGCTTGAATGCCGGCGAACTCGCGCTTCGCCGCTTTCGGGAAATCGCCCGAATTGCCGGACTGGTGTTTGCCGGCTACCCCGGCGCACCGAAAAGCACACGCCAGGTTCAAGCCTCCAGCGGACTGTTCTTCGAGGTGTTCAAGCAGTACGACGCGGGGAATCTATTGCTGGCGCAGGCCGGGGAAGAAGTCCTACGGGAAGAACTGGATATTCATCGTCTGGAACAGACGTTGGCGCGTATCAATCGCCTGAAACTGGACCTGCACCAGATCAAACGTCCTACGCCGCTGGGGTTTCCCCTGTTGGTTGAACGCATGCGGGAAAGCATGAGCTCGGAAAAACTCGCGGACCGTATCCGTCGCATGGTCACCGACCTTGAGAAAACCGCCGAAACCGGGAAAACCTGATGAGTACGCCCTATCCCGTGCGTCTGGCCGGTGAAGAACTGTGGCTGCTGCCGGAAAAAGCCATTTACTGGCCGGCGCAACAAGCCCTGCTGATCGCCGATGTGCATTTTGGCAAAGCGGCGGCGTATCGTAGCCTTGGCCAGCCGGTGCCCCATGGCACCACCGCCAGCAATGTCGCGGTGCTGGACGGGATGTTGGCCGCCCTACCCTGCCGTCAGCTGATTTTCCTTGGGGATTTTCTGCACGGGCCCGGCTCCCATGCGTGCGGCACGTTAAGCGCCCTGGCTGAGTGGCGAGCGCGGCACCCGGATCTGCCAATGACGCTGATCCGCGGCAACCACGACAAACGCGCCGGGGACCCGCCGGCTTCGTTAAACATACGCGTAGTGCCCGAACCGTTGTTGCTCGGACCGTTCGCCTTGCAGCATGAGCCCGATCCGCATCCGCACCGGCATGTGCTCGCCGGGCATGTGCATCCGGTTTATCGGCTGAACGGCAAAGGTCGGCAACGTTTGCGCCTGGCGTGTTTCAGATTGGGCGAGGACATCAGCCTGCTCCCGGCCTTCGGCGCGTTTACCGGCGGCTATCAGATCGAACGGGACGACAGCTGCAGGATCTTTGTCATCGGCGACAACGAAATATGGCCAGTCAGCGCGTAGGAGCGAAGCTTGCTCGCGAAGGCGGTGTGTCAGATAAGGATGATGTTGTCTGACACACCGCCTTCGTCGGAACTCCGTCCAAATCAAGCTTCGCCCCTGCAGGTAATAGCAATCAGGCTACGGGCGCGGGAGGTGGCTCATCCGGCAGGGTAGGCTCGCCGGGCTCGGTAGGCTGCTCGTTCGGGGTATCAGGATCAGGCTGGCCGGGGATGCCCCCTGCCATGCTGATGGCTGGATGTGCCAACAAGGACCAGGCCAGGACGCCAATCTGATTGGGCTCAAGCCTTGCCAGTTCGGCACTTATTCGCGGATCGATCTTCATAAAGCACTCCTGAGCGATGGCCCCGTCCGCTGTACGCGAACCGGGCAGTACACCCAATAGAGTGTCTACCCGCTCAAGAATTCCCGCGACCTGCCAGATGAATGGATCAGGTGCGTGGCAAGGTTACGCCGCGTTGGCCCTGATACTTGCCGCCACGGTCCTTATAGGACACTTCGCACTCTTCGTCGGATTCAAGGAACAGCATCTGCGCCACGCCTTCGTTGGCATAGATTTTCGCAGGCAGGTTGGTTGTGTTCGAGAATTCCAGGGTCACGTGCCCCTCCCACTCTGGCTCAAGCGGGGTGACGTTGACGATGATGCCGCAGCGGGCGTAGGTGCTTTTGCCCAGGCAGATGGTCAATACGTTGCGCGGAATACGGAAGTATTCGACGGTGCTGGCCAAGGCGAAAGAGTTCGGCGGGATGATGCAGACGTCGCTATGGATGTCGACGAAGCTGCCGGCATCGAAATTTTTCGGGTCGACAATGGCCGAATTAATATTGGTGAACACCTTGAAATGACTAGTGCAACGAACGTCGTAGCCGTAACTCGACACGCCGTAGGAGATCACACGGTTATCGTCGCTGCCGCGCACCTGGCGTTCGACGAACGGCTCGATCATGCCGTGTTCCTGCGCCATGCGGCGAATCCACTTGTCCGATTTGATGCTCATGGCGGGTGTCCTGAATAGCGAGGTGGAAAAATTCTGTCCGGCATCTTACCGGGCGCGCGCTCCGGGTTCAAAGTCCGGGGCATAATTCTCGCCGATCCCCTGTGATATCTGGGCCTTCGCCGTAAATTGGCGGACCGTCAGTCATGAAATCAGAGAAACCTTCACCGGAAGCATTGGCACGTTCCGGAAAAAGGGTTAAGGTGGCGCCACTGTGCTGCTTGTGTCACTGAGAATCTCTACACGATATGTTGAATTTCGATCCAACCATCTACAAGAATTTTTCCTGCTCTTTGCACTCAGTCTCGGCCAGGGTTCTTCCTGCGTCGCAGTTATCTTTGTTCAAGGAGTTACACCATGTCTAATCGCCAAACTGGTACCGTTAAGTGGTTCAACGATGAAAAAGGCTTCGGCTTCATCACTCCACAATCCGGTGACGACCTGTTCGTTCACTTCAAAGCTATCCAATCCGACGGCTTCAAAAGCCTGAAAGAAGGCCAACAGGTTTCTTTCATCGCTACCCGCGGTCAGAAAGGCATGCAAGCTGAAGAAGTTCAAGTTATCTAACTTGTACTTGCTTTAGTAAAAGGCCCCGCCCTCAAAAGCGGGGCTTTTTTGTGCCTGTGTGTTTTGCAGGCAAAAAAAATCGCAGCCCACGGCTGCGATTTTTTGCGTCTTACCAGGCCACACCAAACCCTGCGGTGTAACGCGTCTTGTCCAGATCAGCATCGTCGGTACCGCTGATGATGTCTCGCTCGGCCTTGAGGTTAAGCGAAGCCCACTCGGTGACCTTGTAGCGCAAGCCCATTTCGGCATCGAGCGCGTAATCCGCTACGCCCGACAACGGCTTGCCCACTTCGCCATTGGTGAAGAACTCCACCTTCTTGCCGATCAGGTAACGGTTGTAGTCCCACTTCATCGCCAGGGAATAGAAGTTTTCCTTGCTGCCGTCGGAGAACTCATAGTCCGTGCGGTTGACCAGCGAGCCCAGGGAGAATGCGCCGAGTTCGTTATCCCAGAACTGGTAACCCGGACCGGTACCGACAGTGCGCTGACGGGAGAGGTCTTCTACCTTGTCGCGCTTATAGACCGCGCGGCCTTGCCAGAACCACTTCTCGGTCAGGAAACGGTCGAGCGAGTATTCGCCCCGCCAGTTGTCGGTAGTGACCACGTCATCCTGGAATTCGCGGTTGTACTCGCCTTCCGCTGTGTGCCGCCATTTGCCATGGCGCGCCGTGGTCTTGAAGTCGATGTCGTAGTCATCGGTGTCTTTTTCCGCCCGCTGGTAATCCAGCGCCGCGTCGACATTGCCTTTCCACACCAGATCTTCAACCACTGGCTTGGGCTTGAGAATCTGCTGGATACTCGCCAGCTCGACCGTCTTCGGCGCTTCGCCGTTTTCCAGCGTCACCTTGCCGTCGTCTGCTGCATGCAGCGACTTGGCCTTCTCGCCGGTGTAGGCATCTTGCTTGACCAGCAACTCCTGATCACTTTCCAGGGTCTTGACCTGCTTCCAGTCGATCGGAACCGCACCGGCATATTCGGTCTGTATCAGCAATTTACCGCCATCGAACAGCGTGATCTTGCCGCTCAGCTTGTCACCGTTCTTCAACCAGACGGTATCAGCGAGCAACGGCGTGGAGGCACTCATGACAGCAAGGCACAGCAGGGTTCTGGATACCATAAGCAAATACAGGCTCAAGTTTGCGAAAAAAAGTCGGCATTATCCCTGGGAATAAGACCCTAGCAAGGACTGACCCGACTATTTCTATTGAGTTCATTTCTCAATTGCGCATCCAGGACTTACTCTACGGACGGTAAGGCGAATTTTTTCAGGAACCACGGACGTGACCAACCCAACCACTGAAACCGAAAGTGCAGCGCAAATCCGACGCACGGCGCTCTACTTGACCCTCGCGCAGGTGCCCGAAGGCAAAGTGGTCAGCTATGGTCAACTCGCCGAACTGGCCGGACTGGGCCGAGCCGCGCGCTGGGTGGGACGCACATTGAGCCAGCTGCCCGGCGACACCAAGCTGCCATGGCACCGCGTGCTGGGTGCCGGCGGTCGGATCAGCCTGCCCGTGGGCAGCCCTTCAGGGGATGAGCAGCGCGCGCGATTGCGCTCCGAAGGCGTCAGTATCCTGAACAATCGTGTTGATATTCAGCGCCATGGCTGGCGCCCGGTAGAGCACAGCGGTTAGAGTGCGCGCTTTGTTTCCGTAACTCTTGAGGCAGACTCCAGCCCATGCCCCGTAAAACCTGGCGCGCCGCGCTCGCCGCCTATGCCAGCCCCTCGACGCTTGTGTTGTTGTTGCTTGGTTTCGCCGCCGGCCTGCCCTACATGCTGGTGTTTTCGACGCTCTCCGTTTGGCTGCGTGAGGCCGGTGTGGCCCGCGAAACCATCGGTTATGCAAGTCTGATCGGCTTGGCCTATGCCTTTAAATGGGTCTGGTCCCCGCTGCTCGACCAATGGCGCCTGCCCTTTCTCGGCAAACTCGGTCGACGACGTTCCTGGCTGGTGCTCTCCCAGGCACTGGTGATCCTCGGTCTGATCGGGATGGGTTTCTGCGACCCGCAAAAGCACTTGTCCTGGCTGATCGCCATCGCCGTGGTCGTCGCCTTCGCGTCGGCGACGCAAGACATTGCGGTTGACGCCTATCGCCTGGAAATCGCCGACGACACTCGCCAGGCAGCGCTCGCTGCCAGCTACATGTCCGGCTATCGGATCGCCGCGCTGCTGGCGACGGCCGGCGCGCTGTTTTTCGCTGAAGGCTTTGGCTCCACGGGTTTCAATTACCAGCATTCGGCCTGGGCCGGCACCTACGTGTTGTTTGGCGCCCTGATGGTCCCGGCGCTGCTGACGACGCTGTTCATGCGCGAACCGCCTGTGCCCCTGCGTACCCAACTTCAAGCCGGCCGCTACAGCTTTATGCATCAACTGATGTCGGTGTTCGTGCTGATCGTGCTGCTGGTGTCCGTGCCGGCCATGTTTACCCAGCTCTACAACACCGACTTCGCCAGCGTGCTGTTCGAAGGCGCGAGCCCGCTCGACCTGCTGCTCGAAGACCGCGCCTTCCTGCGGGCCATCCTCTACACCACGCTCACGTTTATGTGCCTGTCGGCCATGGGCCGTCGCGGCCTGGCACCGGTGCTGACGCCGATCAACGACTTCATTCTGCGTTACCGCTGGCAAGCGTTCCTGCTGCTCGGGCTGATCGCCACCTACCGCATGTCCGATACGGTCATGGGCGTGATGGCCAACGTGTTCTACATCGACCAGGGCTTCACCAAGGACCAGATCGCCAGTGTCAGCAAAATCTTCGGCCTGATCATGACCCTGGTCGGCGCCGGCATGGGCGGCCTGCTGATCGTGCGTTTCGGCATCCTGCCGATCCTGCTCATCGGCGGCATTACATCGGCCGGCACCAACCTGCTGTTCCTGATGCTCGCCGACATGGGCGCCAACCTGAACATGCTGATCCTGACCATTTCCCTGGACAACTTCAGCTCGGGCCTGGCGACGTCAGCGTTCGTCGCGTACCTGTCGAGCCTGACAAACCTGAAATTCTCGGCCACCCAGTACGCCCTGCTCAGCTCGATCATGCTCCTGCTGCCACGCTTGATCGGCGGTTATTCAGGGGTCATGGTGGAGAAATTCGGTTACCACAACTTCTTCCTGATCACGGCGCTGCTGGGTGTTCCGACCCTGCTGTTGATCGCCCTGCACTGGTACCAGGAGAGCCGTCGCGCAGGTCCGACGCCGACACCCGAACCGGTGCCGACCCAGGTCGCGGAAGAATCGTAGGACATTTCGCAGAGGGCGCGACGATTCCCGCCCTCGTGCCACACCGCCGACCGCACGCCTGTACGCCAGCGGATCTCGCCCGTACAATGCTCCGTCATTTCTCGTCATCAGCAACCGACAACGGCCAACCATGCGCACCAGTCAATTTTTGCTCGCCACACAGAAAGAAACGCCTTCCGACGCGGTCGTCATCAGCCATCAGCTGATGCTGCGCGCCGGCATGATCCGCAAACTCGCCTCGGGCCTCTACACCTGGCTGCCGATGGGCTTGCGAGTGATGCGCAAGGTCGAAGCCATCGTTCGTGAAGAAATGAACGCCGCAGGCTCTCTCGAAGTGTTGATGCCGAGCACCCAACCGGCTGAGCTGTGGCAGGAATCCGGTCGCTGGGAAGAGTACGGCCCTGAATTGCTGCGCTTCAAGGATCGCCACGGTCGCGACTTCTGCGCCGGCCCGACCCACGAAGAAGTGATCACCGACCTGATGCGCAACGAATTGAGCAGCTACAAGCAGCTGCCGATCAACCTGTATCAGATCCAGACCAAATTCCGTGACGAAATCCGCCCACGCTTCGGTTTGATGCGCGGCCGCGAGTTCATCATGAAGGACGCCTATTCGTTCCACGCTGATCAGCCTTCGCTGCAGATCACCTACGACCGCATGCACCAGGCGTACTGCAACGTGTTTACCCGTCTGGGCCTGAAGTTCCGCCCTGTAGAAGCCGACAACGGCTCCATCGGCGGCGCCGGCTCCCACGAGTTCCATGTACTGGCCGAGTCCGGCGAAGACGATATCGTCTTCAGCAACGGTTCCGACTACGCCGCGAACATCGAGAAAGCCGAAGCCGTGCCGCGTGAAACCTCCCGCGCCGCACCGACTGAAGAACTGCGCCTGGTCGACACGCCGAACGCCAAGACCATTGCGCAACTGGTCGAAGGCTTCAACCTGCCGATCGAAAAGACCATCAAGACCCTCGTGGTTCACGCTGAAGAGCAAGGCAAGCTGATTGCCCTGATCATCCGTGGCGACCACGAGCTGAACGAAATCAAGGCCGGCAACCAGCCAGGCGTTGCCAGCCCGCTGGTCATGGCTTCCGAAAGCGAATTGCGCGATGCCATTGGCGCCGGCGCCGGTTCCCTCGGCCCGTTGAACCTGCCATTGCCGATCATCATCGACCGTTCCGTCGAGCTGATGAGCGACTTCGGCATCGGTGCCAACATCGACGACAAGCACTACTTCGGCGTGAACTGGGAGCGTGATCTGCCGGTTCCGACCGTTGCCGACCTGCGTAACGTTGTCGCCGGCGACCCAAGCCCGGATGGCAAGGGCACCCTGGAAATCAAGCGCGGCATTGAAGTCGGGCACATCTTCCAGCTGGGCAACAAGTACAGCAAGGCGATGAAGTGCGAAGTGCTGGGCGAGAACGGCAAGCCGGTTACCCTGGAAATGGGTTGCTACGGCATCGGCGTTTCCCGCGTGGTGGCTGCGGCCATCGAGCAGAACAACGACGCCAACGGGATCATCTGGAGCGACACACTGGCTCCATTCCAGGTCGCTTTGGTGCCATTGCGCTACGAAACCGAACAGGTTCGTGAAGCCACCGACAAGCTGTATGCAGAACTGACTGCAGCCGGCTTCGAAGTGCTGCTGGACGATCGCGACAAGAAAACCAGCCCGGGCATCAAGTTCGCGGACATGGAGCTGATCGGCATTCCTCACCGGATCGTGGTCAGTGACCGCGGCCTCGCCGAAGGCAATCTGGAATACAAGAGCCGTACCGAACCTGAAGCGCAAGCGCTGCCGGTTGCTGACGTGCTGTCTTTCCTCCAGGCCCGTATCCGCCGCTGACACCAGATAGAGAAGTCATGTTCAAGCGAAACACCTTAGGCCTCGGTGGTGCCGCCCTGTGCGTCACCCTGCTGGTCAGCGGCTGTGCCAATCACATGTCGCAACGCAGCGAGCACGAGGAGCGTGTCGAGCGCAAATTGCTCGATCACAGCCTGCAGATCGATGTCGGCGAGCCCAAGGTGCTTGAGTTGCCGCAACGTCGGGTGAAAATCCACGAGCAGAAAACGTTCGAAGTCACCGAATTCGAAGTCACGCGTCACTATGATCGCTACACGCCTTACCAACCCTGGCGGGAGGTCTACGAGATCCCGCTGGGCGCGGTCGCGGTGGTGGGCGGTGTCGGGGCGAATGTGGTCAACGTATTCACCCTCGGCAGTCTGCCGGACAGCGTGACCAAGGATTGGCTGAGCTACGGTTTTGCCGGGCTCAACCCGCTCATGAACGTGCAGTCCAACGGTCGGGCGCAACAAAACCTGGCCGGGATCGATGAGATCCAGCTCGACAAGCGCACCGAATACTCGAGCCTGCCCTGGAGCGAGCGCCCGGTGGTGGTGAAAGCCGGCAAGGAAACGTTTGATCTGAGCACCGACAAAAACGGTGTTCTGCGCCTGAACCTGCTGGACAGCCCATTCGCCGAACATGACATCAATCATCTGAGCCGACTGCTGATCAGCGTCGAAGACGGCCAGGACGATGTACACAGCGATTCGTCCCTGGCAGTCAGCAGTTCATTGCGCGGCAAACTGCTCGAAGCCCACGGCCTGATTTATGACGACCTCGAAGACGACGAAGTGAGCCAGTGGGTACACCGGGTCAAGCGCTTGTCGGAACTGGGTCTTGAAGAAGAAGCCAGCGAGCTGGAACAAAGCCTGATCGAACTGACCCGCAACGATCCAGAGTTGCAGACCGAATTCCTCAAGTCATTGACCAAGGATGCCGGGCGACTGGTGGCGGATCCTGGACCGAATTAAAAGCAAAAGCTTCGCCCCTACAAGATGCGATACCTGTAGGAGCGAGGCTTGCCCGCGAAGAGGCCCTCACATTCACCGCAAAACTACCGCTCAAACAACTCCATCTGCTCAAACCCACCCCGCAAATCCTCCAGCCGCACGCCAATCCCCAACAACCGCACCGGTTTCCCGCCGCGATTGAACGCCTGGGTCAGCAACAACTGATAACTGCCCAAATCCCGCCCTGCCCCGGCTTGTTCCAGCGTCGTCTGGGTAAAGTCATGGAACTTCACTTTGACGAACGGCTTGCCCGGCCGATAGCTGCTGTCGATCCGCGCCATGCGCCCCGCCAGGGTTTCCAGCAGCTCGGGTAGTTTATCCAGGCAGCTGACCAGATCCGGCAGGTCCACGTCATAGGTGTTTTCAACACTGATCGATTGCCGGCGGCTGTCGTTGTGCACCTGACGGTCATCGATCCCCCGGGCCAGGCTCCAGAGTCGCTCGCCGAAGCTGCCAAATTCACGCACCAGCGCCAACTTGCCCCACTCGCGCAAATGCGAGCAATCGACAATACCGAGCCTGCCCAGCTTGTCGGCGGTCACTTTGCCAACGCCGTGCAGCTTGCTGACGGGTAAACCGCTGACAAAGTCTTCAACCTGATCAGGCGTGATCACAAACAAACCGTTGGGCTTCTTCCAGTCACTGGCGATCTTGGCCAGAAACTTGTTCGGCGCCACGCCAGCCGAGACCGTGATGTGCAACTGATTGGAGACTCGGCGGCGAATGTCCTGGGCGATGCGCGTGGCGCTGCCACCGAAATGCGCACAGTCCGACACGTCGAGGTAAGCCTCGTCGAGGGAAAGCGGCTCGATCAGATCGGTGTAATCGCGAAAGATCGTATGAATTTCCTTCGACGCTTCTCTATAGGCGTCCATGCGCGGCTTGACGATAGTCAGGTCCGGACACAGCTTCAGGGCTTGCCCGGAAGACATGGCCGAGCGCACGCCATAGGCCCGCGCCTCATAGTTGCAAGTGGCGATCACCCCGCGCCGGTCCGCCGAACCACCCACCGCCAGCGGTTTACCCGCCAGGCGCGGGTCGTCACGCATCTCGATGGCAGCGTAGAAGCAGTCGCAATCGACGTGGATGATTTTTCGCTGGCTCATATAAAAGCGGTGTTCATGGTGAAGAAATGGAGTCATGGCGTGCCGGATCGGCAGTATCTCACTGACACCTGTATATAGCACCAGTAGTCTGAATCTTCTTACCCACCGGTAGGAAAAGTAACCGATGAATTTATTTTCTCAATCGAAAAGCGTCACTCGATAGAGCTGCAAGCCTTGCCATGCCTGCCTCGCAGACGATCGCCCAGCCCTTCCTTTCCGCTAAGCGATTGAACCAGAACAGGTTTTATCTGGATTGAAGGTTGACAGCCCAGCGATCCTCTGTAGAATGCCGACACACAGACGCGGGATGGAGCAGTCTGGTAGCTCGTCGGGCTCATAACCCGAAGGTCGTCGGTTCAAATCCGGCTCCCGCAACCAAACATCAAAAAAGGCTACTCGAAAGAGTGGCCTTTTTTGTGCGCGCCTGTTTTGTGCCCTCTTCATGAACAGATGCGAGAAATCGTTCTGATTCCGAAACTTAAGTCTGCTCCGCGACCGTTCGCCGCTTATTTACGCTTATTTGACCCGGTTGCAGATTAACGGTTGACACACAGGCGTATCTCTATAGAATGCCGCCACACAGACGCGGGATGGAGCAGTCTGGTAGCTCGTCGGGCTCATAACCCGAAGGTCGTCGGTTCAAATCCGGCTCCCGCAACCAAACATCAAAAAAGGCTACTCGAAAGAGTGGCCTTTTTTGTATCTGTTGAAAAAGTCCTTTCGCAACAATGACCTGTCACTGTGTAGCGAAGCGTTCGGGATCTCCAATGCGATGAGTTCAGACTATGCTGATTCGCAGACAGATCCCCCCCGACGCCCAATGACATGCCATCGCCGTCAACCGGTGAGAGGCGTTAATATTTGTGATTATTTTTTTCTACAGGGATTGGTAACTTGGCTGGATACCCCCATCCTGTCGCGCACAATCCAAGAGGTGATTGATGCGCGCCAACTCGTCTGATCCACAAGACACCGTCACAGCGACCCAACCGATCAAGGCAGAGCGCCTGCGCTTGCTGGATCTGGCCAGCAAATATCGCCAGCCCATCGGCCTGGCGGTGACGCTGCTGTTGTTCGCTATCGCGCTGATTGCCTGTCGTCATCTGCTGAGCGAACTCGATCTGTACGCTTTGCACGACTCGATTCTTGAAGTCCCTAAACCGGCACTGCTGGGCGCATTGGCTGCGACCGTGGTCGGCTTCATCATTCTGCTGGGGTATGAATGGTCCGCCAGTCGCTACGCGGGCGTGACGCTGGCGCCGCGAATTCTTGCGCTGGGGGGCTTCACGGCATTTGCCATCGGCAACGCCATCGGTCTTTCGATGCTCTCGGGGGGCTCGGTCCGCTACCGTTTATATGCACGGCACGGTCTGGGGGCGTCAGATGTCGCTCACATGACGTTATTCGCCAGCCTCTCGCTCGGCTGCGCACTGCCACCACTGGCCGCCCTGGCGACCCTCAGCAATCTGCCTGCTGCTTCGGCGGCCCTGGGATTGTCCGAAGGTTTGCTGGGGGGCGTTGCCGCGGCGGTTTTGCTGCTGTTCGGCGTATTGGCCATCGGCATCTACCGCCGTCGCCTGCCGGAACAACCTTCCCCGGATAACCTGCTGGTCAAGGTCGGACGCCGCACCTTGCGCCTCCCCGGTCGCCGCCTGACTTTCCTGCAACTGATCATCACCGCACTGGACGTGGCCGCCGCCGCGACCGTGCTCTATTTGTTGCTGCCGGAAGCGCCGCCCTTCGGTGCGTTCCTGCTGGTGTACCTGCTAGCCCTGGCCGCCGGTGTGCTCAGCCATGTGCCCGGCGGGGTCGGCGTATTTGAAGCCATTCTGTTGGCCGCCTTCGCCGACACACTCGGCGCCGCACCACTGGCCGCTGCGCTGCTGCTCTATCGCCTGATCTACGTCGTGCTGCCGCTGCTGGTGGCGTGTGTGCTCCTGTTGATCAACGAAGGCCAGCGTCTGTTTCAGTCGCGCCAGTCCCTGCGGGCCGCTTCCGGTCTGGCGGCGCCGATCCTGGCGGTGCTGGTGTTCCTGTCCGGCGTGGTGCTGCTGTTCTCCGGCGTCACCCCGGAAATCGACACCCGGCTGGAACACATCGGCTTTCTGATCCCGCACCGCCTGGTCGACGCCTCGCACTTCGGTGCCAGTCTGGTCGGCGTGCTGTGCCTGCTGCTGGCTCAAGGTCTGCGTCGTCGACTGTCCGCCGCCTGGATGTTGACCACCATTCTATTGCTGGTCGGCGCCCTGCTCTCCCTGCTCAAAGGCTTTGACTGGGAAGAAGCTTGCCTGATGACCCTGACGGCGAGCCTGCTGGGTGTATTTCGCCGCTCGTTCTACCGCCCGAGTCGCCTGACTGAATTGCCGTTCTCGCCGCTCTATCTGGTCTCCAGCCTATGCGTGCTCGGCGCCTCGATCTGGTTGCTGCTGTTTGCGTACCAGGACGTCCCGTACAGCCATCAACTCTGGTGGCAATTCACCCTCGACGCCGACGCCCCGCGTGGCTTGCGCTCATTGTTGGGGGCCGCCGTCCTGCTGGTGGTCGTGTCGCTGACCTGGTTGCTGCGCACCGCGCGCCCGGTGATTCACTTGCCGACGCCTGACGAGCTGGATCGCGCCATAAAGATCCTGATGGCCTCCTCCCAACCGGACGGCGGCCTCGCCCTGACCGGTGACAAGGCGCTGCTGTTTCATCCCAACGACGAGGCGTTCCTGATGTACGCCCGCCGTGGCCGCAGCCTGGTGGCCTTGTACGACCCGATCGGCCCGAGCCAGCAACGGGCGGAAATGATCTGGCAGTTCCGCGACCTCTGCGACGTCCACCACGCCCGCCCCGTGTTCTATCAAGTGCGCGCCGAAAACCTGCCGTACTACATGGACATCGGCCTGACCGCGATCAAGCTCGGCGAAGAAGCCCGGGTCGACCTGAAACGTTTTGATCTCGAAGCCAAGGGCAAAGAGATGAAGGACCTGCGTTACACCTGGAATCGCGGGACCCGTGATGGGTTGTCGCTGGAGATCTTTGAACCGGGCCATGCGCCGATGGATGAGCTCAAGGTGATTTCCGATGCCTGGCTGACCGGCAAGAACGTGCGCGAGAAAGGCTTCTCGCTCGGGCGTTTCAGTGACGATTACATCAAGCATTTCCGCGTCGCGGTGATTCGTTTCGAAGGGCGCCCGGTGGCATTTGCCAACCTGCTCGAGACTTACGGCCATGACCTGGCCAGCCTCGACCTGATGCGCGCGCACCCGGACGCGCCCAAGCTGACCATGGAGTTCATGATGGTCGGCCTGATTCAACATTATAAAAATCATGGATACGCGCGTTTCAGCCTGGGCATGGTGCCGCTGTCGGGGTTGCAACCCCGGCGTGGTGCACCGCTGACCCAGCGCCTGGGCTCGATGGTTTTCCGCCGTGGTGAGCAGCTCTACAACTTCCAAGGCTTGCGCCGCTTCAAAGACAAATTCCAGCCTGACTGGGAACCCCGTTATATGGCCGTGCCCGCCGGACTCGATCCGCTGGTTGCCCTGGCCGATACTGCTGCCCTGATTGCGGGCGGCTTGACTGGATTGGTGAAACGCTGATGATTCAACGCTCCTTGCGGTACGTACTGGGCACACTGGTCGTGTTGGCCCTGATTATCGGTGGCGGCTACTGGTACCTGAAGCGCCCGGCCCCCGAACCGACCCTCGAACAGCTGAAGCCGGCTGATGGCACGGCGATGACGCGCGTCATTCCCGGCAACACGCCACGCGCCCAGGTGCTGGTGGCGGTCAATGAAGACCAGAAACTCAGCGACAAACAGTTGATGACCCTGAGCCGCACCGGCTCGGCGCAGATTGTTCAGGTGATCCTGCCCAAGGACTGCCTGCTGCAAAGTCGTGCCCTGCAATCAGGCCTGCGAGAACTCAAAGGCCCGGCGACCCTGGTCAGCGGTATCGGCCCTGGCGCGGTGCTGGCGTGGCGCTGGTTGTCCGAGCAGAAGGACGACAAGGCCCAGGCTGTCTCCGTCGACCTGGCACTGGAAAAACCCGGCTGCACCCACTTGCTGCCAAAAAGTGCCGCTCACGGTCACTGGCTGGTGGCCTGGAACGACAACCCGGACGACACCAGCGCCGGCTTCGTGCGCGATCAAGCCAACGCCGAAACCAGCATCAGCGACTACGACATCAACCTGCCGCAAGTGCTGAACAACGAACTGCGTAAACTCCTGGTCGGCGGCGACAAAGCCGCTGGCGGCCTGCAAATCCCCGTGGTCGAAGTCCCGGCCGGCCAAGCCAAGGACACCGTGACCCTGTTCCTGTCCGGTGACGGCGGCTGGCGTGACCTGGACCGCGACGTCGCGGGCGAGATGGCCAAGATCGGCTACCCGGTGGTCGGTATCGACACTCTGCGCTACTACTGGCAGCACAAGAGCCCGGAGCAAAGCGCTCTGGACCTGGCCGAGCTGATGCAACACTACCGGCAGAAATGGGGCACCAAGCGCTTCATCCTGACCGGCTACTCGTTCGGCGCCGATGTCCTGCCAGCGATCTACAACCGCCTGGAACCCGCAGAACAACAACGCGTCGACGCCATCATCCTGCTCGCCTTCGCCCGCACCGGCAGCTTCGAAATCGAAGTCGAAGGCTGGCTCGGCAACGCCGGCAAAGAAGCCGCCACCGGCCCGGAAATGGCCAAGCTGCCACCGGAGAAAGTGGTGTGCATCTACGGCGAAGAAGAAGTCGACGAAAGCGGCTGCACCGACAAGACCGCCGTGGGCGAAGCGATGAAGCTACCGGGCGGCCACCACTTCGACGAGAACTACCCGGCGCTGGCAAAGCGCTTGGTGGACATCATCGAGAAGCGTCAGGCCAAGGGTGAGACGGCTCAGGAGTGATCTGAGGCGAGCCCACCCAAAGCCCCCGCAGCCGAAAGGCTGCAGGGGCTTTTTTATAGTTACCGATTCAACTGAACACCACAGCCCCCCCGAGGGAGCGGGCTTGCCCGCGATTGCGGTATGTCGGTCACATCAATGTCGATTCTGCCGCCGTCATCGCGGGCAAGCCCGCTCCCACAGGATCCACGTGCCGCCTGTGCGGATGCGTCTACCACCCTCGATACTGGCACTTAGTCTTTCCTGGCGAACCGTGTTCTCATATCGTCGTGACAAATTACACTGGCCTGATCAAAACCGGCCAAGCGCTCCGCAGCTACTGCCTCAACGCAAAGATCATTAATCTCGTCGAGCATTTCCTGATAGGCATCGACATTGATAATGACCGCTGCTGGCTGATTATTTTGGACAATGACCATGCACTCAATGGCACGGCTAGAGATCTCCTTGAGTTTCGTACTGAAGCCCCTGACCATTGCAGTTGTCGATACTGCTTGGACAGCACGCACTGATGATGCCGCCATACTCACCTCTCTCAAATACTGCAAATCTGAACGCGCAGCTCAACGTACCGTTTACTTAACGTGTCGCAATATCGGAAGACGCCCGCGGACCTTGTAGGCAAACTCCGAATCTCGTGTTTGGGCACTTTGCCGCCTTGTTGCGTTTTTCTTCGACGGGATACTCTCCGGACGTCGCTGACCATTCAGCGATCGGGCTTGGAAACCCGTCGGATCACAGCGCAACAGCACCTCCACCTCGATTCCAGACGTTTTAACGACTGCGAACTTGGTGTTATGGCGGCTGTGCGTGGGACGCCTTCGGGCGTGCCGGTTCTATGGTCCCCGGTTTCCAACCTGCGTACAGCCGCCACCCATTCGCTTGGAAACGAACGTGGCGACTCCTCTAATGCTGGAGAATGACCATGACAAAAATTGATTCAACCGCGATCTCAGAATTAAAAACCATAGGCTACACCCCACTCATCTACTGCCCGGATCAGGCGCTATTCAACGTCCGCGCCGGCGTCCCCATCGTTGATGCCTTGTCACAAGCCTCTGACCTGCTGTTCCTCGGCAAATCATTTGCCGAGGATGCTGCCTACGCAAGAGACACCGACCGCCACGCCTGGGCCGCTCACTATCTGACGGCGATGGGCAAAGCCGTGATTGATGATGTTGTGAAGGTGCTGACGCCGCGACCGGCCCGGACGAAGACCGAATCAGAAGAAGGGCTGCCTGAGTGCCAGTAAGCGCACAGACATGAAACACCGCCGCCCCTTGTGGGAGCGAGCCTGCTCGCGAAGGCGTCGTGTCAGCCACTATCAAGGTTGGCTGATACACCGCTTTCGCGAGCAGGCTCGCTCCCACAAGGGACCTTCTTGGCCTTCAGGGCGAGATTCCAGGCACAAAAAAGCCCCCGCTGCCGCACTGGCAACGGGGGCTTTTCAATGGGGCTTACATCTCGACCTGAGTGCCCAGCTCAATCACCCGGTTCAGCGGCAGATTGAAGAAGCGCAAATTGCCATTGGCATTCCTCAACATGAAGGCGAACAGCGCCTCGCGCCAACGGGCCATGCCTTCGAGTTTGGAGGCGATCACCGTCTCGCGGCTGAGGAAGTAGGTGGTGCGCATCGGGCTGAAGTCGAGGTCATCGAGGTGGCACAGTTTCAGTGCTTGCGGCACGTCCGGCTCGTCGACAAAGCCGAAGTGCAGGATCACCCGGAAGAACCCTTCGCCGTAGGAATCGACTTCGAAGCGTCGGCTCGACGGTACTCGCGGGATGTCTTCGTAGACCACGGTCAACAGCACCACTTGCTCGTGCAGCACCTGGTTATGCAGCAGGTTGTGCAACAGCGCGTGCGGTACGGCATCCGGACGTGCGGTCAGGAACACGGCGGTGCCCTGCACGCGATGCGGTGGTTGTACGGCGATACTGCTGATGAAAATCGGCAGGGGCAGGCCGCCCTCGTCCATGCGTTCCACCAGCAGTTGTTTGCCGCGTTTCCAGGTGGTCATCAGCACGAACAGCGCGATACCGGCGATTACCGGGAACGCCCCGCCCTGAATGATTTTCGGCACGTTGGCGGCAAAGTACAGACCGTCCACCAACAAGAAGCCGAGCAACAGCGGAACAGCGAGCACCGGCGGCCATTTCCACAGCAGCAATATCACCGCCGACACCAGGATGGTGGTCATCAGCATCGTGCCGGTCACCGCCACGCCGTAGGCCGAGGCCAGGGCGCCTGAGGACTCGAAACCCAGCACCAACAGGATCACGCCGACCATCAATGCCCAGTTCACCGCACCGATGTAGATCTGGCCCTGCTCGGCGCTGGAGGTGTGGCGGATGTGCATGCGCGGAATGTAGCCGAGCTGGATCGCCTGACGGGTCAGGGAGAACGCGCCGGAGATGACCGCTTGCGAGGCAATCACCGTGGCCATCGTCGACAACCCCACCAATGGAAGCAACGCCCAGCTTGGCGCCAACAGGTAGAACGGGTTGCGAGCGGCTTCCGGATCACCCAGCAACAGCGCTCCCTGGCCGAAGTAGTTCAGTACCAGCGCTGGCAGCACAAGGATGAACCACGCACGGGCAATCGGCTTGCGCCCGAAGTGGCCCATGTCGGCGTACAGCGCTTCGGCACCGGTCAACGCCAGCACCACCGCGCCGAGGATCGCCACGCCCATGCCCGGATGCTGGGTGAAGAAACGCACGCCCCAGACCGGGTTCAGCGCTTGCAACACTTCCGGGTGCTGCAAGATGCCGTGGACACCCAGTGCCCCGAGCACCACAAACCAGGTGACCATGATCGGCCCGAACAGAATGCCGATGCGCGCGGTGCCGTGGCTCTGAATCAGGAACAGCGCCACCAGCACGACCAAGGACAGCGGCACCACCCAATGGTCGATGCCTTCGAACGCCAGCCCCAAGCCTTCAATCGCCGAGAGCACGGAAATCGCCGGGGTGATCATGCTGTCACCATAGAACAGCGCCGCACCGATCAACCCACACACCACCAGCAACGCCCGCAACTTCGGATGCCCCGCCGCCGCCCGCCGCGCCAGCGCGGTCAAGGCCATGATCCCGCCTTCGCCCTGGTTGTCGGCACGCAGCACGAACATCATGTATTTGATCGAGACGACCCAGATCAGCGACCAGAAGATCAGCGCCAGGATGCCCAACACGCCGTCATGGTTGACCGGTACGCCATAGCCACCGGAAAACACTTCTTTGAGGGTGTACAGCGGGCTCGTGCCGATATCGCCATAAACCACCCCGACCGCCGCGACCAGCATGCCGATCGGCTTTGCCGCCGAATGCTCGGCACCCGCTGCCTGACTACTTGCCTGCCCCATCCAAAACTCCTACTACTCAGACCCGGACTTCTTATAAGAAGCACTATGCTTTGCCGTGCAGCATGCGCTGTTTTACATGACGTTACAGACGTTTCATTGACTGTAAAAAATCGGTAAAGCGTAAAGGCGCGAAGCATAGCGCAGCACTCGTCGTATTTCCCTGCATAAAGCTGGTCAAGTGCGCGTCTCATCGCTAGAATTGCGCACTTTTTGACCAGAGGCGCAACATAGCGCCCGTCTGTCGCCTTGCCGTCTTCGGCTGGAGGCGTCCCAAATACCGAGGTTAGACATGTCCACCACTCCTGCGCCGGCCAATCCAAAAGTTGGCTTCGTATCCCTGGGTTGCCCCAAAGCACTGGTCGACTCCGAGCGCATCCTTACCCAGCTGCGCATGGAAGGCTATGACGTCGTGTCCACTTACGAGGACGCCGATGTCGTGGTGGTCAACACTTGCGGTTTCATCGACTCGGCCAAGGCTGAGTCCCTGGAAGTGATCGGCGAAGCCATCAAGGAAAACGGCAAGGTCATCGTGACCGGCTGCATGGGCGTCGAAGAAGGCAACATCCGCAAGGTGCACCCGAGCGTGCTGGCCGTGACCGGTCCGCAGCAGTACGAGCAAGTGGTCAACGCCGTGCACGACGCCGTGCCACCGCGCCAGGATCACAACCCTCTGATCGACCTGGTGCCGCCGCAAGGCATCAAGCTGACCCCGCGCCACTACGCCTATCTGAAGATTTCCGAAGGCTGCAACCACAGTTGCAGCTTCTGCATCATCCCGTCGATGCGCGGCAAGCTGGTCAGCCGTCCGGTCGGTGACGTGCTCGACGAAGCCCAGCGCCTAGTCAAGGCCGGCGTCAAGGAGCTGCTGGTGATCTCGCAAGACACCAGCGCCTACGGCGTCGACGTGAAATACCGCACCGGTTTCTGGAACGGCGCGCCGGTGAAAACCCGCATGACCGAACTCTGCGAAGCACTGAGCACCCTCGGCGTCTGGGTTCGCTTGCACTACGTTTACCCGTACCCGCACGTCGACGAGCTGATCCCGCTGATGGCCGCCGGGAAAATCCTGCCGTACCTGGACATCCCGTTCCAGCACGCCAGCCCGAAAGTCCTGAAAGCCATGAAACGCCCGGCCTTCGAAGACAAGACCCTGGCGCGCATCAAGAACTGGCGCGAGATCTGCCCGGACCTGATCATCCGTTCGACCTTCATCGTTGGCTTCCCCGGCGAAACCGAAGAAGACTTCCAGTACCTGCTGAACTGGCTGACCGAAGCGCAACTCGACCGCGTCGGCTGCTTCCAGTACTCACCAGTCGAAGGCGCACCGGCCAACCTGCTGGACGCGGCCATCGTGCCGGACGACGTCAAGCAAGACCGTTGGGATCGCTTCATGGCGCACCAGCAGGCCATCAGCTCGGCGCGCCTGCAAATGCGCGTCGGCCGTGAAATCGAAGTGCTGGTAGACGAAGTCGACGAGCAAGGCGCCGTTGGCCGCTGCTTCTTCGATGCCCCGGAAATCGACGGCAACGTGTTCATCGACAACGGCAGCAACCTCAAGCCAGGCGACAAGGTCTGGTGCAAAGTGACCGACGCCGACGAATACGACCTGTGGGCTGAACAGATCTAAACGCAAAAAATACGAAAAGCCCTGCTCTCTTGACGAGATGCGGGGCTTTTTTAGGTCTATCGTTTTGTGGAAGAAAGGACTCGCACACTCCACGGTAAAAGGGGCATCCGGCCATGCGCCAACATTCGGTCATCCACACGCCGAAACAGAGCGACTACGAAGAACTCACACAAGTCTGGGAAGCTTCGGTGCGCGCCACCCATGATTTTCTGCCGGACAGCTACATTGAATTGCTGAAGAACCTGGTGCTGACCCGCTACCTCGACGCGGTGATGCTGATCTGCACCAAGGACTCGCGCCAGCGCATCACCGGGTTTGCCGGGGTGGCGGCGGGCAAGATCGAGATGCTCTTCATCGACCCGGCCCACCGGGGTCAGGGTTTGGGCAAGCAGTTGCTGCGTTATGCCATGGAACACCTGAACGCCAACGAGCTGGACGTAAACGAGCAGAACCCGCAGGCCTTGGGGTTTTACTTCAAGCAGGGGTTTGAGGTGATTGGTCGTTCGGAGGTCGATGGCATGGGTCAGCCTTATCCGTTGCTGCACATGCGTTTGCGCCAGGCGCAACAAAAGACCCGCAACGGCTGACACAACATGAAACCCTTGTGGAAGCGAGCCTGCTCGCGAAAGCGGTCTATCAATCGACATTGATGTTGAAGCTGAAGACGCTTTCGCGAGCAGGCTCGCCCCCACATTAAAAGCACCTGCGGCAAATGGAGCCGGGATTAACCAGCGCCCAGCAGGTACAATGCCCACCCCTTTTTTGTTACGGCCCTGTCATGACTGACCCGATTCGTCTCTCCAAACGCCTCATCGAACTCGTCGGCTGTTCCCGTCGGGAGGCTGAGCTGTTCATCGAGGGCGGCTGGGTCACCGTGGACGGTGAAGTCATCGACGAGCCGCAATTCAAGGTCGACACCCAGAAAGTCGAGCTCGACCCCGAGGCCAAGGCCACTGCGCCGGAACCGGTGACCATCCTGCTGAACGTGCCCGTGGGCATGGACGCGGAAACCGCAATGGCGACCATCAGCGCCGAGACCCTGAGCGAAGAACACCGCTTCAGCAAACGTCCGCTCAAGGGTCACTTCCTGCGCCTGACCGCCAGCACCGACCTGCAGGCCAACGCCAGCGGTCTGCTGGTGTTCACCCAGGACTGGAAGATCTTGCGCAAGCTCACCGCCGACTCCGCCAAGATCGAACAAGAATATGTCGTCGAGGTAGAAGGCGACATGGTGGCTCACGGCCTCAACCGCCTGAACCACGGCCTGACCTACAAAGGTAAGGAACTGCCGCCGGTCAAAGCCAGCTGGCAGAACGAAAACCGCCTGCGTTTCGCGATGAAGAACCCGCAACCGGGCGTGATCGCCCTGTTTTGCCAGGCCGTTGGCCTGAAGGTCGTCGCCATCCGCCGCATCCGCATTGGCGGCGTGTCCATCGGCAAAGTGCCGTTGGGGCAATGGCGCTACCTGTCCGGCAAAGAGAAGTTCTGAGACTTTTCACGCCGCCACACATTCCGGCGCCGCTGCTTACGCGGCGCCCACTGCTGAATATCAGGATTGCACACCATGATTCATAACGACGTACTGCGCAGCGTGCGCTACATGCTCGACATCAGCGACAAGAAAGTCATCGAGATCATCAAGATCGGCGGCATGGACGTGTCCCTGGAAGACCTGCTGACCTACCTCGACAAGAAAGAGGAAGACGAGGAAGGCTTCGTGCGCTGCCCGGACGAAGTCATGGCGCACTTCCTCGACGGCCTGGTGATCTTCAAGCGCGGCAAGGACGAAAGCCGTCCGCCGCAGCCGATCGAAGTGCCGGTGACCAACAACATCATCCTGAAGAAACTGCGCGTGGCCTTCGAACTCAAAGAAGACGACATGCACGCGATCCTCAAGGCGTCCGAGTTCCCGGTGTCCAAGCCTGAGCTGAGCGCACTGTTCCGCAAGTTCGGCCACACCAACTATCGCCCCTGCGGCGACCAGTTGCTGCGCAACTTCCTCAAGGGCCTGACCCTGCGCGTTCGCCCGCAGTAAGCGCTCCGCGCTCTTGTAGGAGCCGGCTTGCTGGCGATGGCGATCTTCAAAACGCCATCGCCAGCAAGCCGGCTCCTGCAAGAGCGGTCGCAGGCCAATCTGTATAGATGTTCATTCCTCGCAAAAATAGTGGCTCCGCTTCTGGCGGCTGACGACTAGGGTGTATTGACCCTCAGCTCTCAGGATTCGCCATGCACCCGTACTTTTCCCTGCAAGGCCGCACCGCTCTGGTGACCGGTGGCACCCGTGGTATCGGCAAAATGATCGCCAAGGCGTATGTCGAGGCCGGCGCCACCGTGTACGTCTGTGCCCGGGATGCCGAAGCGTGTCAGCAAACGGCTGACGAGTTGAGCGCCCTGGGAACCTGCCATGCCGTGGCCGCCAATCTGGCGACCGAAGAAGGCGTGCAGCACTTGGCCATGCGGCTGGGCGAGCAAATCAGTCATCTGGACATTCTGGTGAACAACGCCGGCACCACATGGGGCGCTCCGCTGGAAAGCTACCCGGTCAAGGGCTGGGAGAAGGTCATGCAGCTTAACGTGACCTCGGTGTTCAACTGCATCCAGCAGTTTTTGCCTTTGCTGCGCAAGGCGGGTTCAGAGGCGAATCCGGCGCGGATCATCAACATCGGTTCGGTGGCGGGGATTTCGTCCTTTGGCGAACAGGCGTATGCCTACGGGCCGAGCAAGGCTGCCCTCCATCAACTGTCGCGGATTCTGGCGCGGGAGCTGGTGAGCCAGCACATCAACGTCAACGTGATTGCGCCGGGGCGCTTCCCGAGCAAGATGACGCAGCACATTGGTAACGATGAGCAAGCGCTGGCGGAGGATACGGCGCTGATTCCGATGAAGCGCTGGGGCCGGGAGGAAGAGATGGCGGCGCTGGCAATCAGTCTGGCAAGTACGGCGGGGGCTTATATGACCGGGAATGTTATTCCGCTGGATGGTGGGTTCAGTCTCTGAGATTGGCGGTGCGGCCTTCGCGGGCAAGCCTCGCTCCTACAGGTTCTTTGGCGTACACAAACGCCGTGTTCGCTCGACAACCCAGTAGGCGCGAGGCTTGCCCGCGAAGAGGCCCGCTCAGTCACCACCCGTCTTGAGGCCCGCCGGGTTATCATGCCCGCCCCATCCCGCCTCGACCCAAACCATGACCTACAGCGTTTCCCCCATCGGCTTCGTGCGCTCCTGCTTCAAGGAGAAGTTCGCCATCCCGCGCCAGCCTCAGCTGGCCCCGGCCGCTCGTGGCGTGCTGGAACTGGTGGCGCCGTTCGATCAGGGCGATGCGGTGCAAGGTCTCGAGCAGGTCAGCCACGTCTGGCTGCTGTTCCTGTTTCATCAGGCCCTGGAAGAGAAGCCACGCCTGAAAGTCCGCCCTCCTCGCCTGGGCGGCAACAAATCCATGGGCGTGTTCGCCACCCGTGCGACACATCGGCCCAATGGCATCGGCCAATCCGTGGTGAAACTGGACAAGGTCGAAGCCAACCGGTTGTTTATCTCCGGTATCGACCTATTGGACGGCACGCCGGTTCTCGACATCAAACCCTACGTGCCTTACGCCGACATCATCGACAGCGCCTCCAACAGCATCGCCAGCGCCGCGCCGCAGTTGATTCCTGTGCGGTGGGCGGAGACGGCGCTGCAACAAGCTCACGAGCACGCTCAGCGCCTCGGCGAGCCGTTGGTTGCCCTGATTGATCAATGCCTGGCACAAGACCCACGTCCGGCGTACCAGACGCCTACACCTGAGCGGGAATATGGAGCGCAGTTCTGGGATCTGGATGTGCGCTGGCATTATCCCGAGGCGGGCGTCATCCGCGTCCTGGAAGTCATTCCCGCAAAAACCTGAACGCCAGAAACCACTGTGGGAGCGAGCCTGCTCGCGATAGCGGTGTGGCAGTCGGCAATAATGCTGACTGATACACCGCTATCGCGAGCAGGCTCGCTCCCACAGGGAAAGCAAAGCCGTCAGGCGTTGTGCTTACTTCTCGACGAACGCACGCTCGATCAGGTAATCACCCGGCTCGCGCATCCGCGGCGAAACTTTCAGGCCGAAGCTGTTCAACACTTCGCTGGTCTCGTCGAGCATGCTCGGGCTGCCGCACAGCATGGCGCGGTCGTCCTGCGGGTTGATCGGTGGCAGGCCGATGTCGCTGAACAGCTTGCCGCTGCGCATCAGATCGGTCAGGCGACCTTCGTTCTCGAACGGCTCGCGTGTCACGGTCGGGTAGTAGATCAACTTGTCACGCAACGCCTCGCCGAAGAACTCGTTCTGCGGCAGATGTTCGGTGATGAACTCGCGGTAAGCGACTTCGTTGACGTAACGCACGCCGTGGCACAGGATCACTTTTTCGAAACGCTCGTAGGTTTCCGGGTCCTGGATGACGCTCATGAACGGCGCCAGGCCAGTACCGGTGCTGAGCAGGTACAAATGTTTGCCAGGCTTCAAGTCATCCAGCACCAGGGTGCCGGTAGGCTTCTTGCTGATGATGATCTCGTCGCCTTCCTTCAGATGCTGCAACTGGGAAGTCAGCGGGCCATCAGGCACCTTGATGCTGAAGAACTCGAGATGCTCTTCCCAGTTCGGGCTGGCAATCGAGTAAGCGCGCATGAGCGGCCGGCCGTTGGGCTGTTGCAGGCCGATCATCACGAACTGACCGTTCTCGAAGCGCAGGCCCGGATCGCGGGTGCACTTGAAGCTGAACAGAGTGTCGTTCCAGTGATGAACACTGAGGACACGCTCGTGGTTCATGTTGCTCATGTACGTGGGACTCCTGGAGATTTTGCCTGCGCCGCTGATGTGCGCAATTGCATCGCATTCTAATGGCAGCGACAATATCTGTTAAATGGATTATTAAGATAAGGGTTATCGGTTATATAGATATGCGATTTACTCTCCGTCAACTTCAAGTATTCGTCGCCGTCGCCCAGCAGGAAAGCGTATCCCGTGCTGCCCTGACGCTCAACCTTTCGCAATCGGCGGCGAGCACCTCGATCACCGAGCTAGAGCGTCAGTGCAGCTGCCAGCTGTTCGACCGCGCCGGCAAACGGCTGAGCCTTAACGCCCTCGGCAAACAGCTATTGCCACAAGCTGTGGCGCTGCTCGACCAGGCCAAGGAAATCGAAGACCTGCTCAACGGCAAGTCCGGTTTCGGCTCCCTGGCCGTCGGCGCGACCCTGACCATCGGCAATTACCTGGCCACCTTGCTGATCGGTAGCTTCATGCAGCGCCATCCGGAAAGTCAGGTGAAGCTGCACGTGCAGAACACTGCCAACATCGTGCAGCAAGTCGCGCACTATGAAATTGATCTGGGTCTAATCGAAGGCGATTGCAGTCATCCAGACATCGAGGTGCAGAGCTGGGTCGAGGATGAGCTGGTGGTGTTCTGCGCGCCGCAGCATCCGCTGGCCCAGCGTGGCAGCGCGAGCATGGAAGAACTGACCCACGAGGCCTGGATTCTGCGGGAACAAGGCTCTGGCACGCGGCTGACCTTTGACCAGGCCATGCGTCATCATCGCAGCGCGCTGAATATCCGACTGGAGCTGGAACACACCGAAGCGATCAAGCGCGCGGTGGAATCAGGCCTGGGGATTGGCTGTATTTCGCGTCTGGCGCTGCGCGATGCATTCCGCCGCGGCAGTCTGGTGCCGGTGGAGACACCGGATCTGGACTTGGCGCGGCAGTTCTATTTCATCTGGCACAAACAGAAATATCAGACCTCGGCGATGCGCGAATTCCTCGACCTGTGCCGCGCGTTCACCGCCGGGGTTCAGCGCAGCGACGAGATCGTGCTGCCCAGCATCGCTTAAAGCAGAATCACCGCCCACACCAGCCCGATCATGCTCAACGCCACGAATTGAGCGGCGCTGCCCATGTCCTTGGCGTTCTTGGACAGCGGGTGCAACTCAAGGGAAATGCGGTCGATGGCCGCTTCCACTGCCGAATTCAGCAGCTCGACGATCAACGCCAACAGGCAGACCGCGATCAGCAATGCCTGCTCGACACGACTGACGTTCAGAAAGAACGAAAGCGGGATCAGGATGACATTGAGCAACACCAGCTGCCGAAAAGCCGCTTCACCGGTGAAGGCTGCGCGCAGGCCATCCAGCGAGTAACCGGAAGCGTTGAGAATGCGTTTGAGGCCGGTTTGGCCTTTGAAAGGTGACATAGAGTGGGCAACTGACCAAAAAGGAGTGGGAAAGCTAGATCAACCAAAGTCAAAAAAGCGTGAAGATGCCAACGCTTAGTGGCTTGAAATTGACTCAAGTTGTTGCAGAAGCAACGCCGCCTGGGTGCGAGTGCGCACATTCAGCTTGCGGAATATAGCCGTAACATGCGCCTTGATCGTCGCTTCGGAAACGCTCAACTCATAAGCAATCTGCTTGTTCAGCAGCCCTTCACAGACCATGGTCAGCACCCGGAACTGCTGAGGTGTCAGGCTGGCAAGGCCTTCACTGGCGGCCTTGGCTTCAGCGGAAACACTCACGGCTTCGAACGCCTGAGGCGGCCAGAACACATCGCCATCGAGCACCGCTCGCACGGCTTTCTGGATGACGCTCAGGTCACTGGACTTGGGAATGAAGCCGCTGGCGCCGAATTCACGGGACTTCACCATGATCGAGGCCTCTTCCTGAGCCGACACCATCACCACCGGGATCTGTGGGTATTGACCGCGAAGCAGCACCAGCCCGGAAAAACCGTAGGCCCCCGGCATGTTGAGGTCGAGCAGTACCAGGTCCCAGTCAGACTTTTCGTCCAGCCGGGTTTCCAGTTCGGCAATGCTTGCCACTTCCACCAGACGGACATCCGGACCCAGGCCCAGGGTCAATGCTTGATGCAGGGCGCTACGAAAAAGAGGGTGGTCATCGGCAATCAGGATTTCGTATGTGGCCATTTTTCTAATGATCCTGTTTTCAAACAACTCAAGGCACAGCCACGGAGCTGCACCAGCAGGGCACGTTCAACGCCAATTACGTGGCTATCACGCAAAGAATACGGCGTATCAAACTTTGGCCGCGCCCTAATCGGCGCCAAGCATGCCCAGCGAAACCGGGGTGGTCAAGGTGCATGGCCGGTACAGTTCTTTGCAGTATGGGCGACAATCAGCGGGCCACCGGCACCGCGTTCTGCACGAAAGGCATCAGTTCGGTGTGGGCCGGCGTTGCCACGTTCATGTCCAGCTGATGTTTCGCATCAAGGTAATGCTGGCTGAACACGTCGAAATAAGCATCCAGCGCGGAGGCCGCCTCGGTATCGCCCGCCAGATCAAGGCACAGTGCCGCCACTTCGGCGGTGCACAAGTGCTCGCTACGAGTCGAGCGGCGCAACCGGTACCGTGACAGCTTCTCGGGCAACAGGCTCAGGATCGGCAACCGATCAAAGTAAGGGCTTTTGCGGAAAATCTTCCGGGCTTCGGTCCAGGTCGCATCGAGCAGAATAAACAATGGCCGCTTGGTGCTATCGGCTTCGACGGTGTTCGTCACTCGCCCAGGCTCGACGTACTCACCCGGAAAGACCAGATACGGTTGCCATTGCGGGTCGGCCAGCAACGCCAGCAACTGCGGATCCGTTTCCGTGCGTGACCAGATAAAGGCATGGTTGTCGCGCACCACATCGGCGATCAGCCAACCGGTGTTGCTCGGCTTGAACACTTCTTTGTTAGTCATGATCAGGCACACGCCGGAGCGGGCCTCAACCTGCGGACGCCAGGCGCACAGGCAGTGACTCTCGATCACGCGGCAGGCACGGCAACGCGGCGCCCTCCAGCCACGGGCCTGGATCGGCTTGATGCCCTCCTCCTCTCGCTCGTCGCGCAAGCGGGCGACGGCGTTTGCAGCAAAGGTTGGGGTTACAGGGCTCATCGCAGGCAGCACCGGAGGGGGAATCGACACGAATAACGCTCGGCAAGTCAGAAAGTGGCGGCAGTTTATCAGAGCGGCCGGCGCAAGCCTGTACCGTCCAGGCCTCGTCCCCTATAATTCGCCGCCACTGAACGCACAGTCATGTGACGGGTCGAACCATCAGTCACTGAACCAGGAGAGTTTCATGCTGCGCCTTATCGTTCCCACCGCTGCCATTTTGCTGGCGTCGTCCTTCAGCGCTCAGGCTGCGTCCTTGAGTGAGCAGAATCTCAACAGAGAACTGCGAAACGTCGCCACACAAAGCAGTGTCGGTACTCCACGGGCGATCAACGAAGACATTCTTGATCAGGGCTACACCGTTGAAGGCAACACGCTGATCAACCACCTGAGTGTACAAAGCAGCCACGCCAACAAGATGCGCGCCGACCCCAAAGCCGTGTATTTCCAGCTGGGCGCCTCTGTGTGCAACAACCCATCGTTCCGTAAACTGATGGCCAAGGGCGCAGTCATGCGCTACGACTTTACTGAAGTGAAGACCAATCGCTCGGTCGGTTCCGCCAGCTATCAGGAATCGGATTGCCCGAAAGCAGCACCGGCCAAGAAGAAGTAATCATCGGGAATTGGCGCGTCGCTGTTCATCCTCGGCGCGCAGTTCTGCCACCAACGCCTGCAAGTATCGCGAACGCCGCTCGGCGCCTTCCAGACGCCGGCAACACTCCTCCTCAAGACTCAAATGATTGGTCTCGGCGGATGACTTCAGTAATCGATACAGATGCGTATCGATTTCCAGAATGACTCTGGCCATAGCTTCCAGCCTCCCTGCACCTCGCCCCTTTTTGAGCGAAAAATCCTTAAACCGCTTGAACCGTGCGCCCTGCCTTTGACGCAAAGTTGTCGTGTCATGCCTGTAACTTAGTAAATCAGAGCGCGAGGCCTGCGGCTTGCGTTCGGACGAACGGTGAATTCACCTTGCAAATCGTCAATAAGCGGTTGCCAGGAAAGACTTTGCGGCGCAATGATCAAGGCAGCGAGAATCTCTGCAAGGGTCTAGATTCAGAGTGTTCACGATCACTTTTCAGGGCAGGAAAGGGGCTGCCCATCGCGTGTCTTGTTGTGCGAACGTTTCTTTCATCCAAGGGAAAAACAGAGCCTGTATGGACGACTCGAACCGAGTCGAGTGGAGCGCCCAGGCATGGGCTTGGGCAGACAGCGACACATGAAGTGTCGCGGCGCTGACGACTGTTTTGTCGGTGCCAAGGGTTCTGTGCAGAAGGAGAAGTTGAATGCCTTACCAACCGAATGACCTCCTGAGCCGTCATTTCGAAGAAAGCGGCCACGACCTCATCAGCAAGGTCGAAGAGCAACTCAACCTGGTTTCACCCAACAGCCCCAACACTCCGATTTACCGCGACATGATCCTGACCGTGCTGCGCATGGCCCAGGAAGACCACAACCGCTGGAACGCCAAGATCACCCTGCAAACCCTGCGCGAACTGGAGCATGCCTTTCGCGTGCTCGAACAGTTCAGGGGACGACGCAAGGTCACGGTTTTCGGCTCGGCGCGCACACCGATCGAACACCCGCTGTATGGCCTGGCCCGGGAACTCGGCGCGGCGCTGGCACGCTCGGACCTGATGGTCATCACCGGTGCCGGTGGCGGCATCATGGCGGCGGCCCATGAAGGTGCCGGTCTGGAACACAGCCTGGGGTTCAATATCACCCTGCCCTTCGAGCAGCATGCCAACCCCACGGTTCAAGGCACCGCCAACCTGCTGCCCTTCCACTTCTTTTTTACCCGCAAACTGTTCTTCGTCAAGGAAGCCGATGCGCTGGTCCTGTGTCCAGGTGGTTTCGGCACCCTGGATGAAGCACTCGAGGTGTTGACGTTGATTCAGACCGGCAAAAGCCCATTGGTGCCGGTAGTGCTGCTGGATGCGCCGGGCGGCAAGTTCTGGCAAGGCGCGCTGGACTTCATTCATCATCAACTGGAGGAAAATCGCTACATCCTGCCCACCGACATGAAGCTCGTGAGCCTGGTCTACAGCGCCGAAGAAGCGGTAGAGCAGATCAATCAGTTCTACGGCAACTTCCACTCCAGTCGCTGGCTCAAGCATCAGTTCGTGATCCGCATGAACCACAAGCTCAGCGACCAGGCGCTCGAACACATGCAGGAAGCGTTCGCCGACCTGTGCCTGAGCGATCACTTTCATCAGCACGCCTATAGCGGCGAGGAGCACGATGAAGCGCAGTTCAGTCATCTGGCGCGACTGGCCTTCAACTTCAACGCCAGGGATCATGGCCGCCTGCGGGAATTGGTGGACTATATCAACCTGCCGGAAAACTGGGCCGACTCCAAACCCCAGGCGCAACAGCGCACGCGAGAGCCGTCCAAGGTGACGTGAGGCAAAAACGAGGCAAAAAAAAAACGGCCCGCTATCGAAATAGCGGGCCGTTTTTATTCAATCATCCATTCCCCGACCGCTGAACAAGCGGCCGATCATTTCCATGGAATATCCCCGATAACTCAGGAAACGCCCTTGCTTGGCACGTTCCCGAACGTCTATCGGCAGATGCCCGGCAAATTTGCGCCGCCAGGTATCTTCCAGTTGCTCCTGCCAATTGATACCGCTCTCGCGCAAGGCGAGTTCGATGTCGTTACGTTGCAGGCCGCGCTGACTCAGTTCTTCACGAATACGCAAAGGGCCGTAGCCGGAGCGAGCACGGTAGGAAACGAAGCTTTCGAGGTAACGGGCTTCGGACAGCAGGCCCTCTTCCGTCAAACGGTCGAGTGCTGTGTCAATCATTTCAGGGAGAGCACCGCGCTGACGCAGTTTACGCGTCAGCTCGACTCGACCGTGCTCGCGTCGTGCGAGCAGGTCCATGGCGGTTCGCCGCACTGCGACGAGTGTATCGAGTACGGCGGTCATCGGATCAATCAGATATCAGCGTCAGCCAGGTCATCAGCCGTCTCTTTGACTGGCGATGCTTTGACGTCCGGCGCCGGGGTCAGCAACTTGTCACGCAGTTGCTTCTCGAGCTTGGCGGCAATTTCCGGATTGTCTGCCAGGAACTTGGCCGAGTTGGCCTTGCCCTGACCGATCTTGGTGCCTTCATAGGCATACCAGGCGCCGGACTTCTCAACGAAACCGTGCAGCACGCCCAGGTCGATCATCTCGCCGTTGAGGTAGATGCCCTTGCCGTAAAGAATCTGGAACTCGGCCTGACGGAACGGCGAAGCCACCTTGTTCTTCACGACTTTGACGCGGGTTTCGCTACCGACGACTTCATCACCTTCTTTCACCGCGCCGGTACGACGGATGTCCAGACGAACCGAGGCGTAGAACTTCAACGCGTTACCACCGGTGGTGGTTTCCGGGCTGCCGAACATCACGCCGATTTTCATACGGATCTGGTTGATGAAGATTACCAGGCAGTTGGCGTTCTTGATGTTACCGGTGATTTTACGCAGCGCCTGGGACATCAGACGGGCTTGCAGGCCGACGTGCATGTCACCCATTTCGCCTTCGATTTCAGCCTTCGGAACCAGCGCGGCCACGGAGTCGACGATGATCACGTCAACTGCGTTGGAACGCACCAGCATGTCGGTGATTTCCAGGGCTTGCTCGCCGGTGTCCGGCTGGGAAACCAGCAGGTCGTCGACGTTGACGCCCAGTTTGCCGGCGTACTCAGGGTCGAGGGCGTGTTCGGCGTCGACGAATGCGCAGGTCGCGCCGGCTTTTTGAGCCTGGGCGATCACCGACAGCGTCAGCGTGGTTTTACCGGAGGATTCAGGACCGTAGATTTCAACGATACGACCTTTTGGCAGACCGCCAATGCCGAGCGCGATGTCCAGACCCAGAGAGCCAGTGGAGATAGCCGGGATCGCCTGACGGTCCTGATCGCCCATACGCATTACGGCACCCTTGCCGAATTGACGTTCGATCTGACCCAGGGCCGCAGCCAAGGCTTTCTTCTTGTTGTCGTCCATTAAAGTCCTCACGTAATCAATAAGGCCTGACGGCCAACACCTGTATAAGTAGCCAGTATTATTCCACAGCGTTTCAGGATCGCCTACCCCTGATTTGAGATTTCTCCAGCAGCATGACGCAGCAGCCCCTCTAGCGCGGCCTTAACCGTTTGTCGGCGGACCTCATCGCGGTTACCGGCGAAGTGCTGCACCTCGCTGAACACCTGCTCACCGACGCCCCAGGCCAGCCAGACCGTGCCGACCGGTTTGTTCGGCGAACCGCCATCGGGGCCGGCAACACCGCTGACCGCCACGGCAAAATGCGCCTGACTTTTTTCCTGAGCGCCGCGAACCATCGCCTCGACCACCTCGCGACTGACGGCGCCGACCGTTTCGAATAATTCGGGAGGCACGTTCAACTGCTCGGTTTTCTGTCGGTTGGAATACGTCACATAACCGGCCTCGAACCACGCCGAACTCCCCGGAATGCGAGTGATCGCCTCTGAGATCCCGCCGCCGGTACACGACTCGGCTGCGGCGACGTGGGCATTCAGAACCTGCAAGCGCCTGCCAAGTTCAGCGGCCAGTTGAGTGATTTCTTTCACGGTCATCTCCTGAGCGAGCGGAATGAGCACTACCGTACACGAGCGGATTGCGCTTGCAAGGCACAGGATCGGTCAAAATGTTATCGAGCGATGGCTCTGACATAGGCCTGGCAAGCCTGCAAGGCAATCAGTCCGCTGTCGCCGGCATCGGTGATGGCGATAATTCGTTGAGCATGCGCCGGGTCAAGTCGGGCTCGCGCCGCTCCATGATCCACGCCGCCGGCGCCGGAGGTGGCTGACATTGAACAGCCTGAGGCAGCGTCATTGGCATCGAGGAGGACTGACAAGCGCACATCAGCAGTGGCAAGACGATCGCGCAGGCGACCTTGATCACGTTGGGCATCGGTAAGCGCTCGGTAATGGGTTTGTTCGCTGGCCGACAGACGCTGCTCCAGCGCCAGACGCTTGTCCTGCTCGGCCTGTTGCCGGGTTGCGGCGGCCAACGTCAGCCGGTTCAGCGCCTCAGCGTGCAGCCGGGCCTGTTCCGCGAGTTGACGGCCATAGCGCCAATCCTGAAAGTGCCAGGCCAGCGCCGCCGAGCCGCCGGCCAGCACTGCCAGTAACACAACAAGGCCGATTGCCCGGTAAGAAATCGGGATCAGACCGAAGGCTGACATAGCACCGCCCTCGCCCGCGCCCACAGCTGCAGACGATCTTGCAGACCGTTAAGCCCACCGTTTATGCGCCGGGTGATGCTGTTGAACTGATCGCGGTCGGCCAGTTCATTGAGGCCGTTTTGCTCCCAGAACCACGCGGCTGATTCGGCGGCCCATTGGGGTTGTTCCAATAGCTGCGGAACAAACACCAAGCGATCATCGCCGAACAGTCCGAGGCTGCATTGGAGGTAGTTGTCACGACCGGTGATCTGGATCAGGCCTCGGCCACGGTATTTTTGGCCGTCGCCGTCCAGCGCAGGCGTATTTCCCAAACGTGCGGCCAACGTGCCGGTGTCGTACTTGCTCAAGTACTGATCGCTGCCGAGTTCTCGCACGTAATGTAGTTGTCCAGATTCATGGCCAACTTGCGCCAGGAAGGCGGCGGCGCGTTTTGGGGTGTTGATGCTGAAACGAAGCATGGCGGTGTTGAGAGCGGAAATGAAAACGCCCGCTTGGGAGCGGGCGTTGGGCATGATCTCCAGCAACTGCCCTTCAGTGATAGGCATAAGATATCCCCGAATTTGATTTGGTTTAGCGCGCAAAAATTGAGAACAGTGATCAGGCCGTCCCCTCGGGCTAAGAAGCCCCGATATCGACGGTGCATGGCCGACGATGCGCGATTAGCCGCCGAGTTATCCATCCGGCGTGAAATAGCGAAACATGGATGTCCGCGCGGATGTTGCTGAAGCCGATCACCATTATTTGGCTCCTGTGGTTTTGCCGCTTTCACGGCTTCGGTAGTGATATCGCCATCGGTCAGACGACGACTCCACCAGGCGCTGTCCGGCACGTCACAGACCTCGCGGGGCAACAGATCGCCCAGTTCCGGGTCGGGTACGGGACAGCCTAGGGTCGGCAGCAGAGCGTTGCGATTGCTCATGAGGTACGTCTCCAGAAAAAGTCCGTTCTAGGCGCTCTTCGAGCCCCGGGCGTTTCAGATTGGGGTCCGCCGGATAAATCGCATCGACCCGCACCGTGCCCCCGGGAAAGGACGACGAGCCGTCCAGTTCACGATCTTGCCAGCTCTCCGCTGACTGACCAGGCTGATTGCGGCCGATCTGGAACTCGGTAAAAAAGCGAAGGCAATACAGCGAACGGTTGCTGTTGATCGAAACCAGTTTGCCGCCGTCGTACGCGATAGCTTCGTAGTCGCTGCCGGGCTTGAAACCCACCAGCACAAGCCACAGCTCGGCCCGCAGCTCGTGCATCAGGTCCCGCGCTTTTTTAGCGTCCGTGATGTCATACACCAGGGTCACTTCAAAGTTGTCGCGGATGGGGTGCAGATTCAGGTTTTGCGCCACGCTTTTGCTCGCCAGATCGGCAACCGGTACGACGTAAGCACAAGGGGTTAGCAGCGGGGTGTTGGCTTGCAAGTTGGTGAGATCGATGCCCGTCCCGATTCGATTGCCCGGGGTTGGGCATTGATCGCGGAGTTGTGCAATCAGGGACGAAATTTTCATGGTTTTCACCGGGCATTGAAAAAAACGCCAGATAACGCGTCGGGGTTTAAAAAAAGCCCCGCCATCACGCAGGGCAACCATCATTGATTAATTAAACGTCCAGAGAGGACGCTCATAAATTGGTACCCATGGCCCGTTATCAAAATTGAATACGCGCTTTGGCAGAATGGTCGGTGTAAAACCAAATCGAGCCCAGACAGGTTTTTCGCTGACAATTGAGAAACTGCCATTCGCTTGGACTTTTGCCATTGCACCAGGTCGACCGGCAGTGCCGGTAAACCAGAGAGGTGTATTATTTACGCCATAAATCACAAAGTTCCCATCCTCTTGCATGACAGCACGAGTAGCGCCCTTATTTTGTGTCCAACTCGCCCAGAGAACACCCAGCGGCCCATTCGAAACCACCAGATTGCCGTCCGATTGAAATATTAGCGTGGTCCCCCCAGATACATAACGCCGATCAACTTCCAGTGTTGTCCCCGCCGCAATATATACCGAGTCGATGGAGGGGCTTATTGGAATAGCCGAGTTGCTCGCCCAGACGGGAACCGAGTCAACC
Source organism: Pseudomonas mandelii (assembly GCF_900106065.1). Lineage (NCBI taxonomy): Bacteria > Pseudomonadati > Pseudomonadota > Gammaproteobacteria > Pseudomonadales > Pseudomonadaceae > Pseudomonas > Pseudomonas mandelii. The sequence goes on from NZ_LT629796.1 coordinate 795,172, forward strand.
ACTACCAAGTTTCCATCATTTTGCAGCGACAGATAGGTGCGGTTGTAAGCGCCCCAAATATCATTATTGAGCGGTGTACTGTTTGCCGTACCCCACATGCGATTGCGCGAAGGATCATTCAGGAACGCGTAATACATGAGATAGAAATAAATTTTTGAGTTATCTATCTTCGTCCCGCCACTCGTGTACGGTTGACCAGCGACAGCCACCCAGACAGTATTGGCACCGTCGTAGATGGCAAGATTACCGTCGGGCTGAAGAATCATCTTAAAACGTTTGTCGGGTGACTGAAGATATTGCCCGGCACTCATCTCATGCAGTGGCAAAAGAACCGAACTACCGTTCTCAGTGAACGGATAACGAGGAAGCGTAGCCATTTAGTTTCACCTATAAGTCGATTGATTGTTTTTTTGCAGTAGAAGCTGCATTGATTTCGCTCACAGGCGAACGTCCGAGACTTTCAGTCTTCACATGATTTAAGGTGGCACATCGGGGGCACTTGATCTGTACTTGATAGAGTACATCTACTTTTGCGAGTAACCGATTGCACTTGCCGCAGCGAAAGTCGCTCAACATATTGACCTCCTTTTCAAATATCCCTTTTACCCCTTTACTCAGTATTCTTATTGTTGGGCGGCACGTCGCAAACACCAATCCGCTTGGCTGCCCAGCGCTCGTAAAGACCAATGGCCACGTCCGCCCCGGCCATCGCCGTCAGGCAGCCAAATGCGCAAGCGGCCCAGATCGACACGCCGGCGGCATACAGCAGCATGATGGCCGAGACCCCGCAGATCACGCAGGCCCCGGAGCGCAAGGCCAGACGCCGCAGCAGTGACCAGCCGCGGGCGCCGTCCTTGTCGGCGCGCCACATTTCGCCGGACACCCCGCCCACCAGCGCGAGCACGATGACGAGCCAGATCGGCATGTCCAGCAACGCTTGTTGCTCGTTTGTCATGTCACGCCTCCCGGGGTGATTGATGTGTGCTTGAATGGCACGACGTGAAAAGGCATTGAAAAAAAACCGGCGAGCGCCGGGTTCTTCGGTGATGCATTGCTATCCGTTGTGATGGCTTGAACGAACTGTTGGATTACCAGGGAACGACGGGCCAATTGATGTTTCGCGGATAGCTCGGTTGATTTTTCACTTCACTCACGGCGACGACGTATTGCTTGTAGGCCAACAGCAAAGCTTCGTCCGACGGTGAGGCGATGCCGAGATCAATCTTGTATGGCAAAGGATTGAACATCAGCCAACGGCCTGCCTCTTCCAGAAATTGCTGTGTGCGACCAAGCGCCTGATTGAGCAGCTCTTCGTAGGGAGGCTCCGTAAACGTCCAGACATCGTCGATTTGCTCTGCCTTCCATCCCACCCGAATTTCCGTGTTACCCGTTACATCAACCCAGAAAATCCACGGTGCGATGGGAGTCGGCGCTTGCTCGGCATCCACCAGTGCGGTGACCTTGCCATTCATCCCGTCTGCGCATGCATATCGGTTCATCTTCCAACTCCTTGTAAAGTTTGCAGCGGACGCTGCTTTTCATTTCTGCATGCCGGGTCGCGCAGCGACAGCCATTGCACGCGCTGCGGACGGGTCATGCGGTCTTTGTTTTGCTGCGATTTCAGATCGTGTTCAAGGCAACTCGGGCCAGACAATGGTCAGCGGAAAGCCAGGCTGTTTATTGACCTGATTGAAAGCGATGCAGTACTCCTTGAAAGCCAGCAGGTAAGTCTGCTCCGCGGTAGTGGCCACGCCCACGTCGACTTTGAATTGCAAGGCCAGGGACTCAACGCTGGCCGTGACATTGTCGAGTCGCCGGACCTTTTCATTGCGCAGTTGCTCACCGTGCGGCGAGCTTGGATAAGGGAAGCCCGAGTTGAAGCGCCATACACCGTCGGTGTTCACGGCGTTGTAGGAGTAGTCGACCTGGTTGCTGGACAACCCGGAGACCTCGACCCAGAGCTGGTCGGACGGAAACTCGTCAGCGATGGGGTTTACGGTCTGGTAGATGTTGTCGACTTTGCCGCCGACAATGCGTGCGCACTTTTTTCATGTTTATGTCCTTATTGATCACCGGCATCCCGGTGTTTCGACTCCTACCCCGAGGTAGGCATTCCAAAAAGCCCGGCGCTTGCCGGGCTTTTCAGTAATGCGGTCCTTCGCGTTGATCTTTCGGCGCTACTGGCGCGGTACGAGTCCATTCAGATTGTTTTTCCGACCGCGGTCCCTGCCCGCCGGATAACTGCTTCTGGTGCTTTACGCTGCACACCCGGGTCAGTTGCCAACCCTCTGAACCGTTGAGGCCGGTTCATCGCTGCCTTTTGTGGTGGAACTAAAGAGCTTCGTTTCGAGCTGCTTTGTTGAGCGGCTTGAGACAAAGAATATGCATGGATGCATATACAGTCAATGCGCAAATGCATTTATTTATGCGCTATAAATGCACTGGCGCATGAAACCCCTGCAAACAAAGGCGCTGACGGTTTGTGGCAGGCGAAAAAAAACCCGCTCGGTGGCGGGTTTTATTGCAGGGCGGTGAGGTTAACGGGCGTACATGCCCCACCAGAAGACGTGACCGAGGATGACGATTTGCTCTTCCTGGACTTCCTGAAAAGTGTAGTCCTCGTCCGGGTGTTCATCCCGATTGAAGCTGCGCAGACGAATACCGGTCGGCAAGCGATAAAGCTGTTTCACCCGCAATTGGCCATTGTGATTGATGGCATACAAGTCGCCATCAATGATGTCGCCAATCCCGCACTTGCCCGCATTCACGCCAACGGTGGCGCCATCGCGCAGCACCGGCAGCATACTGTTGCCGCGCACCGTCACGCATTTGGCCTGATCGAATTGCACACCGTTATGGCGCAAGCTGCGCTTGCCGAAGCGCAGGCTAGAGCGTTCGCTTTCTTCGATAACGAATCTTCCTGATCCAGCAGCCAATTCAACCTCGCGAAGAAAGGGGACCGACACCTCGTCATCATCGACGGGCGTGTCGTCGTCCCACAGACTTATGTCCTTGAGTTCGGAATGCAATTGATCGCGCCCGGTATTGGCGATGGCAGCGACATCCGCGCGCCCGCGCAACTGATCGGTGCTCACAGCGAAGTACTCGGCGATCTTCGAAATGTGTTTATCCGAAGGGTCGACGATCTTCCCGCTGAGGATTCGCGAGAGAGTGGATTGAGGCACGCCGGTGCGACGGTGAAGCTCCGTGGGGGAGATCCCGTGCTGATCGAGCAGCGCTCTTAAGACGGTAGAAACATTGCGTTTTTGCATAACGGGCATAGTGCTTGAACTTTTTTCGGAAGACAAATGCTGATTCGCATAAATCATGCATAAACATCAGAAATGTGCGGCAGGGCTTTGATGCCTGCGTCCGGCAGACCGCTCATGTTAACCTTGCGCCCATCGCGGAAAAGCCGGGCTGATGTCCCTCCTTTGCCCTACACCTTTCAACGAATTTGCCTGATATCCGATGAATAAAGCACTGTCCGATCTGTCCTCCCACACGCCAATGATGCAGCAATACTGGCGCCTGAAGAACCAGCACCCCGACCAGCTGATGTTCTACCGCATGGGCGACTTCTACGAGATCTTCTATGAAGACGCGAAGAAGGCCGCCAAGTTGCTGGACATCACCCTGACAGCCCGTGGGCAGTCGGCCGGTCAGGCGATTCCGATGTGTGGGATTCCTTACCACGCCGCCGAAGGCTACCTGGCGAAACTGGTGAAGCTCGGCGAATCGGTGGTGATCTGTGAACAGGTCGGCGATCCGGCCACCAGCAAGGGGCCGGTGGATCGTCAGGTGGTGCGGATCATCACGCCGGGCACGGTCAGTGATGAAGCGCTGCTGGATGAGCGTCGGGACAACCTGATCGCGGCGGTGTTGGGTGACGAACGTCTGTTCGGTCTGGCGGTGCTGGACATCACCAGCGGCAACTTCACCGTGCTGGAAATAAAGGGCTGGGAAAACCTGCTGGCGGAGCTGGAGCGGGTCAATCCGGTGGAGCTGATGATTCCCGATGACTGGCCAAAGGACCTGCCGGCGGAAAAACGTCGCGGGGTTCGTCGCCGTGCGCCGTGGGATTTCGAACGCGACTCGGCACTGAAAAGCCTTTGCCAGCAATTCTCCACCCAGGACCTGAAAGGCTTCGGTTGCGAGAACCTGACCCTGGCCATCGGCGCCGCCGGTTGCCTGCTCAGCTACGCCAAGGAAACCCAGCGCACCGCCCTGCCCCATTTGCGCAGCCTGCGCCATGAACGCCTGGATGACACCGTGGTGCTGGACGGCGCGAGCCGTCGCAACCTGGAACTGGACACCAACCTGGCCGGAGGCCGCGACAACACGTTGCAGTCGGTGGTAGACCGCTGCCAGACCGCCATGGGCAGCCGCCTGCTGACCCGTTGGCTGAACCGTCCGCTGCGGGATCTGACCGTATTGCTGGCGCGACAGACCTCGATCACCTGCCTGCTCGACGGTTACCGTTTCGAAAAACTGCAACCGCAGCTCAAGGAAATCGGTGACATCGAGCGGATTCTGGCGCGGATCGGCCTGCGCAATGCCCGTCCTCGCGACTTGGCTCGCCTGCGCGATGCGCTCGGTGCATTGCCAGAATTGCAAGTGGCGATGACTGAACTGGAAGCGCCGCACATCATTCAACTGGCGAAGACCACCAGCACCTACCCGGAACTTGCGGCGCTGTTGGAAAAAGCCATCATCGACAACCCGCCGGCGGTGATCCGTGACGGCGGTGTGTTGAAGACCGGTTACGACGCCGAGTTGGACGACTTGCAATCGCTCAGCGAAAACGCCGGGCAGTTCCTGATCGACCTGGAAGCACGGGAGAAGGCTCGCACCGGCCTGTCGCACCTGAAGGTCGGCTACAACCGCATTCACGGTTACTTCATCGAGTTGCCGAGCAAGCAGGCTGAATCGGCACCGGCCGACTACATCCGCCGCCAGACGCTCAAAGGTGCCGAGCGATTCATCACGCCGGAACTGAAAGCGTTCGAGGACAAGGCGTTGTCAGCCAAGAGCCGCGCCCTGGCCCGCGAGAAGATGCTGTACGAAGCGCTGCTCGAAGACCTGATCGCCCAATTGCCGCCGTTGCAAGACACCGCCGCGGCACTGGCCGAGCTGGACGTGCTGAGCAACCTTGCCGAACGTGCGCTGAACCTCGACCTGAACTGCCCGCGCTTCGTTGACGAGCCGTGCATGCGCATCTCCCAGGGTCGCCACCCGGTGGTCGAGCAAGTGCTGACCACGCCGTTCGTGGCCAACGACCTGAGCCTCGACGACAACACGCGCATGCTGGTGATCACCGGTCCGAACATGGGCGGTAAATCCACCTACATGCGCCAGACCGCGTTGATCGTGCTGCTGGCGCACATTGGCAGTTTCGTGCCGGCAGCCAGTTGCGAATTGTCTCTGGTGGACCGGATCTTCACCCGGATCGGTTCCAGCGATGACCTGGCGGGCGGGCGATCGACTTTCATGGTCGAAATGAGCGAAACCGCGAACATTCTGCACAACGCCACCGAACGTAGCCTGGTACTGATGGACGAAGTCGGCCGCGGCACCAGCACCTTCGATGGCCTGTCCCTGGCCTGGGCTGCCGCCGAACGTCTGGCGCATCTGCGGGCTTACACGCTGTTTGCCACCCACTACTTTGAGCTGACGGTGTTACCGGAAGCCCAGCCGCTGGTGGCCAACGTTCACCTTAATGCCACCGAGCACAACGAGCGCATCGTGTTCCTGCACCACGTGCTGCCCGGGCCAGCCAGCCAGAGCTACGGCCTGGCAGTTGCGCAGTTGGCCGGTGTGCCGAGTGAAGTGATCGTGCGTGCTCGCGAGCACCTGGGCCGACTGGAAGCGACTGCCCTGCCCCATGAAGTTCCGAAACTAGCCAGAGGCAAACCGGCCGCGCCGCAGCAGAGCGATATGTTCGCCAGCCTGCCGCATCCGGTGCTGGATGAACTGGCCAAACTGGATCTGGATGACATGACACCGCGTCGCGCGTTAGAAATGCTCTATACACTAAAGACACGGATCTAACGCACTTGCCTGCAAGCTGTTAGAATCTCGCGCGGTTTGGGATGCTGCAGGCTAATAGCCTGGCCTGCAGACTATCGCTCCCAAACCTGGCGACCCCAACAAGAAGGGGCTCCGCTGCCGCCGCCTGAGGAGAAAATTAGAAATGACCTTCGTCGTCACCGACAACTGCATCAAGTGCAAGTACACCGACTGCGTAGAAGTCTGTCCGGTGGACTGCTTTTACGAAGGCCCGAACTTCCTGGTGATTCACCCGGATGAGTGCATCGACTGCGCATTGTGCGAACCAGAATGCCCTGCCGTGGCCATCTTCTCTGAAGATGAAGTCCCGGAAGACATGCAGCAGTTCATTCAGCTGAACGTTGAGTTGGCCGAAATCTGGCCCAACATCACCGAGAAGAAAGAATCGCTGCCCGACGCTGAAGAGTGGGATGGCGTCAAAGGCAAGATCAAAGACCTCGAACGCTGATTTCCCCCGCGTTCTCGAAAAGGCCCCTAGCGGGCCTTTTTGCTTTTCTGCAGGAAAAAAAAAGGGGCGGTTTGACCCGCCCACATTTTTTCCCTATTCCCTGTGTTCCTTTTCATCGTCCTGATGAATCGCTTCCCTGCGATGTCCATTCCCCTCATCCTTGAAGGGTGTGTCTGTCCGTTGACACAGTTCAGATACTAGAGAGTTCCCCACCAAGCGCAATCGCTCCCAATCCGCAAAACGCTCTGTCATATGCTTTTAATCTTTATTAATAACTATATAAATCAACTAGATAACTCGAACAGACGTAACAGATGAGCGACTGCCACACTGTAAAAATAACGAACACTTACGAAAGAGTAAGCAAAGACTTACAGCGCGAAACTACAATCCTGAGGCGCTTGCCAGCCATCTCCCAGGCATTAAAAAACCCCGAACCAGTCGAGGTTTTTTAATGCTACTCAAGCGCGTTGCTTACTGAAACAGCGACTCGCTCGACAGGCCGTTCTTCTCGAGAATCTCCCGAAGACGTTTCAGGCCTTCCACCTGAATCTGTCTGACCCGTTCCCGGGTCAGGCCGATCTCCAGGCCCACGTCTTCAAGTGTGCTGCTCTCGTGACCGCGCAGGCCGAAGCGGCGTACCACCACTTCGCGTTGCTTGTCGGTCAGTTCCGAAAGCCATTGATCGATGCTCTGGGACAGGTCGTCATCCTGCAACAGCTCACATGGATCGGTTGGTCGGTCATCTGTAAGGGTGTCCAGCAGGGTTTTATCCGAATCCGGACCCAGCGAGACGTCGACCGAAGAAACCCGCTCGTTCAAGCCAAGCATGCGCTTGACCTCTGCCACTGGTTTTTCCAGCAGGTTGGCGATTTCTTCGGGTGAGGGTTCGTGATCGAGTTTTTGGGTCAGCTCTCGTGCAGCCCGCAGGTACACGTTGAGCTCTTTGACCACATGGATCGGCAACCGGATGGTCCGGGTCTGATTCATGATTGCGCGCTCGATGGTCTGACGAATCCACCAGGTTGCGTAGGTTGAAAAGCGGAAGCCGCGCTCAGGATCGAATTTCTCCACTGCCCGGATCAGTCCGAGGTTGCCCTCTTCGATCAGGTCCAGCAGCGACAACCCACGATTGACGTAACGCCGGGCGATTTTCACCACCAGCCGCAGGTTGCTTTCAATCATGCGTTTGCGCCCGGCCGGATCACCACTTTGCGACAGACGCGCAAAATGAACTTCTTCTTCCGGGGAGAGCAGCGGGGAAAAGCCGATTTCGTTGAGGTACAGCTGCGTGGCATCAAGTGCCCGCGTGTAGTCGATGTACTTGTGTTGCTTTAGCGAAGCGGAGTGTTTGGATTTGGCACGAACGGAAGGTGGAGCAGCCCCTTCATCATTCGACATCGAATCCGTAGCGATGCCGGTCTCCATAAGGAGAACCTCATCGTCGATGTCAAACTCCGGCACTTCTTTACTGAGAGCCATTGTTATAGTCCTTTGGTGAGTTCGACCCCAAGCTCAAGCGGCGCCTTTATCCTTGGCAACGCTGGAGCCTGTCCCCTCTACGTGACGGAACAGGCTGGTAACAAATCAACGACGTGGCAGGAACTGCAGTGGATCTACAGGTTTACCTTGTCGGCGAATCTCAAAATGCAGTTTCACCCGGTCTGTACCCGTTGACCCCATTTCGGCAATTGTCTGTCCGACCTTGACCTGCTGCCCCTCCCGAACCAACAGCCTGCGGTTATGTCCGTAGGCACTGACGTAGGTGTCGCTGTGTTTGATGATGACTAATTCGCCGTAGCCCCTTAAGCCACTCCCGGCGTATACCACCGTCCCATCAGACGCAGCTAAAACAGGCTGTCCCAAATCCCCGGCGATATCAATTCCTTTATTCAAACTACCGTTTGAGGAGAACTTTCCAATCAGAATGCCATTAGATGGCCATCCCCAGCCGGTCGGGGCCGGGCCGGCAGGAGGCATCGGAGCGGGGGTCGGCTTGCTGGCGACGGACGGTGCAACCACCGCTGTGCTGGTGGTTGCGCCATTTGGCTGGCGCCGGATTACCGTGGTTTTCAGCGACGACGAAGGCGTTGAATCGGTAGCACTGGCTACCGGCGCCGACGTTGATCCGGTGCGACCGTCAAAGCGAATTGTCTGACCCGGATGGATCGTATACGGCGTAGGAATATTGTTCCGTGCGGCGAGGGCTTTGTAGTCCCAGCCGTAGCGAAAAGCGATCGAGAACAACGTATCTTTTGGTCGAACGACGTATTGACCCGTGGTCACCGCCGGACGCTGGGCGACGGACTTGTTGCGATCGACGACACGCACGTCACTCGTTTTGGAACTGGAGCAACCGACCAGCAAGGTGCTCAAGACGAGGCCAGTCACCAGGCGCTGAAAGCTCTTTGTACCCATACGCTGCGCAATGACTGTGAGACTCACCCGCCGCTCCCTTTTTGGTGGCTGAAATAGTGGATTGCCGTGTTTCGGCACGAAATGTCGCAAGTATAACGGGCCGAACAGGCTTTACCTTTAATGAAGCGAAATCGCTTCGCGCACACGTTTGCTGCCGGCCGATGAATCCTGTTTAACCCATCTATGCCGCTGTAAGACCCGGGCAATCGAAGAGAATTCAGCGTACTTGAACAAATGCTCAGGCCAGCGGCCCGTTGAGCAGTGGCACGAAGCGAACCGACCCCAGAACACGACGTGAAAAGCCTTGTTCTTCGCGGATGATCAGCATCAGTTGCTGCACCTCACCGGAGCCGACAGGAATCACCAGCCGCCCGCCAGGCGCCAATTGATCCAGCAACGCCTGGGGTACATCAGTCGCCACTGCGGTCACGATAATGCCGTTGTATGGCGCCAGTGCCGGCCAGCCTTCCCAACCATCGCCCCAGCGGAACACCACGTTGCGCAGATTCAGCTCCACCAGGCGTTCCTTGGCCCGGTCCTGCAACACCTTGATGCGCTCCACGGAGAACACCCGTTCAACCAGCTGCGACAGCACCGCCGTCTGGTAGCCCGAGCCGGTACCGATTTCCATCACCTTGTCCAAGGGACCGGCCTCCAGCAGCAGCTCGCTCATGCGCGCCACCATATAAGGCTGGGAGATGGTCTGGTTGTGTCCGATCGGCAGGGCCGTGTCTTCGTAGGCGCGATGAGCCAGCGCTTCGTCGACGAACAGGTGACGCGGTGTACGACGGATGACTTCCAGCACCTTGGCGTTGGAAACCCCTTCCTCATACAGACGCTGAATCAGGCGCTCGCGGGTTCGTTGCGAGGTCATCCCGATGCCGCGACGCAGAATATCGTCTTGTTCACGAGCCATTAGCGCAACCCCTCCAACCAGCCATCGAGACTTCTGAAGGCATCATTGAAGGTGCGATCCAGTTGCAGCGGAGTAATCGAGACAAAGCCCTGCATCACCGCATGAAAGTCGGTGCCCGGGCCACCATCCTCGGCGTCCCCGGCGGCGGCGATCCAGTAACCGGACTTGCCGCGCGGGTCGACCACTTTCATCGGTGCCGCAGCACGTGCGCGGTGCCCGAGGCGGGTCAGCTGAATACCGCGAATGTGGTCCAGCGGCAAATTGGGAATATTCACGCTCAGTACCGTACGCGGTGGCAAGTCGAGGTCAGCGTGGGCCTCGACCAGTTTGCGCGCAAAGTAAGCGGCCGTGGGAAGGTTCTCCACTTGCCGTGAGACCAACGAAAAGGCGAACGAAGGACGCTCAAGGAAACGCCCCTCGAGTGCCGCCGCAACGGTGCCGGAATACAGCACGTCGTCGCCCAGGTTGGCGCCCAGGTTGATGCCGGAAACCACCATGTCCGGTTCGCGCTCCAGCAAGCCGTTAAGGCCCAGGTGCACGCAATCGGTGGGTGTGCCGTTCAGGCTGATAAAGCCGTTGGCCAGGGTTTGCGGGTGCAACGGACGGTCGAGCGTCAGCGAACTGCTGGCGCCGCTTTTGTCCTGGTCCGGGGCGATAACCACGCACTCGGTGTAATCCGCCAGCGCAGCATAAAGCGCGGCGAGACCGGGTGCGGCTACCCCATCGTCGTTAGAAATCAGAATACGCATGGGCTGTCCGTCTGCCCCACCGGCACCAGATCAACAAGCTCGCGCACCAATACGGTGGCAAAGCATCCGGCCGGGAGGACGAATTCCAGTTGCAGAATGTCAGGCTCCGGATAATGCCACGTCAACCCACCAATGGGCAGCCGCAGGATGCGACGTTCGTGGTTCATTCCGGCGTTAATCAACCAATCGCGCAGATCCGCTTCGCGAGCGGCGATTGCCTGCTCCAGTACATGGACAGCGCCGGTCGCCGGCGAGTCACCTTCGCCCCACTGGGGTCCGGTCGGGTGCAGGTCGAGAATTGCCAGACGCGGGTCGTTGCACTCGGCTTCACCTGCCGGAAAAAAACTGCGGCTGTCGGTGAAGGCCAGCAGATCGCCGACCTGCGCTTGCTGCCAGGTGCCATCGGCCACACGCGCCGCCAATACCTGGTTGAACAGGAAGCTGCGGGCAGTGGAGAGCAGACGCGAACGGACATTGCGCTGCTCCGGCAACGCCTTGCGCGCGGCCCAGGCACGGGCATCGACCACGTTACCGCCATCAAAGCCGAAACGCTGGGCACCGAAATAATTGGGAATACCTTGCTTGGCGATCAGCTGCAGCCGCTCTTCAATCGCAGCTTTGTCGCCAGCGAATTGCGTCAGGCGCAAGGTGAAGCCATTCGCCGAATGGGCACCGCGCTGCAGCTTGCGCTTGTGCCGACCGGTCTTGAGGATTTTCAGCGTGTCGTTTTCGGCCGCCGACAAATCAGGATCGGCCTTGCCCGGCAGCTGCACGCTGAACCACTGGCGAGTCAGCGCCTGACGATCCTTGAGGCCTGCATAGCTGACGGTGCGCAATGGCACACCCGCCGCCTTGGCAATGCGCCGTGCTGCTTCTTCGGTATTGAGACCGCGCTTTTCCACCCAGATCCACAAGTGTTCGCCATCGCCACTGAGGGGGATATCGAGCACTTCATCGACCTGAAAATCTTCTGCGGTGGCTTTCAGAACCGCCGTACCGAGGGCGTCGCCATAGGCTCGCGGGCCGAGCAATTGCGCTTCGTTCATGCGCGCAGCAACAAGGCAACGGAATGCACGGCAATGCCTTCTTCGCGACCGACAAAGCCAAGCTTTTCGGTGGTGGTAGCTTTCACGTTCACTTGATCCAACTCAACTTGAAGATCCGCGGCAATCAGCGCGCGCATCGATTCGATATGCGGGGCCATTTTCGGCGCCTGGGCGACGATGGTGTTATCGACGTTGCCGACTTTCCAGCCTTTGGCGTGGATCAGTGCGACGACGTGACGCAACAGCACGCGGCTGTCGGCACCCTTGAATGTCGGGTCGGTGTCCGGGAAGTGCTTGCCGATATCACCCAGCGCAGCGGCGCCGAGCAAGGCATCGCTCAAGGCGTGCAGCAGGACGTCACCGTCGGAGTGAGCGAGCAGCCCGAAGCCGTGTGCAATGCGCACACCGCCCAGAGTAATGAAATCGCCTTCAGCGAAACGGTGCACATCATAGCCGTGGCCAATACGCATAAAAAAACGCCCCGATTTTTGTCAGGGCGTGATTCTACCTGCATTAGGCGCCTAGAGCGCGTGCGTGATGCTGCAAGTGGTCGTCAATGAAGCTGGCGATGAAGAAATAGCTGTGGTCGTAGCCCGGTTGCAGGCGCAACGTCAGCGGATGACCGGCCAGTTTGGCCGCCTGTTGCAAGGCTTCAGGCTTGAGTTGAGTCGCCAGGAAATCATCACGATCACCTTGATCGACCAGCAACGGCAACTTTTCGTCGGCCTCGGCGATCAGTGCGCAGGCATCCCATTCGCGCCACTTCGAGCGGTCCTCCCCCAAGTAGCGGGAAAACGCTTTCTGACCCCACGGGCAATCCATCGGATTGTTGATCGGCGAGAACGCCGACACCGATTGGTAACGCCCCGGATTGCGCAAGGCGCAGACCAGCGCCCCGTGGCCACCCATGGAGTGACCGCTGATGCCGCGCTTGTCCGACGCCGGGAAATGGGCTTCGACCAATGCCGGCAATTCCTGCACGACATAGTCATGCATCCGATAGTGCCGGGACCAGGGTTCCTGCGTGGCATTCAGATAAAACCCGGCACCGAGACCGAAGTCCCAGGCGCCGTCCGGATCACCTGGAACATCGGGTCCGCGAGGGCTGGTGTCCGGCGCAACGATGATCAACCCAAGCTCGGCGGCCATGCGCATCGCGCCGGCCTTGTGCATGAAGTTTTCGTCGGTACAGGTCAGGCCGGACAACCAATACAGCACCGGCAACTTGCCGCCCTGCTCCGCCTGCGGCGGCAGGTACACGGCGAACACCATGTCGCAGCCGAGGACATCGGAGCGGTGCTTGTAGCGTTTGTGCCAGCCGCCGAAGCTTTTCTGGCAGGAGATATTTTCCAGGCTCATGACCGACCTCAGAAATGGATGACGCTACGGATGCTTTTGCCTTCGTGCATCAGGTCGAAAGCCTTGTTGATGTCTTCCAGGCCCATGGTGTGGGTGATAAACGTATCCAGCGGGATTTCGCCGGTTTCGGCCATCTCGACGTAGCTTGGCAATTCGGTACGACCGCGCACGCCGCCGAATGCCGAACCGCGCCAGACACGACCGGTCACCAGCTGGAATGGACGGGTTGAGATTTCCTGGCCGGCACCGGCCACACCGATAATCACCGACTCACCCCAACCCTTGTGGCAGCACTCAAGGGCCGCACGCATCAATTGCACATTGCCGATGCACTCGAAGGAAAAGTCGACGCCGCCGTCAGTCATGTCGACGATGACTTCCTGGATAGGACGGTCGAAATCTTTCGGGTTCACGCAGTCGGTTGCACCGAGCTGCTTGGCGATCTCGAACTTCGCCGGGTTGATGTCGATGGCGATGATGCGACCAGCCTTGGCCTTGACCGCACCGATGATGGCTGACAAACCGATGCCGCCCAGACCGAAAATGGCGACGGTATCACCTGGTTTTACCTTGGCGGTATTGAGGACTGCACCGATACCGGTGGTGACACCGCAGCCCAGCAGGCAGACTTTTTCCAGTGGGGCTTCTTTTGGAATTTTGGCGACGGAGATTTCCGGCAGCACGGTGTATTCGGAGAATGTCGAGGTCCCCATGTAGTGGAAAATTGGCTGGCCCTTGTAGGAAAAGCGCGAAGTGCCATCCGGCATCAGGCCCTTGCCTTGAGTCGCGCGAATCGCCTGACACAGGTTGGTTTTTCCCGACAGACAGAATTTGCACTGACGGCATTCCGGGGTGTACAGCGGGATCACATGGTCGCCGACCGCGACGGAGGTCACGCCCTCACCGATCGCCTCAACCACCGCGCCACCTTCGTGACCGAGGATCGACGGGAAGATGCCTTCCGGGTCAGCGCCCGACAGGGTGTAGGCATCGGTATGGCAGACACCGGAGGCCACCACTCGCAACAGAACTTCACCGGCCTTGGGCATGGCGACATCGACTTCGACGATCTCGAGGGGTTTCTTGGCCTCGAAGGCAACGGCAGCGCGCGACTTGATCATGTGGATTCTCCAGTGAATAAAAACGAGACAGGGAGTGTAATACAGCGCGCTACGAGGAATAATCCGGGCAAAAGCAAAACATTATTGCCACACAGGGATAATCCTGGATGTCTGAAAACCGCTGGGAAGGAATCGACGAGTTCGTCGCCGTGGCCGAGTGCAGCCAATTCACGGCGGCGGCGGAACGCCTTGGAGTTTCTTCCTCTCACATCAGTCGACAAATCGCACGCCTCGAAGAGCGCCTTCAGACGCGACTGCTTTACCGCAGCACTCGCCGGGTGACGCTGACCGAAGCCGGGCAAACCTTTTTGCAACATTGCCAGCGCTTGCAGGACGGTCGCGAAGAAGCCTTGCGCGCGGTCGGCGACCTGACCAGCGAGCCTAAGGGCATGCTGCGCATGACCTGCGCCGTGGCGTATGGCGAACGCTTCATCGTGCCATTGGTGACCCGTTTCATGGGCCTTTATCCACAACTGCGCGTCGACATTGAATTGAGCAACCGTCCTCTCGACCTGGTGCACGAAGGGCTGGACCTGGCAATCCGCCTCGGGCGTCTCCAGGATTCGCGACTGGTCGCCACACGCCTGGCACCACGGCGGATGTATTTGTGCGCGTCGCCGTCCTACGTGGAACGGTATGGTCGCCCACACAGTTTGTCGGAACTCAGCCGCCACAATTGCCTGATCGGCAGTTCGGACATGTGGCAACTGGAGCAGAACGGGCGGGAATTTTCGCAACGGGTGCAGGGAAACTGGCGCTGCAACAGTGGGCAAGCGGTTCTGGATGCGGCACTACAGGGTGTCGGGTTGTGTCAGCTGCCAGACTATTACGTGCTGGAGCACCTGAAAAACGGCGAATTGATTTCATTGCTGGAGGCGCACCAGCCACCGAACACGGCGGTTTGGGCGCTGTATCCACAGCAGCGGCATCTGTCGCCGAAGGTGCGCAAGTTGGTGGATTATTTGAAGCAAGGGTTGGCTGAGCGGCCGGAGTATCGAACTTAGCTCGGATTGCCGCTTTCAGTGACAGTTTTGCTGACTGATAGAACGCCATCGCGAGCAGGCTCAGTGCTACAGAGAAATTCATTCCAATACAGGAGTGAGCCTGCTCGCGATGGCGGTTGAACAGCCAATGAACGACTCAGCGGCGATTAGCCCAACGCTGACGAAGCCATTCAAGATCTTCAGGGCGAGTAACCTTGAGATTATCGGACCGCCCTTCAATCAGACGCGGCGCCAACCCAGCCCACTCCATGGCCGACGCTTCATCAGTCACTAAGGCATCCGCCACCAGACTGTCCGCCAATGCCCGATGCAACGCGCCGAGGCGAAACATCTGCGGCGTGTACGCCTGCCAGATCACGCTGCGATCCACGGTTTCAACCACACGACCGTGCTTGTCGACCCGTTTGAGCGTATCGCGGGCAGGAACTGCCAGCAGCCCGCCCACTGGATCGTCCGCCAACTCACCCAGCAACTTATCAAGATCATCACGCGAAAGATTCGGCCGCGCAGCATCGTGAACCAGCACCCAGTCTTCATCGTCAGCACCTTGAGCGTGCAGATGCAGCAAGGCATTGAGCACTGACCCGGAACGCTCGTCGCCGCCCTCGACCCGCTGAATACGCGGATCGGCAGCACACGCCAGGTTCGGCCAGTAGGGATCATCAACAGCAAGACTGACCACCAACCCCTTCAGGGCAGGATGATCAAGGAAACAACCAAGGCTGTGTTCGAGAATAGTGCGCCCGCCCAATTGCAAGTATTGCTTGGGACGGTCTGCGGCCATACGGGCACCGACGCCCGCGGCAGGAATCACGGCCCAGAAGGCCGGTAAAGAGTTATTCATTGAGCCAACTGGTAAAGGGTTTCACCGTCCTTGACCATGCCCAACTCATGACGAGCCCGCTCTTCCACGGTCTCCATGCCTTTTTTCAACTCGCTGACTTCGGCGTCCATGACCCGATTGCGTTCCAGCAACCCTTCGTTCTCAGCGTGTTGATCTGCGATCTGCTGAGTCAGCTCAGCCACTTGCGCCAGACTGCCATTTCCCACCCACAGGCGGTATTGCAGGCCAGCCAGCAACAAGAGCAAGACGAGGAACAACCAATTGGGACTGCGCATCGAATATCAGGTATCCAGTGAAAAAAGACAGCCATGCCAAAACTTTGAAGCTTCTGATAGCACGAAGCCTGGAAGACCCAGGCTTGTGCTTATAAGGCATCAGATTAGTGGCAAATCCATCGCTGTAGCGATTTTTCCGACACAATCCGGTGTCTTTTTACCAGTTAACGATTAACCGCGGAATTCGCTGCGACCGTTGTACTTGGCTTTGCCATTCAACTGCTCTTCGATACGCAGCAATTGGTTGTACTTGGACACGCGGTCCGAACGGCACAGGGAACCGGTCTTGATCTGGCCAGCCGCAGTGCCCACCGCCAGGTCGGCAATGGTCGAATCTTCGGTTTCGCCGGAGCGGTGCGAGATCACGGCGGTGTAACCAGCGGCCTTGGCCATCTGGATGGCTTCCAGGGTTTCGGTCAGGGTGCCGATCTGGTTGAACTTGATCAGGATCGAGTTGGCGATCTTTTTATCGATGCCTTCTTTCAGGATCTTGGTGTTGGTCACGAACAGGTCGTCGCCCACCAGCTGGGTCTTCTCGCCGATCTTGTCGGTGAGGATTTTCCAGCCAGCCCAGTCGGACTCGTCCAGGCCGTCTTCGATCGAGATGATCGGATAACGCTCGGTCAGGCCTTTCAGGTAGTCAGCGAAACCTTCGGCGGTGAACACCTGGCCTTCGCCGGACAGGTTGTATTTACCATCTTCGTAGAATTCGCTGGCCGCGCAGTCCAGTGCCAGGGTCACGTCGGTGCCCAGCTTGTAACCGGCGTTGGCCACGGCCTCGGAGATCACTTTCAACGCGTCTTCGTTGGAAGCCAGGTTCGGTGCGAAACCACCTTCGTCACCCACTGCGGTGCTCAGGCCACGGGCCTTCAGAACAGCTTTGAGGTGATGGAAAATCTCGGTGCCCATGCGCAGACCTTCCGAGAAAGACTTGGCGCCAACCGGCTGAACCATGAATTCCTGGATGTCGACATTGTTATCGGCGTGCTCGCCACCGTTGATGATGTTCATCATCGGAACCGGCATCGAGTAGACACCCGGGGTGCCGTTCAGGTTGGCGATGTGCGCGTACAGCGGCAGGTCCTGGTCCTGTGCGGCGGCCTTGGCGGCGGCCAGGGAAACGGCGAGGATCGCGTTGGCGCCCAGGGAGCCTTTGTTTTCGGTGCCATCAAGCTTGATCATCGCGTGATCCAGTGCTTTCTGGTCGCTTGGGTCTGTACCCAGCAACAGATCGCGGATCGGACCGTTGATGTTGGCAACGGCTTTGAGTACGCCTTTGCCCAGGTAACGGCTCTTGTCGCCATCACGCAGCTCGAGCGCTTCACGCGAGCCAGTGGAAGCACCGGACGGCGCGCACGCGCTACCGATGATGCCGTTATCGAGAAGCACGTCCGCTTCCACGGTGGGATTGCCACGGGAGTCGAGAACTTCACGACCTTTGATGTCGACGATTTTTGCCATTGTTGTAAACACTCCAAAGTTGACGAAAACGACGCAGCTAGAGGAAATCTTTTACCGTCGGCAAGTGGTGTGCAGCAGGCAGACTTGCGGACGATAAGGCTCAGGCCCGAGGGCCTGAGCAACAAATCGTGCGGTACTTTACCGGAGAAATGAGGTTTACGCGGTCTCTACCGTCGGAAAACTCTTCACCAGTTCGTCCAGGGCTTTGAGCTGGGCCAGGAATGGCTCCAGTTTGTCCAGGCGCAAGGCGCAAGGGCCGTCGCACTTGGCGTTGTCCGGGTCCGGGTGGGCTTCGAGGAACAGACCGGCCAGCGACTGGCTCATGCCTGCCTTGGCCAGGTCAGTGACCTGGGCGCGACGACCGCCGGCGGAATCGGAGCGACCACCGGGCATTTGCAGCGCGTGGGTCACGTCGAAGAACACCGGGTATTCGAACTGCTTCATGATGCCGAAGCCAAGCATGTCGACGACCAGGTTGTTGTAGCCAAAGCTCGAACCGCGCTCGCAGAGGATCAACTGATCGTTACCCGCTTCCACGCATTTGCTCAGGATGTGTTTCATCTCATGCGGGGCGAGGAACTGGGCTTTCTTGATGTTGATCACCGCGCCGGTCTTGGCCATCGCGACCACGAGGTCGGTCTGGCGCGACAGGAAGGCCGGCAGCTGGATGATGTCGCAGACTTCAGCGACGACCGCGGCCTGGTCAGGCTCGTGGACGTCGGTGATGATCGGCACGCCGAAGGCTTGCTTGATGTCCTGGAAAATCCGCATGCCCTCTTCCAGGCCGGGGCCACGGTAAGAGGCCACGGAGGAACGGTTGGCCTTGTCGAAGCTGGCCTTGAACACGTAAGGGATACCGAGTTTCTCGGTGACCTTTACGTATTCTTCGCAGACCTGCATCGCCATGTCGCGGCTTTCCAGCACGTTCATGCCACCGAAAAGCACCATTGGCTTGTCGTTGGCAATCTCGATATCGCCTACACGGATGATCTTCTGCGCCATCGGATTTACGCCTTCTTCTGGTGTTGAACCAAAGCTGCTTTAACGAAACCGCTGAACAACGGGTGACCGTCGCGTGGTGTCGAGGTGAACTCAGGGTGGAACTGGCAAGCGACGAACCATGGATGATCCGGGGCTTCAACCACTTCGACCAGCGCGCCATCACCGGAACGACCGGAGATTTTCAGGCCGGCTTCCATGATTTGCGGCAGCAGGTTGTTGTTCACTTCGTAGCGATGACGGTGACGCTCGACGATCACGTCCTTGGCGTAGCAATCGTGCACCAGGGAACCCGGTTCCAGTAGGCAATCCTGAGCGCCGAGGCGCATGGTGCCGCCCAGGTCGGACGATTCGGTACGGGTTTCGACGGCGCCGGTGGCATCTTCCCACTCGGTGATCAGACCCACGACCGGATGACCGCTGGCGCGATCGAACTCGGTGGAGTTGGCGTCTTTCCAGCCCAGCACGTTACGAGCGAAC
This sequence comes from Pseudomonas mandelii, assembly GCF_900106065.1. Lineage (NCBI taxonomy): Bacteria > Pseudomonadati > Pseudomonadota > Gammaproteobacteria > Pseudomonadales > Pseudomonadaceae > Pseudomonas > Pseudomonas mandelii. The sequence goes on from NZ_LT629796.1 coordinate 814,361, forward strand.
TCGATCACGGCCACTTGCATGCCCAGGCAGATGCCGAGGTACGGAACCTTGTTTTCGCGAGCGTATTGAACGGCGGTGATCTTGCCTTCCACGCCACGCAGACCGAAGCCGCCCGGTACGAGGATCGCGTCGACACCTTCCAGCAGCGCGGTGCCCTGGTTTTCGATGTCTTCGGAATCGATGTAGCGCAGGTTGACCTTGGTGCGGTTGCTGATGCCGGCGTGACTCATCGCTTCGATCAGCGACTTGTAGGCGTCCAGCAGTTCCATGTACTTGCCGACCATCGCGATGGTGACTTCGTGTTCCGGGTTCAGCTTGGCGTCAACCACCGCTTCCCACTCGGACAGGTCCGCGCTGCCGCATTGCAGGCCGAAACGCTCGACGACGAAATCGTCCAGGCCCTGGGAGTGCAGGATGCCCGGGATCTTGTAGATGGTGTCGGCATCTTCCAGCGCGATCACCGCACGTTCTTCAACGTTGGTGAACTGCGCGATCTTGCGACGCGACGAGATGTCGATCGGGTGATCGGAACGGCACACCAGCACGTCTGGCTGCAGGCCGATGGAACGCAGTTCCTTGACCGAGTGCTGGGTTGGTTTGGTTTTGGTTTCGCCGGCAGTGGCGATGTACGGCACCAGCGTCAGGTGCATCAGCATCGCGCGCTTGGCGCCGACTTCGAAACGCAATTGACGGATCGCTTCGAGGAACGGTTGCGACTCGATGTCACCCACGGTGCCACCGATCTCGACCATCGCCACGTCGGCATCGCCGGCACCCTTGATGATGCGGCGCTTGATTTCGTCGGTGATGTGCGGGATTACCTGGATGGTTGCACCCAGGTAATCACCACGGCGCTCTTTGCGCAGGACGTGTTCGTAGACACGGCCGGTGGTGAAGTTGTTGTTCTGGGTCATGGTCGTGCGGATGAACCGCTCGTAGTGGCCCAGGTCCAGGTCGGTCTCGGCGCCGTCGTGGGTGACGAACACTTCACCGTGCTGGAACGGGCTCATGGTGCCCGGGTCAACGTTGATGTACGGGTCCAGCTTCAGCATGGTGACCTTAAGTCCCCGCGCCTCCAGGATGGCCGCCAATGAAGCCGAGGCAATGCCTTTCCCCAATGAAGAAACAACACCGCCCGTGACGAATATGTAGCGCGTCATGAAAAACCCTAGAAGTCTGCGTTAAAGCGGTCCGAGCCGCCGGGGAAAGCGAAGGAAGGCCGAAGCCCCCGATCACCTGCATTAATCACAGTGCACCTTTCAAAAAAACCGCCGCGTTGGGACAGACCGGCAGATGAAACACCGGTACGTTGCTCGCTACACATTTTTTGGAATCGCCCAGCAAAGACTGCTTGGTAATCGGCAACTTCTGTAATTCAGGCGAATCCACAGAAGTTGTATCAAGAAGGGAGCGTAGTCTACCGGAAAGCCCCTTTCAGCTCAAACCTTGATCTTCGCTCAGTGGGTCCCACTGCAAATGCCAGCCCTCCTGCTCGTTGCCATCGAGGCCCCGCAGGTTGGCCACCGCCAGCAATTGCGCGTCCCGGTAAAGCAGCGGCAATCTGCCACGGACGAAGCCCGGAACCCCGCGTTCGTTGAGCAAACGCTTGAGATCCCGGTGGCCGCGCTCAGGCAGATTCATGACCTCGCCTCCTTCACGATAGCGGATTTGCAGCGGGCCGGCGGGGATTTGGCCGGTGATCGTAAGCTCGCCATTTTCCGGTAAAACCAGCGTTGTCGAAGGATCAGTCCAAAGGCCAACTGGGGGGGGAACGCGCAGCCAACGACCCGACAGCCACCAGATACGCCCGCCCGCCCGATGCAATTCGCCCTCCGCCAATCGCCAGACCGGACGGGCATCCCCCGTGGCATCGCGCAAATCATCCCAACCCGACCAATGGTCGCTATCTGGCAGCCGCGTCAATGCTGCAAGCCAGTGACTCAATGCGTTGCGCTGGCGCGCGGCAGAAAGCCTGACCAGCGGCGCCAACTCCAGGGATGGCAAACCCAGCCAATCGAATTCATTGGCGGTATTGGCGCTGGCCAGATCGATGTGGGCCAGCTCATCGAGCAACCCCTGCGCTTCGCTCAGATGCGCGGCAGTGCGAGCCATGGTTGCCGTCGCTTGCGGCCAGCGCTCGGTCAATACCGGGAACACTTGATGCCGCAGGTAGTTGCGTGAGAACTGGCGGTCCTGGTTCGAAGGGTCCTCGATCCAGCTCAACCGATGCTCGGCCGCATAAGCCTCAAGCTCGGCGCGTGTGACATCGAGCAACGGACGCAAAAGATGCCCGCGACCCAGGACGCGCTCGCGCGGCATGCCGGACAAGCCCCTCACCCCTGCCCCGCGCAACAGCCGAAACAACAGGGTTTCCGCTTGGTCGTCCCGGTGCTGCGCGGTGAGAAGCAGCTCATTGGCTTGAGTGGCTTCAACGAAGGCGCCATAGCGCGCATCCCGGGCGGCACGCTCAAGGCTGGCGCCAGGCTGAACCTGAACGTGAACCACCTGCAGCGGCACACCCAGCGCGCCACAGACCGACTGACAATGTTGCGGCCACGCATCAGCCGCAGCCTGAAGGCCGTGGTGAACATAAATGGCGCTGAGCGCCGGCAGGGATTGGGTTTTTGCGAGGTGGGCAAGGAGGTGCAGCAGGACGGTGGAGTCGAGTCCGCCGGAGAAGGCGACGCGCCAGGTTGTGGCGTTGCGCCACGGCGCGAGATTCAGCAGAAGCCTGGTGGAGAGATCACGCGTTGGCAGACTCATATCGATCACTTCGCACAAATCAAATGTGGGAGCGAGCCTGCTCGCGATGGCGGCTTAACATTCAACTTATCTGTTGGCTGTTATACCGCTTTCGCGAGCAGGCTCGCTCCCACATGGGTGAAGCGCGGTCAGATCAGAGACCGTAGCTCATCAGACGCTCGTAACGACGGGCCAGCAGCGCCTCGTTATCGAACTTCTTCAGCATCGCCAGTTGCGAACTCAGCTCGGCACGGATCGAAGCCGCCGCCGCTGCCGGATCGCGGTGAGCGCCGCCCAATGGCTCGCCGATCACTTTGTCGACGATGCCCAGGCCTTTCAGGCGCTCGGCGGTGATGCCCATGGCTTCAGCCGCGTCCGGCGCTTTCTCGGCGGTTTTCCACAGAATCGAGGCGCAACCTTCCGGCGAGATCACCGCGTAGGTCGAGTACTGCAGCATGTTCAGTTGATCGCAGACGCCGATCGCCAGCGCGCCACCCGAACCACCTTCACCGATCACGGTGGCGATGATTGGGGTTTTCAGGCGGGCCATGACGCGCAGGTTCCAGGCAATCGCCTCGCTCTGGTTACGCTCCTCAGCATCGATGCCAGGGTAAGCGCCCGGCGTGTCGATGAAGGTCAGGATCGGCATTTTGAAACGTTCGGCCATTTCCATCAGGCGGCACGCCTTGCGGTAGCCTTCAGGACGCGGCATACCGAAGTTGCGGCGCACTTTCTCGCGCACTTCACGGCCTTTCTGGTGGCCGATGATCATCACCGGCTGATCGTCCAGACGGGCAATGCCGCCCACGATCGCAGCGTCGTCGGAGAAGTGACGGTCGCCGTGCAGTTCGTCGAACTCGGTGAAGATGTGTTCGATGTAGTCCAGGGTATACGGACGTTTCGGGTGACGCGCGAGACGTGCGATCTGCCAGCTGGTCAGCTTGCCGAAGATGTCTTCGGTCAGCGTGCTGCTTTTGTCCTGCAGGCGGGAGATCTCATCGCCGATATTCAGCGAATTGTCGTTACCGACCAAGCGCAACTCTTCGATCTTGGCTTGCAGGTCGGCGATCGGCTGTTCGAAATCTAGAAAATTCGGGTTCATAGGCGTCCGTCTTGGGTCGACGTCCAAGAGAGCTTGGGCCGGCCGGTTGTCTATTCGCGCCCTACCTTAAGGGACAGGCGCGTTCAGGTCGAGATTAAAAATTCTGGTCGAGATCGGGGCCTACAGACAGCCCCGACCGTCAACGGTATTGGAGGAAGACGTTGTCTCGCCCGAACTGGTCACGCAGGGCTTGAATCAACGCATCCGCCGGATCGATCCGCCAGGTCTCGCCAAACTGCAGCAAGGCCTTCGCATCGGGGCTCGTGTACTCCATGGTGATCGGGCACGCGCCGCGATGACGCTTGAACAACTCACCCAGCCAGCGTAGCTGATCGCCCTTCAAATCCTTGGTCTGCAGCTTCAGGCGCAGGCTTTCGGCGAGGTTGGTGCGCGCATCTTCCATGCTCATCACCCGCTTGACCCGCAGCCGCAGGCCACCGGAGAAGTCGTCGTTGCTGACTTCGCCTTCGACCACGACCATCGCATCGGTCTGCAACAGCGATTGCGCCGAGTGGAACGCTTCGGCAAACAGCGAAGCCTCGATCCGCCCGGAGCGATCGTCGAGGGTGATGAACCCCATCTTGTCGCCCTTTTTGTTCTTCATCACCCGCAAGGCGATGATCATGCCGGCGACGGTTTGCGTATCACGAGCCGGCTTCAGGTCGATGATGCGCTGACGAGCAAAACGGCGGATCTCGCCTTCGTACTCGTCAATCGGGTGACCGGTCAGGTACAGGCCGAGGGTGTCTTTCTCCCCTTTCAGGCGCTCCTTGAGGGTCAACTCCTTGGCTTTGCGATGATTGGCGTAGACGTCGGCGTCTTCTTCAACGAACAGACCACCAAACAGGTCGACATGACCGCTGTCATGGGTACGCGCGGTTTGTTCGGCCGCCTTGATCGCCCCTTCCATGGCGTTCAGCAAGACCGCCCGGTTACGGTCGATATTGGCCTGATAGGCTTTCTGCTCGTCATGGAAATAAGGCCCCAGACGATCCAGTGCACCGCTGCGGATCAAACCGTCCAGGGTGCGCTTGTTGATTCGCTTGAGGTCGACACGGGCACAGAAATCGAACAGGTCCTTGAACGGACCGTCCTGACGCGCCTCGGTAATCGCCTCGACCGGGCCTTCGCCCACCCCCTTGATCGCACCGAGGCCGTAAATAATCCGGCCTTCGTCATTCACCGTGAACTTGAACTCGGAAGTATTCACATCCGGCGCGTCGAGACGCAGCTTCATGGTGCGAATTTCTTCGATCAAGGTGACGACCTTGTCGGTGTTGTGCATATCCGCCGACAGTACCGCGGCCATGAACGGCGCCGGGTAGTGCGTTTTCAGCCAAGCGGTCTGGTATGAAACCAGGCCATAAGCGGCGGAGTGGGATTTGTTGAAGCCGTAACCGGCGAATTTTTCTACCAGGTCGAAAATGTTACCGGCCAGGTCGGCGTCGATATTGTTGGTCTTGCAACCGTCAATGAAACCGCCGCGCTGCTTGGCCATTTCTTCCGGCTTTTTCTTACCCATGGCCCGACGCAGCATGTCCGCGCCGCCAAGGGTGTAACCGGCCATGACCTGGGCAATCTGCATCACCTGTTCCTGATACAGAATGATGCCGTAAGTCGGTGCCAATACGGGCTTGAGTCCTTCGTACTGGTAATCCGAGTGCGGGTACGCGAGTTCGGCGCGACCGTGCTTACGGTTGATAAAGTCGTCCACCATGCCCGACTGCAAAGGGCCCGGACGGAACAGGGCCACCAGTGCGATCAAGTCTTCCAGGCAGTCGGGCTTGAGCTTTTTGATCAGCTCTTTCATGCCGCGCGACTCGAGCTGGAACACCGCGGTGGTTTCAGCTTTTTGCAGCAGCTGGTAGGTCGGTTTGTCATCCAGCGGGATGAACGCGATATCCAGCGGCGGCTGATCGACCTTGGCGCGGTCGCGGTTGATGGTTTTCAGTGCCCAGTCGATGACCGTCAGGGTCCGCAGGCCCAGGAAGTCGAACTTCACCAGCCCGGCGGCTTCAACGTCGTCCTTGTCGAACTGGGTCACCAGACCGTCGCCGGCCTCATCGCAATAGATTGGCGAGAAGTCAGTCAGCTTGGTCGGCGCGATCACCACACCACCGGCGTGCTTGCCGACGTTACGCACAACGCCTTCAAGCTTGCGCGCCATTTCCCAGATTTCCGCGGCTTCTTCATCGACCTTGATGAAGTCGCGCAGGATTTCTTCCTGCTCGTAGGCTTTTTCCAGGGTCATGCCGACTTCGAACGGAATCATCTTCGACAGACGATCCGCCAGACCGTAGGACTTGCCCTGCACCCGCGCCACGTCTCGGACCACCGCCTTGGCGGCCATGGAACCGAAGGTGATGATCTGGCTCACCGCATTACGGCCGTATTTCTCGGCCACGTAGTCGATCACACGGTCACGACCGTCCATGCAGAAGTCGACGTCGAAGTCGGGCATGGAAACCCGTTCCGGGTTAAGGAAACGTTCGAACAGCAGGTCATATTCCAGCGGATCGAGGTCGGTGATCTTCTGCACATAGGCCACCAGCGACCCGGCACCCGACCCCCGGCCAGGCCCGACCGGCACGCCGTTGCTCTTGGCCCACTGGATGAAGTCCATCACGATCAGGAAGTAACCGGGGAAGCCCATCTGGATGATGATATCCAGTTCGAAATTCAACCGGTCGACGTAGACCTGACGCTTGGTTTCGTAGTCTTCGGTGGTGTCTCGGGGCAGCAGAACGCTGAGACGCTCTTCCAGGCCATCGAACGAAACTTTGCGGAAATACTCGTCGATGGTCATGCCATCAGGGATCGGGAAGTTGGGCAGGAAGTGAGTGCCCAGCTTCACTTCGATGTTGCAGCGCTTGGCGATCTCGACGGTGTTGGCCAGCGCTTCGGGAATGTCGCTGAACAGCTCGGCCATTTCCTCGGCGCTTTTGAGGTATTGCTGATCGCTGTAATTCTTCGAACGCCGCGGATCGTCGAGGGCGCGGCCCTCACCGATGCAGACGCGGGTTTCGTGAGCGGCAAAGTCTTCCTGCTTGATGAAACGCACGTCGTTGGTGGCGACCAGCGGCGCACCGATCTTCTCGGCCAGCGCCACGGCGCCGTGCAACTGCTCTTCGTCGTTGGGGCGGTTGGTGCGCTGGATCTCCAGATAGAAACGATCCGGGAACACGGCCATCCATTCGCGCGCGAGGTTTTCCGCTTCTGCCGGATTGCCGCTGAGCATGGCCAGGCCGATCTCGCCCTCTTTGGCCGCCGACAGCATGATCAAGCCTTCGCTGGCTTCGGCCACCCACTCGCGCTCGATGATGACCGAGCCATTGCGCTGGCCGTCGATGAAGCCGCGGGAAATCAGTTCGGTGAGGTTGCGATAGCCGACAGCGTTCATCACCAGCAGGCTGATCCGGCTCAGGGCGTTGTCCGGGTCCTTGTTCGACAACCACAGGTCGGCACCGCAGATCGGCTTGATGCCTGCGCCCATGGCGGCTTTATAGAATTTGACCAGGGAACACATGTTGTTCTGGTCGGTGACCGCGACGGCAGGCATGTTCATGCCGACCAGGGTCTTGACCAGCGGTTTGATCCGCACCAGACCGTCGACCAGGGAATATTCAGTGTGCAGGCGTAGATGAACGAATGAAGCCGGCATAGTGATCCTGTCTAGAAACGTGAAGACAACAAGGCCCGGATTGTACCGGGCCTTGAGTAAAACATCAGCCTCGCGACTAACTCTCGATCAGGTTTTCGCGAGCCTCGTAAGCCAGGCGCACCGGGGCGAAAGAACGACGGTGAATCGGCGTTGGCCCCAATCGGGCCAGAGCTTCCAGATGAACGGGGGTCGGGTAGCCTTTGTGGCCGCCGATCCCGTAACCCGGGTAAATCAGTTCGAAAGCGGCCATTTCACGGTCACGGCTGACCTTGGCCAGAATCGACGCCGCAGCGATAGCCGGCACCTTGCCGTCGCCCTGCACCACCGCTTCGGCGCGCATGGACAGTTTCGGGCAGCGGTTGCCGTCGATCATCGCCAGTTTCGGCTGGATGTGCAGCCCTTCGATCGCGCGCTGCATGGCCAACATGGTGGCATGCAGAATATTCAGCTCATCGATTTCTTCAACTTCGGCCCGGGCGATGCACCAGCTCAGGGCTTTTTCGCAAATTTCGTCGTAGAGCTTTTCGCGGCGGGCCTCGGTGAGTTTCTTCGAGTCGTTCAGACCAAGAATCGGCCGATTCGGATCGAGAATTACCGCAGCCGTGACCACGGCGCCGCAGAGCGGGCCGCGACCGACTTCGTCGACACCGGCAACCAGATCTTCCACTTCAGCGACCAAGCTGAAATCCAGCCCCATTTGCATGCTTGTTTTACTCATTGTACTGGGCCAATCAGTTTCAGCACGGCATCCGCCGCCTGGTTGGAGGCATCCAGACGCAAGGTCCGGTGGATTTCGTCGAAGCCACGGGTCTGTTCTTCGCCACCCTCGATCAACGGTGACAAGGTCTGGGCCAGGGCTTCGACCGTTGCGTCGTCTTGCAGCAACTCGGGCACCAAAAGGCGTTGGGCCAGCAAGTTCGGCAACGAGATGTAGGGGCTTTTCACCATGCGCTTGAGAATCCAGAACGTCAGCGGCGCCAGGCGATAAGCGACCACCATCGGCCGCTTGTACAACAGCGCTTCAAGGGTCGCCGTGCCGGAGGCAATCAACACGGCGTCGCAGGCGGCAAGGGCCAGATGGGATTTGCCATCGAGCAGGGTCAGCGGCAGATCGCGACCGGCCAGCAACTCTTCAAGCTGCGCGCGGCGTTCCGGGCTGGCGCAAGGCATGACGAACCGAACGCCGGGGCGCAAGGCCCGCAGGCGTTGGGCGGTATCGAGGAACAACGCACCGAGACGACCGACTTCGCCGCCACGACTGCCCGGCATCAACGCAACCAGCGGTCCGTCCGGCAAGCCGAGTTCGGCCCGAGCGGCGGCGCGATCGGCTTCAAGCGGGATCGCATCAGCCAGGGAATGCCCGACAAACCGCACCGGCACGCCCTTTTCTTCGTAGAATTTCGCTTCGAATGGAAACAGCGTCAGCATCAGGTCGCAGCCTTCGCGAATCTTCAGCACCCGCTTCTGCCGCCACGCCCACACCGACGGGCTGACGTAATGCACGGTCTTGATCCCGGCCTGACGCAGCTTGAGTTCGATAGTGAGGTTGAAGTCCGGGGCATCGATGCCGATAAATGCGTCCGGCTTTTCGGCGACCAGGTCGGCGATCAGCTTTTTGCGACGCGCCATCAGTTCACGCAATCGACCCAGCACTTCCACCAGGCCCATGACCGAAAGACGTTCCATCGGGAAATACGAAGTCAGGCCTTCGGCCTGCATCAGCGGACCACCGACACCGATGAACTCCACTGCCGGATGCTGAGCCTTGAGTGCGCGCATGATGCCCGCGCCCAGAATGTCACCGGAAGCCTCACCCGCCACCAGCGCAATACGCAGATTAGCCATGATTAACGTGTGATGCCGCGGGTCGAAGACTGGATGGAATCACGGAACACCGCGACTTCCGGGAACTGGTCCGAAGGTTCGGCCAATTCGGTGAGTGCCTGCTCAACCGTCAGGCCTTGGCGGTAAACCACCTTATAGGCACGACGCAGGGCGTGGATCGCGTCTTCGCTGAAACCACGACGGCGCATGCCTTCGAAGTTCATGCTACGGGCTTCGGCCGGGTTGCCGAACACCGTGACGTAGGCTGGAACGTCCTTGCCAATGGCGGTACCCATGCCGGAAAAGCTGTGGGCGCCGATGTGGCAATACTGGTGAACCAGGGTAAAGCCGGACAGGATCGCCCAGTCTTCAACGTGCACATGGCCAGCCAACGCAGTGTTGTTGACGAGGATGCAGTGGTTACCGATGACACTGTCGTGGCCGATGTGGGCATAGGCCATGATCAGGTTGTGATCGCCCAGGGTCGTTTCCGAACGGTCCTGAACCGTGCCACGGTGAATCGTCACGCCTTCACGGATGATGTTGTGGTCACCGATGACCAGGCGGGTTTCTTCGCCTTTGTATTTCAGATCGGGCGTGTCCTCACCTACCGAGGAAAACTGGTAGATGCGGTTGTGCTTACCGATTCGGGTCGGGCCCTTGAGAATCACATGCGGCCCGATCACTGTCCCCTCGCCGATTTCCACACCTGCGCCGACGATCGACCATGGGCCGACCTCGACACCTTCAGCCAGAACGGCCGTCGGATCGATGATTGCGCGAGGGTCAATCAAACTCATAGTTTGCGTTCCGCGCAGATGATTTCAGCGGAGCAGACTGGCTTGCCATCGACCGAAGCCTGGCACTCGAACTTCCAGATCTGACGCTTGCAGCTGATGAAACGGGCTTCGAGGATCAATTGATCGCCTGGAGTGACGGGCTGGCGAAAACGCAGCTTGTCGGAGCCGACGAAGTAGTAGAGCGTGCCGTCGGCAGGCTTCACGTCGAGCATTTTGAAACCAAGGATACCGGCAGCCTGAGCCATCGCTTCGATGATCAGTACGCCCGGCATGATTGGATGCGCGGGGAAGTGACCATTGAAGAACGGTTCGTTGATGCTGACATTCTTGTAGGCGCGAATGCGCTTGCCTTCCACATCCAGATCCACGACCCGATCCACCAGCAGGAACGGGTAACGGTGAGGCAGGTATTCGCGAATCTCGTTGATGTCCATCATTTCGGGGGGAAGCCTATGTAAAGATTGGGAGCGCGCGACTGACGCGCACCCCTCTAGCAAATCAAGGAGGCAGTCTAGCGGCTGTGCACACTTGATATGGAAATGGTATCAGCCATCTGATGAAGCATTACCGTCAGGGGTCACGTCCCCTACACGCTTTTCCAGCTGTCGCAGACGTCGCGCGATGTCATCGAGCTGACGGATACGGGCCGCGCTTTTGCGCCATTCGGCGGCTGGTTGCATCGCCGTACCGGAAGAATAGGAACCCTTTTCGGTAATCGAATGGGTCACCATGGTCATCCCGGTGATAAAAACGTTGTCGCAAATTTCGATATGCCCCACCAGCCCAACGCCCCCGGCGAGCATGCAATGCTTGCCGATTTTGGTGCTGCCGGAGATCCCCACACACGCGGCCATGGCGGTGTGATCACCAACCTGTACGTTGTGGGCGATCTGAATCTGATTGTCGAGCTTCACACCGTTACCCAGTACGGTATCGGCCAGCGCACCGCGATCGATAGCGGTATTCACGCCAATCTCCACATCATCACCGACCAATACACCGCCGATCTGTGCGATTTTCTGCCAGACACCTTTCTCGTTGGCAAAGCCGAAGCCTTCGCCACCCAGCACGGCACCGGACTGAATCACTACCCGCTTGCCGATGCGCACGTCGTGGTACAGCGTGACCCGCGGGGCCAGCCAGCCGCCTTCGCCGACTTCGCTACGGGCACCGATGAAGCAATGCGCCCCCACGGTCACACCGGCAGCAATACGCGCGCCGCTTTCGATCACCGCAAAGGCACCGATGCTCGCAGCCGGATCAACCACTGCGTCCGCGGCCACTACCGCTGTCGGATGAATACCGGCCGGCGCCTTGGGCTTGGGATCGAACAGATGGGAAATACGCGCATAGGCCAGATACGGATCAGGCACCACCAGCGCATTACCGGCATAACCTTCAGCGTCAGCGGCCTTCAGCAACAGCGCTGCAGCCCGGCAGTCCGCCAGGTATTTTCGGTATTGGGGGTTTGCGAGAAAGCTCAACTGAGCTGGGCCAGCCTCTTGCAAAGTGGCTAGCCCAGTAATTTCTTTCTCCGGGTCGCCACGTAGCGTGGCGCCGAGGAACTCGGCCAACTGGCCGAGCTTTATAGTCGCTGTCATGGATTACTTCAGCTGATTCATGCGCTCGATAACCTGGCGAGTGATGTCGTACTGAGGTTTGACATCAATCACTGCGCCACGCTCGAAGACCAGGTCAAAAGCACCTTTCTTGATGACTTCTTCCACAGCGCTGTCCAGTTTCGGCTTGAGCTGCTTCAGCATTTCACGGTCGGCAACGGCTTTGGCTTCGTTCAGCTCCTTGGACTGGAACTGGAAGTCGCGGGCCTTTTGCTTGAACTCGAGCTCAAGGCGTTCACGCTCGCCTTGCTGCATCTTGTCGCCGCCAGCCATCAGACGGTCCTGGATGCCTTTGGCGCTGCTTTCCAGCGTCTTGAGCTTGGACAGTTGCGGACCAAACTTCTTCTCGGCGTCCACGGCGTATTTCTTGGCCGCGTCGGATTCCAGCAGGGCCATCTGATAGTTCAGAACGGCGATTTTCATGTCGGCAAAAGCCGGACCTGCTACCAGTACGGTCGCCAGGAGAACCAATTGAGTCAACTTACGCACGATGTACTCCTACAAAATCCATTGTCGTTATTTTGGGGCAGACGCTTAGAACGTCTGGCCGAGAGAGAATTGGAACACTTGAGTCTCAGCGTCATCCGGTTTCTTGATCGGCATGGCCAACGCGAAGCTCAGAGGACCCAGTGCGGTGACCCAGGTCACACCCACACCGACAGAGCTCGCAACGTTGCTCAAGCTGATGTCGTTGCACTCTGTTTGAGAGGTCGAACCGACATTGGCGTTTGTCGTTTTGTCGCACTTGGAATCGAATACGTTACCCACGTCCCAGAATACCGAAGTACGCAGGGAACGCTGATCCTTGACGAATGGCAGCGGGAACAGCAACTCGACACCACCCTGGATCAGAACGTTACCACCGAACGGCAGCGGATCCTGGTCCGGGTCGGCGAGTGTACCGGCGTTACCCGTTACAGCCTGACCACGGCTAGGTGTACTGCGCGGCCCCAGGGTACTGTCCTTAAAGCCACGAACCGAGTTGAAACCACCAGCATAGTAGTTTTCATAGAACGGCAAGCCGTCGGTCGAACCGTAACCGTCGCCGTAGCCCAGTTCGGTGTGAAGACGAACGGTGTAGTTTTCGGTGATTGGCTGGAACAGCTGACCACGGTAATCCAGTTTAAAGAACGACAGGTCGCTACCCGGCGTCGTGGTTTCCAGAGTCAGACTCTGGGAATGGCCACGGGTCGCCAGCACACCTTTGTTCAAAGTCGACTCGGACCAACCGGCCGACGCTTTGAAGTTCAGGTAGCTGTCGCCTTCACGGTTAACGAAGTCGAAAATCTCGTCAACGGTGTACTGACCGGTCTTGATCTTGTCCTGTTGCGCGCTCAGGCCAAAGGTCAGTCGCGACGTCTCGCTGATCGGGTAGCCGACGTTGACGCCAGCACCCAGGCTGTCTACGGCATAGCTGGCTACGTCGACATCAAGGTCTTTGTAGTCAGTGGTGCGATAGAAAGCGTTGTAGCCCAGGCTCACGCCATCTGCAGTCCAGTACGGGTCGACATAACCGAAGTTATAACGGCTCTGGTATTCACTGCGGGTCAAACCGATGCTGACCTTGTTACCGGTACCCAGGAAGTTGTTCTGGGTGATCGAACCACCGAGGATCAGACCGGCGCTCTGAGCGAAACCGACGCTGGCGGTAATGGAACCGGAAGCCTGTTCTTCAACGCTGTAGTTCACGTCAACCTGGTCGTCGACACCCGGTACAGCCGGGGTTTCGACGTTGACTTCTTTAAAGAAGCCCAGACGCTCAAGACGGGTCTTGGATTGGTCGATCAGGTAGGTCGAAGCCCAGCCGCCCTCCATCTGACGCATTTCACGGCGTAACACTTCGTCTTCGGACTTGGTATTGCCACGGAAGTTGATGCGGTTGACGTAAGCACGCTTGCCCGGATCGACAGCAAAAGTGATGTCGACCGTGTGGTCTTCATCGTTCGGCTGAGGCACGCCGCTGACGTTGGCGAAGGTGTAACCCTCGTTACCCAGGCGACGGGTGATCAGCTCGGACGTGGTGGTCATCAGCTTGCGCGAGAACACCTGGCCTTTCTGAACCAGCAGCAGGGACTTGACCTGGTCCTCAGGGACTTTCAGGTCGCCGCTCAGCTTGACGTCACGAACGGTGTACTTCTCGCCTTCGTTGACGTTGACGGTGATGTAGACGTGTTTCTTGTCTGGAGTAATGGACACCTGGGTCGAAGCGATATCCATGTTGATATAGCCACGGTCCAGGTAGTAGGAGCGCAGACGCTCCAGGTCACCGGACAGTTTTTCACGGGCGTACTTATCATCGTTCTTGAAGAACGACAGCCAGTTGGTAGTCTTCAATTCAAACAGGTCGATCAGGTCTTCGTCAGGGAAGACCGTGTTACCCACCACGTTGATGTGCTGGATTGCCGCAACGGTGCCTTCGTTGATGTTGACCTTCAGGCCGACGCGGTTACGCGGCTGCGGCACCACTTCGGTGTCGACGGTGGCGGAGTAGCGACCCTGGGCGACATATTGGCGCTGCAGTTCGTTACGTACACCTTCGAGGGTGGCACGCTGGAAGATCTCGCCTTCGGCCAGACCGGATTGTTTGAGTCCCTTCATCAGGTCTTCAGTAGAGATCGCCTTGTTACCTTCGATCTCGATACTGGCGACTGACGGGCGCTCGACTACCGTGATGACAAGGACGTTGCCATCGCGGCCCAGCTGGATATCTTGAAAGAACCCGGTTTTGAACAGCGCACGAGTGGATTCCACCAGGCGACGATCATCCGCCTGTTCACCGACGTTTAACGGCAAAGCACCAAAGACGCTACCCGCGGAGACCCGCTGGAGGCCATTGACGCGAATATCAGAGATAGTGAAGGACTCGGCGTGAACTTCGGCGATCATCAATACGGTGAGAACCGCAGTTAGCAGCAGACGTTTCATGAAGTCCTTTCTTATTCCAACTGGCAATAAACAAACTGCCGCAAAATGCGGCAGATTCGCAATTCAGCGAAGTGTTACAGACGGCCCAAATCATTGACCAGAGCAAGCAACATCACCCCGACCACCAAACTGATACCGATCTGTATCCCCCAACCCTGCACCCGATCCGACAAGGGACGACCACGCGCCCACTCGATCAGATAAAACAACAAATGTCCCCCATCCAGTACAGGAATGGGCAACAAATTCAGAACCCCCAGGCTAATACTCAGATAAGCAAGGAAATTCAGGAAATCAGCGACACCCGACTGGGCAGAAGCGCCCGCCACTTTAGCAATGGTTATCGGTCCACTCAAGTTTTTTACCGAGAGCTCGCCGAACAACATTTTCTTGAGCGAATCGAGGGTCAGCACGCTCATGGTCCAGGTGCGTCGTGCACCCTCGCCAATTGCGGCCACGGGGCCATAACTGACCTCGCGAATCATCTCTGGTGGCCAATCGACCGCTTTCACCCCCGCGCCCAGATAACCGGTGGGCGCCTTGCTTTCGCCGCGAGCGGCCAAGGTCACAGGGACATCGATTTGAGCACCATCACGCTCAACGCGCAGCATGATTTTGGTATCCGGATGCATACGGACCGTGTCGACCACCTGCTGCCAGTCATCAAGTGACTTGCCATCAAGTGCCAACAACCGATCACCGGTCTTCAGGCCCGCTGCCTGTGCCGGCCCTTTCGAATCAAGTTCAGCCAGGACGGGCGGCAACGCCGGACGCCAAGGGCGAATACCCAGCGAACGAATCGGATCCGGTTCGTCAGCACCCTTGAGCCATTTATCCAGCATCAGCTCACGGGGTGAATCCGCCGTGGAGCCCTGCTCACGCACCAGCAATTGAATAGAACCGCTCTCGCCAAGACGACGGATCAGCTGCAGATTCACTGCGGCCCAGCCAGAAGTTGGCTCGCCATCGATGGCAATAATTTCCTGACCAGCACCCAGACCGGCCTTGGCGGCGATACTGCCGGACTCGACCGCACCGATGACCGGCCGCACCTGCTCGCTGCCGAGCATGGCCAATACCCAGAAAAAAGCCATTGCCAATAAAAAGTTGGCGATCGGTCCGGCAGCCACGATAGCAATGCGCTGGCGGACCGATTTGCGATTGAAGGATTGATCGAGCTGATCGGCTGGCACATCACCTTCGCGCTCGTCGAGCATCTTCACGTAGCCGCCCAACGGAATGGCAGCCACCACGAACTCTGTGCCTTTCTTGTCGTGCCAGCGCAGCAGCGGCATGCCGAAGCCTACGGAGAAACGCAGCACTTTGACCCCACAGCGACGTGCGACCCAGAAATGGCCAAACTCGTGGAAGGTGACCAGCACGCCCAGTGCAACCAGGGTGCCGACAATCATATAGAGCGCGCTCATCTACTTTCTCCGCAATCCTGTCCAATGCCGCATGGGTCAACGTATTGCAGCACTTACCGCCCGTGACGACTCAACCATTGTTCGGCGAGTACCCGCGCTTTCGCGTCGGCGGTAAACACCGCCTCGAGATCATCCACCGCAACGACCGGCTCAAGGTTTAACACTTCCTCGATGATACTCGCGATTTCCGGGTAGCGAACCCGCTCGTCGAGAAACGCCGCGACAGCCACTTCATTCGCCGCATTGAGCATGGCCGGCGCGCTATTGCCGGCTTCGGCAGCCTGACGCGCAAGGCGCAGGCAAGGGAAACGCTCTTCATCGGGCGCCTGGAAGTCCAGTCGCGCGATGGCAAACAGATCCAGTGGCGCCACACCAGAATCGATGCGCTCTGGCCAGGCCAGGGCGTTGGCGATCGGCGTGCGCATGTCAGGATTGCCCAACTGGGCCAGTACCGAGCCATCGATATAGTCGACCAGCGAATGAATCACGCTCTGAGGATGAATCACCACTTCGACCTGGGATGGCTTGGCGTCGAACAGCCAGCAGGCCTCGATCAACTCGAGCCCTTTGTTCATCATGCTGGCCGAATCAACCGAAATCTTACGCCCCATGGACCAGTTCGGATGAGCGCACGCTTGCTCAGGGGAAACATGCACCAGTTCGGCCATCGGTGTCTGTCGGAACGGACCACCAGAAGCTGTCAGCAGAATCCGACGCACGCCCACCGCGCCAAGTCCGCGGGCGAAATCCTGCGGCATGCATTGAAAAATCGCGTTGTGCTCGCTGTCGATCGGCAGCAGCACTGAACCGCTTTTGCGCACGGCCTGCATGAACAGCGCACCCGACATGACCAGCGCTTCTTTGTTGGCCAGCAGAATCTTCTTGCCCGCTTCGACGGCCGCCAGGGTCGGACGCAAGCCCGCCGCGCCGACGATGGCCGCCATGACCGCATCGACCTCAGGGTCGGAAGCCACCTGACACAGCCCCTCCTCCCCAACCAGCACGCGGGTCGAGAGGCCTGCGGCGCGCAAGTCGACCTGCAAGGCTCGGGCTGCGCCCGCTTCCGGCACGACGGCAAACTGCGGCGTATGACGCACGCACAAAGCCAGCAGCTCACTCAGGCGAGTAAAACCGCTCAAGGCGAACACCTGATAACGCTCGGGATGGCGAGCGATCACGTCCAGGGTGCTCAGACCGATGGAGCCGGTCGCCCCCAGAACGGTAATTTGTTGTGGGCGGTTCACGGTGCAGCCATCCACAACAACACGGCAAAGACCGGGATCGCGGCCGTCAGGCTGTCGATGCGATCCAGCACCCCGCCGTGGCCCGGCAGCAAGTTACTGCTGTCCTTGATCCCCGATTGACGCTTGAACATGCTCTCGGTGAGGTCGCCCACGACCGAGATGAAAACGATCACTGCCGCACCGATCAGGCCCATCAGCATTTGCACGAAACTCCAGTCGCGCACAAAACCAACGATCGCCGTGATCACCAGACTCAACAGCAAGCCGCCGTACACGCCTTCCCAGCTCTTGCCAGGACTGACCTGCGGCGCCAGCTTGCGCTTGCCAAAGGCCCGGCCGGAAAAATACGCGCCGATATCGGCACCCCAGACCAGGACCATCACCGCCATGATCAACCAGTTACCCAAAGGTTGCTGCTTGATCTGGACCAGACCCTGCCAGGCCGGCAGCAGGATCAGCAAACCGATCACCAGCTTGCAGGCGGCGCTGGACCAGTGCTCGCTGGAACGCGGGTAGGTCAGCACCAGATACGTCGCCACACCCCACCAGAGCACCGAAGCGCCCAATACCCAGGGCGCGAGCCCCGGCAGGATGTGCATGACAAATAACATCAAGGCGACCACAACCGCGTAGGCCACGCGAATCGGCTGGGCGCTGAAGCCTGCCAGGCGAGCCCACTCCCACGCGCCGAGGGTCACGACCAGCCCGATGAACAGCGCAAAGCCTGTGCCTTCGAGCAGGAAAAATCCGCACAAAGCGATCGGCAGCAGGATCAGCGCGGTGATGATTCGTTGTTTGAGCATTAAACCCGGGCTCCAGCCTCGACCTGCTCGCTCGTTTTACCGAAGCGGCGCTGGCGAGAAGCGAAATCGGCCAGCGCGTTACGCATGGCGTCGTGTTTGAAGTCCGGCCAGAACAGGTCGGAGAAGTACAACTCGGCATAGGCCAGTTGCCAGAGCAGGAAGTTACTGATGCGGTGCTCGCCACCGGTGCGGATGCACAAGTCTGGCAACGGCAGATCGCCGGTGGCCAGACAGGTCTGCAACAGCTCCGGAGTGATGTCCTCAGGACGCAGGTGCCCGGCCTGAACCTCCCGCGCCAGACGCTGCGCGGCTTGCGCGATGTCCCACTGGCCGCCGTAGTTGGCGGCAATCTGCAGGACAAAGCGGTTGGCACCAGCAGTCATCGCCTCGGCTTCACGCATAGCCACTTGAAGCTCGGGATGAAAGCGCGAACGATCACCGATGATGCGCAGACTGATGTTGTTGTCATTGAGGCGCTTGGCCTCTCGACGCAACGCCTTGAAGAACAGATCCATCAAGGCACTGACTTCATCGGCCGGGCGCTGCCAGTTCTCACTGGAGAAGGCGAACAGGGTCAATACCTCGACCCCGGCCTCGGCACACACCTCAATCACTGCGCGAACTGCATCCACGCCCGCTTTATGCCCGGCGACACCCGGCATAAAGCGTTTTTTCGCCCAGCGATTATTACCATCCATGATGATCGCGACATGGCGCGGCACCGCGGACGGCGCAGTCTGCTTAGTCTTTTCCATGAAAACGCGACCCTTATACGGCCATCAGGTCTTTTTCTTTCTGTGCCAGATGCGCGTCGATTTCAGCCACATACTTCTTGGTCAAATCGTCGATCTCGCCAGTGGCGCGACGCTCTTCGTCTTCGCTGATTTCTTTTTCCTTGACCAGATCCTTCAGCGAGCTGTTGGCATCGCGACGGATGTTGCGCACGGCAACACGGGCATCTTCAGCGACGTCACGAGCCTGCTTGGTGAAGCCCTTGCGGGTTTCTTCGGTCAGGGCCGGCATGGAGATCAGCAACAACTCGCCCAGGTTGGTCGGGTTGAGGTTCAGACCCGCACTACCGATGGCCTTGTCGACGGCACCCAGCATGTTGCGCTCAAAGGCCACGACTTGCAGGGTACGGGCGTCTTTGACGGTGATGTTCGCCACCTGCTTGATCGGGGTGTCGGAACCGTAATACGGCACCATCACGCCTTCAAGAATGCTTGGGTGCGCCTGGCCGGTACGAATACGGCCGAAGTTGTGCAGCAGCGATTCCACGGATTTTTTCATGCGCTCTTGAGCGTCTTTCTTGATTTCATTGATCATTGTTGGCCTTCCTCGATCAGGGTCCCTTCAGCGCCGCCATGCACGATGTTCAGCAGAGCGCCGGGCTTGTTCATGTTAAAGACGCGCAACGGCATCTTGTGGTCGCGGCACAGGCAAATGGCCGTCAAATCCATCACGCCCAGCTTGCGATCCAGCACTTCATCGTAAGTCAGATGATCGAACTTCTCGGCATGCGGGTCTTTGAATGGGTCAGCGGTGTAGACGCCATCGACCTTGGTCGCCTTGAGCACGACATCGGCGTCGATTTCGATTGCTCGCAAGCAGGCTGCCGAATCCGTAGTGAAGAACGGATTCCCGGTACCGGCGGCGAAAATCACCACTTCCTTGGCGTTCAGGTGACGCATGGCTTTGCGACGATCGTAGTGATCAGTCACGCCCACCATGGAAATGGCCGACATCACGATGGCCGAGATATTGGCACGTTCCAGCGCATCGCGCATGGCCAAGGCGTTCATCACAGTGGCCAGCATGCCCATGTGGTCGCCCGTTACCCGATCCATGCCGGCCGCGCTCAGCGCTGCACCGCGGAACAGGTTGCCACCGCCGATCACCAGACCGACCTGAACACCGATGCCGACCAGTTGGCCGACTTCAAGCGCCATGCGATCCAGAACTTTCGGATCGATCCCGAACTCTTCCGAGCCCATCAGGGCCTCGCCGCTAAGCTTGAGTAGAATGCGTTTATAGCGAGCCTGATAACCACTGCCCTGCTGAGCCATTGCGAATCTCTCCTGCGGCGTATTTTTAAAAATTCTTTGCGAGCTGTTTACAGCTGGCGTTCACTCTAGCTTGGCGCTGCTTCAGCGCCATCGGAACATGGCTTTGTAAGCCAGTTCCAAAGGGAAACCAATAAAAATTGGTGCCCCATCTGAAAAGAGGCTGCGCGCGTAAGCGGGCAGCCTCTTCAGGGCGACAGTTAAAAACCGTCTTATTGCTTGGCGGCAGCCAGCTGGGCAGCAACTTCTTCAGCGAAGTTGTCGACCGGCTTCTCGATGCCTTCGCCTACTTTGAAGTAGGTGAAAGAAACGATTTCAGCACCGGCTTTCTTGGCCAGTTCGCCGACCTTGATTTCAGGGTTCTTGACGAACGCCTGCTCAACCAGGCTCGCTTCAGCCAGGAACTTGCTGATACGGCCTTTGACCATGTTTTCAACGATGTTTTCTGGCTTGCCAGCGATCTTGTCAGCGTTGAGGGTCAGGAAAACGCCTTTTTCGCGCTCGACCGCTTCAGCGGAAACTTCCGATGGCAGCAGGAATTCAGGGTTGGTGGCCGCTACGTGCATGGCGATGTCTTTGGCCAGCTCAACGGTGCCGCCTTTGAGAACAACCGCAACACCGATCTTGTTGCCGTGCAGGTAACCACCAACAACATCACCTTCAACGCGAGCCAGGCGACGGATGTTGACGTTTTCGCCAACCTTGCCGACCAGGACCAGGCGATCGGCTTCTTGAGCTTCGATCAGCGGAGCGACATCAGTCAGCTTGTCAGCGAACGCTTTTTCAACGCTGGAAGCAACAAATGCCTTGAAGTCGTCTTGCAGGGCCAGGAAGTCAGTCTGCGAGTTAACTTCCAACAGAACGGCGGTTTTACCGTCTTCTTTAAGAGCGATAGCGCCTTCAGCAGCTACGTTGCCTGCTTTCTTGGCAGCCTTGATGGCGCCGGAAGCACGCATGTCATCAATGGCTTTTTCGATGTCGCCGCCGGCCTTGGTCAAGGCCTTTTTGCAATCCATCATGCCTTCGCCGGTACGCTCACGCAGTTCTTTAACCAACGCTGCAGTAATCTCTGCCATTTCAAAATCCTCTTGGATAGGTTTTCAACCATTCCACCCGATCAAACGGGCGATCAATTCTTCCCGACCCCATTTGTTAGCGGCTGCACGTTACAAAGGCTGTAGCTGCGCTGCCCACAAACGGTTTTCGAGGTGGCAAAAAGGGGGCCAAGCCCCCTTTTTGCTTACTGAGTCAACGCCAGGGCGTCAATTACTCAGCTGCAGCCGCCGGAGCTTCTTCAACGAACTGCTCGGTGCCGCCAGCAACGTGGTTGCGACCGCGGATGACTGCGTCAGCCATCGAACCCATGTACAACTGGATAGCGCGGATTGCGTCATCGTTGCCTGGGATGATGTAGTCAACGCCTTCCGGGCTGCTGTTGGTATCGACTACGCCGATAACCGGGATGCCCAGCTTGTTGGCTTCGGTGATCGCGATGCGCTCGTGATCAACGTCGATAACGAACAGAGCGTCTGGCAGACCGCCCATGTCCTTGATACCACCCAGGGAACGATCGAGCTTCTCAAGATCGCGAGTGCGCATCAGCGCTTCTTTCTTGGTCAGCTTGGCGAAAGTACCGTCTTCGGCTTGCACTTCAAGGTCACGCAGACGCTTGATGGAAGCACGGATGGTTTTGAAGTTGGTCAGCATGCCGCCCAACCAGCGGTGATCGACGTACGGCGAACCGCAACGTGCTGCTTCTTCAGCAACGATCTTGCCAGCGGAACGCTTGGTGCCGACGAACAGGATCTTGTTTTTGCCCTGGGCCAGACGCTCTACGAAAGTCAGAGCTTCGTTGAACATTGGCAGGGTTTTTTCAAGGTTGATAATGTGGATCTTGTTACGCGCGCCGAAAATGTACTTACCCATTTTCGGGTTCCAGTAACGGGTCTGGTGACCGAAGTGCACACCGGCCTTCAGCATATCGCGCATGTTGACTTGGGACATGATAGTTCCTTAATAAGTCGGGTTTGGCCTCCACGTATCCCAATGACCAACCAGCAGCATCAGCTGAAGGCACCCAGGTCATCGTGTCGACACGTGTGTGGATTTAAGCCTTTCGGGGTATCCCCGGAAAGCGGCGCATTTTATATCACAGGGATGCAAAAAACGGAACCCGGATTCTCAATTCCTGATGCGTGACTTCAACCGCGCACTTGGAATCGCCCAAGAATGCGCCAATCTATAGAGAGAAGCGATGCACAGAGGCTCAGATTTGCGCTGATCGTCTGTTAGAATTGCGTTTTTCAGGGCCGCGAAGATCGAACGCGCAATGCCCATTTCGTTTTAGCAAGCGCCATTGAGCGCAGAGAGAGCCTGTATGACCGTCACCCTCAAAACCCCCGAGGACATCGCAAAGATGCGTGTCGCCGGCAAACTGGCCGCCGATGTGCTGGAAATGATTGCCGAACATGTCAAGCCGGGGATCACCACCGAAGAGCTGGACCGCATCTGCCACGACTACATCGTCAACGAGCAGAAAGCCATCCCTGCCCCGCTCAACTACAAAGGCTACCCGAAGTCGATCTGCACCTCGATCAACCACGTGGTCTGCCACGGCATCCCGAACGAGAAGCCGCTGAAGGATGGCGACACCCTGAACATCGACGTCACCGTCATCAAGGACGGTTTCCACGGCGACACCAGCCGCATGTTCCACGTCGGCAGCGTGCCGGTCTGGGCCGAGCGCCTGTCGCAAGTGACTCAGGAATGCATGTACAAGGCCATCGAGATCGTCAAACCCGGCTGCCGCCTGGGCGACATCGGTGAAATCATCCAGAAACACGCTGAAAAGAACGGTTTCTCGGTGGTTCGCGAGTTCTGCGGCCATGGCATCGGCAAGGTGTTTCACGAAGAGCCGCAAATCCTGCATTACGGCCGCGCCGGCACCGGCATGGAGCTGAAAGCGGGCATGACCTTCACCATCGAGCCGATGATTAACCAGGGCAAGGCTGACACCAAGGTATTGGGCGACGGCTGGACCGCGATCACCAAGGACCGCAAGTTGTCGGCCCAGTGGGAGCACACCCTGCTGGTGACCGAGACCGGTTACGAGATCTTCACCTTGCGCGCCGATGACACCATCCCGCGCGTTTCGGCCTGATCCGAACCCAGGCAGCTCCCAGCCTAATAGATAGATAGGAAAGCCAATCGATGCCGCAGGTGGATCCCGAACTCTTCGACCGCGGCCAGTTCCAGGCTGAACTGGCCCTGAAGGCAAGCCCGATCGCGGCCTTCAAGAAGGCGATCCGCCAGGCCCGCGAGGTGCTCGACGGGCGCTTTCGCAGCGGCCGGGACATTCGCCGGCTGATCGAGGATCGCGCCTGGTTCGTCGATAACATCCTGCAAAAAGCCTGGGAGCAGTTCAACTGGAGCGAAGACGCCGACATCGCGCTGGTCGCGGTCGGTGGCTACGGTCGCGGTGAGTTGCACCCTTATTCCGACATCGACCTGCTGATCCTGCTGGACAGCGCCGATCACGAAGTTTTCCGCGATTCCATCGAGCGTTTTCTGACGCTGTTGTGGGACATCGGCCTGGAAGTCGGCCAGAGCGTTCGCTCGGTGGACGAATGCGCCATTGAAGCCCGCGCCGACCTGACGGTGGTCACCAACCTGATGGAAAGCCGCACCATCTGCGGTCCCGAGCGTTTGCGCCAACGCATGCTTGACGTCACCAGCACCGCGCACATGTGGCCGAGCAAGGAGTTCTTCCTGGCCAAGCGTGCCGAGCAAAAGGCCCGTCACCACAAATACAACGACACCGAATACAACCTGGAACCCAACGTCAAAGGTTCGCCCGGCGGCCTGCGGGACATTCAGACGATTCTGTGGGTGGCCCGTCGCGAATACGGCACCCTGAACCTGCGAGCACTGGCTGGCGAAGGCTTTCTGGTCGAAAGCGAAAACGCCCTGCTCGCCTCGTCCCAGGAGTTTTTGTGGAAGGTCCGGTACGCGCTGCACATGCTCGCCGGTCGTTCCGAAGACCGCTTGCTGTTCGACCACCAGCGCTCGATTGCCGGGCTACTGGGTTTCGAGGGCGATGACGCCAAGCAAGCCATCGAAAACTTCATGCAGCAGTATTACCGGGTGGTCATGAGCATTGCCCAGCTCAGCGACCTCATCATTCAGCACTTCGAAGAAGTCATCCTCGCCCCGGAAGACGAAGCGCCGCCGCAGCCGATCAACTCGCGGTTCCAGCTACACGATGGCTATATCGAAGCGCGCAACGACAACGTGTTCCGTCGCACGCCGTTCGCCATGCTCGAGATCTTCGTGCTGATGGCCCAGCAACCGGAAATCAAAGGCGTGCGCGCCGACACCATTCGTCTGCTGCGCGAGCACCGTCACCTGATCGACGACGATTTCCGCAACGACATTCGCAACACCAGCCTGTTCATCGAGCTGTTCAAGTGCAAGATCGGTATCCACCGCAACCTGCGCCGGATGAACCGCTACGGCATCCTCGGGCGTTACCTGCCGGAGTTCGGCTTCATTGTCGGGCAGATGCAACACGACCTCTTTCATATCTATACGGTCGACGCCCACACCCTGAATCTGATCAAGCACCTGCGCAAGTTGCAGTACACCCAGGTATCGGAAAAATTCCCGCTGGCCAGCAAGCTCATGGCCAAGCTGCCCAAGCCCGAGCTGATTTACCTGGCAGGCCTGTACCACGACATCGGCAAAGGCCGGCATGGCGACCACTCGGAAATCGGCGCGGTGGATGCCGAAGCCTTTTGCCAGCGCCACCAATTGCCGGTATGGGACACTCGCCTGATCGTCTGGCTGGTGCAGAATCACCTGGTGATGTCGACCACCGCCCAGCGCAAGGACTTGTCCGACCCGCAGGTAATCCACGATTTCGCCCAGGCCGTCGGCGACGAAACCCGTCTCGACTACCTGTACGTATTGACCGTTGCCGACATCAACGCCACCAACCCGACCCTGTGGAACTCATGGCGCGCCAGCCTCTTGCGCCAGCTCTACACCGAGACCAAGCGCGCCTTGCGACGCGGCCTGGAAAACCCGGTGGACCGCGAAATGCAGATCCGCCAGACCCAGAGCGCCGCCCTGGATATCCTGGTGCGCGGCGGTACCGACCCGGACGATGTCGAACAGCTGTGGTCGCAACTGGGCGATGACTACTTCCTGCGTCACACCGCCGGCGACGTCGCCTGGCACAGTGACGCGATCCTCCAGCAACCGGCCGATGGCGGGCCGCTGGTGTTGATCAAGGAAACCACCCAGCGTGAATTCGAGGGGGGTACGCAGATCTTCATCTACGCACCTGACCAGCATGATTTCTTCGCCGTGACCGTGGCCGCGATGGACCAGCTCAACCTGAACATTCACGACGCCCGGGTCATCACCTCCAGCAGCCAGTTCACCCTCGACACCTATATCGTGCTCGACACTGACGGCGACTCGATCGGTGATAACCCGGCGCGGGTCAAACAGATCCGCGAGGGTCTGACCGAAGCCCTGCGCAACCCGGACGACTACCCGACCATCATCCAGCGCCGCGTGCCGCGTCAGCTCAAGCATTTCGCGTTTGCGCCACAGGTGACGATCCACAACGACGCTCAACGTCCGGTGACGGTGCTGGAACTCAGTGCTCCGGACCGTCCGGGTCTGCTGGCGCGGATCGGCACGATCTTCCTCGAGTTCGACCTGTCGCTGCAGAACGCCAAGATTGCGACCTTGGGCGAACGCGTGGAAGACGTGTTCTTTATCACCGACGCGAACAACCAGCCATTGTCCGACCCGCTGCTGTGTACCCGCTTGCAAGATGCGATCGTTGAACAGCTGACCGTCAGTAACGAACCCGATATCAAATTGTCACGCATCAGTATCTGAACTCACAATTTTCCCCTGTGGGAGCGAGCCTGCTCGCGATAGCGGAGGGTCAGTCAACATCATCGTTTCTGACACACCGCCTTCGCGAGCAGGCTCGCTCCCACAATGAACGAGGCCCCCTCATGAACAACGCTCTGAACCAGTTGCAGCCCTACCCGTTCGAGAAGCTCCGCGCCCTGCTCGGCAGCGTCACGCCAAACCCGGAAAAGCGCGCCATCGCGCTGTCCATCGGCGAACCGAAGCACCGTTCGCCAAGTTTTGTCGCTGAAGCCCTGGCAAGCAATCTGGATCAGATGGCCGTGTACCCGACCACCCTCGGCATTCCCGCCCTGCGTGAAGCTATCGCTGCATGGTGTGAACGCCGCTTCAGCGTTCCGACCGGCTGGCTCGACCCGGCGCGCAACGTGTTGCCAGTCAATGGCACCCGAGAAGCACTGTTTGCCTTCACCCAGACCGTGGTCAACCGTGGCGAAGACGCGCTGGTGGTCAGCCCGAATCCGTTCTATCAGATCTACGAAGGCGCGGCATTCCTCGCCGGGGCCAAGCCGCACTATCTGCCGTGCCTGGACGAAAACGGCTTCAACCCGGATTTCGACGCTGTCTCGCCGGACATCTGGAAACGCTGCCAGATCCTGTTCCTGTGCTCGCCAGGCAACCCGACCGGCGCGCTGATTCCGCTCGACACCCTGAAAAAACTGATCGCCCTGGCTGACGAATACGACTTCGTGATCGCCGCTGACGAATGCTACAGCGAGCTGTATTTCGACGAACAGACACCGCCGCCGGGCCTGCTCAGCGCTTGCGTGGAACTGGGCCGCAAGGACTTCAAACGCTGCGTGGTGTTCCACAGCCTGTCCAAGCGCTCCAACCTGCCGGGCCTGCGTTCAGGTTTTGTCGCCGGTGACGCCGACATCCTCAAGGGCTTCCTGCTCTATCGCACCTACCACGGCTGCGCTATGCCCGTTCAAACCCAACTGGCCAGCGTCGCCGCGTGGAATGACGAAGTACATGTGCGCGCCAACCGTGCGCTGTACCGCGAGAAGTACGATGCGGTGCTGGCAATCCTCAGCCCGGTGATGGATGTGCAGCGTCCGGATGGTGGTTTTTACCTGTGGCCGAATGTTGAAGGCGATGACGAGGCGTTCTGCCGTGATCTGTTTGTGGAAGAACACGTGACCGTGGTGCCGGGTTCTTATCTGTCCCGCGCAGTTGATGGCTTCAACCCGGGCGCAGGCCGTGTACGCTTGGCGCTGGTTGCGCCACTGGCAGAATGCATAGAAGCCGCAGAACGCATCCGCGCCTTTATTACGCGTCATAAATAACACTGACACCCCGCGCCATACCCCATGGCGCGGGGCTTGTTTATAAAGCCGAACTCACCCCGTTACAGACATTCAAATTACTTGAATGCACTTCTTACCAGTAGCACTTCTGCATACTCGAAATAAAAGAAACCACCCAGCATATATAGCCACTCCTAAATATATAACCACACAAATAACCTTTAGTATTCACGACGCACAACACAACACCATCAAACCAAAACATACTGAAACACCACAATATTCGCTACTTGCCTTTATATCAATTACAACTTATCGAACGCAAAACACATGTAACTGCCATGCGAGCAGTTTTTTTTGCACCTTAAAAACATCAAAATATTTAAACACCCACAAGTAGCAATAATATATGAATATCCCAAAACCCTGCTGCCGTACTTACAGCCTCAACGATGCCGGCTCTACTACTAACGCCTCCGAAGCACTCGATCACGAGGCTATTGGCAACTCCCTTTCCCGCACGACACGAAGCGTCGCGGCGCCCGCCAAATTCTGGACCAACGGCCAAACGCTGCGCATTGCTATCACACGCTATGACGAAGCCATGTTCCAGACCGTCGTCGCCGCCATCAACCAATGGGCGCCCCACGTAAACCTGAACTTTGAATTCATCGAGCTGGACGATAACGACGAGTTGTATGACGGGGACATACGAATATTACTGTCTCACTTCAAAGATGGCGCAGGCAGCTCTGTCATTGGGACAGACGCACGAAACATTCTCCCGCACCTGCCCACAATGGTGCTGGGCACCGACTACCAGTCTTCTTTTTTCACGGTAGCTGCCATGCATGAGTTCGGCCATGCACTAGGGGTTGAACATGAACATCAGCATCCCGACGCGCCACTGGACTGGAATTTATCCGCTCTCTATCGCGAATTCAAAGAACACGGCTGGACCGAAGAAGAGATTTACCGGAATGTCCTGAAAAAATTTGATTACAGCCACACCCGGCAAACACCCTACGACCCGAAATCAATCATGCACTACGCCTTTCCTGCGAGTGTCATGTGGGACAAGATCGAAGTCCCTCAAAACAACCAACTGTCCGAGCAAGATATCAAGTTCATCAGCTCGGTTTACCCACGCTGAAAACCGTCAGGTCGACCCTTCGCTCATGCCTTCACTTGACCCAGGTTGGCCTCACTCAAATCCAGCTCACCCAACACTTCTCGCAACACGTCATCACCAATCTGGTGATGACGACTGAGTTTGTACAACTCCAGGCGCTGCGCTCGCAGCGCCTTCAACCGCAGACGCCGCTCCAGCAAGTCCATCTGAAAGGCCAATGCCTGGGCCTCGGCCGAGTCATTGAAGACCTCCAGTTGATGCCGATATTCGGACATGATCCGCGCTTTGAGTTCGACGGCCAACGCGGCCTCGGCCGCATCCGCGGGCTTGGCTTCCTCGACTTCCAGTGCATGAATCGCCGCTTCAGCGGTTTTGCGCCAGGCATCACGCACTTCATTGCGGCGCTTGTCGTCAGGGCTTTTTTCGATGCCGCGCAGCAACAGCGGCAAAGCGATGCAGGCGGCGATCAGGGACAGCAGAATCACCCCGGCGGCGATGAAGATCAGCAGATCCCGCTCGGGGAATGCGTCGCCGCCCATCAGCAGCGGCACCGAAAGCACGCCTGCCAGTGTCACCGCCCCGCGTACGCCACCGACCGTCAGCAGCCAGCAGGAGCGCGCGGTCGGCACTTGAGTCACTTCGCCTTTACCGCGCAGGCGTCGCAGCAAAACAGACAAGCGCCAGATGCTCTGCACCCAGACAAACCGCAACAACAGCAGCACCAGAAAAATCGCCACTACGTCCAGACAGCGATACAGCAACGTCGGCCATAGCGATGTTTCGTGGCTGACCACCGCCTTGATGATGTCCGGCAGTTGCAATCCCAGCAGCAGGAAGATCAAGCCGTTGAAAGCAAACTCAAGCAACGACCAGACGCTGCGGTTGAGCAATCGAGTGCTGGTCTGGCGCGGGAGCAGGTCGAGCCAGCTCTGCATCATCCCCGCAGCCACGGCGGACAAGATGCCGGAAGCGCCAAGACGCTCAGCCAGCACATAAGCCGCGAACGGCAGCAGCAACATGAACACCACATGCGTCGCCGGATCATCCCAGCCGCGAGCGATCATCCAGGAACGCAGGCGTCCCACCAGCCAGCTCAAGGCCACACCGACGGCCAGGCCGCCGAGCGCCACCAGCACAAAGGTCACACTGGCATTCGCCAGCGAAAACACCCCGGTCACCGCTGCGGCCAACGCAAACTTGAACGTCACCAGGCCCGTGGCATCGTTCATCAACGCCTCGCCTTGCAGCATGTGCATCAGCGGCGTCGGCAAACGGTTCTGGGAAATCGCCGAGACCGCCACGGCATCCGTCGGCGACAGCACGGCCGCCAGCGCAAAGGCCACCGGCAGAGGAATACTCGGCAACAACCAGTGTATGAAATAGCCAGCGCCGACCACCGTAAACAACACCAGCCCCACCGCCAGGGTAAGGATCGGCCCGCGCAGGCGCCACAGTTCACGTTTGGGCATACGCCAGCCGTCGGAGAACAGCAGCGGCGGCAGGAACAGAAAGAGAAACAATTCCGGATCCAGCGCCACATGCAAACCCAGGGTCGGCCAGGCGAGCAACGCACCCGCGGCAATTTGCACCAAGGGCAACGGCAGCGGGATCACCCGTCCGATCAGGCGTGAAAGGCCCACCAGCATCAGCAGGATCAGGACGGTGTAGGCGGTTTGCATAAAGCGCGGTTCCCAGGTAATCGACAGCATTGAAGTGCCATATTAGCCGCTTAGACTGCGGGCTGACCGTTGCACCAATGTCGCATCACCCTGAAACAGCGCAAACCCAGCGGGCTTACGATGACTAAACGACCGCGGCCGCCGCGAAACCGTCCGGTCATGGCATAATCCTTCACCTTTTATTTCCAGCACCTGCAAAGGGGGCAATTCCTTGACCGTTTCAAGCAAAACGTTGCACCTTTTCGGCATCAAAGCCTGCGACACCATGAAAAAGGCGCGCACCTGGCTCGATGAACACGCTGTCAGCTATGACTTCCATGATTACAAGACGGCCGGAATCGACCGTGAACACCTGACCCAATGGTGCGACGAGCACGGCTGGCAAGTGGTGTTGAACCGTGCAGGCACGACCTTTCGCAAGCTCGACGACGAACGCAAAGCCGATCTCGACCAAGCGAAAGCGATCGAACTGATGCTCGCACAACCCTCGATGATCAAGCGCCCGGTGCTCGATCTCGGTGACCGAACCCTGATTGGCTTCAAGCCAGATATCTACGCGGCGGCGCTCAAGTAAGCCTGCCCGTTCAATTTTGTTAGAGGTATTTACATGTCCACTACCCTGTTCAGCCTGGCCTTTGGTGTCGGCACTCAAAACCGTCAAGGCGCATGGCTGGAAGTGTTTTACGCACAGCCACTGCTTAACCCGTCGGCCGAACTGGTCGCGGCCATCGCGCCGGTTCTGGGCTACACCGAAGGCAATCAGGCCATCGCCTTCACTACCGCTCAGGCCTCGCAACTGGCTGAAGCGTTGAAAGGCGTCGATGCGGCACAAGCCGCCCTGTTGACCCGTCTGGCCGAGAGCCACAAGCCGTTGGTCGCGACCATCCTGGCCGAAGACGCCCAGTTGACCTCCACGCCTGAGGCTTACCTCAAGCTGCACCTGCTGTCCCATCGTCTGGTCAAGCCGCACGGCCTGAACCTGGCGGGCGTGTTCCCGCTGCTGCCGAACGTAGCCTGGACCAGCCAGGGCGCCATCGACCTGGCCGAACTGGCCGAGCATCAACTGGAAGCCCGTCTGCGCGGCGAGCTGCTGGAAGTGTTCTCGGTAGACAAGTTCCCGAAAATGACCGACTACGTGGTTCCGGCCGGCGTGCGTATCGCTGACGCGGCACGAATTCGTCTGGGCGCCTACGTCGGCGAAGGCACCACCGTGATGCACGAAGGTTTCGTCAACTTCAATGCCGGCACCGAAGGCCCGGGCATGATCGAAGGCCGCGTTTCCGCTGGCGTCTTCGTCGGCAAGGGTTCTGACCTGGGTGGCGGTTGCTCGACCATGGGCACCCTGTCGGGCGGCGGCAACATCGTGATCAAGGTGGGCGAAGGCTGCCTGATCGGCGCGAACGCCGGTATCGGCATTCCGTTGGGCGATCGCAACACCGTCGAGTCGGGCCTGTACGTGACCGCCGGTACCAAAGTCGCACTGCTGGACGAAAAGAACCAGCTGGTGAAAGTCGTGAAGGCCCGTGAACTCGCTGGCCAACCTGACTTGCTGTTCCGTCGCAATTCGGAAACCGGTGCCGTGGAATGCAAAACCCACAAATCGGCGATCGAACTGAACGAAGCGCTGCACGCTCACAACTAAGCGGCGTCACACGGAATACCCTGTAGGAGCCAAGCTTGCTCGCGAAGGGGCCCTTGAGGCCGCCAAAAGCTTCGCGCCTACAGGTTCGGCGTAGACCAGACCATCAGGTCAGGTGTTCACCCGCCCATGTTGACCAGGGCCCGACAGCATGATGATTCTCTCTCCCTGGCGCGCCGACTTTCCGGCTATCGCCGCGCTCCAACGGCAAGACCAGACCTATCTGGATAACGCCGCCACCACGCAAAAACCTCAAGCCTTGCTGGATGCGCTGACGCATTACTACACCAACGGCGCGGCCAACGTACATCGGGCGCAACACTTGCCCGGCGCCCATGCCACCCAGGCATTCGAGGCCAGCCGCAGCAAAGTCGCGCAATGGCTGAATGCCGGCGATTGCGGGCAGATCATCTTTACCCACGGCGCGACCTCCGCGCTGAACCTCCTGGCCTATGGCCTTGAGCATCTATTCAATCCGGGCGATGAGATTGTCATCAGCGCCCTGGAGCATCACGCCAACCTGCTGCCGTGGCAGCAACTGGCGCACCGGCGCGACTTGAAACTGGTGGTCCTGCCGTTGGACGCCGACGGGGTGATCGACCTCGACGCCGCCACACAATTGATCGGCCCACGAACCCGTTTGCTGGCGGTCAGTCAGCTGTCGAATGTGCTCGGTGTCTGGCAGCCGTTACCCGCCTTGCTGGCGATGGCCAAGGCGCACGACGCGTTGACCGTGGTCGATGGCGCGCAAGGCGTGGTTCATGGTCGGCATGACGTGCAGGCGCTGGGTTGCGACTTCTATGTATTTTCCAGCCACAAACTCTATGGCCCCGACGGTCTGGGCGTGCTGTTCGGTCGCCATGAGGCGCTGAAACAACTGCGCCATTGGCAGTTCGGCGGTGAAATGGTGCTGGATGCGGATTACCACAGCGCACGCTTTCGCCCCGCGCCTCTGGGTTTCGAGGCCGGTACTCCGCCGATTGCCGGTGTGATCGGCCTGGGGGCGACGCTGGATTATCTCGCGGGGCTTGATCAGGACGCGGTCTCGGCCCATGAAGCGGCGCTGCATGACTATTTATTAAAGGGGCTTGAAGCGCGTAATGGCATTCGACTGCTGGGCAAACCGCAATTGGCGTTGGCCAGTTTTGTCGTCGAGGGTGTGCATAACTCTGACCTGGCGCATTTGCTGACCGAACAGGGCATCGCCGTGCGCGCCGGTCATCACTGTGCGATGCCGTTGCTCAAAAGCTTCGAACTGGCCGGGGCGATCCGGGTGTCGTTGGCGCTGTACAACGACTCCGAAGACCTCGAACGGTTCTTTGAAGCGCTGGATCAGGCGCTGGAGTTGTTGCGATGAGCTTACCGGCTGATGCCGTCATGGCACTCGACACCTTTCAGGCTGCCGCCGGTTGGGAGCAGCGGGCGCGGCTGCTGATGCAATGGGGCGACCGTCTGCCTGCGTTGAGTGATGTGGATAAAGTCGACGCCAACCGCGTGCATGGCTGTGAAAGTCAGGTGTGGCTGGTGGGTTCGTTGAATGACGGTCACTGGCAGTTTGCAGCGAGCAGCGATGCGCGGTTGATTCGCGGGTTGGTGGCGTTGCTGCTGGCGCGGGTCAACGGCTTGTCGGCGGATGAGTTGCGCCAGGTGGATTTGCCGGAGTGGTTCAATCAGCTTGGGCTTTCGCGGCAACTGTCGCCTTCGCGCAGTAATGGCCTCAATGCGGTGCTGCAGCGGATGAATGAGTTGGCTGGTTAATCGCCATCGCGAGCAGGCTCGCTCCCACATTGGAACGCGTTCCCCTGTGGGAGCGAGCCTGCTCGCGATGAGGCCGACAACTGCAACCTTAAACCTCAGGCTTGACCCGATCCGCCGGCCGCCGTACACCCGCCACAATTTTATCCACAGCCTTGGTCGCCGCGACCATGCCGAACGTCGCCGTCACCATCATCACTGCGCCAAACCCGCCGGCGCAGTCGAGCTTCACGCCATCGCCGACAAAACTTTTCTGCAAACAGATGCTGCCATCCGGTTTCGGATAGCGCAGTTGCTCGGTCGAAAACACGCACGGCACGCTGTAATGACGCGTCACGGTACGCGAGAAGCCGTAGTCACGGCGCAGGGTCGAGCGCACTTTCGATGCCAACGGGTCATTGAAGGTGCGGTTCAAGTCGCAGACCTGGATCAGTGTCGGGTCGATCTGCCCGCCTGCCCCGCCGGTAGTAATGATCTGGATCTTGCGGCGCTTGCACCAGGCGATCAGCGCTGCCTTGGCATTCACGCTGTCGATGCAATCGATCACGCAGTCGATGTTTGGCGTGATGTACTCGGCCATGGTCTCGCGCGTCACAAAATCCGCCACCGCGTGCACCGTGCAGTCCGGGTTGATCCCGCGTAACCGCTCTGCCATCACCTCGACTTTGGGTTTGCCGACAGTGCTGTCCAGCGCGTGCAGTTGGCGGTTGGCGTTGCTGACGCAAACGTCGTCCAGGTCAAACAGCGAAATCTCGCCGACGCCACAACGGGCAATGGCTTCCGCTGCCCAGGAACCGACGCCACCGACACCGACGATGGCCACATGGGCTGCGCGCAGACGCTCCAAGCCTTCGATGCCATACAAACGGGCGATGCCTGCAAACCGCGGATCTTCTGTACTCATGACCATAACCCCAAAAACCGGCGCGCATTATAGGGCCAGACAGCGACAAGATCTAAGTTCCCGCGACAAGTGTAAGAACTTATGCGAAACGGGATTGCCAAACGTAGGGCATTTCCCTGTCAGCTATACGCTCAGGGAATGCCCGGTGTAGGATGCGCGCCCCTTGGCACACGCCGACCGGTCCTTCGTTCCACAGCCTTTGGAACCTGAAATAGCTATGTCATCGCGTAAATTTGGACTCAACCTGGTCGTGGTGCTCGCCATCGCCGCCTTGTTTACCGGCTTCTGGGCGCTGATCAATCGCCCGGTCACCGCCCCCAACTGGCCCGAACAGATCTCCGGCTTCTCGTACTCGCCGTTCCAGCAAGGCCAGTATCCGCAGAAGGAGCAATACCCGACCGACGATGAAATGCGTCGCGACCTGGAGATCATGAGCAAGCTGACGGACAACATCCGTACTTACTCGGTCGACGGCTCCCTGGGAGACATTCCCAAACTGGCGGAAGAATTCGGCCTGCGGGTCACCCTCGGTATCTGGATCAGCCCGGACGAGGAACGCAACGAGCGTGAGATCCTGCGTGCCATCGAACTCGCCAACACCTCCCGCAGCGTGGTTCGCGTGGTTGTAGGCAACGAGGCGATCTTCCGTAAGGAAATTACCGCCGCGGAACTCAGCATCATTCTGGATCGCGTCCGCGCGGCAGTGAAAGTGCCGGTGACCACGTCCGAGCAATGGCACGTATGGGAAGAAAACCCGAGCCTGGCCAAGCACGTCGACCTGATCGCTGCCCACGTCTTGCCGTATTGGGAACATGTGCCGATGGAGCAATCCGGGCAGTTCGTACTCGACCGTGCCCGTGATCTGAAAAAGATGTTCCCGAAAAAACCGCTGTTGCTGTCGGAAGTCGGCTGGCCGAGCAACGGCCGTATGCGCGGAGGCGCCGATGCGTCGCCGGCAGACCAGGCGATTTACCTGCGCACGCTGGTCAACAAGCTCAACCGCCAGGGTTTCAACTATTTCGTGATCGAAGCGTTTGACCAACCCTGGAAGGCCAGCGACGAAGGTTCGGTGGGCGCTTACTGGGGTGTTTTCAACGCCGCGCGCCAGCAGAAATTCAACTTCGAAGGCCCGGTTGTCGCGATTCCGCAATGGCGCGTGCTGGCGGTCGGCTCGGTGGTCCTGGCGCTGCTGTCCCTGACCCTGCTGATGATCGACGGCTCGGCGCTGCGTCAACGCGGCCGTACCTTCCTGACCTTTATCGCCTTCCTCTGCGGATCGGTGCTGGTGTGGATCGGTTACGACTACAGCCTGCAATACAGCACCTGGTTCAGCCTGACGATAGGATTTCTCCTTGCCTTGGGCGCACTCGGGGTCTTTATCGTATTGCTGACCGAGGCGCATGAACTGGCCGAAGCGGTCTGGACCCACAAGCGTCGGCGCGAATTCCTGCCGGTGGTGGGCGAATCGGACTACCGACCGAAAGTGTCGATTCACGTCCCTTGCTACAACGAGCCGCCGGAGATGGTCAAACAGACCCTCAACGCCCTGGCCAACCTCGACTATCCGGACTTCGAAGTCCTGATCATCGACAACAACACCAAGGACCCGGCGGTCTGGGAACCGGTGCGCGATTACTGCGCAACCCTGGGCCCGCGTTTCAAGTTCTTCCACGTCGCGCCACTGGCCGGCTTCAAGGGTGGCGCGCTGAATTACCTGATTCCGCACACCGCCAAGGATGCCGAAGTGATTGCGGTGATCGACTCGGACTACTGCGTCGACCCGAACTGGCTCAAGCACATGGTGCCGCACTTCGCCGACCCGAAAATCGCCGTGGTGCAGTCGCCGCAGGATTACCGCGATCAGAACGAAAGCACGTTCAAGAAGCTCTGCTACGCGGAATACAAAGGCTTCTTCCACATCGGCATGGTCACCCGCAACGACCGTGACGCGATCATCCAGCACGGCACCATGACCATGACCCGACGTTCGGTGCTCGAGGAACTGGGCTGGGCCGACTGGTGCATCTGTGAAGACGCCGAGTTGGGTCTGCGGGTGTTCGAAAAAGGCCTGTCGGCGGCGTATTACCACACCAGCTACGGCAAAGGCCTGATGCCCGATACCTTTATCGACTTCAAGAAACAGCGTTTCCGCTGGGCTTACGGTGCGATTCAGATCATCAAGCGTCATACCACCAGCCTGCTGCGCGGCAAAGGCAGCGAGCTGACCCGTGGCCAGCGTTACCACTTCCTCGCGGGCTGGTTGCCGTGGGTAGCGGACGGCATGAACATCTTCTTCACCGTGGGCGCCCTGTTGTGGTCGGCGGCGATGATTATCGTGCCGCAGCGGGTCGATCCGCCGTTGCTGATTTTCGCCATCCCGCCGTTGGCGCTGTTCGTATTCAAGGTGGGCAAGATCATCTTCCTCTACCGTCGTGCGGTCGGGGTCAACCTCAAGGATGCGTTCTGCGCGGCGCTGGCCGGGCTGGCGTTGTCGCACACCATCGCCAAAGCAGTGCTGTACGGTTTCTTCACCAGCAGCATTCCGTTTTTCCGCACACCAAAGAACGCCGATAACCACGGCTTCTGGGTGGCGATTTCGGAGGCGCGCGAAGAGGTGTTCATCATGCTGCTGTTGTGGGGTGCGGCGCTGGGGATTTACCTGGTGAACGGCATGCCGAGCAACGACATGCGCTTCTGGGTGACCATGTTGCTGGTGCAGTCGCTGCCGTACCTGGCGGCGCTGATCATGGCGTTCCTGTCTTCGCTGCCGAAACCGGTGGCCGAAGCCGCGACCGCACCGGCTGTCTAAATCAGTACAGATGCACTAAACGGCGGCCAATGGCCGCCGTTTTGCTTTAAGATAACCGCCATTTTGCGCGCCTTGCCTCAATTCCTGTAGGAGCGAGGCTTGCCCGCGAATGAAGCGACTCGGTGTAACAGATACACCTCACTATCGTTCTTCGCGGGCAAGCCTCGCTCCTACAAATAAAGCTCCGGAGTCTTACATGACGGCCCACGCCGACCTTTCGCCGACCCTTCAACTCGCCATCGACCTGATCCGCCGTCCGTCCGTGACGCCGGTCGACGCCGATTGCCAGAAGCAGATGATGCAGCGCCTGGGCGATGCCGGTTTCACCCTGGAGCCGATGCGCATCGAAGATGTGGATAACTTCTGGGCGACCCACGGTAAACACGACGGCCCGGTGCTGTGCTTCGCCGGACACACCGACGTGGTGCCGACCGGCCCGGTGTCTGCCTGGCAGATCGACCCGTTCAACGCGCTGATCGACGAACACGGCATGCTCTGCGGTCGTGGCGCGGCCGACATGAAAGGCAGCCTGGCCTCCATGACCGTGGCCGCCGAGCGCTTCGTCGCCGACTACCCGGATCACAAGGGCAAGGTCGCGTTCCTGATCACCAGCGACGAAGAAGGCCCGGCGCACCATGGCACCAAGGCCGTGGTTGAACGCCTCGCCGCGCGCAAGGAACGTCTGGACTGGTGCATCGTCGGCGAACCATCGAGCACTACATTGGTGGGTGACGTGGTCAAGAACGGCCGTCGCGGTTCACTCGGTGCCAAGCTGACCGTTCGCGGTGTGCAAGGTCACGTGGCGTATCCACACCTGGCGAAGAACCCGATCCACCTCGCTGCCCCGGCCCTGGCCGAACTGGCCGCCGAGCATTGGGACCACGGCAACGATTTCTTCCCGCCGACCAGTTTCCAGATTTCCAACGTCAATTCCGGCACCGGCGCGACCAACGTGATTCCGGGCGACCTGGTGGCGGTGTTCAACTTCCGCTTCTCCACCGAGTCCACCGTTGAAGGCCTGCAAAAGCGCGTCGCCGACATCCTCGACAAACATGGCCTGGACTGGCACATCGACTGGGCATTGTCCGGCCTGCCGTTCCTGACCGAGCCGGGTGCATTGCTGGATGCCGTGGCGTCGAGCATCAAGGACATCACCGGGCGTGAAACCAAAGCCTCCACCAGCGGTGGCACCTCCGACGGGCGCTTCATCGCAACCATGGGCACCCAAGTGGTTGAACTGGGCCCGGTCAACGCGACGATTCACCAGGTCAACGAGCGTGTACTGGCCGCCGACCTCGATGTGCTGACCGAAATCTACTACCAGACCCTGATCAAGTTGCTCGCCTGATGCTCGCCTGCCCGATCTGCAGCGAACCGCTCAACGCGGTGGACAACGGCGTGGCCTGCCCCGCCGGGCATCGTTTCGACCGTGCGCGGCAGGGTTACCTGAATCTGCTGCCAGTGCAGCACAAGAACAGCCGCGACCCTGGGGATAACCTCGCCATGGTCGAGGCCCGTCGCGACTTCCTGAACGCCGGCCATTACGCGCCGGTGGCCAAGCGCCTGGCCGAACTGGCCGCGCAGTACGCGCCCCAGCGCTGGCTGGACATCGGTTGCGGCGAGGGTTACTACACCGCGCAAATTGCCGAAGCCCTGCCCAATGCCGATGGCTATGCACTGGACATCTCCCGCGAAGCAGTCAAACGCGCCTGCAAACGCAATCCGCAGCTGACCTGGTTGATCGCCAGCATGGCCCGGGTGCCGTTGGCCTCGGGGAGCTGCCAGTTTCTCGCCAGCGTCTTCAGTCCGCTGGATTGGGAAGAAGCCAAACGCCTGCTCAGCCCCGGCGGCGGCTTGATGAAAGTCGGGCCGACCAGCGGCCACCTGATGGAATTGCGCGAGCGGCTGTACGACGAAGTCCGTGAATACACCGACGACAAGCATCTGGCCCTGGTGCCGGAAGGCATGGCGCTGCAACACAGCGAATCCCTGGAGTTCAAACTGACACTTTCAAATGGCCAGGATCGCGCCAACCTGCTGGCCATGACGCCACACGGCTGGCGTGCCAGTGCCGAACGCCGGACGGCGGTCATCGAGCAGGCGGAGCCGTTCGAGGTCACCGTGTCGATGCGCTACGATTATTTCGTACTTCAATAATTTTTGGTCTTGAGCAACAGCTTGAGGCCGGCTAAATCCGCGAATGGATTTTTCAAGACCGCAGTGAGGACATCCATGCGCCAACCCGATATCGAGATTTACCTGAAAGACGCTGACGTCGACTACAAGGCCGTTGCAGACTGGCTTAGCGAAGCGTTGGGTCAGTGCAGTGAATGGGTCAAGAAGGGCCAGACCTACAAGTGCAAGGCCGGCAACGTGTCGGTCACCTGGCTGCCCAAAGCCGTGGGCAAATGGAACAGCCTGTTCCTGGACAGCGACCAGACCCCGTGGGAAGACGACATCGCCTGCGCCCGCGCCGCGTTTGCCGCACTGAATGTCGAAGTGCGTTGCGCACCGGGCAGCTGGGTTGAGGAAGAAGGTGAAGAAACGGCCGATCGCTGGATGCGCATCAGCGCTGACGGTGAAGAAGAAATCATCTGGAAAACCGCGTAATCCACGTTCCCACAAAACCTGTAGGAGCGAGGCTTGCCCGCGAAGCTTTTAGCGCCAGTGATGACGCCTTCGCGGGCAAGCCTCGCTCCCACAGGTTTTTTGTGTGATCTGAGGAGTGGGGTTACAAACCCACCACATCCTCTGCCTGCAAGCCTTTCTCGCCGGTCACCACGGCGTATTCCACCTGCTGACCTTCAGCCAGCGAGCGATGCCCTTCACCGCGGATCGCGCGGTAGTGCACGAACACGTCCACCCCGTCCTCGCGCTGAATGAAGCCGTAGCCCTTGGCGTCGTTGAACCACTTCACATTGCCGGTTTCGCGCGTAGCCATGAATCGATACCCCCTTCTTTTTATTGTTGAGGCGCCGAGTATATGACAGGCGCCAAAACTCTCAACTCAACTTTACTTACCCGCTTTTTTGCCGATTTTCGACGAATACGGCACACTATCGGCCGCCCGAGCAATTGCTTGGTTTTACTCACTCACGCAGAAGCCGTATGACCCGTTCCCCGTTCCGCCGTCTTGTTTTTGGCACCCTGCGCCGACTGCTCTATCTCTGGGTTCGCTCGGAGACGATCAACCAGTCGTCGTTCACCCTCAACCTCGACCGCAGTCGTCCGGTGTTCTACGTCCTGCAAAACCCTTCGCTGACCGACCTGGCCGTGGTCGACACCGAATGCAGCAAAGCCGGCCTGCCCCGTCCGGTGCTGCCTGTGTCGGTGGGTAATCTGGTGGAACCCGCCGCATTTTTCTACCTGACACCGGAGCCCGACTGGCTCGGCCGACAGGACAAACGTGGTGCGCCGCCCACCCTGACCCGCTTGGTCAGTGCCCTGAGCCAGAACGCCGCCGAAGACGCGCAGATCATTCCGGTCAGCGTGTTCTGGGGGCAGTCACCCGACAGCGAATCGAGCCCGTGGAAATTGCTCTTCGCCGACAGTTGGGCCGTTACCGGTCGCCTGCGTCGGTTGCTGAGCGTCATCGTGCTGGGGCGCAAGACCCGCGTGCAGTTCTCGGCACCGATTCACTTGCGAGAGCTGATCGACCACAACAAAGGCCACGAGCGCACGGTGCGCATGGCCCAGCGGATCCTGCGGGTGCACTTCCGCAACCTGAAAGCCGCGGTGATCGGCCCAGACATTTCCCACCGTCGCAACCTGGTCAAAGGCCTGCTCAATCAACCGCTGGTCAAGCAAGCGATCCTCGACGAAGCCGAGCGCGAGAACATCTCCCCGGAGAAAGCCAAGGCCCAGGCCCTGCGCTATGGCAACGAGATCGCTTCGGACTACACCTACACCGCGATCCGCTTCCTGGAAGTAGTGCTGAGCTGGTTCTGGAACAAGATCTACGACGGCATCAAGGTCAACCACATCGAAGGCGTGCAGAAAGTTGCCCAAGGCCACGAAGTGATTTACGTGCCGTGCCACCGCAGCCACATCGACTACCTGTTGCTGTCCTATTTACTGTTCCGCAATGGCCTGACCCCGCCGCACATCGCCGCCGGGATCAACCTCAACATGCCGGTGATCGGCAGCCTGCTGCGCCGTGGCGGCGCGTTCTTCATGCGCCGCACCTTCAAGGGCAACCCGCTGTACACCTCGGTATTCAACGAATACCTGCACACTCTGTTCACCAAAGGTTTCCCGGTCGAGTACTTCGTCGAGGGCGGCCGCTCGCGCACCGGGCGCATGCTGCAACCGAAAACCGGGATGCTGGCAATTACCCTGCGCAGCTTCCTGCGTTCATCGCGCATGCCCATCGTGTTCATTCCGGTCTACATCGGCTACGAGCGTGTGCTGGAAGGCCGAACCTACCTCGGCGAACTGCGTGGTGCGAGCAAGAAGAAAGAATCGATCTTCGACATCTTCAAAGTCATCGGTGCGCTCAAGCAGCGTTTCGGCCAGGTGGCGGTGAACTTCGGCGAACCGATCAAACTCGCGGAATTCCTCGACAGCGAACAGCCCGACTGGCGTAAACAGGAACTCGGCCCGCAGTTCAAACCGGCCTGGCTCAACGAAACCACCAACCGTCTCGGCGAAAAAGTCGCACAGCATCTGAACGAGGCGGCGGCGATCAACCCGGTCAACCTGGTGGCCCTGGCGTTGCTGTCCACCACCCGCCTGGCGCTGGATGATCGCGCCATGGCGCGGGTGCTTGATTTGTATCTGGCGCTGTTGCGCAAGGTCCCGTATTCGCCGCACACCACGCTGCCGGACGGTGACGGCCGGGCGTTGATCGAGCATGTGAAGGACATGGACCTGTTGTCCGAGCAAAGCGATGCCCTGGGCAAGATTTTGTATCTGGACGAGCAGAACGCCGTCCTCATGACCTACTACCGCAATAACGTGCTGCACATCTTCGCCCTGCCCGCCTTGCTCGCGAGTTTCTTCCAGAGCGCCTCGCGCATGAGCCGCGAACAGATCCTGCGCTACACCCGGGCGTTGTATCCGTACCTGCAATCGGAGCTGTTCATTCGCTGGTCGCTGGACGAGCTGGATGGCGTGATCGATCAATGGCTCGAAGCGTTCGTCGAGCAAGGTCTGCTG
The DNA here is from genome assembly GCF_900106065.1 of Pseudomonas mandelii. Classification (NCBI taxonomy): domain Bacteria; kingdom Pseudomonadati; phylum Pseudomonadota; class Gammaproteobacteria; order Pseudomonadales; family Pseudomonadaceae; genus Pseudomonas; species Pseudomonas mandelii. The sequence goes on from NZ_LT629796.1 coordinate 856,842, forward strand.
CGTTTCGAGAATGATGTCTACCTGCGCCCGGCGCCGAGTTCGCGGCATTTCGTGTTGCTGACGTTGTTGTCGAAGAGCATCGCCCAGACACTACAACGCTTCTACATGACCGTGTCCCTGCTGCTCAACAGCGGCCAGAACAGCATCAGCGCCGAAGAACTGGAAGACCTGTGCACCGTCATGGCCCAGCGCCTGTCGATCCTGCACGGGCTGAATGCCCCGGAGTTCTTCGACAAGAGCCTGTTCCGCCACTTCATTCAAACCATGCTGGATCTTGACGTGCTCAAACGCGACGAAGCCGGCAAGCTGAGTTATCACGAACTGCTGGGCGAACTGGCCGAAGGCGCGGCGAAACGGGTGTTGCCGGCGGAGATCCGTTTGTCGATCCGTCAGGTGGCGTTGCATCGCAGCGAAGATGCGGCGGATCAGGTCGCCCCTCAGCCCGAGGCTTAATGTAATCCCTGTGGGAGCGAGCTTGCTCGCGCCCACATTGACCGGAGATCGGCGATGAAAAAACTCTCTTTGTTGGCAATGACCACTTTATTGGGCGCCTGTCAGACGATGCAACCCGCCGCTAAAACCGCCCTCGATGGCGAAGTCTTCTACCTGCAACGCATTGCCCTGCCACCGAGTGCCACCTTAAGCGTCAGCTTGCAGGACGTGTCCCTGGCCGATGCACCTGCCGTGGTCCTCGACGAACAGAAAGGCCCGGTCAAAGGCCAGGTGCCGCTGCCGTTTCATCTGAGTTACGATCCGGCCCAGGTCAAACCCGGCCATCGCTACTCCGTCAGCGCGCGCATCGAAGTCGGCGGCAAACTGATGTTCATCACCACCGAACACCACGCCGTACAGCTGGATGGCAGCGATCCGCAGCCACTGAAAATCCGCGTCGACGCCATTCGCTAATGTCTCTTTTTTGAACAAGGAAGCCGCCATGCTCCGCCCTACCCTTCGCTTTGCCGGCCTGTGTGCAGGCTTGATGATCTCCGCCAGCGCACTGGCGCTGTCGCTCAATGACCTGTCGCAAAAAGACGCCACCGGTGGCCTCAAGGATGCCCTGACCCAAAGCGCGCAACTGGCCGTCAAACAACTCGGCACGCCGGGCGGCTTCAGCAACAACCCGGACGTGAAAATCGAACTGCCGGGCAAACTGGGCAAAGTCGCCAGCAAAATGAAACAGTTCGGCATGGGCGATCAGGTCACTGAGCTGGAAACCAGCATGAACAAAGCGGCCGAAACCGCCGTGACCCAGGCTCAGCCAATACTGGTGGATGCCGTGAAGAAGATGAGCGTCGATGACGCCAAAGGGATTCTCAGCGGCGGCAACGACTCGGCCACCCAGTACCTGAGCAAAACCAGCCGCGAACAGATTCGGGTCAAGTTCCTGCCGATCGTGAAACAAGCCACCGATCAGGTCGGCCTGGCCAAGCAATACAACACCTTCGCAGGCCAGGCAGCGACCATGGGCGTGCTGGATACCAAGAACGCCAACATCGAAAGCTACGTGACCGAGCAGGCACTGAACGGCTTGTTCGAGATGATCGGCAAACAGGAAGAAGCCATTCGCAAGAACCCTGCGGCGGCGGCGACGAGTCTGGCGAAGAAAGTCTTTGGTACGCTTTAATTCCAGGCAATTGAAACTCGCAAAAAAGCCCACTGGTCTTTACAGGTCAGTGGGCTTTTTCCGTTTGCGCTACTGGTGCGGATCAACCTGATCCAGAACGCGATTTACCGATAACTCCGCCAGCGAAATCATCTGTTGAACCGCCAACATAAGATTGCATGTCGGTCCGTTCAGACCGAAGGCTAACTCACTGGCCATCACATTTGCCGAAGCGAGGGTTTCGCAGGCGTGAGCCAAAAGGGTTTCGGAATCAACGTTGGGGGCGACGACGAAAACCGAGCTGGGACGACGGTCAGCTTTAGCCTTTTTTTCGGGTGGTGGCGCCAAATAGTGATCAAGAGCGCGAATTGCCGCGTCGTGGAGTTTTTTGGAATCGAGAAAGGCGTAAGGGGAAACCGGGTCGGTTTCTTTTTCCAGTTCTGCTTCCGTGTCTGGAGGATTTGGGCTGTCTTTAATCATCGTGTAACTCCTGAAGTAGTGGAGCTGTCACCGTTCGCTGCGAAACGAACATAAGGTGGCAGCTGTACGCAGGTTCGCAGACCGGGACTTCAGGAACCCGGCAGACCCGAAGATCTCCCGCGCACAGCCGCCATAACACAGGCATAAAAAAACGCCCGCTTTCGGATGGTGGACGCTGTGCGTCTGAAGTTTAACCGGGCTGCGAAACCCGGTCGCTGCTTTTTGCAGCGACACCCAAAAGCCTAGAGATCGCGCTTCTGACAGACAACCTGAAAATTTCGTGGGAAGGTTCTGATGTTTTGGCAGATCTTTAAACATAGTCGCCTGCCAGATCGCCATCGCGGGCAAGCCCGCTCCCACAGGGTTTTGTGTCGTACACGGTATTTGTATTCAGAAGATTAACTGTGGGAGCGAGCCTGCTCGCGAAAGCGGTCGTCCATTTGCGAAATGTATTGCCTGACACGACGCCATCGCGAGCAGGCTCGCTCCCACAATTTAGAGCGGTGAACGTCAGCAAGAGAGCGGGCGGCCCGAAGGCCGCCGAGATTACACCGACTCTTTCTTGATCCTGAACCACGCCGCATACAACGCCGGCAAAAACAGCAATGTCAGCGCAGTCGCCACGATCAACCCGCCCATGATCGCTACCGCCATTGGCCCAAAGAATACGCTGCGAGACAGCGGAATCATCGCCAGTACCGCCGCGAGCGCGGTCAGCACAATTGGTCGGAAGCGTCGCACCGTGGCTTCGATGATTGCTTGCCACGGTTTGAGCCCGGCGGCGATGTCCTGCTCGATCTGGTCCACGAGAATGACCGAGTTACGCATGATCATCCCGGACAGTGCGATGGTCCCGAGCATCGCGACAAAACCGAACGGCTGACGAAACACCATCAGGAACAGCGTCACGCCAATTAGACCCAGCGGTGCAGTCAGGAACACCATCACCGTGCGCGAGAAACTGCGCAGTTGCAGCATCAGCAAGGTCAGCACCACCACAATGAACAGCGGCACGCCGGCCTTCACCGAGTTCTGGCCACGGGCCGAGTCTTCCACCGTGCCGCCGACGTCCAGCAAGTAACCGTCCGGCAATTCGGCGCGGATCGGGTCGAGGGTCGGCAAGATCTGCTGCACCAGCGTCGCCGGCTGTTCCTTGCCGTAGATGTCGGCGCGAATCGTCACGTTCGGCAGGCGATTACGGTGCCAGATGATGCCTTCCTCAAAGCCATATTCCAGCGTCGCGACTTGCGACAGCGCGACGCTGCGGCCGTTGTCGGTCGGCACCGCCAGGCTCGGCAGCAACGACAGTTCGGTGCGCTCATGCAGGGTGCCGCGCAGCAGGATCTCGATCAACTCGTTGTCTTCGCGGTACTGGCTGACACTGGCCCCCGTCAGGGAGCTTTGCAGGAACTTCGACAGGTTCGCCGTGCTCACGCCCAAGGCCCGGGCGCGGTCCTGATCGACGTTCAGGTAGACGACTTTGCTCGGTTCTTCCCAGTCCAGATGGACGTTCGCCACGTGCGGGTTCTCGCGAACCTTGGCCGCCACTTTGCGGGCCAATGCGCGGACTTCCTCGATGTGCTCACCGGTCACCCGGAACTGCACCGGATAGCCAACCGGCGGACCGTTTTCAAGGCGTGTGACCCGAGAGCGCAAGGCGGGGAATTGTTCGTTGAGGGTTTCGATCAGCCAGGTGCGCAGGGTTTCACGCTCCTCGATGGTCTTGGCCAGGACGACAAACTGAGCAAAGCTGGCCGCCGGCAGTTGCTGATCCAGCGGCAGATAGAAACGCGGCGAACCGGTGCCGACGTAGGCCACGTAGTTGTCGATACCGGCGTGATCCTTCAGCAAGGCTTCAAGGCGTTTGACTTCGTCGGCGGTGTTGCTCAGGGACGCGCCTTCGGCGAGTTTCAGATCGACCATCAATTCAAGTCGACCCGAGGCCGGGAAGAATTGTTGCGGCACAAAGCGGAACAGCACGATCGAGCCGATGAACAACACCACGGTCAGCACGATGACAGTTTTACGCCAGCGCACGCACCACTCCACCAAGCGCCTGACCCGTTGATAGAACGGCGTGCCATAAGGGTCGGGCTGACCCGTGCCATGTTTGGCGGCATGAATCTTCGCCAGGTCCGGCAGGAGTTTTTCCCCCAGGTACGGCACAAACACCACCGCCACAATCCACGAAGCCAGCAACGCGATGGTCACCACCTGGAAGATTGAGCGCGTGTATTCCCCAGTGCCCGATTGCGCCGTGGCTATGGGCAAGAATCCGGCGGCGGTAATCAGGGTGCCGGTAAGCATCGGGAACGCGGTGCTGGTCCAGGCGTAACTGGCGGCCTTGATACGGTCGAAGCCCTGCTCCATTTTGATCGCCATCATTTCCACGGCGATGATTGCGTCGTCGACCAACAAGCCCAAGGCCAGCACCAACGCGCCGAGGGAAATCTTGTGCAGGCCGATGCCAAGGTAATACATGCAGGCGAAGGTCATCGCCAACACCAGCGGAATCGCCAGCGCCACCACCATGCCGGTGCGCACACCTAGGGAGAAAAAGCTCACCAGCAACACAATCGCCAGGGCTTCCACCAACACCTGAACGAACTCGCCGACACCAGTTTTCACCGCTGCGGGCTGATCGGAAACCTTGCGCAGCTGCATGCCGGCCGGAAGGTTTTTCTGGATGCGGTCAAACTCGATCTCCAGCGCCTTGCCCAACACCAGAATGTCGCCGCCGTCCTTCATCGCGACGGCCAGACCGATGGCGTTTTCCGCCATGAAGCGCATTCGCGGCGCCGGTGGATCGTTGAAGCCGCGACGCACGTCCGCCACATCGGAAATACGGAAAGTGCGATCACCGACGCGGATCGGGAAGTTCTTGATCTCATCGACTGTCTGAAAATTCCCCGAGACCCGTAGCTGCAATCGCTCGCTGGTGGTTTCAAAGAACCCGGCCGTGGACACCGCGTTCTGCTCTTCAAGGGCTTGCTGCACGGCGGCCAATGGCAGACCGAGCGTGGCAAGCTTGACGTTGGAGAGTTCGATCCAGATCTTCTCGTCTTGCAGCCCGAGCAGATCGACCTTGCCCACATCCTTCACCCGTTGCAGCTGGATCTGAATGCGGTCGGCGTAATCCTTGAGCACCGCGTAATCAAATCCCTCGCCGGTCAGCGCATAGATATTGCCGAAGGTGGTGCCGAATTCATCGTTGAAAAACGGCCCCTGGATGCCCGGCGGCAACGTATGCCGAATGTCACTGACCTTTTTGCGAACCTGATACCAAAGGTCCGGTATTTGCACCGAATGCAGGGAGTCACGAGCAATGAACGTCACCTGGGATTCGCCCGGGCGGGAGAACGACACGATGCGTTCGTATTCCCCGGTTTCCATCAGTTTCTTTTCAATGCGCTCGGTGACTTGGCGCGAGACTTCCTGCGCCGTGGCGCCCGGCCAGTTGGTGCGGATCACCATGGCCTTGAAGGTGAACGGCGGGTCTTCGCTCTGGCCGAGCTTGGTGTAGGAAAGCGCGCCGACGACGGCCAGCAAGAGCATCAGGAACAGTACGATCTGGCGATTGCGCAGCGCCCATTCGGAAAGATTGAAACCCATCGGGGATTACTCCTTGTCCGCCAGATTGACCACGCGGTTGGAGCGATCCACCGGGCGCACTTGCTGCCCTTCAAGCAAAACATGGACGCCAGCGGCCACCACCCAGTCGCTGGCATTCAGGCCTTCGAGCACCGGGACGGTTTTTTCGCCGAAGGCACCGACCCGGACCGGGGTTTTCTTCAAGGTATTGTTGGCACTGACGACCCAGACATAGGTCGCGCCGTTTTCCGCCGTCAGTGCCGATAGCGGTACGGACAGCGGTATCACGTCAGTTGTCTGGACGAACACCCGGGCGCTCTGGCCGAGTTCGGCCGGGACCTTGCCGCCGGTGAATGAAATCCGGGCAGCGAAGGTGCGGGACTTTGGATCGGCAGCCGGCGACAGCTCACGGATGCGCCCGGCAAAACGCTGATCGGGCTGGGTCCAGAGTTCTACCGAGACGGGCTGACCAACCTTGAAGCGGCCGAAGCTCTGCTCCGGCAAGCTGATCAACACTTCACGCTCGCCATCGGTGGCGAGGGTGAACACGGTTTGCCCGGCCGCCACCACTTGCCCGACTTCCACCGCACGCTTGGCCACCACGCCATCCTGGGGCGCTCGCAGCACCGCGTAGCTGGCCTGGTTGGTCGAGACGTTGAACTCGGCTTTGATTTGCTTGAGGCGTGCTTCACCGGATCGGTAAAGGTTTTCGGCGTTGTCGTACTGCGAACGGCTGACCATCTGACGGTCCATCAGCGTCTTGTAGCGATCACGCTCGGCGCGCACCAGGCTCAGATTGGCCTCGGCGGCGGCCACTTGGGCACGGGTGGCTTCCAGTTGCAGGCGCACGTCCTGGGGATCGAGTTCGGCCAAAGGCTGATCGGCCTTGACCCGCTGCCCTTCTTCTACCAGTCGTCGACTTACCTTGCCGCCGATGCGAAACGCCAGGTCCGGCTCATAACGAGCCCGCACTTCACCCGGATAGCTTTCCATTGCCTGGGCCGAAGGCTCTGGCTGCACCACCATGGCCGGGCGGACAGTGGTTTTCGGCGCCTCTTCGTGGCCACACGCAGACAATAGAAACGCCAGACACACTGGCAACGCGAGGGGCAAGGCATAGCGGAACATGGTGAAGGACCTTTCGCTAATGGTGCTTGGAATAATTATACTGGCGAGTATGTTATTAATAGCAAACTCACCAGTCCAGTATTAAAGCGAAGAATGTCGAACAATCTTTCAGCACCCAACGGCCCGGGCCGCCCCAAGGATCTGGCCAAGCGCCAGGCCATCCTCGATGCGGCGAAAATTTTGTTTCTGAGTAATGGTTACGCCAGCACCAGCATGGATGCCGTGGCGGCTGAAGCCGGCGTGTCGAAGCTGACGGTCTACAGCCATTTCAACGACAAGGAGACGCTGTTCTCCGCCGCCGTGATGGCCAAGTGCGAAGAGCAGTTGCCCACACTGTTTTTCGAGTTGCCGGACGGCATTTCGGTAGAAACGGTGCTGCTGAACATCGCACGCGGCTTTCACCAGCTGATCAACAGCGATGAATCGGTGAACCTGCATCGGCTGATAATGGCCTTGGGCAGCCAGGACCCGAAACTCTCACTGATCTTCTTCGAGGCCGGGCCGCAACGCATGTTGCATGGCATGGAACGGTTGCTGACCAAGGTTGATCAGAGCGGCGCGTTGAGCATCGATAAACCGCGCAATGCGGCCGAGCATTTCTTCTGCCTGCTCAAGGGCGCGGGCAATTTCCGCTTGCTGTATGGCTGCGGAGAGCCGGTGACGGGCGATGCGGCCGAGGAACATGTACGGGAAGTGGTGGGGTTGTTTATGCGGGCTTATCGACCAGAGACAGCCTGATAAGGCTTGGTTGTCTGGTCTGGCGCCTTCGCGGGCAAGCCTCGCTCCGACAGGTTTAACGCAGACCCTGTAAGAGCGAGGCTTGCCCGCGAATGGTGCAACGCGGTCTTACGGCTTGAGCGCTTTCTTCGGATAAATGTCATACCGACTGGATTTGCCGTCCAGCGCATGACTGGGCTTGGGTCCGGCAATACACGGTGCCTTGCGCGGACGCTTGACCACCACCCGATGGCTGGCCAGTGCCAATGCGGCCTCGAGCAGTGCCGGCGCATCGGGATCATCGCCGACCAACGGCCGGAACAGACGCATTTCCTTCTTCACCAACGCCGTTTTCTCACGGTGCGGAAACATCGGGTCGAGGTAGATCACTTGCGGCGGCTCGCCTTCCCAGTTGCGCATGACCTCGATTGAGTTGCCCTTGAGCAACTTCATCCGCGCCACGATTGGCGCCACGTCGAAATCCTCCGCGCCACGGGCCAGTCCATCCTCAAGTAACGCGCCAATCAGCGGCTGACGCTCGATCAGGCTCATCTCGCAGCCAAGGCTCGCCAGCACGAACGCATCCTTGCCCAGCCCCGCCGTGGCATCCAGCACACGCGGACGCACGCCCTGGGCGATGCCCACTGCCTTGGCGATCATTTGCCCAGTGCCACCGCCGAACAACCGCCGATGCGCCGCGCCGCCCTCGACGAAGTCCACCCGCACCGGCCCCGGTGCGTCCGGCCCCAGTTGTTGCAGCTGCAAACCTTGTTCGCCCACCTGCAAGGCAAACTCGCCGTCATCCACGTGCAAAGGCAAGCCCAGGCGTTCGGCCCACTGCTCGGCTTGTGGCTGAAACGCCGGGGCTGAGGCCTCGACATGGATGCGGCAGGCCGCAGGTTGCTCAATCATGGGGAAACACGCTCAAAAAATTAATGATCGGCAAAAACGGCCGATAACAAAACTAACGAGCATTTTGCCAGAGCTGAGCGTCGACCGAGAAAAATGTCAGGCATTCAATCCACATCCGTAGGCTACATATCGCGTCATGGCGATTATGGCCTGCGAAATTCCCAGGCACTGAGCGGCGTCAGTCACCTGTGGCAGGATTTTTTTGCCCAGGCCCTGGCCGAACAGTCGACGGATGTGGTGCCGGCGTGTGGCACGTTTCCTCCGGTTGATCTCGAAAGCCCGGTGGAGCCGACCGTCGGCAGCGAACTGCTGGCGCACATCGTCAGCCAACGCGAATGCGATGTGAAAGAAACCGAAGTCAAACCACCCGAGCCGCTGTTCTTGCCGATTGCCGAGTTCGAAATGGACCTGGCCGACAAGCCTTTCCCGCCGTTCCCGGCTGAAGAAATCGTCGCCCAGCAGAAGCAACAAGACTTTGAAAGTGGCTGGGTGCGGCCGATCGTGCTCACCACCGGCCAGCCTGCGCCAGAAGCCGGCCCGGCACCACAACCGCGTCCTCTGCACTTGCCGATCGCCGAATTCGAACTCGACCTGCTGGACAAACCGTTCCCGCCGTTCTCCCCCGAAGAATTGGTCGAGCAACAAAAACACTTCGATTTCGATACCGGCTGGGCTCGCCCGATCGTCCTGCAAAATCTGCGCATCGCCGCCTGACCTTCAACAAAAGCCCTCAGCGACACACCCACCACGGCCCGACATCGACATGAAAGTGATTTCGATGGGCGGCGTTGTAGTCCGGGCTCAACACCACACTGAACACGCCACAGGCGCCATCGCGAACCTGGCGCAGAAACTGGGCGTCCTGATTATCCTTGGGCCAATCCCTGAGCACGCTGATGGAGCGACCATCCGCCAGGCGGAAACCGGCGATGTCCAGCGCATCGGCGCTGGCGTGCTGGCTTCGCCTGCCGTTTTCGCGGCCATAGACGTTGCGACAGGCGAAGCTGCCAAGATGATCGACCCGGCTGACAGGCTGCCCATACACCGCTTGCGCGGCGGGTTGCAGGGCGTGGTGCTCGAACAGGGCAAACGACACCGCCAAACGGCAACTGGCGAGAAAGCTGCTGCTCAACCCCACATCGCCGCCCTGGACACGCAAGGTGTTGATCAATGGGCACGTCGCGCCGGGGCTGTCGGCCTGATGCGCAGCGCGTAAACCGGAGCTGCTCAAGGCCTGATCACACAATTGCGGATCATCGCGCAGGCGCATCAGTTTGTAGCGTGTCAGAAAGTTCGGGGCGGCCTTCACGTCCAGCGGCGCCCAAGGGTTCCACTGGGGTGGCAGCGAGATCCAGCCGCGCCAGACGCTCACGCCCGCCGCACCGATCATTAACAGCATCAACAACAGCCACCACCGAAACCGCATCGTCAGCCTTTGAACAATTGATTGGCCTTGGCATATGGCATCGACCGTGACGTGAACCCAAAGGTGCCCGACGTCTTGATCTCTTCGGCCGCGCGGAAAAACTCGCCGTAGGCCGCCAAGGCCAGGGCCGAGCCGACGCTGATGCGTTTGACGCCCATCTCGCTCAATTGCTCCACCGTCAATTTGAGCCCCCCGGACATCAACACGCTGACCGGTTTCGGCGCCACGGCGCGGACCACCGCCAACACGTCTTCAGCGCTGCGCAGCCCCGGCGCGTACAACACGTCCGCGCCCGCTTCGGCGAACGCCTGCAAACGGCGAATGGTATCGGCCAGGTCAGGATTGCCGTGCAGAAAATTCTCGGCACGGGCGGTCAGCATAAAAGGGAAAGGAAGGCTGCGAGCCGCTGCGACGGCGGCTTCAATGCGCGCCACGGCATGTTCGAAACAGTAGATCGGCGCGTCTTCACGACCGGTGGCATCTTCGATCGAGCCCCCGACCGCACCGGCCGCCGCGGCCGCCAAAATGCTTTGTGCGCACTCAGCCGGGTCGTCCGCGAAACCGTTTTCCAGATCCACTGCCACCGGCAGATCGGTGGCCGCGACAATCGCCCGCACGTTCGCCAGCGTATCGTCGAGCGTCAACCCTCCATCAGGGCGTGCGTTGGAAAAGGCATAACCTGCACTGGTGGTCGCCAGCGCCTCGAAACCCAGGCTGGCGAGCATCTTCGCCGAGCCGGCGTCCCACGGATTGGGAATGACAAAAGCGCCCTCGCGTTCGTGCAGTGCTTTGAACACCTGGGCTCGAAGGGTTTGCGCATCCATTGGCAGGCTCCTGAAAAGGGGAACAAATCCGCCTCAGAGCAAGCCAAGTTGCTCGGCGGCGGGTTCTCTGTATAGCTCAGGCAACGGCGGCAAGCCAGGCAAACGCAGCATCAGTTTTGCGTGAAAACGTTGCGCCAGTTTGGCCGCCAGCAAGTTATCGGCAGTGTGCAGGAAGATGTAGGGCGTGCGGCCCTCTTCGATCCACAAAGCGATTTTCTCGACCCATGGCTCCAGAAACGGATCGTTCGCCTCAAGCTGCGGATGGCCGATGAAACGAACCTGCGGAAACTGGGTAAACGCTGCCGGACGTGGCGGCACCCTGGGCTTTTTCGATTGGGCGTGGAGGACCGAAGGATCGGTCGACGTGCAACTGAACAGGGCTCGCGGATCAAGGCAGATGCGTTCTACGCCCCGATCCAGCAGCAGACGATTGAGCTTGCGTTCGCTATCGCCTTTGGCAAAGAACTCGTCATGCCGCACTTCAACGGCCAGCGGTCGCTCAAGTGCATCGATGAAGCCGGCCAGTTCGGGCAATCGGTGTGGCGTGAAGCTTTTCGACAGTTGCAGCCACAGGGGCGAAACCCGTTCACCGAGCGGGCTGAGCAATTGCAGGAAGGTGTCGGCGGCGGTCAGTTGCTCGCGCAGGTCACCGCCGTGGCTGATGTCGCCGGGAAACTTGGCGGTGAAGCGAAAGTGTTCGGGCATGATTTCGGCCCAGCGCTGCACGGTGCTGGCAGCCGGGCTCGCGTAGAAGGTCGTATTGCCTTCTACGGCGTTGAATACTTGGGAATAGAGATTCAGGAAGTCAGCGGGCTTGGCATCTGGCGGATAAAGATAATCGCGCCAGGCGTTTTCACTCCAGGACGGGCAGCCGAGGTAATAAGGCAGCCGCATCAGATGTACAGGTCGAGGCCCATTACATCGGTATCCCAATCGACAAAACCGGCGGTGCTCAAGTAGCTGGCGAGTGCCGTGGCGACGCTTTTGCTCATGGCGCGGTGGTAGATCATGTCTTGCTGACGGGCCGGGAGATTGCTCAGGCGTTGCGCGGAAGCCTTGGCGGCACGGGCGGCCATTTGCTCTTCGGATGGGATTTCCAGCTCGCCGTCGATATCGACGTAGTCGTCATCCGCCACAGGGCCTTTGCGAGGCTTGCGCTTGAGGGGGTAGGACTGGGAGGAAAGGCCGTCTATACGCATAAGTACATGTCCGGTATCAGTAATGGCAGTTTAGTGGCACATAACCCACTTCGCAAACCACCGAGTGATAACTAGAACACAGAAATACGAAAAGGTTTAAAAGCCGGGGGATAAATCGACGATTGGCTGCAGTTGGAATGTCCATTGTGGCGAGGGAGCTTGCTCCCGTTCGGCTGCGCAGCCGTCGCAAAACCTGCCTACTCGGTGTTGCTGATGGAATCCTGGGGTCGCTTCGCAACCCAACGGGAGCAAGCTCCCTCGCCACAACAGCATTGGGATTAACGCGCTTTCGGCGTCGCCACTTTGTCGCGCAGATAAACCGGCTGAGCCTCGTCCGCCACGATTGCCTCTCCACGCGCCCAGGCAAACCGCGCCAGCGTCAGCAGGTCTTCGGCGTGCGGCAGCATGCCTGCATCCTGCCCACTCAGATTGACAGCGATGCGCTCGGCATACCCCCACCCCGTGCCGGCGCCGAACCATTCACCGCTGGCATCAGCCGGCAATGCGGCCACTTCCGGCGCCAACACCGCTTCATTGCCGACCAGGCGCATCTCCCCCGCCGTTTCGCGGTAGCACCCCCAATACACCTCATCCATGCGCGCATCGATGGCGGCTGCGACCTGGCTGACGCCGTGTTCGCGATAAGCCCGTTGTGCCAGTACCGCCAGGTTGGAGACCGGCAGCACCGGGCGATCCAGCGCAAACGCCAGGCCCTGCACCACACCAATGGCGATCCGCACGCCGGTGAATGCGCCCGGCCCACGACCGAAGGCAATGGCATCAACCGCTTGCAGGGTGGTCCCGGCGTCGGCGAGCAACTGCTGGATCATCGGCAACAGCTTTTGCGCATGCAGGCGCGGGATCACCTCGTAATGGCTCGTGACCTTGCCGTCATGCAGCAAGGCAACGGAGCAAGCTTCAGTCGCGGTGTCCAGGGCCAGCAAGGTGCTCATCGATGTTTCCGTAAGAGAGGTCAGAAAAAGTGCGCCAGTATAAACAACTACGGCCCGCAAGCGGGCCGTAGAAGATGAAGCGATTCAGACTTTTCAGTTCAGCGCTTCAAGCACCTTGCCGGTAATCGCTTCAACCGAGCCAACACCTTCGATGTGGCTGTACTTCGGTTTGCCTTGAGCGGTGGACAGCTCCTGGTAAAACTTCACCAAAGGCTCGGTCTGAGCGTGGTAGACGGAGAGACGATGACGCACGGTTTCTTCGGTATCGTCTTTGCGCTGTACCAGCTCTTCGCCAGTGATGTCGTCCTTACCGGCAATTTTCGGCGGGTTGTAGACGATGTGGTACACGCGACCTGAAGCCTCATGCACGCGACGACCGGCGATACGCTGGACGATGTCCTCGTCCTTGACGTCGATCTCGACCACGTGATCCAGCTCGACGCCGGCTTTCACCAGGGCTTCAGCCTGGGGAATGGTGCGCGGGAAACCGTCAAACAGGAAACCGTTGGCGCAATCGGCCTGGCTGATGCGTTCCTTGACCAGATTGATGATCAGGTCATCGGACACAAGGCCACCGCTGTCCATGACGCTCTTGGCGATCAGGCCCAGCTCGGTGCCAGCCTTGACTGCGGCACGCAGCATGTCGCCGGTGGAGATTTGCGGGATGCCGAACTTTTCGGTGATGAACTTAGCCTGAGTACCTTTACCGGCCCCGGGAGCTCCCAGCAGAATGACGCGCATCGATGTGCTCCTCAATTTTTTATATAGATAACAACGGATTCGCCTCGTGGGGCCAATCTCAAAAACAGGGTCGTGACCGCCCAAACGGCCAAAGGCTGATCAAGATACACAGCAGGCCCGGACCACACAAGCCGCCGAAAGTCGGAGAAACCCGCGCCTTGCGTGACCTTGGGACGGGGTACTCCTAGTCGCAACCCCGTCATTAACTGTCGCTTGTCAGACCTTTTCAGCCCCTCGTCCACCGGCACCCGAAGCTCGCGCCGGGTGCCTTCCCCCCACGACGAAAACCTTAGCCGGTATTTCGCAAACCGGCAGCAATCCCCGCCACAGACACCAGCAGCGCCTGTTCTACCGGGCTGCCCTGCGCCACTTCCTGTTGCCGCGAACGCGCCAACAGTTCGGCCTGCAATAGATGAAGCGGGTCGAGATAGGTGTTGCGCAAGCGGATGAATTCGAGGGTGTCTGGGCTATGTGCCAGTAGCTGAGACTGACCGGTCAACCCGAGGACCACAGCGCACGCCTGCGACAATAGGTCGCGCAAATGCGCACCCAAAGGGAGCAAATCCGGCTCGACCAGACGCTCATCGTAGGATCGGGCGATGTCGGCATCGGCTTTGGCCAGGACCATTTCCAGCATGTCGATGCGTGTACGGAAAAACGGCCACTGTTCGCGCATCTGCCCCAGCAGCTCACCTTCACCGCGTTCCAGCGCCTTGCTCAGCGCCGCTTCCCAGCCGAGCCAGGCCGGCAACATCAGGCGCGTCTGGGTCCAGCCGAAGATCCATGGAATGGCGCGCAGGCTTTCAATCCCGCCGGCGCGGCGCTTGGCCGGGCGGCTGCCCAACGGCAAGCGACCCAACTCCTGCTCCGGGGTGGATTGGCGGAAGTACTCGACGAACTGCGGATTTTCCCGCACCACGGCGCGGTAAGCCTTGACGCCGTCGGCGGCCAATTCGTCCATCAAATGGCGCCACGCCGGTTCCGGTGGCGGCGGTGGCAACAGTGTCGCTTCCAGCACCGCCGCCAAGTACAGATTGAGGTTCTGCTCTGCGATGTCCGGCAGGCCGAATTTGAAACGAATCATTTCCCCCTGCTCGGTGGTGCGGAAACGCCCCGCCACTGAACCGGGCGGCTGCGACAGAATCGCCGCGTGCGCCGGACCACCACCGCGCCCCACGGTGCCGCCGCGACCGTGGAACAACAGCAGCTCGACTTGCTGCTCGCGGCAGATGTCGACCAAACGCTCCTGCGCCCGATACTGCGCCCAGGCCGCGGCGGTGGTGCCTGCGTCCTTGGCCGAGTCGGAATAGCCGATCATCACTTCCTGCGGCCCTTGCAGGCGCGAGCGATAGCCCGGCAGCAGCAACAGCTTTTCAATCACAGGGCCGGCGTTGTCGAGGTCGGCGAGGGTTTCGAACAACGGCACCACACGCATCGGCCGCAATACGCCGGACTCTTTGAGCAACAGTTGCACGGCGAGCACGTCGGAAGCGGCACCGGCCATGGAGATCACATAAGAGCCGAGCGAGGCCCCCGGGGCGGCAGCAATTTCCCGGCACGTCGCCAGCACTTCGGCGGTGTCGGCCGACGGCTTGAAGTACGCTGGCAGCAACGGCCGCCGATTGTTCTGCTCACGCACCAGGAAGGCGATGCGCTCTTCCTCGCTCCAGTCTTCGTAGCGACCGAGGCCGAGGTAGTCGGTAATTTCAGTCATCGCCGCCGTGTGACGGGACGAATCCTGGCGCACATCGAGCCGCACCAGGAACAGCCCGAAGGTCACCGCCCGACGCAGGCAATCGAGCAATGGACCGTCAGCGATCACGCCCATGCCGCACTCGTGCAAGGAGTGGTAACACAACTCCAGCGGATCCAGCAGGTCGCGGTTGTTTTGCAGCACATCGGCCGGTGCCGGGGTGGTGGCCGTCAAAGAGGCATGCGCCCAATTACGCGTGGCCCGCAGACGTTCACGCAACTGCTTAAGCACCGCGCGATAAGGTTCGGCGCTGTCCCCTGCCTTGGCTTTCAGTGCATCGCTGGCCTGTTGCATCGACAGTTCAGCGGCGAGGTGATCGATGTCGCGCACGTACAAATCCGCAGCCATCCAGCGCGCCAGCAGCAACACCTCCCGGGTCACGGCGGCCGTCACGTTCGGGTTGCCGTCACGGTCGCCGCCCATCCACGAGGCAAAGCGAATCGGCGCGCTTTCGAGCGGCAGATGCAGGCCGGTGGCGGCGTGCAGGGCTTTATCGGCCTTGCGCATGTAGTTGGGGATCGCCTGCCACAACGAATGCTCGATCACCGCGAAACCCCATTTGGCTTCGTCGACTGGCGTCGGGCGGGTGCGGCGGATTTCTTCGGTGTGCCAGGCTTCGGCGATCAGGCGCTGCAACTTCGCCTGGATCTGCTCGCGTTCGGCTGTCGTCAGGTCGCGATGATCCTGTGCGGCCAGTTGCGCTGCGATGGCGTCGTACTTCTGGATCAGCGTGCGGCGCGCCACTTCGGTCGGGTGCGCGGTGAGGACCAGCTCGATTTCCAGCCGTCCCAGTTGCCGGGCCAGGGATTCGGCGCTATGTCCCTCGGCACGCAGGCGCGCGAGCAGTTCCGGCAACACCCGTGCTTCAAACGGCGCCGGTTGCGACTCTTCCCGGCGGTGAATCAACTGATACTGCTCGGCGATATTGGCCAGGTTGAGAAACTGGTTGAACGCCCGCGCCACCGGCAACAACTCGTCTTCGCTCAATTGGTTGAGGCTGGCGCTCAGCTCGGCGTCCATCGAACCGCGACGGTCGGCTTTGGCGCCCTTGCGGATCTGCTCGATCTTGTCGAGAAAGCCGTCCCCGTACTGTTCACGAATGGTGTTGCCCAACAGCTCACCCAACAGGTGAACGTCCTCGCGCAAGCGTGCATCAATATCGGTCATCAGCAGTTCTCCAGCGAAAATCCGGGTGTCTATGAATGCCATGCTCTGTTAACAGAGAGTGCCGCTCTAAAGCGCTTCTTACAAGCAGACGACGAAGGGGCGGTAAACCTTATGGGTTCGAGCTAGTCTGAAGAGTAAGCCGTACAACGGCTTGCCGCCGGCCACTGGCGGACACTCACACGCCTGCCACGAGCAGGAGCGAAATGAGGTTTTTATGAAAATCCGCGAACTTGCCCAGCATTGGGAAGAAAACGCCAAGGGTCGCCTGACCGACACCGGTTACAGGATTCATCTGGACATGGAAGCGGCCGCACGGCTGGCGGCGATTACCGAGATGTATCCCAAACGCCAACCCGAAGAACTGCTTGGCGAACTGATCGGCGCCGCGCTGGAAGAGCTCGAAAAGAGCTTTCCATACGTGAAGGGATCGACCGTGGTCGCCACCGATGAAGAAGGTGATCCGCTGTACGAAGACATCGGCCCGACCCCGCGTTTTCTCGCGTTGTCCCGTCGTCACTTGCACGATTTGTCATCGAGCGATGACAAGCAGAAACACTGATCCCCCCGCCGAACCCTGTGGGAGCGAGCCTGCTCGCGAATGCGGTTGAACATTCAACATTTCTGTTGGCTGATACACCGCTAGCGAGCAGGCTCGCTCCTACATTTAGCCTGCGTATCCCTTCGATAATTGCGTGTTCCCGAGCCTTGAAAAGGTCGGGCATACCGCTGCACATCGCCAAAGTTCCCGATTTAGAGCCTTGTCCGTTCGGTCAAAGTATTTTCGGGCGATAGGCCATCTTCTCTGAACTTTTGAAAAACCCCTCGGGTCACAGCCATTAACCACGCCTGGGACGGCCGTTTCAAAACACCCCCGGAAATTGACGGTTACGGCTCCTTGCCCAGCATGGATTTTAAGTTTTTCAGGAGTTACACCAATGGAGTTGAAGACCATGAAGACCCGAACTGCCAAATCCTCGTTCACCCACGTGCGTAGTCTGAAACTGGCTGCCCTGGCAATCGGCAGCAGCTTCGTACTGGCCGGTTGTGCTGGCAATCCGCCGACCGAGCAATTCGCCGTGACCCAATCGGCTGTGAATGGCGCCGTCAGCGCCGGCGGCACCGAGTTCGCCGCCGTGGAAATGAAGTCCGCGCAGGACAAGCTCAAGCAAGCCGAAATCGCCATGCACGACAAAAAGTATGCCGAGGCCAAAGTGCTGGCAGAGCAGGCTGAGTGGGACGCTCGCGTAGCCGAACGCAAAGCTCAGGCGATGAAAGCCGAACAAGCTGTGAAGGACTCTCAGAAAGGGGTTCAGGAACTGCGTCAGGAAAGCCAGCGCACCGTGCAGTAAGCGCGCATCCCGACACCAGACTTGAAGCTCTTATCGATAGAAAGGACGAATTATTATGCGTACACAATTGATGATCCCCGCTCTCTTGGCCGCAAGCGTTGCACTGGCTGCCTGCTCCACACCGCCTAACGCGAACCTGGAACAGGCCCGCACCAACTACAGCGGCCTGCAAGCCAACCCGCAAGCCAGCAAAGTGGCGGCACTGGAAACCAAAGACGCCAGCGATTACCTGGACAAGGCCGACAAGGCCTATATGGACAAGAAAGACCCGAACGAGGTCGACCAACTGGCTTATCTGACCAACCAGCGTGTTGAAGTGGCGAAGCAAACCATCGCCCTGCGCACCGCTGAAGCCAACCTGAAAAATGCTTCGGCGCAACGTGCCCAGGCGCGTCTCGACGCTCGCGATCAGCAGATCAAGCAGCTGCAGGACAGCCTCAACGCCAAGCAGACCGATCGCGGTACGCTGGTGACTTTCGGTGACGTGCTGTTCGCCACCGACAAAGCTGACCTGAAATCCAGCGGTCTGGTGAACATCAACAAACTGGCGCAGTTCCTTCAGGAAAACCCTGATCGCAAAGTGATCGTCGAAGGCTACACCGACAGCACCGGTACGGCTTCGCATAACCAGTCGCTGTCCGAGCGTCGTGCCAATTCCGTGCGCATGGCGCTGGTGAAGATGGGCGTTGATCCAGCGCGCGTCGTTGCGCAGGGTTATGGCAAGGAATACCCGGTTGCGGAAAACACCAGCACCTCGGGTCGTGCGATGAACCGTCGTGTGGAAGTGACCATTTCCAACGACAACCAGCCCGTGATGCCGCGTTCGGCGATCAGCTCGAACTAAGCTTCACCCGCTGAAACACAAAAGCCCCGCCTGAGTCGATCAGGCGGGGCTTTTTACGTCCGCAGTTCACACACCCTTGTAGGAGTGAGCCTGCTCGCGATAGCGGTGTGTCCGACAACAGAAGTGTTGAATGCTAAACCGCTATCGCGAGCAGGCTCACGCCTACAAAGGATCTTCAGTGAATGCAGGACCGGGTTACTGCTCCAGCTTCTGCGGAGTTTCTTCGCCCATGCAGCGCACGGCTTTTTTCTTGTTGTTGACCAAGACGCCCGTCAGGCCTTTCTGTTCAGTGTCAAACATCACCAGCACGCCATCGATGCACTGGGCCACTTGCGAGGCAGGCTCCAGGGAGACTTTGTAGTCCTCTCCCGGCACGGTCTTGATCATGGTGAAGTCGCTGAGCAGCAGCGCATCTTCCGGTTTGGCGAAGTGCAGGTAGCCGTAGAACCACAGGGCACCCACCGTGCCGAGGATGCTGCAGATACCGGTGATGATCAGCGGGATGGCGTTACGTTCTTCACTCATTGCGGACTCTCTGATGGTTCATCTTCTGAATTCGGGGGTGCCGGGTAGTTGGGGATTTCACCCAAGCGGCGCAGGCCGTTGAAATGCTGCGGGTCGTCGAGATACCGCAGCATGACCTTGCGCCAGACCGGGTCGGCAAATGTCTGCACATGACCACCGCGGGTCAATTGCAGCACGCGTGGCGGCGGCGCAGCTTGATACAGACGGATGCCGTTGGAAAGGGGCACGATCGGATCGTCGATGCTGTGGTAGATCAGTTTCGGTACGTCGTTGAGCTGCGCCATGGAGTTAATCGCGCTGTCACCGTCCGGCACCAGCCACGAAAGCGGCACCTGGAACGCCCAGGTCAGCCAGGAATTGCTCAGGGCGAACCGGCCGATGCTGCGATAACTGGCGGGCACGCCGTCGAGGACGAAAGCCTTGAGTTGTTTCTGCCGTTCGGGATGTTGGACCAGGTAGTGAACCGCCATGGAACCGCCGAGGCTCTGGCCCAGCAGGATCAACGGCTTGCCTTTGACTTCCGGTGCCTGGTCGAGCCACTTGAACGCGGCGTCGATGTCCTGATATATCGCCGGCAGACTCGGTTCGCCTTCGGACAACCCGTAACCGCGATAATCGATCAACAGCACTTGATAGCCTTCCTCCGGCAACCACCAACTGCCGCCCAGATGCATCGGCAGATTGCCGCCATTGCCGTGCAGATGCAGCACCGTGCCCTTGACCTCGACACCTTTTTTCGCCGGCAGCCACCAGGCGTTCAGCCTGAGGCCATCGGCGGTGGTCAGGTTCACTTCGCGGTAGTCGAGCTTGGCTTTTTCCGGGGTGAACAGCTGGCCGGGTTCGGGGTAGAACAGCAGGGAGCTGCAACCGCTCAAAGTCAGGAGAAGGCAAAGGATGCCGAGGATTCTCATCCGTTGAAACCTCGCAAGAATTGGAGTTGAAACACATTCCCCTGTAGGAGTGAGCCTGCTCGCGAAGGCGGTGTGTCAGACAACATCAATGTTGAATGTTCGGCCGCTATCGCGAGCAGGCTCACTCCCACAGGGGATTTCGTGATCGTTAGAGAATGTTGGAGTAATCCGCTTCTATCCGGTCCAGGCTCAGGTGGTTGAGGAAGTTGGAGAAGCACATCCACGCCGACAGTGCGTTCAGGTCGCGGAACTGATCCGGCAAATACTTCGGCGGCACCACCAGCCCTTCGTCCACCAACTGACGCAAGGTACGCATGTCTTCCAGCGTGGTCTTGCCGCAAAACAGCAGTGGAATCTGTTCAAGCTTGCCCTTACGCACGGCCAACTGAATGTAGTTGTAAACCATGATGAAGCCCTTGAGGTAGGACAAGTCTTTGGTAAAGGGCAGGCCGGTCGGTATCGAACCACGGAACACCCGGCTGGCATTGCCGTAGCTTTCGGCCATTTCGAAGCCTTGCTCGCGGAAGAATTCGAAGACCTGCAAGAAGTCAGCGCCCTCCTCCACCATGTGAATGGCCCGGGTGCGGTTGGTCAGTTTGCGCAGGCGGCTCGGGTAGGACGCGAAGGTGATGATTTCCATCAGGATCGCCAGCCCTTCCTGGGTCACCGTCGACGACGGCGGGCCTTTGGACAGGAAGGTGCAGATCGGCTGGTTCAGCCCGTTGAGCGTGGTGCCGACGTGGACCAGCCCTTCATGAACTTCCAGGGCGCGCACGTCACGTTCGTTGAACATCGCGTCGGTGCGAATCTTGATGTAGTCGGCGCCGGCCGCCGCATCGGCGACAATGCCGTCGGACTCGAACACCCGAATGGTCTCTTCGGCCTCGCCAAACACTTTGCTCAGCCGGGTTTGCAACAAATGCACGGCATCCTTGGCGGTGAGGATTTTCGGCTCGTCCTTCAGGTCACCCCGGCCATCGATGTTGTTCAGGTAATCGGAGAGCATCAGGCCGAGGTCGGACAGGGTCGGGTCACCGGCATGGAACGCGTCGGAAGCAGCGCCGTACAACTCCTGGGAAATCAGGCCGAAATCTTCGGTGCCGCGCGCTTCGAGCATGCGCACCACCATCCGGTATTCCTTGCACATGCGCCGCATGATTTGGCCGACCGGGTTGAACTGGCCGAGCTGACGGGTGATGTCACGCTCGATGTTCTGGAACTCCAGCTTCACTTTGCTGGAATCGAACGACAGCGGCCGATTGAGGTAATAATCGCGATCTACAGCGGGCATTTCCTTGCCCTTGGCCTTGAGGAACCCCTTGCGGATGCTGTCGTCCCACTTGACCGCATCGAGGACGCGAATCGGCGTCTGCGCCAGCACAATGCGATCGGACAAAATGCGTATCGTCTGCTGGTAATCGTCCACCCGAAACTCCTGTAGAAAAACCGTTAGGTGCTGGCTTTATTTAACGTTGGCTTTGGCCAGGCGCTGATAGCGCACGGCCTCGACGAAGACATCGGAATTGGCCGGGTCATCCAGGTAGGCAAAGACCTGATCCATGCTGCTGTTGATCAATACGCCGTCGCCATCATCGGTCTGGAAACCTTCACCGCTCAGGACTTTTTGTCCGAGGGCTTGATTGATCTGTTCGAGATCGAGGTTGTAGACCACCAATTCGTGCTTATCGGTCAGTTCAAACCCGGCGATGATGAAATGCCCGCCGAACTGTGCCGGCACCTTCGCCGACAGGTACCAGCGGCTGCCGTGGCGCGACACCGTAAAGGGGTAGGCCTCGCGCTCTTTGGGTTTGGCCTTGAGGTAGCTGACCGCCTGGTAACGACTGTCGCCCAGACGGGTCAGCTCCAGGTTCATCGGCTCGCCCCAGGCATTGGTGCTGGTCCATTTGCCGAGCAGACCTTTGGGCGCGGGGTCGCTGGCGGGCAGTGGGTCCCTGAAGGTCACCAGACAGCCACTGAGCAGCAGGAACGACAAGGCGATCACAACGACACGCCAGGCTTTCATTCAACACTCCCTATGAACACACAGCCCCGAATGGTCACCGACCTTGCAGGAGCGAGTTTTGCCCGCGAAGGCGTTGTGTCAGTCAACACACAGGTTGAATGTTATACCGCCTTCGCGGGCAAGCCTCGCTCCTACAGGGTCGAGCGCCCCGCAGGAATTACACCGACGCCAAAACCAAATGCATGTAGCGGGTCAGGATACCGAGCATTTCGGCTTCGGCGACAGGCTCGGCGTCGTTGAGCAGGCCCTGATATTCCATCCGTCCGATAATCGCCGTCAACACTTTGGCATCCTGTTGTGGTTCGCGCGAACCCAATACCTGGAAAAGCTGGCATGTGCCCTGGAGCAGAATCTGCTGATGTGACCGTACCAGCTCAGCAAGGCGCGGGTTCAGCAGCGCTTCCTGGCGGAACGCCTGTTCGGCCATCAAGTGCTCGCGACGGTTGATCAGTTGCCGGTGAACGTAGTCCGCCATCAACCGCGCAATGTCGTCCGCCAGCTGCGAGCGCGACTCGGGGCTGCCGTCGCCGCTGACCACCATCTCGCGCAGCAGGCCCTCGTTATTGATCCACAACTTGGCCATGAACGCGGCGCTGCGTTCCACGTACTGGGCGAAGGTATCGGTGAGCAAGTCATCGATATCCTTGAAGTAATAAGTGGTGGCCGACAGCGGCACACCGGCCTCGGCCGCTACCGCTCGGTGACGCACGGCCCGCACGCCATCGCGCACGACAATGCGCATCGCCGCATCGAGAATGTCCTGTCGACGCTGCTCGCTGCCCTGTCGGCTGGCCTTGCGGCCCTGGTACTGAACGCTTTCAGCGACCGCAGTGGCGACGCCCGCTGCACCTTCTTGAGCAATTGCACGGTTCACGACAGGTATTCCTCTCTAACTTCAAAAGTAACCATTTGATACGTTTGTACCAGACAGGCAATAAAAAGCCGCCTGTTATAGGCGGCTTTTTTATTGAAACACTTACGCTTGTGGCCGCATGTGCGGGAACAGGATCACGTCGCGGATCGACGGTGAGTTGGTCAACAACATCACCAGACGATCGATACCGATCCCTTCACCGGCCGTTGGCGGCATGCCGTACTCCAGCGCGCGAACGAAGTCGGCGTCGTAGTGCATGGCTTCGTCGTCGCCCGCGTCCTTGTCGGCCACCTGCGCCATGAAGCGCTCGGCCTGGTCTTCCGCGTCGTTCAACTCGGAGTAGGCGTTGGCGATTTCGCGGCCGCCGATGAACAGTTCAAAACGGTCGGTGACGCTTGGGTTGTCGTCGTTACGACGGGCCAGCGGCGACACTTCGAACGGGTACTGAGTGATGAAGTGCGGCTGCTCCAGCTTGTGCTCGACCAGTTCTTCGAAAATCATCACCTGCAACTTGCCCAGACCTTCGAAGCCCAGCACCTTGGCGCCGGCCTTCTTGGCGATGGCGCGAGCCTTCTCGATGTCCGTCAGGTCGTCAGCGGTCAGCTCGGGGTTGTACTTGAGGATCGAGTCGAACACCGACAGACGCACGAACGGTTCGCCGAAGTGGAACACTTTGTCGCCATACGGCACGTCGGTGCTGCCCAGGACCAGTTGCGCGAGTTCGCGGAACAGTTCTTCGGTCAGGTCCATGTTGTCTTCGTAGTCGGCGTACGCCTGGTAGAACTCCAACATGGTGAATTCAGGGTTGTGACGCGTCGAAACGCCTTCGTTACGGAAGTTGCGGTTGATCTCGAACACTTTCTCGAAACCGCCAACCACCAGGCGCTTGAGGTACAGCTCAGGCGCGATACGCAGGAACATTTCCAGGTCCAGCGCGTTGTGGTGCGTCTCGAACGGCTTGGCTGCTGCGCCACCCGGAATGGTTTGCAGCATCGGCGTTTCGACTTCGAGGAAGTCACGCTTCATCAGGAAGCTGCGGATGTGCGCGATCACTTGGGAACGAACGCGGAAGGTCTGGCGCACTTCTTCGTTGACGATCAGGTCAACGTAACGCTGACGGTAGCGCTGTTCGGTGTCGGTCAGGCCGTGGTGCTTGTCCGGCAGTGGGCGCAGCGATTTGGTCAGCAGTCGCACTTCGGTCATTTCAACGTACAGGTCGCCCTTGCCGGAACGGGCCAGGGTACCAACGGCTGCGATGATGTCGCCCATGTCCCAGGTTTTCACCGCGGCCAGGGTGTCTTCGGACAGGGTCTTACGGTTGACGTAGACCTGGATGCGCCCGGTCATGTCCTGGATCACCATGAACGAGCCACGGTTGAGCATGATGCGACCGGCAACCTTGACCGGGATTGCAGCCTCTGCCAGCTCTTCCTTGGTCTTGTCCGCGTACTGTTTCTGCAAGTCTTCGCAGTAGTTGTCGCGGCGGAAGTCGTTGGGGAAGGCATTGCCCTTGGCGCGCTCGGCAGCAAGCTTTTCCTTGCGCAGGGCGATCAGGGAGTTTTCTTCCTGTTGCAGGGCTTGCGGGTCGAGTTGTAGGTCGCTCATGTCTTTAAATATTCCATCAGGTTCGTTGCCCCCGGCATTCGCCGGGGTTCGCGGGCAAGCCTCGCTCCTACAGGGTCGTATTGACCCCCGCAGGGCGTGCGTTAAAGCCCTTGTTTCAAGCTGGCCACCAGGTATTCGTCGATATCGCCGTCGAGCACCTTGTCGCAGTCACTGCGTTCGATGTTAGTGCGCAAATCCTTGATTCGCGACGCATCGAGCACGTAAGAGCGAATCTGGTGACCCCAGCCGATGTCCGACTTGGTGTCTTCCAGGGCCTGGGAGGCGGCGTTGCGTTTCTGCACTTCCTGCTCGTACAAGCGCGCCCGCAACATTTTCATCGCGGTGTCTTTGTTGGCGTGCTGGGAGCGTTCGTTCTGGCAGCTGACCACGGTGTTGGTCGGTACGTGGGTGATACGTACGGCCGAGTCGGTGGTGTTTACGTGCTGACCACCGGCACCGGAGGAGCGGTAGGTGTCGATGCGCAGGTCCGACGGGTTGATGTCGATTTCGATGTTGTCATCGATTTCCGGCGACACGAACACGGCCGAGAACGAGGTGTGGCGGCGGTTGCCGGAGTCGAACGGGCTCTTGCGCACCAGACGGTGCACGCCGATCTCGGTGCGCAGCCAGCCAAAGGCGTATTCGCCCTTGATGTGGACCGTGGCGCCCTTGATCCCGGCGACTTCACCGGCCGACAGTTCCATGATGGTTGCGTCGAAACCGCGTTTGTCAGCCCAGCGCAGGTACATGCGCAGCAGGATGTTGGCCCAGTCCTGGGCCTCGGTGCCGCCGGAGCCGGCCTGGATGTCCAGGTAGGCGTTGTTGGCGTCCATCTCACCGCTGAACATGCGACGGAATTCGAGTTTTTCCAGCGACTCGCGCAGGCGCTCGACTTCGGCAGCGACGTCATCGACGGCGGCCTGGTCTTCTTCTTCGGCGGACATCAGCAGCAAATCTTTGGCATCGGCCAGACCGCTGTGCATTTCGTCGAGGGTTTCGACGATCTGAGCCAGCAGCGACCGCTCGCGGCCCAGTTCCTGAGCGTACGACGGGTTGTTCCAGACAGCCGGATCTTCAAGCTCGCGATTGACTTCAGTCAGACGCTCATGCTTTTGATCGTAGTCAAAGATACCCCCGAATAGTTTCGGAGCGCTCGGACAGGTCCTTGATACTGTTAAGGATCGGGTTGATTTCCATGGCGGGCAGCACTCGTTGGCGAACTTTTGAAAGCCGGCGAGTATAACGTAATCAAGCTGTCACGGCAGCCCGCCTGGCGGCTTTAGGGGCGAATGATTAAAGCGGACGCCGAGTAATCTGTGGCGAGGCAGCTTGCTCCCGTTGGACTGCGCAGCAGTCCCCTTCTTTTTGCGCAGAAGAGGGGCCGCTTCGTGGCCCAGCGGCGCAAGCTCCCTCCCCACAGGGGGTATTTCCCATCCAAGAGATCAGTATTCGCAATCTCGGTCGGTCGCTACTCGATGCCCACCTGATTGCGCCCATTGTTCTTCGCCAGATACAGCCCCTTGTCCGCCGCCGAGATCAGTTGCCGGCAATCACTGCCCGGCTGCGGGATCATGGTCGACAGGCCAATGCTGATGGTCAGGCCAGAGCCTTCGCTGGGGACAATGTGCGGAATCTTCAGCGCTTCCACCGTGAGGCGGAGTTTTTCCGCCACCAGCCGCGCCCCGCCCGGCGTGGTATTGGGCAACACCAAGGCGAACTCTTCCCCGCCGTAACGGGCTGGCAGGTCCGAGGGCCGGGCGCTCGCGTCGCGAATCGCGGTCGCGACTTTACGCAGGGCTTCATCGCCTTCGAGATGGCCAAAGCTGTCGTTGTAGGACTTGAAGTAGTCGACATCGATCATCAGCAGCGACAACTGGCTCTGATCACGCAGGGAACGGCGCCATTCCAGCTCCAGGTATTCGTCGAAGTGCCGGCGGTTCGAGAGCCCGGTCAAGCCGTCGGAGTTCATCAACCGCTGCAACACCAGGTTGGTGTCGAGCAACTGCTGCTGGCTGACCCGCAACGCGCGGTAGGCCGCATCGCGCTGCAACAGCGTCATGTAGGACCGCGAGTGGTAGCGAATTCGCGCCACCAGCTCGATGTTGTCCGGCAGCTTGACCAGGTAATCATTGGCCCCGGCCGCGAACGCCGCGCTCTTGATCAGCGGGTCTTCCTTGGTCGACAGGACAATGATCGGAATGTTCTTGGTCGCTGGATGATTACGGTACTCACGTACCAGGCTCAGGCCGTCCAGCCCGGGCATCACCAGATCCTGCAGGATCACCGTTGGCTTGATGCGGATCGCCTGCGCAATGGCCTGGTGTGGATCGGCGCAGAAGTGGAAGTCGATATTGTCTTCATTCGACAACCCGCGACGCACCGCCTCGCCGATCATCGCCTGATCGTCCACCAGCAACACCATGGCGGCGTTTTCGTCGGTCTTGAAGTCGTCGAGCTGTAGGTCAGTCATGTGCGGTCACCTGAATACTGCTTGGGCCAGGATTGCTGCGAAAAGTCTTCATTTTGGGAAAATCTCCAGCAATCGTGGCGCTATCTTGTCCAGTGGGCGAACTTCCACGGCGGCGTCGATGGCCGCTGCCGCTTTCGGCATTCCGTAAACCGCACTGCTTTGTTGGTCCTGCGCGATGGTCAGGTAGCCCTGTTGGCGCATGAGTTTAAGCCCCTGCGCGCCGTCGCGTCCCATGCCGGTGAGCAATACGCCCACGGCATCGCCATTCCAGTAACTGGCCACGCTCTCGAAAAACACGTCGATCGAGGGCCGGTAGATCTCGTTGACCGGTTCGGCGGTATAGGCCAGCGTGCCGTTTTTCAGCAAGCGAATATGGTGGTTGGTGCCCGCCAGCAACACTGTGCCGGCCAAAGGAGGCTCGCCTTCCTGAGCCAGGCGCACCTTCAGGCCGCTGGCGCTGCTGAGCCATTCGGCCATGCCGGCGGCGAACACCTGGTCAACATGTTGCACCAGCACGATCGCGGCCGAAAAATCCCGTGGCAGCCCTTTCAGCAAGACTTCCAGCGCCGCTGGTCCGCCTGCCGACGAGCCGATCGCAATCAAGCGCTGGCGCGAGGCCGAGCTACGCAGCGGGCTGGGGGCCGATCGCTCACGATTGCCCTTGTCACCAATCAGCCAGCCGATGTTCATGATCTTGCGCAACAACGGCGCCGCTGCCTCCTGGGCATTGCCGACACCGAGGGCCGGGGTGTCGACCACGTCCAGCGCACCGTGGCCCATGGCCTCGAACACCCGGTGCACGTTCTGCTGACGGTCAACCGTGACAATGACGATGGCGCAGGGAGTGTCGGCCATGATCCGCCGGGTGGCCTCGACACCGTCCATCACTGGCATGATCAGGTCCATCAGGATCAGGTCCGGGGTATTTTCGGCGCAACGCTGCACCGCCTCCGCGCCATTGCCGGCGACCCAGACCACTTCATGCGCCGGTTCGAATGCCAGGGCGCGGCGCAGGGCCTCAACCGCCATGGGCATGTCGTTGACGATCGCTATTTTCATGCCCGCGCTCCTCCGATGAGCTCAACCACTGCATCAAGCAGGGCGTCGTCATGAAAACTGGCTTTGGCTAGATAATAGTCGGCTCCGGCGTCCAGTCCACGACGACGGTCTTCTTCGCGGTCTTTATAGGACACCACCATAACCGGCAGCGATTGCAGGCGATTATCCTGGCGCAGTAAAGACACCAGTTCGATGCCGTCCATGCGCGGCATATCAATGTCGGTGATCAGCAGATCGAAATCCTCCGAACGCAGCGCGTTCCAGCCATCCATACCGTCGATCGCTACGGCCACGTCGTAGCCGCGATTGAGCAGCAACTTGCGCTGCAACTCGCGAACGGTCAACGAATCGTCGACCACCAGAATCCGTTTGCGGGCCGCTTCGACGGCCTGGCTGCCCTGACGGGCAATCCGCTCCAGACGCCCGGTGTTGAGCAGTTTGTCCACCGAGCGCAGCATGTCTTCGACGTCGACGATCAGCACGACCGACCCGTCGTCGAGCAAGGCCCCGGCGGAAATGTCCTGCACCTTGCCCAGACGTTCGTCCAGCGGCAATACGACCAATGTCCGCTCGCCGATAAACCGCTCGACCGCCACCCCGTAAATCGCCTCGCGCTCGCGGATCACCACGACTTTCAGGGTTTGCTGACTGCTCGCACTCGCCGGACGCTGCAACAGCTGACTGGCAGCGACCAGCCCGACATGCCGGCCTTCGTACCAAAAGTGCTGGCGCCCTTCGACCTGAACAATGTCCGCCGGCTCCAGGTCGCACATGCGCTCGATGTGCGCCAGCGGGAACGCATACGCCTCGTCACCGACTTCCACCACCAGACTGCGCACCACCGACAGCGTCAGCGGCACTTCGAGATGAAAGCGGCTGCCCTCGCCTGCGGTCTGCTCCAGCACCACCGCGCCGCGTAACTGACGGACCATGTGCTGAACCGCGTCCAGGCCGACACCGCGACCGGACACTTCGGTGACCCGGTCGCGCAGGCTGAAACCCGGCAGAAATAAGAAGGTCAACAGCTCTTCTTCACTCAACTGGGCAGCGGTTTCAGCGGGGGATAGCTGCCGTTCGATGATGCTGCGACGGACCTTTTCCAGATCGACGCCGTGACCGTCATCGCTCAATTCCAGCACCAGCAGACCGGCTTGATGAGAGGCGCGCAGACGAATCAGCCCTTCTTCAGGCTTGCCGGCGAGCAAACGCTGCTCGGGGGATTCGATGCCGTGATCGACAGCGTTGCGCAGCAAATGCGTCAGCGGCGCTTCGAGCTTTTCCAGGACGTCGCGATCGACCTGGGTTTTCTCGCCCTCGATCTCCAGCCGCACCTGTTTACCGAGGCTGCGACCGAGGTCGCGGACCATGCGCACTTGCCCGCTCAACACGTCGGCAAACGGCCGCATGCGACAGGCCAGCGCAGTGTCGTACAAGACCTGCGCCCGCTGACTGGCCTGCCAGGCAAACTCGTCCAGTTCGGCGTTTTTTTCCACCAGCAATTGCTGCGCTTCGGCCAGCAGCCGCCGGGCATCGCCCAGGGCCTCCTGAGCTTCGAGGCTCAAGGCATGTTCCTTGAGGTGGACGTTGAGGTTTTCCAGCGCCCGCAGGCCATTGTTCTGCATGCGCTTGAGGCGCTGCATCGTGGCCAGGTGCGGCTTGAGTCGCTGGGTTTCCACCAGGGACTTGCTCGACAGGTCGAGCAGGCTGTTCAGGCGTTCGGCCGTGACGCGCAACACGCGTTCGCCATTTTCAGTGGTGCGCCGGAGCTTTCTCGGCGGTTCGACGGGTGGCGGTTCGGCGACCGGAATCAGTTCCTCGACTTTGGGCGCGAGTGCTTCAGGCTCCGGCTCGGACTCGGACTCGGTCATGAACGGGGCGATCGGCGTGCTGATCGGCGCGGCCAGCGCATTTGGATCCAGCAACCGCGCCATCAGTGCCACATAGGCCTCGATATCCGCCGATTCGGGATTGTTACTCGGCGTCGCAATGCGCATCAGCAAATCAGTGCCTTGCAGCAAGGCGTCAATGTGCTCGGGCCGCAGGTACAGGCGCCCTTCCTGCGCGCTGACCAGGCAATCTTCCATCACATGGGCGACGCTGACGCCGGCATCGACCCCGACAATCCGCGCCGCGCCTTTGAGCGAGTGAGCCGCGCGCATGCACGATTCGAGGTGATCGGCCTGGGTCGGATCGCGTTCCAGCGCCAGAAGACCTGCGCTCAGCACCTGGGTCTGGGCTTCGGCTTCGAGGCTGAACAGCTCCAGTAACGAGGCGTCGCGCAGTTGCTCGGGGGTCATGTGAGGCTCCGGGTCACGGCGGACAATAGCTGTTCTTCATCCAGCCAACGCAGGCTGCGACCCTTGAATTGCAACACGCCCCGGGTGTATCTGGCGCTGGCTTGGGTGCCGGACTGCGAGGCGGCTTCAAGGATGCGCTCGTCGATGGCGTGAATCCCGTCCACTTCGTCCACCGGCACCACCACTGGCCCGCCGTGGGCGGCGATGATCAGCATCCTCGGCATCACGCGCGCGCCTGACGTCACGCTGGCAGTGCCATCGAGACCGAGCAGTTCCACCAGCGACAGGCACGCCACCAACGCACCGCGCACATTCGCCACGCCGAGCAAGGCCCGAGAGCGCTGGTGCGGCAACGAATGAATCGCTTGCAGCGGTGCCACTTCGACCAGGCTGCGAGTGGCCAGGCCCAGCCATTCTTCGCCAAGTCGAAACATCAGCAGCGAGCGGGTTTTCACGTCGATTTCCACCGCCACCGAGACCTGCTCGCGATCGTCCTGTTGCAAGGCGTAGCGGTCGAGCAAGCGCGTGGCCGCGGCGGAATACACCGCGCAGTTGCGGCAGTGAATGTGTTCGATCAGCAGCGGGCAGGACTTGTCGCCGTGGATTCCGATGCGGTTCCAGCAGTCATCGATGGCCTGGGCATCTTTATGGGTGAGGTTCAAAGTGTCGGAGGCGTTCATCGTTTACGCTCACTGTCGGCGGCGCGTTCGCTGCGGGCGGCGCGGTCCTGCAATCTTTTCGCACCCGCCGTGTCGCCCTGGGATTGCAGCAAGGCTGCCAGGTGCATCAACGCGTCGGGATGTTGCGGTTCGAGGTACAGGGCCTTGCGATAAAACCCTTGGGCTTCGAGGGCTCGACCAGCGACATCGCTGAGCAGTCCCAGCCAATAAAACACCTGGGCCACAGGCTCGTGGCTGCGCAAATAACCTTCACAGGCGGCGCGAGCTTCGGCACTTTTGCCTTCGTTGGCGAGGGCAGCGATGTTGGCCAGCAAGGCGGCAGCGTCCGAAGCTTTTGGCGTGACGGCCGGCGGTGTGAGCGTTGCGAACGGACGATGGCGCACGGGCGGCGGAGTCACGCTACGCACCGGCTGACGCACTGGCAGCGGTGTCGGAACAAAGACTGGCAGAGGCTCGGGCGCGCTCTGACGACTGAAGGCAAACGACTGCGGGATGCCAATCGAGCGCATGCCGAATCGACCGAGCAAACTGCCTTCGGCCGGGCCGATAAACAGCACGCCGTCGACATGGGTCAGGCGCTTGAGCACTTCGAAGACTTGTTGCTGGGTAGGCAGATCGAAATAGATCAGCAGGTTGCGGCAGAACACAAAATCATAGGGTAGCTCGCTGGCCAGCAGCGCCGGACCCAGCAGATTGCCGACTTGCAAACGCACCTGTTCAAGCACTCGCTCGTTGAGGCGGTAGCCGTCTTCTTCGGCGCTGAAATGCCGCTCGCGAAATTCGATGTCCTGGCCACGAAACGAATTCTTGCCGTACAGCGCACGCTTGGCTTTTTCCACCGACAGCGGGCTGACGTCCATGCCTTCGACCTTGAACTGATGCGGCTTAAGTCCGGCATCGAGCAAGGCCATGGCGATGGAGTACGGCTCCTCGCCCGTGGAGCACGGCAGACTGAGAATCCGCAGCGCGCGCATGTAATTGATGTCGGCCAAACGCTGGATGGCCAGTTTCGCCAGGGTTGCGAAGGATTCCGGGTAGCGGAAGAACCAGGTCTCGGGAACGATCACCGCTTCGATCAACGCCTGCTGTTCGTCCTGCGAACCTTGCAATGTGTGCCAATACTCATCGGCCGTCAGCATCCTGGAGGCGGTGCTGCGCTGGCGCACCGCGCGCTCGATGATTGCCGGCCCCACCGACGTCACGTCGAGGCCGATGCGTTCCTTGAGGAAATCGAAGAACCGCTGATCGCTGCTCATGGCCCGTCCTCAAGCAGCGCCGTGGCCAGCGGTGGCGAAGGAAACAGCAGCGCGCGCACCTGTTCATCGAGCAGATCGGCCACCCGCACCCATTGCAGCAAGCCTTGGGCATCTTCACGGACCGGCCCCAGGTACGGCGCCTGGCGATTATCCAGGCCATAGGGCTTAAAGTCCGCCGGATTGCAACGCAAGGTGTCGGTGGCCTGCTCAAGAATCAGTCCGAGCAACTGTGAAGGCGTCTGCTCGTCCGGCCAATAGTGCACCAGCACCAGCCGTGTGCTGGTGCGCGATTGCACCGGCTCGCCAAAGGTCAGCGCGCTGAGGTCGATCACCGGCACCACCGCGCCGCGATAGGCAAACACCCCGGCGACCCAGTCAGGCGCCTTGGCAATCGGCTTCAATGGCAGACGCGGCAGCACCTCGGCCACCTCGCGTGCCTGCAAGGCATAACGCTCGTTGCCGATGCGAAACAGCAGAAACAACGCCTGTCTGGCCGGCATCACCGTGCTGTGTTTGGCCGCGAGTTCGCTCATCAGACTTTGAATCGCGAGACGCCGCCCCGCAGCCCGACGGCCACCTGGCTCAGCTCGTCAATGGCGAAACTGGCCTGGCGCAGGGACTCGACGGTCTGGCTGCTGGCATCACCCAACTGCACCAGCGCGTGGTTGATCTGTTCGGCGCCGGTGGCCTGCGCCTGCATGCCTTCGTTGACCATCAACACCCGCGGCGCCAGCGCCTGGACCTGGTGGATGATCTGCGACAACTGCTCGCCGACCTGTTGCACTTCAGACATGCCGCGCCGCACTTCTTCGGAGAACTTGTCCATGCCCATGACCCCGGCCGACACCGCCGACTGGATTTCACGGACCATTTGCTCGATATCATACGTGGCCACGGCGGTCTGGTCCGCCAGACGCCGCACCTCGGTGGCGACCACGGCAAACCCGCGCCCGTATTCACCCGCCTTTTCGGCTTCGATCGCGGCATTCAGAGACAGCAGATTAGTCTGATCGGCGACTTTGACGATGGTCACTACCACCTGGTTAATGTTGCCGGCCTTCTCGTTGAGGATCGCCAGTTTGGCGTTGACCAGATCGGCCGCGCCCATCACCGAGTGCATGGTCTCCTCCATGCGCGCCAGGCCTTGCTGCCCGGACCCGGCCGCGACCGAGGCCTGGTCGGCGGCGGTGGAGACTTCGGTCATGGTGCGCACCAGATCACGGGAGGTGGCCGCGATTTCGCGGGACGTCGCGCCGATTTCGGTGGTGGTGGCGGCGGTTTCGGTGGCGGTGGCTTGTTGTTGCTTGGAGGTGGCGGCGATTTCGGTCACCGACGTGGTGACCTGGACGGAGGAGCGTTGGGCCTGGGACACGAGCGAGGTGAGTTCGGTCATCATGTCGTTGAAGCCGGTTTCCACGGCCCCGAATTCGTCTTTGCGTTCCAGGTTCAGACGGCCGCTGAGATCACCAGTGCGCATGATTTCGAGGATCTGCACAATCCGGTTCATCGGCGCCATGATCGCGCGCATTAACAGCAAACCGCAGAGGCCGGCGGCCAATACCGCGACCAACAGGGAAATGCCCATGATGACTTTCGCGGTGATCACGGCGTCATCAATGGCCGCGATGTCCTGGTCGGCGACCGCTTTGTTTTCGCGGATCATGTCATTGAGCTTCATGCGACCTGCGGTCCAGGCCGGGGTCAGTTGCTCGTTGAACAGTTTGATCGCGTCGGCTCCCTGATTGCGCTTGTGCAAGTCGAGCACAGCGGCCAGGACCTTGTTGTAATCGGCATGGAGTTTTTCAAAAACGGCGTATTCGACCTTGTCTTCATCCGTGGTGACGGTGGCCTGGTAGTTCTTCATTTGCTCCTGCAGATGAGCTTCGAAGCTTTTGAAGCTGTCGGCTTCTTCTGCGCTGAAACCCTGCCCCTCTTTCAAACCGAGCATCTCCTGGGTTCGAAGGTACGTGTCGACCCAGGCACTGCGAACCATCGAGCTGTAATACAACCCGGGCAACGCGTCCTCACGCACACTGGCTTCGCTGACCTCAATCTTCAAGAGCCGCGAATAGGAGACAACCACCATCAACAACATGATGGCGATAATCACCGCAAAGCTCGCCAAGATGCGTTGGCGCAACGTCCAGTTCTTCACGGGTCAATCCTCGGGCGGTTCAAATGCCGGGGAGTATAGCTGAGGGTGTTTCATTTATAAGACGGGTGTCATGCTTCTATTTCGTCGCGATTAAAGCGAATTGGCAGGCGCGTGCGGTGAATGGATCACGGGATGAGAGAAGCAAACGCCTTCGCAAGCAGGCTCGCTCCATTGACCGGGTTGATCAATCGAACGCGGTCCTTTGTGGGAGCGAGCCTGCTCGCGAAAAACGATGACACGGTTTAACTGACCTGACTGCGCAATTAAAGGGAAGCCTGCCGCACCTGCTTTTCCAGCTCCGCCTTCAATCCCGGCTCCAGCTTCAACTGCCGTGCCAGTTCATCCAGGTAGGACTTCTCCATGAAGCTCTCCTCATCCACCAGCATCACGCTGGCGATGTACATCTCAGCCGCCATTTCCGGCGTGCTGGCCGCGCGGGCGACTTCCGTCGGGTCGAGCGGCTTGCTGAGTTCGGCATGCAGCCACTGCTGCAATTCCTGATCGTTGTCGAGCTTGGTGAATTCGCCTTCGATCAATGCACGCTCGCGATCATCAACGTGGCCATCGGCTTTGGCCGCAGCCACCAATGCCTTGAGAATCGCCTGGCTGTGCAACTCAACCTGCGCAGGTGGCAGGCGGTCGAGTGTTTGCGGCTCGGTCTTCGGCGCGGTGCCCTGCTGGGCCTGCCAGTTGCCGTAAGCCTTGTAGGCAATCACGCCGAGCGCCGCGAGACCACCGTAGATGGCGACTTTGCCGCCGACATTGCGGGCCTTTTTGCTGCCGAGCAACAGGCCCATGGCACCAGCCGCCAAGGCACCACCGCCCGCGCCTGAGAGCAAACCGCCGAGGCCGCCCGAACCACCGCTGCCACCGAGCAATCCGCCCAATCCACCGCTGGACGACTTGTTTTGATTTGCGCCGGCCTTGTTCTGCATCAGGTCCTGACCGGACTTGAGTAGTTGATCGAGCAATCCACGCGTATTCATTTTGCCGCCTCCACGAAAGGGGTTAACCGGACACATAAGGCCACCAGCCTAGAACGAAAGTGCCCGGCGACCGGGGACGAGAGTGCTTCTGGATGTTGCCTGAAAAAAACGGGCCATCGATTAAAGCGATATACACTCAAGCGAATCTATAAAAACCGCCCACCGGGTAACTCCCCATGATGACCTTGCGTCAGATCCGTCACTTCATCGCCGTGGCCGAGACCGGATCGATCTCCGCCGCCGCGCAAACCGCGTTCATTTCCCAATCGACCTTGACCCTGGCGATCCAGCAACTGGAAGAGGAGATTGGCGTCGGCCTGTTCAACCGACACGCCAAGGGCATGAGCCTGACCCATCAGGGCCACCAATTCCTGCGCCAGGCGCACCTGATTCTGGCCACGGTGGACAACGCCAAACGCAGCCTGCAACAAAGCACCGATCAGGTCGCCGGGCAGCTGATCATTGGCGTGACCAGCCTGGTGGCCGGTTATTACCTTGCGGATTTGCTCACCCGTTTCCAGCGCGCCTACCCCAATGTCGAGATTCGGGTGATGGAGGATGAGCGCCCGTACATCGAACATTTGCTGGTCAGCGGTGAGATCGATGTCGGCGTGCTGATCCTGTCCAACCTCGAAGACCGCCATGCCTTGCAGACTGAAGTGCTGACTCATTCGCCCCACCGGTTGTGGTTGCCGGCTCAGCATCCGTTGCTGGAACACGACAGCATCAACCTTGCCGATGTGGCCCGCGAACCACTGATTCAGCTCAACGTCGACGAAATGGACCGCAACGCCCACCGCATGTGGAGTGGCGCTGGCCTGCAACCGCGCATCACCCTGAAAACCGCGTCGACGGAAGCCGTTCGGAGCCTGGTGGCCGCAGGCCTGGGTGTATCGATCCAGCCCGACATGACCTACCGACCCTGGTCACTGGAGGGCGACATCATCGAAGCCCGCCCGATTGCCGACCTGAGCCAGACCCTCGACGTCGGCCTGGCATGGCGTCGTGGCACGGCGCGTCCGGCGTTGGTGGACCCGTTTTTGACCGTGGCCCGCGAACAACCCCACGGCGGGCGCAAGCCATCTATTT
This sequence comes from Pseudomonas mandelii, assembly GCF_900106065.1. Lineage (NCBI taxonomy): Bacteria > Pseudomonadati > Pseudomonadota > Gammaproteobacteria > Pseudomonadales > Pseudomonadaceae > Pseudomonas > Pseudomonas mandelii. Next base: position 893,459 of record NZ_LT629796.1, read on the forward strand.
AATCGAACGCCACCTTCAGTATTTAGAATTTGTCGACCTCGGGCCCGCGCACTAGTCTTGCTCCATCAATAAGACGGCCGGGCCCAGTCACTGGGAGCACCATGGCCACACAAGAAAAGAGAACCCGAAAAATGGCTGGCGCGCAGACCCCGTTGTTCACCGCGTTGTTGATCGATGGCGAATTGGTCGCGGGTCAGGGTTTTGTCGAGCCGATCCTCAACCCCGCCACCGGGGAAGTGCTGACTCACATCGCCGAAGCCAGCACCGAGCAAGTCGAAGCCGCCATCCTTGCCGCCCACCGCGCCTTTGCCGGCTGGTCGCGGACCACACCGCAGCAACGCTCGAACCTGTTGCTGGACATCGCCAACGCCATCGAAAAACAAGCCGACCTCCTCGCCCGACTCGAATCCCTGAACTGCGGCAAGCCGTTGCACCTGGCCCGTCAGGACGACTTGAGCGCGACGGTCGATGTGTTCCGTTTTTTTGCCGGTGCCGTGCGTTGCCAGACCGGCCAGCTCAGCGGCGAATACCTGCCGGGCTACACCAGCATGGTCCGGCGCGATCCGATTGGTGTGGTCGCCTCGATTGCGCCGTGGAACTACCCGATCATGATGGCCGCGTGGAAAATCGCCCCGGCCCTGGCCGCTGGCAATACGCTGGTGTTCAAACCGTCCGAACACACGCCGCTGTCGATTCTGGCCCTGGCGCCGGCGTTGGCCGAGATCCTTCCACGCGGCGTGATCAACATCGTCTGCGGCGGCGGTGAAGGCGTCGGCAGCCACTTGGTCAGCCATCCCAAAGTGCGCATGGTGTCGCTGACCGGCGATATCGTCACCGGGCAGAAAATCCTCCAGGCTGCAGCAAAAACCCTCAAGCGCACGCACCTTGAGCTCGGCGGCAAAGCGCCGGTGATCGTCTGCAACGATGCCGACATTCAAGCCGTGGTCGAAGGCGTGCGCACTTACGGTTATTACAACGCGGGGCAGGATTGCACCGCGGCTTGCCGGATTTATGCACAGGCCGGGATTCACGACCGCCTGGTGGCGGAACTCGGCGCGGCGGTCAGCAGCCTGCGCTTTGCCGGTAAACGCGACGCCGACAACGAAATCGGCCCGCTGATCAGCACCCGCCAGCGCGACCGCGTGGCCAGTTTCGTCGAGCGCGCCCTCGGCCAGCCGCACATCGAGCGGGTGACCGGCGCGGCGGTGCATTCCGGCGCCGGCTTCTATTACCAGCCGACGCTGCTGGCCGGTTGCAAGCAGAGCGACGAGATCGTCCAGCGCGAAGTATTCGGGCCGGTGGTCACCGTGACCCGTTTCGATCAGCTCGAACAAGCCGTGGACTGGGCCAACGATTCGGAATACGGCCTCGCCTCCTCGGTCTGGACGCAGAACCTCGACAAGGCCATGCAGGTCGCGGCGCGGTTGCAGTACGGCTGCACCTGGATCAACAGCCATTTCATGCTGGTCAGCGAAATGCCCCACGGCGGCCTCAAGCGGTCCGGGTATGGCAAAGACTTATCCAGCGATTCGCTTCAGGACTACAGCGTGGTGCGGCACATCATGGCGCGCCACGGACAGCATCTCTGACTACGCTAATAACAAGCCGCTAACGGCATGCTTCACCACGTTCACAACTGCCCCGACCATAATTAAAGAAGAGGGAATCCCCATGTTCGTGCACAAGACCGCACTGCTCAGTGCAATCACCACGGCGCTGCTGGCCAGCGCCAGTCTCCAGGCCGCCGAACCGCTGAAAGCCGTCGGTGCCGGCGAAGGCCAGCTGGATATCGTGGCGTGGCCCGGCTACATCGAACGTGGCGAAAGCGACAAGGCCTACGACTGGGTGACCGGTTTCGAGAAGGAAACCGGCTGCAAGGTCAATGTGAAGACTGCGGCGACTTCCGATGAAATGGTCAGCCTGATGGCCAAGGGCGGTTATGACCTGGTGACGGCGTCGGGCGATGCCTCGTTGCGGTTGATCGTCGGCAAGCGTGTGCAGCCGATCAACACGGCGTTGATTGCGAACTGGAAGAACATCGACCCTCGCCTCAAGGACGGCCCTTGGTACGTGGTCAATAAACAAACCTACGGCACCCCTTATCAGTGGGGCCCTAACGTGCTGATGTACAACACCAATGTCTTCAAGACCGCACCGGACAGCTGGAGCGTAGTGTTTGAAGAACAAACCCTGCCGGACGGCAAGTCCAACAAGGGTCGCGTTCAGGCCTACGACGGCCCGATCTATATCGCCGATGCCGCGCTCTACCTCAAATCGACCAAGCCGGAATTGGGCATCAAGAACCCGTACGAACTCAACGAAGTGCAATACAAAGCGGCGCTGGACCTGCTTCGCAAGCAACAGCCCTTGATCCACCGCTACTGGCATGACGCGACCGTGCAGATGAGTGACGTCAAGAACGAAGGCGTCGTGGCATCAAGCACCTGGGGCTACATGGTCAATGGCCTGGTGGCGGACAAGCAGCCGGTTGCCTCTGTTATCCCGAAAGAAGGGGCTACGGGTTGGGTGGATACCACCATGATGCACGTCGAAGCCAAGCACCCAAACTGTGCTTACAAGTGGATGGACTGGTCGCTGCAACCCAAAGTGCAAGGCGACGTATCAGCCTGGTTTGGCGCGTTGCCAGCAGTGCCTGAAGGTTGCAAGGCCAGCGAGTTGCTGGGTGCCGAAGGGTGTGCGGCCAATGGTTACGATCAGTTCGCCAACCTGGCCTTCTGGAAAACCCCGCAGGCTGAAGGGGGCAAGTTCGTGCCTTACAGCCGCTGGACCCAGGACTACATCGCGATTATGGGCGGCCGCTAACCCACCGGCCCCTGTGGCGAGGGAGCTTGCTCCCGCTGGGTGGCGAAGCTGCCCCAAAACCCGTTAATGCGGTCTATCAGAGAGACCGCATCAGTCCTTTTGGGAGTGCTGCGCACTCCAGCGGGAGCAAGCTCCCTCGCCACAATAAGTTTTCCAACCAGAAAGTTGATTCAGATTTTTCAGAAGTCCAGGCAGGGCCGCTGTGACGGCCCTCGCCTTTTTGGAGCACCGCACCATGACGCTTGCAGTCCAGTTCACCAACGTTTCCCGTCAGTTCGGCGAAGTGAAGGCCGTTGACCGGGTTTCCATCGATATCCAGGACGGCGAGTTCTTCTCCATGCTGGGCCCTTCCGGCTCGGGCAAAACCACCTGTTTGCGCCTGATCGCCGGTTTCGAACAACCGAGCGCTGGCTCTATCCGAATTCATGGCGAGGAAGCCGCCGGGCTGCCGCCGTATGAGCGTGACGTCAACACGGTGTTTCAGGATTACGCGCTGTTCCCGCACATGAACGTGCTCGACAACGTCGCCTATGGCTTGAAAGTCAAAGGCGTCGGTAAAGCCGAACGGCAGAAGCGGGCCGAAGAAGCCCTCGACATGGTTGCCCTCGGCGGTTACGGCGAGCGCAAACCGGTGCAACTGTCCGGCGGCCAGCGCCAGCGTGTGGCCCTGGCCCGCGCCTTGGTCAATCGCCCTCGCGTGCTGCTGCTCGACGAGCCGTTGGGCGCTCTCGATCTGAAGCTGCGCGAACAGATGCAGAGCGAGTTGAAGAAGCTGCAACGCCAGCTCGGCATTACCTTTATCTTCGTCACCCACGACCAGACTGAAGCGCTGTCGATGTCCGACCGTGTAGCAGTGTTCAACAAAGGACGCATCGAGCAGGTCGACACCCCGCGCAACCTGTACATGAAACCGGCCACCACGTTCGTCGCGGAATTCGTCGGCACGTCCAACGTGATTCGCGGCGATCTGGCCAAGCAATTGAGTGGCAATCCACAGCCGTTTTCGATTCGCCCGGAACACGTGCGTTTTGCCGAAGGCCCGCTGGCCAGCCACGAGATTGAAGTCAGCGGCTTGCTCCACGACATTCAGTACCAGGGCAGCGCCACGCGCTATGAACTGAAACTGGAAAACGGCCAGACCCTGAACATCAGCCAGGCCAACGTGCAGTGGCTGGACGTCAGCGCCCAGCACCAGACCGGGCAACGCATCAGCGCACGCTGGGCGCGCGAGGCGATGGTCCCGCTGCACGACAACGTTGTCGGTGGGGTGTGAGATGACCAGCGTGGCTATCCCTCAAACCCCGGCCGGCGGTTCGCCGTTGCGCAGGTTTTCCAACCTGCTGTATCGCCGACCGAATTTTTACCTGTCGCTGCTGCTGGTGCCGCCGCTGCTGTGGTTCGGTGCAATTTATCTCGGCTCGCTGCTGGTGCTGCTGTGGCAAGGCTTCTACACCTTCGATGACTTCACCATGGCGGTCACCCCCGACCTGACCCTGGCGAACTTCGCAGCGCTGTTCCAGCCGTCGAACTTCGACATCATCCTGCGCACGCTGAGCATGGCCGTCGCCGTGTCGCTCGCCAGCGCGATCGTCGCGTTCCCAATTGCCTATTACATGGCGCGTTACACCACTGGCAAAACCAAGGCGTTTTTCTACATCGCGGTGATGCTGCCGATGTGGGCCAGTTACATCGTCAAGGCGTATGCCTGGACCTTGCTGCTGGCCAAGGGCGGCGTCGCGCAGTGGTTCGTTCAACACCTGGGGCTGGAGCCCGTGTTGCAATTCGTGCTGGGCATTCCCGGCGTAGGCGGCAGCACTTTATCGACCTCGCACCTGGGCCGTTTCATGGTGTTCGTCTACATCTGGCTGCCGTTCATGATCCTGCCAATCCAGGCTTCGCTGGAACGCCTGCCGCCGTCGTTGTTGCAAGCATCTGCGGACCTGGGTGCCAAGCCACGCCAGACCTTCATGCAGGTGATTCTGCCGCTGTCGATTCCAGGCATCGCGGCTGGTTCGATCTTCACCTTTTCGCTGACCCTGGGCGACTTCATCGTGCCGCAGCTGGTGGGCCCGCCGGGCTACTTTGTGGGCAGCATGGTTTACGCGCAGCAGGGCGCAATCGGCAACATGCCGATGGCCGCGGCCTTCACATTGGTGCCGATTGTGTTAATCGCCATTTACCTGACTATCGTCAAACGACTGGGGGCCTTCGATGCACTCTGACTCTTCATCACAGGGGCAGGCTTCTATCGGATTAAAAATCGCAGCCTGGGGCGGGTTGGTGTTCCTGCACTTTCCGATCCTGATAATCTTCCTTTACGCCTTCAACACCGAAGAAGCGGCGTTCAGCTTTCCACCCAAGGGCTTCACCCTGCATTGGTTCAGCGTGGCGTTTTCTCGGCCCGATGTACTGGAAGCGATCAAGTTGTCGGCCGAAATCGCCGCCATCGCGACACTGATTGCGATGGTCCTCGGCACCCTCGCGTCGGCGGCGTTGTACCGGCGGGATTTCTTCGGCAAGCAAGGCATCTCGTTGATGCTGATCCTGCCGATTGCGTTGCCCGGGATCATCACCGGGATCGCGTTGCTGGCGACCTTCAAGACACTGGGGATCGAGCCGGGGATGTTCACCATCATCGTCGGCCACGCGACCTTCTGCGTGGTGATCGTCTACAACAACGTCATCGCCCGTTTGCGCCGCACTTCGCACAGTTTGATTGAAGCGTCGATGGACCTCGGCGCCGACGGTTGGCAGACCTTCCGTTACATCGTCCTGCCGAACCTTGGCTCGGCGCTGCTGGCCGGCGGCATGCTCGCGTTTGCGCTGTCGTTCGACGAAATCATCGTCACCACCTTCACCGCCGGCCATGAACGCACCCTGCCGCTGTGGCTGCTCAACCAGCTCAGCCGCCCACGGGACGTGCCAGTGACCAACGTTGTCGCGATGCTGGTGATGATGGTGACCATGCTGCCGATTCTCGGTGCTTATTACCTGACCCGGGGCGGTGAGAGCGTGGCGGGTAGCGGCGGGAAATAACCGAATAACCACTGAAGGAACCGAATCTCTGTAGGAGTGAGCCTGCTCGCGATAGCGGTCATACAGTCGACATCACTGTTGAATGACAGTCAGTCATCGCGAGCAGGCTCACTCCTACATTTAGAGCCGGTTCAGACAGAAAAATAAAAGTGTTAGTGAGGACAATGCCATGCAAACCAAACTCTTGATCAACGGCCAACTGATCGACGGCGACGGCCCCGCCCAACCGGTGTTCAACCCGGCCCTCGGCCGTGTGCTGGTGGAAATCAACGAAGCCAGCGAAGCCCAGGTCAATGCCGCCGTGCAAGCCGCCGACAGCGCCTTCGAAAGCTGGTCGCAAACCACGCCGAAGGAACGCTCGCTGCTGCTGCTCAAACTCGCCGACGCCATCGAAGCCCACGGCGAAGAGCTGGCCAAGCTGGAGTCGGACAACTGCGGCAAACCCTACAGCGCTGCGCTGAACGATGAGATCCCGGCGATTGCTGACGTGTTCCGTTTCTTCGCCGGCGCCAGCCGTTGCATGAGCGGTTCGGCGGGCGGCGAATACTTGCCCGGCCACACCTCAATGATCCGCCGCGACCCGGTTGGCGTGATCGCCTCCATCGCGCCGTGGAACTACCCGCTGATGATGGTCGCCTGGAAAATCGCCCCGGCCCTCGCCGCCGGTAATACCGTGGTGCTCAAGCCGTCAGAACAAACCCCGCTGACCGCGCTGCGTCTGGCGGAACTGGCGTCGGAAATCTTCCCGGCCGGCGTGCTCAACCTCGTCTTCGGCCGTGGTCCTGCCGTTGGCAGCCCATTGGTCACGCACCCGAAAGTGCGCATGGTCTCGCTGACCGGCTCGATCGCCACCGGATCGAACATCATTTCCAGCACCGCCGACAGCGTCAAACGCATGCACATGGAACTGGGCGGCAAGGCCCCGGTGATCATCTTCGACGACGCCGACATCGACGCCGCCGTGGAAGGCATTCGCACCTTCGGTTTCTACAACGCTGGCCAGGATTGCACCGCAGCTTGCCGCATCTACGCGCAGGAAGGCATCTACGACAAATTCGTCGAGAAGCTTGGCGAAGCGGTCAGCAGCATCAAGTATGGGTTGCAGGATGACCCGTCGACCGAGCTGGGACCGCTGATCACTGCGCAGCACCGTGACCGCGTGGCCGGCTTTGTCGAACGTGCCGTGGCGCAACCGCATATCCGCCTGGTCACCGGTGGCAAGTCTGTGGAGGGGAATGGTTTCTTCTTCGAGCCGACGGTGCTTGCGGACGCTCAACAGGACGACGAAATCGTCCGTCGCGAAGTGTTCGGGCCCGTGGTGTCGGTGACCAAATTCACCGATGAAGCGCAGGTGCTGGGTTGGGCAAACGATTCGGACTACGGCCTGGCATCGTCGGTCTGGACCTCTGACGTCGGTCGCGCGCATCGCTTGTCTGCCCGCTTGCAATACGGCTGCACCTGGGTGAATACGCACTTCATGCTGGTCAGCGAAATGCCCCATGGCGGTCAGAAACTGTCTGGCTACGGGAAGGACATGTCCATGTATGGGCTGGAGGATTACACCGTTGTGCGGCATGTGATGTTCAAGCATTAAAAGCTTCGCGGGCACGCCTCGCTCCTACAGGTTCGCCGCAGTACCTGTAGGAGCGAGGCTTGCCCGCGAAGGCATCACCTCGGTTTCAAGGTCGAAACCGGCACCACGCACCACCAGGGTTCAACGCCAGAAAACCAAAACAATAACCACCGATCCGGGCAGCGCCTCCAAGGCCCCGCCACGGTTTCGGACATCCGAAATCTGCCGATTTTCCGGAGCTGACACACCATGAGCGCATCACCCGAACTCTCTGTAGCCGTTGCCGACAGCGACGCCGAGCAGCTACGCAAGCTGGGTTACACCTCGAACTTCAACCGCAGCATGAGCCTGTGGGAAAACTTCGCCCTGGGCTTCACTTACCTCTCCCCGGTCGTCGGGGTTTATACCCTCTTCGGCCTGTGCCTGGCCGCCGGTGGACCGCCGATGTTCTGGGCTTATTTACTGGTCGGTTGCGGCCAGTTGCTGGTGTGCCTGATCTTCGGTGAAGTGGTCTCGCAGTTCCCGATTTCCGGCGGCGTGTACCCGTGGGCTCGTCGTTTGGTGGGCAAGCGCTGGGCGTGGATGGTCGGCTGGATCTACTCCATCGCCCTGTGCGTGACCATCGCTGCCGTTGCCGTCGGTGCCGGTCCGTACCTGGCCGCAATGATGGGCTTTGAACCGAGCAATAACACCAACATCGTCATCGCGCTGTTCCTGACGCTGTTCGCCACCCTGGTCAACCTCAGCGGCACCAAAATGCTGGCGCGGATCGCCATGTTCGGTTTCCTTTGCGAGCTGGTCGGCGCAGTGATCGTTGGCGTCTACCTGCTGATGTTCGAGCGTCACCAGTCGATCAGCGTGTTGTTCAACACCTTCGATATCAGCATTGACGGCTCGTACCTGCCGGCCTTCCTCACCGCCTCGCTGGCGGGGATGTTCCTGTACTACGGCTTCGAGGCCTGCGGCGACGTGGCCGAAGAAACCCCGAACCCAAGCAAGCAGATTCCGGTGGCCATGCGCATGACCATCTACATCGGCGGCATCGCGGCGATGTTCGCCTGCCTGGCGCTGATCCTCGCCGTGCCGGACATGCAAGCGGTAATCAACGGCACCGACAAAGACCCGGTCACCACCATCCTCAACAACGCCTTCGGCCCGGTCGGCTCGAAAGTGGTCATGGGCGTGGTGATGATTTCCTTCATCTCCTGCGTCATCAGCCTGCAAGCGGCGGCGAGTCGTCTGCTGTACTCCTACGCCCGAGATGAAATGGTCATTGGCAGCTCGCTGCTGAAGAAGATCTCGCCTGCGACCCAAGTGCCTGTGGCTGCGCTATTCGTGTCCGGCGTCCTGCCGGCCCTGATCATCATCCTCGGCTTCTTCCTGCAAGATGCGGTGGCCACCATCGTCAGTTTCGCGGCGATCGGCATCTACCTGGCGTTCCAGATGATCGTCCTCGCCGCGCTATACGCACGCCTGAAAGGCTGGAAACCAAGCGGCAAATTCACCCTCGGCGGTTGGGGTTGGGCGGTGAACGTCGGCGCGCTGGTTTACGGTGTCGGCGCGATCATCAACATGGCCTGGCCGCGCACACCGGATGCGGCGTGGTACATCAACTATGCGATGGTGTTGAGTACGGCGATCGTTATTGGGTTGGGGTTGTTGTACATGTGGTTGGCCAAGCCGTATGACCACGGGACTGCGCCAGCGGGGGATGCGTGGAAGGTTAGTCGGTAATTGATTTCGCCCCGGGGCTGGTTGTGGCACCGGGGCGAGTTGTTACGAAGTTAGATCGATTGAGGCGCGGAAAGGACTTCAAACTCATCCATCAACAGATGGATTTCAGTACTTGGATTGAGCTCACCGCTGTTAACAGCATCGAGAAGAATTCGAGGAGCAAGTACCCTCGCTGTATTGAAAGGCTCTCCCTTCAACAGATCAAAATGACTGACATTTTTACCCTTCTCATAATTCTCCATCGGAGGTTGGCCCCTAAGACTCTTGGTAACAAGTTCGCCAGGGGATTTTCCACCTGCAGCAGCGAATGGCTTTCTGTTGTAGCCAAAGTGCAGTAGCAACCAAAACTCGAAACAGGGAAAAGACGCTATCACTTTTATCTTGGGATGCGGTTTTGCCAAGTCGACCGCACGGTCGAAGCAAAGATGAGTGTCACGGTCCAAGGCACAAAAAACCTTATCGAAGTTTCTTTGCCGTGCAATTGCTCTTTCGACAATCCCGCTAGGATGAGTCACGCCGCAATGGGCAACTTCAACCTGAGCATTGGCACGAAAGTGAAAGGCCGCATCCTCCAGATATCGCTTACCTGACTGACTGTCCTCACAAAGGATCAGCACCTTGGGTTGCGGTTTGAACCGTGATTTCTTTCGATCAAATAAGCGTGTCGTGCGCACCATGGTCACCTCCGCCTGATCAACGGCAAACCACGGTAACGGCCTTCGAAGTACCGCTTCTCGACGTCTTCTCCCTCGCGCCCATCAAAATCGTGAACGGAAAAAAGACAGGTTGCGCCGTTGGCATCACGCTCGGTGATCCAGAATTGATCGCGCCGCAGCGTTTGGGTATCCATTAGATGCGTGTCGTGAGTCGTGAAAATCAGCTGGGTGTTCTGCCCGCTGTCCAGATGTTTTCCAATCAGATCAGCCACTATTGCTGGATGAAGGCTGCTGTCCAACTCATCGACGGCCAGTATCCCGCTCCCGTCTGTGTGATTGATCATGAACCAGGGCAACCAGAATCCAATCAGGTTTTTTGTGCCACCAGACTCTTCTGAAAAATCAAACTCCGCATCTCCAAGATGACTCGTGTGCGTCAGGGTCACTTTGTCTTTTCGCGCCGCGGCGAAGAATTCTTTGAGCGTGAGTTTTCTGCTGGCTGGAGCAGCGTCTGCATCAGAATTGAGCTGAATGTCCGAGACTGGAATATCTACCTCTAGTAGAAAGTCTCTCAAGTTGCACGTGTAGTCCGATGCCATCTGAAGAAACCGGATGGAGGCTGCCGACAACCCCATCATGTTGTTCTGCTCGATGACGAGAAGCCCGGATTGAAACCAGCTAAAAGGCTCTCGCAACTGCGTCAGCTCTTCGCTGCTGTTCGCGACGGCCTGTGCAATGAACAACATCTTCGGGCTGGTCAAACGCCGCCAGGCATTGTGAACCTCATTTCCTCCCTCAAGGCTTGAGCCAAACACGTACTGCTCACCCTCCTCCCCCAAACAACGCTGGTATAACAGCGTCTCCTTTCCTTTCGGATAAGAGACGAGGTGTTCCTCGATGATTCGCTGCGCCGTCATTCGCAGTAAAAACCGATAGCGGAGTGAGCCTTGAATAAAGTTGTATTCGAAACAACTTGGCTCGTCGTTAAGCTGCGGGTCAAAACGAAACGGGGAAACCGGTAGCGATTCCTCATTTGAGGTCGGTGGCGCAGCGAGCAAGCTTCCCATAATTCCCATCGCCCGGATCAGCGACGATTTACCCGACGCGTTCGGCCCGTATATCGCAGCGATCTTCAGTAAGTCCGGCAGTTTTTCTCCATTCACCGGCGACTTGAAAAGGTTGCGCTTTTTGCTCAGGCGCGGCGTTGCTGCCATGGACAGGGTTTGCTTGTCACGGAAGGAGCGGTAATTGGAAACTGAAAATTCGATCAACATGTAGCAAACCTGCAGTTCGTTCCTGAAAGCGGAAAAAACTATAGGAAAAACCAGGGCGACGATGCTGCTTCAGCGCACTTCAGGCAAAAACAGGAAATTCCTACAGATCAAGCCTTCCGGTGAAGACTCCAATTCCTACAACGCGCGGCGCCAGAGTAGACTTGGCGCCGCGAGCGCCTGAACGATAGGCTTTACCTCGTCGCTGCCAAATCAGCGACCCGGTGTCGAAGCCGGTAAATCATCAACATGGCGCATCCGCGCCCCCATATGAACTGGGGCAATTTTTTGCCTTTCAGTTTTGCTTTATGGTGGGCCGTGTGGCGCGGGCCTCTTGGCTTGCATGTTGATCGAGAATGTCCCGACTTCGAACGCCGCACGGTCCGCCACCCATAATCTGTCGAAGGATTAGTGGCGGCTCCCTTTTCAACATGGAGTCGAAAAATGCTCAAGCACACGCTAAATCCGTCTGAAACCCATCCTCATTTCATCCCTGCCATCTTCACCCGCCACAACCGCTTCCTCCACGCCTTCATGCAGGACAACCAAGCCTGGTTCTGCGTCCAGGACCTCGGTCGCTTGATGGGCCGTCCGCTGGACCAACGTCTCACCCTGAAACTCGATCCCGATCAACGCCGATACGTCTGGTTGCTGAAGGATGGCAAAACCGTCGAATCGTTGATGGTCAGCGAATCGGGAATGTATGCATTGCTAGTCCACCATTTCATCCCGGAAAACCGAAACCTGCGTCAGTGGCTAAGCAACGAAGTCATCCCGACGCTGCGTGAGTCGAGAGCGGCTGTGGATAACATTCCAAGCCTGAGTTCGTTGCAGTGGGCAGGCATCTCGGTGCCGCTGCTGCACTGGCAGCATCAAGCCTGGATCAAGTGGCGCGACATGCCGGATCTGATGCAGGCACAGCGACCGTTCACGATCGTGGGCACTTGCAGTTGAAGGCAGGGTGAAAAATGAAAAAGGGGCAGACTTTACAGTCCGCCCGTTGGCTTAGCGCTCAAAACCGCGAAACACTCCGCATCGCATCCACCAGATACCGCATCGCAATCCGGTCGTTTTCCGACAGCTCGCGATACCGCTCCAGCAGCTTCATTTCGTCCGAACTGAGGCGATGCCTTCGCCGCCCGGTGGCCAGGCAAGGGAAGATTCCCAACATTTCTGTGATGCCTTGTACTTTCGTCATGGACGATGTCCTTCTATAAGCCCGAGAAAACTTCAAAAACCGCATCGCCCTATCCTTTTATTAGCCGCCGGCCTGAAGGGCAGAAACCGGTCATGAACACAGGATAGGAACATTCGCGGCGCTGAAAAGCGGTTTTTAGAGTAATTAGTCAAAAAAAGCAGAAATGCCCTATAAATCAGAAAGTGCTGTCGGAAAAATTCACCGACATGTCTTGTTTCATTGCCGCATCATCAAAGTGCTACCAATCATTTTTTCTCTGCAACCGAACGGTTTAAGCTATTTGTTATCTGTTTAAAGTCCGTTGCGTTTGGCCGAAGGCATGTCCGAACCGATATTTTTGATCCAGCACGTGCCAGGAACGGCGCGGGATTGTTCACGACAGGTTGTACTTATGCATCGCAGGAATTTGCTCAAAGCGTCCATGGCCATCGCTGCCTACACCGGTTTGTCGGCCACCGGCCTGCTCGCCTCCCGTGCCTGGGCGGCCAGCGGCACCGCTGATGGCGCAGCCCAGGCGTTCGATTTCGAGACGCTGAAGATTCAGGCCAAGCAACTCGCCGGCAATCGCTATCAGGACACCAAGCAGGTGCTGCCGCCGACGCTGGCGACCATGACGCCGCAGAATTTCAACGCGATCCGCTACGACGGCAACCACTCGCTGTGGAAAGACTTGAACGGTCAGCTGGACGTGCAGTTCTTCCACGTCGGCATGGGCTTCAAGCAGCCGGTGCGCATGTACAGCGTCGATCCCAAGACCCGCCAGGCCCGGGAAGTGCATTTCCGCCCTTCCCTGTTCAACTATGAAAAAACCACGGTCGACACCAAGCAGCTCACCGGCGACCTGGGGTTTTCCGGGTTCAAGCTGTTCAAGGCCCCGGAACTGGACAGGCACGATGTGTTGTCCTTCCTCGGCGCCAGTTATTTCCGTGCGGTAGACGCCACCGGCCAGTACGGTCTGTCGGCCCGCGGTCTGGCGGTCGATACCTATGCGAAGAAGCGTGAGGAGTTCCCGGACTTCACCAAGTTCTGGTTCGAGACGCCGGGCAAGGACAGCACCCGCTTTGTGGTCTACGCGCTGCTGGATTCGCCGAGCGCCACTGGCGCCTATCGATTTGACATCGATTGCCAGGCCGAACGCGTGGTGATGGAGATTGACGCCCACATCAACGCGCGCACCGCCATCGAACAACTGGGTATCGCACCGATGACCAGCATGTTCAGCTGCGGCACCCACGAGCGCCGCATGTGCGACACCATTCACCCGCAAATCCACGACTCGGATCGCTTGGCCATGTGGCGCGGTAACGGCGAGTGGATCTGCCGTCCGCTGAACAACCCGGCGACCCTGCAGTTCAACGCCTTCGCCGACACCGACCCGAAAGGTTTCGGCCTGGTGCAGACCGATCACGAGTTCGCCAACTATCAGGACACCGTTGACTGGTACAGCAAGCGTCCAAGCCTGTGGGTAGAACCTACGACCGCGTGGGGCGAAGGCTCTATCGATCTGTTGGAAATTCCTACAACCGGCGAAACCCTCGATAACATCGTCGCGTTCTGGACCCCGAAGAAGCCGGTCGCGGCCGGTGATTCCCTGAACTACGGCTACAAGCTCTACTGGAGCGCCCTGCCACCGGTGAGCACGCCGCTGGCGCGGGTCAATGCGACCCGTTCGGGCATGGGCGGGTTTATCGAAGGTTGGGCGCCGGGCGAGCATTACCCGGAAGTCTGGGCTCGACGCTTTGCCGTGGACTTCAACGGTGGCGGCCTGGATCGCTTGCCGGAAGGCGCGGGGATCGAGCCCGTGGTGACCTGCTCGAACGGCGAAGTGAAGGACTTCAACGTGCTGGTGCTGGATGACATCAAAGGCTATCGGATTACCTTCGATTGGTACCCGACCAATGACAGCGTGGCGCCGGTTGAGCTGCGGTTGTTCATTCGCACTAATGACCGGACGTTGAGTGAGACCTGGTTGTACCAGTATTTCCCGCCAGCGCCGGATAAGCGTAAGTACACCTGATAACAAGAGGTTGTCTGGGCCGTCTTCGCGGGCAAGCCTCGCTCCTACCAGCGCATGCGATCAACTGTAGGAGCGAGGCTTGCCCGCGAAGACGGTCTGACAGACGACAAATGTTTCGGCACAGAAACACAAAAGCCCCGATCACATCGATCGGGGCTTTTTGTTTTCACTGCCTCACTCAGTCACGCAAATCCGACTCATGAATCGGCTGATCCCGATGGGTCGCCCGCTGATACTGCGCCGGCCAGATCGCCTTGCGACCGCCCAGATCATCATCGGCATGCAGCGGCCAATAAGGGTCGCGCAACAGTTCCCGCGCAAGGAAGATGATGTCCGCCTGGCAGGTACGCAAGATGTGTTCGGCCTGGGCCGGTTCGGTAATCATTCCGACCGTACCGGTGGCGATGCCTGACTCCTTGCGCACCCGTTCGGCAAAGCGGGTCTGGTAACCCGGCCCTGTAGGAATTTCGGCGTTGGCCGCCGTCCCCCCCGACGAGACGTCAATCAGGTCCACACCCAGATCTTTCAGGCGCCGCGCCAACTCCACTGTTTCATCAGGGTTCCAGCCGTCTTCCACCCAATCGGTGGCAGACACTCGCACAAACACCGGCAACTCCTCAGGCCAGACCGCACGTACCGCTTCGGTGACTTGCAGCACCAGCCGAATCCGGTTCTCGAACGAGCCGCCATATTGATCGCGTCGCTGATTGCTCAGTGGCGAAAGAAACTGATGCAACAGGTAACCGTGAGCGGCATGGACTTCGACCACTTTGAAACCGGCAGTCAGCGCTCGTTTGGCTGAGGCGACAAAGGCCTGAATGACCTCAGCAATCTCGCTTTCATCCAGCTGCTTCGGAGGGGTGTGCTGCGGGTCGAAAGCAATCGGCGACGGCCCTACCGGCACCCAGCCTCCGTCTTCGGGTTTGACGCTGCCATGCTTGCCGATCCACGGACGATGGGTGCTGGCCTTGCGCCCGGCGTGCGCCAGTTGAATACCGGCCACCGCGCCCTGAGCGGCGATGAAGCGCGTGATGCGTTGCAGGGGTTCGATTTGTTCGTCATTCCACAAGCCGAGGTCCTCGGCGGTGATGCGCCCGTCGGCCGTGACCGCCGTGGCTTCAGTAAAAATCAGGCCGGCCCCGCCGACGGCGCGGCTGCCGAGGTGGACCAGGTGCCAGTCATTGGCCAGCCCATCGACGCTGGAGTACTGGCACATCGGTGATACGGCAATGCGGTTGAGCAGGGTCAATTGACGAAGGGTATAGGGTTCAAGCAGCAGACTCATGCGGCACCTCTCGAATCAGTGGGCAGGCTCCAGGGTTCTGTTTGAAAAGTCGACGAGTGACAGGAAAAAGGCGCAGCACCCGCCCCCGCGGGCAAAAATTGGACAAGACGTCACAAGGATAATCAAGCAGTGCTTAGAGCCTAGTCGACATCGGGGGATGAGGGAGGGTTCCGAGGGATTCGGTGTCAGAAAGATCGCTATCGCGAACAGGCTCGCTCCCACAGGTTTTGTGCAAATCCTGTAGGAGTGAGCCTGCTCGCGAAGGGCTCAACGCGGTTCGATGTGGGCAATCATCAGCTGCACCGTCTCGTTCCCGCGAAACTCGTTGAGGTCGAGTTTGTAGGCCAATTCCACCCACTTGATGGTCGGATTCGGCCAAATGTCGCGGTCGATGCCGAAGGCAATGCCATCGAGCTTCACCGAGCCACATTCGCTTCTGAGCACCACTTTGAGGTGTCGCTCGCCGACGACGCGCTGTTCAACCAACTGAAACACGCCATGAAACAAAGGTTCAGGGAAGTGCTGCCCCCAAGGTCCGGCATGGCGTAGCGCACGGGCCAGTTCGAGATGGAATTCTTCGACCGCCAAAACCCCGTCCGACAGCAGACGCCCGGTCAGGTCTTCTTCGCGCAATTGCCGGCGCACTTCAGCGTCGAAGGCCTCGGCGAACAACGGAAAATTTGCTTCCGGCAAGGTCAGACCGGCCGCCATGGCGTGGCCGCCGTACTTGCTGATCAGGTTCGGATGCTGCGCGGCCACCACACTCAAGGCGTCACGAATATGAAAGCCCTGAACCGAACGCCCTGACCCTTTGAGCAAACCATCGCCAGCATCGGCAAAGGCAATGGTCGGACGGAAATAGCGCTCTTTCATACGCGAAGCGAGGATGCCGATGACGCCCTGGTGCCACTCGGGATCAAACAGGCACAGGCCGAACGGCATCGATTCGACCGGCAAATCCTTGAGCTGAGCCAGCGCTTCACGCTGCATGCCCTGCTCAATGGATTTGCGGTCCTGGTTCATGCCGTCAAGCTGCACGGCCATTTCCCGCGCCAACCCGGCGTCGTCGGTGATCAGGCATTCGATGCCCAGGCTCATGTCATCCAGGCGCCCCGCCGCATTCAGGCGCGGGCCGACAATGAAGCCCAGGTCGGTCGAGGTGATGCGTGCCGGTTCGCGCTTGGCGACTTCGAGAATCGCCTTGATGCCCGGACGGGCGCGGCCGGCGCGAATCCGCTCCAGGCCCTGGTGCACCAGAATCCGATTGTTGGCATCCAGCGGCACCACGTCGGCGACGCTGCCCAGCGCCACCAGGTCCAGCAGCTCGCCAATGTTCGGCTGCGGCGTGCTCGCGTACCAGCCGAGGCTACGCAAGCGTGCGCGCAGGGCCATCAATACATAGAAAATCACCCCGACGCCGGCCAGTGCCTTGCTCGGAAATTCGCACCCCGGCTGGTTCGGATTGACGATGGCATCGGCTAACGGCAGTTCGTCGCCGGGCAGGTGGTGGTCGGTGACCAGCACGCTCAGGCCTGCCTTTTTCGCTGCCGCCACGCCTTCGACGCTGGAGATGCCGTTGTCCACCGTAATCAGCAACTGCGGCGTGCGCGTCAGCGCCACCTCAACGATTTCCGGGGTCAGGCCATAGCCATACTCGAAGCGGTTCGGCACCAGATAATCGACATGTGCCGCGCCCAGCAGCCGCAAACCCAACACGCCCACGGTACTGGCGGTCGCGCCATCGGCGTCGAAGTCGCCGACAATCAGAATCCGCTGGCGCTGTTCCAACGCCGTGACCAGCAAATCCACCGCCGCATCCATGCCCTTGAGCTGCTGGAACGGGATCAACCGCGCCAGGCTCTTGTCCAGTTCCGCCTCGGATTGCACGCCACGCGCCGCGTAAAGACGCGTCAGCAGCGGCGGCAGATCGCCGAGGAATGGCAGGGTGTCGGGCAACAGGCGAGGTTCGATGCGCATGGGGTGACAGGTGCTTCTCTTGAATACGTAGGATAAAACCGGATCAAACGGACAAACGGCGAAAAATCAGCCGCGCTCGCCGCTCAGCCACTGCAACTGGACTTCATGCTGACCCCGGTCGTCGGTGACGAAAATCGTCCCTTCGCTGATCATCACGTCCCACTTGATAACGCGGGGCATGTCTTTGGCCAAGGTTTCCAGGATGTCCTGAGGCACGGCTGCGATGTGCACGTTTTTCAGGTTCTTGATCGCGGGGATCACTTTGGTTTCCCAGACGCGCAGACTGCCGTAAGCCAACAGGCTGGTGCGCTCGGTACGGCGCGAGCACCAGGTCAGGCGATCGGCGTCCGGCTGGCCGACTTCGATCCAGTGCAGGACACGGTCGTCCAGGCTCTTTTCCCACAGGGCCGGTTCATCCACGTCTGACAGACCGCGACCGAACGACAGTTGCTCGTTGTACCAGAAGGCGTAGGCCAGCAGCCGCACGGTCATGCGCTCTTCGGTTTCCGAAGGGTGACGGGCGATGGTCTGCTTCACGCTCTCGTAGACGCTGCGGTCGAGGTCGGTGAGGTTCAGTTCAAACTTGTAGGTCGTGGACGGCTGGGCCATGAACGGGCTTCTTGATACGAGGAAAGGCGGCAAGTCTAACCGATGCAGTAGGCAATCAACGAATAGAAGGCGATCAACCTTGGTCCTCTGACGTTGGGCTATGTTAAAAGGCTATATCCGCTCAGCCTTTGTCCTACAGGATCCAGCATGCCGCTCACCGCCAAACCGCTCTCAGGTCTGAAAGTCATCGAATTGGGCACCTTGATCGCCGGCCCGTTTGCCTCGCGTATTTGCGGTGAATTCGGCGCCGAAGTAATCAAGATCGAATCCCCCGACGGCGGTGATCCGCTGCGCAAATGGCGAAAACTCTACGAAGGCACCTCGCTGTGGTGGTTCGTCCAGGCCCGCAACAAAAAATCCCTGACCCTGAACCTGAAACACCCTGACGGCCTGGCAATCCTGAAAAAGCTGCTGGCCGAAGCGGACATCCTGATCGAGAATTTTCGCCCTGGCGTGTTGGAAAAACTTGGCCTGGGCTGGGACGTCTTGCACGCCCTCAACCCGAAACTGGTGATGGTACGGCTGTCGGGCTTCGGCCAGACCGGGCCGATGAAGGATCAACCCGGTTTTGGCGCCGTTGGTGAATCCATGGGCGGCCTGCGCTACATCACCGGTTTCGAAGACCGGCCACCGGTGCGCACCGGGATTTCCATCGGTGACTCGATTGCCGCGCTATGGGGTGTGATTGGCGCACTGATGGCGTTGCGTCACCGCGAGGTCAACGGTGGCCAGGGCCAGGTGGTGGACGTGGCGCTGTATGAAGCAATCTTCGCCATGATGGAAAGCATGGTGCCGGAGTTCGATGTGTTCGGTTTCATTCGCGAGCGCACCGGCAACATCATGCCAGGCATCACGCCCTCCTCGATCCACACCAGCGCCGACGGCAAGCATGTGCAGATAGGCGCCAATGGCGATGCAATCTTCAAACGCTTCATGCTGGTCATCGGTCGCGAAGACCTGGCCAACGACCCGGTGCTGGCCAGCAACGATGGCCGCGACAGCCGCCGTGACGAGATTTACGGGGTGATCGATCGCTGGGTCAATTCGCAGTCGCTGGACACCGTGCTCACGCAGCTGAATCAGGCCGATGTACCTGTCAGTCGGATCTTCAGCGCCGAAGACATGTTCAGTGATCCGCAGTATCTGGCCCGGGAAATGTTCCTGCAGGCCAAGCTGCCGGACGGCAAAGACTTCAAGATGCCGGGGATTGTGCCGAAACTCTCTGAGACACCCGGCGATTGCGCATGGGTCGGGCCGCAGTTAGGCGAGCACAACGCGCAGGTACTCAACGATCTTGGTTACGACCCGCAACAGATTGCCAAGCTGCGCGAAGACGGGGCCATCTAAGCTGAAACGCCTGCTTTCAACAGCCATTCACAACACCCGCAACTGGCGTACAGCGGCGGTATTGGGGCTATTGGCCGCGCTGGCGACACCCGTTTGGGCACAACCCAAAGCGACGCTGAACTGGTTACTCCGCGACTTGCCACCCACGATGATCTTTGAAGGTCCGAAAAAAGGTCAGGGGATTGTCGATCAGATCCTGCCGCTGTTGATAGCCGGGATGCCGCAATACGAGCACACCCTGATGCGAGTCAACCGGGCCCGCGCCATGCAAATGCTCCGCGAAGAATCGTTTACCTGCGATCCGTCGCTGGTCTGGACCAAAGAGCGCGAACAATGGATTGCGTTCTCCATTCCGGCCTTCCGCGCGGTGAGCAATGGACTTGTCGTCCGCCGGGAAGACCGCGCGCAGCTGGATCCTTTTCTGATCGACGGCGAAGTCGATCTTGCGGCTCTGCTGGCCAGTGGCCAAAAGAAAATCGGGGTCGTCGCCGAGCGCAGTTACGGCCAAGTCCTCGACACGCTGCTGAAACTGGCGCCACCGGACGCACTGGCTCCCCATTACGGCAACGATGCCCTTGCCAGTCTGTTGCAGATGCAGCGACTGGGCCGTTTGCAAATGGTTCTGGGGTACTGGCCGGAAATTCGCTATCAGGCTAATCGAGAGCACATCGCCGACGATCAGCTGGAATTTTACCCGGTGAAGGGCACGGGCAAATACCTGTCGGGGCACATTGGCTGCTCCGGTACAGTCCAGGGCCGCAAGGCCATCCAAGAGATCAATGAACTGTTACGCACCCTGCCCCATGAGCGACTGGACCAGCTGTACGCTGAGTGGCTGGACCCCGAAAGACGCAACGACTACCTGAAAGAAGCCAAAGCCTTTTTCGAGAATCAGGCCGGGCAATGACAAATCGCAGGCAAAAGAAACCCCGAGAAGTGGGGAGACGACTCGGGGTTAAACGTGGCCTACATAAAGACCAGTGGCAGCAAGCTACAAGCACCGGAGCACAATGCTTGATCCTGCTGTTACATGGTCTGACGACCTGAGCGCAGGAAGGTTCCCACAAAAGAACAATTCAATTTCGACTGGCCAGGACCTTATCCTGAGCCGCATTGCGCAGCGCCGCGATGACGCAGGGTTCCAGCCGTCCTTCGGCAATCAGCACGTCGCGGTGCAAGCCGTCGACGACATCCGTCAGCAGACGGTAATCGGTTAACTGGGCTTGATTGAACGCCCGTTCGACCACGATCGCGCCGGTCGCATTCTTCAGTGTCACCAGGCATTCGCCATGGGCGCCCGACGGGGTCAGCTTGACCTGATACGGGCTCAGAGCCTCACCGAGCAATAGACTGATACTTTCCATCTCGATCACCACTCAATAGTCCGAAAACAAAGTGCCTGGGGTGTGTTCACAGTAAATGACCACCGACCCGAGAAGAAAGTTCTGGATTCCAGGTGCAGACGCGTCGGCGTCCCTGGTCGATAGAGCATGCACGGAAAAGATGACAGGGAAAAAACAGCCTGTTCACAGGTGCCTTGTCCGGTGACCGATATCAGTCCATCCCCCCAGCAACCCTCGCAATTGGCCGTCGACGCTGTAGAACGGCACCGTCCATTGGTAGATGTCCCTGACCCCGTTGTTGAACAGCAATTGACGTTCACTGAAGCGTGGCTTTCGAGTCTCCATCTGCGCCATGAATTCGGCATGCAGCAGCGCTGCGGTTTCCGCCGGCAGGACATCGAGCTCAACCAGCCGTCGCCCTTGAACCTGATCAAAACGGGTGCAGAGGCTCTCCTCATAACTTTTGTTGCACATGATCAAACGCCCTTGCAGATCACGAACAAACATCGGATCGGGCATGGCGTCGATCAACGCATGCTGGAACGCAAGCTGATCGCCCAGCCCCTTCTCAGCGTCTGCGCGCTGCTTGATCAGTGCCGCGAGCCTGCGATTCCAGAGCAAGGAAAGCAGACCGAACAGGCTGACGATAAACATGCCCCAGCAAAACCAGTGAGTCAGCTGCCGCCAGCGAGAAGGCGACTCGACGGGCGCGATACCGCTGAGCCATTTCAGGCGAATGGCACGCAAGTCGGCCGCAGGAAAGGCCTCAAGCGCCTTGTTGAGAATGCTCAGCAGCGGCGACTGGCCTTTGCGTACCGCGAGGTGATCAGCCTCCCACTTGCCCTCCACGGCCCGGCCGACCTTGAGTTGCCCCAACGGATAGAGCTGCGCCCCGATTTCATTTTCGATGGTGGCAAAGGCTTCACCACTTTCAACCAGCGCCCTGGCCTCGGCGTAAGTCTTGACCGTGCGCAACTCTATCGCCGGGTAGTCGCGGCGAATCGTGCCTTCGAGTGCGTGCCGGGCCGGCAACACCAGCACTCTTTTCGCCAACTGCGCCAAGGAGTGCACGACCGGTGCGTCTGCCCGTCCGACAAACACCCATCCAGCGCCACCGAACGCATGACTGAAATCCAGGAACGCCTTACGCTCGTCATTCATCGCAAGCGTTGTGCTCATGTCCGCCTCGGCACTTTCCAGACGCCCAAGCAGTTGGTCGGTGGAAAACGACTCCTCGTGAACAAACTGCAAACCCGTCATGGCACTGATGCGATTGAGCAGATCGTTGTTCAGACCGCTCCACTGACCGTGTTCATCCTTGAACAGATAAAGCGGGTATTGCACCGACGAGACGATGACTTGCGGATGCTCGGCAACCCACCTCAGTTCCTGAGCATCCAGTTCGATGATTGCGCCGACGCCCGCCCCCCTGGACTCGGGCGTCGCCAATTGCGCGGCCGTCCCTGCTTGATCCAAGCCCAGGACGCCGATCAAAAACATCCAGCACACGGCTGGTTTGAACCCTCTGAAAAACCGCATTACCACTTCCTTCGCAATCAACTCGCCCATCCTTTCTGGGGCGAAAACACGGCAAGTGTGGCATGCAGAAATGAGAAAGCCCGTCAGGAGACGGGCTTCAAAATGTGACAGCTTTGAGTGGTTACAGCGGCTTGCCGCGGTTGCCATGCTGACTGACAAAGGCCTGCACGGCTTTCAAATCATTCGGCAACACGGTGCAACGCTCATTTCGCTCGAACAAATCAGAAAGATGTGCAGGTAGTTCAAGCGCTTTTCCTACGCCGGCTTTCTCCACTGCATCCGGGAATTTGACCGGATGGGCCGTGCCGAGGATCACCATTGGAATATCCAGGCTACGACGGCATTCGCGCGCGGCCTTCACGCCGATGGCGGTGTGCGGATCCAGCAGTTCGCCGGTTTGCTCGTAGACTTCGGCAATGGTTTCGCAGGTTTGCGCGTCATCCACGGCCAGGGAATCGAACAATTTGCGGGCTTCGGTCCAGCGTTCCTGTTCGACGCTGAAACCGCCGCCCTGCTTGAAGCTGTCCATCAAACCGGCAATCGCTGCGCCGTTGCGACCGTGCAGATCGAACAGCAGACGCTCGAAGTTCGACGACACCATGATGTCCATCGACGGCGACAACGTGGCGTGCAGGGTTTCCTTGACGTACTGGTTGCCGCTCATGAAGCGGTGCAGGATGTCATTGCGGTTGGTGGCGACGATCAACTGGTTGATCGGCAGGCCCATGTTACGTGCCAGGTAACCGGCGAAGATGTCGCCGAAGTTGCCGGTCGGCACCGAGAACGATACCGAGCGCGCCGGGCCGCCCAACTGCAGGGCTGCGTGGAAGTAGTAAACGATCTGGGCCATGATCCGCGCCCAGTTGATCGAGTTCACCGCCACCAGACGCGTGCCCTTGAGGAAGCTCTGGTCAGCGAAGCTGGCCTTGACCATTTCCTGGCAGTCATCGAAGTTGCCTTCGATGGCGATGTTATGGATGTTCTCGCCGAAGATGGTGGTCATCTGGCGACGCTGCACTTCGGACACGCGGTTATGCGGGTGCAGGATGAAGATGTCGACGTTTTCGCAGTGCTTGCAGCCTTCGATGGCGGCCGAACCGGTATCACCGGAGGTCGCGCCGACGATGACCACGCGCTCGCCGCGTTTTTCCAGCACGTAGTCGAGCAGACGACCGAGCAGTTGCAGGGCGAAGTCTTTGAACGCCAGGGTCGGGCCGTGGAACAGCTCGAGCACCCATTCGTTGCCATTCAGCTGACGCAACGGTGCCACGGCGCTGTGCGAGAACACACCGTAGGTTTCTTCAAGGATCTTTTTGAAATCGGCATCAGGGATGCTGCCGGTGACGAACGGGCGCATCACCCGGAAGGCCAGCTCGTGATACGGCAGGCCCGCCCAGGAAGCGATTTCTTCCTGGGTGAAACGTGGCAGGTTTTCCGGGACGTACAGACCGCCGTCGGTGGCAAGACCGGCCAGCAGGACATCTTCGAAATTCAGGGCCGGTGCCTGGCCGCGGGTACTGATATAACGCATAGGGGCAAACCTTTGGTTTGAGCTTCAAGTCTCAAGCTACAAGCGGCAAGTAAAAGCCAGAGTGCCTTTGACTTGTCGCTTGAAGCTCGCAGCTTGCCGCTGCTTTTGTTTAGTTCAGGTGCTCGACGCGGATCCGGACGACCGGACCGACCACGCCTGCCAGGGCTTCCAGCGCGGCGATCGCGTCGTTCATGTGCTGTTCCAGCACACGATGAGTCAGCAGGATCATCGGCACCAGACCGTCATGCTCTTCGACTTCTTTCTGCATGATCGATTCGATGTTGATGCCACGCTCCGACAGAATGCTCGCGACCTGGGCCAGTACGCCCGGATGGTCTTTCGCCTGAATGCGCAGGTAGTAAGCACTTTCGCACGCTTCGATCGGCAGGATCGGGTGCGCCGACAACGAATCCGGTTGGAAGGCCAGGTGCGGCACACGGTTTTCCGGGTCGGAGGTCATGGCGCGAACCACGTCCACCAGGTCGGCGATCACCGACGAAGCCGTCGGCTCCATGCCGGCACCCGCGCCGTAGAACAGGGTCGAACCGGCCGCATCACCGTTGACCATCACCGCGTTCATCACGCCGTTGACGTTGGCGATCAGACGATCGGCCGGAATCAGCGTCGGGTGCACGCGCAACTCGATACCGGACGCGGTGCTGCGAGCGACGCCGAGGTGCTTGATGCGATAACCCAGCGCTTCGGCGTAGTTCACGTCAGCGGTGGTCAGCTTGGTGATGCCTTCGGTGTAAGCCTTGTCGAACTGCAGCGGGATGCCGAAGGCGATGGAGGCCAGGATCGTCAACTTGTGGGCCGCGTCGATGCCTTCAACGTCGAAGGTCGGATCGGCTTCGGCGTAACCCAGGGCTTGCGCCTCGGCGAGTACGTCTTCGAAGGTGCGACCCTTCTCGCGCATTTCGGTGAGGATGAAGTTGCCGGTGCCGTTGATGATCCCGGCGACCCAGTTGATGCGGTTGGCGGACAGGCCTTCACGGATCGCCTTGATCACCGGAATGCCACCGGCCACAGCCGCTTCGAACGCCACGATCACGCCTTTCTCACGTGCCTTGGCGAAAATCTCATTACCGTGAACGGCGATCAGTGCCTTGTTCGCGGTGACCACATGCTTGCCATTCTCGATGGCCTTGAGTACCAGCTCGCGGGCAACGGTGTAGCCGCCCATCAGCTCTATAACGATGTCGATCTCAGGGTTCGTGGCCACTTCGAAGACATCGTTGGTAATCGCAATACCGGTCGTTTGGAACTGAGGCTTTGGCGTGCGCATGGCAATTTGTGCCACTTCGATTCCACGCCCGGCACGACGAGCAATTTCCTCGGCGTTGCGCTGAAGTACGTTGAAGGTACCGCCACCGACGGTCCCTAACCCACAGATGCCTACTTTGACCGGTTTCACTGTGAACTCCCCATAAAACGGCCGACTCAAGGCCGGCCGTGAAAACAGCCGCATACTCGCGGCTCTCTATTAATGGCCCGGCAAATGGTACCGCCGGACCATGATCGTCAAAGGCTGGCCGTGACGATGCGAATTATTTCGCGCCCAGCGCCAGTTTGGCGACTTGTGGCGCAGGCTGGTAGCCCGGAATGACCTGACCGTCAGCCAAAACGATGGCCGGTGTGCCGTTCACGCCGATCGACTGACCGAGGGCGAACTGCTTGGAAACCGGGTTATCACACTTGGCGGCCTTGATTTCCTTGCCGTCGACCATTTTGTCCATGGCAGCTTTCTTGTCTTTCGAGCACCAGACCGCTTGCAATTGTTCGTCACCCGGCGAGCCCAGGCCCTGGCGCGGGAACGCGACGTAACGCACTTCGATGCCGCGCTTGTTCAGCTCAGGCACTTCGGCATGCAGTTTGTGGCAGTACGGGCAGGTGGTGTCGGTGAACACGGTGATGTGCGATTTGGTTTCGCCGATCGCCGGGTAGACCACGGTTTCTGCAACCGGGATGGCGTTGACCAGTTTGGACACGCCCAGGCGTTCGGTCTTCTCGGTCAGGTTGACCGGCTTGCCGTCCTTGAGCTGGAACAGGTAGCCCTGCACCACGTATTGGCCGTCGGCGCTGGCGTAGAGCACGCGGCTGCCTTGCAGTTTGACTTCATACAGGCCCGGCAACGGACTGGCGGAGATGCTTTCTACCGGTACTTCCAGCTGGAGATTTTCCAGGCTTTTACGAATGGCTTTGTCGGCCGCGTCATCGGCGACGGCAAAGGTACTGACCAACGCAATGGCTGCGGCGGCGAAAATCTGGGTCAGACGCATGAGAACTCCTGAAGGCGGACAAATGGGACGATCAGAACGCCCGTGCCGAAACACCGGGTCATAACCGCCCATCGTGCAAACCGGCAAAGCCTACCACATAAGGCTCCTGTGGCCGAATGCGCCTGACGCAACACACATAATGGTGCGTATCTGATAACACGTGTTGTGGCGAGGGCGCTTGCTCCCGCTCGACTGCGCAGCAGTCGTAAAACAGGCACCTCGATTTTCCTGATTAGCCGTGGTCCATCGTTTTGGGATCGCTTCGCGCCCCAGCGGGAGCAAGCGCCCTCGCCACCGGTGATTTGTTCCATCCGTCAGCCGCGCGGGTGGTGTTTGGCGTGCAAGTCCTGCAAGCGTGCGCGGGCGACGTGGGTGTAGATCTGGGTGGTCGACAGGTCGCTGTGGCCGAGCAGCATTTGCACCACCCGAAGGTCCGCGCCGTGGTTGAGCAGGTGCGTGGCGAACGCATGGCGCAAGGTATGCGGCGACAGCGACTTGCCGATCCCGGCGACCTTGGCCTGGTGCTTGATGCGATGCCAGAAGGTCTGGCGAGTCATCTGCTCACCGCGCTGGCTGGGGAACATGACATCGCTGGGACGCCCGCCGAGCAGTTCCTGGCGGCCATCGCGCATGTATCGCTCGACCCAGACAATCGCCTCCTCGCCCATCGGAACCAGGCGCTCCTTGCTGCCTTTGCCCATGACCCGCAGCACGCCTTGACGCAGATTGACCTGCTCCAGCGTCAGGCTGATCAACTCCGTCACCCGCAAGCCGCACGCATAAAGCACTTCGAGCATGGCGCGGTCCCGCTGACCGATAGCTTCGCTCAAGTCCGGCGCCTTCAGCAGCGCTTCCACGTCTGCTTCCGACAGAGACTTAGGCAAAGGCCTACCGAGCTGGGGCATATCGACGCGCAAGGTCGGATCGACCGCGATCAGCTTTTCCCTGAGTAGATAACGATAAAACCCACGCACACCGGAGAGGAATCGCGCCGTTGAACGGGGTTTGTAGTTTTGTTCCAGACGCCAGGCCAGGTGATCGAGGATCAACTCGCGGCCGGCGTTGATCAGCTCCAGACCCTTTTCCTGCAACCAGCCATTGAACAAGGCCAGGTCGCTGCGATAGGCATCGCGAGTGTTATCGGATAGACCTTTTTCCAGCCACAGCGCGTCGAGGAATTGGTCTATCAATGGATGATCGATGGCGGGCATATAAGCTCAGGCAAGACCGACAGTACGGTCACGAAAGATAAATCGCAGGCAACAAAAAAGCAGCCCGTAGGCTGCTTTTTTCTGCATCGGAAGCTGGACTTAAGCCAGTTTTTCCTTGATGCGAGCTGCTTTACCGGACAGGTCACGCAGGTAGTACAGCTTGGCTTTACGTACGTCACCGCGACGTTTAACGGCCATGCTGTCGATTTGCGGGCTGTAGGTCTGGAAAGTACGCTCTACGCCAACACCGTTGGAGATTTTACGAACGGTGAAAGCACTGTTTACGCCGCGGTTACGCTTGGCGATAACAACACCTTCGAACGCTTGCAGACGCGAACGGTCGCCTTCCTTCACTTTCACCTGAACGACAATGGTGTCGCCCGGGGCAAAGGTAGGGATCTCTTTGGTCATCTGCTCTGCTTCGAGTGCAAGGATGATTTTGTTAGTCATGCTGTGCTCCTAAGGTAGATCGTCGGATCTACCATCGATACGTTGTTAACTATCGTCCCGCTCGCGG
Organism: Pseudomonas mandelii; assembly: GCF_900106065.1. Taxonomy (NCBI): domain Bacteria; kingdom Pseudomonadati; phylum Pseudomonadota; class Gammaproteobacteria; order Pseudomonadales; family Pseudomonadaceae; genus Pseudomonas; species Pseudomonas mandelii. The sequence goes on from NZ_LT629796.1 coordinate 921,405, forward strand.
ATGTATTCCTCGAGCAGCTTCTTCTCTTCTCCAGAAAGCGAGCGGCTTTCCAGAAGATCGGCGCGTCGTTCAAAGGTCCTACCAAGGGACTGCTGTAAACGCCAACGCCGGATATGCGCGTGATTGCCACTTAGCAACACGTCGGGAACACGCTGATCCGCATACACCTCCGGTCGGGTGTAGTGCGGGCAATCCAGCAAACCATCCGTAAAGGAATCTTCCTCGGCGGAGTCCGCATGCCCTAAAGCTCCAGGCAGCAGTCGTGTAACCGCATCGATCAGGACCATCGCCGGCAGCTCGCCGCCAGACAGTACATAGTCGCCAATCGACCACTCTTCATCGACATGAGCTTCAATAAAACGCTCGTCAATGCCTTCATAGCGGCCGGCAATCAGGATCAATGCATCCAGATTCGCCAACTCGCGTACCGCCGACTGAGTCAGTTGACGGCCTTGGGGGGACAGGTAAATCACCTTCGCCGCCTCCCCGGCTGCTGCCTTGGCCTGAACCAGAGCATCTTCCAGGGGCTTGATCTTCATCACCATGCCCGGACCACCGCCAAATGGGCGATCGTCCACAGTGTGATGCCGATCCGTCGTGTAGTCTCGCGGATTCCAACAGGTGAGCTGCAACAGCCCCTGTTTCACCGCACGACTGGTGATGCCGTACTCGCTGATGGCGGAGAACATCTCGGGAAACAAACTGATCACTTCTACGCGCAAGTTAGCCACGCTTAGAAGTCCGCATCCCATTCCACCTTCATCTCGCCTGCGGCAAGGTCGACGGCCAACACACATTGCTCCGTATAGGGCAACAGGCGTTCGCGATCATCCAGGCTGCCAGCGCAAGGCTTGACCACCATTACATCATTGGCGCCGGTTTCCAGAAGATGATCGATTTTCCCGAGCAATTGCCCGAGTTGATCAATAACCTTCAGACCTTCCAGCTGGTACCAGTAGTACTCGCCGTCGGTCAATTCAGGGAACAGGTTGCGCGGCACGCAGATCTCATAACCGGCCAGAAGACGAGCTTCTTCACGATCATCAAGACCCTTGAGCTTTGCGACCAGGAACTTGTCGTTCCCACGTCCGCTGACCAGCTCGACCTGTTTCACATTGCCTTCGCGCTTGAGCGTCCAGGTTTTGTACTGCAACAGGTTTTCAGTCGGATCAGTAAAGGAATAAACCTTCACTTCGCCGCGAACGCCATGAACAGAATAAATCTTGCCGATAACGATCAAATCATCAGCAATGGCAGGCGTCGCGTTCATATTGCTCAGGCCGCAGCCTTAGATGCATCCTTCAACAACTGAGCAACACGCTCAGAAGGTTGTGCACCAACGCTCAGCCAGTAGGCTACGCGCTCTTGGTTCACGGACAGACGGACTTCTTGACCACGAGCAACAGGGTTGAAGAAACCAACCTGTTCCTTGTGCGAACCGTCGCGCGGGTTGCGGCTGTCGGTTACGGTCAAGTGGTAAAACGGGCGCTTTTTGGAGCCGCCAAGGGCAAGACGGATTGTTAGCATGTGAACATCGTTCCTGTAGTCGGTGCTGCAAATCTAAAGGCACAGCGGGCATAGGTGCCCGAAAGGCCGCATATTCTAAGGAATATCCGGACTTTTGCAAATGTCTTTTTCCGGCGGCCTTCCGGTCGCCATCAAGATTTGCTATAGAGCCGTCGTTGAAAACGGCCAGTCAGCTCCCGCCAAGTGCGGGTTTGCTGGAGATCCCACTTCCGTGTGGGCTGCGCAAGAGCAAGCCCTTGCGCGAATTCTTTACATTTTCGGCATGCCGCCGCCGGGCAACATTCCGCCCATACCGCGCATCATTTTGGCCATTCCGCCTTTGGCGGAGAATTTCTTCATCATCTTCTGCATCTGCTTGTGCTGCTTGATCAAGCGACCGATGTCCTGCACCTGGGTGCCGGAACCCATGGCGATCCGGCGTTTGCGCGAACCGCTGATCAGCTCAGGGTCGCGGCGCTCGGCCGGGGTCATGGAATTGATGATGGCTTCCATCTGCTTGAATTGTTTCTCTGCCGCGCCTTGGGCATTGCCCATCTGCGCCAGATTGACGCCGCCGATGTTCGGCAGTTTGTCCATGAGGCCACCGAGGCCGCCCATGTTCTTCATCTGTTGCAGCTGATCGCGGAAGTCTTCGAGGTCGAAGCCCTTGCCCTTCTTCAGCTTCTTGGCCAGTTTGTCGGCCTTGTCCTTGTCGAGGGTCGCTTCCGCCTGCTCGATCAGACTGAGCACATCGCCCATGCCGAGGATGCGCGAAGCAATACGCTCAGGGTGGAACGGTTCGAGCGCATCGCTCTTCTCGCCCATACCGATGAACTTGATCGGCCTGCCGGTGATGGCGCGAACCGACAGTGCGGCACCGCCACGGGCGTCGCCGTCGACCTTGGTCAGGATCACACCGGTCAGCGGCAAGGCGTCGCCGAAGGCCTTGGCCGTGTTGGCGGCGTCCTGGCCGGTCATGGCGTCGACCACGAACAGGGTTTCGACCGGGTTGATCGCGGCGTGCAAGGCCTTGATCTCGCCCATCATCTCTTCGTCGATGTGCAGACGACCGGCGGTATCGACGATGACCACATCAATAAACTTGAGCTTTGCTTCTTTTATAGCCGCTTGCGCGATGTCGACCGGTTTCTGGCTCAGGTCGGACGGGAAGAAGGTGACGCCGACTTCACCGGCGAGCATTTCCAGCTGCTTGATCGCCGCCGGACGGTAAACGTCCGCGGACACGACCATGACCGACTTCTTCTTGCGCTCCTTAAGGAAACGCGCGAGTTTGCCGGCAGTGGTGGTTTTACCCGCACCCTGCAAACCGGCCATCAGGACCACGGCCGGTGGAACGGCGCTCAGGTTCAAGTCTTCGTTGGCGGCGCCCATCAGGCTTTCGAGTTCGGCCTGGACGATCTTCACGAAGGCCTGGCCCGGCGTCAGGCTGCGAGACACCTCGGTGCCGACGGCGCGCTCCTTGACCGAATTGACGAAGTCTTTCACCACCGGCAAGGCGACGTCGGCTTCGAGCAACGCCATGCGCACTTCGCGCAGGGTGTCTTTGATGTTGTCCTCGGTCAGCTTGGCCTTGCCGGTGACATGGCGCAGCGTCTGCGAGAGACGGTCGGTTAAGTTTTCAAACATTGCGCGATCCTTTCAGGCCCTGTGTAGACCGGGATAATGGCGGCCCAGACCGGAATAAACATGTGCTCGGCGAGCCTGCGGCGTGGGCAGGTCGCGGATTATAGCGAAGACTGCGTCTGGCGGACACCTCGTCGTCAGGTTGCATGGTCTTTCGTGCTGCGGGGGTTCTATGCCAAACTCAGCGCCTTCCGGGCTTGCCTAACAGGATTTATGCTCCCCTTGTCACCCAGTATGCTGACTACCCTCGCCGCCGCCTGCTTATATGCCGCTGCGACTATCTATCAAGGCACTCGCCTGGCCACTGGTGCCAAGGCGAACAAACGCCTGCTGGTCACGCTTGGCGTGCTTGCCGTGCTGGCTCACAGTGCCAGCCTGTTCGCCCACCTGCTGACCCCGATCGGCCTGGGCCTGGACTTTTTCAGCGCCGCCAGCCTGATTGCGGCGGCGGTCATCGCCCTGACCCTGCTGGCCTGTTCGCGGATCCCGGTGGAAAACCTGCTTATATTGCTGTTCCCGCTCGGTGCCGCCACGGTGCTGCTGGCGCAGTTCGCCCCTGCCGGCACGGTACAGGTCATCGACGAAGAGCCGGGCATTCTCGCGCACATCCTGCTGTCGATCCTCGCTTACGGCATGTTCACCATCGCGATGTTTCAAGCCTTGCTGCTGCTGGTGCAAGACCATCAGCTCAAGCACAAACACCCGTCGGGCCTGATCAAGAACTTCCCGCCGCTGCAAACCATGGAAAGCCTGCTGTTCGGCTTCCTCTGGGCCGGCTGGACCCTGCTGTCGTTATCGCTGCTCTCTGGCTGGCTGTTTGTCGACAACCTGTTTGCCCAGCATCTGGTGCACAAAACCTTGCTGGCTTGCCTGGCCTGGATCGTCTTCAGCGTGCTGCTATGGGGACGTAACCGCCTCGGCTGGCGCGGACACAAGGCCATTCGCTGGACCCTCGCCGGTTTCTGCCTGCTGATGCTGGCGTACTTCGGCAGTAAGCTGGTCCGTGAATACATCCTGCACATCTGACGGGCGGCATTAATGGACGACTTGCCCATAGGGCCGATGCTCGCGGTATTGGCCCTGCTGATTTTATGGTCGGGGCTGTTTACCGCCATCGAATCCGCACAACAGCACTTGCTGGCCCAGCGCACCGCCTCGCGTTCCAGCGACAAACCGGTCGCGAAGCTCAGCTTCCCGCTCAACAGCCTGATCTTCTGCAATACCCTGTGCCGCGCACTGGCAGTGGTCATCAGCACCTTGCTGGCGATCTTCATCTGGGCGGAAAACGGCCCGTGGATTGCCTGCCTGGGCGCCGGGATCGCACTGCTGGTGTTCGCCGACTACCTGCCGCGCGCCCTCGCCGTGCGCTATCCCGACGCCGTCCTGGCCCTGGGCAACACGCTGCTCGGTGCGCCACTGAAAATCATCTACCCGGCCGCCTGGCTGCTCAATGGCTTCACCCGGCTGCTGATGCGACCGTTTGCCCGCAAGGTCAAGGTGGTGCAACAGAGCGAAGACGAGAGCCCCAGCGAGCGTAAGGACGATCACGAAGCCGTCTGCCGCCCTCACCCGCTGACGGGCATCCACGCGCTCGACAACATCACGGTCAACGACATTCTGGTGCCGCGAAGTGACGTCGACGGGATCAATCTCGACGACTCCCTCGCAGAGATCGTCGAGCAACTGCGCAACAACAAGCGCACCCGCCTGCCGGTGTTTCACAGCGACATCAATCAGGTCGAAGCCGTGCTCAATACCCGGCAGATCCGCCACTTGCTACCCGATGCGAGCCTGACCCTGGAAGCGTTGCTGGCCGCCAGCCACGAACCGTACTTCGTGCCGGAAAGCACGCCGTTGCAACTGCAACTCTTGAATTTCCACAAACAGCAGCGGCGCCTGGGCATGGTGGTCGACGAGTACGGCGAAGTACTTGGCATCGTGACCCTGGAAGACATTCTCGAAGAAATCGTCGGCGAATTCGAAAGTCAGCACAGCCTGGACAACCCGCACATCCACCCGCAGGCCGATGGCCGACTGATGATCGAAGGTGCGGCGTCGATTCGCGAATTGAACAAGAGCCTGGGCTGGCACCTGCCCAGCGACGGCCCGAAAACCCTGAACGGCTTGGTGACCGAGGCACTGGAGACCATTCCAGAAAGTGCGGTATGCCTGAAGATCGGGCGTTATCGGCTGGAAATTCTGGAGACGGAAGACAATCGGGTTACTCAGGTTTTGATCTGGCATACCAGCTCCGTTCCAACAGTGATTTGATGTCGGACACATAACACCGTGGCGAGGGGGCTTGTCGGAACGCCCCCTCGCCAAAAAGACCTCGCCAATCCCAAGCCCCTTGTTAGATCGTTAGCCACCTTCCTATAATCGAATCCGCTTACCCAAGCCCCGGCCGAACCACGTGCTTACCCCGCACGCAGCAGGTTCCGGCCAGACCATCGGCACTTTCCGCACCACACCGACGACTGTTCCTACCTTGAACAGCGGCCGCGCCTCACTCCCACATCCCTGGGTGTTCGACCATAATAATTCGCTCCACTGGGGCACATGACTGTCAGGGATAACCGCATGACGACCAGCACGACTTATAGCGACGCGCCTACCCAACCGACGAACTCCGCCACCCGCGTGGCCACGGCGAGTTTTATCGGCACCGCCATCGAGTTTTACGACTTCTACGTCTATGCCACCGCTGCGGCGCTGGTGATCGGTCCGGTGTTCTTTCCGCAGACCTCCGGCACCGCCCAGATGCTGTCGGCGTTCCTCACCTTCGGCATCGCATTCCTCGCCCGCCCCTTGGGATCGGCGCTGTTTGGGCACTTCGGTGACCGCATCGGGCGCAAATCGACATTGGTCGCTTCGCTGCTATTGATGGGTGTGTGCACCACGTTGATCGGCGTATTGCCGGGTTATGACAGCATCGGAGCCTGGGCGCCGATCCTGCTCTGCGTGCTGAGGTTCGGCCAAGGTCTTGGGCTGGGCGGCGAATGGGGCGGTGCGGCCCTGCTGGCGACGGAGAATGCGCCCAAAGGCAAGCGCGCCTGGTTCGGCATGTTCCCGCAGCTCGGCCCCTCGATTGGATTTCTGGCGGCTAACGGTCTGTTCCTGACGCTCGCCATGACCCTGAATGACGAGCAGTTCCGCTCTTGGGGCTGGCGGATTCCGTTTCTGCTCAGCGCCGCGCTGGTGATGGTGGGCCTGTATGTGCGCCTCAAACTCCACGAAACCCCGGTGTTTGCCAACGCCATGGCACGTCAGGAGCGAGTGAAGATCCCGTTGGTCGAGCTGTTCAGCCAGTACTGGGTACCGATGTTGCTGGGGGCAGGGTCGATGGTCGTGTGCTACGCGCTGTTCTACATCTCGACGGTGTTTTCATTGAGTTACGGCGTGTCGACACTCGGCTACAGCCGCGAAACCTTCCTTGGGCTGCTGTGCTTCGCCGTCCTGTTCATGGCCGCCGCCACGCCGTTGTCCGCCTGGGCCAGCGACCGCTACGGGCGCAAACCGGTGCTGATCATTGGCGGCGTCTTGGCGATCCTGTCGGGATTCTTGATGGAACCGCTGCTGACCCAAGGCTCGACCTGGGGCGTGGCGCTGTTCCTGTGCATCGAGCTGTTTCTGATGGGCGTGACGTTTGCACCGATGGGCGCGTTGCTGCCGGAGCTGTTTCCAACGCATGTGCGGTATACCGGCGCGTCCGCAGCCTACAATCTGGGCGGAATCGTCGGGGCCTCGGCGGCGCCGTTTTTCGCGCAGAAACTGGTGGCGATGGGCGGTCTGAGTTATGTCGGAGGGTATGTGTCTGGGGCGGCGGTGCTGAGCTTGATTGCGGTGCTGTGTCTGAAGGAGACGCGACATAACGATTTGAATCGGGTGACCTGAAGCAGAAGCATCGCCAGCAGGCTGGCTCCCCCATGGAAATTGGGTGTACACAAAATCTGTGACCAATCAATAACCCTGTGGGAGCTAGCCTGCCGCGCCTCGGCTTACAGCTCTACCACGACAGCCTGAGACGCACGGGTTGCCTTGGCACGAGCCGCTTCGATCGACTCATCCCGCGCCAACGCCACGCCCATCCGGCGCTGGCCATTGACCTCTGGTTTGCCAAACAGACGCAGCGCCGTATCCGGTTCGCTCAACGCAGCACCGAGGTTGGCGAATGCAGTCTGGGTCGACTGCCCTTCCACCAGAATCACCGCCGAAGCCGATGGCCCGAACTGGCGAATCAACGGAATCGGCAGGCCCAGGATCGCCCGTGCGTGCAGCGCGAACTGCGACAGGTCCTGGGAAATCAGGGTGACCAGACCGGTGTCATGCGGGCGCGGCGACACTTCGCTGAACCACACTTGGTCACCTTTGATGAACAGCTCGACACCAAACAGGCCACGACCGCCCAATGCTTCAGTGACGGCTTTGGCAACGCGCTCGGATTCGGCCAGGGCAATCGGGCTCATGGCTTGTGGCTGCCAGGATTCCTGATAGTCGCCCTTCTCCTGCCGGTGACCGACGGGTGCGCAGAAGGTCGTGCCGCCGACGTGACGCACGGTCAACAGAGTGATTTCGTAGTCGAAGTCGATAAAGCCTTCGATGATCACGCGACCTTTACCGGCGCGGCCACCTTCCTGAGCGTAATCCCAAGCGGTTTTCACGTCATCGGCGCTGCGCAGCAGGCTCTGGCCTTTGCCCGACGAACTCATCACTGGCTTGACCACGCACGGGAAGCCCAGATCCTGGACGGCCTTGCTGTAGTCCTCGAAAGTGTCGGCGAAATGGTACGGCGAGGTCGGCAGGTCCAGCTCTTCGGCGGCCAGGCGACGGATGCCTTCACGGTTCATGGTCAGCTGCGCGGCGCGCGCGGTCGGGATCACGGTAAAGCCTTCGGCTTCCAGCTCCACGAGGGTCGCGGTGGCGATCGCTTCGATTTCCGGCACGATGAAGTGCGGCTTTTCGGCTTCGATCACGGCACGCAGGGCGGCGCCGTCGAGCATGTTGATAACGTGGCTGCGATGCGCAACTTGCATGGCCGGCGCGTTGGCGTAACGGTCGACGGCAATCACTTCAACGCCCAGGCGTTGCAGCTCGATTACCACTTCCTTGCCCAACTCACCACAGCCACACAGCAATACGCGGGTCGCGGTTGGCGACAATGGAGTTCCGATACGGGTCATCTCAGGTCCTCAAGAAGCGGATCATCGAGGGTCGCGGCGCCTGGCGCGCTTCCCATGGGGAGAAAGCGCGGCATTTTACATGAACCGCAAGGTTTGGCTTCAGCTGGCGACAGCCTGTTTGCGCAAGCGCCAGGCCATGATCAGCCACACGACCGTCACACCGGCGAACTTCGAGCCCATGGCGGTAAGGATTACGGCCGGGGTGAAAGCATCGATCATGCCGAAGAAGATGAAGGTGTCGAGGGGAATGCTCAGGGCCGAACTTATCCACAGGCGATCGTGCAACGGACGCTTGGTGATGCTGAACACCAGCCAGTCGATGCATTCGGACACCGCGAAGGCCGTGGCGCTGGCCAGCGCGATGGACGGATCGGAAGTGACATAGGACAGGACCAACGCTGCGAGCATCGCCGCGATCGCGCCGTGGCCGAAGCGGGTTTGCACCATGTCGCGCAGGACAAACACCAACCCGCCCCAGGCCGACCAGATGATGTCCAGGTGCGGGGCGGTGGAGAAGGCGTAGTTGATCAGCACGACGCTGCTGATATAGGCGATCAGGAAGAACATGAGGTGGCGGGATACCTGTCAATTTGGCGCACAGATTACCATCTCGGCTTTACAAATAGCCTGTGGCGAGGGCGCTTGCTCCCGCTGGGTCGCGCAGCGGCCCTGAAGTCAGAGGGCGCGGTGTGTCAGGTTGAATGTGTTTGTCAGCTATGGGGCTGCTTCGCAGCCCGGCGGGAGCAAGCGCCCTCGCCACAAAAAACCTCATCAGCCACAAAAGCTCACAGGGCTCAGGAATCGGATCTGGAAGGCAACATCCAGATCAACCCGCTCGACTTGGCCCGCTCATGGCACAGCCCCAAAACCCTGCGGCGTTCTTCGTTGTCCATGCGACTCCAGCGCGTGATTTCTTCGACCGTGCGCTGACACCCGGTGCAAATATCATCTTCGTCCAACGCGCAGATGTTCACGCATGGCGAGAGGACCGGTCGTTCGGTGGCGTTCATTCTTCCTGCTCGACCAGATCACGGGCGTAACGCTGCGAATTGTGCACATAGTGCGCGGCGCTGGCCTCCAGCATTTTCTTTTGCTGCTCGGTCAGTTCACGCACTACTTTGCCGGGCGAGCCCATGACCAGCGAACCGTCGGGAATCTCCTTGCCCTCGCCAATCAGCGAGTTGGCGCCGATGATGCAGTTCTTGCCGATTTTCGCGCCGTTGAGAATCACTGCATTAATACCGATCAGGCTGTAATCGCCCACGGTGCAGCCGTGAAGCATGGCGTTGTGGCCGATGGTCACGCCGGTGCCGATGGTCAGCGGGTAGCCCATGTCCGTGTGCATCACCGTGCCGTCCTGGACGTTGCTGTTCTTGCCAATCAGGATCAATTCGTTGTCGCCACGCAACACGGCGTTGAACCAGACGTTGGCGCCCTCTTCCAGTTTGACCTTGCCCACCAGCACGGCATTGGGTGCAACCCAGCTCTGCGGATGGGTTTCGACGCGGGCATCGCCCAGGCGATATTTCATCTTGTTGTCCTCAAGGCTCAGGCAGCCGCGGTTCACGCCATACGAACGATGGCTTCAAGTATTGATAAAGCTTTTGGGCGGGTGGTGCAGGCTGATGTCGGCGTCATAGAGCAGGTTGATCAACTCGACAATCATGATTGCCGTCAGGCCCCAGATTTTATACTCGCCATAACGATAACTCGGCACGTACCAACTGCGCCCCTGGTAATCGATGCGGTGGGTGTGCTCCCTTGGGTCCTCACGGAAAAACTCCAGAGGCACACTGAACACGGCGGCGATCTCGGCATCGTTGGCCAGGTACTCGACAAAACCCGGAATCACTCCGACATACGGCGTGACCTTGATGCCATGCAGGGAGATCAACGGGCTCAGCGGGCCGATCACCTCGACCAGCCCCGGTGGCAAGCCGATTTCTTCTTCAGCCTCCCGTAGCGCGGTGAAAATAAGATCAGGGTCTTCGGGGTCGCGCCGCCCACCCGGGAAGGCGACTTCACCGCCATGGGTCGAGAGCCCGCTGGCGCGCAGGGTCAGAACCAGCTCCGGTTCGTCACTACGGGTGATGGGTACCAATACCGCGGCTTCGGGGAAACGTTTGTCGGTTTCCATTGTGCGTGGGGTGTGGTTGCTTACTCGATGCAGTAGCTCGTCCAGCATGAGTCTTCTCGATCTGTTGGCCGTAGGGTCTGTTGACGTTTGCTGACAACCGCGTTGCGCGCCAACGCAGTTCGTCAGCAAACGTCAACAGACCCTATGCATCATGCACCAATCGAACCGGCCGCCCAACCCCATAACCACTGCATGTCGCTAAACGACAACTTGCCGACAGACACCGCCGCACGCCAAGATAGGCGCAGCATTCAGGAACCCCAGCATGAAATTTTGCAGTCAGTGCGGTAACCCGGTCACCCAACGCATTCCCGAAGGCGACTCGCGCCTGCGTTTTGTCTGTGACAGCTGTCAGGCGATTCACTATCAGAACCCCAATATCGTCGCCGGCTGCGTGGCGACCTGGGGCTCGAAAGTGTTGCTGTGCCGACGCGCCATCGAGCCTCGGCTCGGTTACTGGACCCTGCCCGCCGGTTTCATGGAAAACGGTGAAACCATCGAGCAGGCGGCCATTCGCGAGACCGCCGAGGAAGCCTGTGCGCGGGTGCGCAACCTGAGCATCTATACGTTGATCGACGTGCCGCACATCAGTCAGGTGCATGTGTTCTTTCGCGCGGAGCTGGTGGACCCGGATTTTTCTGCCGGCCCCGAAAGCCTGGAAGTGCAGCTTTTCGACGAAGCCGACATCCCGTGGTCCGAGTTGGCTTTCCGCACGGTGGGTCGTACCTTAGAATGCTTCTTCGCTGACCGGCGGACCGAGGTCTACCCCGTGCGGTCCGAGTCGATCCCGCCGCTTGCTCAGCCTGCCATCACCTAAAGCTCCTGGCTCCAGAATCACCTATAACTAAATAGTCGCGACACCTTTCAGGGATATCGTTTCAATGCGCTGGTTGCTTGCCGTGGTTTGCTTGTCGTTCGTCACTCTGTCACAGGCTTCCGTTGCGGAAACCCTGAACGGCAAAGTCATCGAAAAAGTTTTGGTGCTCAAATCCGCCCACCAATTGCAATTGATCAATGACGGCAAGCCGCTCAAGACCTACCGCATTTCCCTGGGCAGAAATCCGAAAGGCCAAAAGCTGATGGAAGGCGATAGACGCACGCCTGAAGGTTTTTACTGGCTGGACTGGCGCAAGGTCAGCGATAAATTCAATCTGTCGATGCACATCTCCTACCCCAACATCAGCGACGCTGCCCGCGCCCGGCGTGAAGGCGTCGATCCGGGTAGCATGATCATGATCCATGGCACACCAGATACCGAAGAAAACCCGGAAGACCTGTTCCACACCCTGGACTGGACCGACGGCTGCATTGCCATGCGCAACATGGACATGCGTGAGGTCTGGGGCCTGGTACCGGATGGCACGATGATCGAGATTCGGCCGTAACCCCTTTACCTGTGGCGAGGGAGCTTGCTCCCGCTGGGCTGCGAAGCGGCCCCAAAAAATGACCTGACACCGCATTCGCTGATTTCAGGACTGCTTCGCAGCCCAGGGGGAGCAAGCTCCCTCGCCACAAAAGCACCGATTTCTTCTTCTTAGCGCTACCTTCGGTCGCTCCTCGAAAAATAAAATCAAAAGATCGCCGCCTGCAGTAATGACTGCCGGGAAGATACCAATCTCCCCGGCAAGCGTTACCCCAGGCTGCGATCTTTGCGCTCAAAACCCCCACCTCTAATACCACTTGATACCAAACCCCATTTCCCGCACTCAACAGGGCCGCCTTTCCCACGCCAACGGCAAAATACTGGCATTGACATGGTATTCAAGTGGTATTAATTTTCGGCCATTCGCGGAACACAACACTCCAATATCCGCATCGGACATCCCTGACATGAATGACCTCCAGGCCCTACGCCCTGACGACACCCAGCCCACGCCCCTCTACCTGCAACTGGCGCGCAATCTGGAAGCGGCGATCCATGCCGGGCAGTGGAAAGCCGAGCAGGCCATGCCTTCGGAGCGCAACCTCAGCGAGCTGCTGGGCATCTCCCGCGTCACTGCCCGCAAGGCACTGGAAGTCTTGTTCGAACAGGGTCTGATCCGCCGCAACCAAGGCTCCGGCACGTTCATCACGCCGCGCCTGGAACAACCGCTGTCGCGCCTCTCGGGTTTCAGCGAGATGCTGCGCCTCAAGGGCTTCGTTCCCGGCTCGCAATGGCTGGAACGCGAGATCACCCCGCCGACCCACGAAGAACTGATCCGCCTCGGCCTCTCGCCCAACGATAAAGTCGCGCGGCTCAAACGTCTGCGCAAAGCCGACGACACGGTGATGGCGATCGAGATGAGCACCCTGCCCGCCTCAATCATTCCCAAGCCGCAAGCGGTGGGCGATTCGCTCTACGAATACCTCGACGGCATCGGCAAACCGATCGTCCGCGCCTTGCAGCACATCCAGGCGATCAACGCCTCGGACGAATTCGCCGCCCTCGTCGGCATCGCCCCCGGCACCGCCATGCTGCTGATGACCCGGGTCGGCTACCTGGAAGACAACACGCCAATCGAAGTCACCGACACCTACTGCCGCAACGACTACTACGACTTTGTTGCAGAGCTTCGTCGCTAACCCGCTTCGCCGCTAAAACCGAGAACCGATCATGTCCGAAGACAACATCCTCACCGCCCACGGCTGGGTTCGCGGCCGGCTGATTCACGAACACGGCAAGGTCGTGTCCATCGAAGGCGTGCCGTGCGATCCGGCCGACAACGACTTGCCCTATCTGCTGCCCGGCTTCATCGACCTGCACGTCCATGGCGGCGGCGGCAAGGACATCATGGAAGGCGCAACCGCCTTCGAAACCATCAGCAAGACCCACGTGCGTTTCGGCACCACGTCGCTGCTGGCGACCACCATGACAGCGCCGCCGGAGGAGATTTCCAGCGTGCTCAAAGCCGTCGGCGAGTTCTGCGAGCAGCGGCCGGAAGGCTGCGCCCGGGTGCTCGGCGTGCACCTGGAAGGCCCGTACATCAACCCCGGCAAACTCGGCGCCCAGCCGAACTTTGCCCACACCGCGCTGATGGCCGAAGTCGAGGACTACCTCACGCTGGCACCGATCCGCGTGATCACCATCGCCCCGGAAATCGCCGGCCACGATGCCTTGATCCGCACCCTCAGTGCACGCGGTATCCGCATGCAGATCGGTCACACCCTCGGCAGTTATGAGGAAGGCGTCGCCGCGCTGGCGGCCGGCGCCAGCAGTTTCACTCACCTCTACAACGCCATGAGCCCGTTGCATCACCGCGAGCCGGGCATCGTCGGTGCGGCGCTGGCCCACGCCAAATACGCGGAGCTGATCCCGGATTTGCTGCACGTGCACCCCGGCGCCATGCGGGTCGCCCTGCGCGCGATCCCGTGCCTGTATTGCGTCACCGATTCCACCGCCGCCGCCGGCATGCCGGACGGCGAATACAAGCTCGGCAGCCACACGGTCACCAAGTGCCTGGGCGGCGTGCGCTTGCCCGACGGCACCCTGGCCGGCAGCACGCTGACCATGGATCAGGCCCTGCGCAACCTGGTGAAAATCGGTCTGCCGATCGCCGAGGCGTCGCAACGTCTTTCGCAATTCCCCGCCGATTACCTCGGCCTCGAAGAACGCGGCCGCCTGCAACCCGGCAGCTGGGCCGACTGCGTGCGACTGGATCGCTCACTCACACTCACCGCCGTCATGGTCGAAGGAGAAGACATTGACTTCAAAAATGCTTGAAGAGGCGCTGTCCTCGTTCGAGGCCGTGCAAGCCCAACTGCAGCAACTCGACCCGCAGATGATCGAGATCGCCGGGCGCCTGCGCCGTCAGCCGCCGCAAGTCGTGATGACCGTCGCTCGCGGCAGTTCAGATCATGCCGCCAGTTACTTCGCCTACCTGACCATGCAGCAACTGGGCTACCCGGTGGCGTCGCTGCCGATGTCGGTGGTGACCATGCTGCAAGCACCATTGAAAGTCAGCGGCCAAGTGGCGTTCGCGTTCTCGCAGTCGGGGCAAAGTCCGGATCTGGTGAACAGCCTGCGCCTGTTACGCAAACGCGGGGCCCTGAGCATTGCCCTGGTCAACGCCGAAAGTTCGCCGCTGGAAGCCGCGTGCGAATTCAGCCTGCCGCTGTGCGCGGGAACAGAAAGCAGCGTTGCCGCCACCAAGAGTTTCATCGCCACCCTCAGCGCCAGCGCCCGTCTGATCGCCCACTGGAAAGAAGACGTGGAATTGCTCGAAGCCGGCAACGCCTTGCCGGAAGGTCTGCGCGAGGCGGCGCAACAGGATTGGAGCCTGGCCATCGACGCCCTGCGCGATTGCCAACGCTTGATGGTAATCGGCCGCGGTGCCGGTTTTGCCATCGCTCAGGAAGCAGCCCTCAAGTTCAAGGAAACCTCGGCGATCCAGGCCGAAGCCTTCAGCAGCGCCGAAGTGCGTCACGGCCCGATGGCATTGATCGACGAGAACTATCCCTTGCTGATCTTCGCTCCACGGGGTGCCGAGCAGGCCGGTTTGCTGAGCCTTGCTGCCGACATGCGCCAGCGCGGCGCTCGCGTTCTGCTGGCGGCACCAGATGACATTGCCGAACGTGACCTCACGCTGACCCGCGCCGAACACCCGGCCCTGGACCCGATTCTGGCGATCCAGAGTTTCTACGTCATGGCCGCCGGTTTGGCCGTGGCCCGTGGCATGGACCCGGACCAGCCGCGGCATTTGAGCAAAGTGACGCGCACGCACTAAGTCCGCCCCGAACGATTTCCTGATGAGACCGAGCCATGCATAACAACAATAAAGAGCTGACCCTCAGCGCCCCGCTCAGCGGTCCGGTGCTCACGCTCGCCAAAGTCCCGGACCCGGTGTTCGCCAGCGGCGCGATGGGCGACGGTATCGCGATCGATCCACTGAACGACACCCTTCACGCCCCCTGCGCCGGCGTCGTGGTGCACGTAGCCCGTAGCGGTCACGCCGTCACCTTGCGTGCCGACAACGGTGCCGAATTGCTCCTGCACCTGGGCCTCGACACCGTCGAGTTGCAGGGCGAAGGCTTCTCGATGCTGGTCAAGGAAGGCGCCCGCGTCAGCAATGGCCAACCGTTGCTGCGCTACGACCTGGACAAGGTCGCGCAGCAGTGCAAAAGCCTGGTCAGCCTGATGATCCTGACCAACAGCCAGGAGTTTCAGGCGCGGCCCATCACGCTGAAATCGGTCAAAGTCGGCGACCCGCTGCTGCACATCATTCGCCGGGCGGCGCCGGGCGCCCAGGCAGAGGCGGACCTTTCGGCTGAAGCGCATTTCGGTCACGTGCGCATCGCTCATCGCGGCGGTCTGCATGCTCGCCCTGCGGCGCTGATTCGTCAGACCGCACAAGGGTTCAAGAGCAAATCGCAGCTGCATTTCGCTGGCAAATCGGCGACCTGTGACAGCTTGATCGGGCTCATGAGCCTGGCCGTCGGCGAGCAGGATGAGGTTCAGGTCAGCTGCCAGGGCCCGGACGCCGAGGCGGCATTGCAAGCGTTGCTGATCGCCTTGTCCACGGCGTTGGCCGAAGACAGCCATGCCGCTGCGCCTGCGCCGATCACCCGACGCACTCGGACTGCCGAAGCGGGTGTGCTGCACGGCGTTTGCGCCGCGCCCGGCCTGGTCGCTGGCCCCTTGTTTCGCTTGAATACCATCAGCCTGCCGGTGGATGCCGGCCACCACGCTCCCGAGCCACAGCTGCACGCCCTCGATACCGCATTGACCGTCGTGCGCGGCGAAATCGAGCACACCCTGGCCCAGGCCAGGAAACACAAAAACACTGACGAAGAAGCGATTTTCACCGCGCACCTCGCCTTGCTCGAAGACCCGGCGCTGCTGGACGCGGCCAACGCCTGCATCGCTCAAGGCATGGCCGCGACGCACGCCTGGAGCCAATCGATCGACACGCAGTGCGACGTCCTTCAACAACTCGGCAGCGCGTTGCTGGCCGAACGCGCCAACGATCTGCGCGATCTCAAGCAACGGGTGCTGCGCGCCTTGCTCGGCGAAGCCTGGCACTACGACGTGCCGGCCGGCGCCATCGTCGCCGCCCATGAGCTGACGCCGTCGGACTTGCTGCAACTGAGCGAGCAAGGGGTCGCCGGGTTGTGCATGGCCGAGGGTGGCGCGACGTCCCACGTCGCGATTCTGGCGCGGGGTAAAGGTTTGCCGTGCCTGGTGGCGCTGGGTTCGGCGCTGCTGGATCAGGCACAAGGCCAGGCGGTGGTGCTGGACGCCGACGGTGGTCGGCTCGAATGGGCGCCGACGGCCGAACGCCTGGCCGACGTGCATCAGGCGCAACGCGATCATCAGCAACGCCGTGCGCTTCAACAATCGCAGGCTCATACCCCGGCACTGACACGCGATGGCGTGCACATCGAAATCGCCGCCAATGTCGCGTCCAGCGCAGAAGCGGCCGATGCGCTGGCCAACGGCGCCGATGGCGTCGGTCTGCTGCGCACCGAGTTTCTGTTTGTCGACCGCAACACCGCGCCGGACGAACAGGAGCAACGCCTCGCCTATCAAGCCGTGCTCGACGCCATGGGTGACAAGTCGGTGATCATCCGTACCATCGACGTTGGCGGCGACAAGCAACTCGACTACCTGCCATTGCCGGTCGAAGCCAATCCGGTGCTCGGCTTGCGCGGCATTCGCCTGGCTCAGGTGCGGCCGGAATTACTCGATCAGCAACTGCGCGCACTGTTGCATGTCAGCCCGCTGTCGCGCTGCCGGATCCTGTTGCCGATGGTGACCGAGGTCGATGAGTTGCTGCACATCCGCAAGCGCCTCGATGCGTTGTGCCTTGAACTCGGGGTAAATGAACGCCCGGAGCTGGGGGTGATGATCGAAGTCCCGGCCGCTGCGCTGCTGGCCGAGCAGCTTGCAGAGCATGCGGACTTCCTGTCCATCGGCACCAACGATCTGTCGCAATACACCCTGGCGATGGACCGCGACCACGCCGGCCTCGCCTCGCGCGTCGACGCCATGCACCCGGCCCTACTGCGGCTGATCGCCCAGACCTGCGCCGGCGCGGCGGTGCATAACCGTTGGGTCGGCGTCTGCGGCGCACTCGCGTCCGATCCGCTGGCCACGCCGGTCCTGATCGGCCTGGGCGTCAGCGAGCTGTCGGTCAGCCCGGTGCAGATCGGTGAAATCAAGGATCGCGTGCGCCACCTCGACGCCGCGCAATGCCGAAGCGTCAGCCACGACCTGCTCAAGCTGAGCAGCGCCGGGGCGGTGCGTCACGCCTGTCACCAGCAATGGCCTCTGAGCTGAACAACTACAACACCTCTCAAACAAAAAGAGCACAGGGAGCACCGCCATGTACCAATATTTCATCGAGGGCCTGCAACGTCTCGGCCGCGCGTTGATGCTGCCGATCGCGATCCTGCCGATTGCCGGCCTGTTGCTGCGTCTGGGCGACACCGACCTGCTGAACATCGCCATCATCCATGACGCCGGCCAGGTGATCTTCGCCAACCTGGCGATGATCTTCGCCATCGGCATCGCGGTCGGTTTCGCCAAGGACAACAACGGCACCGCAGGTCTCGCCGGGGTGATTGGTTACCTGGTGATGATCTCCACGCTCAAGGTCCTCGATGCGAGCATCAACATGGGCATGCTCGCCGGGATCGTCAGCGGCTTGATGGCCGGCGCGCTGTACAACCGCTTCAAGGACATCAAGCTGCCGGAGTACCTGGCGTTCTTCGGCGGACGGCGCTTCGTGCCGATTGTCACCGGCTTCGCCGCCGTCGGTCTGGGCGTGATTTTCGGTTTGATCTGGCCGCCGATCCAGCACGGCATCAACGGTTTCGGCGCACTGATGATGGAGAGCGGCAGCATCGGCGCCTTCGTCTTCGGCGTGTTCAACCGGTTGCTGATCGTCACTGGCCTGCACCACATCCTCAACAACATGGCGTGGTTCGTCTTCGGCAACTTCACCGACCCGACCACGGGTGCCATGGTCACCGGCGACCTGTCGCGCTACTTCGCCGGTGACCCGAAGGGCGGCCAATTCATGACCGGCATGTTCCCGGTGATGATCTTCGGCCTGCCCGCCGCCTGCCTGGCGATGTACCGCAACGCCCTGCCGGAACGCCGCAAAGTCATGGGAGGGATCTTCCTGTCGATGGCGCTGACTTCCTTCCTGACCGGCGTCACCGAACCCATCGAATTTGCGTTCATGTTCCTCGCACCGTTTCTGTTTTTGCTCCATGCGCTGCTGACGGGGTTGTCGATGGCGATCACCAATGCGCTGAACATCCACCTGGGTTTCACCTTCTCGGGCGGCTTCATCGACATGGTGCTCGGATGGGGGAAATCCACCAACGGCTGGTTAGTGGTGCCGGTAGGCTTGGCGTATGCGGTGGTCTATTACGGGGTGTTTGATTTCTGCATTCGCCGCTTCAACCTCAAGACGCCAGGGCGTGAAGAGGTGCCGACGGGTGACAAGATTGTGGTCACCGAGAATGAACGCGCCGGGGCATACATCAAGGCACTGGGCGGGGCACAGAATCTGATCACCGTCGGGGCATGTACCACGCGGTTGCGGCTGGACATGGTGGATCGCAACAAGGCCAACGATGCGGAGTTAAAGGCGCTGGGGGCGATGGCGGTCGTGCGTCCCGGCAAGGGCGGGAGCTTGCAGGTGGTGGTCGGGCCGATGGCGGATAGCATTGCCGATGAAATTCGTCTGGCGATGCCGGCGCTGGGTCGTGCGCTGGTGTCCTCTCCTCCCGCGGTGATCGATGCACCGAAACCTGCGGCGGTGGCAAATGCAGAAGCGCAGCAATGGCTGGATGCCTTGGGCGGTGGGGACAACGTGCTGCAGATGGATTGCGTGGCCATGACCCGGATTCGACTGCACCTGGCGGATGGCAAAGCGTTGTCAGAGAGTGATTTGAAGGCGCTGGGTTGTCAGGGAGTCAGTCAGCTGGAAGGCGGCATCTGGCACCTGCTGGTTGGTGACAAGGCGCCGAGTTTGAATGGCGCGTTGGAGGCGTTGGTCAATCGCAGTGAGGTGAGTGCCAAGGTTTAATTTGATAGGGCGTCATTCCCGCTACACATAAAAAACCCGCTGATCTGCATCAGCGGGTTTCTTTTACAGCGGCCAGAAAGATCAGAAATCCTCCAACCGCCACACTTCATAAGCCGGTGTCTCATAGGGGTGGCTGAGTTTCAGCGCAGCCACCACGGCCACGATCAACTCATCCGCCACCACCAGCTCAACCTTCCATTCCTCAACCTGCTCGACCTGCCCCGCTTCCCCGATAAACGGCTGACTGCCGTCCAAAGGCCGAAACTGGCCGAACCCAAGCACCTGCCACGCGCAATGATCATAAGCCCCGATCCGCCCGCCACCGGCAGCGAATACAGCACTCTTGACCAACTCGACATGGCTGGCCGGAACAAAAAAGCTGAGCTTGTACACAGCCCTTAGTTCACCCAGACGCGCGCATTACGGAACATACGCATCCAAGGAGCGTCTTCGTTCCAGTCTTCCGAGCGCCACGAGTTCTGCACAGCGCGGAACACGCGTTCCGGGTGCGGCATCATGATCGTTACGCGACCGTCACGGCTGGTCAAACCGGTGATCCCGCGCGGCGAGCCGTTCGGGTTGGCCGGGTAGTTTTCGGTGACCTTGCCGTGGTTGTCGACGAAACGCATCGCCACGCAACCCGACAGATCGGCTTCCAGCAACGCTTCTTCGCTGGCGAACTCGGCATGACCTTCACCGTGAGCGATGGCGATCGGCATGCGCGAACCGGCCATGCCTTGCAGGAAGATCGAGTTCGACTCCTGGACCTGAACCATCGCCACACGCGCTTCGAACTGCTCGGAGCGGTTGCGCACGAAGTGCGGCCAGAACTCGCTGCCCGGGATCAGCTCGTGCAGGTTAGACATCATCTGGCAACCGTTGCACACGCCGAGGGTGAAGCTGTCGTTGCGTTCGAAGAAGCCCTGGAACGCATCGCGAGCACGGCTGTTGAACAGCGCGGACTTGGCCCAGCCTTCACCGGCACCCAATACGTCGCCGTAGGAGAAACCGCCGCAAGCCACCAGACCCTTGAACTCGTTCAGGTCGACACGGCCGGCCAGAATGTCGCTCATGTGCACGTCGATCGCGTTGAAACCGGCGCGGTCGAACGCGGCCGCCATTTCCACCTGACCGTTGACGCCCTGCTCACGCAGCACGGCAACCTGTGGGCGGATGCCTTTCTTGATGTAAGGCGCGGCGACGTCCTGGTTGACGTCGTAGCTCAGCTTGACGCTCAGGCCCGGGTTGTCTTCTTCCAGCAGCACGTCGAACTCTTGCTCGGCGCAGTCGGCGTTATCACGCAGACGCTGGATCTGGTAGCTGGTTTCAGCCCACTGACGTTGCAGCAGACGACGCTGACCTTCGAACACGGTTTCGCCGTTGAAGGTGATGTTGATCTGGCCGTTGTTCATCGGCTGACCGATCACCGACACGCACTCGCCCAGACCGGCAGCGCTGAACTGCGCGAGGATGTCCGGCGTGGCGTCCTGGCGAACCTGGATCACGGCGCCCAGTTCTTCGTTGAACAGGATCGCGGCGATGTCGGCGGAGGTTTCAGCCAGACCGTCGAGGTTCAGGCTCAGGCCACAGTGACCGGCGAACGCCATTTCCACGGTGCTGGTCAGCAGACCACCGTCGGAACGGTCGTGGTAGGCCAGCAGGTGACCGTCGGCATTGAGGCCTTGGATCACGGCGAAGAAAGCTTTCAGGTCTTCGGCATCATCGACGTCCGGCGCTTGCGAACCGAGCTTGCCGTGAACCTGGGCCAGGATCGAGGCGCCCATGCGGTTCTGGCCACGGCCCAGGTCGATCAGGATCAGGTCGGTGGTGCCCTTGTCCATGCGCAGTTCCGGGGTCAGGGTCTGACGGATGTCAGCCACTGGCGCGAAACCGGTCACGATCAGGGACATCGGCGAGGTCACGGTCTTGTCGACGCCTTCGTCGTTCCAGCGCGTGGCCATGGACATGGAGTCCTTGCCCACCGGAATGGTAATGCCCAGGTCCGGGCATAACTCCATGCCAACCGCTTTCACGGTGTCGTACAGACGCGCGTCTTCACCCGGGTGACCGGCAGCGGACATCCAGTTCGCCGACAGTTTGATGTCGGAGATCTTGTTGATGCGCGAAGCGGCAATGTTGGTCAGGGTTTCGCCGATGGCCATGCGGCCCGACGCCGGAGCGTCCAGCAGTGCCAGCGGAGTACGCTCGCCCATGGCCATGGCTTCACCGGTGTAGACGTCGAAGCTGGTGGCGGTGACGGCAACGTCAGCCACCGGAACCTGCCACGGGCCGACCATTTGGTCACGGGCCACGAGGCCGGTGATGGTGCGGTCGCCGATGGTGATCAGGAAGCTTTTGCTCGCCACGGCCGGGTGATGCAGCACGCGCTCGACGCAGTCGGCAATGTCGAGGGTCGACGGATCAAAATCGTCGCCCAGTTCGTTTTCACGAACGGCCGAACGGTGCATGCGCGGGGCTTTGCCCAGTAGCACTTCCAGCGGCATGTCCACCGGGCTGTTGCCGAAGTGACTGTCGGTGACCGTCAGTTGCGGCTCAGCAGTCGCTTCGCCAACCACGGCGAACGGGCAACGCTCACGTTCGCAGATCGCCTGGAAGCGTTCGAAGTCGGCCGGGCCGACCGCCAGAACGTAGCGCTCCTGGGATTCGTTACTCCAGATTTCGTGCGGGGCCATGCCCGGCTCGTCGTTTGGAATGTTGCGCAGTTCGAAGCGGCCACCACGGTCGCCATCGTTGACCAGTTCCGGGAAGGCGTTGGACAGACCACCCGCGCCGACGTCGTGGATGAAGCTGATCGGGTTTTTGTCGCCCAGTTGCCAGCAACGGTCGATGACTTCCTGGCAGCGACGTTCCATCTCAGGGTTTTCGCGCTGTACGGAAGCGAAGTCCAGGTCTGCCGAGCTGGTGCCGGTGGCCATGGAGGAAGCGGCGCCGCCGCCCAGGCCGATGAGCATTGCCGGGCCGCCGAGGACGATCAGCTTGGAGCCAACGGTGATCTCGCCTTTCTGTACGTGTTCGGCACGGATGTTACCCATGCCGCCGGCCAGCATGATCGGCTTGTGGTAACCGCGAACTTCGTCGCCACGCGGGGTGGTGATCGACTGTTCGAAGGTACGGAAGTAACCGGTCAGGGCTGGACGGCCGAATTCGTTGTTGAACGCGGCGCCACCCAGTGGGCCTTCGATCATGATGTCCAGCGCAGTAACGATGCGCTCAGGCTTGCCATACGGCACTTCCCACGGCTGTTCAAAGCCCGGGATCTGCAAGTTGGAGACGGTGAAACCGGTCAGGCCGGCCTTTGGCTTGGCGCCACGACCGGTAGCACCTTCGTCGCGAATCTCGCCGCCACTGCCGGTGGACGCGCCCGGGAACGGGGCAATCGCGGTCGGGTGGTTGTGGGTTTCGACTTTCATCAAGATGTGCACCGGTTCCTGCACCGCACCGTACTGGCGGGTTTCAGGGTCCGGGAAGAAACGGCCGGCGACGTTGCCGACGATCACCGAAGCGTTGTCCTTATAAGCCGACAGAACGCCTTCGCTGTGCATCACGTAGGTATTCTTGATCATGCCGAACAGGCTTTTTTCCTGGCTCTGACCGTCGATGTCCCAACTGGCGTTGAAGATCTTGTGACGGCAGTGCTCGGAGTTCGCCTGGGCGAACATCATCAGTTCGATGTCGTGAGGATTGCGCTTCAAGCCGACGAAGGCGTTGACCAGGTAGTCGATCTCGTCTTCGGCCAGGGCCAGGCCCAGCTCGGTGTTGGCTTTTTCCAGCGCGGCGCGGCCGCCACCCAGCACGTCAATCGCGGTCAGCGGTTTCGGCTCGGCGTGGCTGAACAGGCCGGCGGCTTGTTCGAGGTTGCCCAACACGATTTGAGTCATGCGGTCGTGCAGACCGTCCGCAATCAGTTGCGCGTCGGCGTCACTGAACTGACCGGCCACGTAAAACGCGATGCCGCGTTCCAGGCGCTGGATCTTGCTCAGGCCGCAGTTGCGAGCGATGTCGCTGGCCTTGCTGGACCACGGCGAGATGGTGCCGAAACGTGGCAACACCAGGAACAGACGACCGGTCGGCTCTTGTACCGGAACACTTGGGCCGTACTTCAGAAGGCGCGCGAGCACCTGCTGTTCGTCGCCGGTCAGGACGCCGGTGACTTCGGCGAAGTGAGCGAATTCAGCATACAAGCCGCTGACAGCCGGGACCTTCTGGCTCAGTTGCTCAAGGAGTTTGCTGTGGCGAAAGGCAGAAAGGGCAGGAGCGCCGCGCAGGATCAACATCTTCGGGACAGCCTCGGGAAGGGGTGTGCTTTGAGGCCGTGCATTCTAGCCTAAACCGCCCGCGACATCACCCGAAACGGTGCGCGCGGGTGCACCCGAACGTCGGGCCGGGCATTTGGACCTTAAACAGCGGTTCGCCGAGGGTTATTTTTTATGTCACAAATTACCGTTCGGGCCCATTCCTGCGGGCTCCAAGCGGGTTTTACGCTGTCTAGCAGACAAGCCCTTCGCTGTCGAGATATGGCGCTCGTGGTCCTTTGCGTATACTGCGCAGATGTTTTCCCCAACGGCTTTGCGTCCGCGGTTCGCCAAATGGCTGATCGCAACCGGACTCTTCCTGATGCTCAGTGGCTGTGTTGATAAACCCAACACGCTGGAGCGCGTAAAGGAGGATGGTGTGCTGCGGGTGGTTACCCGAAACAGCCCCGCCACCTACTTTCAGGATCGCAACGGTGAAACCGGCTTCGAATACGAGCTGGTGAAGCGCTTCGCCGACGATCTGGGGGTGGAACTCAAGATAGAGACCGCCGACAACCTCGACGACCTGTTCAATCAGGTGGGCAAACCTAACGGCCCGGTGCTGGCTGCTGCCGGTCTGGTCAGCAGCGAGAAACGCAAACAGCAGGTGCGGTTTTCCCACTCCTATCTCGAAGTCACCCCACAGGTCATCTACCGCAACGGCCAATCGCGGCCGACCGATGCTGGCGATCTGGTCGGCAAGAAGATCATGGTGCTCAAGGGCAGCACCCACGCCGAGCAATTGGCGGAGCTGAAAAAGAAATACCCCGGCATTGAATACGAAGAGTCCGACGCCGTTGAAGTCGTCGACTTGCTGCGGATGGTCGATGAAGATCAGATCGACCTGACCCTGGTCGATTCAAACGAAGTCGCGATGAACCAGGTCTACTTCCCCAACGTGCGAGTAGCCTTCGACCTCGGTGACTCCAGTAACCAGAGCTGGGCGGTGGCCGCTGGCGACGACAACAGCTTGCTCAACGAGATCAATGCCTACCTCGACAAGGTGAAGAAAAACGGCACCTTGCAACGCCTGAAGGACCGCTATTACGGGCACGTCGACGTACTGGGTTACGTGGGCGCCACCACCTTCGCACAACACTTGCAGCAACGCCTGCCCAAGTACGAGCAACACTTCAAGGCCTACGCCAAGAAAGAGAAAGTCGACTGGCGCCTGTTGGCGGCCGTCGGTTATCAGGAGTCGTTATGGCAAGCCGCGGTCACGTCCAAGACCGGCGTTCGCGGGCTGATGATGCTGACCCAGAACACCGCGCAGGCCATGGGCGTATCCAATCGCCTCGACCCCAAGCAAAGCATCATGGGCGGCGCCAAATACCTGGCCTACATGAAGGATCAGCTGGACGAATCGATCCAGGAGCCGGATCGCACCTGGTTTGCACTGGCGGCCTATAACGTCGGCAGCGGCCATCTGGATGACGCGCGCAAACTGGCGGCGAAAGAAGGCCTGAACCCGGACAAGTGGCTGGACGTGAAGAAGATCCTGCCGCGCCTGTCAGAGAAGAAGTGGTACAGCAAGACGCGTTATGGCTACGCCCGGGGCGGCGAGCCGGTGCACTTCGTGGCGAACATCCGTCGTTACTACGACATCCTGACGTGGGTCACGCAGCCACAGCTTGAAGGCAATCAGGTGGCTGAAGGCAACCTGCATGTGCCAGGGGTCGACAAGACCAAGCCGAATCAGGAAACCCCGCAGCTTTAAATCTGGGTTGCTTTTGAGGACGCCTTCGCGGGCAAGCCTCGCTCCTACAGGGCCGGTGTCGTATGCAAAGTTGCGGCACAACACGGACCTGTAGGAGCGAGGCTTGCCCGCGAAGGCAGCACCTCGGTCTCAGCCCTTCAAGGCCGCAGCCAAGATCATTGCTTTCATCTCGGACACCGCCGACTTGAACCCGACAAACAACGCATGCGCCACCAGCGCATGGCCGATGTTCAGTTCGTTGATGCCCTTGATCGCGGCCACCGCTTCAACGTTGTGATAATGCAGGCCGTGGCCGGCATTGACGATCAGCCCCTGAGCCAGGCCAAACGCTACGCCATCCGCCACACGCTTCAGCTCTTGCGCCACGTCGGTCGGTGTCTCGGCGTCGGCATAACGACCGGTGTGCAACTCGATAGCCGGCGCACCCACACGACGGGACGCTTCGATCTGCCGCTCGTCTGCATCGATGAACAGCGACACCTCACAGCCAATCTTCGACAGGCGATCCACCGCCGCCTTGATCCGCGCCTCTTGCCCTGCCACGTCCAAGCCACCTTCGGTGGTCAGTTCCTGACGGGTTTCCGGGACCAGGCAAATGTGCGCCGGGCGGATGCGCTCAGCGAACACCATCATTTCTTCGGTGACGCCCATTTCGAAATTCATGCGGGTTTGCAGTACATCCTTTAGCAACAGCACGTCGCGTTCCTGGATGTGTCGACGGTCTTCGCGCAGGTGCACGGTGATGCCGTCAGCCCCCGCCTCTTCCGCGTCCAGCGCTGCCTTGACCGGATCCGGGTAACGAGTGCCCCGGGCCTGACGCAGAGTGGCAACGTGGTCGATGTTCACGCCAAGAAGAATGCGATTGCTGGTGGTCACGGAAGCGCTCCTGAATTTAAAGATTCGGCGCACAGCATACGGGGAGACTACGGCTTGCGAAACAGCTCGCGACTGGCCAGCGGACGACCGCCCAAGTGAACAGCCAATGCCTGACGCATCAGACGCTTGGCGGCGGACAGCGCACCGGGTGCGGTCCAGTCAGCCTCAGCCATGGCCAACAGCTCGGTGCCGTTGAACAGACCGGGTTGCAGCAGATAGACCTGCTCCAGGCCAGCATCCACTTGCAAACGATACAGACCGTCCGGAGCAATGGGCTCGCCGTGGATGTCGGTGGTCAGGGCAAAACCGTAACCGAGATCGTCGAGCAGGCGCCACTCGAAGGATCGCAGCAACGGCTCCAGCGGTCGGCCTTCGGCCAGCGCCAGCAACGTCGCAGCGTAGTGATCAAACACGCCTGGGTGCGGGTCTTCGGCGGGCAGCAAGCGGATCAGCAGTTCGTTGAGGTAGAGGCCGCTGAACAGCGCCTCGCCGTTGAGCCAGGTTGAAACACCGGCGGCTTCCATTCGCCCAACGTTCTTCAGCTCACCCCGCCCGCGAAACTCCACTTCCAGCGGCACGAAGGGCCGCGCCAATGTCCCGGCCTTGCCCCGCGCGCTGCGCAACACCGCCCGTAGCCGACCTTGCGGCGTGAGGAAGTCCACCAACGCACTGCTTTCGCGGTAGGCGCGGGAGTGGAGGACGTAGGCGGGTTGGCCAATGGGCTGGGACATGGAGTTCTCAATGAAGAAACGCGACCTTATAAACAACCAGAAACCAATGTGGGAGCGAGCCTGCTCGCGATTGCGGTCTGCCAGTCAACAGTGATGTTGAATTTCAGGTCCTCATCGCGAGCAGGCTCGCTCCCACAGGGGTTCTTCGGAGTATCTGGATCCGGTGTTACAGGTCGCCGTAGCCCAGCGAACGCAATGCGCGCTCGTCGTCGGACCAGCCGCCTTTCACTTTCACCCACAGGTTAAGCATGATCTTGGAGTCGAACAGCAATTCCATATCCTTGCGCGCCTCGGTGCCGATGCGCTTGATGCGCTCGCCCTTGTCGCCAATGATGATTTTCTTCTGGCCGTCACGCTCGACAAGGATCAAGGCATGGATGTGCAGGGTTTTGCCCTGCTGCTTGAACTCTTCGATTTCGACGGTGATCTGGTACGGCAGCTCGGCGCCCATCTGGCGCATGATTTTCTCGCGCACCAGTTCTGCGGCGAGGAAACGGCTGCTGCGGTCGGTGATCTGGTCTTCCGGGAAGAAGTGATCGTTTTCCGGCAGGTAACCGGCAATCACCCGCTCCAGCGCTTCAAGGTTGTGCCCGTGCTGGGCCGAGATCGGCATGATCTGCGCGTTCGGCAGCTGCTCCTGCAACCAGCTCAGGTGCGGCATCAGTTCGGCTTTGTCTTCGATGCGATCGGTCTTGTTCAGCGCCACGATCAGCGGGCCGGTCACGTACTGGACGCGCTCGAGGACCATCTGGTCTTCGTCGGTCCACTTGGTGCGATCCACCACGAAGATCACCACGTCGACGTCTTTCAACGCCGCCGAGGCGGTCTTGTTCATGTAGCGGTTCAGGGCCTTTTCGCCGCCCTTGTGCATGCCCGGGGTGTCGACGTAGACAGCCTGGATGGCGCCTTCGGTCTTGATGCCCAGCATGTTATGGCGGGTGGTTTGCGGCTTGCGCGAGGTGATCGCCAGTTTCTGACCCAGGATGTGGTTCAGCAGCGTGGACTTGCCCACGTTGGGACGGCCGACGATGGCAACATAGCCACAGCGAGTTGCAGTTGAATCAGTCATTGCCATTCTCCACACCCAGGGCAATCAGTGCTGCGGCGGCCGCTACCTGTTCGGCAATACGACGACTCACACCCTGACCTCGGCTTTTTTCATTCAGTAAGGTGATTTCACATTCGACGAAGAACGTCCGGCAATGCGGCTCACCCTGGATATCCACCACTTCGTAACGCGGCAGCTCGCACCCACGCGATTGCAGGAATTCCTGCAGGCGGGTTTTTGGATCTTTGTTGGTGTCGACCAGCGTCAGGCCTTCGAACTCACCGGCCAGCCAGGCCAGCACGCGTTCGCGCGCCATGTCCATGCCAGCGTCCAGGTAGATCGCACCGATCAACGCTTCGAGGGCATCGGCCAGAATCGACTCGCGACGGAACCCGCCGCTTTTCAACTCACCGGAGCCCAGGCGCAGGTATTCGCCCAGGTCGAAACCGCGGGCCAGTACGGCCAGCGTCTCACCTTTCACCAGACGTGCGCGCAAACGCGACAACTGGCCTTCACGGGCCAGCGGGAAGCGATCGAACAGCGCCTCGCCAGCGACGAAGTTGAGGATGGCATCACCGAGGAATTCCAGGCGTTCGTTGTTGCGCCCGGCAAAACTGCGGTGAGTCAGGGCCAGGACCATCAGCTCCTGATCCTTGAAGGTGTAGCCGAGCTGACGCTCTAGACGGCTTAAGGAGACGCTCACGGTTTACCCACGCTGAGTTCGTGGCTGGATTCCACCGCCATGGCCGTGATACGACGCAGGCTTGGGACAATTAACGCTGTGTTCAAAAATTACGTCCTGAATATCGTTGTTTTCATGCCTCTGGCGCCGATTGTGCCGACTCCAGAAATGCATTCGGCGCTGTGTTCAACAGCGCCGTGTGTGATTACTTGATCAGGCCAACCCGCGAGAAATTCGGCAGGTGACTGAGTTTGGGTTCCGGCCAGCTCATCCAGACTGCGAAGGCCTTGCCGACGATATTCTTGTCGGGAACCATGCCCAGCAGATCCTTGGGAATGCTCGGATCGTCCCAGTAGCGACTGTCGTTGGAGTTGTCGCGGTTGTCGCCCATCATGAAGTAATGCCCGGCCGGCACGGTCCATGAACGGTCCGGCGATGCGCGATAGCGGCTCATCTCCTTGCGAATCAGGTGCTCGGCGACACCGAGTTTTTCCTTGTAGAGCTCGGCACTGCCCAACGTGCCCGGCTCGGAGCCGACCAGTTGTTCGGCAATCGATTCACCGTTGACGAACAGACGCTTGTCGGCGGTGTAGCGAATCTGGTCGCCCGGCAGGCCCACCACACGCTTGATGTAGTTGACGTTCGGATCGCTCGGGTAGCGGAACACCATCACATCGCCGCGCTGCGGATCACCGACTTCGATGACTTTCTTGTCAATCACCGGCAAGCGGATCCCGTAAGAAAACTTGTTCACCAGAATGAAGTCGCCGACGTCCAGGGTCGGTTTCATCGAGCCGGAAGGAATCTGGAACGGCTCCACCAGGAACGAACGCAGCACCAGCACGATGAACAACACCGGGAAGAACGACTTGCCGTATTCGACCAGCAGCGGCTCTTTGTTCAGTTTCTCGACGACCACCATGTCAGCCTGGCTGACACTCCCCTGATAGGAGTTGATGGCAGCCCGGCGCCGAGGCGCCAGGAACAGCAGATCGAGCAACGCCAACAGGCCGCAGACGAACACGGCGATGACCAGCAACAGCGGGAAATTTAGTGACATAGGACCTAACTATCCAACCTGAGCACCGCAAGGAAGGCTTCTTGTGGAATTTCCACGTTGCCGACTTGCTTCATGCGTTTCTTACCGGCCTTTTGCTTTTCAAGCAGTTTTTTCTTACGGCTAACGTCACCGCCGTAGCATTTGGCCAATACGTTCTTTCTGAGTGCCTTGACGGAGGTCCGCGCAATGATCTGCCCGCCAATGGCGGCCTGGATCGCGACGTCGAACATCTGGCGCGGAATCAGTTCTTTCATCTTCTCGGTCAACTGGCGACCTTTGTAGTGCGCGTTATCCTTGTGCACGATCAGCGCCAGGGCGTCGACCTTGTCACCGTTGATCAGCACATCCAGTTTCACCAGATTAGCCGACTGGTAACGATCGAAATGATAATCCAGCGAAGCATAGCCGCGGCTGGTGGACTTCAGACGGTCGAAGAAGTCCAGGACCACTTCGTTCATCGGCAAATCGTAGGTCACCTGGACCTGCGTACCGAGGAACAGCATGTCGTGCTGCACGCCACGCTTCTCGATGCACAGGGTAATGACGTTGCCCAGGTGCTCTTGCGGCACAAGAATATTGGCCCGCACGATTGGTTCACGCATGTCTTCGATCGAGGACAGGTCTGGAAGCTTCGACGGGTTATCGACGTAAATCGTTTCACCGGTTTTCAGCAACAGCTCGAAAATTACGGTCGGCGCCGTGGTGATCAGGTCCAGGTCGTACTCGCGCTCCAGGCGCTCCTGGATGATTTCCATGTGCAGCATGCCGAGGAACCCGCAACGGAAGCCGAAGCCCAGAGCGTCGGAGCTTTCCGGGGTGTACTGCAGGGACGAATCGTTGAGCGTGAGCTTTTGCAGGGCTTCACGGAAATCTTCGAAGTCGTCGGAGCTGACCGGGAACAGGCCGGCATAGACCTGCGGCTGGATACGTTTGAAGCCTGGCAGCACGTCAACGTCCGGCGTGGAGCTCAAGGTCAGGGTGTCACCGACCGGTGCACCGTGAATGTCCTTGATGCCGGCAATGATGAAGCCCACTTCGCCGGCTTTCAGGTCAACGGTGGCGGTGTGTTTCGGGTTGAAGACACCGACGCTGTCCACCAGGTGGATCTTGCCGGTGGACTTGACCAGGATCTTGTCGCCCTTCTTCACACGACCGTGACGCACGCGGACCAGGGAAACGACGCCCAAGTAGTTGTCGAACCAGGAGTCGATGATCAACGCTTGCAGCGGATCTTCGTAGTTGCCGGTCGGCGCAGGAATGGTGTGAACCAGGCGTTCGAGCACTTCGTCGACGCCCAGGCCGGTCTTGGCACTGCACTCGACCGCATCGGTGGCATCGATGCCGATGATTTTTTCGATTTCTTCTTTGACGCGGTCCGGATCGGCCTGCGGCAGGTCGATCTTGTTCAGGACCGGCATGACTTCCAGGCCCTGCTCGATCGCCGTGTAGCAGTTGGCTACAGACTGCGCTTCAACGCCCTGACCGGCATCGACCACCAGCAACGCGCCTTCACAGGCCGCCAGCGACCGGCTGACTTCGTAGGTGAAGTCAACGTGGCCCGGGGTGTCAATGAAGTTCAGCTGGTACTTGATGCCATCGCGAGCGGTGTAATACAGGGTGACGCTGTGGGCCTTGATGGTGATCCCGCGTTCACGTTCCAGGTCCATGGAGTCCAGCACCTGGGCTTCCATTTCGCGCTCGGCAAGGCCGCCGCACATCTGGATGAAGCGATCGGCCAGCGTCGACTTGCCATGGTCAATGTGGGCGATGATGGAGAAATTGCGGATATGACTCAAATCACTCACGGATCAACACTCAAAAAGGCTGCAGGCATAGCCCGCCGAAAAATAGCCGGGAATTGTACCTGATCCACGGCGCAAGCGTCACGTTCGCAGGTCAGACGGCACCTACAAAAACGCCCCGGTCTTGCGACAGGGGCGTTTTTTATCACCAGCGAGGTCGGGGGAACGCCCTGATCAGCCGGCTCGGCGCAACAGCCAGACACCCGCCAGGGCACAGACACCGGCCGGAACCAGCACCGCAAACAGCGGCGAAAAACCGAACACCAGGCTCGAAGGCCCCAGCAAATCCTGGACGATGCGGAAGGTGAAGCCGACCAGCACGCCAGTGAAGACCCGCTGACCAAGGGTCACCGAGCGCAATGGCCCGAAGATGAAGGAAATCGCCATCAGTACCAGCGCGGCGGTCACCAGCGGCTGTAACACCTTGACCCAAAATGCCAGCCAGTAACGGCCGTTGCTCAGGCCCTGATCAGCCAGGTAGTGGATGTAACCCCACAGACCGCTGATCGACAGCGTGTCAGGCGACATCACCACCGTGCTCAGCAGCTGCGGACTCAAGGCAACATCCCAACGCTCTTCCGGTGCAGTGACCACTTCGGTGCTCTTTTCATGGAACAGCGTGGTGGTGACGTCGCTCAACTGCCAGTGATCCTGATCGAACTTCGCCCGTTTGGCGAAGCTGGACGACAGCATATGGCGCTCATTGTCGAAACGATAACGGGTGACGCCGTACAGCAGACCGTTCGGCTGCACAGAGTTGACGTGAATGAACTCGTCACCCTGGCGATGCCACAAGCCATGCTTGGCGCTCTGTGCATCGCCGCCACCCTGAGCCAGGGAACGGTTGGCCTGAGCGGTGACTTCGGTGGCCGGCGCGACGTACTCGCCGATCAGCACCCCCGCCACCATCAGCACCAGCATCGGCTTCATGACGGCCCAGACGATCCGGCCGACCGACACACCGGCGGCGCGCATGATCGTCAGTTCGCTGTGGCTGGCCAGGCTACCAAGGCCGATCAGGCAACCGATCAGTGCCGCCATCGGCAACATGTCGTACAAACGACGGGGCGCGGTCAGCAAGACGTAGCTCAAGACGTCCACCAAGGTGTAGGTGTCGCTGACCTCACTCATCTCATCGATGAAGGCAAACAGGGTCGCCAGGCCAAGGATAATCCCCAGCACCGCCAGGATGGCTACGAATACGCTGCTACCAATGTAGCGATCGAGCTTAACCACGAGCCACCTCCAGCGCACTGCGGCGACTCGCCATCTTCAAGCGCAACGGCTCCCAGTAGAGCAAGCCCAGGCCAATGGCCAGGAAGATGCCGTGAACCCACCACAACCCCAGCGCCGGCGGGATCTTGCCTTTTTCGAGGGCGCCGCGCGCGGCAATCAGGATGCTCAGGTAAGCCATATAAAGAAGAATCGCCGGCAGCAGCTTGAGGAAACGGCCTTGACGTGGATTGACCCGCGATAGCGGCACCGCCATCAAGGTCACGATGAACACCAGCAACGGCAGGGACAGACGCCATTGCAGCTCAGTGCGCGAACGAATGTCATCGCTGCCGATCAAGGAACGGGTGGTCATTGCATCGCGGTCGGTGACTTCGTCGCTGACGTCCGGCTTGGGCAGCAATACGCCGTATTCCTCGTACTTGATCGCCCGGTAGTCGGCCTGCCCCGGGTTACCGTCGTAGCGATAGCCGTTGTCGAGAATCAGGTAGCGATTGCCGTCAGGGCGGATTTCCTGACGACCCTTCTCGGCCACCAGCACGGAGATCCCGCGATCCTTCTTATCGGACGAGACGTTCTTTTGCGAAATAAACACGCCACCGAGGTTGATGCGATCATCCGACAGCGTTTCGGTGTAGGTCACCCGAGTCCCGTCACGTAGCGCCTGGAAGCGACCCGGCTCAAGGGTATCGAACTCGGTCAGCGCATCCTGCTTGTTCAGCAGCAACTGGAACTGATTGGCACCTTGTGGCGCCAGGCTCAGACTCAGCCAGGCCACGACCAGCGCAACCAGCGTGGCCGGAAACAGCGTCATGGCAAACAGACGTTGCTGGCTCATGCCGGTGGCCGACAACACGGTCATTTCGCTTTCAAGGTACAGGCGACCGTAGGCCAGCAGGATCCCGAGAAACAGGCCCAACGGCAGGATCAGTTGCAGGAAACCTGGCAGACGAAAGCCCATGATCAGGAACAGGGAGCCCGGATCCAGCAGGCCCGAGGCCGCCTGGGCAAGGTATTTGATGAAGCGCCCACTCATGATGATGACCAGCAGCACGGCGCTGACGGCGCTCAAGGTCAACAGGACTTCGCGGGACAGATAACGGAAGACAATCAAACCAGACACTCCAGGGTTGTCAGGCTAAGGCGGCCAAACAAGCAAACGTATCAGACAGCCCGCAGGGCAGAGCCGCCGAAAAAGTTGGCGCATTATCCTGTGATTGGGTGCGCCTGTCACTGCGCATGCTCAAGCAGGCGGGTAATGAGTTGAAGATCGTACAACCGAGGGTTGTCAGGCGCAGGGAGCGAGGTTCAAACTGCGGCCTTTGTCGCGGGCCGTG
The DNA here is from genome assembly GCF_900106065.1 of Pseudomonas mandelii. Lineage (NCBI taxonomy): Bacteria > Pseudomonadati > Pseudomonadota > Gammaproteobacteria > Pseudomonadales > Pseudomonadaceae > Pseudomonas > Pseudomonas mandelii. The sequence goes on from NZ_LT629796.1 coordinate 955,688, forward strand.
ACCTGCGTCTTTCTATCTATAAGCAAGCGTCTGTGCGCCGCCGTTTTGCCCGCGCACGTTGACCATTCATTCAGGGACCCGGACATGGAACTGGTTGTAAAGAGCGTTAGCCCAGAAACGTTGAAGACCGCCACTCTGGTGGTCGCCGTCGGCGAAGGCCGCAAGCTCGGCGCCGCTGCCAGACAACTCGACGAACTGAGCGGCGGCGCCCTCAGCGCTGTACTCAAGCGCGGCGACCTGGCCGGCAAAGTCGGCCAGAGCCTGCTGCTGCACAGCCTGCCGAACCTCAAGGCCGAACGCGTTCTGCTGGTCGGCGTGGGCAAGGACGAAGAGCTGGGCGACCGCCCGTTCCGTAAAATCATCGCCGGCGTCCTCAATACCCTTAAAGGCCTGGGCGGCACCGACGCTGTTCTGGCGCTGGACGAAATCGTGGTCAAGGGCCGCGACAGCTACGGCAAGACCCGCCTGCTGGCCGAAACCCTGGTGGATGGCGAATACACCTTCGACCAGTTCAAGAGCCAGAAAGCCGAACCTCGCTCCCTGAAGAAAATCACCCTGGTGACCATCAAGGCGGCACAGGCCGAAGTCGAGCGCGCTGTGGCCCACGCCACTGCGATTGCCAACGGCATGGCGTTCACCCGCAACCTGGGCAACCTGCCGCCGAACATCTGCCACCCGACCTTCCTTGGCGAACAAGCCAAGAACCTGGGCAAGGAATTCAAAACCCTGAAAGTCGAAGTCCTCGATGAGAAGAAGATCAAGGACCTGGGCATGGGCTCGTTCTACGCCGTGGGCCAGGGCAGCGCCCAGCCACCGCGCCTGATCGTCATGCAATACAACGGCGGCAAGAAATCCGAGAAACCTTACGCACTGGTCGGCAAAGGCATCACCTTTGACACCGGCGGCATCAGCCTCAAGCCTGGCTTGGGCATGGATGAAATGAAGTACGACATGGGCGGCGCAGCCAGCGTGTTCGGCACCCTGCGTGCCGTGCTCGAGCTGAAACTGCCGATCAACCTGGTGTGCATCCTGGCGTGCGCCGAGAACATGCCGAGCGGCAATGCTTCGCGCCCGGGCGACATCGTCACCACCATGAGCGGCCAGACCGTGGAAATCCTCAACACCGACGCCGAAGGCCGTCTGGTGCTGTGCGATGCCCTGACCTACTCCGAGCGCTTCAAGCCGCAAGCCGTGATCGACATCGCGACCCTGACCGGCGCTTGCGTCGTTGCACTGGGCGCGCACACCTCCGGCCTGCTGGGCAACAACGACGAACTGATCGCTCAACTGCTAAGCGCCGGCAAGTCCGCCGACGACCGCGCCTGGCAACTGCCGCTGTTCGATGAGTACCAAGAGCAGCTGGACAGCCCGTTCGCCGACATCGCCAACATTGGCGGCCCGAAAGCCGGCACCATCACCGCCGCCTGCTTCCTGTCGCGCTTCACCAAGAACCTGAACTGGGCGCACCTGGACATCGCCGGCACCGCATGGACCAGCGGCGGCAAGGACAAGGGCGCCACTGGCCGTCCGGTTCCGTTGCTGACCCAATACCTGCTGGACCGCGCCAAAGCCTGAAACCGATGACCTCGGGCTGCGTTGCTTTCGAGTAACGCAGCCCCGGGCTCAGGAACCGCAATGACCAAAGTCGACTTCTATGTCCTGCCCAGCGCCGATCCGTCGGCACGGCTGGATTTTGCCTGCAAGCTCACCGAAAAAGCCTGGCGCATGGGCCACCGCATTTACCTGCATTGCAGCGATGCCGCCCAACGCGAGGATCTCGACGCGCGTTTGTGGGCCTTCAAGGGCGAAAGCTTCGTGCCTCACGGTCCTGCCGAAAGCGAGCCGGATAGCTTGATTGTCCTGGGTCTTGGTGATGACTGCGGTCAACATCAGGATCTGCTGGTCAACCTTGCCCTGAAAGTCCCGGCCTTTGCCAGCAAGTTCGCCCGTGTAGCGGAAGTGGTGGTGGAGGATCCGACGATTCGAGCGGCCGCGCGGGAGAGTTTCCGTTTCTATCGCGAACAGGGCTATCCTCTGCAAGATCACCGTTTACAGCGACTCTGAGCATTCCGATGGACACTCCAAAACCGCAACAAAAGTCCGCGCACCTGCTGGATGACCTTGAGTCGATCCGCCAACTGCTCGGCGATGACAACCTGCAACCGCCGCTGCTGACCGACACGGTCATCGAAGGTGATCAGGAACAGATTCCCATGCTGTTCGACTCCGTCAGCGCTGCGCCGCAGACCGTCGAACCGACACCGCCCGCCCCTGCCGCGCAACCGGCACCCGCGGCCAGCAAAGGCCCCGACGCCTTGCTGCACCTGGACAGTGAACTGCGTGCGGCAGCGCTGTTGATCATGCAAGACGTGATCGACGACTTCGCACCGCATATCGAAACCGAGATCAAGCGCCGGCTGGATGCGCGGATGGAACGGTTGCTCAGCCAGTACGAATAACACTGAGTCGAGCGGGCGTCTGTGGCGAGGGAGCTTGCTCCCGCTCGGTTGCAAAGCAACCGCAAAACCTGAACACACGGTGTACCTGACACACCTGACTTGCTGTTATCGGGGCCGCTTCGCGCCCCAGAGGGAGCAAGCTCCCTCGCCACAGGATCATTCCACATTTGATCTGCGCCCGGTCTGCCCCTGCTCGCCCTCTGCCCCATGCCCCGCTATACTTGCCGGCTTTTCCTGAATAAATGCCAATAGGGTCCCGCCGCGCATGGATAAGACCTACCAGCCGCACGCCATTGAAACTTCCTGGTACAACACTTGGGAGTCAGAGAATTACTTCGCCCCGCAAGGCGCGGGCGAGTCCTACACCATCATGATCCCGCCGCCGAACGTCACCGGCAGCCTGCACATGGGTCACGGCTTCAACAACGCGATCATGGACGCCCTGATCCGTTTCCGCCGCATGCAGGGTCGCAACACCCTGTGGCAGCCGGGCACCGACCACGCCGGTATCGCCACGCAGATGCTGGTGGAACGCCAACTCGAAGCCCAAGGCCAGAATCGCCACGATCTGGGCCGGGAAAAATTCCTCGAGAAAGTCTGGGAGTGGAAGGATCAGTCCGGCGGCAACATCAGCCGTCAGATCCGCCGCCTCGGCTCGTCCGTCGACTGGAGCCGCGAGCGTTTCACCATGGACGACGGCCTCTCGGAAGCCGTTAAAGAAGCGTTCGTTCGTTTGCACGAAGACGGCCTGATCTATCGCGGCAAGCGCCTGGTCAACTGGGACACCAAGTTGCACACGGCGATTTCCGACCTCGAAGTGGAAAACCACGACGAGAAAGGTTTCCTGTGGAACCTGAAATACCCGTTGGCCGATGGCGCCAAGACGGCCGAAGGCAAGGACTACCTGATCGTCGCGACCACTCGCCCGGAAACCATGCTCGGCGACGCCGCCGTCGCGGTTAACCCGAACGACGAACGCTACCAGGCCCTGATCGGTAAATTTGTCGAGTTGCCGCTGGTCGGCCGCCGCATCCCGATCATCGCCGACGATTACTGCGATCCTGAATTCGGCACCGGTTGCGTGAAAATCACCCCGGCCCACGATTTCAACGACTACGAAGTCGGCAAGCGCCACAACCTGCCGCTGCTGAACATCTTCGACAAGAACGCCGCCGTACTGCCGGCCTGTCAGGTGTTCAACCTCGACGGCACGCTCAACGAAAGCATCGACGGCACGCTTCCGGCCGAATACGCCGGTCTGGACCGTTTCGAAGCGCGCAAGCAGATTGTGGCCGCCTTCGATGCCGCTGGTTTGCTGGTCAGCGTCGACGATCATGCCCTGAAAGTGCCGAAAGGCGACCGCTCCGGCACCATCATCGAGCCGTGGCTGACCGACCAGTGGTACGTCTCTACCAAGCCATTGGCCGAGCCGGCCATCGCTGCGGTTGAAGACGGCCGCATTCAGTTCGTGCCGAAACAATACGAAAACATGTACTTCTCGTGGATGCGCGACATCCAGGATTGGTGCATCAGCCGTCAGCTGTGGTGGGGCCACCGGATTCCGGCCTGGTACGACGAGTCGGGCAAGGTCTATGTCGGTCGCGACGAAGCCGAAGTGCGTGCCAAGAACAACCTCGGCCCGGACGTTGCGCTGCAACAGGACAACGACGTTCTGGATACCTGGTTCAGTTCGGGCCTGTGGACATTCTCCACACTCGGCTGGCCGGAGCAGACCGAGTTCCTGAAGAAATTCCATTCCACCGACGTGCTGGTGACTGGCTTCGACATCATTTTCTTCTGGGTCGCCCGGATGATCATGCTCACCATGCACCTGGTGAAGAACGAAGACGGTACGCCGCAGGTTCCGTTCAAGACCGTTTATGTTCACGGTCTGGTCCGCGATGGCCAGGGCCAGAAGATGTCCAAGTCCAAGGGCAACGTCCTGGACCCGCTGGACATCATCGACGGTATCGAGCTGGAAGAGCTGGTGCAGAAGCGCACCTCCGGCATGATGCAGCCGAAACTGGCGAAGAAGATCGAGAAGCAGACCCGCGAAGAGTTCGCCGACGGCATCGCCAGCTACGGCACCGACGCTCTGCGCTTCACCTTCTGCTCGCTGGCGTCCACTGGTCGCGACATCAAGTTCGACATGGGCCGCGTAGAAGGCTATCGCAACTTCTGCAACAAGATCTGGAACGCCGCGCGTTATGTTCTGGACAAGGGCGAAGACTGCGGCCAGAACGGCGAGGCTTACGAACTGTCGCTGGCGGACCGCTGGATTATCTCGCAGCTGCAACGCACTGAAGCCGAAGTAACCCGTCAGCTCGACCAGTTCCGCTTCGACCTGGCCGCACAAGCCTTGTACGAGTTCATCTGGAACCAGTATTGCGACTGGTACCTGGAACTGTCCAAGCCTGTGCTGTGGGACGAAAACGCCCCGGTCGAACGTCAGCGCGGCACCCGCCGCACCCTGGTTCGGGTGCTGGAAGTTGCCCTGCGCCTGGCGCACCCGTTCATGCCGTTCATCACCGAAGAAATCTGGCAGCGCGTCGCGCCGCTGGCCGGTATCGAAGGCAAGACGATCATGCTGCAACCTTGGCCCGTGGCCAATGAAGCGCGCATCGATCAAGGTGCCGAAGATGACATCGAGTGGCTGAAGACGCTGATGCTCGGCACGCGCAACATTCGCGCCGAGATGAACATCGGCCCGGGCAAGCCGTTGAACCTGTTCCTGAAGAACGTCAGCGCCGAAGACCAGCGTCGTCTCACCGAGAACGAAGCCCTGCTGAAGAAGCTGGCTCGCCTCGAATCGATCACGGTGTTGGCTGCCGGCGAAGAAGCACCGCTGTCCGCCACCGCACTGGTGGGCGAGATGGAAGTGCTGGTGCCGATGGCCGGCCTGATCGACAAGGACGCCGAACTGGCACGCCTGGACAAGGAAATCCTGCGTCTGCAGGGCGAAGTTCAGCGGGTTGGCGGCAAGCTGTCCAATGCCGGTTTCGTCGACAAGGCTCCGGCCGAAGTCATCGAGAAAGAACGCGCCAAACTGGCTGAGGCTGAACAGGCTTTGGGCAAGTTGGCCGAGCAGCATGCGCGGATTGCCAGCCTGTAACGGTCAATCGCGATGAAAAAGGGAGGCCAAGCGGCCTCCCTTTTTTATGCCCGCCACATTCCCCCCATACACCGCAAACCGCTTCCTGTAGGAGCGAGGCTTGCCCGCGAAGGGGCCGTCATGTCTGGCATTGAGGTGGCAGACAGATCGCTTTCGCGGGCAAGCCTCGCTCCTACAGGATCCCCACGCGGCTATCGACTGTGGGACAATACCCGCCACTTTTAGCCATACCCGAATCGACCACGCCCATGAACGCCCCCCGCACTCCAAGACCTGCGCGCAAGAAGCCCGACACCGCGACACCGGCCAAAGCCGTTGAGCCGCGCGAAAAGGCCAGCCTGCACCCGCGCAACCGCCATCAGGGTCGCTACGACTTCCCGGCGCTGATCAAAACCACGCCGGAACTGGCGAAGTTCGTGATCATCAACCCCTATGGCAAGGAAAGCATCGACTTCGCCAGCCCGGATGCGGTGCGGGTGTTCAACCGGGCGCTGCTCAAGTCGTTCTACGGTATCGCCCATTGGGATATCCCGGCCGATTACCTCTGCCCACCGGTTCCGGGCCGTGCCGATTACGTGCACTTCCTGGCCGACCTGCTGGCCAGCGTCAACGACGGCGAAATCCCTCGTGGCGCACCGGTCAAAGTGCTCGATATCGGCATGGGCGCCAACTGCGTCTATCCGTTGATCGGCTACAGCGACTACCGCTGGCACTTCCTCGGTTCGGAAATCGACCCGACTGCGGTGGCCGCGGCCAAAGCCATCGTGCAATCCAACGGACTGAACAAAGCCATCCAGTTGCGTCAGCAAAGTAATCCCAAGCACATTCTGCTGGGCTTGCTGGAACCCGGCGAACGCTTTGACCTGACCATGTGCAACCCGCCGTTCCATGCTTCGATGGACGAAGCGACCAAAGGCAGCGAGCGTAAATGGCGCGCTTTGGGCCGCGCCGATCCTAAACGCAAACTGCCGGTGCTGAACTTTGGCGGTCAATCGGCAGAATTGTGGTGTGAGGGTGGCGAAGCACGGTTTGTGACACAACTGATCGCCGAGAGTGCGCACTTCCAGCACAAGGTCTTGTGGTTCAGCACGTTGGTGTCAAAGGCTTCTAACCTGCCTTCGATCCAGACGGCGCTGAAAAAGGCCGGTGTTCTGGAAAGCCAGGTCGTGGAAATGTCCCAGGGGCAGAAGCAAAGCCGCTTCGTCGCCTGGACCTTCCAGACCAAGTCCGAGCAGCAGGTCTGGCGCGAACGTTGGGCTCGCAAGAGCTGAGTCACTGACCACCGCAGATCAACTGTAGGAGTGAGCCTGCTCGCGATAGCGGCGTGTCAGTTAACGATGATGTCGACTGATGCAGCGCCATCGCGAGCAGGCTCACTCCTACATGGGGTTAGCGGTGTTTTCAGGTCAGTCACTGAATCACAGACACAAAAAAGCCGTGCCCGGATTGCTCCGGAGCACGGCTTTTTTTACTGCGTCTTACTTGTTAACAGCGTCGGTCAGGCCTTTGGCCACAACCAGCTTGATAACTTTCTTGGCAGCGATTTCGATGGCAGCGCCAGTCGAAGGGTTACGGCCGGTACGGGCTGGACGCTCAGTCACTTTCAGTTTGCCGATACCTGGCAGAGTGATTTCGCCGCCGTTTTCCAGCTGATCGGCAACGATTTGGCCCAGTTGGTCCAGAGCGTTACGCGCGGTGGTTTTTGGCGCGTCGATAGCTTCAGCGATGTCGGCGATCAGTTGGTCTTTAGTAAGAGCCATGTAGTGTTCCTTCCCTATCAAATTCATATGGATTGCAGAGTGCAGTGTCAGCCATCGAGCCCGATCTTCTGGATCTGGCACCCTCGGCCAATAACCACTGGATCGGGGTTATAGATACCGAAATCAGGGTTTGGTTCGACCTGACAAATGCTGAATGCACGCTTAACGCAGTGACTTCGCGTAAGACGGGGCAAAACTAGCACAGAGACGGGGAAATATCCGCCTCTAGCTACCCATTTGGTCAGCTTTATTGCTCTAAAACGGGAAAAAACTGCATAAGGGTCGTCGCACGGCTGCGAATTACCCTACGAACCGCGCCAAAACCAGTGGTTGCGGTACACTTGGCACTTTTTGGGGGAGCACGCCCTCCTCTCTTCAATCAGCCGAGAAGCCCATGCCGATCCGTCATTGCATCGTCCACCTGATCGACAAAAAACCCGACGGCACACCCGCAGTTCTCCACGCCCGCGACTCGGAACTGGCCGAATCGAGCGCCATCGAGAACATGCTTGCCGACCTCAACGAGAGCTACAACGCCAAACAAGGCAAGGCCTGGGGATTCTTCCATGCCGAGTCCGGGGCGCATCCGTTCAGCGGCTGGCTGAAGGAATACCTCGAGGGCGGCAAGGATTTCACGGCGTTCAGCCGGGTGGCGGTGGAACACCTGCAAAAGCTGATGGAAGAGTCGAACCTCTCCGTGGGCGGCCACGTGCTGTTTGCGCATTACCAGCAAGGCATGACCGATTACCTGGCGATCGCCCTGTTGCACCACAGCGAAGGCGTTGCAGTGACCGATCAGCTGGACGTGACCCCGTCCCGTCATCTGGATCTGGGCCAGTTGCACCTGGCCGCGCGGATCAACGTGTCCGAGTGGCAGAACAACAAGCAGTCCAAGCAGTACATTTCATTCATCAAAGGCAAGAACGGGAAAAAGGTGTCGGAGTATTTCCGCGACTTTATCGGTTGCCAGGAAGGCGTCGACGGCCCCGGCGAAACCCGTACCTTGCTCAAGGCCTTCAGTGATTTCGTTGAAAGCGAAGATTTGCCGGAAGAATCCGCCCGCGAGAAAACCAAGACCCTGGTCGATTACGCCAGCAGCCAGGCCAAGCTCGGCGAACCGATGGGCCTGGAAGAACTCTCCGAACTGATCGACGAAGAGCGCCCGAAAGCCTTCTACGATCACATCCGCAACAAGGATTACGGCTTGTCTCCGGAGATCCCGGCGGATAAACGCACGTTGAACCAGTTCCGTCGCTTCACTGGCCGCGCCGAGGGCCTGTCCATCAGCTTCGAAGCGCACCTGCTGGGCTCGAAGATCGAATACGACGAAGAGGCCGGCACACTGATTATCAAGGGCCTGCCCACGCAGCTGACCGATCAGCTGAAGCGACGCAACTGATGCTGAACGGCGTGCTGAAGAAATTCCTGCTGATCCTGCTGGTGGTCGTGGTTTACCAGAACTGGGGCAAGATCGAGCGGGTGTTCAGTCCCAGCCAAGTGGTGTCCGAGCAGACCCAGGCCAAAGCCAACGTCGTGCTCTACGCGACCGAATGGTGTGGCTACTGCAAGCTGACCCGACGCTTTCTCGATAAGAAAGGCATTCCGTACAAGGAATTCGATATCGAAAAGGATGCCGAGGCACGCAAGGCATATGAGGCGCTGGGTGGACGCGGGATTCCGCTGATCGATGTGAACGGGACGTTGATTCGCGGGTATGACCCGGATGAAATCCTCGCCGCCCTGAAGTAACTGATCAGGCTCACACACCTGTGGCGAGGGGATTTATCCCTTCGCCACAGGCAGTTTTATACGCGTTTGTCGATTCGGAACCCAAACCGCGGAAAGTGCACATGCACCACTCCGGCCCGCTCGTCTTCACGACGCAGAATCAATTCCTCTCTGCCCGCAAACAACAACTCGCCCGCCACCGGATCAACGCCGTAATCCGTTGCCGCGATGACCACCTGCTGGCCAGGCTCAAACCCGTTCGGCTCATCGAACTGCTCGTCCGGTAACGCGGCGGGTGTGGCATTACGCGCAACGTCCAGCGCGGCCTCGGAGGTCATCTCGCTGAACGCGCCATGCCCGAACCCCATCACGCGACCCAACCACGCCGACACCGCCGGATATGCATCAACCAACGGCGAGGTCACGGGCGTGGCCTTGAGGAACCACATCGGATGGGCCAGCGCGAAGTCGGCAATCGATGGCTCGCCGAACAGAAAGTCGCCCTGCTCGCGCTCAAGCTGCTGCTCCAGGCGCGCCATGATTGTCGGCCATTGATGCCGGGCTTGCTCGGCGGATAACTTTGTCGCGCTGCCGCCACTGAAGAGTCCGGCGCGATCAGCCAGAAACGCCTTGATCGCTTCCGGTGGCAGATTGCCGAAACGCACCGCGATCGATTCCGGTTGAAACACCAGGCTCACGGCATGCTGGAATACCACCGAATCGGCCCAGGCGGCGAACGTCGCGGCGATCATTTCCTGGCCTTCCGGAAAGAAGGCCGGCAAGGCTTTCTCCTGCTCCAGTCGACGGGCGATCAGCGATGTGTCGCAGTAAATATCTGCGCCAACCTGCAGCACTGGCGTCTTGCGGTAGCCACCGGTCAGGGCGGTCAGATCGGGTTTTGGCAAGATCGGCGCGATCTTCACCGAGCGCCAGGACAGCCCCTTGAAACCCAGCAGCAAGCGGGCCTTTTCGGCGAAAGGGGACGTCGGGTAATGATGAAGAATCAACTCGGACATGCTCGGCTCCGCCGCACGGATTAGGAATCCGCAGCTTAGCGCGCAATTCGGGAGCAGCCTACAGGTCTGCCTGATGGGCACTTATCAGTCAGGTTGATAAGTCCGCGGCGGCACTTGCGACCAGACATTCCTTGGCGCTTTTCCTGAGTTTTTTGATCAAGCGTTCCTGACGCAAGGCTTCGCTTTTGTCGCGGCAGACTTCTGTGTAGACCAAGGCAACGGCAGGGCTGGAGAGGAAGAAGCGTGCGCCCTTGCCACTTTGGTGGGTAGCGAAGCGGCGCACAGGATCGTCGCTGATCCCGCAGTACAGCGAACCATTGGCCGCGCGAACGAGGTAGACGAACCAGGGTTTACTCACCGGTGTGTCGGCGTCGGCGGGGATTTCGCTGAGGGTAGTCACGTCACGATCAAGGCTTGAAAGGAAACAAGCCGCGATCTTATCAGCGACTGGCCTGGAATGCCTTCAGCCCCTTCAACGCCTGAGCGCGAACGGCATTTCTCACGGCTGGCGTCCAGCCCAGCAGCAGGCCTTTGAAACCCAGCGCCTGGCGCGACCAGGCCCACATATCGAAGCTGTCATGGTGCTCGCAGATCTTGCCGTCACGAAACACGAACTGCGCCTGAATATCATTGACCACCGTGTTGCCGGTCTGGCTGAACAGATAGGTCGCGACCCAATGCGCGCCGCCCGTACGGTCCTCGGCGCGAACGTTGTCGAACGTCAGGGAAAAATCCTTCGCCCGCGTCGTGAGCATGCGCCACATGTCCCCGGCATCGCGTCCGCGCAATTCGCCGAATGCCGGATCGCTGAACAGCACATCGTCGGTATAGCAGGCGCTCATGGCCTCGGCATCCAGCCGCTGGAAGGCTTGGTAGAACTGGGTGATCAATGCGCGGTTGGCATCACTCATGGGCAGGCTCCGGACGTTTGAAGGATTGCCTGCACGATAGTCAACAAATGCGCGGAACACTATCGGCATTCGTGGCGGGAATACCCTGGGGTGCGCTGTCGCCTAGTGCACCATGCCGTTGTCCCGGGCATAAGCGAAGAGATCCACATCCGTGGAAATGCCCAGCCGCTGCATGGCCATGCTTTTTTGTTTACTGATGGTCGACACACTGCGTTTGAAATAGCTCGCGATCTCACTGACGGTCATGCCGCTGGCAAGCATTCTCACCACTTCATGTTCTTTGGCCGACAGCGAAGGGGAATGCGAATGAGCCTCGACGTCTGCCTGAGCCAGCGCGGTACGCAAGGACTCGCTGATGAAACGCCGCCCTTCACCCACTGATTTGATTGCCAGAGGGAGCTCCGTCGCCGAGGCATCCTTGGCCACGATCGCCATCACGCCTTGCGCGAATGCCACCCTGAGCGTCGCAACGTTGGCAAACATGGTGACCAGAATGATCGGCGTCGAAGCGTAGTGACGTCGAACCGTGCTCAGCATCTTCAGTCCGTCGGCCTGTTGGTTGCCCGGCATGGAGAAGTCCGTGATCAACAGATCGCACGGCGTGGTCGAGAGCAGGCTCAACAGGCTGTCCGGGCCATCGGCCTCACCCACGATCACACACGTCCGGCTTAGATCGATGAGCATCCGTAACCCGATGCGGACGACAGGATGGTCGTCAGCAATAATTACGCGCATTGTCGGATTTATCCTGTGTGGTGACTGGAATACGCGAAAAGTAACGCCGTCCTATTCCGACCACAACGACCAATCTCGACCGCTCAACCACCGTCCTCAACGGATCCGGGCCCCTGTCCTTTCTCTGATAAAACAAAAGGAACCGCCCTACGTTTTAAAGCTACGCAGCTCACACCAAAAGACTACAGACAACAGGTCGAACGATGACGATCTGTAGCCCGCCCTGACCTTTCATACACTCGCCCCGCCTTTTTCGTATTAGTTGCATTTCGTCCGGCGACCTCGACCGATAGATTGCGCCCTGCCCGCTCCGGGCAACTCCTCAATCATCTTTCATCAAGGAAGCGTCGACGCATGAACAAATACATAACCCTCCTGACGGCTACTTTGCTGCTGACTGGCGCATCGTCCGTTATTGCCGCCTCCAGCACGGACCTGACCGTGAAGGGTCTGATCACGCCAAATGCATGCACACCAGCACTGGCCGGCGGCGGTATTGCCGATCACGGCAAGTTTTCCGTACAAGACCTCAATCCCGACAAGCACACTTACTTGCCTGAAATAATCATGCAAATGACAGTGAACTGCGATGCGGCTACGCCGTTTGCGATCAGCCCGATTGATAACCGTGCAGGCACAGGCACGTCGGGCAATTACTTTGGTCTGGGGCTGATCAATACCCACGAAAAGCTGGGCCACTTTCGCGTTGCTCCGCGCAATGTGATGGCGGACGCCACCCAAGCTCAAGCCATTCTCTCCACTGATGGCGGCAAGACCTGGCTTAAGGAAGGGTCGACAGCATTCTGGGGGGTCGACAACATCTGGAGTGTCGGTGCTCAGGGGACCGTCATTGCTCCCATCGCGATGAAGGAATTGAGCCTTGATCTGTATGTGCGTACCGGCATTGCCCCCACCAACGGCCTGACCCTGACCGACGAAGTGACGCTCGACGGCTCCGCAACCCTACAGATCAAGTACCTGTAACCCTCCGTCATCAACGAGCAACGCCCGGCCCACGGCAATGCCCGCTCACTCAAAGGACGAACCATCATGGAAAGATGCTCCCTCGCTCGATTGGCGCCCCTGTTGCTCATCTGTGCCCCCGCAGCCCTGGCCGCCAGCAGCACCGAGCTGAGCGTTACCGGCCTGATTACACCCGGCGCCTGCACGCCCAGCCTGTCCGGCGGCGGCATCGTCGACCACGGCAAAGTGACGGTGAAAGATCTGAGACCTGACCAGCCCACGGCCCTGGAAAACGGCACGCTGTATCTGGAGGTGAATTGTGATGCCGCCACGCGGTTTACCCTGACGACGATCGACAATCGCGAAGGCTCTTCCGTCTTTCACCCTAACAGTCACGGGCTGGGCGTCGTCAATGACGACCAAAACCTGGGCAGTGTTGCGTTCGGCCTGTTCGATACGGTGGCCGATGGGGCGGCGGTGAAAACCATCATGTCCTTGAACGACGGTGCCTCCTGGCGAGTGTCTTCCTACCTGGGACACGCCGGCCGGACCGCGTTCGCGGCGTTGAACGACCTGGGTACACCGATCGCCATCAAGAATTTGCGCGCGCGGCTCACGGCGTTTACCACCATCGTTCGCGCGAACGACCTGACGCTGACCGACGAAATCCCCATCGACGGGCATGTCACCGTGCAGCTGAATTATCGATAGGCCGGTAATCCAGGCTCCTTTTTAAAACCATTCAACGAGACACGTCATGACGATGTTTTCCAGTGTCACCCGTCATCTGTTCCATTCGGGCATCGGCGCATTCGCCCTGCTGCTGACCGCACACGCCCAGGCCGACGGCATGGTGCCGAACACTTCGGTGGTGATCGTCAACGAGGCTGACGGCGAAGCGTCCGTGTCGGTGACCAACACCGATGCCAACCTGGCGTTGATGCACGTCACCCTCGAAGACATTGCCGAAGACAGCGAATCGCTGGTGTTCGTGACGCCCCCCCTGGCGCGCGTCGAAGCGGGCAAAACCCAATTGGTGCGGTTCATTCTGCAAACGGACAAACCGCTGCTCACTCAGCGCTTGAAGCGGGTGATCTTCGAAGGCATCCCCCAAGGCAAAGCGCCTGCCGAGGCAGGTCAGGCCCGAGTCGGCGTGACGGTGCGCCAGAACTTGCCGGTGATCCTGCACCCCAAAGGCCTGGCGCCCAATCGCACGCCGTGGACCGACCTGCAATGGTCGCTGAAAGACGGTCAATTGACCGTGCGCAACGACACGCCTTACGTGGTGCGTCTGGGCCAGGAAGTGCAATTGTTGCCGGCCGCGGGCAACGCGATGCTGCCGAAAACCTACGTGCTGCCCGGTGAGCACATCAGCATCAAGGTGCCCGAAGGCGCCGCCACGCAGGTGCGTTTTCAACCGGCGACGGTCTACGGCTTTGCCGTGCCGCATTACGAGGCGCCCATCCAGTCCTGAACCACCCTGACGGCGTCATCAAGGAACGATGAGCGCCCATGTTTCAAGGCGACGGCCCCTTGGCCGTTGCCACAGGCGTGCCTGTAACCGCACGCCGCAATAACCCAAGTGATCCTGATGAACACAGTATCGAATTACCGTGATGGCGAAGCCGTGCCCGTTATTCGCGACAGCGCTCGCCCTCATCCATGGCAGCGAACCACCTTGGCGGTGCTGCTGAGCAACGCGCTGATGATGCTCGATGCCTACGGTGAGGTGTCGATGCCAGCGTCGTTCGACAAAGACACGTTACGGCAGCGCGGCATCGATCCGGCGCTGGCGACGCTGCTGATGCAGGCGCCGCAGTTCACGGCCGGCCGCCACCCTGTCACGCTCACCGTCAACGGCCAGCGTCATGGCCGGGTCGACGTCACGTTCGATCGCGAAGGGGCGTTGTGCTTCGATCGCACGCTGCTCGATGCGGCGAACCTAACGGTGCCCGCGCTTACGCTGGACGATGGCCCATGCCATGACTTTCTAGGCCGCGCGCCGCAGACCGTCATCGAACCGAACCCCGCTGGCCTGGCCCTGTCGCTGATCGTGCCCACCGATGCGATACGCCCCACTGCCCGGGATTTTTCCGGCTATCAAACCGGTGGTGTCGCCGGCTTGATCAACTACGACGTCACCGGTTTGCACAGCCGTTCCAGTGACAGCACCAGCCGCTACGCCTCGGCCAATACCGAACTCGGCTTCAATGCCGGTGACTGGATCGTGCGCAGCCGCCAGGTGCAGACCTGGCAGGACGACGTGTCCACAACGACTCATATTGCGGCCTACGCCCAGCGGACTTTCGCCAGCCAGGAAGCGGTGTTGCAGGCGGGCCAGATCAACCTCTACAACCCGGTGCTCGCCGGTGCGCAGATCACCGGTGTGCAAGTGCTGAATGAACAAGCCCTGCAGGTCGAAGGAAAAAGCGCGGTCATTGAAGGGATCGCCAACAGTCAGGCCCAGGTCGAGGTCCGGCAAAACGGTTCGCTGATCCATTCCACGGTGGTACCCGCCGGCCCGTTCGTGCTCACCAACGTGCGGCGGCTCAACACGCGTTCCGACGTGGAAGTCACGATCAAGGAGACCGATGGCAGCGAGCGCCGTTTTACCGTGCCGGCCGCGATGTTGGGGGTCAGTTTGCCAGCGCCCGGTTATTCGCTGGGCGCCGGTCAGGTGCGCAGTGTCGGTGACGCTCAGGGAGGCGATCCCTGGGTCATCAGCGGCGGCTGGAGCGGTGCGCTCGCCCCGCAACTATTGCTCAGCGCCGGCCTCACCGGCGCCGCCGACTATCGCGCGGTGGGTGCCAGCGTCGGCCTGTTGCCCTCGCCGTTCACTCAGGTGCAAGCCACGCTGACCGGCGCGGACGCCAGCGGCAGACACGCCAGCCAGGGGCTTCAAGCCGACCTGAACGTCTCGCATCGGTTGAACGAGCAGTGGGCGCTCAGTGCCGGCAGTTCTTACCGAACCCTGGGCTACCGGGAACTGGAGGAGGCGGTGTTCGCCAACACGTCCGACAACAGCCAGTCACGTTACCGCGATCAGCAAAGCGCGGCCCTGTCATGGTCGCATCCATGGCTCGGCGCCTTCAGCAGCGGCTTCAGTCGGTCCAGTTCGTTCGACGGCCAAAGCAGCAGCCGCGCCCTCGCATCCTGGGGCACCAGCATCGCGGGCGTATCCGTCTCGGCGACCGCCGAATGGCAGCTCAGCGGTTCGAACGGCAACGATGACAGCATCTACCTGAACCTCAGCATTCCCCTGGGCGAGAACCGCCGGGCACGCAGCTGGGTACGCCGTTCCGCCGGCGAATACCGCAGCGGCGTGGGCTTGAGTGAACGGGTCAACGATCAGCTGGGTTACCGGGTTGGCGTCGAACACGACACGCGCGACAAACAGGTTCAATCCACGGCCGGCGTGTCGCTGCTGCCGCGCTACACCCAGCTCGATCTCAATTACACCCGCGCCGATGCCGAGCGCTCCAGCTATCAGGCCAGCGCTCGCGGTGGCGCCGTGCTGCATGGCGGTGGCGTGACGCTGTCGCCATACCCGGTGAGCGACACCTTTGCGTTGCTGTCGGTCGGTGACATGGGTTCCATCAAAGTGTCGACGCCCAGCGGTCCGGTCTGGACCGACTGGCAAGGTCAGGCGGTGATCCCGCAAGTGACGGCTTATGGCAAAAGCCCGGTGGAAGTCGACACCAAAACCCTGCCGCGCAACGCCGACATTCACAACGGGCTGGCGGTGATTTCGGCCGGTCGCGGCGCCGTCGACAACGTTGAATTCGGCATCACGATGACCCGCCGGGCCTTACTCAAGGCCACCACCGCCAACGGCGCGCCCCTGCCGCGCGGTGCCTCCGTGAACACCGAGGATGGCGAGTTCGTGACCCTGGTGCAGGACGGCGGCCTGGTGTTCTTGCCCAACGCGCTCGACCGCCGTGCGTTGTGGATCAGCGCGCCGGAGCTGGAGCGCTGCGAACTGCGCTTCGAGCTGCCCACCGACGCCGACGCCGACGCGTACTACGAAACCGCCCCCGCCAAGTGCCGAGCCCTCTGAGGATGACTTCATGAACCTGTTGCACTTTCTGCTATTGACCCTCGCGCTCCTGGCACTGAGTGGATTCACGCCAGTGGCCTCGGCGTCCATGGACGACTGCCAGTTCAACCTGAGCCAGCCGGTGCTCGATTACGGGCTGATGAACCGGGCGATACGGCCTGATGCCGCACCGGAGCGCAACCTCGGTGAACGCCAGCTCAGCCTGACCTTGAGCTGTGCGCAGCCCATCGACATGAGCCTGTTCTACCGGGCGATGGCCGCGACCGCCGAACGCTTTCACTTTGCCGAACGCGGCAGCTATCAGATGCGTATTCGCGATGCCGTGCTCGATGGCCAATCGGTCGAGATCGGGTTGATTGCCGGGGTCGGTCAGCCGCCGGCAGAAATGGCGTCGAGCCTGATCTGGCGACCGGAGCACGGGATCGTCCCGGTGCAGGCCGGCGTGGCGGTGCAAGGGCGCAGTTTCTCGGCCCAGCTTCAGCTGACGGCCTGGGCTCAAGAGCAAGGCATGCAGGTGCGTGACGCGGTGACCTGGGAAGCCTTCGGGGTGTTCGACGCCGTCGCCGCCGGACGCACCCGCGAGGCGACCTTGCGCGCCCGCTTCGCTCCGGCGGCCTGCGAGCCGGTGCTGTCCAACGGCGGCGTGGTCGACTTCGGCACCCTGTCGAAAAAAGACCTGCACGCAGACCAGGACACACGCCTGCCGCCCAAGTCGTTGACGCTGAGGGTCGGCTGCGACGCGCCGACGTCCTTCGCCTTGATCATGCACGACAACCGCTCAGGCTCGGCGATGCTCGACAGCGAGATCGACTACGGCCTGGGCAAGGACGGCAGCGGCAACAGGATTGGCCGTTTTTCACTGCACGTCGACCCGGCCGACGCCAATGCCGACGGCTTCGCCCGCCTTTATCAAACCCACTCCAGCATCGCCGGCACAGCCTGGAACACCGGCAGCGCCAACCCGATCGCTATCGGCAAAAGCCGTTACCTGGCGTTCACCGACAACGACGGCAGCAGTGCCGGCCCGGTGCTGATCCAGAACCTCAGCACCACAGTGACCGTCGACGCCGTTATCGCCCCCACCCACAGCCTGGACGTGAGCCGAGCCATCGAGCTCGATGGCGCGGGGACGATCGAGATTATTTACCTGTAACACCCAGCCCGATCCTGCTGGTTTCGGGGCGCACTTGAGCGGCCCGGGGCAGTCAGGACACAACCCTAGAAGTGAGCAAATAATGATCAAAAAGTACTTTGCAGCACTCTCCGCCACCGCACTGATTGGCGTTGCGCCTTATGCAGTGGCGGCTTCGAGCATTGACCTGACTGTCACAGGTCTCATCACGCCGAGAGCTTGCACTCCTTCGTTGTCCGATGGAGGAACGGTCGACGTCGGCCAGGTGCAGGCAAAAGACCTCAACCTGACAAGTGACACGATAGTAGGCAGTCATCCGATACAGCTGACGGTCGCGTGTGACGCGTCAACGCCATTTGCACTTAACGGTATTGATAACAAAGCCGGAACATCATCGTCCAACCTGTATTTCGGATTGGGCCTGACCAGCAATAACGAAAAAATAGGTTATTTCACGCCATCGATCCAAAGCGCGCTTGCGGACGGACAACCTGTGCACTCGATCAGATCAACTGATAACGGTGCGAGTTGGACGCGCATCTATCAGATCCTGAAGGATAACCTCACATCGGTAAGCGCTGTCGGCACTCTCACGCCAATCTCCGTGAAAGACCTCACGATGGAACTGATGATCTACACCTTCATTGCCCGCGCCGATAGCCTCACCTTAACCGACGATGTCACTATCGACGGTTCAGCCACATTTGAAATGAAGTACCTGTAAGCCGTGCATCTTGCCCGAGGTCCTGCTTCGGGCAAGGACTGATTCCGCTCACCACACACAGCGAAACCTGTCCCATGAAAAAGACTCCACACGCGCTGACGATGGCGATCTTCGTCCTGACGTCGCCGCTCACCTTGGCCACCTCATCGACAGACCTGAGGGTCACAGGCCTCATCACCCCACTTGCCTGCACCCCGATGCTGTCCAACAGCGGCCTCGTCGATTACGGAAAAATCTCCCGGCAAGACCTGAACGTCGACAAACGCACTCGACTGCGCGACCAGACACTCGACCTCAACATTCAGTGCAATGCGCTCACGCGTTTTGCTCTGCTGATGCGCGACAACCGCGACGGCTCGGCCATCGTCAACAGCGAGATTTACTACGGCCTGAACCACGACCACAGCCACAATAAAATCGGCTTGTATTCGCTGAACTTCGATCCTGCCAGCACGGTGGTGGACGACCTGACGCAGGTCTATCGAACCGACTCGACCACGGGGGGCAAAGCCTGGAGCCCGTCGAACAGCCAGCCCATCCCGATGGGCTCCCGAAGCTATCTCGGCTTTACCGACAGCGCAGGCAGCAGCGCCGGCCCGATAGCCATCCGCAACCTGACCAGCCGGGTGACGGTCGAAACGGTCATCGCGCCCACCTCCGAACTGGACCTGAGTGCCGAAGTGCAACTCGACGGCTCGGCGACCCTGGACGTTGTTTACCTGTAGTTCAGACCTTTTCGCTGACGACCTGAACGTACAGCGAACGCCCGGCGCCGAGGCCGGCAACGATGGCGCCGAGGCCGATCACGCCAAAGATCCAGCCCAACGCGGTCCAGCCGCCCGTCCAGTCATGCACGATCCCGACCGCGAACGGCCCCATCGACGCCAGGGTGTAACCGAAGCCCTGGGCCATGCTCGACAGGTTGGCCGCCACATGGGCATCACGCGAGCGCAGCACGATCAGGGTCAATGCGAGACTGAATGCACCGCCCTGCCCCAGGCCGAGCAGGATCGCCCAGCCCCACAGGCCTTCGATCGGTGCATAGAGACAGCCGAACAGGCCGCCGAGGGTCAGCAGCATGACCACCACAATCGCCAGCCGCTGATCCTTGCCGCGCGTCGCCAGCCAGGGCGCCGCCAGAGAACTGGCCAACTGGACGATCACCGAACCCGAGAGCACCAGACCGGCCTGGGTCGGGGTCAGGCCGCGACCGATCAGGATCGAGGGCAACCAGCCAAAGACGATGTACGCCAGGGATGATTGCAGGCCCATGTACAACGTGACTTGCCAGGCCAGCGGATCACGCAATAGGCCGCGAACCCGATACGCGACGTTATGTGCGCCGTGTTTCTGCCCCACTTGCGGCAACCAGAAAACCGCCGCGACCAGCGCAGGCACTACCCAGAAACCGAGGCCCAAGGCCCAGCTGTTATCGAAATGCTCGCTCAGCGGCACGGTCGCCCCCGCCGCCATCGCCGCGCCCAGACACAGGGCCATGGTGTACACGCCGGTCATGGTGCCGGCCTGTTTCGGGAAGTCGCGCTTGACGATGCCCGGTAACAAAACGCCAATCACACCGATGCTCGCGCCGCCCAGCACACTGCCGGCGAACAGGCCGATCTCACCGAAGGAACTGCGCAGGATGATTCCGCCGGCCAGCATCAACAGAATGCCCAACACCACGCGCTCGGCGCCAAAACGTCGCGCCAGCAAGGGCGCTAGCGGAGCAAACAAGCCGAGACAGAGCACCGGCAACGTCGTCAGCAACCCGGCCTGGGCCGCCGACAGGCCGAGGGTCTTCGACACTTCGCTGAGCATCGGCGCCATGCTCGACAACGCCGGACGCAGGTTCAGCGCCACCAGGATCAGCCCCAGCAGCAACAGCCATGGGCGACGCAGGACGGGATGACGCTGCTGGACCTCTTCGTCATCGGCCTCGGCGTCGATCAGCAGCTCTTCGAGTTCTGCCGTGCGCTTGGGTTGAGTGATGTTGCTGTTGCGGCTCGACATGGAGTTCTCGGTTTCAAGGTTCATTGATCAACTGCCTAGACAGGGCTTTGGCCCGTTCCGGGTCGCGTTGCTCGACGGCATCAAGCAGTTCGATATGCAGGTCGAACACCTCTTGGCGTCGCGGGGTGATGTTCAGGGTCTGGCGCAAATGCGCGCCGACGATGCTGGAGAAATAGCGATACAGCTCGCTGAGGGTCGGGTTGTGCGCGGCGTCCACCAGACGGCGGTGGAACACCAGATCGCAGGCGATGTAGCTGTCGAGATCGCCGTGATAGTGGCTGCCGCTGACACCCAATGCTTCGCGCAAGGCCACCAGATCCTCATCCGTTCGGCGCAGAGCAGCGAGACCGATGGCTTCGACTTCAAGGATGTGCCGGGTCTCGCGGGCCTGTTCATGGGAGCAGCGCGACAAGGCTTTCATGGTGTCCAGTGGATCGATCACCGCCCGCAAATAGCTACCGTCGCCCTGACGGATTTCGATCAAACCGGAAAACGCCAATACACGCATGGCTTCGCGCACGGTGTTGCGGCTGATGCCCAACTCGGCGGACAGCTCTGGCTCTGTGGGTAAACGCTGGCCGACCTGCCAGGCGCCAGCGTTGATGCGTTGGCGCAGTTGATCCAGAGCCTGGTCGACCAGGGACCGCTTAACGAGTGGAGAAATGTCTGACATAGGATTCGCCCTTTCATCCAATCATAGGATGAATTTTCTGACATGTTAGTCAGCTACGCGTAGGACGGCAACCGCCTAAGTTCAAAGGGCAGGAGAGGAAGCGGGATTTTCGATTAGTAAGAATTACCCTTTGCTTGATCGGCATCCAGAATTACTGGGCGACGTGCAAATACTTCAAGAGGGTGCAGACTTGCAACGTCTATTGGTGGACCTCGATCGATCATCCCCCCTCCGCGCTCGCATCCTGACTGCAAACCGCAGACAAAAATAAACCCGGAACACTGTCCGGGTTTATTTCACTGCCAAGTGCCGATCAATGCAGAATCTGGCTCAGGAACATCTTCGTCCGATCGTTCTGCGGGTTGTCGAAGAAGTCGTTCGGTGCAGCCTGCTCGACGATTTCACCCTTGTCCATGAAGATCACGCGATTGGCCACGGTGCGCGCGAAGCCCATTTCGTGGGTCACGCAGAGCATGGTCATGCCGTCTTCGGCGAGGCCGATCATGGTGTCGAGCACCTCTTTCACCATTTCCGGGTCGAGTGCCGAAGTCGGTTCGTCGAACAGCATGATTTTCGGTTTCATGCACAAAGCACGGGCAATCGCCACACGCTGCTGCTGACCACCGGACAGTTGTCCCGGGAATTTATGCGCCTGTTCCGGAATGCGGACGCGCTCCAGGTAATGCATGGCGATTTCTTCGGCCTGGCGCTTGGGCATCTTGCGCACCCACATCGGTGCCAGCGTGCAGTTCTGCAGGATGGTCAGGTGCGGGAACAGGTTGAAGTGCTGGAACACCATGCCGACTTCACGACGGACCGTTTCGATCTGCTTGAGGTCGTTGGTCAATTCCACGCCATCGACCACGATGCGCCCCTGCTGGTGTTCTTCCAGACGGTTGAGGCAGCGGATGGTGGTCGACTTGCCGGAACCCGACGGGCCGCACAGGACGATTCGCTCGCCCTGCTTGACGTTCAGGTTGATATCTTTCAGCACGTGGAACTGGCCGTACCACTTGTTCACGCCCTGCATCTGAATAATGCCTTCAGGGCTCACAGGCTTTTTGATTGCTTCGCTCATTACAGAACTCCTAACGCTTGTGGCCAGTGTCGAGCTTGCGTTCCAGATGCATGGAATAGCGCGACATACCGAAACAGAAAATCCAGAACACCAGGGCCGCGAACACATAGCCTTCGGTGGCCATGCCCAACCATTTCGGGTCGGCGGCAGCTTGTTTGACGCTGTTGAGCAGGTCGAACAGGCCGATGATGATCACCAGGCTGGTGTCCTTGAACAGCGCAATGAAGGTGTTGACGATGCCAGGAATCACCAACTTCAGGGCTTGCGGCAGAATCACCAGCCCCATGCTGCGCCAGTAACCGAGGCCCATCGCTGCGGCTGCTTCGTACTGACCTTTGGGAATCGCTTGCAGACCGCCACGCACCACTTCGGCAACATAGGCCGACTGGAACAGGATCACGCCGATCAGCGCCCGCAGCAGTTTGTCGAAGTTCATGCCTTCAGGCAGGAACAACGGCAGCATCACCGAGGACATGAACAGCACCGTAATCAACGGCACGCCGCGCCAGAATTCGATGAAGGTCACGCAGACCACTCGAATCGCCGGCATGTTCGAACGACGGCCCAGCGCCAGCACGATCCCCAGCGGCAACGCACCGGCAATACCGACGGTGGCGATCACCAGGGTCAGCATCAGGCCGCCCCATTGGCTGGTCGCCACCTGGGTCAGGCCGAAAACGCCGCCATGCAACAGGCACCAGGCAATGATCGGGTACAGCACCAGGAAGCTCAGGCCGTAAACCGCTTTACGCGGGAAGCGCGAGATGAACAACGGTGCCACGCCGATGACTGCCAGCCACACGGTCAGGTCTACGCGCCAACGCAGTACCGGCGGGTAATAGCCGTACATGAACTGGCCGAAGCGCTGCTGGATGAACACCCAGCAGGCGCCTTCCTTGGTGCAGTCGGCCTGGGACGTGCCGACCCAGTTGGCGTCCAGGATCGCCCAATGCAGGATCGGCGGCACCACCAGGTAAATCAGGTAGAACGCGAACAGGGTCAGCGCGGTGTTCAGCCAGCTGGAGAACATGTTCGCGCGCATCCACGCCATCGGCCCGAAGACTTTGCTCGGTGGTGGCATGTCGGGTTTGAAAGTATGAGTACTCATGCGCTTTTCCTTACCGCTCGATCAGCGCAATGCGCTTGTTGTACCAGTTCATCAGCAGGGAAATGCTGATACTGATCGCCAGGTACACGCTCATGGTGATGGCAATCACCTCGATCGCCTGCCCGGTCTGGTTCAGCACCGTACCGGCAAACAAGGACACCATTTCCGGATAACCGATACCGGCCGCCAGCGAGGAGTTCTTCGCCAGGTTCAGGTATTGGCTGGTCAGCGGTGGAATGATCACACGCATGGCTTGCGGGATGATCACCTTGCGCAGGGTCGGACCGTTGCGCAGGCCCAACGAGTGCGCCGCTTCGGTCTGGCCGTGGCTGACCGACTTGATACCCGAACGCACGATCTCGGCGATGAACGCCGCGGTGTACACGGTCAGGGCCAGGGTCAGCGCCAGCAGTTCCGGGATCAGCACCCAGCCACCAACGAAGTTGAAACCTTGCAGCTTCGGCATTTCCCAGTGCACTGGCGCGCCGAAGATCAATGCGCACAGCGCCGGGATCACCAGGAACAGCGCCAGGCCGACCCAGAATTTATGGAACGGTACGCCGGTCGCTTCGAAGCGTTTGGTCGCCCAGCGGCTCATCAGCACGATGGCGACAATGGCCACGACGATGCTGACCACAAACGGCCAGAAACCATCCGCCGTCAACGCTGCCGGCATGTTCAGGCCGCGGCTGCTGACGAAGAAGGTGTCGCCGAAGTTATGGCTGTTGCGTGGCCCTGGCATGGTCAGGAACACCGCGAAGTACCAGAACAGGATTTGCAGCAGCGGCGGAATGTTGCGGAAGACTTCCACATAAACAGTCGCCAGCTTGGCAATGATCCAGTTCTTCGACAGGCGTGAAACGCCGACGATGAAACCGAGGAGCGTCGCCAGGATGACCCCGATGAAGGTCACTAGCAGCGTATTAAGCAGGCCGATGACAAACACTCGGGCATAGCTGTCCGATTCGGTGTAGTCGATCAGGGTTTGAGCGATGCCGAAACCGGCACTGCGCTCCAGAAAGCTGAAGCCGGAAGTAATGCCCCGGTGTTGCAAGTTGGTCTGGGTGTTATCGAACAGATACCAGCCCATGGAGACCACCGCCACAATGGTGATGATCTGAAATAGCCACGCACGCACTTTGGGATCGCTGAGGCTGAGCCTCTGCTTTGGTGCGCCGATTGAATTTTGCATGAAGTGCCCCGGATGTAATGGAACAGAACATCACCCGGTGGTTGGCCCACCGGGTGATAGAACCATCAGCGCACTGGTGGTGCGTATTGAATGCCGCCAGCGTTCCACAAGGCGTTCAGCCCGCGGTCGATTTCCAGCGGAGTGCCTTTGCCGAGGTTTTTCTCGAACACTTCGCCATAGTTACCCACTTGCTTGACGATCTGGACGACCCAGTCCTTCTTCACTTTCAAGTCTTTGCCGTATTCACCGTCGGTACCCAGCATACGTGCGACGTCCGGATTCTTGGTGGACTTGGCTTCGGCTTCGACGTTCTTCGAAGTGACACCAGCCTCTTCAGCGTTGAGCATGGCGTAGCCTACCCAGCGAACAATGGCCAGCCACTCGTCGTCGCCGTTACGCACGACCGGGCCCAGCGGTTCCTTGGAAATGGTTTCCGGCAGAACCACGTAGTCCTTCGGCGAAGCCAGCTTGCTGCGCTGAGCGAACAGTTGGGACTTGTCCGAGGTCAGTACGTCGCAACGACCGGATTCCAGCGACTTGGCGCTTTCATCGGAGGTGTCGAAGGTGATCGGGGTGTATTTCAGACCGTTGCCGCGGAAGTAGTCGGAAACGTTCAGCTCAGTGGTGGTACCGGCCTGGATGCAGATGGTCGCACCGTCGAGCTCTTTGGCACTCTTGACGCCCAGCTTGCTGTTTACCAAGAAGCCAATGCCGTCGTAGTAGGTGATGAAGCCTGGGAACTTCAGGCCCATGCCCGCGTCACGGGAGCTGGTCATGGTGGTGTTGCGCGACAGAATGTCAATTTCGCCGGACTGCAGCGCGGTGAAGCGCTCTTTGGCGTTCAACTGGCTGAACTTGACCTTGGTCGCATCGCCGAAAACGGCAGCGGCCACAGCGCGGCAGAAGTCAGCATCGATACCGATGATCTTGCCAGTGGAGTCCGGAACCGAGAAACCCGGCAGACCGTCACTGACACCGCACTGTACGAAACCTTTCTTCTGCACTGCATCCAGGGTTGCACCCGCCTGAGCGAACCCGCTGACACCGAGCACTGCAGCTGCAGTCACGATGGCCAGGGTGGATTTCAACATCTTCATTCAAACCTCCAGTTTTGCTCTTGTTGTGTCGGAGCGTGAGTCCAGTCGCACCCTTATGAGGCGTAGTCGACCCGTGTTGGCTTTTTTTGGGGTCAACCGACGTAAAGACCTTAGCTATGAGTCTAGTAAGAGAAAATCCACATCATGGACAACTCACTTCTCACCAATCGGCCGAACGGGCTGTAGCCCTTTCACGTTCGCGAAGCCCGTAGCGGCCACTGGCGAACATCCATCACCGGATTCTTTGCTATCCCGCTGCCAGCAGTACACTGATAGTGTTACCGCAAGGCGCGAGATGGGTTGCACCGCTTTCACATAGCAAAGCCCGTACCAGACCGCTTGCCGATGCGGTTAAGGGACAGGTCAATAGCAAAACTTGTAACCTTGCGACATCTTCTTAACGGATCAACCCGACGCGCACTCACATCTCGCACTTAATGAGAGCGCACGCACAAAATTGGAGCAGCCATGACCGAGCCCTTGATTCTTCAACCCGTAAAGCCCGCAGACGCCTGCGTTATATGGCTGCACGGCCTGGGCGCCGACCGCTACGACTTTCTGCCGGTTGCCGAAGCCTTGCAGGAAACCCTGCTGACCACCCGCTTCGTTCTGCCCCAGGCACCGACCCGCGCCGTGACCATCAACGGCGGTTACGAGATGCCGAGCTGGTACGACATATTGGCCATGAGCCCGGCGCGCGCGATCAGTCGTGAGCAGCTGGAAACGTCGGCGCAGAGAGTCTTTGATTTGATTGAAGAGCAGCGCGCCAGCGGAATAGACGCCTCGCGTATCTTTCTGGCAGGTTTTTCCCAGGGTGGCGCCGTGGTCTTGCACACCGCTTTCCTGAAGTGGCAGGGGCCGCTGGGTGGCGTACTTGCCCTCTCGACTTACGCACCGACCTTCAGCGATGAAATGGAGCTTTCGGCCAGCCAGCAACGCATTCCCGTGCTGTCGTTGCATGGCCAGTACGATGACGTCGTTCAAAACTCGATGGGCCGCACCGCCTACGAGTTTTTAAAGCAGCATGGTGTCACCGTGACATGGCAGGAATACCCAATGGGCCACGAAGTGTTACCCGAAGAAATTCGCGACATCGGCGTCTGGCTGGCCGAGCGTTTACGCTAAAAGCTACCCATTGATCCATCCCACTACGCCGCGCCCGATTCTTGCATTACACTGGCCGGCGTATATTCCTTAACCAATTGATGAGATGACCGTGCTCAAAGCACTCAAGAAAATGTTCGGTAAAAGCGAGACTGAGCAGCTCGCGCCAGTTCCCAGCGCTCCGTCTCATATCCCCAGCCACCGCACCGACGGTAATCAGCCTGGCCGGACCGCAACCGTAGCGGCACCGAAACACGAGCCTGTGACCACACCGGCCGCCCCCCCTGTCGAGATTGTCGCCGCCGAGCCACCGCGCAGCGAATCGCCGAAACCGGCAAAACCGCGTCGCGAACCGAAACCGAAAGCGCCGGTCATTCCCTGGAAACTCGAAGACTTCGCCGTTGAACCCCAGGAAGGCAAAACCCGTTTCCACGATTTCAAACTCGCCCCGGAATTGATGCACGCCATCCAGGACCTGGGCTTCCCGTACTGCACGCCGATCCAGGCGCAAGTGCTGGGCTTCACCCTCGCGGGCAAAGACGCCATCGGTCGCGCCCAGACCGGCACCGGCAAAACCGCCGCGTTCCTGATTTCGATCATCACGCAACTGCTGGAAACCCCGCCACCCAAGGAACGCTACATGGGTGAACCGCGGGCGCTGATCATCGCGCCGACCCGCGAGCTGGTGGTGCAGATCGCCAAGGACGCCGCCGACCTGACCAAGTACACCGGCCTCAACGTCATGACGTTTGTCGGCGGCATGGACTTCGACAAGCAGCTCAAGCACCTCGAAGCCCGTCACTGCGACATCCTCGTGGCCACCCCGGGCCGCCTGCTCGACTTCAACCAGCGCGGTGACGTGCATCTGGACATGGTCGAAGTCATGGTGCTGGACGAAGCCGACCGCATGCTCGACATGGGTTTCATCCCGCAAGTGCGCCAGATCATTCGCCAGACGCCGCCGAAGAACGAACGTCAGACGCTGCTGTTCTCCGCAACCTTCACCGAAGACGTGATGAATCTCGCCAAGCAATGGACCACCGACCCGTCGATCGTCGAGATCGAATCGCAGAACGTGGCCAGCGAAAACGTCGAGCAACACATTTACGCCGTTGCCGGTGCCGACAAATACAAACTGCTCTACAACCTGGTCAACGACAACGGCTGGGAGCGGGTGATGGTGTTTGCCAACCGCAAGGATGAAGTGCGGCGCATTGAAGAGCGCCTGGTGCGTGACGGCGTCAACGCCGCGCAACTGTCCGGCGACGTGCCGCAGCACAAGCGCATCAAGACCCTGGAAGGATTCCGCGAAGGCAAGATCCGCGTGCTGGTCGCCACTGATGTGGCCGGTCGCGGCATCCACATCGACGGCATCAGCCACGTGATCAACTTCACCCTGCCGGAAGTCCCGGACGACTACGTGCACCGCATCGGCCGTACCGGTCGTGCTGGCGCGGAGGGCGTGTCCATCAGCTTCGCCGGTGAAGATGACTCCTACCAGCTACCGTCCATCGAGGCATTGCTGGGTCGGAAAATCAGCTGTGAAACACCGCCGACGCATCTACTGCGGGCGGTTGAGCGCAAGCGTCCGTAACTCGGCCCTTGCTGAAAGAGGCGCAGCCGGAAACGGACTGCGCTTTTTTTTCGTCCCGATGTTGCTCGATACAACTAGAAGTCCATAATGGACAAATTAGTTTACTTTCAGCGCCCGGAGCCGACCATGTCCAGTACGCCTTATGTGATCACCCAACCCCAGGCCCGCGAACTGCTGGCGCAGGTCGACGTGCCGCAGATCCTGCGCAAGCTGTTTCGCGACCTGGCGGCCGGGCTAGCGGTGCAACCGGCGCAACAGCTGGTGGAGTTCCCTCAGGGTGCCGGCGACTTCATCAACTATCTGGGCGTGCTGGCTGAAGACGGCGTCTACGGGGTCAAGACTTCGCCGTACATCGTGCGCGAACAAGGTCCGCTGGTGACGGCCTGGACATTGTTGATGTCGATGCAGACCGGCCAACCGTTACTGCTGTGCGATGCCGGCGAACTGACCACCGCACGCACGGCCGCGACCACCGCCGTCGCCGTCGATGCCCTCGCTCCGCTGAAGGTGCAGCGCCTGGCGATTATCGGCAGCGGCAAGGTGGCTCAGGCGCATCTGCATTACGTTAAAGATCTGCGTGACTGGCAAAGCATCAGCCTCTATTCCCCGAGCCTGAGCGATAAGAACCCTGAAACGCTGGCACAGCTGAAACGCCTCGATCCACGCCTGACCATCGCCGACAGTCGCGAAGCGGCGATTGAAGATGCCGACGTGATCATGCTGTGCACCTCGTCCGCCGGCCCGGTGATCGATCCCTCGAAGCTGAGCAAACCGGCGCTGATCACCTCCATCAGCACCAACGCCCCGCGCGCCCATGAAGTCCCGCCGCAGAGCCTCAATGACATGCAGGTGTTCTGCGACTATCGTCTGACTACCCCGGGCTCGGCGGGCGAAATGCTGATTGCGGGGGAACAACATGGCTGGGACAAGTGCTTGATTGTCGGCGACCTGCCTGATTTGCTCAGCGAAAAGGTCCCGCGTCCCGACTACGACCGTCATGTGTTCTTTCGTTCGATCGGCCTGGGCCTGGAAGACATCGCACTGGCCAATGCCATCTACCGCCTACAACCCTGACACCACAATCCTCTGTGGGAGCGAGCCTGCTCGCGATAGCGGTTAATCAGTCAACATTGGTATCGACTGACCCAACGCTATCGCGAGCAAGCTCGCTCCCACAGGGGACTTCCACAATTTCGGCATTTGCGCTCGACAGGAGACGTTCATGAGCCAGGCAGATTTCATCATCATCGGCGGCGGGATTGCCGGCGCTTCCACCGGTTTCTGGCTGTCGCAGCATGCTCGGGTGATTGTGCTCGAACGCGAATCCCATCCGGCTTATCACTCCACCGGACGCTCCGCTGCGCTCTACACCGCCGCGTATGGCACACCGCAGGTTCGCGCGCTGACCCAGGCCAGCCGCGAATTCTTCGACGCCCCGCCAGTCGGTTTCTGCGAACACCCGCTGCTGACCCCGCGTGGCGAGATGACCGTGGACTTCACCGGCGACCCGGCCGAGCTGAACAATCAATACCTGAGCGCCAAGGCCACGGTGGCGGAAATGCAACTGCTCAGTGCCGACGAAGCCTGCGCGCGCCTGCCGATCCTGCGCCGTGAAAAAGTCCATGGTGCGATCTACGACCCGACTGCCAGCGACATCGACACCGATGCCCTGCACCAGGGTTACTTGCGCGGTATCCGTCGCAATAAAGGCGAAGTCCACACCGACAGCGAAGTGCTGAGCCTGACCCGCAATGCAGAAGGCATGTGGCAGGTTCAAACCAACAACCAGACTTTCAGCGCACCGATCATCATCAACGCGGCAGGCGCGTGGGCCGACAAGATCGGCGAGCTGGCTGGCGCCAAGTCGTTGGGCCTGCAACCGAAGCGGCGCGCGGCGTTCATCTTCGCCGGCCCCGAGGGGGTGGACATCCACCATTGGCCGATGCTGGTCAGCCTCGACGAATCGTTCTACATGAAACCCGACGCCGGAATGTTCCTCGGCTCGCCAGCCAACGCCGACCCGGTGGAGCCGCACGACGTGCAGCCCGAAGAGCTGGACATCGCGATGGGCATCTACCAGATCGAAGAAGCCACCACCCTGACCATCCGCCGTCCGACCCGCACCTGGGCCGGTCTGCGCAGCTTCGTAGCGGACGGAGACCTGATCTGCGGCTTCGATCAACATGTTCCAGGGCTGTTCTGGGTCGCGGCGCAAGGCGGCTACGGCATCCAGACATCACCTGCCATGGGCCAGGCCAGCGCAGCGCTGGTACGCGGTGAAGCCTTGCCCGAACAGCTCAGCCGTTTCGGCCTGGACGCCGAGATGCTCTCCCCTGCCCGCCTGGGTTGATTTTCGTCCTCAGGTGACGTGTCGACCCGATTGCGGCAAACTTCCAGCGCCCTTTTTGCAGGGCGCTGACGCTGCCTGGAGTTCCACCGTATGAACGCACCTGAAAAAGACCCGGCCATGGACAACTACCGGGCGATCGCCGATGCGATCGCTACGTTGTTCTTCCCTCACGCCGAGGTGGTGCTGCACGATCTGCGCACGCAAAAAATCGATTACATCGCCAACAATCTGTCCAAGCGGGAAGTGGGCGATGACGCGGCACTCGAGGACATGCTCAGCGACGATGTCAGCGAACGGAACATCGGGCCCTACGAAAAGCTCAATTGGGATGGCCAGAAGATTCGCAGTCTGAGCAGTGTCTTGCGCGACAGCGATGGCCACCCACTGGCGGTGCTGTGCATCAACCTGAACATCTCGCTGTTCGAAAATGCCAAGGCCGCGCTCGACCTGTTCCTGTCACCAAGCAAACTGATTCCGCAACCGGACTCTCTGTTTCGTGATGACTGGCAGGAGCGCATCAATACCTTCCTGCACGCCTGGCTGCGCGAACGCCAGCTGAGCCTGAACCTGCTGACGCGCGACCACAAACGTGAACTGGTGCTGGCGTTGCACGCCGAAGGGGCCTTCAAGGGCAAAAGCGCTTCGAACTATGTGGCCAATGTGCTGAACATGGGGCGGGCGACTGTTTACAAGCATTTGAAGGAATTGAAGGGCTGAGCCCTGAGGTGTTTGTTGCCTGATCTGACGCCATAGCAGGAACGCCGCCCGGCGGCGTTCCTGCGATGCGGTTGATCAATCGCCGTAGATGTCAGCCTTGAAGTACTTCTCGGAAATCTTCTGATACTCGCCACTCGCACGAATGCCATCAATGGCAGTATTCAACTGGCTCACCAGCTCGGTGTTGCCCTTGCGCACCGCAATCCCGGCACCCTCGCCCACGTACTTCGGATCCTTCAACTCCGGCCCGACAAAGGCATAGCCCTTGCCACGCGGCATCGCCAGGAAGTCACTCAACGGGATGGTGTCGGCAAAAATGGCGTCGAGGCGACCGGCTGCCAGGTCCATGTAGATTTCTTCGTTGTTGCCGTAGCGCTTGACGTTGATGCCCTTCGGTTCAAACACCTCGGTGGCGTAACGGTCGGTGGTGGTGGCACGCTGCACACCGACGGTCTTGCCCTTGAGGCTGGCGTATTGGTCATCCACGGACGCGCCTTCCTTCATCACCAGACGCGATGAAGTGAAGTAGTACTTGTGGGAGAAATCCACCGACTTCTTGCGGTCTTCGTTGATGGTCATGGACGACAGCGCCATGTCGATTTTTTTCACTTTCAGGGAAGGAATCAGACCGTCGAACTCGCCTTCGACCCACACGCACTTGACCTTCATTTGCGCACACAGGGCATTGCCGATGTCGTAGTCGAAACCGACGATCTCGCCCTTGTCGGTTTTCGACGCGAAGGGCGGATAAGCGGCTTCGATGCCGATGCGCAGGGTTTTTTCGGCGGCGAACAGCGTGCTGCACGCGAACAGGCTCAGCGCCAGACCGGTGATGAGGGGGAATTTCTTCATGTTCGTTCTCTCGCGGGTTGTTGTTGGTTTGGCAAGACAGAAGAAAGAGCTGGAAACGGGGAAATACTTTTTTGTACTTATAATTCCATACTGGACTTTTATGTATTAGCCGTCAATTGGGGAGAATGGAGATGTGCCGGCCGGTGGTCGGGCGAGGGTCATTGGGATTTTTGGTGTTGCTGATGGCCTCTTCGCG
Source organism: Pseudomonas mandelii (assembly GCF_900106065.1). NCBI lineage: Bacteria > Pseudomonadati > Pseudomonadota > Gammaproteobacteria > Pseudomonadales > Pseudomonadaceae > Pseudomonas > Pseudomonas mandelii. The sequence goes on from NZ_LT629796.1 coordinate 988,256, forward strand.
GGCAAGCCTCGCTCCTACAGGTTTTGTGTTGTTCACAAAATGTGCGCACGACACAAAACCTGTAGCAGCGAGGCTTGCCCGCGAAGGCATACTGGCAGACACCGCAGAAATCACTGCTTCCAGCGATCCGCCGCCGTATGATCGCTGTCACGCCCTTCCACCCAACGCGGTCCGTCTCGGGTGTTTTCCTTCTTCCAGAACGGCGCACGGGTTTTCAGGTAGTCCATGACAAAGGCGCAGGCGTCGAACGCCGCCTGGCGATGGGCGCTGGCGGCGCCGACGAAGACGATCGGTTCGCCCGGTTCAAGGGCGCCGATCCGGTGCAGCACTTCAAGCTTGAGCAGCGGCCAGCGCTGTTCAGCCTCCAGGGCGATTTTGCCGAGGGCCTTTTCGGTCATGCCCGGATAGTGCTCGAGAAACATCCCGGACACATCGAGCCCGTCATTGAAGTCGCGCACATAGCCGACAAAACTCACCACCGCCCCGACGCCGACATTGGCGGCGTGCATGGCATTGACTTCCGCACCCGGATCGAAGGCCGTGGACTGCACGCGAATCGCCATGTCAGCCCCCGGTCACGGTCGGAAAGAACGCCACTTCGTCACCGTCAGTCACCGGTTCGTCGAGCTGGCAGAGGTCCTCGTTGCGGGCGCACATCAAGTTCTGCTCGCTCAGCACCTCGGCACCATCACGCTGAGCCAGCAATGCACGGACGTCGTCGACCGTGGCGAAATCGCCTTCAACCTTGATTGAGTCCACGCCAAGCGCTTCGCGGTAGCGGGCAAAAAATTTCACGGTGACGTTCATGGTTGATCTGCCTGGAAATGGCCGCTCTTGCCACCGAGTTTTTCCAGCAGCCGCACGCTTTCGATGGTCATGCCACGGTCCACGGCCTTGCACATGTCGTAGATCGTCAGCGCGGCGACACTGGCGGCGGTCAGGGCTTCCATCTCGACGCCGGTCTGTCCGGACAACTTGCAGCGCGCGACGATGCGCACGGTGTCATCGCCTTCGGCACTCAGCTCGACCTTGACGCCGGTGAGCATCAGCGGATGGCACAGGGGAATCAGATCGCTGGTTTTCTTCGCAGCCTGAATGCCGGCGATGCGCGCCACGGCGAACACATCACCCTTGGGGTGACCGCCGCTGACGATCATCTGCAGGGTTTCGGGGAGCATGCGCACCAGCGCTTGAGCGGTTGCCTCACGGAACGTCACGGCTTTTTCGGTGACGTCGACCATAGTGGCGCGACCTTGGGAATCGAGATGAGTCAGCACAGGTTTACTCCTGATCAGGAGCGTCGATTGTAAACCTGTGGGTCAAATTTCCGCACGTTTGATTATTGGATGAATGGCCCTTGCAGAAGCGAGGCTTGCCCGCGAAGGCGGCGTGTCAGACAGATTGATGTTGAATGTGCGGTCGTCTTCGCGGGCAAGCCTCGCTCCTGCAAGGGGATTTGTGTTGGGCATAAAAAAACCGGGCGGCTTTTGGGGCCGCCCGGTTCTGGTGACGTAGTTACAAATGCGTTTCGGCGTATTCGGCCAGAATCGAACGTGGCACCCCTTGCAGGGTGATGTGTACACCGTTGGGGAAATCCTTGAAGCGTTCGGTCAGGTATGTCAATCCGGAGCTGGTCGCGGACAGGTAAGGGGTGTCGATCTGCGCCAGGTTGCCCAGGCACACCACTTTGGAACCGGCGCCGGCACGGGTGATGATGGTTTTCATCTGGTGCGGTGTCAGGTTCTGGCATTCATCAATCAGGATCAGACTCTGCTGGAAGCTGCGGCCTCGAATGTAGTTGAGGGATTTGAACTGCAACGGCACTTTGCTGAGGATGTAATCGACGCTGCCATGGGTGTTTTCGTCATCCATGTGCAAGGCTTCAAGGTTGTCGGTGATGGCGCCCAGCCAAGGCTCCATTTTTTCCGCCTCGGTGCCGGGCAGGAAACCGATTTCCTGGTCCAGGCCCTGCACGCTGCGCGTCGCGATGATCCGGCGGTAGCGCTTGCTGACCATGGTCTGCTCGATCGCCGCCGCCAGGGCCAGGATGGTTTTACCGGAGCCGGCAGCACCCGACAGGTTGACCAGGTGGATGTCCGGGTCAAGCAAGGCGTATAGCGCCAGGCTCTGATAGATGTCACGGGGTTTAAGGCCCCACGCTTCCTGGTGCAGCAGCGGTTCCTGGTGCAGGTCAAGGATCAGCAGCCGGTCTTCCTCTATCTCCTTGATCCAGCCGACAAAGCCCTGTTCGTCAATGATGAACTCGTTGATGTGGACGGCCGGCAGGTTGTCGATCAATTGCACCTGATGCCAGGTGCGACCGTGGTCCTGACGGGTTTCGACATTCCTCACCCGGTCCCAGAAGGAGCCGGTCATGTTGTGGTAACCGTTGGGCAGCAACGAAACGTCATCGACCAGTTGGTCGGTGCTGTAGTCCTCGGCCGCGATCCCGCACGCCCGGGCCTTGAGGCGCATGTTGATGTCTTTGGTGACCAGCACCACGGGCAGTTTCGGCTCGCGCGCGTGCAGGTCAATCAACTGGTTGATGATGATGTTGTCGTTCAGGTGTTCGGGAAGAATGATGTTCGGTTCGGCACGCTTGCTCATCAGAATTGACAGCAAACCCTTGGGCCCACTCTTGCCGCGCTGGATCGGCACACCGAGCTCGACGTCTTCGGGGCTGGCATCGCCCAGGGTCTTGTCGATCAGGCGAATCGCCTGACGGCATTCTGCGGCCACGCTGTGATGCCCGCTCTTGAGCTTGTCCAGCTCCTCAAGCACGGTCATCGGGATGGCAACGTGGTGTTCTTCGAAATTAAGCAGGGCGTTTGGATCGTGAATCAATACGTTGGTATCGAGTACATAAAGGATTGGCTGGTTGGAGGAAGAACTACGTCCGTGATCATCCATACTCGGTCACCTTTGTGGGAGCCATTCGACGCAATACCGTGACAGTGCTGCGCCTCGAAGTGGCCACCGAATTCACCTGCGAGGATTCAAGTGAACTGCGAACAAGTAGGGTCTTGGAAGACGCCACCTGTGTTGCAGGTTTCGGCGGTCTGTCTTCGTAATACTCCAAAACCCATGACAGAAAAAAGTACTTTGACGTTTTTTTGAAGTTTATTTTTCAGAGTGACCAATAGCACTAGGCGGATGGCCATCACCCCGTTAAAGTCGGAAGTCCGCCTGCATCGAAATCTGCTCGAAAATCACCCCGCCGCGCCCTCCTCCCCAATGATTCCGGGCTTTTTACGGTTTCAGCGAAACGCGTCCTGACAGTCCTCCCAACCGATCCCGCTTTGCGCCGTTTGCGTGATGAGCCAGGGCATCGCCGTTTTCACCACATCCTGCTTCACATTGAAGTTGATCACCCCATGTCGCCATAGCAGCATCAGCGTCAACACGCGCTGGGCGCTCGGGTTGCCCTTGAGCTTGCCGGCGCCATCCTGGGCATCGATGTCCCACAGTGCCACCTGCAAACCCTGAGCCTTGAAGAAGCCTTCGGCGTCAGAACGACGCTGGCCATCGGGCGGACGGAACAGCGGCACGTAATTCTCCGGCAGTTTGCTTTTGACCAGCTCGACGCTGCGGCGCACCGAGTCCTGCCAGTCCTGCCAGTGGCTGTGGGAGCGAAACTCCCAGCCTTGCACGCCGATGCACTGCGTTGAATAGGTCGCTTGCAGACTGGCCACCGAGCGCTCGGCCAGACGCGCCTGAATGTCTTTGCCCAGGACGAAGAAGGTGCCACTCATGTTCGACTTGCGCAGGTACTCGGTGACCCAGCCGGTGTTGTCCGGCGTGATATTGGCGGCGCTGTCGAACGTCAGCAAAAACAGCCGGTCATGCATCTCTTCGCCGTTGCGCTCATAGTCACCAAAACGATCGACTTCGCTGCTGCTCTGCGGAAACAGGGCCGCCTTGCGCAGTTGCTCGTCCAGATACTGGGCGTGGAACAACCGGCTCGGCTCCGACCACTTGATGTAATAGCTGTCGTCGCTGACCTGAAACTTGGCCGCTTGCTGGCGCAGGGTGTCCATGTCCTCGACGAGGAAACAGAAGGAAGCATCCTGATCGCAGCTCTGCTGGGCGAAGTTGTAGTTGGTCAGCAGTCGCTGCCACAGGCGCTGGCGCAGGTTGTTGACGGCCTCCAGATTAATCTTGCGCAGGCCCAGACGCTGGGCCAGGCTCGCTTCATCCAGCGACTCGCTCGCCAGCAGCACCCGCGAAAACATGAGGATTTCGGCGCGTGATGCCACGTCGAACAGCGTCGGGCTGCTGAGCTTTTCCGGCCAGGTGCTGCGATCAAGCGTCGCCACATCGCCCGGCGCCGCCATGGCACCAAAGCTCAATAGCCAGGCCGATAATAGAAAAACGATACGCAATGGGATGTCTCCATAACAAAACCCGCGCGGCACTATAGCTGATCCTGCCCACATTCCCGCAGCCGCACTGACCCCCGTAGGAGCGAGGCTTGCCCGCGAAGGCGGTGTGTCAGTTGGCATCACCGGTAACTGGCACACCGCCTTCGCGGGCAAGCCTTGCTCCTGCAGGGTTTGTGCAACACCACCGATCACCTATGGACTTGATAGCTGGAGTCAACCGGTCCAACCCCCTAGAATCGCCCCCACGATTAAAGGAGACGACTTCATGCTGATGGTGATTTCCCCCGCCAAGACCCTCGACTACGAAACACCGCCGGCGACCCAGCGCTTCACCCAGCCGCAATACCTGGACCACTCCCAGGAATTGATCATGCAACTGCGCGACCTGACGCCCGCGCAGATCAGTGAGTTGATGCACGTCTCCGACAAGATCGGCGGCCTCAACGCCGCGCGTTTCGGCAGCTGGACGCCAGCGTTCACACCGGAAAACGCCAAGCAGGCATTGCTCGCCTTCAAGGGTGACGTTTACACCGGCCTCAACGCACAAACTTTCAGCGAAGCCGATTTCGATTACGCGCAACAGCACTTGCGCATGCTCTCAGGCCTGTACGGCCTGCTGCGTCCTCTGGACCTGATGCAACCGTATCGTCTGGAGATGGGCACCAAACTGGCGAATGCCCGTGGCAAGGACCTGTACGCGTTCTGGGGCACCCGGATCAGCGAATGGCTGAACGAAGCCCTGGCCGATCAGGGCGACGACGTGTTGTTGAACCTGGCCTCCAACGAGTACTTCTCGGCGGTCAAACGCAGTGCCCTTAACGCACGCATTATTAATACCGACTTCAAGGACCTTAAGAACGGCCAATACAAGATCATCAGCTTCTACGCGAAAAAAGCGCGCGGAATGATGAGTCGTTTTGTCATTGAAGAGCGCGTCAACGACCCGGCAGACCTCAAAAACTTTGACGTTCAAGGCTATCGCTACAGCGCCGAACAGTCTAAACCGGACCATCTGGTGTTCCTGCGCGATCACGCGCCAGAGTAAGCACCTGACCGGCGCACGACGGCAAAAAATCGTCGTGCGTCGACGTCTGATCGTCCAACAATTCCCCACCTTGTTCGCCGACTTATTGGCGCCAGAAATCCATCGCCTGATTTTCTAACTTTAGTTTCACTCGACTTTGATGTTTTTTTTCAGTAGTGGCACTGAAATTTTTTATCAGTAGTGGCACAAAACTATCTGACTCGATAATAAGCCTATATATAAAGGGCCAAACGGCAAGTGCTATCAATCTGAGAGCAGTGCCATCTTTCCCAATATTTCAAGAAATTACAGAATCGGCGATGGGCGGGCAGGAACTATGTCCAAATGCGTAGCTCATACCACCGGTAACGATTTTCTCGATGCATGTACGAGATAACTTACGCAGAGAAGAGCGTCACATAGCGAAGTTGTCACATTAACTTCTGCAGACCGGACCTCTAATTTGGGCAACACATACAGGACAGGAGATACGCTTATCAATATCCCCTTCAAGGCCAAGGCTGCGCCCCTATAAACGTGCTCACCTGAGCACCCAACCGCTTGATTTACGGGCTTATTGCCTGGCATTGAGCGCGCAAGACCTTTGCACACGGTCCTCTGATTAGAAGATCGGCTGCATAACAGGGCATATCAGAATAATAAGGCCTAGTTGCGCACATCTTGAGTGCACTTATTTAGACACTCGGAACTTTGTATGCCTGCACGCGGCACTGCGGCGCCCGTAAGGCCGCACTTGCGAGTGCACTATAACGATGAACACCATTAACTCCGGCCATGTAATGGCTTGATAAACACAGAGGTAATTGCGATGCGCATCAGCATATTTGGTTTGGGTTACGTCGGCGCAGTATGTGCCGGTTGCCTGTCTGCACGGGGCCATGACGTCGTTGGCGTCGATGTTGCCAAAGACAAAATCGATATGATCAACGCCGGCCGTTCGCCGATCGTTGAACCGGGTCTGGGCGAACTGCTGAAGAAGGGTATCGAGACGGGCAAATTGCGCGGCACGACCAACTTCGCCGAAGCGATTCGCGACACCGACCTGTCGATGATCTGCGTCGGTACGCCGAGCAAGAAGAACGGCGACCTGGAACTGAACTACATCGAAGCGGTGTGCCGCGAGATCGGTTTTGTCCTGCGTGACAAGACCACCCGCCACACCATCGTGGTTCGCAGCACCGTGCTGCCGGGCACTGTCGCAAACGTTGTCATCCCGATCCTCGAAGACTGCTCCGGCAAGAAAGCCGGTGTCGACTTCGGCGTTGCAGTGAACCCTGAGTTCCTGCGTGAAAGCACCGCGATCGCCGATTACGACCTGCCGCCAATGACCGTCATCGGCGAGTTCGACAAGGCCTCGGGCGACGTTCTGCAATCGCTGTACGAAGAGCTCGACGCACCGATCATCCGCAAGGACATCGCTGTCGCCGAGATGATCAAGTACACCTGCAACGTGTGGCACGCCACCAAGGTGACCTTCGCCAACGAGATCGGCAATATCGCCAAGGCTGTCGGCGTCGATGGCCGTGAAGTGATGGAGGTGGTCTGCCAGGACAAGACGCTGAACCTGTCCCAGTACTACATGCGTCCTGGCTTCGCGTTCGGCGGCTCTTGCCTGCCGAAGGACGTTCGCGCCCTGACCTACCGCGCCGGCTCGCTGGACGTGGAAGCACCGCTGCTGAACTCGCTGATGCGCAGTAACGAGTCCCAGGTGCAGAACGCCTTCGACATCGTTTCCAGCCACGACAAACGCAAAGTCGCCCTGCTGGGCCTGAGCTTCAAGGCCGGCACCGATGACCTGCGCGAAAGCCCGCTGGTAGATCTGGCGGAAATGCTGATCGGCAAGGGCTACGACCTGAGCATCTACGACAGCAACGTCGAATACGCCCGTGTCCACGGCGCGAACAAGGATTACATCGAGTCGAAGATCCCTCACGTCTCGTCCTTGCTCAACGCTGACTTCGACGACGTGATCGCCAACTCCGACGTGATCATCCTCGGCAACCGTGACGAGAAATTCCGCGCCCTGGCGCAGAACGCTCCACACGGCAAGCAAGTCGTCGACCTGGTTGGCTTCATGTCCAAAGCCACCAGCGTCAGCGGTCGTACCGAAGGCATCTGCTGGTAACAAGCCGTTCCCTGTAGGAGCCAGGCTTGCCGGCGAACCAGACGACTTGATGTGTCAGGTACACCGCCTCGCTCCTGTAGGAGCCAGGCTTGCCGGCGAACCAGGCAACGCGGTGTGTCAAGCACACCGCCTTCGCGGGCGAGCCTCGCTCCTACGGTTTTTTATGCCTGCCTTAACCCCATCGGGCCACCCCACAGGCTCGCCCGAGATAGAGACGGATGCAGATTATGCACAGGCTAAAGCACGGCCTACTTCAGGCCGCCGGTTGGCTGTTTTACCTAAGTTTATTGATGGGCATCGCCATGGCGTTGCCTGCGTCCACATTCGATTCCGATTCGAAGGATTTTATCTTCCTCATCGGTTTCATCGGCATCTGGCGCTACTCGATGGGCGCCACGCACTTTGTGCGCGGGATGCTGTTTCTGTACGTGGTCTACCCGCACCTGCGGCGCAAAGTGCGCAAGCTGGGTGACGCGGCAAACCCGTCCCATGTTTTCTTGATGGTCACCAGCTTCCGTATCGACGCGCTGACCACCGCCCAGGTCTACGCCTCCGTCATTCGCGAAGCGATCGACTGCGGCCTGCCGACCACCATGGTCTGCTCCATCGTCGAAATGTCCGATGAGAAGCTGGTGAAAAGCCTTTGGACGAAGATGAATCCGCCGGATCGGGTCAAGCTCGACTTCGTGCGCATTCCCGGCACCGGCAAGCGTGATGGCCTGGCCTACGGTTTCCGCGCCATCTCCCGCCACCTGCCGGACGACCGCGCAGTGGTTGCAGTGATCGATGGCGACACCGTGCTCGCCGAGGGCACCGTGCTCAAGACCGTGCCGTGGTTCCAGCTGTTCGGCAATGTCGGCGGCCTGACCACCAACGAGTTCTGCGAAGTGCGCGGCGGCTACATCATGAGCGAATGGCACAAACTGCGATTTGCCCAGCGCCACATCAACATGTGCTCGATGGCCTTGTCCAAGCGAGTACTGACCATGACCGGCCGGATGTCGGTGTTTCGCGCAACCGTGGTCACCAACCCGGACTTCATCGCCGACGTGGAAAGCGACTCGCTGCAACACTGGCGCCTGGGCCGCTTCAAGTTCCTGACCGGTGACGACAAGTCGAGCTGGTTCAGCCTGATGCGCCTGGGCTACGACACGTTCTACGTGCCGGACGCCGCGATCCACACCGTGGAGCATCCGCCGGAAAAAAGCTTCATCAAGGCCAGTCGCAAACTGATGTTCCGCTGGTACGGCAACAACCTGCGCCAGAACGCCCGCGCCCTGGGCCTGGGGGTTAAACGCCTCGGCCTGTTCACCTCGGTGGTGCTGTTCGATCAGCGCGTGTCGATGTGGACCTCGTTGCTGGGCTTGACGGTCGCGCTGATCGCCAGCTTCAAGTACGGCACCGCGTTCATCCTGGTGTACCTGCTGTGGATCGGCATTACCCGCCTGATCCTGACCGTGCTGCTGTCGTTGTCCGGCCACCGGATCGGCCCGGCCTACCCGGCGATTCTCTATTACAACCAGATCGTCGGCGCGCTGGTGAAGATCTACGTGTTCTTCCGTCTCGACCAACAGTCCTGGACTCGCCAGCCCACTTCCCTGACCCGTGACCTCGCCAGCTTTCAACGTTGGTTCAACACCTGGTCGTCTCGGACCATGACCTTCTCCGCCGGCAGCATCTTTGTTGCCGTGCTGCTGATGATGGTCTGACCGCCCCCTTATTGAATTAACCAGGAAAACGCCCCTATGAATACCGCCGTCAACGCCAACGTAGTGCATGAGTCAGAAGCCCAGCGCCAACACGCCCGAGTGAAAATCCCGGCCAAGCTGCGTTTCTTCGGTCCCGACCGGACCCCGGTGGAAGCTCGAGTGATCGACCTCTCCGCTGGCGGCCTGGCCTTCAACGCCGGTCAGCTGCCGCTGAAAACCGGCGATGTGTACAAGGCGCGCCTGCAATTCGTCATCGATAACCTCGGTCTGGCCATGGACGTGGAATTGCTGATCCGCTCCGTCGACCGCCAGACCGGCCGCATCGGTTGTCAGTTCCAGAACCTGGAGCCCCAGGATATTTCCACCCTGCGTCACCTGATCACTTCGCACCTGGCCGGCGACATCGTCAGCATGGGTGAAGTGCTGGCGACCCTGCAGCGCGACAACTTCACCAAGGCGCGCAAGATGAAGGACGGTGGCCACGGCATGACCGCGTTCGGTCGTCTGCGCGCCGTGACCTTCAGCCTGGCGATTTTCATCGTCGGCCTCGCGGCGTTCGGTTTCATCTTCAAGTCGGTGTACGGCATGTACTTCGTCAGCCACGCCCAGGCGGGCCTGGTCAGCGTGGCAGGCATGAACATCACCATGCCCCGCGACGGCACCGTACAGAGCCTGATCAAGGCTGACGGCGTTGCTGCCAAAGGCGCGCCGCTCGCAACGTTCAGCACCAGCATGCTCGACGTACTCAAGGGCCATCTGGACGACAACCAACTGCAACCGGCCAAGGTTGAAGAACTGTTCGGCAAGCAAATGACCGGCACCCTGACCTCGCCGTGCGATTGCACCGTGGCCCAGCAACTGGTCGCCGACGGTCAGTACGCCAGCAAAGGCGACGTGATCTTCCAACTGGTGCCGCGCAACAGCGAAGCCAATGTTGAAGCGCGCTTCTCCTATCGCCAGTTCGGCGATGTGCTGCCAGGCAACACGGTCAGCTTCCAGATCGCCGGTGAAGACAAAACCCGCAGCGGCAAGATCGTCAGCAGCACCAGCCTGAAAAGCGCCGACCTTTCCTCGGACATCCGCGTGCTGATCCAGCCTGACGAGCCGCTCGACAGCAAGTTCGCCGGTCGCCCGGTTGAAGTGAACAGCACCCGTGGTCCGAACCTGAACTGGCTGATCGACAAAGCCATGGCCGCCGGTATTTAAGCAGAGGACATGCCCGTGACTAGCCCACTCAGAATCCTGCCGGTCCCGCTGACCCTGGCCATGGCAATTGCTCTGGCCGGTTGTGCCGGCCTTCCAGACCAACGTCTGGCTAACGAAGCCCTCAAGCGCGGTGACACCGCGCTGGCGGCGCAGAATTACCAGCAACTGGCAGACCTGGGCTACAGCGAAGCACAGGTTGGCCTGGCCGATATCCAGGTCGATAGCCGTGACCCGGCGCAGATCAAACAGGCCGAGGCGACTTATCGCGCCGCGGCCAGCGTCTCGCCGCGGGCCCAGGCTCGCCTGGGTCGTCTGCTGGTGGCCAAACCCGGCTCCACCGAAGCCGAACAGCACGAAGCCGAAGGCCTGTTGAAAAAAGCCTCGGCCGCTGGTGAAGGCAACACCCTGATCCCGCTGGCGATGCTGTACCTGCAATACCCGCACAGTTTCCCCAACGTCAACGCCCAGCAGCAGATCAGCCAATGGCGCGCCGAGGGCAAACCGGAAGCGGGCCTGGCTCAAGTGCTGCTCTATCGCACCCAGGGCACTTACGACCAGCACCTGGACGAAGTGGAAACCATCTGCAAAGCGGCGTTGAACACCACCGACATCTGCTACGTCGAACTGGCCACGGTCTATCAGAAACAGGCCAAGCCTGAGCAACAGGCCGAGCTGATCAAGCAGATGCAAGCCGCTCACGCTCGCGGCACGGTCACCGCTCAACGCGTGGACAGTGTGGCTCGCGTATTAGGCGATGCGAGCCTGGGCAAGACCGACGAGAAAACCGCTCAGTCGCTGCTCGAAGGCATCGCTCCGGGCTACCCCGCTTCCTGGGTCAGCCTCGCACAATTGCTCTACGACTTCCCGGAACTGGGCGACGTCGACACGATGATGAAGTATCTGGACAACGGCCGCGCCGCCGACCAGCCGCGCGCCGAACTGTTGCTGGGCAAGCTCTATTACGAAGGCAAAATGGTGCCGGCCGACGCGAAGGCCGCCGAAGAACACTTCAAGAAAGCCGTCGACCGAGAAGTGGCCGCCGATTACTACCTCGGCCAGATCTACCGTCGCGGTTACCTGGGCCAGGTCTATTCGCAGAAAGCGCTGGACCACCTGCTCAAGGCTGCGCGCAACGGCCAGAACAGCGCCGACTTCGCCATTGCCCAACTGTTTTCCCAAGGCAAGGGCACCAAGCCCGACCCGCTTAACGCTTACGTCTTCAGCCAATTGGCCAAGACGCAGAACACCCCGCAAGCCACCGAGCTTGCGCAAACACTCGAAGCCCAACTGCCGCCTGCCCAGCTCGCCGAGGCCAAACGCCTGTTGAAACAAGAACAGGACGTTCGTGGTGCCTTGAGCCAGAACACGCTGGAACTGCATGCCCTGCAAGAAGAAGACGGCGAGGAATCCCTATGAAGCTGAATCCATTCGTGAAGGCCGGTATTGGCCTGTCGTTCGCCCTGTTGTGGTCGTGCCCGACCCTGGCGGCCCTGACTGAAAGCAAAAACTACGGCCTTGATGTGAAAATCACCGGCCAGTCCCAAGACGACACCGATCTGGGCACCGCAAGCGGCGGCGACGTCAACGGCGTCGGCCTCGACCTGCGTCCATGGATCTACGGCGAAAGCGGCGCGTGGAGCGGCTACGCCATGGGTCAGGCCGTGACGTCCACCGACATCATCGAGACCGACACGCTGCAGCAGGCCGACAGCGACGGCACCCAGACCACCGACAACGGTGATCGCAAGAGCAAGAAAAACTACCTGGCGATGCGCGAGTTCTGGGTCGGCTACAGCGGCCTGACGCCGTACCCTGGCGAGATCCTCAAGCTCGGTCGCCAGCGCCTGCGCAACGACGACGGCCAATGGCGCGACACCAACATCGAAGCCCTGAACTGGACCTTCGACACCACCCTGTTGCGTGCCAACGCCGGTGTGGCCGAACGCTTCAGCGAGTACCGCACCGACCTCAACGAGCTGGCTCCGAAAGACAAGGATCGCCTGCACGCTTACGCCGATGCGGCGTATCAGTGGACACCGGGCAACTGGGTCGGCATTCGTGGTCATCACACCCACGATGACGGCAAGCTTGACTATCCGCAACCTGGTGTTCCGGCCGATTCTCTGGACAAGAAAGAGAACGGCGACATCAGCTGGATCGGCCTGACCGCCGACAGCGATGCCTACAACTGGCGCAACACCAACACCGTCAATTACTGGGGCAGCGTCACCGGCATGAGCGGCGACCGCGACACGGTCAATCCGCTGAACGCCGACGGCACTCCGCCGGCACAAGCCAAGACCAGCGGCAACGTCGATGGCTGGGCCACTGACCTGGGCGTGCGTCTGCGCCTCGATCCGCAATGGCAAGTCGGTGCAGCCTATGCCCGCGCCAGCGCCGATTACGAACAGAACGGCCTGGAAAGCAATCGCTCGAACTACACCGGTACCCGTTCGCGGGTTCACCGTTTCGGCGAAGCCTTCCGTGGCGAAATGAACAACATGCAGACCGCTACGCTGTTCGGCTCGTGGATGCTCAACGACGAATACGACGCCAGCGTGATCTACCACAAATTCTGGCGTGTCGACGGCAACAAGCCGGTCGGCAGCAACGGCATCAACGCCGTGCAGAACGACACCGACGACGTGACCGGCGCCGTGCTCTCCAGCACGTCCCTGCCGCTGGAAGATGGCAACAAAGACCTCGGCCAGGAAATGGACGTGGTCGTCACCAAGTACTTCAAGCAAGGCCTGCTGCCGGCCTCCCTGAGTCAGTCGATCGATGAGCCTTCGGCCCTCGTGCGCTTGCGTGGCGGTGTGTTCAAGCCGGGCGATGCGTATGGCAAAGGCGTCGATTCGTACATGCACCGCGCGTTTATCGACGTGATCTGGCGCTTCTGATGCGAACCGCGAAGGGAGTTCCTGACATGAACAGTCCGAAGAGAGGCTCGTTGACCTTGCTGGCCGGCGCGATGCTGCTGGCCAGCTCGGCGGCCTTCGCCACTGCGGAGCCGGTAGCGCCCGCGCAGAAAGGGCAGCCGGCGACCATTGCCAAGGGGCTGCAACAGGCCAAGACCTACACTGTCAACAGCGCGCCGACCGAGCCGCTGGAACTGGCTGCGCCGAAGCTGCCGGACACCTCCGGCTACACCGCCGAAGCCATCGCCGCGAAAGTCGTGCGCACCAAGGCCGGCAAAATCAGCGTGCGCCGGATGATGCAGGAGAACGCCCTGAAGGACTTCATCGGCGGCGATAACAAGATGGCCGAGTGGGTGGTGCGTCAGCACGGCATCCCACAGGCGATCTTCGTCGACGACGGCTACATGAACCTCAAGGATCTGGCCAAGAAACTGCCCAAGCAGTACTTCAGCGAAACCTCGCCGGGTGTGTTCCTGGCGAAGTTGCCGATCGTGGTAGGTGAGAAAGGCATCCTGGAAATCGACAAGCAGACCCAGGAACTGCGCCTGTCCCAAGAGTCCGGTTCGTTCCTGGTCAACGACGGCCAGCTGTTTGTGCGTGATACCAAAATCACTGGCTGGAGCGAGAAGGCAAACGCCCCGGCGGCCTTCAAGTCGCCGAAGGAATTCCGTCCGTTCCTGCTGTCCTGGGGCGGCACCCAGACCTACATCGCCAACAGCAAGATCGCCAGTTTCGGCTACGCCAACAGTAAGTCTTACGGCGTGAGTATTTCCCAGTACACGCCGAACATGGCCAAGGTGCTCAAGCGTCCTGAACCGACCGGCTGGATCGTCGGCTCCGAGTTCTCGGACATGTGGTACGGCTTCTACTGCTACGAGACCCGCGACTTCGTGGTCAAGGGCAACACTTACAAAGACAACATCGTCTACGGCATTGACCCGCATGACCGTTCCCACGGACTGATCATCGCGGACAACACCGTATTCGGGACCAAGAAGAAGCACGGGATCATTATTTCCCGTGAGGTCAACGACAGTTTCATCTTCAACAACCGCAGCTACGACAACAAGTTGTCAGGCATGGTGATTGACCGTAACAGCGTGAACAACGTCATCGCCTACAACGAGATCTACAAGAACCACACCGACGGCATCACCCTCTACGAGAGTGCTGACAACCTGCTGTGGGGCAACAAGGTGATCAGCAATCGCCGCCACGGCATCCGTATTCGTAACAGCGTGAACATCCGTCTCTACGAAAACCTCGCCATGGCCAACGGCCTGACGGGCGTCTACGGCCACATCAAAGACCTGAGCGACACCGACCGGGACATCAAGCTCGACCCGTTCGACGCCCAGGTGTCGCTGATCATCGTCGGTGGCGAACTGGCCGGCAACGGCAGCGGACCGCTGTCCATCGACTCGCCGCTGAGCGTCGAGTTGTATCGCGTGTCCATGCTCGCCCCGACCAAATCCAGCGGCATCAGCTTCAACGGGATCCTTGGCGAGCGCCAGGATGAAATTCTCGACCTGCTGGTGCGCCAGCAGAAAGCCGTGCTGATCGACCCTGTCGAACGCCAGACCGAAATGCAGGACTGAGGATAATTTTATGCACCCACACTTGATCAAATTACTCAGCCTGTCGGCCCTGACCGCCGGCATTCTCGCGGCCAGCGCCGGCGTCCGTGCCGATGAAGCTGCCAGTAAAGTAAGTCCGCCGAGCTTCAGCGCCGAACCGTGCTGCAACCTGTGCCCCGAAGCCCATGACGCGAAGAACTACACCACGCGTTATCAGCAGAACTTCACCACGCTGGTGCAGGCTCAGGGCGACTGGCTGTTCCGGACCCAGGAAGACTTGCGCACCGAATTCGACACCACCCCCGCCGGCTACAAACGCATGAAAGAGCTGCACGATGCGTTCAAGAGCAAAGGCGTGGAACTGGTCATCGTTTACCAGCCCACCCGTGGTCTGGTGAACCGCAACAAACTGAATCCGGAAGAAAAAGCCAAATACGATTTCGACAAGGCGCTGAAGAACTACAAGACCATGCTCGGCCGTTTCGCCGCCATGGGCTACGTGGTTCCGGACCTGTCGCCGCTGACCAACGAATCGCTGCCCGACACCCTGCCGGCCCACGACTTCTACTTCCGCGGCGACCAACACTGGACGCCGTATGGCGCCCAGCGCACGGCGAAAATCGTCGGCGAGAAAATCAAGCAACTGCCTGAGTTCGCTGACATTCCCAAGCGCGAATTCGAGAGCCATAAGTCGGGTCGCATGGGCAAGACCGGAACATTACACAACATGGCCGGTCAACTCTGTGGCACCAGCTACGCGATCCAGTACATGGATCAGTTCACCACCGAGCCCAAGGGCGAAGCGGCCGACGGCGACCTGTTCAGTGACTCGGGCAATCCCGAGATCACCCTGGTCGGCACCAGCCACAGTGGCAAGAACTACAACTTCGCCGGTTTCCTCGAAGAGGCCATCGGCGCCGACATCCTCAACGTGGCGTTCCCCGGCGGTGGCCTGGAAGGTTCGATGCTGCAGTACCTGGGCAGCGAAGAGTTCCAGACCAAGCCGCCGAAGATTCTGATCTGGGAATTCTCGCCGCTCTATCGCCTCGACCAGGAAACCATCTACCGCCAGATGATGGCGCTGCTGGACAACGGTTGCGAAGGAAAGGATGCACAGATGACCGGCAGCACCACGTTGAAACCGGGCAAGAACGAATTAATGGTCAACAGCAAGAACCTGAACCTGCAAAACGGCAGTCACCAGGTCGACATCCGCTTCGCCGATCCATCGGTGAAAACTTTGCAAGCCACCCTCTGGTACATGAACGGTCGCCACGAGGACATCAAAATCGAAAAACCGGAAACCTCCGACACCGACGGGCGCTTTGCCTTTGAGTTGCGCACGGACGAAGACTGGGCCACGCAGAATGTGCTGGCCGTCGAAATCCAGGGCCCTGAAGCAGGTGCCACGCCACAGAAAGTCGAAGCGAAAATCTGCAAACGCAATGTATTCCCTGGCGCTGGGCAGCGTACCGCTCAAGCCGGGCAATGAGGCAACCTCTTATGACATGCATGCAAACCCGAACTTTGAAAAAGTTACTCGCGCCCTCCCTGCTGACGTTGGCGATGTTCGCCGGCGCCACCCAGGCCGCCGCGCCACTGCGCCCGCCACAGGGTTACTTCGCGCCGATTGAAAAAGTCAAAACCGGCGACAAGAGCGAAGGCTGTGATGCGATGCCGACGCCGTACACCGGCTCACTGCAATTTCGCAGCAAGTATGAAGGCTCCGACAAGGCCCGTTCGACCCTGAACGAGGCCTCGGAAAAAGCCTTCCGCGACACCACCGCCGACATCACCAAGATGGAGCGCGGCACCAGCAAGCGCGTGATGCAGTACATGCGTGACGGTCGTCCGGAACAACTGGAATGCACCCTGAATTGGTTGACCGCCTGGGCCAAGTCCGATGCGTTGATGTCCAAGGATTTCAACCACACCGGCAAATCCATGCGCAAATGGGCATTGGGCAGCATGGCGTCGGCTTACATTCGCCTGAAGTTCTCCGATTCGCAACCGCTGGCCAACCATCAGCAAGAGTCGCAGTTGATCGAAGCCTGGTTCAGCAAAATGGCGGATCAGGTGGTCAGCGATTGGGACAACCTGCCGCTGGAAAAAACCAACAACCACTCGTACTGGTCCGCCTGGTCGGTGATGGCAACGTCCATCGCCACCAACCGTCGCGACCTGTTCGACTGGGCAGTGAAGGAATACAAAGTCGGCGCCAATCAGATTGACGCCCAGGGTTTCCTGCCCAACGAACTCAAGCGCCAGCAACGCGCCCTCGCCTATCACAACTACGCCCTGCCGCCGCTCGCGATGATCGCCAGTTTCGCTCAGGTCAACGGTGTGGACTTGCGTCAGGAAAACAACGGCGCGCTGAAACGCCTGGGTGACCGGGTGTTGTCGGGGGTTAAAGACCCGGACGAGTTCGAGAAAAAGAACGGCAAGGAACAGGACATGACCGACCTCAAGGTCGACTCGAAATTCGCCTGGCTCGAACCGTTCTGCACGCTCTACACCTGCTCGCCGGATGTACTCGAGAAAAAACACGAGATGCAGCCGTTCAAGACCTTCCGCCTCGGGGGTGACCTGACCAAGGTCTACGACCCGGCCAACGAGAAAGGCAAAAAAGGTTCGTAGCCAAAGCACAAAACCTTGTAGGAGTGAGCCTGCTCGCGATTGCGGCCTGACATTCAACATTCATGTCGACTGACACGCCCTCATCGCGAGCAGGCTCACTCCTACAGAGGGTCAGTGTCAGGTTTGAGATTTGAGTAATGCCCTCTGGATTTTGATGGGGGGTTTGGGGGGGCCGTTGGCCCTTGACTGTTGGTTAAACATGGAGAGACCGGGATGGTATTTTCATCCAACGTGTTCCTGTTTTTGTTCCTGCCGATCTTTCTCGGCATGTACTACTTGAGCGGAATACGCTATCGCAACCTGCTGCTGCTGCTCGCCAGCTACGTGTTCTATGCCTGGTGGCGTGTGGACTTCCTTGCGCTGTTCGCAGCCGTCACGTTGTGGAACTACTGGATCGGCCTCAAAGTCGGTGCCGCAGGCGTTCGGACCAAACCGGCACAACGCTGGTTGCTGCTGGGCGTGGCCGTCGACCTGTGCATTCTCGGCTACTTCAAGTACGCCAACTTCGGCGTCGACAGCATCAACGCGATGATGACGTCGGTCGGTCTGTCGCCGTTCATCCTGACCCACGTGCTGTTGCCGATCGGGATCTCGTTCTACATCTTCGAGTCCATCAGCTACATCATCGACGTCTATCGGGGAGACACCCCGGCGACCCGCAACCTGATCGACTTTGCCGCATTCGTGGCGATCTTCCCGCACTTGATCGCCGGCCCGGTGTTGCGTTTTCGCGACCTCGCCGACCAGTTCAACAACCGCACCCACACCCTCGACAAGTTCTCCGAAGGTGCCACGCGGTTCATGCAGGGTTTCATCAAGAAGGTCTTTATCGCCGACACCCTCGCGGTGGTGGCCGACCATTGCTTTGCCTTGCAGAACCCGACCACGGGCGACGCCTGGCTGGGCGCCCTCGCCTACACCGCGCAGTTGTATTTCGACTTCTCCGGCTACAGCGACATGGCCATCGGCCTGGGCTTGATGATGGGTTTCCGCTTCATGGAAAACTTCAAGCAGCCGTACATCAGCCAGTCGATCACCGAGTTCTGGCGTCGCTGGCACATCAGCCTGTCGACCTGGTTGCGTGACTATCTGTACATCACCCTCGGCGGTAACCGTAAAGGCACGCTGATGACCTATCGCAACCTGTTCCTGACCATGCTGCTCGGTGGTCTGTGGCACGGCGCGAACATCACCTACATCATCTGGGGTGCGTGGCACGGCATGTGGCTGGCGATCGAAAAGGCCCTGGGCCTGAACACCTCGCCACGCAGCATCAACCCGATCCGCTGGGCCCTGACTTTCCTGCTCGTGGTCATGGGCTGGGTGATCTTCCGTTCGGAAAACCTGCACGTCGCCGGTCGCATGTACGGCGCGATGTTCAGCTTCGGCGAATGGTCGTTGTCGGAACTCAACGCGGCCAGCCTCACCGGCCTGCAAGTGGCGACCCTGGTGGTGGCTTACATGACCCTGGCGTTCTTCGGCATCCGCGATTTCTACAGCAACCTGCCGCCTGAGAAGACCAAGCCTGTGGTCAACGTCGAGGCCGACGGCCCGGCCGCTGCCACGCCTGGAATGATCAAAGCCGTACCGGGCGACAACCCGACCAGCATCCACGAGCCTGGCTACACCGTTGGCGTTGAAGCCACCGTGCAACCGGCCTACTGGACCGCGGACTGGTCCCGCTACGTGATGCGCACGCTGGTACTGGTGCTGTTCATCGCCTCGATTTTCAAACTCTCGGCGCAAAGCTTCTCGCCGTTCCTTTACTTCCAGTTCTGAGGGATCTGACCATGACCCGCTCATTACGTATCTTCTACATCGCCCTGTTCATGGTGACCCTGCTGGTGCTGGGCCTGTGGTCGACGCGCAGCTTCTTCGGCTTCAGCACCAACGCCGATGCGACGGTGCTCAATGGCCGCTGGGCCAAGGCTGTGGAAACGCACTACGACGAGGAGTTCCCGATCAAGCGCCTGGGCACCAACCTTTGGGCCGCGCTGGATTTCAAACTGTTCAACGAAGGTCGTCCGGGCGTTGTGCTCGGCCGCGATCAATGGCTGTACAGCGATGAAGAATTCAACCCGATCGTCAACGAAGAGTTGAACCTGCAAGGCAACTACGCGCTCGTAGAAGGCGTACGCCAGGAACTCAAGGCCAAAGGCGTGAAACTGGTGATGGCGATTGTGCCGGCCAAAACTCGCCTGTACCCGGAACACCTGGGCGCAGTGAAACCTTCGAGCATTCACGCCAACCTCTATGAAGACTTCCACGCTCGCGTGGCAGCCAACAAGATCATCGCGCCTGACCTGTTCGGCCCGATGCTCAAAGCCAAGCTGGACGGCGAGCAAGTGTTCCTGCGCACCGACACCCACTGGACCCCGGAAGGCGCGCAAATCGCCGCCGAGACCCTGGCCAAAACCATTGCCGAGAAAACCCCGCTCAGTGGCGAGCCGCAACGCTTCGTCACCGAACCTGCGGAGAAGGTCACGCACAAGGGCGACCTGCGGTTGTTCCTGCCGCTGGACCCGCTGTTCGAAAACCTGATGCCGAAGACCGAGCCGTTGCAAAAGCGCAACACCGTGGTCGCGCAAGACCAGCCTGCCGGTGATGACGCGCTGTTCGCCAACACCGAAGTGCCGGTGGCCCTGATCGGCACCAGCTACAGCGCCAACCCTAACTGGAACTTCGTCGGGGCGCTGAAACAAGCGCTGAACAGCGACGTGGTCAATTACGCCGAAGACGGCCACGGCCCGATTCTGCCGATGCTCAGCTACCTGAAAAGTGATGCTTTCAAGAACAGCCCGCCACAGGTGCTGATCTGGGAGTTCCCTGAACGTTATCTGCCTGTGAACAACGAAATAGGCGACGCCGACCCGCAGTGGGTCGCAGAGCTCAAAGAAGCCGGCGCCCGCCAACAAAACGTAGCCGCAAACACTAAATCCGAGACGCCCGACCGGGCGCAAAACTGAAAGAGAGAGGTACTACCATGACTTTCACTACTACTCCTCGCCGTCTCGCCAAGACCTTCGCACTTGTTGCTGGCATGAGCGTGTTGTCGATGTCCGCCTTCGCTGGTGACGCTGCACTCTACGGCCCGACTGCACCGAAAGGTTCGAGCTTCGTCCGTGTCTACAACGCCGGTAACGCTGAAGTCAGCGCCACCGTCGGCAGCACCAACCTGGCCGAAGTCGCGCCGCTGTCCAGCACCGACTTCAGCTTCATGCCGGGCGGCGACTACAGCGCCAAGGTCGGCAGCCAGACCCTGCCGGTGAAACTGGCCGGTGATCACTATTACACCCTGGTCAACAACGCCAGCGGCGCGCCGCAACTGATCGAAGAGCCGCCGTTCAAGAACAAGCAGAAATCCCTGGTTCGCGTGCAGAACCTCAGCGACAAGGCCCTGACCCTGAAAACCGCTGACGGCAAGACCGAAGTGGTTCCATCCGTAGCGGCCAAGGGCCGTGGCGAACGTGAAATCAACCCGGTCAAAGTCAGCCTGGCCCTGTACGACGGCGCGACCAAAGTCGGCGACGTGAAACCGGTTGCCCTGGAACGCGGTGAAGCCGCCGTGCTGTACGTCACCGGTAAAGGCAGCAGCCTGTCGCCAGTCTGGGTAAAACGCCCGGTTTCGACGCGCTAAACATTTTGCCTGACTGACGCTGTTCCCTTGTGGGATCGAGCCTGCTCGCGATAGCGGTCTGACATTCAACATTGATGTCGACTGATACGCCGCCTTCGCGAGCAGGCTCGCTCCCACATTGAACCGCAGTGCCAGTCGGGACACGGAATAAGAACAAGAGTGAAACGACAGAACGCAGTAGCTCTGACCCATACGATTTTCAAGGAGTAACAACATGATTCCGGTGATCTTGTCAGGTGGTAGCGGCTCACGTCTTTGGCCGCTTTCGCGTAAGCAATTCCCTAAACAGTTCCTCGCCCTGACCGGCGAACACACGCTGTTCCAGCAAACCCTGGAACGCCTGGTGTTTGAAGGCATGGACACCCCGATCGTGGTCTGCAACAAAGACCACCGCTTCATCGTCAACGAGCAGCTGAGCAACCGTAAACTGGAAACCCAGCGCATCCTGATGGAACCGTTCGGCCGCAACACGGCGCCGGCCGTGGCCCTGACCGCGATGATGCTGGTCAATGAAGGTCGCGACGAGTTGATGCTGGTGCTGCCGGCCGACCACGTGCTGGATGACCAGAAAGCCTTGCAACGTGCGCTGGCCCTGGCCACCGTCGCTGCCGAAAACGGCGAAATGGTGCTGTTCGGCGTTCCGGCCACCAAACCGGAAACCGGCTACGGCTATATCAAATCGACCGCTGACTCCCTGCTGCCCGAAGGCGTCAGCCGCGTCTCGCACTTCGTCGAAAAACCGGACGTCAAGCGCGCCACCGAGTTCGTCCAGTCCGGCGGTTACTTCTGGAACAGCGGCATGTTCCTGTTCCGTGCCAGCCGCTTCCTGGAAGAGCTGAAAAAACACGATCCAGACATCTACGACACCTGCCTGCTGACGCTTGAACGCAGCGAACAGGATGCCGACACCGTCACCATCGACGAAGCGACTTTCGCCTGCTGCCCGGACAATTCCATCGATTACTCGGTCATGGAAAAAACCCAGCGCGCCTGCGTCGTACCGCTGACCGCCGGCTGGAGCGATGTCGGTTGCTGGTCGTCGCTGTGGGAAGTGAACGAAAAAGACGCCAACGGTAACGTCACCAAAGGCGACGTGGTCATTCAGGACAGCAAGAACTGCATGATCCACGGCAACGGCAAACTGGTGTCGGTGATCGGCCTGGAAAACATCGTGGTCGTCGAAACCAAGGACGCCATGATGATCGCCCACAAGGACAAGGTCCAAGGCGTGAAACAGATGGTCAACACCCTCAACGAGCAGGGCCGCAGCGAGACCCAGAACCACTGCGAAGTCTATCGTCCGTGGGGCTCCTACGACTCGGTGGACATGGGCGGCCGTTTCCAGGTCAAGCACATCTCGGTCAAGCCGGGCGCGTGCCTGTCCCTGCAAATGCACCATCACCGCGCCGAACACTGGATCGTGGTCAGCGGCACGGCCGAAGTGACCTGCGACGAAAACGTGTTCCTGCTCTGCGAGAACCAGTCGACCTACATCCCGATCGCCTCGGTTCACCGCCTGCGCAACCCGGGCAAGATTCCACTCGAGATCATCGAAGTGCAATCGGGCAGCTACCTGGGTGAAGACGATATCGAGCGGTTCGAAGATATCTACGGTCGCTCCACCCCGATCGAACGCGGCGTGTCGGTGAAAACCATCGCGCAGTAAGCGTTCAGTAAAACAAAAGCCCCCGTCCAGTCCGCTGCGTTTTCCCTATCCGCAGCGGGTTGGTCGGGGGCTTTTTTTTTGTTCGTTCCCACGCTCTGCGTGGGAGTTCAGCCCGGGATGCTCCGCGTCCCATTGGAACGCGCAATGTCCATTCCCTCAGCCCTTCGGTAGGATGGTGGCCATGAGTTCAAGGAGCGTTCAAACATGTTCATCGGCGTCTTGCTGGTTATTACCTGGCTGATCCTGTTGCTGCGCTACCCGGCCAAGGCCTTGCCCGTCTCGGTGGCGGCCGCCATCGGCCTGGGTCTGGTGGCCACGTGGGTGATCTGGATGGACAACCGCGAGGTCAAGCAACTGGCGCGCCTGGAGTTGCGCATCACCTACGCGCCGGAACACTGCCCGGCAGACCGGCCGTTGAAATTGACCATGAACAACGGCAACGACGTGCCGCTGACCGAGTTGCGCTGGCGTGTCGCCGCGTATGCGCCGGGCGATACGGTCAATCTGGCCGACAATCAATACACCGCCCCGCGCTATCGCGGCCCCGGCGAACTGCAAGCCGGCGCCAACTGGGAAGACTGCTTGCCCCTGCCGCCGCTGCGCCCTGGCTATCGCCCGCAAACCCTGGAGTTTCGCGCCGAGCGTTTGCAGGGTAGTTTCTCCGACTGATCCCCCTACTTCTTTTTGCACAAGGACCGCGCCATGCCCGTTGCGTTGATTACCGGTTGTTCCAGCGGCATCGGCCGCGCCCTCGCCGATGTGTTCAAAGGGGCCGGATACGAAGTCTGGGCCAGCGCCCGCAAGGCTGAAGATGTGGCCGCGTTAACCGCCGCCGGATTCACGGCCGTACAGCTGGACGTCAACGACGGCGCGGCGCTGGAACAGCTGAGCGAGCGGATCAACCAGCAACATGGCGGCCTCGATGTGCTGATCAACAACGCCGGCTATGGCGCCATGGGGCCGCTGCTCGACGGCGGTGTGCCGGCGATGCAGCGCCAATTCGAAACCAATGTGTTCGCGATTGTTGGCGTGACCCGCGCGCTGTTCCCGGTATTGCGTCGGGCCAAAGGGATCGTGGTAAACATCGGCAGCGTTTCCGGGGTGTTGGTCACACCGTTTGCCGGCGCGTATTGCGCCTCGAAAGCCGCTGTCCATGCCTTGAGCGATGCATTGCGCATGGAGCTGGCGCCGTTCGGTGTGCGCGTGATGGAAGTACAGCCGGGCGCCATCGAATCCAGCTTCGCCAAGAATGCCGGGCATGAGGCGGAGCAGTTGATCACCGAGCAATCGCCGTGGTTTCCCTTGCGCGAAGGTATTCGTGCGCGGGCCAAGGCCTCTCAGGATAAACCGACCCCGGCCAAGGAGTTTGCCGGTGGTTTGCTCAAGGCTGTGCAGCAGAGCAAACCTCCGCGCCTGATTCGTCTGGGCAACGGCAGCCGGGCGTTGCCGTTGTTGGCGGGGTTGCTGCCTAAAGGGTTGCTGGAGGCGGGGTTGATGAAGCGGTTTGGGCTTAGGGGGCAACTGTAGGACTGCGTTATCGTTTTTCGCGGGCAAGCCTCGCGCCTACAGGCTCGCGTCGTTCGCAATATTTGCCCAGGCTTGCCCGCGAAGACGTCAGACCAGACGCTGCAAAAACTCAGGAAACAACCATGACCGACTACACCGACTACTTCGACGAAGTCATCCAGGCCCACGTCGCCATCGAACAATGGCTGGCCGAAGAACGAGACGACTCGGCACTTGAACAACTGCTGAGCCGGTTTTCACCACAGTTTTCCATGATCTCGCCCCTCGGCCGGGTGCTGGATTTCGAAGCGTTGAGCGAGTTGTTCTTGCTGGCCGGCGGGAAGAAACTTGGCTTCAGGATCGAGCTCAGCGAGTTGCGGGGTATTGCACTGTACGACGGTGGCGCGGTGGTGGGTTATCGCGAGCAGCAGACCGATGCGACGGGCCTGCACTCGGATCGCCGCTCGACAGTAGTGTTTGAGAAACAGGCCGGTGGCAAGGTGGTTTGGCGACATTTGCATGAGACGTTTTGCAAGGGCTGAGCCTTTGTCTTATGCCTGACGGACCGAGTCAGTTAACCACGACCGTGCACGTAATCCCCGCCGCCAAAAGAACACCTTCCGGCACTTCATCAATGTGAATCCGCACCGGCACTCGCTGCGCCAGGCGCACCCAGTTGAACGTCGGGTTCACATCCGCAATCAGCTCGCGGCTCTCCGGGTTGTCCCGGTCGTAGATGCCACGGGAGATGCTTTCCACATGCCCCTTCAACACCTCGCCGCTCATCAACTGCATGTCGGCCTTGTCGCCCACCCGCACATGCGGCAGTTTGGTTTCTTCGAAGAAGCCATACACCCAGAATGAGTTCATATCGACCACAGCCATTTTCGCTTCGCCGATGCGCGCGTAGTCACCGCGATGCACGTTGAGGTTGGTGACATAGCCGTCCACCGCAGCACGGACCTCGGTGCGTTTGAGGTTCAGTTCAGCCGCTTCCAGTTGTGCCTGGGCATGCTGGTAATCGGCCAGGGCCGAGTCGGCGATGTTGCTGGCGTCGTCGCGGTTTTCCTTCGAGATCACCAAGGCGTCCATGTCGGCGCGGCGATGGGCGTTGACCTTGCGCATCTCCCACGTCGACTTGCGCGAGGCCACCAGGGCCTGCGCCTGTTTGACCGCGATGCGGTAGTGCTCGGGGTCGATGCGCATCAGCAGATCGCCCTTCTTCACTTGCTGGTTGTCGCGCACCGGCACGTCCACCACTTCCCCGGTGACGTCGGCGGCGACGTTGATAATGTCGGCGCGTACCCGGCCGTCGCGGGTCCACGGCGTGTCCATGTAATGCACCCAAAGGGTCCGGCCGATCCATATCGCAAGGGCCAGTACCAGCAACGTGGCGAGCAGGCTGAAAAGCTTTTTCATCAGGGCCTTCTTCAGAAATAGAGAGTCAACGGTAGACAGTCAGCGCCAGAGCGCCGAACAGACAGGTAAACAGGCTCAGGCGCAGCAGCGCCGGGTGCCAGAAGAAGCGGTACAGATCGAACCCGGACAGGAACCGGTCCAGCGCCCAGGCCAGCGCCGCGGCGATGAAAAACATCAGCGTCATGGTGGGCATGTACACGCCGTGGAAGGCGATTTCACGAGGCATGTTCAAGTCCTTGGGGCCGGGTCCCGGCGTAGGCGGCGAGCGGTGATTGCGGGTCCAGCAGCGAGGTGCGGATGAAGTGCAAATAGCTCTTCACCCGCCGCAACGCGGAGGTGTCGAAGTGCGGCGCGAACGGTTCGTCGGTGGCTTGCACGCGGCTGATGGCATGGTCGACCGCGATCAGGCCGCGTTCCAGATTGCTCGGGCTCGGTTGCAGAAATAGCCGCACCAGCGAGCGCCCCATCACGCGGATTGCCTGGCGCCACGGCTGGGATTCGGCGTAGGCCGGATGCACCGGCAGAATCGCCTGTTCCTTGCGCAACTCGATGATCGCGTGGCCGACTTCCAGCACCACGAACATCCAGCGCAGCAAATCCCGTTGCACCTGCGGCTGCCCCACCGCGAGGCCGTAAGCCTGATGCAGCAAGTCCCGGGTGCGGCTTTCGAAACTCGAAGCCAGGCCCTTTAGCTTGCCGCTGATCGCATACACCACTTGCCCACGCAAATCCTGCTCGAGCCGGCGCCACAACCAGCGGCTGTTCGGCGGCAGAATGATCGCCCCGGCCGCCGCGCACACCAACATGCCGAGCACCATGGCGATGTAGTCGTTGATGAACGCGTAAGGGTTGTAGACGGTGAGGTTGTCCGGCACCGAACCGGTGCTGAAGAAGATCAGCAACCCGAGGCCGACACCGGCATATTGCGGCCGCGACGTGAGGAACGAACCGAGCACGATCACCGGCGCGAGCATCACGCACAGCAAGGGAAAACCGTCGATCCACGGGAAGATGAAAAACATCTCGACGAAGCCGATCAGTGCCCCGAGGAATGTGCCGCAGGCCATCTGGAACGCCATGCGTTTCGGGTTCGGTGTCGCCGCAGACAGACCGACGGTAGCCGCAGCGATCAGCGTCATGGTCGCCCCGCTCGGCCACGCCGTTGCCACCCAATAACTGCCCAGCACCACCAGAATGAACGCCGCCCGTATCCCCGACGCCGCCGAGGCCATCCAGTTGGTTTGCGGGGTGAACGGCTCGTCCCATTGCTCGCGCGCATGGCTGTGATCGGCCAGTGAAGCGTGGGTCTGTGCATAACTGTGCAACTCGTCGACGAAGCGATAGAGCAGTTCGTAGGCGGTATGAAAATCGAGCTGCTCGGCGTCGCTCGGACCACTCTCCTGAAAGGTCGCCCGCAGGCTGCGAACCCGCGCCGGCAGGTTTTCCTTGTAAGTCGCCAAGGCGCTGGCCAGGCGTGCGGCGTCGGGGCTGGTCAAGGCGCGACCGCTGAAGCCATCGAGCAATTCCGCAAGATCCTGCAGCCCCGGTTTGATCGCCGCCACCACGTGGTCAGCGCCGCTGCTGCGCAAGCGTTCGAGCAATTGGTGCAAGGCGTTGAAGCGCGTAGTGATGCCCATGAATTCGCTGTTCAAGCGACTCAGTCGTCCGTTGCGTCGACGCATGTGCGGGTCTTCGAACACGGTGACGCTGCGCAGCCCTTCCAGCCCCACGGCCTCGGCAATAAAGCGCACGTTACTGGCTTCGAAAGCCTCGGGTTTGCTGCGACCGCGCAAGCCATCGGTAACGAACAAGGCGAACACACCAAAGCGCTGATACAAGGCGTTGCGCATCGCCGCGCTGGCGGTTTGCGGCAGGATCGCGGCGCTGACCACGGTGGCGCAAAGAATCCCCAGCGAGATCTCCAACACCCGCCAGACCGCGGCCATGAACGCGCCGTCCGGGTGGGCCAACGCGGGCAAACCGACCATCGCGGCGGTGTACCCGGCGAGCACGAAACCGTAGGCGCGAAAATTGCGATAACGCGCCGCGCCGGCCGAGCAGAGGCCGACCCAGATCGCCAGCGAGCCGAGGAACAGTTCGGTGTTCTGGGCGAACAAGGCAATCAACGCGACCATCACCGCTGACCCGGCCAGCGTGCCGAGAAAGCGGTAAAAACTTTTGGCGAACACCTGGCCGCTTTGCGGTTGCATGACAATGAACACGGTGATCATCGCCGTGCGCGGTTGCGGCAACTCCAGGCGCATCGCCAGCCACAGGGTGAGGAACGCGGCGAACAGCACTTTGAAAATGTAGACCCAGGTCACGCCGTCGCTGCGTGCCCAGTCGAAGAAACCCCGGCGCCATTCAAGGGAATACAGCCAGCGCAGAGGTGCAGGCGAGGGAGTCATGAGTATCCTGGAAGCACGTGAGGCAAAAGAGATTCTGTGGCGAGCGAGCTTGCTCGCGCCGGGCTGCGTAGCGGCCCCAATATTCGGGCAGCCACCTCACATGTTGTGAGTGCTGCGCACTCAAGCGGGAGCAAGCTCCCTCGCCACAAATGCGGATGTACCTGGAACATCGTGTTCAATTCGAGAGGCTCTTTAAAAGGGCCGGGGTTTTCGGTGCCTGGGTCTGGCTGTCCTTCGGCACATCATTTCCTGCACCCAGCCCGCCACCCAGCGCTGTCACCAATTCGGCGTGGGCACTCAGGCGTGCGGCCTGAACCTGCTGCTGGACCTGCTGCTGCTTGAACAACAAGGTTTGGGCATTGAGCACGTTGAGGTAGTCGGTGAGCCCGCGCTGCCAGGCGACCATCGCGATGTCATAAGTCTTCTGCGCAGCGGCCACCGACTCGGCGGCGAAGGTTTGCTGCTTGTCCATGGACTCGCGGCGGATCAACTGGTCGGAGATGTTTTTCAGCGCGTTGACCAGCGTCTGGTTGTACTTGGCCACGGCGATGTCATACCCGGCAGAGGCTTCGCCCAGCTCCGAACGCAAGCGCCCGCCGTCGAAGATCGGCAACGAGATCGCCGGGCCGACGCTGTAGTTGAGTTTCTTGCCGGTCAAAAACTCCATCGCCCCACCGCCAGTGGCCATGTAGCCGAGGCTGCCGACCAGATCGACGTTGGGGTAGAAACCGGCGTGGGCGACATCGATGCCCCGCGCCTGGGCCGCCACTTGCCAGCGGCTGGCGACCACGTCCGGACGTTGACCGAGCAATTGCGCGGGCAATGACGACGGCAGTTTCAGCGGCGCGGCCAATGACAGCGTGGGCCGTTGCAACTGCGCGCCCTCGCCTGGACCTTTCCCCGCCAGAGCGGCCAGTTGGTTACGGCTCAGGGCGATTTCCTCGTCCAGCGCGTCGATCTGGCGATGGGTTTCCGGCAGCGGCGTTTCAGCCTGACTGACATCGAAATGGGTGCCGATGCCGCCGTTCAAGCGTTTTTGCGCCAGATCGAGAATTTGCTGCTGCTGTTTCAGGGTCGCCTCGACAATGTCCCGTTGTGCGTAGTGCAGCGACAGTTCGATGTAGGCGCGCACGATATTGTTCTGCAATTCGAGTTGGGCCAGACGCGCTTCGGCGGCCGTCATGTGCGCCATGTCGACGGCGCGCTCGGTGGCGTTGCTTTCGCGGCCCCAAAGGTCGAGGGCGTAGCTGAAACCCAGTGCAGCGTTGTTGTCCCAGGTGGTCGTGTTGGCCAACTCGCCCGGCCCGTAAAACTGATCGGTCGGCCAGTTGTGGCGCTTGAGGGTGGATTCGCCATTGATCTGCAACGACTCGGCAGACTCGGCGATGCCGGCCATGGACCTGGCCTGTCGCACCCGCGCGGCGGCCATGGCCATGGTCGGGCTGCCTTGTACGGCGAGGTCGATCCAGCGGTTCAATTGCGGGTCGCCATAGGCCTGCCACCATTGTGCGGTGGGCCAGTGAGCGTCCTGCGCGGCGCTCTGGATGGCGTCGTCGGTGGCCAGTGAATTGGCCTCCAGTGCCTTGCCCTGCGGGGCAATTCCTCCGGTTCCGATGCAGCCGCCGAGGGTCAGGGATAAAGCCAGAACACTGAGCGTCTGAAGCGCTCTGTTGATGCGACGCGGCACTGCTGCGATTTCCTGAGAGAAGGGGCGTACGAGGTCCTGTAGGAGCGAGGCTTGCCCGCGAAGGCGGCGACATCGTTGGTGACTGTCACGCCGCCTTCGCGGGCAAGCCTCGCTCCTACAATGACCGGCGCAATTCTAGGGGGCGGTCTGTACGGCGATAAGCTGGGAATCCTGTGAATCTTTGTTACCGTTAACGCGATAATCCCTTGGTCGGGGTCTCAGACTCTGAAACCTTGTGTCACAATTTGCCATCGCACCCGAGAGCACCCCATGGACACTTTGCAAAACATGCGCGCCTTCAGTTACGTGGCCGAGGCCGGCAGCTTCACCGCCGCCGCCGTGCAACTGGACACCACCACGGCCAACGTCTCGCGCGCGGTCTCCAACCTGGAAGCCCACCTGCAAACCCGCCTGCTCAACCGCACCACCCGTCGCATCGCCCTGACCGAGGCCGGCAAACGCTATCTATTGCGCTGCGAGCAGATCCTGGCCTACGTCGAAGAGGCTGAAGCCGAGGCCAGCGACGCCCACGCGCGCCCGGCCGGGCAGCTCAAAGTGCACACCATGACCGGCATCGGTCAGCACTTCGTGATCGACGCCATCGCCCGTTATCGCAAGACCCACCCCGACGTGACCTTCGACCTGACCATGGCCAACCGCGTGCCGGACCTGCTCGACGAGGGCTACGACGTGTCCATCGTGCTCGCCAGCGAACTGCCGGACTCAGGGTTCGTCTCCCAGCGCCTGGGCATCACCTACAGCATCGTCTGCGCCTCGCCGGCGTATGTGAAAGCCAACGGCTGCGCGCACAAGCCCAGCGACTTGCTTAACCACGCGTGCCTGCGTCTGGTGAGCCCGGTGATCCCGCTGGAGAAATGGACTTTTGACGGCCCGGAAGGCCAGGAAATGGTCACCATCAACAGCTCGCCGTTCCTGGTGAACTCGGCTGACGCGATGAAAACCGCAATCATCAGCGGCATGGGCGTCGGCGTGTTGCCGGTGTACGCGGCGATTGAAGGCCTGCGCAACGGCACACTGGTGCGGGTGATGCCGAACTACCGCTCGCAAGAACTGAACCTGTATGCGATCTACCCGTCGCGCCAGTACCTGGACGCGAAGATCAAGACCTGGGTCGAGTACTTGCGCGGGTCGTTGCCGGAGATATTGGCGGCGCATCAGGCGGAATTGGTGGCGTATGAATTGAGTGGGAGTCTGGGTGGGGCTCGGGTGGCGAACTGATTTCACGGTCCTACAGACGCAGTGATTTTGGGGAATGTTTCCGACGGGTTCTGTCGGTTGTTGGGTCAGACGGGAAATGGGTAGGCTTTGTGGGTCGCTGCAAAATCAGCGGCCAGGTCTGGAAAACCTGGCGAACACTTACCAAACCCCATGGCATACTGCGGCGCTTTTTTCTGCACGCAAATCCTTGTTATGGCGGCTGTGCGCGGGAGACCTTCGGGTCTACCGGGTTTTGGTGGGTGTCCCGGTTTTTCCAGTCCGCGCATGGCTGCCACCCTTTCGTCTGGAAAACGAAAGATGGCAGTTCCACTTCATCTGCCAATGAGTAACTTCCGCATGATCAAAGAAACACCGAACCCTCCGGAAACCGACGACGTTTCCCCCTACGAATCCCTCGATTCCAAAAAACTCAACGAAGCCGCCGAACGCGCGCTGGATCACTACCTCAACCCCGCCGCCCTCAAATCCCCAGCCATCCGCAAACCCAGCACCATGTTTGTGATCGCACCGGACATCAAAGACGAAGACCTGCTGGCCCACACCTGCGAGTCATTGGCCCAGGCCAGCGTGATGGCGAGCGACTTCGCGGACCATCTGGAAGGCCCGTACCGGCACAAGGCGATGGCCATTCAACAGATCGTCATGCTGGCCGAAC
Organism: Pseudomonas mandelii; assembly: GCF_900106065.1. NCBI lineage: Bacteria > Pseudomonadati > Pseudomonadota > Gammaproteobacteria > Pseudomonadales > Pseudomonadaceae > Pseudomonas > Pseudomonas mandelii. Next base: position 1,020,072 of record NZ_LT629796.1, read on the forward strand.
TGGCCGCAAACCGGATGCTCGATAACGTCGCCGTACCCAACCCTGCGCCACATAGCTGATCCTCCGGTGTGAACTGTTTCCCTGTGGGAGCGAGCCTGCTCGCGAAAGCGGTGAGTCAGACGACTTCAATGTCGAATGTTAAACAGCCTTCGCGAGCAGGCTCGCTCCCACAATGGATTGGTGGGTACCTGCAAAAGAGATTGGTCGGCTGTCAGGCCGCCTTCGCGGGCAAGCCTCGCTCCTACAAGAATTCAGCGTACAGCTTTTGATTCTCACCACTCATCAGGCCGAGCGTTAGCTCGCCTGCAGCTCTTGATCTTGATCCACCCGCCCCGTCGGGAGGCTGAGTGGAGGTGTTCATCCGGGGAGTGGCGCGCAGCGCCGTTCGACGCAGTCGAACACGCTGCATGTAGGTCGTCGCGAAGCAGACCGGAGGGCAGTGTCCCCGGATGGATACCGGAGCGAAGGAACGCCGAGCCCAGGCGAGGGGCCGGACGTTTGGGGCGAGCCTTTTTTTGCTTACTTTTTTTTGGCGTTTGAAAAAAAGTGAGTCGCCGTAAGGGCGAAACCGCCAGCCGCCGTAACCGCAGGAATGGATATGTACCCGGTCAACCACAACATGGTCGGCCCGAAGGCCGCCATCGCTGACAGGCCAGCGCCCACAGAAACTCCCGGGCAATTCGCGGACTCGCGCAACAACGGGGAAGAATGTTAGCGTGCTTGGCATTCACCAAGCCCCGACGAGCCCTCCTCCCATGAAAAAGACCGTCCTCGCCTTCAGCCGCGTCACCCCGGAAATGGTCGAGCGCCTCCAGCAAGACTTCGACGTCATCGTCCCCAACCCGAAAAACGGCGACATCAACGCCCAGTTCAACGAAGCGCTGCCCCACGCCCACGGCCTGATCGGTGTCGGCCGCAAACTTGGCCGCGCACAACTGGAAAACGCCGCCAGACTCGAAGTCGTCTCCAGCGTCTCCGTCGGCTACGACAACTACGACGTCGCCTACTTCAACGAACGCGGGATCATGCTGACCAACACGCCGGATGTCCTCACCGAAAGCACCGCCGACCTGGCCTTCGCCCTGCTCATGAGCAGCGCCCGCCGCGTCGCCGAGCTCGATGCCTGGACCAAGGCCGGACAATGGCAAGCCACCGTCGGCGCACCGCTGTTTGGCTGCGATGTACACGGCAAAACCCTGGGCATCGTCGGCATGGGCAACATCGGTGCGGCCATTGCCCGTCGCGGGCGGCTGGGCTTCAACATGCCGATCCTCTACAGCGGCAACAGCCGCAAGACTCAGCTGGAGCAAGAACTCGGCGCGCAATTTCGCAGCCTTGACGAACTGCTGGCCGAAGCCGATTTCGTTTGCCTGGTGGTACCGCTCAGCGAGAAAACCCGGCACTTGATCAGCCACCGCGAACTGGCCCTGATGAAGCCGAGCGCCATCCTGGTCAACATCGCGCGCGGTCCGGTCGTGGATGAGCCCGCCCTGATCGAAGCGCTGCAAAACAACCGCATTCGCGGCGCCGGGCTGGACGTCTACGAGAAAGAACCATTGGCCGAGTCGCCGTTGTTCCAGCTGAAAAACGCGGTGACGTTGCCGCACATCGGCTCCGCCACCCATGAAACCCGCGAAGCCATGGCCAACCGTGCGTTGGCTAACCTGCGCAGCGCACTGCTGGGCGAGCGCCCGCAAGACCTGGTCAACCCGCAAGTGTGGAAAGGCTAACTAAAACGGGCAGAGACTTATAAAGTCTCTGCCCGCTCCTTACATAACTTGCAATTCAGTCAGCCCACTAAAATAGTTCAAGCGCTATACACTCACCACCACTTATCCGACCCACGAAAAACAGTGATGGAGCACTCTAGCCTTGAACAGTATTACTACCGACAAGATCATCAGATACAGCAAGCTGGCACTAATGACTTATATAAGCTTTTTTGGCCTGCTGGTGATGTACAGCAACTTCACCGACTACGCATCCAACTATGAGTACGTCAGTCATATTCTGAGCATGGACACCACCCGGGAAAACATCAACCTGAACTACCGGGCAATCACCTCACCCATGCTCCACCACCGGATCTATTGGTTCATCATTACACTTGAAGTGATCTATACGGCCTTCTGCCTGATTGGTGCCTATTATCTTTTCCATTACAGGAATGCGCCGGCCGAGGAATTCCATGAGGCCAAAAAGTTTTCAATCATCGGATTATTGATCGCCATATTTGTCTACTACGTTTGCCTGCAAGTGATCGGCGTTGAATGGTTCAACATGGACGAATCACAAACCTGGAATGCCAAGGACTGGGCCCGGCATATTGTCGACTTCATACTTCCGCTGCTGATATTCGTCGCACTCCGGACCGAGCGCTAAGCGCACTCGGCCCCGACGTATTCAGGCGAGTTTGCCATTGCCTTGCGCTATCGGCGCCTTGGGTTTGCGGAACACCAGTACGTTGCCAAGCATCACCAACACTAGCCCCACCAATGCCGGCGCGGTCCATTGATAGCCTTCAGCAAACGCCGAGACATTCAGCGCCACGACCGGGAACAGCACGGTGCAATAGGCCGCTCGCTCCGGGCCCATACGCCCGACCAGCGTCAAGTAGGCGGTGAAGCCGATGACCGAACCCGGAATCACAAGGTACAGCAGCGAGCCGATGTAACGCGCGTTCCATTCCATGTCGAACGGAATGCCCCTGACCAGACACCACACCGACAACATCGCGGCGCCATACGCCATGCCCCAGGCGTTAGTGGTCAACGGCTTCAAACCGGCCTTCTGTTGCAGGCTCGAGAGCATGTTACCGGCCGAGAAACACAAAGTTCCGAGCAGTGCCAGGCCCAGGCCGAGCAAGGTTTCCGGGCTGGCGGTGTGGCCGGCCAACTCAGGCCAGAACAACAGGCCAAGCCCGGACAAGCCCAGCGCACCGCCCATCAAAACGTTGCGGGCGATTTTCTGGCCGAAGAACACCCGTGCATTGAGCGCGTTCCACAACGTGGCCGTGGAAAACACCACGGCGACCAGCCCGCTGGGAATCCACTGACTGGCCGTCAGGAAACACATGAAATTGACGCAGAACAGGCACAAGCCCTGTGCCAGACAGATCAAATGCCCGCGACGGTTCATCACTTGCAGGCGCCGGCTGAGCAGCAACAGGACGAACAGCACCAGTGCCGCGAGGCCGAAGCGATAAACGATCGACACGGGAATGGCCACCACACCCAACTGCCATTTCAAGGCAATCCAGGTGGTGCCCCAGATCAGCACGGTCAATAAATACAGCGAAAGGTTCATGACTAAGGCTCCTCAATAGGAACTCAGTGTCCTGCGACCAGCGTGGGCGCACTTGCATAAACTTGCGCTTTTGTCGTGGCAGAGGCTGGCAGCGCATGGTCTACGGAGTAGGATGCAAGGCGTTGGAGAGAAGCCATCATGCCCACACTGGAAACCCTGCAAGTCTTTCAAGCCCTCAACCGCTCGCCCAATGCTCGTCTGGAGCAAAGCGCCGAGCTCGGTGACGGCATGGCTGCAGCCTTGTGGAGCAACCATCACGACGCCCAGGATTACGAAGCGCCGAGCCACCACACACTGTCGTGCTACATCGCCGGCGGCACCGGCACGTTCCGCCGCGATCAGCCCGGCACCAAGGGCGGCCCGGACAAGCTGTGCATCCTGCCGGCCGAGCATCAGTCGGGCTGGGTGATCAACGGCGACATTCGCCTGGCCCATGTGTATTTCAGCCCCGAACAATTCGCCCTCGGCTGCGTCACGCTGCTGGACCGCGAGCCTCGCGAACTGCAATTGCGCGAAGCCACTTTCCTTGACGATCCAGCGCAGGCCCGACGCTTTCGGCAGATGCTCACCCTCAGCTGGGACGAACCCGGCGAGCGCCTGCTCACCAGCAGCCTGGCTCACGAAATGCTCAGCCACGTGTTGCTCGGCCAAGTCGGGATGCGTGAGGGCTTGCGGTTAAAAGGCGGATTGGCGGCGCACCAGCGGCGGCAGTTGGTGGAGTTCATCGACAATCAATTGGCCGAGGCGATCAGCCTGGGGCAATTGGCGGCGTTGTGTACGCTGTCGGAATATCACTTTGCGAGGATGTTTCGGGAGAGCTTTGGCTTGCCGCCGCATCAGTATGTGTTGGCGCGCAGACTGGGCCGGGCGCGGGAGTTGTTGCGTTCGACATCGCAGCCTTTGGGAGAGATTGCATTGGCGTGCGGCTTTGCCAGTGCGAGCCATTTCACTAATCGGTTTCGGCAGGTTTTGGGTGGAACGCCCGGCGAGTATCGGCAGGCGTTTTTGCGTTAGTCCCGACATTTGCAGCGCCCGTCATGCCGTCTTCGCGGGCAAGCCTCGCTCCTACACGGACAACGTAAAACGTGTAGGAGCGAGGCTTGCCCGCGAAGAACGATTACGCGGTCTGCGATCAGAATTCCAGTGTGCTGGACAACGAGATCTGCCGCGAATCCCCCATTGACACAAAGAACCGGCTCGCCGCCGAGGTGTAGTAGGTGCGGTCAAACAGGTTCTTCACGTTGAGCTGAAACTTGACCTTCTGCCCTTCGACCTTGGTGTCGTAGGTCGCGAAGGCATCGGCCACGGTGTAGCTCGGCAAGTCGAAATCGTTGACCGCGTTACCCGCCCGCTCGCCAACATACCGCGCGCCCGCGCCGACCCGCAGTTGATCGCCGCCCACAATGGTGCCGAAGTCATAGACCGCCGACAGCGAGCCGCTGTTCTTCGCGACGTTTTGCAGTTTTTTGCCCTTGTAGGTCGGGTCTTCGGTGACCTCGGCATCGGTGTAGGCATAGCTGCCGATCAGGCTCCAGCGGTCGCTGAGCTGGCCGCTCAAATCCACTTCAAGACCCCGGGAGCGTACCTCGCCGGCGGCGCTGTAAATCGTCACCGGGCCTTCGGAGTTGGCCACCAGCACGTTGCGTTTCTTGATGTCGAACAGCGCGACGTTGCCGGTCACGCGCCCTGGCATGTCGAGCTTGGCGCCGATTTCCCACGACTTGGCTTCTTCCGGCGCGACGCTGCCGTCGAGCACGGTGCTGCTGCCGCTCAACGGCGCGATGGTTGAGTTGGGTTTGAACGATTCGGTGTAGCTGCCGTAGAACGACAGTTCATCGGTGAACCGATAGACCAGACCGGCGCGCGGCACCCATTTCTGACCGTTGCTGTCGGTGTTGGCCTGGAACGGCACGCCTTTGCCGGCGTATTGGTCGTATTCCTGGAAGCGTGCGCCTGCGACGAAAATCCATTGATCGGTGAGGTGGATCGAGTCCTGCAGGAAGATCGAATCGCTGCGCAGTTCATCGGTCTGCGCACTGTCCGCCGGGCTGACCGTGGTGCCGGCGACTTCGCGGCCATAGACCGGGTTGACGTAGCTGAAGGTGCTCAGGCTTTTCTGGCGGATCAGGTCTTCGCGGTAGATCTTGCGGTATTCGTCATCGATGCCGAACACCAGGTCGTGTTGCATACCCAATACGTTCACCTTGCCTTCGAGGCTGGCGGTGGTGAAACGGTCGGTGCTGATCGCGTTTTGAGTGCCGTCCATACTGCGGGTCAGCGTGCCGCGTCGGGTGTCGATGGCGGTGACGCGCACCTGGCTGGCGTCGTAGGTTTCACGGTTCCAGCTGTAGCCGAAATGAGCGTTCCAATTGTCGTTGAGCTCGTGATCGGCCTCGAAGTGGTAAAGGTCCGAGCGGCCTTCCATGTTGTTGAAGGGCTCGTCCAGGCGTTCATTGCGCGAGATGTCCAACGGATGGTTGGTGCGCGGATCGATGACCGTGCCGCGGTCGAACGGGGTCAGGAACTCGCGGTGTTCGTAGGAAAACAACAGCGTGGTGCTTTCGCCGAACCACGCCAGTGACGGCGCCACCAGCGTGTCGCGGTGGGTGCCGAAGTTGCGCCAGTAATCTTCGTCTTCGTGGTCCAGCACCATACGGTATGCAAAGCCGGAATCACCCAGTGCGCCGGTGCTGTCGAGGCCACCGCCGCTGCCGTTTTTACCGTCGCCGTAGGTCGAACCGCGCAGTGTCAGGGCGTTGTATTGCTCAAGCTCGGGTTTCTTGCTGACCATGTTGACCACGCCGCCCGGGTCCTGGATGCCGTACAGCAGCGAGGCCGGTCCCTTGAGGACTTCGACCCGGTCCACGGTCGCATTCATGCCGCGGCCCTGCACGATCGGCATGCCGTCGCGCATGATCGAGCCGTTGCGGTTGTCGCCGAAACCGCGGGTCATCACCGAGTCCTGGGTGCTCGCCAGCGTGTTGCCCTGAGTGATGCCGCTGACGTTGGCCAGCGCATCATCCAGATTGCGCGGCGCCTGATCGCGAATGACCTGGGCCGGAATGACGTTGACGGTCTGCGGGATGTCCTGGAGCAAGGCCGACGAGCGCATCACCGAGCTGGTGGGCGGCGGCTGATAGCTCATGGACTGATCGGCCACCGAGTTGATGGTGGTGGTGCCCAGATTCAATGTGCCGGCGCTGGGCAGCGGTTCAAGCACCAGGGTGTGAGCATCGCTACGGCGGAAGGTGAGGCCCGAACCGCTGAGCAAACGCTGCAGGGCCTGCTCGGCGCTCAACGGGCCATTGACCGCCGGGGCGGTGAGCCCGTAAGGCGCTTCATCGGTGTAGACCACGCTGATTCCGGTGACGCGGCTGAAGTCGCTCAAGGCCTGGGGCAGCGGTTTGGCAGCGATGGCGAAGCTGAACGGCGTAAGCGGCTGCGTATTGCCCGCCTCAGCGGCCGATGCGACGCTCGAAGGCAGCAAGGCCAACGCCGACATACTCAGTGCAGAAGCACCCAACCACTGTTTGACCGAACCCGGTTTTGCCCTGGACTTCATTGCTCATTGACCTGTGTAGAACCTACGGGATGCGAATGACTCGCAGTTTCAGTCACTACACGGATGGGGGTTGGGTTTACCTCATCATAATTTTGAAAATAATTTTTGCGGGGTGATGTGGCGTTAAGCCTGACGCCTTCGCGGGCAAGCCTCGCTCCTACAAGGATCGCGCGAACCTGTAGGGGGGCGGACTTGCCCGCGATGGGGCCGGCAGCCTCACCGCAAAATAATCAGATGCCCCATCACCTTGGTCTGCTCAAACCCCAAAACGCCCTGCAACGAACCCAACACCGCCTGCGGATCCTTGCTCGGAAAACTGCCACTGACCCGCCGCGCGGCCAGTTCATCGTTGAGCAGCACAATCCGCCCCGGGTAATAACGCCCCAGATCCTGCACCACATCGGCCAGGGTGACCTTGTAGTAATTGAGCCACCCCTGACGCCAGGCCAGTTGCGCTTCACTATCAACCACACGCAGCTTTTGCGCCGAACCTTCGCCATACGCCACTTGCTGGCCAGCGGTCAGAATCTGCTGCTCGGCGTGCCTGTCCGCTGTCACGCCGACCCGTCCTGACAGGACCGTGACCTGCGCACCATGGGGCTGCAAACGTACTTCGAACTGAGTGCCGAGCACCCGGGCCTGGCCCTTTTCAGCGTCGACCACAAACGGATCGCCCGTGTGGGTCACGCTGAAGAATCCGGCACCGCGACGCAGCTGAACGTGGCGCTCGCCGCCACTGAAATCCACGGCAATGGCGCTGTCGGCGTCCAGCGTCACTTGCGACTGATCGGCCAGCGTCACGGTGCGAATTTCACCTGGCGCAGACACATAGTCCGCCCCCAGATCATCGATCCAGCGCATCGGCTGCCAACCCGCGCCGATGCCGATCATCAGCACCAGGCACGCGGCCATGGCCAGCACGCCAGACCAGCGCCGCACGCGGGTGCGTCGGGATCGGTTCATCGCATTGAGGTAACCCTGCAAGGCGAAAGCGTCTTCATCGGCCAGGGTCCGTGCGGGCATTTCGCTCAACTCCCACAGCACTTGCGCCTGGGCGTAAGCCTCGGCGTGGGCGGGATCGGCCTGGAGCCAGCGGCTGAAAGTGAGTTGATCGCCGCTGCTCGGTTGGTCATGCAACAGGCTCAGCCAGGCGAGTGCAGCCTGCTCTTGAGCGGGCGTCGGGGTGACGCGGTCGAGTTGATTCACGGTGCTTTCCCTGGCGTGCGCGTTGGCGGTTCCCGCAAACTGGCCTTGCAGGCATCGAGGGCGCGCATCATGTGTTTTTCCACGGCGCTTTGGGACAGGCCCATGGCCTTGGCGATCTCCGCGTATTTGCGGCCATGGATGCGGTTGAGCAGAAAGATTTGCCGGGTACGTTCCGGCAATGCGCGCAACGCCGCTTCGACGTGACGCAGGTCGTTGCCCGCCTCCAGCGCCGCTTGTGGTTCGCTGCCCTGGCTGTCCGGTTGATCCGGCATCCAGCCTTCGTTGACCCGCACCCGCGTGCCTTCGCTGCGCAAATGGTCGATGGCGATGTTGCCGGCGCAACGCAGCAGGTAAGTGCTGAGTTCCTCGACCTGCACCAGCGGACGCCGCCAGAAACGCAGAAACAAGTCCTGCACCAGATCGGCGGCGGTAGCGCGGCAGCCGACACGCCGGCTCACCAGCGCTTCCATCTGCGAACGCTGGGAAAGGAACACCTGAAGGAAATGCGCACGGGCGCCGCGATATTCGTCGTCGCGGGATTCCGGGGGATCGCTGGTCATCATTGCGCCAACACGGCGACGGGACTGGCAAGCAGGCTCAACCCAGCCAACGCCAGGGCCAGTCGCGGGCGATAAGGCATCAACAACACCAGCAGCAAGGCGCTGAGCATCAACACCGCAAACCACTCCACCAACCCGAGCCCCCAACCGGTTTTCGCCACCGCCGCCCATAATGAAACTGCCAGCAGCAACCAGCCGCCCAGCTTGAACGTTTTGCGTCGCCGGGCAGACGGCTGGCGCCCCAGCAGTTCGCCGTGATGCCGATCCATTGATAAACACAGCGCGGTGAAACCGCCGTAGCAGAGCAGCAGGGCCAACAGCATTCAGTTCACCTTTTGCTCAAGCATGATCAATCGGGCGCGTTCTTTGGCGACGCGAACGGTCTGCCCGGTGCGCTGCATTTTCCAGGCAGCCCAGGCCAGGAACAGGCCACTGCCCAGGCAGGTCAGATCGAACCCGGCGAGCGTCCAGTCACCTTGAGCCAGCGTCACGCCCAAGTGATACGGCGTGGTCAGCGCGCTCAACAGCGGCACCCCGCAGAACAGCAACGCGGCCAGCGCCAATTGCTCGATCCATGCCGCGCGACCACAACGTAACACTGCGTGAACCACGCTCAAGCCCCAGACGATGAAGAAGCTGTTCACTTCCCAATCCGCCCGGGTGGCCATCTCCACCGGCAGCAACCGATTGGCCCAGAAAAATGCCGCCACCGCGACCACCAGCCCGGACATGCTGGCAATGTTCAGCACTTCCACCAGCCGCAGTTCGAAGGGCATTACACCGCTTTTCACATGTTTGAGCTGACGCTTGCCGAGCCAGATCACCAGACCGGTTCCGATCATCGCCGTGCTCGCCACCCCGCAGATGAAGTACAGCCAGCGCAGCACGGGGCTCGCGAAATGGCCCATGTGCAAGCCATAGAAACTGCCGGCGATGGCCATCGGCACCGGTTGCTGTGGCGTGGCGCTGAGTTGCTGGCCGGTCACGCCGTGGAAGGTCACCGCGCTGCTGGCGTCATAAATCACGCGGTCTGCATCATCCCTTGAGACGACAATCGAGGCATTCGCATCCCCCGGATTGTTCACCGTCAGCCGTTCCGCCCGGCCGCCCGACCACTGCGCGCGCGCCCGCTCCAGCAACGGCGCCATCGGTGCCAGTTCCGCCGGTTTGCCGGCCAGTTCGGGCGTGCCGGAGGCCGGGAATACCTCCGCGTAAAACGCGCGGGGATCGCCTTTGTACGAAGCCAGGATGCTCGCCGGCATCACCATCGCCATGAAAATCACCAGGCTGCTGTAGGTGATCATCAGGTGAAACGGCAACACCAGAACGCCCACCGCGTTGTGCCCGTCCAGCCAGGAACGCTGGCCTTTGCGCGGGCGGAAGGTGAAGAAGTCCTTGAAGATTTTCTTGTGGGTGATGATCCCGGTGATCAGGCCGATGAACATCACCATGGCCGCGATGGTCGACAACCAGCGGCCCCACGGATAGGGCATTTGCAGCTGGAAGTGGAAGCGATAGAAGAAATCGCCGCCCATCGATTCGCGGCCCTGCACTTCGCTGCCGGTTTGCGCGTCGAGCAGTTTCTCGGTGAATTGCCCGCGCTCGCCGGGCTTGGCCGGGGTCTGTTGCCAGCGCACTGACAGGCCCGGTTCCCGGGCACTCGGCAGGTCGATCAACCAGCGCGAGGCGCCGGCCGCGTGTTGCTGGAGGTAGTTTTGCGCCAGCGTCAGACTGGCTTCGGAGGTCACCGCACGCGCCGGTATCTCGGGCTGCATCCAGTGACTGATCTCGTCCTTGAAATAGGCGAGCGTGCCGGTCAGGAAAATCGCGAACAACAACCAGCCGAAGGTCAACCCGGCCCAGGTGTGCAACCAGGCCATCGCCTGACGAAATCCCTCTTTCATGCGTGGCCCATCCAATTAGCCAACCCCGACACCGCCGCCAGCAGCAGGCTCGCCACAATCAATCCGAACCAGGCTCGCCAGGCACTGCGACAGGCAAAACACCAGAGCACCGCGATCAGGTAGGCCAGAAAAGAGCTCATCATCCCGGTCACCACCGCTTCGGCCCGGGCCATCGGCAACCATGAACTCAAGCTGACACTGGCCAGCGCTGCGACGATATAGCCGCCCAACACCGCAGCCAGCACTCGAGAAGTGACCGCCAATCGATAAGGAACGGGGAGCGTGCGGGTTTTGCCTTTCATGGTTCGACCTTGAAACCAGGTGAGGCCGCATCAAAGTCATGGGGCCAACAAGACCGCAATATTAATGATAAATATTCTCATACGCAAAAGAGTTCCGATGAGATCGCTTGTTCCGGACAGTTCGATTGCGATGCGAGGGGTGCCAAGCCGCTGATCCGCGGGCTCGGGAACGATCAGTTGATTGATCGGCAAAACGAAAACGGGCCTGCTTACTAACTTATACCCTAACGACACATATTTTTTGAGGAGAGTACTTAAAACCTAGTGAAATCAGGATATTGAGCACCAAAGATTTACGATGTATATATACATCGTTATACATCCCAACTCCCAAGCGCCGCGGTAACGTCGGCGCTTTTTTCGTAATCGGAACCGTAACCCCCGCCCCCCCCCCCCCCGCACCAGTTCCCATTGACTGCGGGCTGGCCTTTGAGGGTCAATCGCCCAGTACCTTTCGGATAGCACGGGCAAAGCCCACCTCGAACACCGTCCGGCCGCGCTCGCTCAGGATCTCTCCGTGGCTGCCTTCATGCAGGTCACGTTCTTCCAGGTAATCGGCCGACACTGCCTTCTGCAAGGCATCGCGTTCTGATGGGGTCAGGTGTGCGGACAGGGAGAGCACAGCCACAGGCTGCTTTCCAGACGCAACCGAAATGGTCGCACCCAAGGGGCGCCGGTCCACGGTTAACTGTGTCGTGGACTTCAGGACGTTGAGTTGCGCCTTGAGCGTGTCACGTTCTGAGATAATGGCCTGCATGATGGAACGGATAGCTGGGTCCCCGATGCGCATCAAGTACTCATGGCTTGCCAGCATCTTTTTTGGTTTGGGAGCAGGCGGCCCGGCATAGGCCGCCCAAGCTTCAATAAGGATTCGGTAGTCTGCGGATTGGGCATTGTAGAGCGCGCGCCCTTTCATGATGCCCTCGGCTTCGATCAGGCGACCTATTGCTGGCAACGAAAACTCCCGCGAGCCGGTCTCGTTCTGCTTGCCGCACACCTCATGCATCTTTGTCAGGTTTGCCCTGCGGTTCGAGCGTCCGCCTTTCGCGAGTAGCGACTCAAGGACCGCGTCCGGATGGATGTCGGTTATTCCGTTCATGCTTCATCTCTCTTGAAGAAGTGCTTCCCCGCGGGAGTGCCTGGTAAAGTTTGCCGTGGGCAACAACGAAGTGAGATCCAAGTTGAAGTGCTGGCTGAGACTGACACCCGCATCTATCAGGTGAATGACTTCTCGCTTCCCCAGGGCCGGATTTTTCGGGTTCATTTGCCGAGCCAAGTGCCGCAGGAAGGCGTTACCCACTTTGAGCTGCTCTTCTTCGCTTAACAGCATGAATACCGGCGCCATATCGTCTCGATAAAGCACTGCATCAAGCAATTGACTACGGCGAAACACAGCCTTGCCCGGTTCTAGGTCGGGATAGACCTCAACGTCTTCACACACGCCCGCGAGCTGGAGCAATTCGGACTCTGTTTCCTCGAAGGTGACATGGACGTCCGCTACCGTGCCGACAGCAATCATTTGCGTACAATTATCATGGGGGGCCTCAAGCGCCGCCTTACAACGTTCAATGAGTCGCCAGCAAGAGACCAAGTCTTCGGCGAGATCACTGAAGCGTTTCATGGACTTTTCCCATACACGCTCAGCTTGTCGATAGTCGTTCATTCGGGTGAAGGGATGGCGGATTTCTTCAGCATCTATTTTTTGCTTTTTCAGATGCTGGAGTTCGTTTTCCGACGCGAGGCAGGTGTTTCGCGCTTCGTCGAAATGGTAGGCGAGTGTGTTGAAGTGGGAGGTGAGTGCAGGCAGGTGGTGTGGTTCCGTTACGAACCAGCGGCAACGTATGCAGTTGCGAATGCCTCCTGGAACGGGCGTGAATTTTGGAACCGATGGTGACCCGATATTCACCCCGCCGTTGTGGCAGCCATCGACCGCACTGTTTTCTTCTAATGCGCTAGTGTTCCCACCAACAAGGCAAAGGCCGTGGTGCATGGGCACCCAGCCCGTCGGGTTGCGGGCGGCAGGATGCTCTGGGATGGCGGCCGCGACACTCGATATGCTGTTACAGATAATATTCTGTAGAAGCTCACCGTGCTCGGTGTCGAGCAAAAACGTCTGAATGCTCGCTTCTTTGTTCGCCTCCAGGCGATCTGCCGCACCGAGCAGTATGTCGCGAATGTGCGTCGCACCAGGCTTTGTGTAGTAAATGGTCATCAGCAGGCGGCTGTGTCCGACCAGCTTTTGGAGTATGGGGAAAGGTACTTTCCCATCCAAGGCAAGAGCGGTGATGAGGGAGACACGCAAGCTGTGTAGGGGGAATAAAGTCTTCGACGCATAGACACCGGGCTCCACCGGGGGAATAAAAAGAATTGGAGTACCGTTGCGATGGGTTTCGCCCCTAGCAGCAAGTCGCTGTTGAAGGGTTTCAAGCAGGCGGTACCAGCTAGGTGCCAATGTCATTTCTTTAAGCGGAAGATGGTGCTCGCCCTCAGCTGTTTCAGGCATCCGAAAGAGAAAGCAGGCGTCAGCATAACTGGCGAGCTGCACGTCGGTCTTTACCTTTAAATGGCGACCGTCAAGTTCTGCCCAAGGCGTACGCCGTGAGATGGGGTTGTACTTCTCTTGCCAGTTACGCAGCTTCTCCAGCCAATAGAAGACATCTTGATGTACCGGTCCGCCGACGAGCCAAGGCAGGTTGTAGCCTTTGTCAGGGCCGAACTTTAAGGTGTCGGAGGTCTTGTTGGTGCTGATGTACAAAATCGTTGAAACAGCCTCACCATCGGCTAGTGGATTACTTTTTCGGAACACGCCCTGTTGCAAGGGCCTTCGTTCGCTGCCCTGCGCGAGCGGGCTCGAATTTAAAGCCCAACCCTCTGCTGAGAATCGCCAGGTGTCCGCTTCTCCGGAATCGAGCATACGAACCTGGAACGTGCGCAGAGGCAAGATGAGCTTCACTAACAGGGCCACCCAACGGACGGGACTCCATATTTCCAAGCGAGTGTCAGTTCGTATCGGGCGTACACGCCATATGCAATCTGGGTCGTTTTTGTCGATCTGGTCTTCTGAGACTTCAAACCAGTCGGGCGCACAGATCCCGGATTTGCCGATCCCGCTACCTATCGCGCTCTGCGCCCAATGCCAGTCTTTGAAATGCGGACCGGCCGCCAATATCTGTCGCAGTTCATCAATATAGCCGTAGGGGAGTGGCGAATGGACGCTCTCGTCCCGCTTGGGGATCGCACACCTGGAAAGACGGGGCACCGGATTGTAGAACGCCGGTGAGACCACCAACTGCCCGTAATCAGAGGTTTCGCTAAAGTCGAGCAGCAAAACGAAATTAAGGAACGCATGGATAGTGTTGTTGTAGTTGATACCGTCGACCGAATCAGGGCATACCGTGCGATAAAAATCGGGCAGAATCGTATCTCGGCTCAAGAATGCGGCGGGGTCGAGTGGCAGCCCCTGCCTGATAATGTAACGTTCCAGGAAAATAGCCATCGCTGTAAGCCGAGATGCCATCCCCCGCACTTCGCCCTTCAACCATTTCACAGCCAAGCGTTGCCACGGAGCAAGCTGGGGGTATTCACGTCCTACCCAGCCAAGGGACGTGTCACTCTTGCGAGTCAGTCCCTTCTTCTTTGGTACCGTGATTTCGGATACAGATGGCTCGATCGCTTTCTTTTCTTGAGACATTGGCTTTCCTTATTCACAGACGTTCATCGCGCTCATCAAATCAGTCGTCGCAAGGCCGTTCTCAATTTGTTTCTCACGCAGTCGGTGCGCGGCCGCTGCGAGTTCCGCCAAGACCTCTCGGGTCGTAGCTTGCGTATAAACCTCCTGACTTTCCAATGAGGCGTGATGCATAAAGCGCCGAATCAATGTTTTATCCACGCCTGCGGAACGCAGTCGCCGGCCATAGGCGTGCCGATGTCCATGCGGTGTTGTTCCCAGTGCCTTGCCCACTGTGAGGCCTATGCGCTCGCATGCCGCAGCATGAGCCTTGTTGTATTGAGTCAGCGTATACATCGCGCCGACGGGAGCCCGGTACAGATTGATGAAAGCGAAAGGGTGGTCACGCTCAAAGCGCACGACTTGGTCGAGGTAGCGTCGCCAGAGGTGCAGAAACCATTCGCCATACTCCGGTAGGAACCAATAGGCCTGCTTGTAATAGGGGGCGTCGTGTATACCGCCTTTCCACCCAGCATGACGGCGATCAAGTAAATCAGTACGCGGCGCCAAGCCGAACTCATTGGCAAGGTATTCCGCTCGATTACCTTTTCGGGATTTTCCACGTTCGTCATACCAATCACTGGGGGCTGCACCGTGGCTTGGATGGTGAATGAGGACCTTGGCTTGGCCTGGGTTCGCGGAATCGGGGAACACGTCGGGGATATAGAGGTGGAAAGGCTCGGATTCGCGGAAGCCGGCGCCGTGCTGCAGCAATGTGATGAGCATGCCACGGTAATCGTAGCGACCGGCTGTACGAAATCCCTTCATCAGAAGCTCCTCGAAACGCTCCTCTGGAAATGCCGGCGGTTCGTCTTTTTCAACTTTGGGGAGACGTCGACCACGCACTCGGTGTCCCGTTTCCAGCGATACGTTCGCGGCCCACGTATGCCCAAGAAATGCCTTGCTGCGCCGATACTGGTACGCAGCCTCGTCGGTCTGTCGGTCGAAGGCGCCACCCGCATAGCGGGGATTCACCTTGGGCGCCTCGGGGCGCATCTCGCCGAGCCATTCGAAGAAGTCGGTCAGGTGGGTGATGATGTGCGAGGCATCCTGTGGCGACCGCGGAGCCCAGCATAACCCGCTAGGATCGATTCCGGTTTCGCGGTCGAACGTCCCTGTGTAGAGGCGCTGAGCAAAGTTCTGAAACAGGTGATAAGTGTCGCGCTCGGCGGGGTTGCTTTGCAGGTACTCGAGAAACATTCGCACCGAGCGTGCGACCTTTGTCATCCACGTCAGACTTCGGTCGTGACTGTGGTGAAGGCAGTAATCGAGCAGTGGTTCCAGCACACCGCAGGACGTCAACAAAGCTGGAAGCTCTGTGTAGGCACCAGTGGCATCTGAGTAGACGCGAGTCTTTACGGTCACAAACATGATGCGTGCTCTATCTGTGGAGTGTGCAGGTCAAAGCGTCCATTCGTGGCTTTCTTCAACGACCTGATGCGACTCGCTGACCACGATGAGCGCCTTGCCGCGATGCACCAGGCAAAAACTGGATACGAGGTCAGCATCGACACCGGCAGCAGCTGGTGTATCGCCAAGTGCGCCGATCCAGATGTAGCGGTGAGTTTCGAGGCACGCCAGGTAATAGCCGGTAGGCATATGCATTGCTCCAATCGATGAAGTTGCGAGGTGCCAAGCGTGCTGAAGTTATAGAAGACAGATTAAGATATGGCAACGATGTGAAATGTGAACGCTCCGTAAACGTTGTCTATGGGGTTTACGGATGCGTTGTGTAAACCACTTTTATGACTTGTTAACCTAAGTGGTTAACAGTGCAAAAATTAGGTTTACAAGCTCATGAATGTCCGCTCGATGATAGAAGGATCACAAACATTCGTCCGTTTTCCTAATTTAATCAGGTGCCTAGGACCTGGACACTTTTAACCAAGCAGTTCTGGTGCCGACGGAGTGCTTCGATGCGCAATATCGAAGTTTTTTTCGATACCCACGAATTTCTAACGATGGCACATTACGGAAACTGAAGATGTCTAGGAACCAAACGGCCTAGATCAAATAGCACGCGCAGCGAGAAAAGCGCCATCCAAGGAAACGACTAGAATGGGCGTGGTTGCTTTTTACTGAACGCAAAAAGGTCACCATAGTATTTTTCCTTACTCATAGCGGAGAGCCATTTGGTTAAGACATTGCAACCGTCGATCCAGTTCGATACTTGGCTTTGCTTTAATCATGCGATCCAGGATCTTGGGTACTCCGTAAAGACTACTGGTGCAACCTGGTCCGAAAAGTTTCCAGAGCAAAGTCAAAGTCTCACTAGGAAACTTATCAGGTGCTTCAGACGACTCGATCGCATAAAGACTGCCACGGCCATGTAAAGGAGTTAGATAAGGAAGTAATTGATTTAAAGCCTCAGGAAACGCATCTGCCGCTGCGATCGCAAGCTCGGCGAAATGTTGCGTCAGCTCCTTTTCGCACAACTCGCGGTCACGCGACCATCTGGCAAGTAAACGACCTATGCTGGTACGCCATGCCTCGGCTGGACCGCCCTCAATCTCATGAATCCATTGCACGAGCAAGCGTACGGCGCCCTCACGCAACGAAGGAGGGCCCTTTTTGAGCGCCAAATCCGTTTGCTCGAGTGATATACCCCAATGATCGGCATTTTGCTCTCGACGAATGATCGATAAGGCTGGTGCCATGATTTTAGCGGCTGCCCTCCTTGAGCTTTGATCCCTGCCACCGATTTCTGTAACACCTTGCAGAATGTGCTTACAGAATACCTGCGACATTTCAGGCGACAGGTTTGCCCGATTGACTAACACTGAGCGCAGCGCCGCTGCCTCGGCAGATTCACCAGTAAGTGCAGCGTCGAGTATCCCTGTCACAGTTTGCCCATCGATTGATAGAACAAATGCTGCATCGCGTATCAGGACTGCACGCGCATATACGCCTTGGCGGCCCTCTATCGAGGCCGCATGTGCGATATTCCTCAGCAAGTCCGGCCTAATAACCTCACCCGCCTGACGACACCATTCAATGTCCGCCAGCAGCGCTTGGGTGAGTCGCCCTATTGGCGAATTAATCGCATCTTCTGCAAGTTCGCGACTCGCATCGAAAGGTTCGATTTCATGCTCTACGGCACTTGAAAGCAAACGTGGCCACCAATCTACAAGTGTCAGAGCCGATTGCCGAGGAGTACTGAAGTAGAGATCCGCTAGGCGGTCAATTATGATTTTAAAAAAGATTCATTCGCAGGTTTAATCACCTCGAAAATGCTGATGACAAGTTCGCTGCGGCTTCCATCAGGCTCTCCTTGCGGAAACGAAAGGGAGCCGATGAGAGTGCCCCATAGCGGGGCGTTTGAAGAGTCAAGCTCCGCCTGGGCAAGCGTGTCGAAGGCCCCTCTCGGGTCAGTCCGGCAATAGACGCTCCAACCCAGTTGCTTTCTTATGTCAGGGCTATGGATGACTTGGCGGGCCACCTCCAGCCTTTCACCATCTCCCGCGTCGATGATTGGCTGTGCGTCTCCGATAACTGTCTGAACGCCGTAACTATAGGATCCGAAGAAATCGCGTTCTTACACGTCTCGATCCAGATATTCCCGCGTCCTCTTGATAGCGGCTAACTCAGTGGAGCCGCGTCCGGACAGCATCCCAGAAACGCTGAGCATGTTGAGTCGCAACCACACCTCCGAATCGCGTGCGTGGACGCGCCAATCAACCTGACCTTCCTCAATTGTGTAATTTTCGTAGTAGGAGTTTCCTTCAGTGAGGATGCGCTGACAGCTTTGACACCGGTAGGGTTTCTGGTGGGGAGGAAGCGGGTTTAGCCGAGACAAGGTGAGCAGACTCAAGTAATGCCAGTTTTTTGGGCATCCACTCTCCTTACCTCGCTGAGTTGGCGACGGCGAGTCGCGCGCAGTCGCGGACTCGATGATCGCAACATCGCCATCAGAGCGATCTGGGACTGAATGCAGGGAGACCGCCTATTCCAATGTCGCGCTTCGCTCGATCACTACTACATAGGCCGAGATTGAGGGTGGCCGAACTGATGGAACCTTACCCGGAATCTCTTCGTTCTGGATCGTTCGGAGATTCAGGTTCAGGTTCAGGTTCAGGTTCAGGTTCAGGTTCAGGTTCAGGTTCAGGGTGAGTCTCTGCCGGCATTGATTACTAAGGAATTACTGAAATGCGCAAGGTTCGGCACCTCACTTCGAGCTTAAATGGGAATCTAGTCTTCGAAACTGGATTTGCCAGTTGTTTCGGCCTTTACTCAAGATTCGCTATGCCCGGAGAAAACGATTGTCGGTTTGATAGTCCCCTTCCGTCGAAGCGAATTCGTTGAGCTATGCTGAGAGTCACCGAAAGCGATGTATTTGCTTCAGTTACTGGCCACCAGGGATGGAACCTGTATGTATTCAGTTCTTTATATCCAAAACTTAATCGGAATGGCCGGATGAGCAGTCTGGTCACTCGCGTTAATCGGCGCATCTTGATCGTTGACGACACACCGTCAATTCATGACGATTTCCACAAAACTCTCGGCCCGGCAGCGGATCCCGAAAATGGCTTGGCGTCTGCTGAAGAAGCCCTGTTTGGCAGTACCGCCGCCGCGCTGCAAGACTTCGAACTCGACTCTGCCTTTCAGGGCCTCGAAGCCTTGGACAAGGTCGAAGAGGCCCTGGCCAAGGACCTGCCCTATGCCATGGCTTTCATCAACATGCGCATGCCCCCCGGCTGGGACGGCCTGGAAACCATCGAACGGCTCTGGCAGGTCGACCCCAAGCTGCAAGTCGTACTCTGCACCGCATACTCCGACTACTCCTGGGAAAACATCGCCGAACGCCTGGAACTGGGTGATCGCCTGCTGATCCTGAAAAAGCCTTTCGATGCCATCGAGATCCGTCAGATGGCCAGTACGCTGACGGTCAAATGGCAGATGACCGAAGACGCCGCCCTTAAAATGAACCTGCTGGAACAGGCTGTCGAAGAAAGGACCCGCGAGCTGTCCGACGCTAACATCATTGTGCAGAACAGCCCGACCATTCTGTATCGGCTGCTTGGGGAGCCATCGTTCCCCTTGACGTATATCTCTCACAACATCACCAAGTTCGGTCATGTCGCGGCCAATCTGGTGGCATCTGCCAACTGGGCCCGGGAGCTGATTCATTCCGAAGATCTGGGAAAACTCGACGCAGCCATGGCCCAGGTTCTGGACCGGCATGCCGCTGGTGCATCCATCGAGTTCCGCCTACGTACCGGTGATGGCCTGTGGCGCTGGGTGGAAAATCGCTATGTACCGGTACGCGATGACGACGGGCGTTTGCTCGAGGTTGAAGGAATCATCATCGACATCAGCGAACGCAAGCAGGCCGAAGAGCACATCACCGAGCAGGCACGCACCGACGCGCTGACCGGGATGGCCAACCGCGCGACGCTCAACGAGCGCCTGCACCAAGCCTTCGCCGCCACCCGCCGTGGCGCGACGGGGTTTGCGGTGTTCTATCTGGACCTGGATCACTTCAAACGGATCAACGACAGCTTCGGCCACACAGTGGGGGATTTGCTGCTGCAGGAGGTTGCCCGACGCATCAAGGCTTGTGTGCGAGAAAACGACGTGGTGGCACGCATGGGCGGTGACGAATTCACGATTCTTCAGCTCGATGTCAGCGACCCGACACAGGCGGCGACCCTGGCCGCCAAGGTTCTCGATACGTTGGGGCATCCCTATGCGCTCGACGGCAACAACCTGCGGATCTCGGTCAGCATCGGCATCAGCCTCTACACCAGCAGCAGTGGCGTCAGTGCCGACAGCCTGCTGGACCAGGCCGACATGGCGCTGTACCGCTCTAAGGACCAGGGCCGCAACCAATACAACTTTCATTCCAAGGAGATCGACCAGGAAGTACTTGACCGGTTCACCATCGCCAACGAGTTGAAACTGGCCATCGAGCGGAACGAACTCGAATTGCACTACCTGCCCGAGGTGGACCTGAGTTCAGGCAGGATTCTGGGTATGGAGGCCCAAGTGCGCTGGAACCACCCTCAGCGAGGGCGGCTGAGTGCTGACACCTTCCTCCCCGCCGCGGAAAAAACCGGTGCCATCATCGCCCTGGGACATTGGGTGTTGGACCGGGCCTGCCAGCAGATGCGGCAGTGGCGGGACCAAGACATGGCGCCGCCGGTGATCGCGATCAACCTGTCCCTGGCCCAACTAAAAAGCGGCCCGGAACTCATTTATGACGTGCTGCGCACCACCGTCCACTGGAACCTTTGTCCCTGGGATCTGCGGTTCGACGTGACCGAAGCGACCCTGGCGCAGACCAAGTGGAGCCACAACGATGTGCTTCCGCGTTTATGCGCGCTGGGGGTGAAAGTCGCCATCGACGACTTCGGCACCGAATACTCGTCGTTCGACTACCTCAAGACTTATAAAATCAACCACATCAAGATCGCCCAGAACTTCATCGACAACGCGATCCGTGACCCGGCCGGCGCCACGACCCTACGCGCGATCATCAACTTCGCCCGTGAAATGGGGATCGGGGTCATCGTCGAAGGCGTGGAAACTCAGGAACAATGTGACTCATTGATTTCTACAGGCTCGCCTATAACGGCGCAGGGCTTTTATTTCAGTAAAGCCGTTAGCCCCCGTCAAGCCAGCGAGCTCTTGCAGATCGGCAGTATTGATCCGGATGGAAGCAGTCAGACTGCCAGCCCCTCATCCGAGGGCCCGAAATGAATATGTCTGATAGTGCTGCTAACCGGCGAATTCTGATCATCGACGATACGGCCTCAATTCATCAGGACTTTCGAAAGTTTCTCCGCCAAGAGCAGGGTGATGAGATACCCGTAGCCTCCATCGAAAACGTGTTGTTCGGAGCCGCTCGGTCTGAACGGCAGACCTTCGAAATCGACTCGGCTTATCAGGGGCGCGAAGCGCTAAACTTAGTGAATACATTTTGTTCTCCACCCTGAATTGAGTTCGGGGACATCAATGAGACGAATTGTTATTTTCTAGTCTTCTCGGGGGCAGACTGTACCGACACATGGAGGTCCGGCGCATGAAGTACAGACAGCCTGGGTATACAGCGATTGCTTTGGTCATTGATGATGATCCCTTCATCCGGCTGCTCGCTCGCGACGCCTTGGAAAAGATCGATTTGAAGGTAGAGGAGGCGGGCGATGGGGCATCAGGTCTGTCCGCCATTGCTGCACTGGCGCCCGATATTATCCTGCTCGACGTCATGATGCCCGATATGGATGGCTTTGCAGTGTGCCGCCAGGCGCTCCTGATCCCTGGCGCCGAGCTCACCCCCGTCCTGATGCTCACCGCCCTTGAGGACACAGACTCAATCAATCAAGCCTATGAAGCTGGCGCCACCGATTTCATCAGTAAACCCATCAATTGGTCGATACTGGGGCATCGGGTGCGCTACATGTTGAAAGCGAGCGCCTTGTTGCGCAATGTCATCAAGAGTGACTTGCAGTTGGCGAAAGCCCAGCATATGACCTCAGTTGGGAGTTGGGAGTGGAGTATCGAAGCCGACATCACTTCCTGGTCGGAGGAAATGTATCGGATCTGCGGGGGCATATCCGGGACGTTTGATCAAAGCTATCAAAGTTTCCTTGCGCTGGTGTATCCGGCAGATCGGCAACAGGTCGAAACGGCGATGCGCAATGCGCTCGAACAGGTGAGTGCTTACGATGTCGAGCATCGCTTGCTGCGCCCGGACGGCACGGAGCGCATCGTCCATGGGAAAGCGGAAGTCATCTGCGACGCCAATGGCAAGCCCGTTTTGATGTCCGGAACGCTGCAAGACATCACATTACGCAAGCAGGCGGAGTTACACATCAGTCATCTTGCCAACTACGATACGCTAACCGATCTTCCCAACCGGAATCTGTTGCATGACTGCATGGCGCAGTCGATCTTGCTGGCCCGTCGGACCGGGCAACAGTTGGTCATGCTATGTCTGGACCTGGATGGATTCAAGTTCATTAACGACGGCTTCGGCCATGCTGTCGGGGACACCTTGCTCAAGATGGTCGCCATCCGGCTTCAGGGGGCGATCCGTAAGTGCGACACGGTGGCGCGCCTGGGCGGGGACGAATTCGTGCTCATCTTGCTCGGCCTGACCGACGACGGCAGGGACCTGGGGTCCATGCCGCAAAGAGTACTGGACACGTTTGCGCAGCCCTTCATCGCCGACACTCATGAACTGCACGTGACCGCGAGTATTGGCGTGAGCGTCTTCCCCGGCGATGGCGACACCAGTGACACCTTGCTCAAGAACGCTGATGTGGCCATGTATAGTGCCAAGGAGAAAGGACGCAATTGCTTCCAGTTTTACGCGCGAGACATGAGTCTGCGCGCTGAGCGTCGTGTGGAGTTGGAAAATGCGCTTCGCGCGGCGCTCGAACGACAGCAATTCGAACTCCATTATCAGCCCAAAGTCGATCTGCGCAGTGGCAGGATCAGCGGAGTGGAAGCGCTATTGCGCTGGAACCGCCCGGGTCACGGCATGGTGCCGCCAGACAGCTTCATTGGCCTGGCAGAAGAGACGCGGCTGATCGTCCCGATCGGCGAGTGGGTCTTGCGCACGGCCTGTGCCCAGGCGAGAAAGTGGCACGATATGGGCTTCGACGGTTTATCCGTCGCAGTCAATTTGTCGGCACGCCAGTTCGCCCACCAAGACATCGTGCAACTAGTGCGACAGGTGCTTGCAGAGACGGAACTGCCGGCCTGCTACGTTGAGCTCGAGCTCACCGAGAGCGTGCTCATGAGCGACAGCGCTGCCATGCTCAAAGTACTGCGCGAAATCAAGGAAGTCGGGGTCGTGCTCACGCTCGATGACTTCGGTACCGGCTATTCTAGCCTGGCTTACCTCAGGCGTTTCCCGATCGATGTACTCAAGATCGACCGCAGCTTTATCCACAACGTTACCACCGACGTCGACGATGCCTTGCTGGCCAAGAGCATTCTCTTGTTGGCCCAGTCCTTGAAATTGAAAACCGTTGCTGAGGGCGTGGAAACGCAGGGGCAGCTGGATTTTTTAAGCGCCAATAAATGCGATTCAGTGCAAGGCTTTTACTTCAGTCGGCCGGTTACGGCGGAAGCGCTGACGGCGATGCTGAGCAGTGATCTTAGCCTGCCTGTGATGCCGCAGGTGGCTGGGCGCGAACGCACCGTGCTGCTACTTGACGATGACCCAGATGTACTTAACGCACTCGCGTGCCTGTTTCGCAAGGACGGTTATCAAATTCTTCAGACCACGACGGCGGCCGAAGGCTTCGAACTGCTAGCCACGCATAAGGTGCAAGTGATCATCAGCGATCAGCACATCACCTCGATGAACGGCACCGCTTTCTTGGGCAAGGTGAAGGAACTGTATCCCGATACAATCCGCATTATTCTGTCCGGCTATACGGAGCCGAAGTCGGTCATCGACGCGATCAACGGCGGCGCCGTGTATCGCTTCTTGACCAAACCGTGGGACGACCATGTCTTGCGCGATCAGTTGCGGGAAGCGTTTGAACACCACTGGCTGATCTACGGAAAACCAATCCAGGACGATCAGACCCAGGCCTGCTGAGCGGCACGCCGGCGCCGGACCAACATGGAAGGAGAGAGTTATGTTTTTGCTGTCGAAACGGTATTTGGCGGCCTTGCTCTTACTGTGCGCAGCGGGCTTGACCTTGGCCCAGGAACCCAGCGAGAGAGTGCTGGTTGTCGGCAGCGAAGAAGAGTTCCCGCCGTTTTCCACAGGAACCACGAGTGCCACAGCTGGCGGCTTTACAGTGGAATTGTGGAAGGCTGTGGCTAAGGAGAGCCTCCTGAACTATACGATCCGGGTCGGCCCCTTCAGTCAGATTCTTCAGGAATTCAAAGACGGGAAAATCGATGTCCTAATCAACCTGGCACAGTCCGAGCCGAGGCGCCAGTTCGCCGATTTCACTGTGCCGCATGTGACGGTCAATGGTGCCATTTTCGTGCGCAAGGGCGAGTCCGGTATCGGCGCCGAATCGGATCTGGCGGGCAAGTCGATCATCGTGGTGCAATCTGATCTGGCCCATGACTACGCGATCTCGAAAGGCTGGCAGGAGCAACTCGTGGTAGCACCGACAACAGCGGACTGCTTCAGACTGCTCGCCGCTGGCAAACATGACGCGGTCCTGATCAGCAAACTGGTCGGCATGCAGACTCTGCAGACGCTCAAGATCGACAATGTCCGGCCCCTGAACATCAAAGCCGGCTTTGCACAAAAATTCTCGTTTGCCGTACACAAAGGTAACGCCGATTTGCTGGCCAGCATCAATGAGGGTATGGCGATAACCAAGCTGGACGGCACTTATGATGCGATTCACAACAAGTGGTTTGGCATCTATGATGAGCGTAGCGTCTCGCTACACGACACGCTTCCGTATTTGCTGCCGATGATGCTGACGCTGCTGATTCTGGTGGCCTATATGCTCCATCGGCGTCGCACTGAAAACGCCCTGCGCCACGCCAATGAACGCCTCGAAGAGCGGGTTGCGCTGCGCACGAGCGAACTGGAACAGGCGAAGAACGTGGCCGAGTCGTCGAGCCGCGCCAAAGGTGATTTCCTCGCCAACATGAGTCATGAAATTCGCACACCGATGAATGCGATCATCGGCATGTTGTACCTCACACTCAAGACAGAACTCAATCCGAAACAACGCAATTATCTCGAAAAAATCGACATCTCCAGCAAACATCTGCTCGGCGTCATCCATGATATTCTCGACTTCTCCAAGATTGATGCGGGTAAACTGGACTTGGAGTTGATCGATTTCGACCTGAAAGCCGTACTCCAGAACGTAGTCGATCAGGTGTCATTCAGGGCGTTCGAAAAGAGCCTCCGGCTGCGCCTCGAGATCGATCCTGGTGTGCCGCGTTACTTGCGCGGCGACCCGCTGCGCCTGACCCAGGTATTGCTCAATTTCGCCAACAACGCCGTAAAGTTCGCCTCCAGCGGTGACATCGTCATCAGCGCTTTCGAGGCCGAAGCCGGTAGCAACGACAGTCTGATTCGTTTTGAAGTACAAGATAGCGGTGTTGGCATGAGCGCCGCACAGCAAGAGACGCTGTTCCAGGCATTCCAGCAGGCCGACACCACGACCACGCGCCGCTACGGCGGCACCGGTCTCGGGCTTATCATCAGCAAGCAGTTGGTGACGATGATGGGGGGCGAGGTGGGCATGCAGAGTCAACTGGGTCAGGGCAGCACGTTCTGGTGTGCGATCCGCTTCGTTTTTGGCCGCGCCCCGCTTGGGCTCGACGACCCGCAGACATTGGCGCGGCCGACCTGGTTGCGAGGCGCACGTATCTTGCTCGCTGAAGATAACCTGTTCAACCAGCAAGTGTCGATCGACTTACTGGAGGATGCCGGAGCCGTAGTGTTGCTGGCTAATAACGGAAGCGAAGCGCTTGACCTGTTGGGCCACGAGCGCGTTGACTGCGTGCTGATGGATATCCAGATGCCAGAGATGGATGGGCTTGAAGCGGCCCGGCGCATCCGTTCCGAGCCGTCCTTTGACGGATTACCGGTGATTGCATTGACAGCCAATGCGCGCAAAGAGGATCGCGAGCAGTATATCGCCGCTGGCATGGATGATTTTGTCAGCAAACCGATCGAGCCAGAAGTGCTGTACGCAACGCTTCGAAAATGGCTGCCGGCGCAGGTGCCAGAGAATCGGACGGCCGCTGCACACCAGCTCCAACGGTCCATGGACGCCATGCCGCAGACCGGGTCGGAGGGTATCGATCTGTCTGTGCTAGCCAAACTCTGCGTCAATAACCCGGAACGTATTGCGCGCTATGTCGACGTGTTCATGGACTCGGTGCAGCAGGCCGGGGACGAGATCGAATCCGCACTGCAGCGCGAAGACCTCGCGGCATTGAGCGCCTTAGGGCATAGAATCAAGTCCTCTGCCAGCGCCGCAGGTGCGATGGGGCTGGCCGACCTGGGGCGGACGCTTGAGACGGTGCAGACGGACAGCAGCCTGGAGCAGGCCCGGTATCTGATCGCTCGACTGCCATTTGTTCTAGAGAAAATCAGGGGGCAGGTGGCAGCGTATACAAGAAAGCGCTGACGGCATCGCCGCGGCCTCCGCGCCGCGAGCGGGCGCCGCAAAGCGACATCTAGACGATTACCCACAGTGATGGCTTTCGCGAGAATGTTCTTGAATTAACGTAAAGGTGAGCGGACGGCAGCTCCGATAATGGATACCGAAATGAGACTTGCATCGGCATCGGCATTTGTGAGCGTGCTTTGAAGAGCGCCAAAAACGGAGGTGATTCCTCCTCGACATTGGTTACAGTTGAACAACCGCTGTCGGCCCAGAGTATGTAAAAACGCTAAATCTCGTTTCAGTTTTCGAGGCTGAGAGCCAGCCAAGCTTCGCGGCCTGATCAAAGGGACGATGCTTTCTTGGTGAGCTTAACTGGCCCAGCGGCCAGATGTTCGTCGACCGCTTCCTCAGCACGCCGATGTTCTATCCCCCGCTTCACGTTTGAACCGTGCTAGCAGGTCAGACCGGAGGCGAGCGCCAACGCTGGTGTTGACCCGAAGGTCGGCCTTCTGTACTTGTGTCGTCATTGCGTTTGTCGGCGGACGCCCGGCAATGATCTCCGCTGCGACAGGTGCTATGGCGCTGCTCATAGTAAAGCTAGTTATGGTGCACGGCTTGCAGTTCCTGCTGGCGGCCGGACGTACTTCTGAATCTGGATACCTTGCTTATCATCCTGCCATACTCGGCGGGCTTAGTCGTCGTCGGCCTCCTCGAGTCGATGATGACCGCAACCATTGTCGACGACCTCACTGACACGATCAGCGACAAGAACCGCGAGTGCTAGGACCAAGGGATCGCGAATATTACTGCGGGCCTGCTCGGGGTTATGGCGGGGTGCGCGATGATCGGCCTATGCTCAACGTAAAATCAGGAGGCAGGACGCGCCTCTCCACCCTAAGCGCGGGCGTATTGCTCCAGGATGCTGTTCATGGGCGACTGCCTGGCAAGCATTCCCATGGCAGCGTTGGGCGCGGTGATGATTATGGTATCCATCACTACCTTCAGTTGGCAGTTCATTCGCAACCTGAAGCAATACAACTTCTGGGACATAACCACGGTAGCTGCGTTGGACAAAGTGGTGCTGAAGCTTCGCCGCAACGCTATAGAGGTGGACGTGATCGGCACGAACCGGGCGATAACCACCCTGATAGTCAGAGGCCCATAGCTGGTCGGTGCTGGCTTCTGACTCACGAGGGCGATATGAATAAGCGTCATCTAGACTATGCCGCGGCGCACATTCAGCACATGCAAAAGCTCACCCTCGCATCCGGCTGTCGTATCAGTGGCGGCCAGATACTTCCGGCAAATACCCGTAAGACCAAAAATCGAGTGACCGCCCACCTGCGGTTAGCAGCGGTAACGGTCGGAAGAACGAACACCGCACTGGGTGCATTCTATCGGCGTCTCACGGTTCGAATTGGCAAAGCCAAGACGGTCACGGCTACCGCTCGAAAGATTGCGATCCTGTTCTAAAACGCCATGCGCTTCGGGATGAATTATCGAGACCCCGGAGCCAATCACTATGAGCAAAAATATCGGGAACGAGAGGTGAAAGGAGTGTAACGACACGCCGCTGAATTGGGCTGACGCTGCAACCGGTGGATGGTGTTTCTTAGGGAGGCCGCCGCGTTATTTGCCAAGGAGTGCGGCTGAAGTACGCCTTTATTAAGCGGCTAGCGGGTGACTACTCCATTCGACGACTTTGCCTGACGCTGAAGGTTCATCCCAGCGGCTACTACGCGGGGCTGTCCGAACCTAAATCTGCACGAGCCAAAGATGATCAGCGACTGCTCGGTTTGATCAAGCATTCCTGGTTGGAGAGCGATGGTGTTTATGGTTATCGCAAGATCCATGAAGACCTGTGCGAGGTTGGCGAGAACTGTGGCCTCCATCGGGTGACCAGGTTGATGCGCGTTGTAGGTTTGCGCTCTCAGACGGGATACCGACGGCGATCGGGAAAATCATCAAGATGTTTTACAACCCAAAAACGACGTCATGGTTTCAACAATCAGCTATCACCGGTAGAGTTTGAAAAGCGTTACACCGCGAGCTTGGAGAGTGTCTAGAAAACCCGAGGCGATTCAAGTCGATCATCCAGGTGTCCAGATAAATCAGGTTGTCCTGGTTAGGTTTGAGGTGCAAGCGTTCCAGAACAGGTGGGAAGTGCCGTTATCGCGCCAGTCACGGAAGCGACAACATTGACCAAGGCCCGAACCGATCAGGCATGTCGCGCCATGCCCCCCAGAGCACAGAATCCAGAGGATGCCGTTAAGCATGAGTCGACCGTCGAATTGATGATTAGTGGGCACAGTGAAGAACGGTGGTATTGCTTGCACTTCCTCTAATGGGTGTGAAATCATTTTGACATCAAACCGGAAATCCGGAAATCGCAAGAGGCTAGATCGACGCTTAACGAGGTAAGTGAAAACTCTCAAAGGCCATTTTTTCAAGGCTAAAGCGGCAACCATTCTTTTAGAAACCACGGCGCATCCAAATGGGTGCACAATAACTTATATAACGGACAGCGGTAAGTGAACCACTCACCGTCCTGCAGATTCGCTTTTGCAGTTGAAGGATCTAAATGGCTGACCTCAACCTTTTCAACGCTCTCAAGACACCCTGTGGCTCCAGTACCGGTTTTGCTCGCCGAACCATGATGCCGTTCGCTGCCCTATTGCTGCTGGTATTCACATTGGCGGCAGTCATACTGGTCAAGACCGCGCACGACCAAAATGACCAGGCCCGCGACCGAAGTCTGTTCTTCGCCGAAAAGGCGCTGAAAATTCGCCAGGACAAACTGCAACAGTCTATTGGTGATTATGCCTTCTGGGGCGATGCCTACCAGAATCTGCACGTTCATATCGATTTGGAGTGGGCCTATACAAGAGGCAATGTGGGAGCGACTCTGTTTGAGAATTTTGGCTATGAAGGGGTATTTGTCGTCGCGCCAGGCAATCGCACAGTCTACGCGATGATTGACGGGCAGTTGCAGCCAACGGAAATCCAACAATGGCTGCAAGGAGATGTCACCGAGTTACTGGAGGAAGCCAAAGCTCGGGCGGCCGATGAGCAAAGCGTTGTGAAGGTTTTTCAAGTCGCGGGGCGACCTGCCTTGGTCGTTGCCGCAAGCCTCACACCGGGCACTGATCCGTCAGTGCGGAAAGTGCCCGGTCCCCCTTCGGTGCTGTTGTTCGTAGACGTCCTCCGTCCGGACAAGCTTCTGAGTTTGGGCCAAGACTATGCCTTGACGCAGCTGCGTGTAGCCCGCGATGAAGAGGATGCAGCGCTCGAGCCCAGCCTTAGTATACCCACGGCTGACGAATCGTCCTTTCTGCTTCGCTGGGATCCCGTACGGCCGGGCAGCCCGCTGCTTACCTTCTTATTACCCGTGCTTGGTATCGCCGGTCTGATCATTGGCGCTCTGAGCTGGCTGGTGATGCGCCATGCGATGGCTACCGCGAGGCTGCTGGATGACAGCTACGCCTCACTCGTTGTAAGCGAGGCACGCTTCCAGGATATCGCGCAAGCGAGCTCCGACTGGCTTTGGGAAACGGATGCGGAGCAACGTTTCCGTTACTTGTCCGGGCGATTCGAGGAAATTACCGGGCATTCGCCCGAAGTCTGGTTGGGTAGGCCGTTAAGTGATTTTCTGAAATTTGAGTCAGATTCGCTGGCCAGCTGGGTGACCGATCCCAAGATAAAGGCTTCGCCCTACACGCCTCTTCCATGCAGCTATCAGTCAGCCAGCGGAAAGTACTGTCTGTGTAATCTGGTTGTGCGTGCGATAAGCAGCCCTGCTGATTTGCACGGTTACCGGGGAACCGCACGTGATATTACAGCAGAGCTAGAAAACCGAGCACGCATTCAGCAATTGCAGCAATATGACGCTCTGACTGGTCTGCCCAATCGTAAACATCTGCAAGAGCGGCTTGAAACGCGGATAAAAAGTGAGCACAACAGTTCTATTGCAGTTCTAAACATAAGTCTTGAGCAATTCAAGCATGTCAATGATAGTTTTGGCCTTTCGGTTGGAGACCAAGTGCTTGTAGAGCTCTCGCATCGCCTGGAAGGTTTTCTGCGCACCGAGGATTTACTAGCACGTCATGCCGGTGACGAGTTCATCGTGTTGCTTGATGGTGGGTTTGCCCTTAATGAGTACATTGAAGGACTTTGCAGCCGACTCATCGAATGTGTGGAGCGCCCATTCTGGGTTGTACATCAGCAGGTCTTCATAAGTGCCAGGATCGGCATAGCGATCTCCCACAAGGATAAGGACGCCACACACGACCTTCTTCGGTCTGCCGAGATCGCGCTGTATCGCGCCAGACGCCAGATTAAAAGCAAATGGTGTTTCTTTACCCCCGAGATAGATCGCCAAATTAGCGAAGAGAAGCAGTTGGAGAGCGATCTGTACTTTGCCATCAGTAACGATCAACTATGCTTACACTTCCAGCCGCGATATCGCACCAGTGATCGACATCTGAGCGGAGTAGAAGCCCTGGTGCGCTGGCAGCATCCACAGCGAGGACTGCTCAGCCCCGGTGATTTCATTGTGCTAGCCGAGCAAAGCGGATTGATCATCCCTCTAGGTGGCTGGGTTTTGCGTCAGGCCTGTATTCAAGCGATGAGCTTTCCAGAACCTATTTTTGTCTCGGTGAACCTCTCGCCTAAGCAATTTCGTACCCCCGGCTTGGTTGCACAGGTTCAAAACATTCTGGATGAATCCGGCCTACCCGCCGCTCGTTTGGAACTGGAAATAACCGAAAGCATGATGTTCGAGGACGCCGAAGGCGCTCTTGCCACCCTGAATGAACTCAAGGCTCTCGGGATTCGAATGTCTATGGACGACTTTGGTACCGGATATTCCTCGCTCAGTTACTTGCACAGGTATCCTTTCGACATCCTGAAAATCGACCGTAGTTTTACCGCCCGCCTCGATGATGCCGAAGGCGGTCTGGCAGTCGTCCTAGCCATCGTTTGGCTTGGGCATGCCTTGTCAATGCAGGTAACGGCTGAAGGAGTGGAGAGCGAAGAGCAACTGAGCCTACTTAACGATATGGGCTGTGATGAAGTCCAGGGGTTCCACCTCAGTCGTCCGATTTCTATGGAGCAGCTCTGTGCACTACTGACGCAGGCCCACACGAACACTATTGAAACCTGAGGCAGGTATTACGGCCAGCGACAATGCTTTTTTACTCGACGTATAAGCAAGAACACTATCACCCAACATTGGCATAGACATATTCGACTTTATACAAGACGACCGTGCCACACATCTTGCCGCCACACAGCAAGATCGGCGTTTTTCAAGGTGGTTGCCGCCCCCCATTTTCTCTTGGGCTTGAAATGCAAAAAAAAGCCCACACTTAGTGTAGGTGGCACCTTGCCATGAGCCTTGACGGAGCCAAACTCCAGGAGAAAATAATGACACAGGAAAACGCTCAACACGGCCAAGGTGTAGGGAACAAGCCTTCGACCACCAACATAATCGTCAACGCTCGCCCCAGACATGTCGAAGGCACTGAAATCACCTACGCTACGGTTGTTCAACTGGCCTTCGGCGAAAACAATTTGGAGATCATCTACACGGTCTCCTACACAGCACCGAAGATGCCGGATGGGACTCTGGTTGAGGGGCAATCAGTCGCCATCGAGAACGGGATGAAGTTTGATGTCAAACGCACCAACCGCTCCTAATCCGTCCATTGCACGACTGATCGCTGAAGGTTTTGAAATCGATATTCTGCACCAGCATCTGCTGGTGTATTCGATCCCGTACCTCGACCAGCAGCGCAATTTGAAGCTTGGTACCCTGGTTTGTCCCTACGTCGAACTAGGCGATCAAGACACCCGTCCGGCTGATCACACTATGTGGCTACAAGGGGACCTCCCTCATATGGCCGATGGCAGGCCGATGAGTCAGGTGGTTAACCATTCGAATACTCACACCTTGTTCGACCAGTTTCAGGTCCAACATTACCTGTCCAACAAAAATGGCGAGCCTGACTTCCCCACGAACTTTTACGACAAAGTGGCCCACTACTACATCCTGTTTGTGAGCCAGGCGCGCGTCCACTATCCAAACGCAGACGGCCGAACCGGGATCGTTCACCCGCAGCGGGATCCAAATTCAGTTTTCAGATACCCAGATACGGCTTCGGCCCGAGCTGGCATCACAGCAGTGACCCAGCGACTTGCGGCCGAGCGTGTTGCGATCGTTGGGACTGGTGGTACCGGCAGCTACATCCTGGATCTACTTGCCAAAACACCCATCAAAGAAGTCCACCTGTTCGACGGGGATGACTTCGAACCTCACAACGCCTTCCGCACGCCAGGAGCGGCCTCGCTCGAAAACTTGCAGGCAAGGCCCAAGAAGGTTGACTACTTGCTTGAAGCCTACGACCCCATGCGTCGGGGGATCATTCCTCACGCATATCACCTTGAGCAGCGTAATGTCAACGAGCTGGCCGGCTTCAACTTTGTCTTTGTGGCGGTAGACAACGGCCCGTCACGCAAGCTCATCGCAGATTACCTGGTAGCCGAAGGCATCCCGTTCATCGACGTGGGCATGGGGGTGGAGCAGGAGACCGAAGACGGTGGAGTCGTATCACTATCCGGTACCTGCCGGGTGACCCTGGCCACCTCCGACAAGCATGACCATCTACAGCAACGCATGGATTTCCGTGAAGACAAAGAAGAGGTGCTCTATCGGAGCAACATCCAGGTCGCAGACCTAAATGCCCTCAACGCCACCATGGCGGTCCTGCGCTGGAAGCAATTCATGGGGTTCTACAGCGACCAGCAGCAAGCCCATAATTTAAGCTTCGCCCTATCACTTCAGTCTTTGGGACGCGCCGAATGCCCACCGTTCACCGGATGAAGCTTCAGAAGATCCAGCCCGTTTTTGTTGAGTTCATACCCGAGAAAATCGAGCCGGGCAAGCTGTACATCAGCGAGAAGTACGAGACAGCGATCCACAAGTGCTGCTGTGGCTGCGGTGAAGAAGTAGTAACACCCCTGTCACCCGCTGAGTGGCGCCTGAGCAAAGGCCCGAGCGGGGTATCGCTGTCCCCGTCGATCGGTAACTGGGATTACCCCTGCCGCTCTCACTACTTCATCGCAGAGAACGCGATTGTGTGGGCCGGCTCAATGAGTGACCGACAGATCCAATGGGTGAAGGCGCGGGACCAGCGGGACATGGAGCGGCATATCGCTCATCGCAACTTAAGGCACCAGGAAGCCCAAAATGCCGCGCAGGAACCAGCCGTTTCATCCGGCTTCGGCGCCATGGTTCAGGTAGCGATTGACTGGCTCAAGTCTTTATTCAAACGGTAAGTGTCGCTACAGAGCGTACTCAAACAGGCCAGCCAAATGACTGCTGACACAAAGCTCAACATCGCCTGATAGTTCCTGGTTAGTCGCTCATATCTGATCGCTATCCGGCGGAACTGCTTCAACTTCTAGAAAAAGCGTTCCACCAGATGGCGAGTCTTGTACAGTTGTCGATCAAGGTTACGAGGGTTCAGGCGATTCTTTTTCGAGGGGATGATCGCCTCAGCGCCACGACGCTGGATGAAGTCGACAAAAGCGTCTGAGTCATGACCCTTTTCGGCCAAGACAGCCTCGAGGGCGAAACCCTCGATCAACGCTTCAGCCTGACCATATCCGAGGCTTGTTCAGGCGTTAATAGCAAGACGTCGACCGCGCCATGAATCGTGGTACTCAGTCCCCCTTTGGACTTGCCCATGGCCTCGATGTACTGATCTGTTTTTTTGCCGCACTGTGATGATTAACCCGCACGATGCTGCCATCCACCATCAAATGCTCTTGGTCAGCATCAGCAGCGAGTGCCTCCATCATGGGCCTTGCCTGGCAACAGATTCTTGATCCATTCCCATTGATCCTCATGACGAAGCCTATGGCGACTCATCCGCTGCTTCAAGTCGACTGAAGGTAACGGATTTAACCTGCTCGATTCAAATAAGATCGCCCTCTACGGGATCAACGCCGTAGCGAAAACGACTGTGCTGAAGGCATTCAATCCTGCGCCGGGCAGGCCACCCTGGCGCGTGACACTAAATCGTTCGTGCTGTTACCCGCCGGGATGAGCGGCAAGATTGCGGGCGGGGCAATGAAGCCCGTCTAATCGACGAAGAGCGCAGCCATCGATCAACCATCGTGCATGGTCTAGGTAAGAAAAGGGTTTGGCCTCCTCTAACTACTCTAGCTTGACGGCATCTCGCTTAGCATTGGAGTGCTCATTGACCAAGAATCGATCGAAGGTTAGTTTCCGAAGATCATTCAGACTATTGACGATGCAGTGACGTAACGTCGGCCTATGGCTCAGCAAAACGGGTTGACCGCATGGTTGGTACGTTGCTTTAAACATTGCGTTTATTGCCAGTCGTTTCTCCAACTTCCACCAAAGCGCTGAAAGCATCCATACTAAGCGGTCGACTTAGGAAATAACCTTGCCCCTCATCACACGACACTGCTTTGAGCAATTGAAGATGCTCGGCTGTTTCAATGCCCTCTGCGGTAACGGTGAGCGATAACGCGCGACCCAAGCCCACGATAGCCTGGATAATCGACATATTATCGTCGCTCTCAACGAGTTTGTTTAAAAAGCTGCGGTCTATTTTCAGCCCATCAAATGGGAAGGTGCGCAGGTAGCTCAGCGAAGAGTATCCCGTTCCAAAGTCGTCCATGGATATGCGTACGCCAAGACGTTTGAGCGTACGCATTACCTTAAGCGCACCTTCGGCATCTTCGAGCATAACGCCCTCAGTAATTTCGAGCTCTACTCGGGTAGGATCGATTCCAGAGTCGAATAGTATTTTCTGGAGGCGCTCTACCAAATTGCCTCGCTTGAATTCGCTAGGCGAAAGGTTAACCGATACGAACAGACTTTCCGGCCACCGCGCGGCATATCTGCAGGCGGTATCGATTACCCAGTTGCTCAAGGAAAGAATCAACCCGCTTTCTTCAGCAATGGGGATGAAGGTGTCGGGAGGTATCAAACCACGTTCAGGATGTTGCCACCGTACCAATGCCTCGGCACCGACCATCTGCCCGTCAGCGATGCGATAGCGCGGTTGGAAATGTAGCCGCAGCTCTCCGTGTTTGATCGCGAAACGCAGGTCGCTTTCCAAACGGCGGCGCTCAATGATCTTTGCGTTCATATCGCCCGCGTAAAAGCGCCAAGTGTTACGACCTCCGGTTTTGGCCTCGTACAATGCGATATCCGCATAACGAAGCAGCTCGGTAGCCTCGCGAGCATCATTTGGCGCCATTGCGATGCCAATACTGGCGCCGACGAACACTTCCTGCTCATCGATCACTATAGGCCGCTCAATGGACTCGATTAGGCGGCGACATAGCGCCTCGACTTCTTCCTGGGCGCTTACATCGGTAAGAATCAGCACAAACTCATCACCCCCTACCCGGGCGACAAGGTCCCCGTGGCGAACACAGTCAGCCAGGCGGCTCGACACTTCGTTAAGTACCCGATCACCTGCCGCATGTCCGAGCAGATCATTCACTGGCTTGAATCGATCCAGGTCCAGACTGAGCATAACCAGAGGTTGCTTTACCGTTGGCAAAGCCTTGAGTTTGCCGTCAAGAAACTCCTGAAGCCGTGTCCTGTTGGGCAGTCCGGTAAGCGCGTCATGCTGTGAGAGGAATTCGATTCTTCGACGGGCTTCAACTTCCTCCGTGACGTCGGTTGCAGTACCCCGACAACCTCCACCTGCCATTTCTCGCGCCGAAAGACGAGTGATTCGCTCTTGGCCTTTCGTATCGACGTAGTAGCACTGAACACTGATATCCGGGCGACGGTTCGGGATGCTGAGCCACTGAGATAACGTGCCTAATTCGGTGCTCAACAGATCATCCATCGCCGCTCCAATCCAAGCGTCCCTGGAGAGCCCTGTTACATCCTCAAATCGCTCGGATAGATAGGTGAAACGCCAATCAGCGTCTATTTCCCATACCCAGTCCGAGCTGGCTTCAACGACGTCGCGAAAGCGCGCTTCGCTGGTGGAGAGGGCAGCCTGACTGCTTTGCAGCGATTTATAGCTGGCGTCGAGCGCCTTTGCACCCGCGTTCGTGCGACGCAAGATGGCCCAGGTCATCAGGCACACCAATAGCGCGGCAACGCCGATCAATGGCAATCCTAGCCCCAATAATCGCAGACCTGGCCTGGAGGGACTCCAGTGCAAACTGCCGGCAGTACCGTTCTCGCCCAATGGAAAGACAGACGCTTTGCCAATTTCGTCAGAAGTGGCGACGCGCAGGCCATTCACCCCGTAATCCCTACCTATCATTTCGAGTTTGGCGCTGTCCAGAATGTCGACGAACATCAATACCGACGGCGACCTGTCATCAGACATGACTGTCGGGTCAGTACCCGGCATAATCGCCGCTGCCGCGACCAAGGCGGGTACTCCTCCAATGACAATGAAGGATGTTGTTGGCGTTTCTGTTGCCGCTCCTTCACGAGCCTTTACGAGAATCGCGGTAATGGACTGCCCGAGCCATTCCTCGACTTCGACCGGTTTCAACTCACCCTTGACCACAGAATAAACAGTGCTATTGACGTCGTTGACGACAAACACTCCCGAGAATCCAAAATCCGTGTAAAGCTCAGTCCCGACGTTTTGTCGTACGTATGCCCAGTCAGCGTCCATTTCAACATGCAGGTGTTTGTAAGCATCGCCCCAAAATGCGTAATCCTTGACGGTCGACCGCAGCGATTTTTCTAGCGATTGCATTGCTTTATTCGTGTAGAAGGCACTTTCGACCTCCTCCGCTCGATCTAAATCATGCGCAAGGTAAACAAGTGAATAGCTGGCGAGGAAAAAAACGGCTGCCAAGAGACTCACAAATTTGAACAGAAAGGTGCGCGCAAGCGCCACGCCTGAAAGGTTCGACACGGTGCAAGCGATAGGTTGGTGATTGTCCATCATAAATTCCGCAGGTTCGTTGGGGCAGTTGGTTGAACAAGCTATCGGCTGCGTAGCTGAATTGAGCATTTCACTTTTTAAAGCGTTCCTCTAGATTCTAGCGCAAGTATTTATTTACCAATCAGTGAGTTATTAGCTAGGGAGCTGGGTGGAAGGTTTTAACTGTTGATGCGTGTGAAAATAGTTTCTATTTTTTCTTTTAATACTTGTGCCGTGAAGGGTTTGACCACATAGCCGTTCACTCCAGCTTGGGCGGCCTTAATGACCTGTTCACGTTTGGCTTCGGCCGTTACCATTAAAACTGGTAGCTGTCTTATACGATCATCAGCACGTACACAGATTAAAAGATCGATACCTGACATACCAGGCATATTCCAATCAGTGATAAGAAAGTCGAAACTACCCTTTTGCAGCATTGGAAGCGCAGACATTCCGTCATCCGCCTCAAACGTGTTAGTAAACCCTAGTTCACGCAAAAGGTTTTTTATTATTCTTCGCATCGTTGAAAAGTCATCAACGATTAGAATTTTCATATTCTTATTCAATTCGACCTCTCAATAAAAAATGTTATTAATTAAAATTCCCAGAACTAAGCTACAATATTTGCGGATACTCGCCGCATTGGTGTAGTTAACAATCGCTCACCAAAAAACTCCAATTGCCCGCGCGGGTTTTCCGGTGATGGCCAAGAGTCAATTTTTTGTGCGAGAGCCTTAAACGCCAAGGAACACTTAGAGCGAGGAAAAGCGTCGTACACCGCACACTGTTTTTTCACAGCCTTGCGCATGCATTCATCATAAGGTACGGATCCAAGATATTGTAAACTTACATCAAGGAAAAGATTAGTAGCCCGAAGCAACCTGGCAAAAAGTTTTGGCCCTTCTTGGGGGGTCTGCGTCATGTTAACGAGTATGCGAAAACGATTCATACCATAAGACTGGCTGAGTATCTTTATTAGCGCATAGGTGTTGGTAACTGAAGTTGGCTCGTCACACACTATCATTAACACTTCGCGGGATGCGCGAATACAATTGATAACCGAGCTACCTATGCCGCCGGCCGTGTCGATGATGAGTACGTCAACCTTTTCGTCGATATCATTAAAGGCTTGAATTATTCCGGCGTACTGAGCTGGCGCTAAATGACTCATACTTTGGCAGCCAGAAGCGGCTGGAACGATGCTGATTCCGCGAGGGCCTTGTAGGACTACATCCCGCAATTCACATCTTCCCTTAATCACGTCAGCAAGGTTTTTGGAGGGGGCTAAGCCAAGTAAAACATCGACATTTGCAAGTCCGAGGTCAGCATCAAGAAGCATGACCTGTCGACCGCGCTCCGCTAATGCCACTGACAAATTTACTGCTATATTTGTCTTACCGACACCACCTTTGCCACCTGTTACTGCAATGACCTGCACGGGGTGTATGCGGCTCAATTTCTTACTCCTAGTCACTTAGTCGGTAGCCGCTTCTGTCTTCAACATTAACACAAGCCCGAAACTTGGATCTAATTTGTAGTGAAAAAAAATCATGGCTTTTTCCAAGAGACCAAGAGGCAAAAAATATGAATCGTCTTGTTGTGTCGAGCCTATAAATTGAAACCTTGGCATACAGCAAAAATCGCACCAGTGCAGTGATCTAAAAGCAGAACACTTTAAATTCTTGAGCCGATCCGCCCCAGCCATTAACAGTGGCGGGATTTTGACAACGAGAAACTATTAAAATGTGTTTTTCAGTTTCCCGGTGTTAACCAGCCTCTAACATTGTGAGCATCGCGCAGTTTGCGTACTATTTCAGATGCCTCTGACTTGCTTTTATAAGGTCCAATAATGATGAAATTATTTTCAAGCCTTATTGCTGGCAAGCTCATCTCCTTAATTGCTGCAGCAGTTTTTTTACGGTCCAATGCGCTCGATACAGTAATCTCTATCACCCATATCATCGCGCTTGAGGATAAGGGTTCTTTATTGTTTTTGTGCTTGACTATTGTGCTGCAATGATTGCACGACTGATAGGTTAATGGTATCAATGCCGGCATTAACGAGCAAAGATGGAATTGTTTTTTATACACACTTTTTTTTCTGCGAAAAACCATCATTATCAATCCCGACATTACCATGAAGCCTCCTGCTACAAGCAGGTATTGTAACCAATCGACCATAAAATTCTCATATTGAATATCTGTATTGTCTAATGTTGTTTCGAGCCTCCACAAATTTAATGAAATTAGCGAAACCCATTTATATTTTTCATCGGACTTGTCATCTGGCGTCGTTTTTAAAGGCCTTGCTTCAGAATTATAGCTTTCAGAATTACTAGTTGAGCTTATATTGTTTTTATCAGGGCACGACATGATAGGAGTTTTCACAAAAATAAATGCTGCCAGTACCAATACTTGTATTATCAATCCATATCTAAAAGCCACCGAATTTAACTTCATTTAAATTACGCCTTTTAAAAGTACACTCGTCTATTCAAAGCTCCTTAATACTGCTTTTTGTGACATCCTGAAAAATATATTTTTTAGCATCAACCAACGTTCGGCCGATTTTCAATTAGTGCTTGATTCTTTGCTGAGCTGGTGTTTCCGCAGGTACGAAAGTTTAGAATCGTAGGGCATGAGAATCCGCCCCAAGTGCAATCCTGCGAATCGCACAATCGTGCTCTTCAAAAGACCCGTCTAGCATTAGAGATCGTCAGATCTACTGTGCATTGGATAACCATGGCCTTTTGTTCGCCGGATGACGGCTTTGCCCCTTGCGAAGGTGACTCGATCTTTGTAATCAATCCTTTTCAGGCTCCATTCACATCCACTTCCATCAAGAGACGTTCCCAGCGGGTCTACTTAAGCTACCCGCTAAATCGAGACCGGTAAAAACAGCTCCTTCATGGCTTCACTGTTCCATTCATGAGACGGGCACATACAGAAAAGAAAAGCTCTACTGAGCAACCCGGTGATGGCATTCTAGCATCAGATTGTAGGACAACGTAATACTGGCGCCAAAAAAACGATGGTTTCTGATGAAAGGACTATCATTGAAGGATGACCATTCCTTCTAGTTCGAGTACCCGAAGCCGAATTTCTTAGCTTCATTGACCAAGCTATTCAATGGCGACAGGATGCTTCAACGTCTATACCAGAGCGAGAGATGGCGGCACGCCTGCCGCTGCGCAGCAGCCAGGACAACTGCAAAGTGTCGAGATGGCCGAGTTATCAATACGAGACTCAATAAGGCACTGACCAGGGCTGCATTTCTTCATCTGCCTCGGTGGAATCAAGGATCGGAGCTTCAAGCCACAGCACTACCGGGCGAGTGGATCCAGCCTTTGATTGCCACGATTGTGCTTTCGAGTACCGTCTACCTGGAGCGCGCAACCTAGGGAAACTCTAAAAAAGACTTTC
Organism: Pseudomonas mandelii; assembly: GCF_900106065.1. Taxonomy (NCBI): domain Bacteria; kingdom Pseudomonadati; phylum Pseudomonadota; class Gammaproteobacteria; order Pseudomonadales; family Pseudomonadaceae; genus Pseudomonas; species Pseudomonas mandelii. The sequence continues at coordinate 1,061,058 of NZ_LT629796.1, forward strand.
AGATTTGGTGAAATAGCCGCCTGATCCGAACACGACGGTTGAGCCCCGATGAAACAGATGTCCTTCCGATGCCGAGTACGCCGGCAAACGTAAACAGACCCTCCGCGAGCGTTTCCTGATCGAGATGGATCAGGTCGTGCCCTGGAAGGGTCTGATTGCGTTGATCGAGCCCCATTATCCGAAAGGTGAAAGGTGGTCGTCCGGCGTATCCGTTGATGGCGATGTTGCGGGTTCATCTAATGCGGGACTGGTTCGGCTACAGCGATCCGGCGATGGAAGAAGCACTGTACGAGACCACTATCCTGCGCCAGTTTTCGGGGCTCCATGTGGATCGGATACCCGATGAAACTACGATCCTCAACTTCCGGCGCTTGTTGGAGAAACATGAATTGGCTGGCGGGATTTTGCAGTTCATCAACGGTTATCTGGGCGACCGTGGCCTAATGTTGCGCCAGGGTGTACGGTGGTCGATGCGACGATCATTCATGCGCCGAGTTCGACCAAGAATAAAGACGGTAAACGCGACCCCGAAATGCATCAGACGAAGCAGGGGAACATGTATTTCTTCGGGATGAAAGCGCATATCAGCGTCGATGCCGAGTCGGGTTTGGTGCATAGCCTGGTGGGCACGGCGGCCAATGTGGCGAACGTGACGCAGGTCGATCAGTTGCTGCATGGCGAGGAATCATACGTGCCTAGCGATGCCGGTTACACTGGCGTGGACAAGCGTCCTGAGCATCAGAATCGCAAGATGATCTGGTCGATTGCCGCACGGCCCAGCAGCTATAAAAAACACGCGGAAAAGAGTTTGATCGGGCGCCAGCGGTGCAAAATCGAATATGCGAAAGCACAAGTCCGGGCGAAGGTTGAGCATCCATTCCGAGTGATCAAGCGTCAGTTTGACTATACGAAAGTGCGCTTTCGCGGCCTTATGAAAAACACCGCGCAACGGGCCATGCTATTTGCCCTATCGAACCTGTGGATGATGCGAAAACGGCCGCTTGTCGCGGGAGAGATGCGCCTGTAATGCAGGAAAAGCGCTTTGAAAAGGTGTCGCTCAAGGGTGAAACGATGAGTTAAGAACAGGAATGGTCTGATTTCTGACGAGCCGGCGTTTTTTTAACCTCTACCAACAAGGGCATCAAAAATCGCTGACTACTTCAGAACTTCCCTAGGCTGACTGACGCGGACAGTCGACGAATATCAACCTGACTGGTGGGGTGCGTACCGCGTTGCGACTACGGCAAAACTGGATCCAGCCTCGTCAGCACGAGCTGCTTCAATCGCCGCTTCAAGGCAAGCAGTAGGCTCCCCTCAACCAAGCTATTCAGGGGAACGATCGGGTTATCTGCTTTGTCACTAAAAAAACGACATGTTGAGATGACGGGATACATTTTCGCGAATCCTTACCTTGGAGAGCCTGTATATGCTTGTTGTTCCTTTACTGTCTGAGCGTGTAAATGGCCGTACGCGAGCCAATTGGCGGAAATTGGTTCAGGCTCTCTATGACAGCCCTAACTCAGAACGGACGTATAGATACATGTGTCTTGCCGATGGCTATCTCCAAGCCCTCAACGATGCTGAACTGATTGATGATGCCCAGTATCAGAGTTTGTACGACTTTTTGCAGAAAATATGATCAGTTGCTCCTAACATAGCTTGTTGCCAGCGGCGGAATCCTCCTCCAACCGCTTAACCGGGTTGGGTGTGGAGCCTTTTGTTTCAGTGGTCACTAACCCGACGCAGACAGCACTTCATTGCGAGGGTCCATGGCGAGTCATTCGATAACCGCTTCTTAAAAGGCGTCACCATCGCGTCCCATCCGCTGTCTCTTGAATGCTGGCTAGCGTCGCCAAGTTGACCAAGAACGACGAACTCCTCCCCACCATCCTACCGAGTCCGGACTAAAGATCACGCCGTTAGGATGCCGCGGTGCCGGTAACCGCCGTAACCGTCCGGCCAACATATCTTCCTGACACCGTCGCTTGAGGCGATGGTGTCCACCTAATTTTTGAAGTGGACACCATTTTTAGCCTTTTTAAGCAGACGCCCATGACACAAGAACGCCGTTCCTATTCCAAGTCCTTTAAGGCCCAGGTCATCGCCGAGTGCGCGCAGGCTGACACGTCGATTGCCAATGTCGCCTTGACCCACAACCTCAATGCAAACCTTGTCCATAAATGGATTCGGGTGTATGCGCAGAAATACATGGTACTGCAAACTGCCTTTATTCCGGTCAAGGCATTGTCTTCGGCAGCGGCACCTCAAGTTCTTCCGGCCACGATCCGAATCGAAGTACCTCATTCAAAAGGCGTAGTCGTGGTGAGCTGGCCGGCAGAAAATGCAGCGGCATGTTCTGCCTTTCTCCGAGACCTGCTGCGATGATCCGTGTCGATTCCATCTGGCTCGCCACCGAGCCCATGGACATGCGCGCCGGTACTGAAACCGCGCTGGCGCGAGTTGTCGCGGTGTTCGGTGCGGCGAAGCCGCACTGTGCCTATCTGTTCGCCAACCGCCGCGCCAATCGCATGAAAGTGCTGGTGCATGACGGCGTGGGGATTTGGCTTGACGCCCGGCGTTTGAATCAAGGACGCTTCTTCTGGTCGGGTGCGCGACACGGCTCCGAAGTTGAGTTGGATGCCGAGCAACTTCAGGCCCTAGTGCTCGGTTTACCTTGGCAGCGCGTCGGTGCAGGCGGAATCATCTCGATGCTTTAACACCGGTCATGGCGCGCTTGCCAGCGCAATTGGCCCATCAGTCTATCGCCGCCATGAGCCCTCTCTGGCAAAATCGGCGGCATGATTTCGCATCCCAATCTCGATCAATTAAACCCTGGAGAACTGCGCGCCTTGGCGGCGCAGTTGATCCGGCGCGTCGAGACCATGGACAAGCAAATCACCCATCACAAGTCGGTCAACGAGAAGCTGGCCCACGAGATCGCACTGCTCAAGCGATTCAAGTTTGCCAAGCGCAGCGAGCAGCTAAGTCCGGATCAAGCCAGCTTGCTCGACGACTTGATCAACACCAATATCGCGGCTATCGAAGCCGAACTTGAGGCGCTGCAACCGACAGCAGTCGAAGCCAAATTGCGCCAGCAGCCCAAACGCGCGGCGCTGCCAGCGCAATTTCCTCGCATGCTGATCCATCACGAGCCAGACAACAGCCACTGTGGGTCTGGCCTTTGTAAACGTGAATATCCTGGTCGCCGCTTCGGCTATCGGCTTGGCCACGACTGTAATGGTTACGATCGGCGTAATGCTGGGGCGCGTGCTTGGAACCGTAGTTGGCAAGCGTGCTGAAATCAACGGCGGCATCGTGCTGATGCTGGTCGGCTCGACAATCCTTTACGAGCATTTGTCGGTGGTGTGAGGGTGTAGTGCCTCAAATAACGCCTGTGCGCAACTTCCGATTCGGAGGCTGCGCGCGAGCATTTATTGTCAAAAAATGAAAAGTCCGAGGTGTAATTTATTGATAGCAAATGAATGCTTTTGGACGCTTCCTGCCTGTCGCCGCCGCCGCCGGCATCATTGTGCAGTTTTCTCAAGTTCCATGGTTCTGATTGGTAATTGCTTCTGCTCTTTCAGCCAGGTGAAATGCCACCGATTCAAGCGCAGCGAGAATGTTGTGGGTAGGAGATACACCGGGCTGATGCGCCGTGGCTATTTTGATACAACAACCGCACACATCAGAGGCGTGTGGGGCCTCTATCAAAAAAAGCCCGGCAGTGTCGCAATACCGGGCTTTGTTCTCAGGACCGTACTCAGAATCGGTAGTTAGTGCTCAATTCCAGAGTCCGTGGTGCACCGGGCGTGATCAAATCCACGGAGCCATGCGCCGAGGCGTAATAGTCCTTGTCGAAGACGTTACGCAAACGCAGAGCCATGTCCCATTTCGGCAGGTTGTAGAGCAACGCTGCGTCCACGGTGGTGTAGGCCGGCATGACCACTTGGTTATCCAAGGCGGTGTAACGGTCATCGACATAGTTCGCCCCCATGCCTACACGCCACTCCTGTGTCAAAGAACGTACCAACCACAAATTGGCACTGTGGCGCGGGGTCAAGGTCGGAGTCTGGCCTTCGTTGGCGATACCGTTGGTACGGCTGTTGGACTTGGTGATCTCGGCATCCAGATAGGCGTAACCGGCATATACCTGCCACTTTTCGCTCAACTGCCCACTGGCGGTCAGTTCGAGACCATCAGTACGCTGCTCTCCCGCAAGCACCAGTTTGGTCGGGTTCGCCGGATCGGTGGTTTTCATGTTGGTGCGTTCCAGCCGGAACAGCGAGGCCGTCAGCGCCAGGCGATTGTCGAGCAGATCCCACTTGCCGCCGATCTCGAAGTTGGTGGTCTCTTCCGGCTCCAAGTCCTGGTTGGTCGTACTCAGGGCGAACATTTCAGCAGACGGTTGGTAGGAACGGCTTACCGAGACGTAATAGGACTGAATCTGGTCAGGCTGATAAACCAGGCCGACTCGCGGGCTCCAGGTGGTATCCGTTCGGGACAGGGTGTTATGCGTCAGATCATCAGAGTATTCCTGGTCGAACACGTCATACCGTACGCCCAGAAGGGCTTTCCACTGTGGCGCCAGTTCAATCAGATCCTGCACGTAGAATCCGGCGATATCCTGGGTGTTGGTGCCCTTGGCGGTTTGCCGGTTAGCCTGGAACGGCACATCGACCAGAGCATCGCGATACACCGGCACCCGCGCTACGTTGTTCTGGCTGAACACGGACTGGTCCTTGACCTGGCGCCCCAGTTCCACGCCATAGAGTAGGTTGTGGTTCATCCCGGCGAGCGTGGCCTGTTGCTTGAGTTCGGTCTGGTTGAACCAGCCATCTTCCTTGCGCTGCACATTGCCGCGGTTGAGCTTCACCAGCAGTTCGCCGTTGGGGGCGGTGACGAAGCGTGTCCGGCTGGAGTCGGCGAGTGTGTTGTTGCGATCCAGGTCGTAGTGGTAATAGCGACTGGTGTTGCTCAGGGTGAAATTGTCGTTGATCCGGTAGTCGACACCGGCCGTGAACGAAAATACCTCGCTGCGGGTGTAGTCGTCATCCGGGTCGGCGGAGCCGAAGCGTTTGTCGCGGTCCACATCGACCGGACGATCGCCTCGCGCCGGGATGCCGAAGTCGATCAGGCGCTTGTCATACAGATAGGTAGCGCCCAGGTTCAGTTCCAGATCGTCCGTGAGCTTGAAGTAGGCCGAAGGCGCGATGGCCTTGCGGTCGATATAGCCGTCATCGCGGAAGGTGTCGCTGTTTTCCAGCGCACCGGTCACCCGGAATGCCTTGTCGTTTTGCTGCTGATCGGCCCAACCGGCGTCGAACTGCGTGCGCTTTTTACCCTCGCTGTCGAAGCTGACACCCACTTCCTGTTTGGGAGTGAAGTTGGGCTTCTTGCTGATGCTGTTGATCAGGCCACCAGATGAGCCGCGGCCATAGAGCACCGCTGCGGGCCCCTTAATCACTTCCACGCGCTCGACATTGGACAGATCGCGGAAGTACAGGGCGTCGTCACGGATACCGTCGATGTACATGTCGCCGATTGCACTGAAGCCGCGGATGGTGACCTGATCGCGCTGGCCATCGCCATTGGACAGACCGATCCCCGGGACATTCTTCAGCACGTCTTCCATCGACTGAGCGCCCTGGTCCTTGATCACGCTCTGGGGAATCACGTTCACCGTTTGCGGGATATCACGTAGCGGGGCATCGATCTTCAGCGCACTCCTGCTCTCGGTCGACATATAGCTCTGCTCGTTGTACTCACTGTTTACAGCGGTTGCCGGCAGGGTCAGAACAGGCTCGGTTTCTGCCTGTAGATCAGGTACGACCAGAATGCCCAGCAACGACAGAGAGGCCGGGTAAATGCGCGATAGAGCCACCATGAACACCTTTTGTGTGAATTATCGCGCGAATAATAACGATTATCTTTTGTAAGTAAATACATATCATTTCGATACAGGCGGCTGGCACAAGTCAGTACAACCGTCTCAATCTCGTCTATCGGCTGTACTTTCAGAGGGATGAAGGTGCTTCGCCGCGCCACGTTTTGTTGCGACTGGCATCAGATGTCGGCGCTGATTGAAAACTGACCCACCGGGGATGCGGCGGAAATCTTGGACTACCTGGAGGTAGTTCATGTACTCATACGAAGACCGTATCCGAGCGGTCAAGCTCTACATCAAACTGGGCAAGCGAACCGGGGCAACTATTCGTCAGTTGGGCTACCCGACGAAGAACTCTTTGAAGAGCTGGCACGCAGAGTATGAGCGATGCCTCGACCTGCCGCGTGGCTACGAGAACTCGAAGTCGAAGTACTCACTGGCCCAAAGGGAAAAGGCTGTCGGGCACTATCTCGAATACGGTCGCAACATCGCCGCTACCATCAAGGCGTTGGGCTACCCCGCGCGGGATTCGTTGCGTGCCTGGATTTACGAAATGCGCCCCGAGTTGCATACGCGTATTGTCGGTCGATCAGACGGGTTAGCCCGGCCGCCAGCGGTGAAGCAGGCAGCGGTCATCGCGCTGTGCACGCGAAAAGAAAGTGCGAAAGCCCTGGCTCAAAAGCTGGGCGTGTGCAGGCCGACCTTGTACAACTGGAAAAACCAGCTACTCGGCCCAGAGGTATCCCCATCCATGAAGTGTCGGCTTGAACCCTCATCGTCACCGGAACGAGAGGAGTTGCAGCGGCAACTCGAATCTCTCCAGCTCGATGTTCGCCGTTTGCAGCTTGAACATGACCTGTTGATGAGGGCGAATGAACTCATAAAAAAAGAGACGGGCATCAACCGGCAAGTCCTGACCAATCGGGAGAAGACATTGCTGGCTGATGCCCTAAGGCAGAGGTACTCCTTGCTAGAGCTGCTTGACGCGTTGGGCTTGGCCCGAAGCTCCTATTTCTATCATCGAGCCCGAATGCAGGTCGCGGAAAAGTACACCGAAGCGCGTCGTGCCATGGCGGACATATTCGAGCGCAATCATCGTTGCTATGGCTACCGTCGGATGCGAGCTTCGTTGAGCAGGCAGCGTGTACGCCTTTCAGAGAAGGTGGTGCAGCGCTTGATGAAGCAGGAGTGCCTAGTCGTCGCCAAGCCGAAACGGCGTCGATACGGTTCCTACCTCGGGGAGATCAGTCCGGCGCCGGAAAACCTCCTCAACCGCGACTTCACGGCCCTAGCTCCGAATGAGAAATGGCTGACCGACATCTCGGAGTTCCAGATCCCAGCCGGCAAGGTGTACCTGTCCCCCATGATCGACTGCTTCGATGGGAAGGTAATCAGTTGGTCGATCGGCACGCGTCCCGACGCCGAGCTTGTGAACACGATGCTGGATGCCGCTGTCGAAACGGTGGCCAGCAACGATAAACGGCCTGTTGTTCACTCCGATCGTGGCGCTCACTACCGCTGGCCCGGCTGGCTATCGCGCATCGCTGATGCGAAGCTGATTCGTTCGATGTCGCGCAAAGGCTGCTCACCTGACAACGCGGCTTGTGAAGGTTTCTTCGGCCGACTGAAAACGGAGCTGTTCTATCCTCGCAACTGGCAGTCAACGAGCATCGAGCAGTTCATTCAGGCCTTGGATTCATACATTCGCTGGTACAACGAAAAACGAATCAAGATTTCCCTCGGCGCGCTCAGTCCCATTGAGTATCGTGAAAGCCTGGGCTTCGCGGCATAACCAGTCCAAGTTTTTGTCCGCATCCCCACCTTGCCTATTGAAAATTGACCCAGGGCGGATTGCTGATTTTTGCATCAGCAATTGTGGATAAGCTTAGCAGTCGTGTCCCGGTGGAAGAGGCATCAAGCCCCACCGCATGTATTCATGCGGCAGGGTATTTTCGGTGCAGTTCAAAACGGCTCATCGTCCTTGACACCATCATCGTCTTTGCGCCTTCGTTCACGTTATTTGATCTTGGTCTGGGCGACCAAGCTGCTGTGTTGTAGGCGGTAGGACTCGTTGCCCGTTTCGACGATGTGGCAGTGGTGTGTCAGCCGATCCAGCAATGCAGTGGTCATCTTGGCGTCGCCAAACACACTCGACCATTCTGAGAAGCTGAGGTTGGTGGTGATGACCACGCTGGTGTGTTCGTACAGCTTGGATAGCAGGTGAAATAACAGGGCACCACCGCTCTGGCTGAAGGGCAAATACCTCAGTTCATCGAGTATCACCAAGTCTGTCCGTAGCAGCCCTTGAGCGATTCGACCCGTCTTGCCGTCGTACTTTTCGCGCTCCAGTAAATTGACCAGATCCACTGTGGAGTAGAAGCGCACGCGTTTGTTATGCGTCGTGATCCCAGACACGGCCAAGGCGGTGGCCAGGTGTGTCTAGCAAGTTCCAGGCCCGCCGATGAACACGACATTCTGCCCGGTTCTGTGAACTCCAGGTTGGACAGATCCCTGACCAAGCGGGCATCTGCGCTGGAAACGCTAAAGTCGAAGCCTGCCAAATCACGATGCATGGGGAGTTTGGCCATGTTCATCTGATGATTCACAGACCGTACGGCACGATCTGCTTGTTCTTGTTGAAGCAGATGTTCGAGCAGCCATTTCGACGACGCCGTCGAGGTACGCCAGGCGCGTTTCCACATGAGCCACAGCAAGACAGCAAGACAGCAATCGTGACCGCCACTACGACCTTGGTGTCGCCGAGCTCTGTGATGGCGATCATCACCGCATCGCCTGGTGTTGTGCGAAGATCCTGGAGCGCGCGGTATATCGCGCTATCTGCAAGCAGCAACGGGTCACCGTTGACGACGTCCTCAAGGACACCGAAAAAAAGCCAGGCGGCACCGACGAGAAGGACCGTCGGCAGTGCGAGAGCCCGAGCTTCGGGCCGTGAAGGATCGAGCAAGCTGCTGAGACTGCGGCTCAGCCAGCTGTCGTGGGCACCGGCCCAGCTGCGCAGCCGCTGCACTGCGACGATGAGGTAGGGTATATACCGCGACGCAGTGTCCAGCGCACGATATGCAGGACCACCCAGCCCGCCGCGACTAGTACGACTAGCAGGATCGCGAGCGGTTTTGCAGCCGCACCGAGAATGCTGAACGTCGCACCGACAAGCACGCCGGGCAGGATGTGCGACGGAGCCCAAGTGAGTGCCGACGCGACATTGACGGCATAGAACCGACTGACTGCCATTCCCAGGGTGCCGGCGAGGAGCGGAATGAAGGCGCGGACGCCCGGCGTGAAGCGCGCGAGAAAGACACTTTTGTCGCCGTGACGCGTGAAAAAGGCTTCGCTGCGCTGAATCAGTTCGGGGTGTCGGTTCAGCGGCCAGAGGCCAAGAATCTCGCGGTGGTATCGGTGCCCGAGCCAGAACGAAAGACCATCACCCGCGATGGCGCCTGACGTGGCGGCGACCAGCAACGGCCAGAGCAATAAGACGCCGCTCGGCACCAAGGTGCTGAGCGCGAGGATCACGGCTGTGCCGGGAACGACGACACCGATGATCGGGATTGACTCGGAAAGTTCCAGGAGAAACACCGCCAGATAGGCGACATGCGGGTGCGCCGTCAGGAACGCGATGACCGATGAGACCAAAACGTGCGGCAATCTTTCGCAGAGTTTCAGCAGTACTCCACGGGTACGGACGGCAGCTAGCTTAATGCTCCAGAAAATCTGAGTGTAATGAGGGCTCTGCCAAGGCGCGCGGCAGTTGAGCGAACTTCCTGAGCAAGCCTAAATTCTTGATCAAATCGGGACTGAACATTTCTTCAGTGACAATGGCCCAATCAACGTGTTGACCATCCCAGAAACGTTTTTCGACCGCAAGTTTTTCCAGCGTTCTACTGGCTTGTTTGCCTTCGAGGTCGCAGCGGTATTTGATAGTTCGGGCTACGGACTTAAAGCTGCCATCGGGCTTTTTTATTGTTAATAAAAAATCCGTGGTCATAACATAAGGAAGCACTGTCTTCGGATACTTGGGGTATCGCACTCCGATAGAGCTAGCGATTGCTTGAGCACTTTCTCGCGGCAGCAATGGATACTGCTCGCGTATATCCACAACATTTTCCGAAAACTCACATACCAAAAAATAGGTGCGTTCTAGGTCAGAAAGTAGGTGATGGAGGCGATCGATCTTCACAACCTGGATCTTGTGGGAGTGTCCTCTGGAAGGCACATCTTGGACGCGCAGCCACGGCAGATAACTGGCACCAGCTCCGCTACCGAAGCCATTTGTAATGTGCCGTTGAATGTCTGTCTCTGACGAAAACCTACGACCGCGCAATGCTTCCTCCTTCCTCCTTCCTCCTTCGTCCGCCGGGATCGCCTCTCCTCGCCCTGAAAAAATAGTTATAGGAAAAAATCGTTCACCATCTGCCGATGGCATAGCGCTTTTTAGCCTACTCCCGGAGCGAAACGAAGCGGAAATTCTAGACCGATGGCTCAGCCCAGAAATGAAAACCCCCATAAATACAGGGGTTTAGGCTTTGTGTCAATCTATGTTGTGTCGTGTCAACCTTTATTGTTTTGTGTCAATCTTTATTGTTAGAAACCATAACCTCAATCTGCCTTGAACGAACGTTGAATATCACAATGATTTTCCTGGTTACTTGCAGCCGGTGGTTCCGCACACATCGACCGCATATCTACAGGGATTTATTGAGTAAGCCACCATCCTAATATGGCTGTCAGCATGCCAAAAATAACAGCTACTCTTTGCTTGATAACGCTGGACACCGCAATGCTATACGCGACTATTAAATTTGATAATAATATAAACGCAAGTGACACGGTCCCATGCATCCCAAAGCCCGACCACACAATAAGTATGCAAGCCAGCCCCAGAGCTGCAACGCACTTAACAGAAACTCGTACTCTTGATGGCCATTCACGAGTTTTATTCCTTATAACCATTTCTTACTTCCTTATTCATGTTCTTTGGCGCGAAATGCCCCGCCATGGTACTGCCAAAAGCCCAATCAAGGGCCGGTGGTGTGCAGCGGGAATTTCCCTTAGGGCTGTGCTGCCGCCTCAAGAATTGCGATCTTCTGATTCAGAAAGCTGTTGAGTTTCCGCATCTCCTCGTATTTCCGCTCAAGGTCCAGCGAGCCATCAATTCGCGCGATAATTTCACTGTTCATGCTTCGGTGATTGTTTCCTGCCGCCTCGTTGATACGTTCACGCAGCCCATCCGGCAGGCGCACTACGAACTTATCTGCCGTCCTAGAGTTATACGACGGCATCAGGGTCGGCTCAGGTTTGCTTGGCATGCTATTTCCGTTAACTGTGGTTGTTGGCAGCCGACTCGCTGAATCGGCTCTCGACAATCACTGATCGAACTCGAAGTGAGCCGAAAGGATGCTGCGCATTTGTTGGTACACCTCCGGGCTGCTGGTTGCCATCCGAGCGAGGCCAGTGCCCAGCCCTGCGGCTGGAAACACCACCGTCCTGGTGCGCGCAAGTACGTACAGCTCGCGCAAAGCTTGCAACACTGCCTGCACCTCATCAGGCCGATCCGAGAAGAAGGCCGATGCCGCCATAGAAGGTGCACGCTTGGTAGGAATGCCGAAAGCATTCGGCTCGCCTCGCACGGCTGCTTGGCCAGCAGTACCACGGCGCAAAAGGTTGTCGCCGAAGACGTAGATTTTGTCCGGATTACTCCGCAGAAGCTCCACGCTCAGATGCGCTTCAACCATTGCTTTGCTAGATGCTTGAGCCGGATTTTGATTTGCTTGAGAGTGATTCAAATCGGATTCCCCCGAGGTAGTTACCATTGCTTCGCTGAGTGCCTTTCGCCGTAGCACGCCGGTTGACTGGCCGGGAAAGCGCACTGCAAGGGCAAAAGCGGAAGCCGCAGCTAAGCGAGCAGAGCGAGTCTGAACGGGTGAGCATTTTGGGCGTAGCCATTCCCTTGCTGGGTGCCCCGGCCTGGCTACCGTCAAGTGCAGGCGGAAGGTTCGCAGCGATGCAGGCGCACACGGCACAGCGGACTTGAACACTGCTTGACCTACGCTCTGCATCTTCATGGGACTTTCCGTCGAATTTCCCTCAGGGCTGTGATGCCGCCTCAAGAATTGCGATCTTCTGATTCAGAAAGCTGTTCAGTTGCCGCATCTCTTCGTATTTCCGCTCAAGATCCAGCGAGCCATTAATTCGCGCTACAATTTCACCGTTCATGCTTCGGTGATTGTTTTCTGCCGCCTCGTTGATACGTTCACGCAGCCCATCTGGCAGGCGCACTACGAACTTATCTGCCGTCCTAGAGTTGTACGACGGCATCAGAGTCGGTACAGGTTTGCTTGGCATGTTGGTTTTCCCCGTTACTCAAAGAGTGCTTGGACACGGGCCAGCACATCGTCAATCACAACCTCGGGAACCGACTCAATACGCTTTGCGCCACGAGCCTCAAGGTCAACGGTGCGAACCTGGTTACACAGAACAACACCTTGAGTCTCAGTACCTGAACCACTTAACGGCACCGCAAAACCGGCGTATCGGGCAAAGTCGCCGCCCTGCGTGATCGGTGCAATGATTGCGAGGCCAGATGCGTTATAAGCCGCAGGTGTGAGAATTAATGCCGGACGGAAATCGCCCTGCTGCTCACGGCCAGCGGTTGGATTCAGGTTCAGGCGCACAATGTCAGCCCGGTTAAATTTGGCTCGCTTCAAACTTCACGTCCTACTGGCTGCATGTCGTTCCACTCAGCCAGTTCCGCAGGCTCAGGCGCATTCAAATCACACTTGGCCATCAGATCAGCCAGCCGATAGTGCAGCTTGGCTTTTGCCGGTTTGAGCGTCATCACTCCTGCGGACGCATCGAGCATCAGCACATCGCCGCTGACCAGGCTCATTTGCTTGAGCACGGTCGCGGGCAGGCGAATCGCCGCGCTATTGCCCCACTGCTGAATTTTCACTTCCATAAAACACCTCATAAAGTAGAAACATTGTAGATACTATTCGCAAGCAGGGCAAGCCATTTGTATAAACATAGTATCTACAATGCTAGCTCAGAGCAGGATATGAAGTTAACGTCTCGGCCAAGGCCGATCAGGCTCAAGATGTCGTTTTCCGTGGTCGGTATCCGGCCTAGGTTGATCCTGAGGTCGTGGACGAGGCGGGTCCTGCGGAGGTTGTCTTGGTGGTTGTCTATCGTTACTCATTGGAAAGCGCTCCGGGAACGTAAAATTGATGATTCGGAAGCTCGGATAAAACTTGCTGTTCGCATAATTTTTTTAATCCGGCCACCTCTACTCTCTCAGGGGATTTGTCGACAAAATTTCGAAGTCTTTCTTTGATGGACTTGAAGCGGTTTTGATGCACCTTTTCGTAGCCACGCGCCTGACTGATATCGAGATGCGGATTCCACGGCCATCCGGCCACCTATTCCATAAACATCCGGCCACTGATTCCACGATGATCCGGCCACCCATTCCACGCTCATCCGGCCACCCTTAAGGCAGGCAGCAACGCAGGATTATTCACTACCATCGACCTCTTTTATCGAAGCAGAGAGGTCGTCGTGGAGCGTTTATCCATGCGTAAAATTCGAGAAGTGCTACGTCTCAAATTCGAGGTCGGCCTATCTGCCCGCCAGGTCGCTGGCAGCTTGCAAGTAGGCCGAGCCAGCGTCGGTGAGTACCTCAATCGCTTTGCTGCCAGCGGCCTGACCTGGCCCTCTGCGCTGACTGACGCCGAGTTACAACGGCATCTTTTTCCGCCGCCGCCCACCGTTCCCAGCGATCAAAGGCCGGTGCCAGACTGGGCTCATGTACACGGGGAGTTACGCCGCCCCGGCGTAACTCTGGCCCTGCTTTGGCAGGAATACCGACTCGCCCACCCGCAAGGCTTCCAATACAGCTGGTTCTGCGAGCACTACCGCCTCTGGGCCGCCAAGGTCGACGTGGTCATGCGCCAGGAGCACCGTGCCGGCGAAAAGCTGTTCGTCGATTACGCCGGCCAGACCGTACCGGTCATTGATCGGCGAACCGGCGAGATCCGCCAAACGCAGATCTTCGTCGCCGTTCTCGGCGCGTCCAGCTACACCTTTGCCGAGGCCACCTGGTCGCAGAAGCTGCCTGACTGGCTGGGCTCGCACGCCCGCTGTTTTGCTTTTTTCGGTGGCACATCGCAGATCCTGGTGCCCGATAATCTGCGCAGCGGCGTCACCAAGGCGCATCGCTACGAGCCCGACATCAACCCCAGTTACCGCGATCTCGCCGAGCATTACGGCATCGCCGTATTACCTGCTCGCTCGCGCAAACCCAAGGACAAAGCCAAGGTCGAAGTCGGCGTGCAAGTCGTCGAGCGCTGGATCCTCGCCGCGCTGCGCAACCGCCAGTTCTTCTCGCTGGGCGAACTCAACACGGCAATCAGCCTGCTGCTCGAACGCCTCAATCAAAAGCCCTTCAAGAAGCTGCCCGGCTCACGCCGCTCGGCCTTTGAGACCATCGACCAACCCGCACTGCAACCGCTACCAGAACATCCGTACATCTACGCCGAATGGAAAAAGGTGCGGGTGCACATCGACTACCACGTCGAGGTCGAGGGCCATTACTACTCGGTGCCGTACCAGTTGGTGAAGCACCAACTCGAAGTGCGGCTAACCGCTAAGACCGTCGAGTGCTTCCACGCCAACCAGCGGGTGGCCAGTCACCTGCGCTCGCTGCACAAAGGCCGCCACACCACCCAAACCGAGCACATGCCCAAGAGCCACCGGGAGCACGCCGAATGGACACCGCAACGGCTGATCCGCTGGGCCGAGCAGACCGGGCCTAACACCGCTGGCGTTATCGCCTACATCCTTGAGCGCCGAATCCATCCTCAGCACGGCTTCCGCGCCTGCCTGGGCATCCTGCGCCTGAGCAAGCAGCACGGCGAAGAGCGGCTGGAAGCCGCTTGCCAGCGAGCGCTGGCACTGGGCGCGTGCAGCTACAAAAGCCTTGAATCGATCCTGCGCCAAGGGCTGGAAAAGCTACCGCTGTCCCAGCAAAACCTGCCGCTACTGCCCGACGAACACATCAACCTGCGCGGCCCTGGCTACTACCACTGACCTGAAAAAGGAGCACCAAAATGCTGCCCAATCCGACACTCGACAAGCTGCAAACCCTGCGCCTGCACGGCATGATCAAGGCGCTGAGCGAGCAACACGCCACGCCCGATATCAATGATCTGAGCTTCGACGAACGCCTCGGCCTGATGATCGACCGCGAGCTGACCGAACGTGAAAACACGCGTCTGAGCAGCCGGCTGAAACTGGCACGACTGCGCCACAACGCTTGCCTGGAAGACATCGATTACCGCAGCCCACGCGGCCTGGACAAGTCCCTGATCCTGCAACTGGGCAGCGGCCAATGGCTGCGCGATGGCTTGAACCTGATCATCGGCGGCCCGACCGGTGTAGGCAAAACCTGGCTCGCCTGCGCGCTGGCCCACAAGGCCTGCCGTGACGGCTACAGCGTGCGCTACTTGCGTCTGCCGCGCCTGATGGAGGAACTGGGCCTGGCCCACGGAGACGGTCGATTCGCGAAACTGATGGCGGGCTATGCCAAGACCGACTTGCTGATCCTGGACGACTGGGGCCTGGCGCCGTTTACCGCACCGCAACGGCGCGACATGCTTGAGCTATTGGACGACCGCTACGGCAACCGCTCGACGCTGGTCACCAGCCAGATGCCCGTGGACAAATGGCATGCACTGATCGGCGATCCGACCTTGGGCGACGCGATCCTCGACCGGCTGGTGCACAACGCTTATCGGATCGAACTGAAGGGCGAATCGATGCGCAGACGCGCAACGAAATTGACGACGACAGGGACTTCAGACTAACAATGCAAACCTGCGTCGCTGCGCTCCGACTGCCTGGCCGGATGAGCGTGGAACGGGTGGCCGGATGTTGGTGGACTGGGTGGCCGGATGGCGTGGAATGCGCAATCGAGACGCAAATCCCTCAAGTCATATGCAATCAACCTGTAAGCTATGAGGAGTTCTTCATAGCTCTTGATCTTTTTCGCGTAGCTCAGAAACGGTTTCGCGATTGCTACTAGCGCCGCAACTGCAAGAAAACCCTGCCAATACGGCTGACCAGCAGTCGTCTTCCAAAAAGCAAATCCAGCAATCGCAGATGTCGAGGAAGTACAAGCGATTGTAATTTCAGCCCAGAAATTTCGGCGCTCGAACGTCAGAAGGCGACGTCCGTAATACAGTTGATTCAATCGAGCCGTGCGCAAAAGGTCATAAACATCCCAAACCGGGTGATCCTTATTCGACATCAAATAATTCTCCGCACAATGTCACCCAACCGCGCAGGATCGCCAGCGCAGAGCTTCTTTACTGCTTCAAGGCTCTCGATGCCCAGAATCTCGCTTATGTGCCGCAGATCGATGCCACGGCGCTTGAGCTTGACCGCGAGCGTTCGCCGCCCTGACTGCGCACTGGCTCCCTCGATCCCGGCAAGGCCAAACAGGCGGGTGTACAACCGGCTGAGCTGGTTCGCGCTGTAATAGGTCTTGCCGTCCCGGCGTTGAGCACTAATCTTTAACCCTTCGCCTGTTCGACCGGAGACGAACAAGGGCGAGTCGGGATCAAGGCCACGGAAAGCCATCACCCTGGTTGAAACGCCGTGACCGCGCACAAGTCGTTCTGCAAGGTGCGCATCTATCGAATTGGTCAGTTTCTTACTGGTCCAGCACAACGGCCTTGAACGATGGTTATAGGCAATCTCTGCACGTACCTGGGAGTCGATCAGCACAGCGCCGGATTCAGTCAGGTAATCGCTCACACGTAGACGGCAAATCTCCGTCACGGTCATGCCAGTGCCAAAGCAGGTCAACAACAACGCCGCATCACGGCCCCCATTCTCGGGGCTGCTCACTTTGGCGACTTTCACCGCATGCTCAAGCTGTTCATCTTCGATAACGATAGCCTTTGGCATGGATCACTCTAAATGCTTAATTACCATCAATCCTGACATAGTACGTCAACAAAAAGGCCGGAGATAGCCCCAGCCTGATGGTGTTACTCACGTTCACGGAAAGTTGCACGACTAGTCGCGACTATTAGCAGCGCGTTGTAGCGCTACCAGTCGCAACAATTGCCATCACTAGTCGCAGCCATTTCGAAAATAGAAGGCTGTTGCTAGTGACCGTCACCCCTAGCGTTGTCGCATCTATTTCGGAAGCCGACATCTTCATTTTTGAGTCAAACACTTTCCTCGTAGCGACGGCGGGATATGGTTCGGACCGCCGAGCGCCACCAATGACCATTCCTCCTCGGTCATTTCGCTGGTTGCCCCCTTACAGAATTTTCTGTACGCCCGCAGATACTGTTCGGAGTCCATATCGACAGTCGACGGTTTGACTTGGATGGGGACAGCAGAAGGTGTTCCTTGTGCAAGTGCTGAGCGTTGCCAATCCTCCGGACTTCCACGCAAAGCGAAGATTTTGACTGCGCCGTGATCGGACTCTTCGTTTTGGACAACAGGCCTGATCACGATTGCATCCTCGGACGCAAGCACGTGTTGATACGTGGGTTTCCGTAGCGCAGCACCGCCACGTCCCTCATGTCCCCAGGATGCACAAAACTCATCCCAATGGCGGACGGGAACCTCTACTGTCGTTGGCGCCACATAGCTAATCTCCTGCTTTGGTTTAGTCGAGCATCCGGTGACAGCGATGCTGATTAATAGCGCAATCATTAAGGTTTGATGCTTCACGATACTGTCTCTGTCTGAGGATGACAGTGAGGATAAAGGCCCTTGTTATCGCGCGTCGTTGTTGTCTGCCCCCACCGGGGGGGTCAATAGCGACGGGTATCCACTCCATCAATTGGCATCATTTCAGTCACAAGAACTGAATTGGTGCGTTGAATTGTTCAGAAATGCTTTAGCTAGGTTTTTTGGTCGCCGCCAGGCAGCCCATTCTATTCCTGAGCCCAAACATCCAGTTCACGTCCTGCTTTCTCCTGAAGTAATCAAAGGACTCCAGGATGGGGACGAACATATGCTGCGTTACCCTCCATTCATCAGCGGGTACCCCGCGCTGATTCGTGGGGGAGATTTACTGAAGCTTCACGTCGACAAATTGACCAAAATTCAGACGACTCTGGGCTTAAGGCCGGAAGAGTTTGAAGAGTTGGTTATGCCCGTTTTGCGGGCATACGCAGATTACGTTCATCTCCTTCCGGCGTCCGAGCTTCACCATCACCGTGGCCCTGGCCCTGGCGGTTTGATGCGGCACGGTATCGAGGTCGCCGCCTTCGCGGTTCTCAAGTCCAACAATGCAGTGTTTGATCACGATAAATATCCGCAAGAGAAGTCCAAGCGCGAGAAGCCTTGGCGAGTTGCTGCGATGTGCGCGGGGTTAATCCATGACGCTGGAAAGCCGCTGACAGATCTGCGAGTGACAGATGAGACGGGAGAAAAAGTATGGGCTCCTGTGGAGGAGTCGTTGCTTGAATGGGCAAACCATCAAAGCGTGGCCCGGTATTACCTCCATTGGAATGCAAATCGTCACAAGGTTCATAAACACCTCTCGGCGACGATGGTTGACACGCTTATTCCTCGTAAAACCCGCGGCTGGATAATGAATGCTGGCCAAGACATCTACGCGTCCATGGTCAACGCAATCAGTGGCAACAGCATGCAAATGGGTGGGCAAATCTTTTTCGGACGTGAGTAGTAGGACCTACCTCAGTACCTTGGAGCGGGGACAGAAATGTCCGACGCTCGAGAAAGTGGTTGAACTGGCCTCCGTACTGCAGGTTCACCCGCTGACGTTAATCGCTGAGAGTTTCCTGGTCCTCGAGCCAGGTCAGACGCTTGAGGCATTGCTGGACGTTGTCCAGTGTGAAGCGCGGCCGGTCTGAGTTTTCCAGCCTACCAATCTGTCTGGTCGATTAGGGAAACCAATTCGGCAGCACGAGCCGCAGGCGATGGGTTTCGTTGATAAGTCGTGCGAGGAGCACGGCTTTGCATAGAACTGAATCTTGCTTACATCCGATGTCAAATCAGGGTATGGCTTTCACATTAGCGAGTAAAAAAACACCCCTCAGAGAGGGGTATTTGTGTAGTTACAATTTAGAAAGGCTCTAAATATGTATTCTCATGTGGGGGGAATAACATGTGCAGGCCCGTTTTTAAGGGTGGAGAGCGGAAAGGTTAAATGTGGATCAGGCTTCAGCCGTTTTGCGCAGCCTGTTCGTTCTCGAGAAATTCATCTTCCAGCAGCGCATCGGCAGTGGGTCTTTCGAACGGCACCAAAGCGGCACGTGGTTTGCCCCGCAGTTTGCCGAACAGATGCTCAAGCGCATGTTCGAGTTTTTCCGCCGCACCGTCGATTGCTTGCTCCAGGGTGTCGGCTTTATGAGTGACAGAAATCGGTTGGTGGCCTTTTGGCCGCGCTTCCAGTTGGCAGCGCATGTCATGGGGACCTGGCTTGTCGCCATTCTCGTCCCGCAGATGGACCTCGACGCGTGTCAGGTCCTCTTCATAACGTTCGAGCGTGCTCTCAATGGTAGTACGTACCCACTCCTCCAGTCGGATGCTGCTTTGAATATGGTTATCACTGTTGACTTGGATTTGCATAGTTCATCCCTTATTTCAGCTAGCTCGCGAGAGGCGCATCGGCTGGCCCTTGGGCGTCATCACCGTGACCTCTTACTTACACAATCGGTCTGCGCGAAGAACATTTCAACCCCTAAAAAAAGATAAATATGGATTCGCAAAAAAAGTCGGACAACCACCAAAAGCGCTGTTAAGGTCGGGAGTTGGGTCGCCTCTCTCCTCAGTCACAATTGCTCACATCTGTCGCTCCGCCAGCGGGTGCAGACTGCGGAAAATCCCCGCCTCTTCTACCAGCCAGTCATGCACCGCACGCACGCCCGGATGGCTCAGCGCCCCTGGCGCATAAAGCAGCACGTAGCGTTTGTGATTGGGCACCGCCAGCCCGAACGGCACAATCAACGTCCCCCGCTCCAGTTCATCGTTAAGCAACGTGCGCCGCGCAATTGCCACGCCCATGCCGGCTATCGCCGCTTCGATGGTCAGGTGATTGCGATTAAAGGTATGCCCGCGCCGCACGTCCGCGCCCTCGAAGCCGATGGCATTGAGGTAGAACTCCCATTCCGCGTACTCGTAACTGCCGCGCCAGGCGGTGATGTCGTGCAGCAACGGAAAGTGCACCAGGTCCGCCGGGCCATGCAGCGGCGGTCGGCCACGTAGCAGGCTCGGGGCGCAGACCGGGAATATCTGCTCGTCGAGCAAGGTTGTGGATAACAACCCGGGATAACTGCCGTCATTCAGGTCGATCGCCAGGTCGAAGTCCCCTTCATGCAACGGCACGCTGCTGTCCTCGGCCACCAGGCGCAATTGAATGTCCGGAAAGCGCTGCTGCAAGCGTGGCAGGCGCGGGGTCAGCCACTTGCTCAGGAACGATGGAATCGAACGCACCCGCAGAATTCCGCTGATCATTCCGGCGTCCAGTCGTCGCAATTCCGCATCGATGCTGCCGTAAGCCTCGTTGACGGTGATGGCCAGTCGCTGGCCCTCGGCGCTCAATTCCACGCCGCGCGCACGACGGTGAAACAAGCGAAAGCCCAGCCGCTCTTCCAGTTGGCGGATTTGCTGACTGACCGCACCCGGCGTGATGTGCAGCTCTTCGGCGCAGCGGGTGAAGGACAAGTGCCGCGCGGCACAGGAAAACACGTGCAGCCAGACGTAAGTCTGGGCGTGCAATTGGCGACTCATTGTTTAGTCCTGCTAAAGGCTGTCTTAGGAAGTTTCGTTGGTCATGTAGGACCGAGGTCGGCAGTATCGCCGACATTGCGCTTGTCCTACAAAAATGGCAGCGATTTCTCTTCCATTGCTTGTATAGGCTTTAGCATGGCTATCAGTGTTTTCGATCTCTTCAAAGTCGGCATCGGTCCGTCCAGTTCCCACACCGTCGGCCCGATGCGCGCCGCCGCGACCTTCGCCCAGGCACTGATTGACCAGAATTTGCTCGACGCCGTCCGTCGGGTAGAAATCCGCCTTTACGGCTCCCTTTCCGCCACCGGCGTCGGCCACGCGACCGACCGCGCCTGCGTGATGGGCCTGATGGGCGAATGGCCGGACAGCATCGATCCGACCACCATCGACAGCCGAATCCAGACTTTGCGCGAAACCGGCGAACTGACTCTGGCCGGCAACAAGACCATTGCCTTCACCTGGCAACGCGATCTCCTGCTGCTCGATGAGAGTCTGCCCTACCACCCCAACGCCATGTCGCTGACAGCCTTCGGCGAAACCGGTGAGCTGTCGGAGCAAACGTACTACTCGATCGGCGGCGGTTTCATCATCGAAGCGGCGGAAGCCGAGTCCGGCATTGCGCCGGCCAGCGATGTGGTGCTGCCCTACGATTTCTCCAGCGCCGCCGAATTGCTCAAGCTCTGCAACCAGCACGGCTTGCGGGTTTCCGAGTTGATGATGGCCAACGAACTGGCCTGGCGCAGCGAAGCCGAAATCCGTCAGGGCTTGCTGCACATCTGGTCGGTGATGCGTGAGTGCGTCGAGCAAGGCATGCGTCACGAAGGCATCCTGCCCGGTGGTCTGAATGTTCCGCGCCGCGCGGCGAAACTGCACCGCAGCCTGCTGGAAATCGGCAAACCGAATGTCATCACCTCCACGCTGTCGGCCATGGAGTGGGTGAACCTGTTCGCCCTCGCCGTGAACGAAGAAAACGCGGCGGGCGGGCGCATGGTCACGGCACCGACCAACGGCGCAGCAGGGATCATTCCGGCAGTGTTGCACTACTACATGAAATTCAACCCGGACGCGTCGGACGATGACGTGGTCGCCTTCTTTTTGGCCGCGGCGGCCGTAGGCATTCTCTGCAAGAAAAACGCGTCGATCTCCGGTGCCGAAGTCGGCTGCCAGGGTGAAGTCGGTTCCGCCTGCGCCATGGCCGCCGCCGGCCTGGCCGACGTGCTCGGCGCCACGCCCGAGCAACTGGAAAACGCCGCCGAAATCGGCCTGGAGCACAACCTCGGCCTGACTTGCGATCCGGTCGGCGGCCTGGTGCAAGTGCCGTGCATCGAGCGCAATGCCATCGCGGCGGTGAAGGCCATCAATGCCACGCAAATGGCCCTGCGCGGCGACGGCAAACACTTTATTTCCCTGGACCGGGTGATCCGCACCATGCGCGATACCGGCGCCGACATGCATGACAAATACAAAGAGACTTCACGGGGCGGCCTGGCAGTGAGCTGGGTGGAGTGCTGAGGAGCATTCCCTGACCGCCTGCAACACGTGAGCCCGAGCAAGAACAATAACGAGGCCAAACGATGACCGATGTACGTACACCTGCTGCCGAAAATCCCGCTGTAGACCTGACACGCAATAGCGAAATAACCCACAAGGGCTGGAGCAAACACGACACCACCTGGATGCTCGGCCTCTATGGCACGGCGATTGGTGCCGGAACGCTGTTCCTGCCGATCAACGCCGGCGTGGGTGGCTTCTGGCCGCTGCTGATCCTGGCAGTGCTGGCATTCCCCATGACCTACTTCGCTCACCGGGGCCTGACCCGCTTCGTGCTGTCCGGCCGTTCCGGGGACATCACCGAAGTCGTTGAAGAACACTTCGGCATCGGTGCAGGCAAGCTGATCACGTTGCTGTATTTCTTCGCGATCTTCCCGATTCTGCTGGTGTACAGCGTGGCGCTGACCAACACCTTGAGCAGCTTCATGGAGCATCAGTTGCACATCGCCCCACCACCGCGAGCGATTCTGTCGCTGGTGTTGATTCTTGGTCTGATGGCGATCGTGCGCTGCGGCCAGGGCGTCATCGTCAAATGCATGAGCGTGTTGGTTTACCCGTTCGTCGCGGCGTTGCTGCTGCTCGGCGTCAGCCTGATCCCGAACTGGAACGGCGCGTTCTTCGCCACTGCCAGCGAAGGCATGCCGTTGCCGCTGTTCTTCAAAACCCTGTGGCTGGCGATTCCGGTGATGGTGTTCTCGTTCAACCATTCGCCGATCATTTCCGCTTTCGCCGTTGACCAGAAACAGCGTTACGGCGAACAGGCCGAACGCAAGAGCAGCGGCATCCTCGCCATCGCCCACGCGATGATGGTGGTGACGGTGATGTTCTTCTGCTTCAGCTGCGTGCTGGCACTGTCCCCGGCTGACCTGGCGGCGGCGAAGGCGCAGAACATCTCGATCCTGTCGTACCTGGCCAACCACTTCCAGACCCCGGTCATCGCTTATGCCGCGCCGCTGATTGCGCTGGTGGCGATCACCAAATCCTTTCTCGGCCATTACATCGGCGCCAGCGAAGGCTTTCAGGGCCTGATCGTGAAAAGCCTGCGCGGCCGTGGCCGGGTGATGTCGGCGAGCTGGCTGAACCGCATCACGGCGCTGTTCATGATCCTCAGTTGCTGGGCCGTGGCGACGTTCAATCCGAGCATCCTCGGCATGATCGAAACCCTCGGCGGGCCGATCATTGCGTGCCTGTTGTTCCTGATGCCGATGTACGCCATCCGCCGCGTGCCGGCCTTGCGCCAGTACTCCGGGCAAGTGTCGAACGTGTTCGTGGTGTTGATCGGTTTGATTGCACTGTCTGCGATCATCTACTCGTTCATGCCCTGAAACGGGCAGGCAAAAAGAAAGCGGGCCAAGGTGCCCGCCTCTTTTTGGCCGCGATCATTGTTCGACAATTTTTCCGGCATGGCCCTTGCTACATCACCTGCGAGGCAAAAGGACTTTTGAAAACCTCAGCGAGCGGCTTGCCGATGGTCCGGTAACGCGAACCAACCCGATCATGGCCGGTCAACAACTGCACGTTCAATCAGGCGGTGACGCATCATGGACAACCCTTTTCAGCTCATTACCGATGCCTTTGCAGCGGATTATCAGATCAACCTGAGCATTCAAGGTCTGGACGGCAGCATCATGCTGACCCTCTCCAACAGCGGCCATGTGGTTGCCAAGCGGATGATCAGCGCCGAACAGCGCAATGACCCCAAGCGCCTCAAGCGCCTGGTGCAAAGCATTCAGTTCGGCATCGCCATTGAACAGGGCCACAGCGCCGTGGCCATCCTCGAAGCCATGACCGATGGCGACAATCGCAACCTGCCGCCACCCTTGGCCAAAGCCCGGCCTCGCCCGACCATGGGCCTTTAAATCTCTCCCTTCTCGACGTCTGGATGCTCACCGGAACCCGTACCGATCTTGCGTTGCGGGTGCTCGATCTTCACAGAAGGGAATTGCGACGAAGCGTAACGCACCACCAGGATCGCGAACGCCAACAGCAGAATCCCGCCGCACAGGTAGATGATCCCCAGGTCCGGCGGATTGTGGTGCGAGACGTTGGAGATCAGCAGCCGCGTCAGCGCCGTGATCGCCACGTAGATCAGGAAACGTACCGGCATGTGGTTGGTCTTGAAGTAAATCCCGACCATCGCCCCCAGTTCCAGATAGATGAACAGCAGCAAGATGTCATCGATCTTGATGTGCCCTTCTTCGATCATCCCCAGAAATTCCATCACCGCCGCCCACGCGGTCACTGCACCGATGGCGAACAGCGCCAGGTAATGGAAGGTCTCGACGAACAGGTTGCCCAAAGACTCTGCCAATTGATGCACGTTCTGCCGCAGGTTCTCGGCCCAGTTGATTTTCACGATGATTCTTCCTTAGCTCGGTTCGAGCGGATAATGCGGTTTTGACGTGACGGTTGTTCTGCATGCAGAAAAAAGGCCAGGGGCTGTTGGGTGAGATGGCGATGGGCTGCCACGGGGCACTTTTTTGGTGTCTCGTCGGGCCCTTCGCGGGCAAGCCTCGCTCCTACAGATCACATCAACCTGTAGGAGCGAGGCTTGCCCGCGAATGGAGCAACACGGTTTAACTGACAAATGCTGATTTCGGTCTACATTAAAAAGCCACTACCCAAAGCGCAGGGATTCGCTTATCCTTTTAGCTGTATATAAATACAGTGGTCGAAACAGACAACTAATGTGAAGGCATGTGAGGTGGTGAATGGCCGTCGAAGTGGTATACCGCAGCAGCCGAGATCTGGAGCGCTTGTTCATGGATAAAGCCGAAGCTGACCGTCATGACAAAATGCTCGAACTGGCTGAATTGCTGGCTGAAGTGTTGCAGAAAGCCGTTCCGTCCCTGACCGAACAGCAAGTGGAAGAAGCCGGGATCTACATGGCAAAGAACCGCGATGTATTTGCCAAGGCATTCAAGAGCCAGCCGGACGCGTTGTCCGAACTGCTGAATGCGCCGGTTGAAGTGGTTGAAAAGGTTGAACCGGTCGAAGAGGGTGAAGCCGCTGCGCCGACCAAGCCAGCCAAAGCCGCCAAGACACCGAAGTAAACAATGCCCGAATTGAATAGGCCCTGAGTCCAATGGCTCAGGGCCTTTTTCATGTCTGCAGTAAAGGCATGGCTCAGCGGTACAGCACTTTTTCCGCCAACTCGTCCGCCACCCGCGCCGGAGAGCGTTTTTCCGCCTGGGCATGGGCGAAGACTTCGGTCAGCCGCGAGGCGATTTTCGACAGGTGGGCGGTAATGGTTGTGAGCTCTTCGCCACGGTGTTTGAGTGAAACGTAGATCAGCCCGCCGGAATTGATCACGTAGTCCGGCGCATACAAAATGCCGCGCCGCTCCAGTTGATCGGCGACTTCCAGATGGGTTAGCTGATTGTTCGCAGAACCGGCCACTGCCGAGCAGCGCAGTTGCGTCACGCTGTGGCTGTTGAGCACACCGCCCAGGCCGCAGGGCGCGAGAATGTCGCACGGCGTACTGAGCAGCGCGTCATTGGCGATCGGGTGAGCGCCCAATTGCTCCATCGCCAATTGCACCTTGCCATGATCAATGTCGCTGACCAGCAGTTCGGCACCGGCCGCATGCAGCTGTTCGGCCAAGGCATAACCGACGTTACCCAGCCCCTGGATGGCCACTCGCAGGCCTTCGAGGTTATCGCTGCCCAGACGGGCCATGGCGGTGGCACGGATGCCGGTGAACACCCCCATCGCTGCGTGTGGCGCGGGATCGCCCGCCGAGGTGGTGCTGGTGACGTGTTGGGTCTGTTGGGCGATGCAATCCATGTCCGCCACCGAGGTGCCGCTGTCGATCGCCGTGATGTAGCGCCCGTCGAGCTGATTGATGCAGCGGCCGAAGGCTTCGAACAGCGCCGCGCGGTTTTCCACATGGACCGGTCGAACAATTACCGCCACCCCGCCGCCCTGCGCCAGGCCGGCCAACGCAGCTTTGTAACTCATTCCCTGCGCCAGGCGAATGGCATCCTCGACCGCAGACTCGTCGCTGGGATAGGCAAGGTAACGACATCCCCCCAGGGCAGGCCCCAGGCGGCTGCTATGAATGGCAATGACCGCCTTCAACCCGGTGACCGGGTCGACGCTCAGATGCAGCGATTCAAGGCGAGTGCTTTGCATGAGAGCGAACATCGTCGGGCTCCCGAATCACTTCTTGTAGTCGCCAGTATAGGCTTGCGCCCAAAATTTGCAGAAGCGCACCGGAATAAGCGGCGCTGCATTGCAGGCTTTCGGGCATAACCTGCGACCTCATGTGTGCGGTACTGGACGAATGCCGGCGACGGGGCTAAAACGAGGCATTGCCCGGAGATTTCGATGACGCCGCGCCAACGTTTTTTTGACTGCCTGCAACGATCACCACCCGCGCTGTTCGAGGCCGCGCTGTGGATGGCGGCCGAACATGACAAAGAGGTGGATGCCGAGAAGGTGCTGGCAGACTTCCGAGACCTGCAACAGCGGGTCAGCCATGGCTTGCCGATGCTGCCGGTGAGCGAACTGGCCCAGCCGCTGCTGCGGCGCATGAATGACCTGGGGTTCGCCCAGGACGATTTCACCCCGTTGCGCCCGCAAGTGGCCCTGCTCAACAAAGTGCTGGAACTCAGGCGCGGCCAGCCGTTGTCCCTGGGGCTGATCGCACTGGAGTTGGCCAAGCGCCTGGAGATCCCTTTGGTCGGGGTCAATTTCCCCGGTCATTTCCTGCTGCGGGTGCCGGGCGCCGATCATCTGCTGGACCCCTGCGGTGGCCGCCGCTTGTACCCCAATGATTGCCGTGAACTGCTGCAACGCCAGTACGGCCCGAACATGCAACTCAACGCCGAGCACATGCTGACCGCCGACCCTGTGCAGATGCTGCAACGGCTGTCACGCAATCTGCGTCAGTTGCACCTTGCCCACGATGACTACATCGGCGCCTTGATCGACGCTGAACGCGTGCTGGCACTGGGCAACGCCAACGCCGCCGATTACCTCGCCCGGGCCAGCCTCTATCAACGGCTGGATTGCCCGAACGCCGAGCGTTTCGACCTGGAGCATGCGCTGCTGCTCAGTGATGACCCGATCCAGCGGATTCGCCTGACTGAACGACTGGGGCATTTGCCGCCCAACTCGATCGTCCACTAACGCCCCCTGTAGGAGCGAGGCTTGCCCGCGAACCGGGCGCCTCGGTCTGTCAGCACGACCTCGTTATCGTTCTTCGCGGGCAAGCCTCGCTCCTACAGGGGGGGCGCGTGGGGCTTTAAGGGGTGTCTGGCTGGTTCGCCGGGTGGGCCTTGATGAAGGCGGGATGGGTTGCGGCCAACGCCGCCACTCGGCGAATCCGTGGATACGCCTCAAGCGAAATATTGAAACGTTCGGCGGCATAGAGCTGAGGGATCAGATACACATCCGCCAGGCCCGGTTCGTCGCCAAAGCAGTAACCGTCATCACCGATCAACTGTTCCACCGTCGCCAGCCCTTGGCTGATCCAGTGCCCGATCCACTCCACCACCTGCGGTTCATCGTGGCCCAACTGCCGCAGCTTGTTGAGCACGCTGACGTTATGCAGCGGATGCACGTCGCAGCCGATTACCGCCGCAACACCACGCTCATGAGCGCGCGCGGCCAGGTCTTTGGACAGCAACGGCACCTGTGGATAACGTTCCTCCAGGTACTCGATGATCGCCGGCGACTGGATCAACAGGCCGCCTTCATCGGTTCGCAAGGCCGGCACGCGCCCTTGTGGGTTGATGGCCTGATACGGCGCTTGCCGATGCTCGCCACCTGGCGGTGCGATCAGGTTGACCGGCAGTGCCTGGTAATCCAGGCCCTTGAGCGCCAACGCGATGCGCACCCGGTACGACGACGTCGAACGGTAGTAGGTATAAAGCTCCATGACCGGATCCTCTTAGCGCGCCGCGATCACTTTGCCACGGCATTCGCCGAAACCGATGGAGGCAAAACCGTCGCGGCTGCAACGGGCGCGCAGGATGATTTCGTCGCCGTCTTCGAGGAATTTGCGCACCTCGCCCGACGCCAGCTCGATCGGCTTTTTCCCGCCTTCGGTGATTTCCAGCAAGCTGCCGAATTGACCGCTTTCCGGCCCCGACAACGTGCCCGAGCCAAAGAGGTCACCGGCCTGCAACTGGCAGCCGTTGACGCTGTGGTGCGCGACCATTTGCGCCACGGTCCAGTACATATGTTTGGTGTTGCTGAGGGTCAGGCGATGGGCCGGGAGTTTTTGCTCGCGCAGGCCTTCGGTGAGCAACAGCACTTCCAGCTCGATATCGAACGCTCCTGCGGCTTGATCGCGCTTGTCGAACAGATACGGCAACGGCTGTGGATCGCCTTCCGGACGTGCCGGCTGAGCACGGCGGAACGGCTCCAGCGCTTCGGCCGTCACTACCCACGGCGAGATGCTGGTGATAAAGCTTTTTGACAGGAACGGCCCCAGCGGCTGGTATTCCCAAGCCTGGATGTCGCGCGCCGACCAGTCGTTGAGCAGGCAGAAACCGGCAATGTGATCGGCCGCATCACCAATGGCGATCGAGTCGCCCATCTCGTTGCCCGGGCCGATCCAGATGCCCAGTTCCAGCTCGTAATCCAGACGTGCGCACGGGCCGAAGGTCGGCTCGGTCTGACCGGCCGGCAAGGTCTGGCCTTTCGGGCGGCGAACGTCGGTGCCGGAGGGGCGAATGGTCGAGGCACGACCGTGATAACCAATCGGTACGTACTTGTAGTTCGGCAGCAAAGGGTTGTCGGGACGGAACAGTTTGCCGACGTTCTGTGCGTGCTCGATGCCGACGTAGAAGTCGGTGTAATCGTTTATTTTCGCCGGCAGGTGCATCTCGCAATTCGCCGCCAGCGGCAGCAGTTTTGCGCCTTGGGCTTCGATCTTGCCATGCAGGGTGCTGCCTTCAGCGAACAGGTCCAGCAGACGTTCGCGTAGCGCCACGCGAGCCTCACGGCCCAATTCGAAAAACGCATTGAGCTGGCCGCCACGGGTGGCTTCTACGGCGGTTTTTGCCAGGCCGTCGAACAGGCCGGCGTCCAGTGCCGCTTCCAGATCAAAAATATGTTCGCCAATGGCCACACCGCTGCGCGGTGCCGAACCTTTTACGCTGAACACGCCCAGCGGCAGGTTTTGCAGTGGGAAATCAGCGTGGCCGTTGGCGGAAGAAACCCAGCTACGAGTGATGGAAGTCTGAGTCATGGGTTATCTCCGGGTCGGGTCGAAAGTGGCGGGCAGCGAGGCCCAGCAGGCGTCGTAATTGGTTTGCAGTTGCGGGCAATCCAGGGCGAAACGGCTCGGGCGCAGCACCTGGCTGGTCTCGAACATGAACGCCATGGTGTTGTCGATTTTCGCCGGAGCCAAGTCAGCGTTGATTGCCTTGGTGCAGGTTTCGCCATCCGGGCCATGAGCACTCATGCAACTGTGCAACGACGCGCCGCCGGGCAAGAAGCCTTCGGCCTTGGCGTCGTACTCGCCCTTGATCAGGCCCATGAATTCGTTCATCAGGTTGCGGTGGAACCACGGTGGCCGGAAGGTTTTCTCGGCCACCATCCAGCGTGGCGGGAAGATCACGAAGTCCAGATTGGCCAGGCCGTGGACACTGGTCGGCGAGGTCAGGACGGTGAAGATCGAGGGATCCGGGTGATCGAAACTGACCGTGCCGATGGTGTTGAAACGGCGCAGGTCGTATTTGTAAGGCACGTTATTGCCGTGCCAGGCGACCACGTTCAGTGGTGAATGATCGAGCTCGCAGCCCCACAACTGGCCGAGGAATTTCTGTATCAGGGTGGTCGGTTGCTTGAGGTTTTCGTAATGCGCGACGGGGGTCAGGAAGTCTCGCGCGTTGGCCAGACCATTGCTGCCGATCGGCCCCAGATCCGGCAGGCGCAGTGGTGCGCCGTGGTTTTCAGCGATGTAGCCGCGAGCGTGCGGGTCAAGCAATTCGACGCGGAATTTCAGACCGCGCGGCAGCACGGCGATTTCCAGCGGCTCCAGGTCCAGCAGGCCCAGTTCGGTGGCGATGCGCAGGCGACCCTGCTCGGGCACCAGCAACAGTTCACCGTCGGCATTGAAGAACACGCGTTCCATGGAACGGTTGGCGCGGTAGCTGTAGATGCTGATCCCGGCGGGTTTGTCCGCGCCCGAGTTGGCGGCCATGCTCACCAGCCCGTCGATGAAGTCGGTCGGCTCGGTCGGGATGTCCAACGGGTTCCAGCGCAGGCGATTGGGAGTCACTTCACCCAACGGACCACCGGCCAGTTGCCGCTCCAGTTTGACGAACGCCGGGTGATTGGCCGACGGCTGAATGCGGTACATCCAGGTGCGTCGCGCTTCGCTGCGGGCCATGGTGAACGCGGTGCCGGAGAACAGTTCAGTGTAGAGGCCGTAAGGGGCTTTTTGCGGGGAGTTCTGGCCGACGGGCAGTGCGCCGGGCAACGCTTCGCTGCTGAATTCGTTGCCGAAGCCTGACTGATAAGCCAGCGCTGGCGCCGTTGAATCGAGGTTCATGGAGCCTCCTGAACAGGGAGTAGGCAATGGCCTGTCGCTCTGCTGCAGAGGTCTCGGCACGCCAGGGTTATTTTTATCGTAATTCGATTACGCATAACGTAATTTGATTGGTATTGACCGTCAAGCTATAAAGACGCCCATTCGTCCCGGGATCACATCGCCTCCATGGAAACGCCGCGCAACAACGATAAGCAGAAAGTCCGCTCGGCCGAGGTCGGTACCGACATCCTCAAGGCCCTGGCCGAGTTGTCGCCCTCGACCTCATTGTCGCGCCTGGCCGAACACGTGCAGATGCCAGCGAGCAAGGTCCATCGTTATTTGCAGGCGCTGATCGCCAGCGGTTTTGCCGAACAAAACGCAGCAACCAACCACTACGGCCTGGGCCGTGAAGCCTTGCGCGTCGGCCTCGCCGCCCTCAACAGTATGGACGTGCTGAAAGTCGCCGCCCTGCCCTTGGCCGAGTTGCGCGATGAACTGAACGAAACCTGCTTTCTGGCGGTATGGGGCAATCAGGGCGCGACCGTGGTGCACATCGAACCGGCGGTGCGTGCGGTGACGGTGGTGACGCAATTGGGTTCGGTGCTGCCGTTGCTCAGCTCGTCCACCGGCCTGGTGTTTGGCGCGTTTCTACCCAAGCGCGAAACCGTGGACTTGCGCGACCAGGAACTGAAAGACACTGCCGACCACGCCTTGGCGAATGATCAGGCGTATGCGCAGTTGTGCGAACAGATCCGCGAACGCGGCCTGCATCATGTGCATGGGTTATTGATGCCGGGGGTGGACGCCTTGTCGGCACCGGTATTCAACGCGGTGGGGAACGTGGCGGCGGTCTTGACCATTGTCGGCCCGACCTCACTGTTTCACGCTGACGAAAACGGCCCGGCGGCGCAGCGATTGCTGGCGGCGACACGGGCCGTGAGTTGGCGGATGGGGTATGAGACACCGCCGATGTCTGAAGATCGGAACTGATCAGCTCCGATCATTTATGCTCTGGATAACGCCTTGATGTGGGTCCCGACCATCAACCGATCACGCGGGTCGAACTCTCGGGGGTCCAGTGCGGCACAGCCACCGCAGTGACATAACTGATTCCAACCGGAACGCCCGTGACGGCCGAGAGCACGTCGGTCAGATCCCTGATTGTGGACAGCAGACCAAGTGCAGAGGCCGCCGATCCTACCGAAGCGACCTTACCCAGGTACATGAGGATTGCCCCACGCCATGCGGCAGCAAAATGCGCATTGGCGCCTGCAGAATCCCCATGGCTGGATGCAATGATGCCTTGCACGATCGAATGACTGATCTTCAACACACTGACGGCGAATCCCACCGGCGGGACAAAGATCGAGATCACATCCAATGCCACTTCGAGAAGAATCTTGGTCTCCTGCCAAAACGCTTCGACTGGCGTGGTGGTCAGGACATCCAGATCATCAAGTGCTCGATTAATCAGACTTTCGTACTCGGCCTTGAAGTTGTAGACCGGATGGGTTCCGCCCAACCCCGGTACTGGCAGCGAACCTTGCGGATCTCCGGACTTGCTGATGTAGGCGCCGACCCTGTCCTGCCCACGTAAACCGGCCAGACTCCGAAGATGCTCGCCCAAAAGTCGATCGTTCTGGATAGCCTTGGATAAATCACCGACCCAGATAAAGGACTTGCCAGGCGAATTCGGGATATAGGCAAACTTCACATGCCCCTCACCAAAAACGTAACCCCCCGCTATGCGGGCACCTTCAAGCCAGAATTCATAAACCCCTTCGCCAGGTTCACTGCCGGGTGAAACACCGTCTGGCGTCCTTGTGTCTCGATCCAGCCCCTTGATTGACTCGATCAGCCAATCATAATGCGCCGACGGCAACGTGCCATTGAGCTTTTGCGTCAGTGCCGCCCTGAACATCTCGTTTTTCTTGAGCTCCCGATACAGGTTTGCCCGCAGATCAATATCCGGCGTCCATAGAAAGTTTGATTTCAGATAATGGCTGTAATGCTTGCCGGGCATCAAGTCGATTAGCTGATTGAGCGTACTGGAATTCAGCTCAGTCATTGGCTCGCCCGTGTCCTTCCACCAGAACTCAGACACCCGGATACTGTCTCTAAGCGTATTCGATCCAGGCAGCAAGATTTTCTCGAACACATTCGTATCGCTGCGCCACAGATGCCAATTGATAAATAACTGTGTCAGCGTCATTGCGCCTTTATGAAACTTCACCATGACTCGATCAGGATCGATTCGGCGATCGCCCGCCCGGCCCAGATACTCATTCAAATGGTTCATGACCAATTCACGAGAAAACTTTTGAAGGCCCTCAATATGAAATATGTCTTTTGACGCGTTATAGATGGCCTTGAAGTCCGTGGTCAATCGATTGAACAGCCGGCGATCAGACGTAGGGGCGTTTCGGTACCAATGGGGCGTGACGGCCTTTTCTTCCGCGTCTTCCCAGTCAAGGACACTTTGAATACTGCCCTTTAACATTTCACTTTCAACCCAGGCAACAAGATTGACCTGGTCCCACCATGCTCTGCCCTGAATCCTCTCCCTCGGTTCACCACGCGGCCATTCCTTGCCGAACACTTCATGTTCCAGGTTATGTCGATCACTCACATGCACTTGGGTTCGAAGGTAGGTGCGTCCCTCTTCTTCAAGGGCCCACAACCCTATATACCGTTGCAGACTGTCCAGATCGGAGAATTCGTACCAGTCTTTATTCATCGGGGAGCCCGGTGCATAGAGCACGTACGTTTTGAGATTCGAGTCTCCTCCTTTCCTCCGGTAGACAATGAGATCCTTCAAGGGCTTGAAGTTATAGAAAGCGCTTAACGCAATCCCAGACGCTTCAATAGAGGGATCACCAAAGTTGTAACGCTGAACAATATCCTGCGCAGTCGAGGTGACGTGTTTTTGCAAGATGGCGCCGAACAGGGTCAAAGCTGTCTTTCGACCCAACACTTCCCGCATCGCTTCCTTGACGTTCTGCTGGCCATACACTCTCTGCCGTGCGGGGCCGTACGCCAGACGCAGATCCAGCGTTTCAATGGCTCGCATTATGTTTTCAGGCGTCAGTCTGGCGAGGTCATGGTTTTTCTCCAGCGTAATCGTGTAGCGCCCTGCCTGATCATGTGCCCCATACATGAACGCTTGGGTCAGTGTTTTCCGCTCAATGTGTTCTACCCGTTTACCATTCGCCATCCTGACCGAGTGCTGAATATTCACGAACACCGTGTCAGGATCGATTCGCTCGTCGGTTCCCGGCGAGATAAACGCCTCTACGGCCTGTCGGGCATAAGCTGCAAGAGTCACCACGTCCTTGGTCAACTCATGAAGCTGAATCTGGCTTTCAAGCAAGTTCTTCTCCAGACCGACATATAGCTGCTGATTGGTGACATAGGCCTTCTTAAACCACTCGGGCCGAGCGTTCTCCAGCATCGCCTTGATCAAGAGCACATTTCGCGCATTTTCAGAGCGTACAAATGTATCCATGGACAGAACAGAATCCAGCGGTACCCACGCCGCCTCGGTATGCGCGCCGACGGTCACTAATTTTCGTACTTGATAGATGACATCAAGACTTTGCCTCGCCAGCACGCCGTTATTGCAATGCTCAAACAGATCTTCAAGGATTCTCGCGTAGCGAATCGCTGGAACACTCGATACCAGACCTCGCTCGTCCTCCGGCAGCCCCTGCAAAAGTTCGGTGCGGTTTGACGCATCGGATAACCGCTGTTGCAACGTTTTATGAAGGTCACTCACGGTGCCGAATTTTTCCAATCCACCGAATGGTGAATAAAGAACAACCTCTTGACTGACTGCTGGATTCAGTTCATTTGCAACAGCGCCAGAAAGAGAAATCACAAAGGTGGATGCCAGCGTCGAAAAACCCCCCTGTTGTTTTTCAACCGAGACGGCATAGCAGGTACTTGGCAGTCCCGAACCGATTAAACCATTGATGGTCGCGACGTCGCCTTTGGACAACAGATTCTCGCTGGCCGCCAGGTCCAGTTCGCGCCAGAAAAGTCGCGCCTGAAGAGTGCGCAACTCCTGTTTAGGCGACGGTAAAGGACGATTTCCACTATCAACCAGAGAGGATACGCGCCAATATTCACCTAATACGGAACTGCATTTCTCAGGCAGGTTTTGCATCAGTTCGGCGATCATTTTTCCAACGTTTGCCACATCCAGATATTTCAGCCTGAAGGTTTCTGTGCCGATCTTATCCAGCTCATACATTCCATATATATCAGCAGTGTATTGGGGTGGCCTGCCGCGCTTTAAGCACTCAAAAAACACATCTAGCAGGTTGCCGGTGGGTTCCGCAGATGTTGGACTTGCACCCGAACGAAGATTTACAAAACGGCGTGCTATAGAGCCCTCTGAATCCATCTTCTGAAATTCGGTCGTCAGGACAACCTGAAGAACCGCCTTGAACGAAGGAATTTTCCTGAGTGCTTCGAGTAAATTGTTACGTGCTTCACGTACTTGTTCCAGCATTGCATTTGTTGCTTGCTCGTCTTGCATTAGAAATCTCGTTAGTTTGATCATAAAAAACGGCACGTTGCTGCCGATTAACTTGAGACCAAACTAAAACAGATCGCCTTATTATTAAAAACTCAAAAAATCTTTCAACATTTGTACAAG
Source organism: Pseudomonas mandelii (assembly GCF_900106065.1). Taxonomy (NCBI): domain Bacteria; kingdom Pseudomonadati; phylum Pseudomonadota; class Gammaproteobacteria; order Pseudomonadales; family Pseudomonadaceae; genus Pseudomonas; species Pseudomonas mandelii. The sequence continues at coordinate 1,096,437 of NZ_LT629796.1, forward strand.
CAACTTAAACACAGAAGCGACACATAAAGAAAAAACGAAATAGATGAAATCGTACCCCTCACAACAAAGCGACGCACTCAGCCACCGCTGAGTTTTACACTGTGACAACCGCCTCACCCCAATCTTCAATCAATCATTAAAACACCAGACCTTACATATAAGATGAAACATCTTCCAGTGCAATTTTTCCCAACCTGAAAACAACGTAAAACAGAACCGACTATTCGCACTCTGAGGGCGCCTCCCCCTTAATAAAACGTATTGCGCTCTTCAATCCAATAAACCGACACTCTTGGCTTTCGCAACCGCCTGAGTCCGGCGCTCCACGCCCAACTTCCCGTGAATTCTCCGTGCATGTGTTTTCACCGTATGCAAGGAGATAAACAACTGCTCGGCTATTTGTTGATTCGAATTGCCCAGAGCAATCAGCTTGAGCACCTCCACTTCACGCTGACTGAGCGGATTGACTTCACTCACCTGCAGATTTTTTTCCGAACGATCCCAACCATCATCCAGTACTGGCAGAAGATCAGGCTTTCGCAATTGCAACTCAACGAGCGCTTGGCGAAGCCCATGGTGCTCAGAAAGATTCAACCCTTTGCGCAACCAATCTCGGGCACCGACGCTGTCACCGTTCTGCCACGCGACTTCGGCTGCGCCGAACAGCAATTCGACCTCCAGCGCCAGCATGCCTGCGAGCTGCGATTGTTCGAGTGCCTCGGCGAAATGGCTCAGCGGGTCTTTGGCCTGGTGCAGGTCGACCTTTGCCAACACCAACAGATAATCGATCCGTGCGATCAACATCAGGGTCGCGGGAGGCGCCTGCCGTGCATGCGGGCCACGATAGTGGCGCAGTACTCGACTGAGCGCCTCATGGGCCAGTTCCGGGCGCCCCTGCTGTAGCCAAAATTGACTGCTGATCTGCAATAGCACACCGCGGTAAACGGTGTCGGGAATCTGCCGTTGCTGCATCAAGCGCTCGGCATCGCGAAGATAGACAAATGCTTGGGCATAGTCGCGCTGATTGGCCGCCACCTGCGCCAAACCGAGGAAACCGTAAAGCACCCGTTTGTCGTGGTTGCGCATACAGATAGACAGCCCCGCTTCGAAACACGCAACAGCCTGCGTATCCAAGCCTTGGCATAAACTCAAGCGCCCACGGTGCAAGGCAATTCGCCCCAGCAGGGGTTCGGCAATCCGCTGCTGTTGAGTGAGCATGTTCTGAACGTTGGCGAGCAAATGGTCGGCTCGCTGAGGAGCACCACGTTGCTCCAGCAATTGCGCATGATCAAGTTCCAGCAGCCCTTCGAAAACCAGCGAGCCTTGCGCACGCGCCAGGCACAACGCATCGCGATTGATGGCTTGTGCCACTTCGAGCTCGCACCTGAGCAGGGCCTGTTGCGTCAAACCCGACAGGCACATCAAGCGCACAGGCCAGAGGTCAGGACCGAGCACATTCAGCGCATCGAGAAAATGCGCGCTTGAACTGTCCATCCGCCCTTGAAGATGCAGCAGCCAACCCTGCTGCGCCTGCCACCGTGCGATCAGTTGCCGCTGCAGAATCGCCGAGGGCTGCGGGATGAATCGTGACAACTGCTCGATGCAATCGGCGGCTTGCTCAAACCGCCCGGCAAACAACGACGCCGCCGTGATCAACCCGACCAGTTGCGGCGAACCGTACATCAGCGCGTCACCTTGTTGCTCGTACAACCGCAACAACAGCACGACGGTCTGCTCCTCGAATAAATGCTCGAAACTGAAATGCTGCAACAGGCTGACCGCGACCTCGAACTCTTCGGCCAGCAAGGCCTGTTCGAACGCAGCTTTCCAGTCCTGCTCGGCGGCAAACCACTGACAGGCACGGCGATGCCAGGAACGTCCGGCCGGCCATTGTTCATCGCGCATCAATTGCGTGAGTGGGGAGAAGATCTGCAGCCAGTCGGCGGAGTCCTGCCAGGGCTCGATAAAGCCCCCCAGATCCTGCAACGTCTTCAGGCATTGCGCGCCCTCCCCTGCGCCAAACAGGTGATCGCACAGCCGAGCGTTGAAGCGTGGCAAATGCGCGAGTACCCGCCAGGCTTCCGTCAACTCCGGGGTCAGGCCGGAAAACAGTTCGTGTTCGAGGTAATCGAGCAATGTGTCAGGTCGGCTGTGATGCGGGTCGTTGCGCGACCAGTCGCATTTTTGCAGCAGCGCAATGCGTACACCGGCGCACCAGCCACCACTGCGCTGGATAATCTTGCTGGCAGCGGTGCTGGCATCGGCCGGTGTCAGGTGGCGCAACAGCGAGGCAATCTCCGTTTGATTGAAGGCCAGCGTGGCGCGCTCGCATTCGTACAATTCATCATCGAGCAGCAACCGCGGCCAGTTGCATTGCGGGCGACGGCGGGCACCCAGCCACCAGATCAGCGCCGGGCTGCTGACGGCCAGCATGCGATCCAGCAGTTGATCGAGTTCCGGGTTCGGAACGCGGCAATAATCATCGAGAAACAGCCAGGTCGGCGCCTGCAATCGAGCCAGCGCACCGAGCATCGCCGGCTCTTCTGCCGAAGCCAGCCCCAGCGCTTCTGCCACTCGCTGACGAAAATCCACCGTGCTCATCGCTATGCCAGATAACGGCAACCAGCACACCCGGCATGGCGGCGGCGCCTGTAAAAGGCAGTCGGCGAGCAGCGCAGTCTTGCCACTGCCGGCGGGCGCGCAGAGTAATTTCACCCGGGACGTGGACGCTAACAAGGGACCGGTCAATCGATCACGCGACAGGTGATGAGAGGACAGACGGGGCAGGAATCCAGAACGGTCAAGACACGGGGTCATGGCGGTCATTGCGGCGTGCCTATTTATAATTGTCCGGCAACCCTAGCCCTCTCCAACCCGCTTGTTGAGAAGTATTCAGAACGCTGATTGGCAGCCATAAAAAAGGCGACCCACCGGTCGCCTTCTGCACTGCGAATGTATCAACGCCCTTACCGGACGCCCTCGGCACGCAACGCCGATGGCGTGTAGTCCGCCGCCTTGGCTTCGAAGCCGAATTCAAAGCTGTGCTTCTCTTCGTTCTTCATCCCCAGCGCAATGTATCGACCGGCAATGATGTCGTAGAGCGCTTCCAGGGTGTACGCCTGGGTCTGGTGATCGTAGTAATACTGGGCGTGACCCTCGGCCACTCGCCACAGTTGACCGCGACCGTCATAGTGATCCACCAGCGCCACTTGCCAGCTGTCTTCGTCGATGTACATGTGGCGTTTGGCGTAAATGTGCCGCTCGTTCGGCTTGACCGTGCCGATCACTTCCCAGACCCGGTGCAGCTCATAGCGGGTCAGGTCCTGGTTGATGTGGCCGGCCTTGATGATGTCGTCGTACTTGAGACTTGGCGAGTCGAGTTTGTAGCTGTTGTAGGGGATGTACATTTCCTTCTTGCCGACCAGTTTCCAGTCATAGCGATCCGGCGCGCCGGAGAACATGTCGAAGTTGTCGGATGTGCGCAGGCCGTCAGCGGCAGTGCCCGGCCCGTCGTAGGCGACTTGCGGGGCGCGGCGCACGCGACGTTGGCCGGCGTTGTAGATCCATGCCAGGCGCGGTTCTTTCACCTGATCGAGGGTTTCGTGCACCAGCAGCACGTTCCCCGCCAGACGCGCCGGCGCCGTTACCGACTGCTTGAAAAAGGTCAGCACGTTGGCGGCTTTTTCCGGGTCCAGGTCCTTCATCAATTGCGGAACGGCGATCTCTTCCTCAAAGCGGATCGGCGTGTAGCTGCCGTTGGTCTGCGGCGTCACCTGGGTAATGATGCGTCGCAGGTTACCGCCGTGATAACGGGTGATGTGGTTCCACAACACTTCCACGCCGTTCTTCGGAATCGGGAACGCGTAGTAGCGGTTGCCGGTGAAATTGGCCAGGCCGTTACCGTCGTTGATGCTGTTCACGTTCAGCGCGCTGCGCTTGGCCGACTCGTAGATTTCCGGTGGCACGGCCACGGTGCGGTGACTCGGGTAAACCGGGATCTTGTACGTTTCCGGGTAGCGCTTGAACATCGCCACCTGGCCTTCCGAGAGTTTGTCCTTGTACTTGTCGACGTTGGCGGGGGTGATCACGAACAGTGGTTTTTCGCTGGCGAACGGGTCAGCCAGGAAGCCTTTGCTGTCCACCGCGCCGGCGTTTTTCGGGAGGCCACCGGTCCACGCCGGGATCGAACCGTCGGCGTTACCGGCCTTCTCGGCGCCGAGCGGCGTGAGGGAAGTACCGAGTTTGTTCGCTTCGTCCGGCGACACCGCCGCCATCACGTTGGCCGCCAGCAGGCTCAAGGCCAGGGCGCCGCATTGCAGAATCATCTTGCGCATCAAATTCATCCTTCTCAGCCAGATCAGAAGTTCACGCCGAAGCTCAGTGCCAGGAAATCGCGGTCTTCCAGGGTGTTGTAGTCACCACCGAAGAAATCGGTGTAACTCAGGCTCGCGGTATAGGTGTTGCGGTAGTCGGCATCGACACCGACGCTGACCGCCTTGGCGCCTTCGTTGAACAGCCCGTTGGGGCCATAACCCGCGACGTCATGGGACCAGGACAGGTTGGGCTTGAGGTTGATCCCGCCGATCACGTTGGCGTAATCGAGGATCGCTCGGGCACGGTAGCCCCAGGAGGTCGAGGTGACGAAACCGTCGGTATCGCCGCCGAAACCATACTGGCCGTACACCGAGTCGCGGCCGTAACGCAGGTTGCTGCGCGACTCCAGGCCACCGACGTGAACCACCGCCGCTTCGCCGACCAGGGTCAAGCGCTGGGCACCCCACACTTGATCGTAGAATTGCGTGAGGGTGCTCTGGATCTGCGTGATTTCCTTGCGGCGATAGCCTTTGTTGTCAGCGCCCGGGGTGGTGGCGATCGGTGATGCAGCGCCACCGGCAATCGGGTTGAGCAAGGCCAGGGTCAGGTCGTTGGTGCTGACCTGCACGGGTGCATTCGGCCGATAGCTGATCTCGCCGCTCCACGCGGTGCCGGTCGGCAAGGTAGTGGAGAAGCTTGCGCCGTAAAGGCGAATGTCTTCCGGGTATTCGAGGTAGTACTGACCGCGCCCCAGCATCACGCTTTGCGCCAGTCCCGCACCGCTGCCCGGCGCCAGACGGTTGGCCACACTCACCATCCCCGGCAGGCTGGCCAGTGTCGACAGGCCGGCCGTGGTGGTGCCGACCGTCGGCGTGCGGCTGTGGTAGTTCATGAAATACAGGCCGTACTCGGTGTCGTCACCGAGCCAGCGCAATGCTGTGCCCCACTGCCCGGAATCCCGCGCATCACGGTCGCCACCCCGGGGAACGACCAGGCCCTCGCGGGTCACCTGGAGTGGCTGACCGAAAGCCGATGCCAAGGGCGCCAAGGGTGCAATCGCCGGACTGCCGACGGTGTAATTGTTGTTGCAACCATCCGCCACCACGTCGTTGCCGAAGAAGGTGCCGCAGTTGTCGACGACGGTCTGGTCCCACTCCAGTTGATAGAAACCTTCCACCGAGAGCTGATCAGTCAGGCCCTGGGAGGCGAACAGCATGTTCACCGGAATCAGCCCTTCCTTGATCTCGGCGCCCGGCCGACGGAACGCTGAGACGTCAATCGGGTTGATGCTGTTGATCGAGTTACCGATGAAGGTACTTTCACCCCAACTCACCACCTGCTTGCCGGCACGCACGGTGCCCGGCAGATCGGCGATGGAATAGTTGTGATAAACGAAGGCATCGAGAATCTGCGCACCGGAGGACTTGGCGCCTTCCTTGCGGCCACTGTCGCTGATCGGCTTGAACTCGCGGTCTTCGTCCTTCAGCTCGAAGTCGTACCAGTACTTGCCACGGACGAAGACGCCGGTGTCACCGTATTTCAATTCGAGGTCGTGCAGGCCCTTGAAGATCTTGGAGAAGGTTTCGCCTTTCTTGAAGTTCAGCCGGCCGTCATCACCGGTCGAAGACTGACCGGTCCCGCCATTGACGGTGCCCACCAAAGATCTATCGGCATCGCGCATGCCCCAACTCGCGCCGACGGACAGCGAGGAGTCGAACGTACCCTCGATTTCGCCAATGTTGAACGCAACAGCCTGCGCCTGGGCACAGCAGCCCAAGGCAACCGCAGCGGCCAGCGCTTGCGGTGTGAAGATGGCGCGCATTGTTGTTTTTGTCATGCGTCTTCCCCGGTGAGTGACAGAAGGCCCCACCCTACTGCCGCACGTTGGGAGCGATAAGCGCACCAAGGAGGTATTCGTGGTGTACCTCTAAAGGATGAATAGCCGGATGGGGCGGGGGTTTGCGCGGGGTATGGATGGGCTGGATGGGGGACTATCAGCAGAATGCATGGCAGCAGCTGCTACAGGGGACGTGGCGCGTGGGACTATTGCTTAGACTGCAACAGTGCATGTCGTGAATCGCTGTTTTTCCTTTCAGCTCAACGGCTTATTCTTGCCGGGCTTTCACGGCAAACCGCCAGAAAGCGCGAATCGATGGCGTGCGTTCAGTCCACGCCATTGGCGACAGAATCCAGATGAATCGACGCTTTTTCGATTGATCGCCCTGTGTTCACTGACGTTGATTTGTAGCTCCTTGATCCAACGTCTTGCTTTGGCCGCTGCGTTTGCAGCGGCCTTTTTTATGGGCGAGGGTTTTGGGGATGGCGATGGGGATTTTCGCTGAAGAATCTCCTGCAAGATATTTCCTATAACCGCATAAGAAACATCTCTTTACGCGAAAGACATTCGCGTCTTTATTCCTGCCGCATCGAAACTTCTCTCAACCCTGTATGTAACAGCCCACACATCTCTCGGACCCAGACTTTCTGGTTTTGGTTGTAACCTTTATGGGCACGATGCAACAACTCGACTTTATTAAAAGACATACCAACAACGCGCCCATTCTAAATCGCCCTGCACATTCAAAAGGATATGAATATGCAAAAGCCACCGAGACCAGGTTTCCTAGACATCAGTGTGCCTGTCCATACGATCGGACAAGCACCCGATCACATAACACCTATACCGCTAACAGCGACCGAAGTGATTGCGGGCCCACACGGACACGGCATAGCGGTTTACTACCAGAATCTCAATACAATAAAAGCCACTTCCAATGCGTTGAAACAGGAATACTTGAGCTACACCATGTGAACCAAATTTCAAAAGATGGCGAGATATTTGACATGGACAACATCCGAATCGTCACCCCGAAACGACACTCAGAAATACACAAAGGAGATAAATGACATGAGCCTCTTTGACCTCTCCGACTACACCGAAACAGAATTCCTTAAGTTCGTTTCCAGAATCTGCCAATCAGAATACCCGACAGAGAAGGAACAGATTGATGCAGTACTTTTGTTTGAAGAACTAACAGAGCACCCCGACGGCTCCGACTTGATTTACTACGCAGATTCAGACGAAGAATCAACACCCGAAGCTATCGTTGCGAAAGTTAAATCATGGCGAAACATAAATGGCAAACCAGGCTTCAAACCCGAAGAATAAACATAAGGGAGCAAGCATTCATGCTTGCTCCCCTTACACTCTTAAATCGAATACCTCTGCAAATTCCCCATCATCTCTTTAAGCGCCTCAATATTGTCCTTCGGATGCGCCGCCCCTTCGAAATCACAAATCTGCTCCCACTGCGCCGCCACATCCTCCGGCGAGAAGCCCACCCGCGGATCAAACCCGGCGCCCAGGCTACGTTCCCAGCGCACCTTGCCCATCCAGCCGCCACCGACTTCGAACAACCCGGACGTTTCCTGGCAGTTTTCACTGGCCAGGTACACCACCAACGGGCTCACCAGTTCCGGCTTGAGTTGCTCGAAAACTTGCGGCGGAATCAGGCCTTCGGTCATGCGAGTGCCGCCGGTGGGCGCGATGGCATTGACCAGGATGTTGTTCTTGCGACCTTCGATGGCGAGTGTGCGGGTCAGGCCGTAGAGGCCAAGCTTGGCCATGCCGTAGTTGGACTGGCCGAAATTGCCGTAGATGCCCGAAGTCGATGCGGTGAAGATCACCCGGCCATAGTTCTGCTCGCGCATGTGCGGCCAGGCGGCGCGGGTGACTTTGTAGGCGCCTTCGACGTGGACGCGGTAAACCAGGTCCCAGTCGGCGTCGTCCATTTTGTGGAAGGTCTTGTCGCGCAGGATCCCGGCGTTATTGACCACGACATCAATGCGGCCGAAGGCGTCGAGGGCATGCTGTACGATTTTGTCGCCATCGGTAACGGAGTCGTGGTTGGCTTCGGCGATGCCACCCGCCTCACGAATTTCCGCCACTACGCGGTCGGCTGCCGAGGCGTTGGCGCCTTCCCCTTGCGCCGAGCCGCCGAGATCATTGACCAGCACTTTAGCGCCCTGTTTGGCGAACAGCAGCGCGTGAGCCCGGCCCAGGCCGCCGCCGGCCCCCGTGACGATCACAACTTTATCTTCGAAGCGCACAGACTCATTCATGGGGGGAACTCCAGCAGACCAAGGACAATACGTCCGAGTGTCAGGCACCAGGCTGCTGGTCACAATAAACACAGGTAAAGCTGAATAGTGCTTGATAAGGCTGGGGGATAGTCAGGAACAGGCCGCCCTGCGCGGCGGAGAAATCAGCCGATCCCGAAACGCCTGATAATGCTTGAGCACCTGCGCCGGCGCTTCAGTCTGCGGGTAATGGCCAATATCAGGCAGCAGCACCGTGTCCGGGTTGGGGACCAGTTCCCGATAGCGCTTGACCATGTGCGCGCCGGAAATCGGATCGACTTCACCATCGATGACCCGCAGCGGAACCTCGCCACGCTGCATGGCGCTGACCCAACGCTCGCGCTGAACACGCCGCTCAGGAATATAAGCGATGAGCTTATGCATGATTCGCGGGCCGTGATTGCTGTCGATCAGGCCCCAGAAATCGTCCATCTCGCTTTCGGTGGGTCGAGTGTGCGGACCAAATATCTGCCGGAAACTTTTCACCAGTCCGTCGCGGGTAAAAGCTCTCCCGATCATCCAGCCCAAGGGGCTGAGCAACAGTTTTTGCATCAACACCGGGCGATGGGTTTCAGGAAACAGGCCGCCGTTGAGGAAAACACAACTGGCGATATCGACGCGCGTCTCGTAATGCCGGGCCAACAGTTCCTGAGCCACGCTGTCGCCATAATCGTGGGCCAACACATGCACCGGCTGTTCGACGTTCAGGTGCGCGAGCAGCGCCTGTTGCAGATCGGCCTGCTCCAACAGGCTGTATTCATGGTTGACCGGTTTGGCCGAGTCGCCGAAGCCGAGCATGTCGCAGGCAATTACCCGATAGCGCTGCGCCAGCGGTTGCCACAAGTAATGCCAGTCCCAACTGGCGGTCGGGAAACCATGGATGAGCAGCAACGGCTCACCCTGCCCCGCCGTCCAGTAATGGATGGTCTGGCCACGGAATACGAACGTCTGGCCGCGCTTTCGCCAGACACACAGGGGGATCTCGGCAAGTGCCATTAGAATTTATAACCCGGGTCTAGTTGATCGAGTTTGCGCAGCAACGCCGGCCAGGCCAACGCGCCGCCCATCCCTTGAGCACTTTTGGTCACGCCGGCAATCATTGCCTTGGCGCCCGCCAGAATCTGCGGCTCGATAGCAATCAGCTCGGCGCCACCATTCTGCGCCAGCACCTGGATATCGCAGGCGCGCTGAAAGGTGAACATCATCAGGAACGTGTCGGCGATGGTGCTGCCACAGGTCAGCAGGCCGTGGTTGTGCAGCATCAGGAAATTGTTTTCACCCAGGTCGGCTTGCAGGCGCGCCTTCTCTTCATGGTTCAGGGCAACGCCTTCGTAGGCGTGATACGCAAGGCTGGACAGCACAAACAATGACTGCTGACTGATCGGCAGAATGCCCTGCTTCTGTGCCGACACCGCCACACCCGCAGCGGTGTGAGTGTGCAACACGCACACCACATCGTGACGCACTTCATGCACGGCGCTGTGAATGGTGTAACCCGCCGGGTTGATTTCGTAAGGGCTGTCCATCAGCTTGTTGCCGGCCTGATCGACCTTGACCAGACTCGACGCAGTGATCTCGTGAAACATCAGCCCGAACGGGTTGATCAGGAAATCTTCGGTGCCCGGCACCTTGGCCGAGATATGCGTAAAGATCAGATCGTCCCAACCATGGGAGGCCACCAGACGATAACAGGCCGCCAGGTCGACGCGGGTCTGCCACTCGGCGGCACTGACCTGGTCTTTGACACTCTGGGGGGATTGGACGGGAGCAACTTTCACGGCAAGGACCTCCTGTTCTTATAGTTTTACTGTCGTTACCGCAGTCTAGTCGCCCCCGGATTTCGCGTAGTTGCATTGGCAGCCAGCTTGGTGGCCTAACGAGTCAGTTCAGGAGAAAGACTGGATCCATGTCAAAGGACCGCCGCCAACAAGGGGGCGGCAAACAGGTTCAAAAGCCCTGTCAGAACCATGACAAGCCCCGCAACCGAGCCTTCCTCACCGCCCACTTCATGGGCCCGACTGACACCGGCACCGTGCGCGCCGACGCCAAACAACGCACCGCGCGCAAGGGCGCTGCGCAACGGCAGCCACTTCAGCAGAATGCCGCCGAGCATCGCCCCGAACACACCAGTGAACATCACGAACACCGCCGTCAGTTCCGGCACGCCACCGAGGTCGTGAGCCAGCGGCATGGCAAACGGCGTGGTGATGGAGCGTGGCACCAGCGACATCGTCACCGAACTGTCCAGCGCCAGCGCCTTGGCCAGACCGAACGAGGTGCCGATGGACGCCGCACTGCCCGCCAGCATTCCGAGCAACAACGCCGACCAATACCGCATCAGCATCTGCCGCTGTTGCCAGATCGGCACGGCGAACGCGACGGTCACCGGCCCCAGCACCCACATCAGCCAATGGGTGTTGCTCGAATACTCCGAGTACGCGGTATGCAGCGGCACAGCGAGGGCCAGCAGCAGCGCCGGAACCAGAATCAGCGGCGACAGCAGATAACGCCCGGTGCGCCGGTAGATCCAGCGACTGAATAAATAGGCCGACAGCGTGAAGGCCAGCCAGAACATCGGCATCAGCTCAAGCTTCATGGGACCTCCGCAACCGCACCACCCCTTCCACGGTAAACGCGGTGACCAGCATCACCATCAGCGTACTCACGCCGATCACCAGCAGAATCCGCCAACCGTCGTCGCGCATCAGGCTGCCGTAATCGAGCAGGCTCATCAGCGCAGGAATAAAAAACAGCAGCATCTCGGCCATCAACAGGCCGGCCCCCATTTGCAACGCCGCCGGTTTGATCCCGCCAACCGCGAAAGCCAGCAGCAACAGCGCCATGCCGATGACGCCACCCGGGATCGGCCAAGCCAACCCCGCGGCAATTTCGCAGCCGAGCAGGTAGATGCCGAGCAGCACGGCCAGTTCAGCGGTCAATCGAGCCAGGCGTTTGAAGATGGATGAATTCATGGTTTCGGTCCTCACAGATGCTCATTTTACGGAGCGGGCTGCTATCCCCGAAACGAATTGTTAGACTCGGCTCTATTCCAATCTGGAATCAGGCGCATGGAATTCAAGCAGCTACGCAGCTTCGTCGAAGTGATGCACCAAGGGGGTTTCACCCAAGCCGCCAAGACTCTGCACATCAGCCAATCAGCGGTGAGCAAGCAGGTCGCTCAGCTGGAACAAAGTCTGGGCACACCGTTGCTCGAACGTTTGGGGTCGCAGCTGCGCCTGACCGCCGCCGGCAGCGTGGTGCTGCAACGGGCCGAAGGCATGCTGCGGCTGCGCAACGAGTTGCTCAGTGAGTTGGACGATTTGAGCCAACTGGCTCGCGGGGAATTGCGTCTGGGACTGCCGCTGCTGGGCAGTGACGCGCTGTTCGCCGGGCTGTTTGCCGAGTACCGGCGGCGCTACCCGAACATCAGCATTCAGTTACTGGAGGGCGGTAGCCTGAACATCGAACAGGCGGTGTTGAGTGGTGAGCTCGAACTCGGTGGCAGTCTGTTGCCGAAGGATCCGCAGTTCGCCTTTCAGCCTTTCTGCGATGAGCCGCTGGATGCGCTGCTGCCCGCCGATCATCCGTTGGCGACCAAGACAGTGATCGGACTGGAGGAATTGGCCGATACGCCGTTTCTGCTGTATCAGCGCAGCTTCGTGCTCAACGACCGGTTGCTGCAGGCTTGTCATCAGCTAGGGTTCACACCCAAGGAAGGTGGGCGCAGCGGCCAGGCGGATTTTCTTGCCGCACTGGTGGCCGCCGGCCAAGGCGTGGTGCTGCTGCCCAGCGTGGTGGCGCGTGGGCTGGTGCGGCCAGGCGTGGTGCGCCTGACCTTGAATGCCCCGGATTCGTTACGCTGGGACATTGCCTTTATCTGGCGGCAGGGGGCGTACTTGTCGAAGGCTGCACAAGCCTGGCTTGCCCTGCTGCGCGAGCGGCCGGTCAGCTCCGCAGCACCCTGATCAACTCGGCCAGCCAAGGCTCGGCATCGGTTTCCGGAGTCACACTTTCGCTGGCGTCCAGACGCAACATCGGCAGCACTTCACGCAGGCCCAGTTCGGCGAACAACTCACGCATCTGCTCGCCGCCGCCGCAGAACGTATCGCCGTAACTTGCATCGCCCAAGCCGATCACCACCCCCGGCAAACCGCGCCAGGCAGCAGGTAAATGGTCACGGATCATCGAATACAGGGGTTGCAGGTTATCCGGCAATTCACCCATGCCGGTGGTCGACGTCACCGCCAGAAATGCTTCCGGGCCGAAGGCCTGGACATCGGCCAGTGTCGCGCGCGGGTTGTGCCAGGTTTCGAAACCCGCGCCGTTTAAAAGAGAGGCGGCGTGGCGGGCAACTTCTTCTGCCGTGCCGTACACCGAGCCGGAAATGATGGCAACTTTCATCAATCGATCCTGAAGCTGTAAAAGACACAGATATTAACAGCACGGGCTCGTTTGATCTTTTAGAATGCAAATCCCTATCAATACGGAAAGGATTCTCCGATGATCAACGCTCAACTGTTGCAAATGGTAATCAACGCCTCCAACGACGGCATCGTGATTGCCGAAAAGGAAGGTGACCAGGACAACATCCTGATTTACGTAAACCCGGCGTTCGAGCGGCTGACGGGTTACACCAGCGAAGAAATTCTTTACCAGGATTGCCGTTTCCTGCAGGCCGGTGACCGGGATCAAAAAGAAGCCCTCACCGCAATTCGCAAAGCGTTGACCCTTGGCGGCTCCTGCCGGGAAATCCTGAGAAACTACCGAAAGGACGGCACCCCGTTCTGGAATGAACTGTCCCTTTCTACAGTGAAGAACGAAAGCGATGGGCAAACTTATTTTGTAGGCGTGCAGAAAGACGTTACGGTGCAGGTCAAGGCACAGCAGCGAGTTGCGCAACTGGAAGCACAATTGGCTGAGATGCAGGCCGAGCTTGCCGCGCTTAAAGCGACGAACGGTAAAAACAAAACAGCGAATTAATGGTCATTAACTACAATCACCGATGACTTTGTAACTATTCCTTTCGAGCAAGCCATGCAACGCGACGCACTCCTGACACAGGATGAGCTGGATTTTATCCAGACCATGCAACACAACCCCCAGCTCAATGTGCGGGATGCGACGTCGAGTCTGCTCGTCAACGGTGGATCGCAAATCCGTGATTTGCTCACGCGCCTGGCGGCCCATGAGCAAGTCACCATCCAGGCCAACTTCGAAAACCAGCAAATGACCTTTCCGCTGCATCTGGTGGAAGACGAATTTCATGCGCTGCATTTGCGTCTGGGCGTGCCGAGTATTTATGAAGACGGGCCAATGGTACGACCATGGCGCCTGACGCTTGAAGAGCCGGTGGCACTGGAAAATGCCAAAGGCCAGCCCGGCACGATGTGGGTGCATGAAATATCGTTCAAAGGGGTTTTGCTGGAAGTTCGCAACAAGACCAAACCGCCCAAACACTTCGCGTTGTGGTTCAGTCCGTCAGGCTATGAGCGGATTGCATTGCGCGGCACCTTCGAGCGTGAAACCGAGCAAGGTTTCTACGCTTACGAATTAAGCCAGAGCGACAAGGATGAGACCGAACGTCTGCGTCAGTACATCCTTCAGCAACATCGTCTGACACATCCCGCCCTGCACATCTGATCTCAGGTATCCAGGTTTCCTGCCAGGAACTGTTTCAAACGCTGACGCATCACCATCCCCTCATTTCCCAGACAACCGATCGACGATCCGGCCAGGCTGTCCTGTGCCAGGTCCGACGCATCGCCAGCCAGCAGCAACTGACAATCCAGGCTCAAGGCCAGTCGATTCAGACGTCGAGGCAACTCGGGGGCCGGCGCGTGGTTGGACACCAGCACCAGTGCCGTGGGCTTGATACACTCGCAAACCAGGGTCAACTCGTCGAAGGGCTGACCGATCGCCAGCAGTTGAATAGCCGAGTCGACACTGCTCAGGTACAGCGCCGTGACCAGCACTTCGAGTTCATGAGCCTGATCGGCCAAGGCGCAGACAATCACGCGTCGAGGCTGCATGACGCGCACCAGCAACATGCGCTGCAACACACGAGAACGCAGGAAACCATCCAGAAACAGCCATTCGCTGGTCTGACCGAACGCGTGATGGCGCTGCAGCATCAGCTTCCAGATCGGCATCAGGATGTCCTGGAACACCACGGTCAGGGGGTAACTGGAAAAAATCTGTCCATAGACTTGCTCCAGCTTAACCTCGTCAAACGCCGTCACCGCCACCTGAACCTCCTGCTGCCACTGGGCGTAGTCGGCCTGAACGAGTTCGTCGGGAATGATTTTCGCCAGGGCTTTAAGCGGCTCGGTCTTGGCCAGTATCTTGCCGACCTTGCTGACCGCGACGCCGCGATCGATCCAGCCGAGAATGCTGCGGACCTTTTCGATATCCGCCATCGAGTACAGCCGATGCCCGCTTTCGGTGCGTGTGGGCTGAATCAGGCCATATCGTCGCTCCCATGCCCGCAACGTAACGGGGTTGATACCCGTCAGGCGCGCTACTTCACGGATGGGAAACAGCTCTTCCTGTTCCAGTGCAGCTCCTCGCTGCAAATCTGGGACACCTTCAGTCAGGACAGGCATGTGGCAATTGAAGTCCGCGCGCAAAATTGGATCCCATTCTAACTCTTCCACCCCATGCTTGTTCAAGACTGATAAACGACCAATGTCGCTGGCGTATCCGTCAGAATCAGGAATAATCCTTGCTTGTCTCAAGACGCAGCCCATCACCCCGGCGCTGCGCCTGGCGAAACTCCTACCCGGAGTGACGCATCTGTTATACGGAGATTCACCATGTCTACCTCACCCGTCACGCTGATGGTTGCGCGCCGCGTCGCCGATGGGCGTTATCAGGACCTGATGGCCTGGTTGCGCGAAGGCGAACAACTGGCCACCGACTTCCCCGGTTATCTCGGCTCAGGTGTGCTCGCTCCGCCGCCCGGCGATAACGAATTCCAGATTATTTTCCGCTTTGCCAACGAGCAAACCATGCACGCCTGGGAGCATTCCGCTTCGCGTACCGCATGGCTGGCGCGCGGCAGCGATCTGTTTGCGCACAAGACGGAACATCGCGTGAGTGGCATTGAAGGCTGGTTCGGCGCGGTCGGCCAGCGCCCACCCCGCTGGAAGCAGGCGGTGGCAATCTGGCTGGCATTCTTTCCGGTTTCCCTGCTGTTCAACTTTGTAATGGGGCCGTTGCTCGACGACATGAGCCTGCTGCCGCGCGTGCTCATCAGCACCCTGTGCCTGACGCCGTTGATGGTCTACTTCTTCATTCCGCTATCGACCCGCCTGCTGGCCAGCTGGTTGAACAGCACGCCAGCACGCCCGTTGCCCGCCAAGCCCACTCCCCAAAACCACTGATCCCCCTTGTGGGAGCCCCGCAATAGGTGAATGCCGCTGCGCGCTGGTATAGTTTTGCTCTTACCGCGACGCGAGCCGTTCATGACCTCTTCCGCAGCTCCGATCCTCATCACCGGTGCCGGCCAGCGTGTCGGCCTGCACTGTGCGCAACGTTTGCTCGAAGACGGCCATCCGGTGATCTTCAGTTACCGCAGCGAACGCCCAGGCGTGCAGACATTGCGCGACCTGGGCGCCACCGCGGTATTTGCCGACTTCTCCACTGAAGCGGGGATCCTCGCGTTCATCACCCAACTGAAAACCCACACCGACAGCCTGCGAGCCATTGTCCACAACGCTTCCGAATGGCTGGCCGAAACCCCGGACACCGACGCCGAGGCCTTTACCCGCATGTTCAGCGTGCACATGCTGGCGCCCTACCTGATCAACCTGCACTGTGCCGACTTGCTCGAACGCTCAAGCCCCGCCGACATCGTGCACATCAGCGATGACGTGACCCGCAAGGGCAGCAGCAAACACATTGGCTACTGCGCCAGCAAAGCCGGGCTCGACAGCCTCACCCTGTCCTTCGCCGCGAAATACGCGCCGACAATCAAGGTCAACGGTATCGCGCCAGCCCTGCTAATGTTCAACCCCGACGACAACGCGGCATACCGCGCCAAGGCCCTGGCCAAGTCCGCGCTGGGCATCGAACCCGGCAGCGAAGTGATCTACCAGAGCCTGCGTTATTTGCTCGACAACCCTTATGTCACTGGCACGACCCTGACCGTCAATGGCGGACGGCACCTCAAATAAGCAGCCCCCGCGAGGATGTTCCATGACGTTATCCCTGCACCAGAACGCCCTGTCCGAGAGCTATCGCGAAATTCTCATCGGTCTCGGCGAAAACCCCGACCGCGAAGGACTGCAAGACACCCCGGTTCGCGCAGCCAAAGCCATGCAGTACCTCTGCCACGGCTACGACCAGAGTGTCGAGGAGATCGTCAACGGCGCACTGTTTGCGTCAGACACCGACGAGATGATCATCGTCGCCGACATCGAACTGTATTCGTTGTGCGAACATCACCTGCTGCCCTTCATTGGCAAGGCCCATGTGGCTTATATTCCGACGGGCAAGGTGCTGGGCCTGTCGAAGATCGCGCGGCTGGTGGACATGTTCGCCCGCCGCCTGCAGATACAGGAAAACCTCACCCGACAGATCGCCGATGCGGTGCAACAGGTGACTGACGCGGCCGGTGTCGCGGTGGTCATCGAAGCCAGGCACATGTGCATGATGATGCGCGGCGTCGAGAAACAGAATTCGACCATGAACACCTCGGTGATGCTCGGCGCCTTCCGCGAGTCGAGCACCACCCGCCAGGAGTTCCTGCAATTGATTGGACGGAGCAAGTAGCAATGCCACAACTTCAACCAGGAATGGCACGCATCCGGGTCAAGGACCTGTGCCTGCGGACCTTCATCGGGATCAACGAGGATGAAATCCTCAACAAGCAGGATGTTCTGATCAACCTGACCATCCTGTATGCCGCTCAGGAAGCGGTGCGTGACAACGACATCGATCACGCGCTGAATTACCGGACCATCACCAAGGCGATCATCGCCCACGTGGAAGGCAATCGCTTCGCCCTGCTCGAACGCCTGACCCAGGAGATCCTCGATCTGGTCATGGCCAACGCGTCGGTGTTGTACGCCGAAGTTGAAGTCGACAAACCCCACGCCCTGCGATTCGCCGAGTCGGTGTCGATTACGCTCGCTGCAAGCCGCTAAGCTTCAAGCTTCAAGCTTCAAGCTTCAGGCGTTAAGCTACAAGCCATCGCAACCCATCTTGCAGCTTGAAGCTTACCGCTCGAAGCTGCCTCGCAGAGGCCCCCATGACCGATCAACAACGCCTGGAACTTGAAGCCGCCGCCTTTCGCCGGCTGGTCGCCCACCTGGACAGCCGCAAGGACGTGCAGAACATCGACCTGATGAACCTCTCGGGCTTCTGCCGCAACTGCCTGTCCAAGTGGTACAAGGCCGCCGCCGACGAACGCCAGATCGAGGTCAGCCTCGATGACGCTCGCGAAGTGGTTTACGGCATGCCTTACGCCGAGTGGAAAGCCCAATACCAGCAAGAAGCCAACGCCGAACAACAAGCGGCGTTCGCCAAAGGAAAACCCAATGAGTGATTTGAACACCCTGCGCGCCAGCCTCAAGAGCGGTGAGCATGTTTTCGCCGACACCCTGGCGTTCATCGCCACGGGTTACGACTACCAGCCTCAGGCTTTCAACAACGGCGGCGTGGAAAACGCCGCCGGGCAGAACGAAGGTTCGTGCAAGACCCTGGGCCTGGCGCTGCTGGAAGGCCTGACCGATGAAGAGGCGCTGTTGGCCTTTGGCGAGCATTACCGCTCGGTCGTGGCCACGCCTGAAGGCAACGACCACGGCAATATCCGCGCGTTGATTGCGCAGGGTCTGGCGGGCGTGAAATTCACCCAACAGCCGCTGACTCGCCGTTAATCAAAGTCCGCGAAACACTTCACGAGCGACACAGAACCTGTGGCGAGGGAGCTTGCTCCCGCTGGACTGCGTAGCGGTCCCTCTTTTTTGGGGCCGTTGCGCGACCCAGCGGGAGCAAGCTCCCTCGCCACAAGTTACGCTTTGCCTGCCCATCTCTTATTCGCACACATCCCGACTTTTAAGATTGACCCGTCCACTTTATTTCGTTTGCCCCCACCCACTGCTCACGGCTTAGATAAAAAGAAGCATCCCTTCTTCAGAGTCGGTCATCCATGAGCAGCGAAACCATCAGCCAGTCGATCAACGTCGTTCATCCCGTCACGCTCAGCCACGGCAAAAACGCCGAGGTCTGGGACACCGATGGCAAACGCTACATCGACTTCGTCGGCGGCATCGGCGTACTGAACCTCGGCCATTGCCATCCGCGCATCGTCGAGGCCATTCGCGAACAAGCCACGCGGCTGACGCACTACGCGTTCAACGCCGCACCGCATGTGCCCTACATCGAACTGATGGATCGCCTGACGGCGTTCATTCCGGTGGACTACGCTGTCAGTGGCATGCTCACCAACAGCGGCGCAGAAGCGGCGGAAAACGCCCTGAAGATCGTCCGTGGCTCGACCGGTCGCACAGCCGTCATTGCCTTCGACGGTGCCTTCCATGGCCGCACGCTCGCCACCCTCAACCTCAACGGCAAAGTCGCACCGTACAAACAGAAAGTCGGCGCGCTGCCGGGGCCTGTGTATCACCTGCCCTTTCCAAGCAAGGACAACGGCGTGACCTGCGCCGAAGCGCTGAAGGCGATGGATCGACTGTTCAGCGTCGAAATCGACGTCAATGACGTGGCCTGTTTTATCGTCGAACCGGTTCAAGGTGAAGCGGGATTTCTGGCGATGGATGTCGAGTTCGCACAGGCGCTGCGCACGTTCTGCGATGAAAAAAATATTCTGCTGATCGCCGATGAAATCCAGTCCGGCTTTGGCCGCACCGGCGAGCGTTTTGCCTTTTCGCGCCTGGGCATCGAGCCGGACCTGATCCTGCTGGGCAAAAGCATCGCCGGCGGCGTACCACTGGGCGCGGTAGTCGGGCGCAAGTCGCTGCTCGACACCTTGCCCAAAGGTGGACTGGGCGGCACCTATTCGGGCAACCCCATCGCCTGCGCCGCCGCATTGGCAACGCTGGATGAAATGACGGATGCCAACCTGCAAGCCTGGGGGTCGCAACAGGAAGAAGCGATTGTCAGCCGTTACGAGTCCTGGCGCGCAAGCAAACTTTCACCGTATCTGGGTCGTTTGACCGGCGTCGGTGCGATGCGCGGTATCGAGTTGACCCATGCCAACGGCTCCCCCGCCTCGGCGCAGCTCACACAATTGCTGGCGTTGGCGCGTGACGCGGGTCTGCTGTTGATGCCGAGCGGCAAATCACGGCACATCATTCGGCTGCTGGCGCCGTTGACCACCGAGGCGACGGTGCTGGAGGAAGGGCTGGATATCCTCGAGGCGTGCCTGGCAAGACTGTCCTGACAGCGAAGTGCGTTCCGGGACTGACGTAGCGAATTAAGTTCGCTTGTGGTCCCGGAATCGACGTCGCAATACTGACCAAAGACCCTTTTACCTAGCGAGAACATCACCACCGACAAGCTGAGGCAGACATGTATCACGACAATATAATTTATAAGAAAAAGTCTAACGATCCTCACTTCCTGCTCGGCGTAGCCGTGGTGTTGTTCCTCGGCGCCTACCTGATGAACCTGGGCAACAGCGCCCTCAGTCATTTTCTGCATCCGCTGCTGGGCAATGCCCCGGACAGCCTGACGGCACGCAACGTCGCCATCGGGCTGGGCATTGCCGTACTGGGCACCTTGAACTTCCACGTCCTCGGGCGCCTGAAGTTCAAAGTGCAGACTACGGTGGTGTGGATCGAACTACTGATCCTGTTTCTGGCGTTCTTCGACACCTTCGACCTGTCTTACAGCTTCATCCTCGACAAGATCGGTTTCCTGATCATCCAGGGCGCTGCAACCACCTTGTACATCTCTGCAGTGGCCATCGTCCTGGCCTTTGTGCTGGCGCTGGTCGGCGCAGTGGCCAAGCTGTCGAACAACGGCCTGGCCAATGCCCTCGCCTCGTTCTACACCTCGTTCTTTCGCGGCGTGCCGTTGCTGATTCAGATCTACCTGATTTACCTGGGTCTGCCGCAACTGGGCTACGTGGTCGATGCGGTGCCTGCCGGTATCCTCGCGCTGTCCCTGTGTTACGGCGCCTACATGACCGAGATTTTCCGGGCCGGCATCCAGAGCATTCCGGTCGGCCAGTGGGAAGCCTCGCGGGCGCTGAACATCAGCCCGTTCAAGACCCTGAGCCGGGTCATCATGCCGCAGGCCTTGCGGGTGATCATTCCACCCACCGGCAACCAGTTCATCGCCATGCTCAAGGACAGTTCGCTGGTGTCGGTGATCGGTGTCTGGGAACTGATGTACCTGGCCAAGACCCAGGGGCGCGCAGACTTCCGCCACCTGGAAATGCTGATCACCGCCGCGATGATTTACTGGGCCCTGTCGTTCATTCTGGAACGGGTCCAGGCGCGAATCGAAAAACGGGTCAATCGATCCGTGGCAAGGGGTTGATGCGTGATGACTCGTACCGATACCGCCCAACAACGCGACCTGGCCCCTGCTGCGCAGACCAGTCCCTCGATGATTTCAATCACCGGCCTGAACAAGTGGTACGGCAACTTTCACGCCCTGCGCGACGTCGACCTGAACGTCGCCACTGGCGAAATCCTGGTGGTGTGCGGCCCGTCGGGTTCGGGCAAATCGACAATGATTCGCTGCATCAACCACCTGGAAAATTTCCAGAAGGGCCACATTCAGGTCAACGGCATTACGCTCACCAGTGAAGCGGAAAGTGTCAGCGCCGTGCGCAGCGAAATCGGCATGGTGTTCCAAAGCTTCAACCTGTTCCCGCACTTGAGCGTGATGGACAACCTGACTCTGGCCCCACAACTGGTGCAAGGCGTGTCGGCCACCGAGGCGAAAAAACGCGCGCAGGTCTATCTGGAGCGGGTGCGGATTGCCGAGCATGCCCACAAATATCCGTCGCAACTGTCCGGCGGCCAGCAGCAGCGCGTGGCCATTGCCCGGGCGCTGTGCATGAACCCCAAAGTGATGCTGTTCGATGAACCAACCTCGGCGCTGGACCCGGAAATGGTCCACGAGGTGCTGGACGTGATGGGCGAGCTGGCCACCGACGGCATGACGATGATTTGCGTGACCCACGAAATGGGCTTTGCCAGCAAGGTCGCCGACCGAGTGCTGTTCATGGATCAGGGCCAGGTGATCGAACAAGCCACCCCGGCCGAGTTTTTCAAAAACCCGCAGACCGAACGCGCACAGAAATTCCTGTCGCAGATCATCGGGCACTGAGAAGCGCTTTACCCCCGCATAACAATAACGAAAAGTGGAGATGGACATGCTCAGTAAAAAACCCGCAATCACCCTTGCTGCCGCCTTGTCACTGTTGTTCGTCGGCGCCGCGAACGCCGGTGCCGTTCTGGACAAGATCGAAAGCAGCAAGACGTTGACCGTCGCCACCTCGGCGACCTGGCCCCCGCAGGGGTTCATCAACGACAAGAATGAAATCGACGGTTTTGATATCGACGTGTCCAAGGAGATCGCCAAGCGTCTCGGCGTCGAGGCCAAATTCATCACGCCCGACTGGGATGTGATTACCGCCGGCAAGTGGAATGGCCGCTGGGACGTGTCCGTCGGCTCGATGACCGCCACCAAGAGCCGTGCGCGGATTCTCGACTTTCCCGGCACCTACTACTACGTGCCCTACGTGTTTGCGGTGCACAACAAATCCACGGTCACCGACCACAAGGCGTTGAATGGCAAAACCATCGGCGTCGAAGGCGGCACGACGTCCGAGGACTATTTCAGCCAGGCACTGGCCATCGAAACCACTGACGTGCCACCCGTCGTCTACGACGTTAAAACCGAAAAAATGAAGACCTACGCCGGCTCCGTCGGACCGCTGGACGATCTGCGCCTGGGCGACGGTGCTCGACTCGACGCCATCCTCACCCAACGCAGCACGCTGGATGCGGCCGTCAAGAAGGGTTACCCATTACGCGCTGTCGACAACGGCGTGGTGTTCTACGAACCGTTGGCCGTTGCCACCGACAAGGGGGACCCGGAGCTGAAGGCGAAACTGAGTGAAATCATCGGCGCAATGCACAAGGACGGCACGCTGACCAAACTGTCGGACAAGTGGTACGGCGTCGACTACTCGACCATCAAGTAACACCGCCCTCCCCTGAGGGAGCGAGCCTGCTCGCGATGAGGCCATCAAATTCAGCATTAATGTTGAATGTTCGACCGCCATCGCGAGCAGGCTCGCTCCCACGAAGGCCAGCCCTCGCTTGAATGTCCGGCAACTTATCAAGGATCGACCATGTCCTTCCCCAACACCTGGTATTCCCAAACCTCGCTGCCCCGTGCGGCCAGGCCCGAATTGAACACCGACGAAACCTGCGACGTCTGCATCATCGGTGCCGGCATCGCCGGCCTCACCGCCGCCCTCGAACTGATCCGGCGCGGCAAGCGTGTGATCATCCTCGAAGCCCATCAGGTCGCGTGGGGAGCCTCCGGCCGCAATGGCGGCGTGGTCTCGCCGGGCTGGGCCGAAGGGTCTGGAGCGATCCGCAAAAAACTGGGACTGGAAAACGCCAGAACGCTGTTCCAGATGTCGGTTGAAGGAGTAGAGATTGTCCGCCGCAACATCGCCGAACTGGCCCTCACCGGCTGCAATCCGTCCGCCGGCACAATCCGGGTCAAGCGCTACGACGACAGCGCCAGCGTGAAAAACCACATCGACACAATGCGCCGCGACTTCGCTTACGAACTCAACTTCCTCGACACCGCCCAGGTCCGCGAACGGGCGCACACCCAACGTTATTTCCAGGGTGTGGAGGACCCGAATGCCCTACATTTCCACCCGTTGAATTATTGCCTGGGCCTGGCCCTTGCCATTGAAGCGGCGGGCAGTCGCATTTTCGAACACTCCAAAATGCTCACCTGGCGTCGCGAAGGGGCCGACAAGATTGTCCAGACCGCTCACGGCAGCGTGCGCTGTCAGGACCTGGTGTTCTGCGCCGGCGGTTACGGCGGACCGGAGCTGCAAAAGCTCAGCCGCGCCTACCTGCCGATTGCCACCTACGTGGTGCTGACCGAACACCTGGGCGATTCGATCAAAAGCGTTCTCGAGTCAGGCGCCGCGTTTTCCGATGACCGTCGCGCCTCGGACTATTACCGCATTGTCGAAGGCGATCGCCTGTTGTGGGGCGGACGTATCACGACCCGTCACGAACAGAATGAAAAAGCCCTGGCGGCCATGCTCAAGGCCGACATGGTGTCGGTGTATCCGCAACTGGCGCCGGTCAGGATCGAATTGGCCTGGTCCGGTCTGATGGGGTATTCCACCAACAAAATGCCCAACCTGGGATGGCTGGAACCAGGTGTCTGGGCGTGCACTTCATTTGGCGGTCATGGACTGAATACCGGTTCGATTGGCGGCAGGGTGATTGCTGAAGCGGTGTGCGGGGAAACTGCTCGGCATGAACTGTTCAAGCCGTACTTGCTGGACTGGAACGGTGGGCCGTTCGGGCGCGTTGCCGCCAATGCGATCTATCAATCGCTGAAGGTCATGGACTTCGTCCAGGAACGGTTTCGCGGTTGACCAACACAAGCCTCGCTCCTGCAGGGGTCTGGTGAACGCTTTTGCTGTGGGCACAAAAAAACCGGCCGAAGCCGGTTTTTTCATTTCAACGATTTCAGAACTTGGCGTTCTGCAGATCATCGAGGTAACGCTCGGCATCCAGTGCCGCCATGCAACCGGCGCCGGCCGAGGTGATGGCCTGACGGTAAACGTGGTCAGCCACGTCACCGGCAGCGAAGATGCCTTCGACGCTGGTGGCCGTTGCGTTGCCGTCGCGGCCGCCCTGCACAACCATGTAGCCGTCTTTCAACGTCAGCTGGCCTTCGAACAGCGAAGTGTTCGGGGTGTGGCCGATGGCGATGAACACGCCGTCGACTTTCAGCTCGTCGAAGCTGCCGTCGTTGTTCTTCAGGCGGGCACCGGTGACGCCCATGTTGTCGCCCAGGACTTCGTCCAGGTTCGCGTTCAGCTTCAGGATGATCTTGCCTTCGGCAACGCGGGCATTGAGCTTGTCGATCAGGATCTTCTCGGCGCGGAAAGTTTCGCGACGGTGGACCAGGGTCACGGTGCTGGCGATGTTGGCCAGGTACAGCGCTTCTTCAACAGCGGTGTTGCCGCCGCCGACCACAGCCACTGGCTTGTTGCGGTAGAAGAAACCGTCGCAAGTTGCGCAGGCCGATACGCCTTTGCCCATGAACGCTTCTTCCGAAGGCAGGCCGAGGTAACGGGCGCTGGCGCCGGTGGCGATGATCAGGGCGTCGCAGGTGTAAGTCGCGCTGTCGCCGATCAGGGTGTACGGCTTGGCAGCGAAGTCCACGGCATTGATGTGATCGAAAACGATCTCGGTTTCAAAACGCTCGGCGTGCTCTTTCATGCGGTCCATCAGCGCCGGGCCGGTCAGGCCGTGGACGTCGCCCGGCCAGTTGTCGACTTCGGTGGTGGTGGTCAGTTGACCGCCGGCCTGCATGCCGGTGATCAGCAGTGGCTTGAGATTGGCACGGGCGGCATAGACCGCGGCACTGTAACCGGCAGGGCCGGAACCGAGAATAATCACTCGCGAATGACGGACTTCAGACATGACCTGCTCCTGTTGACCGGCCCGGAACACCTGGCGCGGAACGCCGGGTTGCCGGCGGGAATAAAAAAGGACCGTTGAAAGCCTTGGGGAAGGCTCGGGTTCGACAGTCCTGTAAAAAGAATGGGTGCAGCGTATCGAGGGGGCGAAGATTAAGGAAATACGGTTTAACAATCCAGCTCATAGGCGGTCTCTATCCGGTCACGATGGATTTATAGGCGCCTTTGTTACAGTTAATGTCGATGTCGCTGCCGCGCTTTCGCCTGTCAGGCAAAGCCGGTAAGGTCGGCGCGTTTACCCTTTGCTCGGAGCACGTTATGCCCGCCCCCGTTCTGTCCGGCCCGCAATACCTGCGCGAAGGCCTCAAGCTGGTCTTGAGCCCCAGCCTGCGTTTGTTCGTATTGTTGCCCTTGGTGATCAACCTCGTGCTGTTCGTCGGATTGATCTACCTGGCCAGCCATCAATTCAGCCTGTGGGTCGATACGCTGATGCCGTCCCTGCCCGACTGGCTGAGTTTTCTCAGTTACGTCCTCTGGCCGATTTTTGTCGTGCTGGTGGTTCTGATGGTGTTTTTCACCTTCACCATGCTCGCCAACGTCATCGCCGCGCCGTTCAACGGCTTCCTGGCGGAGAAGGTCGAAGTGGTGGTGCGTGGCACCGATGACTTCCCGGCGTTCAGTTGGGGTGAACTGGTCGCCATGATCCCGCGCACTCTGTCCCGGGAAATGCGCAAACTCGGCTACTTCCTGCCGCGGGCAATCGGGTTGTTCATTCTCTCGTTCATCCCCGTGGTCAACATCATCGCCGCGCCGCTGTGGCTGCTGTTCGGGGTGTGGATGATGGCGATCCAGTACATCGACTACCCGGCGGACAACCACAAACTGGGCTGGAACGAAATGCTCGCCTGGCTGCGCGAGAAGCGCTGGCAGAGCATGAGTTTTGGCGGGATCGTGTACCTGGTGTTGCTGATTCCGGTGGTCAACATCCTGATGATGCCGGCGGCCGTGGCCGGTGCGACGCTGTTCTGGGTGCGTGAGCGCGGCGCAGAGAATCTGGTGACCCAACGCTGACACCGTCACAAATCCATCATCGAAACGCCACAATGACGACATGCCCCCAGCCGACACTGGGGTCATGACGACAGCTCTGCATATCACCCTCATCACCGAAACCTTCCCACCGGAAATCAACGGCGTGGCCAATACCCTCGGCCGCTTGTGCGATGGCTTGCGCGCGCGCGGGCATCAGGTCGAACTGGTGCGGCCGCGTCAGGGCTGCGATCTTCTGGCGGCCAGCAGCGATGAGTTGCTGCTGTGTCGCGGCTGGCCATTGCCGGGCTATCCGGGTTTGCAATGGGGTCAGTCGTCGATGCACAAGCTGCTGCGGCGCTGGAAACGTCATCGTCCGGACGTGCTCTACATCGCCACGGAAGGGCCGCTGGGATTGTCGGCGTTGCGAGCGGCGCGGCGTTTGGGGATTTCAGTGGTCAGCGGCTTTCACACCAATTTCCAGCAGTACTCCAATCAATACGGGCTCGGCCTGCTGTCGCGCTTGCTGACTCATTACCTGCGCTGGTTTCACAACCGTTCGACGTTGACTCTGGTGCCCAGCATCAGCCAGCGACTGGAACTGGAACGGCGCCATTTCGAACGTCTGGCGTTGTTGTCCCGAGGGGTCGACAGCCAATTGTTTCATCCAGTCAAACGCCTGCAATCTTTACGCGAACAGTGGGGGCTCGCCGAGAAAGACATCGCGGTCATCCACGTCGGACGCCTGGCGCAGGAGAAAAACCTCGGCTTGCTCAAGCGCTGTTTTGACGGCCTGAAGGCCACTTATCCACAGCGCAAACTGAAATTGATCGTGGTCGGCGACGGGCCACAGCGAGGTTTTTTGGAGAAGGAGCTGCCTGACGCGATTTTCTGCGGCTCACAACGAGGCGAAGCGTTGGCCAGTCACTATGCGTCAGCGGACGTATTTCTGTTTCCGAGCCTGACCGAAACCTTCGGCAATGTGGTGCTTGAAGCGCTGGCCTCGGGATTGGGCGTGGTGGCCTACGATCAGGCGGCCGCCGCTCAACATATCCGTCATGGCTACAACGGCGTGTTGGCGATGCCGGGGGACGAAGAGGCGTTCTGCGATGCTGCGACGTGGTTGCTGGAGGAGCGCGAAACCTTGCGTTGCGTGCGGCTCAATGCGCGCCAGCATGCGAGTCGTCAGGGCTGGGCGGCGATTATCGAGCAGTTCGAGGGGCAGTTGCGAGGGGCTTGTGTGGGGGAGTTGGCGGTGCCTGAGGCACAGACCTTATCCTGACTGGTGGGTGACATTGAATCCGTCTTCGCGAGCAGGCTCGCTCCCACAAAGGTTCTGCGTCATTCACAAAACCTGTGGGAGCGAGCCGCTCGCGAAGAGGCCCTTCCAGTCGCTGCTTAAACCAGGGTCATCAATGCCTCACGGCTGAACGGCAGGATGTCTTCCTCACGACCATCACGCACTTTCTGCGCCCAGTCCGGGTCGACCAGCAGCGCACGCCCTACCGCCACCAGATCGAACTCGTCGTTGTTCAAGCGCTCCAGCAGTTTTTCCAGGCTGGCCGGCTGCGCGATCTTGTCAGTGTTGACCATGAACTGCAGGAACTCGCCATCCAGGCCAACGCTGCCCACTGTGATGGTCGGCTTGCCTGTGAGCTTGCGGGTCCAGCCGGCCAGGTTCAGCTCGGAACCGTCGAACTCCGGCTCCCAGAACCGACGCGTCGAGCAGTGGAAAATGTCCACGCCGGCGTCGGACAGCGGCTTGAGGAATTCCCCCAGCGCCTCCGGTGTTTGCACCAGGCGCGCGGTGTAATCCTGCTGCTTCCACTGCGAGAAACGGAAGATGATCGGGAAGCCTTCGCCGACGGCTGCACGCACAGCCTGAATCAATTCGATGGCAAAACGCGAACGGTTGGCCAGGCTGCCGCCGTATTCGTCGGTGCGCTGGTTGCTGCCTTCCCAGAAAAACTGGTCCACGAGGTAACCGTGGGCGCCGTGGATTTCCACGCCGTCCATGCCAATGCTTTGGGCGTCTTTAGCGGCTTGGGCGAACGCGGCGATCACGTCCTGGATATCTTGTTTAGTCATGCCGTGAACCACGACCTGACCGTCCTTCAATTTCTCCGACGGACCGTAACCCGGCACGCTGGCATCCGGCTCGGTGCCGATGCGGCGCACGCTGCCCACATGCCATAACTGCGGAACGATCTTGCCGCCCTCGGCGTGGACTGCGTCGACCACTTTCTTCCAGCCGGCCAGCGCGGCCTCACCGTAGAAATGCGGCACGTTCGGATAGCCGTTAGAGGCCTTGTGCCCGACGGTGGTGCCTTCGGTGACGATCAGGCCGACGCCGGCAGCGGCGCGACGACGGTAGTATTCGATCACTTTGGAATTGGGTACGCCGCCCGGGGAGAAGGAGCGGGTCATCGGCGCCATGACGACACGGGTCGGCAGTTCGAGGCTGCCGAGGTGGAACGGTTTGAACAGGGCTTTGACGGGCATGGGACGCTCCACGAGGAAAATGACTTTATGACGGCGATAATATGGAGAGTCGCAAGCCTTGAACAGCACTATTGATTTGGGTGATTAAGATCCAAAAGCAAAAGATCGCAGCCTCCGACAGCTCCTACAGGGGAAGGTGAACACCCGTAAGAGCTGCCGAAGACTGCGATCTTTTGATGTTTCTTTATTTAGCTCAGCGCTTTTTCAATCGCATGGATGACCGTCGGATCATCCGGCGCTGTGCGCGGCGAGAACCGCGCCAGCACTCGGCCGTCCTTGCCCAGCAGGAATTTTTCGAAGTTCCAGGTGATGTCCCCCGGAAACTCCGCACCCTCGCCCGCGAGCAAACGGTACAGCTGATGACGATCATGACCGTTGACTTCCAGCTTGCTGGACAAAGGAAAGGTCACGCCATAGTTGAGGCTGCAGAATTCCTGGATCTCTTGCTCGGTACCCGGTTCCTGCCCGGCAAACTGGTTGCACGGCAGGCCCAGCACGCTGAAGCCTTTGTCCTTGTATTGCTGGTAGAGGTTTTCCAGCGCCGCGTATTGTGGGGTCAAGCCACATTTGGAAGCGACGTTGACCACAAGCACGACGTGCCCCTTGAGGGGTGCCAGCGGTAGCTCCTGTCCATCCAGGGCTGTCAATTTAAGGTC
Organism: Pseudomonas mandelii; assembly: GCF_900106065.1. NCBI lineage: Bacteria > Pseudomonadati > Pseudomonadota > Gammaproteobacteria > Pseudomonadales > Pseudomonadaceae > Pseudomonas > Pseudomonas mandelii. Next base: position 1,125,747 of record NZ_LT629796.1, read on the forward strand.
GTGAAAAGCACTCATGACGAACTCCAGATTCCCGTGTTCTACTCGAAACAGCCACTTGGCGATGTCGCCAGGGACAGCCGCGGACTAAAAAGGCGCCCCTCGGGCGCCTCTCCAGTTCTCTGAGCTTAGCGCAGAAAATCAGTGGTGATGGCCACCTTCGCCATGGACGTGACCATGAGCGACTTCTTCCTGGCTGGCGTCACGGATGGCGATGATCTTGACCTGGAAATTCAGGCGCTGACCGGCCAACGGGTGGTTGCCGTCGACGGTGACATCGTCGCCGTCCAGATCGCGGATGGTAACGATCTGCATCTGGCCGTCAGGCGCGGAAGCGTGGAACTGCATGCCCACTTCCAGTTCGTCGACGCCTTCGAACATGCTGCGGCTCAGGGTGCTGACCAGTTCGGCAGCATATTCGCCATAGGCATCTTCAGGTTCAACGGCTACGGTCAGCTCGTCGCCGACTGCTTTGCCTTCCAGTGCCTTTTCCAGGCCCGGGATGATGTTACCTGCGCCTTGCAGGTAGACCAGCGGCGCGCCGCCGGCGGAGCTGTCGATGACCTCACCAGCGTCGTTGGTCAGGGTATAGTCGATGGAGACAGCCTTATTGGCGGCGATCAGCATGGGGCGAGACCTTTTGCATAAGAATGAAGAATGGCCAAGTTTAGCGAAGCAATCGCCCGAAAGCGAACACAACCCGGACAGACGGATGACGGCGAAAGGCTCGACGGTCACAGGCTTCCATCAAGATGAGGACGGGCACTGGGTGGCCGAGCTTTCCTGCGGTCACACCCAGCACCTGCGCCACCAGCCGCCGTGGCAATCTCGCGCCTGGGTCCTGGACCCCGCGCAACGTATTGAAAAAATAGGCCAGCCCTTTGATTGCGGTTGGTGCGCACAAGCCTCGGTTAGCGATAACCTTGGCGACTGAATTTCGGTAGATCGTCAGCTATAGATGATCGCCATTGCCATGCACCCTTAGAGAATCCGCATGCAAACTTTTTTTATCGCACCCACCGATTTTGGTGTGGGACTGACCTCCATCAGCCTTGGGCTGGTGCGCACCCTTGAGCGCGCCGGCCTCAAAGTCGGCTTTTTCAAACCGATCGCCCAGCCGCATCCGGGTGACACCGGCCCGGAACGCTCCACCGAACTGGTGGCGCGCACCCACGGTTTGAAACCGCCGCAGCCACTCGGTCTGGCTCACGTCGAGCGTATGCTTGGCGACGGTCAGCTGGATGAGCTGCTCGAAGAAATCATCACCCTTTATCAGCAAGCGGCCGTCGGCAAGGACGTGCTGATCGTCGAAGGCATGGTCCCGACCCGCAGCGCCAGTTACGCCGCGCGGGTGAATCTGCACTTGGCAAAAAGCCTCGACGCCGAAGTGATCCTGGTCTCGGCACCGGAAAACGAAGTACTGACCGAACTGTCTGGCCGCGTGGAATTGCAGGCGCAATTGTTCGGAGGCCCCAAAGATCCGAAAGTCCTCGGCGTGATCCTCAACAAGGTCAAGACCGACGAAAGCATGGAGGCGTTCGCTTCGCGCTTGAAGGAACATTCGCCGTTGCTGCGCAGCGGTGATTTTCGCCTGCTCGGCTGCATTCCTTTCCAGCCGGAATTGAACGCGCCGCGCACCCGCGACGTCGCCGACCTGATGGGCGCGCAGATTCTCAATGCCGGCGATTACGAAACCCGGCGCATGACCAAAATCATCATCTGCGCCCGCACCATGCGCAACACTGTGGAGCTGCTCAAGCCCGGCGTGCTGGTGGTGACCCCCGGCGATCGCGACGACATCATCCTCGCCGTCAGCCTCGCCGCCATGAATGGCGTGCCGTTGGCCGGCCTGTTGCTGACCAGCGACACCCTGCCCGATCCGCGCATCATGGACCTGTGCCGTGGCGCATTGCAGGCGGGCTTGCCGGTGTTGTCGGTGAGCACAGGTTCCTACGACACCGCCAACCAGTTGAACGGTCTGAACAAGGAAATCCCGATCGACGACCGCGAGCGTGCGGAGATCATCACCGACTTCGTTGCCAGTCACCTGGATGCCAACTGGCTGCACCAGCGTTGCGGCACTCCGCGTGAAATGCGCCTGTCGCCCGCGGTGTTCCGTTATCAACTGATCCAGCGTGCCCAGGCCGCCAACAAGCGCATCGTCCTGCCCGAAGGCAGCGAGCCGCTGACCGTGCAAGCGGCGGCGATCTGTCAGGCGCGCGGCATCGCCCGTTGCGTGTTGCTGGCGAAACCGGAAGACGTCGAAGCCGTGGCCCGCGCCCAGGGCATCGAGCTGCCGCCGGGTCTGGAGATTCTCGACCCGGACCTGATTCGCGAGCGCTACGTCGAACCGATGGTTGCGCTGCGCAAAAGCAAAAGCCTCAACGCACCGATGGCCGAGCAACAACTGGAAGACACCGTGGTGATCGGCACCATGATGCTGGCGCTGGATGAAGTCGACGGTCTTGTCTCCGGGGTCATCCACTCCACCGCCAACACCATCCGCCCGGCCCTGCAGCTGATCAAGACGGCGCCGGGCTGCACGCTAGTGTCGTCGGTGTTCTTCATGCTGTTTCCCGAAGAAGTGCTGGTCTACGGCGACTGCGTGATGAACCCGCACCCGAGCGCCAGCGAACTGGCCGAGATCGCTCTGCAAAGCGCCGACTCGGCAGCCGCATTCGGCATCACCCCGCGCGTGGCGATGATCAGCTACTCCAGCGGTGAATCGGCCAGCGGCGAAGAAGTCGAAAAGGTTCGCGAAGCGACGCTGCTCGCCCACGAACAACAGAATTCGCTGCTGATCGACGGCCCGTTGCAATACGACGCCGCCGCCAACGAAACCGTGGCCCGGCAACTGGCGCCGAACAGCCAGGTCGCCGGGCGCGCCACGGTGTTCGTGTTCCCCGACCTGAACACAGGCAACACCACGCACAAAGCTGTGCAGCGCAGTGCCGATTGCGTCAGCCTCGGGCCGATGCTGCAAGGCCTGCGCAAACCCGTGAACGACCTGCCGCGCGGCGCGCAAGTCGATGACATCGTGTACACCATCGCGCTGACCGCGATTCAAGCTGCCAACCGACCTTTGGATCTTTAAATGCTGGCTTTTCTACCTGCCGCCGTGCGCGGCGTGATTGCATCGTTGTTGCTGGCGTTAAATACCATTCTGCTGTGCTCGTTTCTGTTCTGCGTAGCGATCATCAAGGTGTTGCCCTTTGCCCTCACCCAGCGCTTCTCGCTCTGGTTGATGAGCCACACCCATGAAGCCTGGATCAGCAACAACAAGGCCTGGATGAACCTGGTCTGCCGCACCCGCTGGCACCTCAGTGGCCTGCAAGGGCTGGACTATAAGCACTCGTACCTGATCACCAGCAACCACCAGAGCTGGGTGGACATCATGGTGTTGCAGTACGTGCTCAACCGGCGCATCCAGCCGCTGAAATTCTTCCTCAAACAGGAACTGATCTGGGTGCCGGTGATTGGCCTGGCCTGGTGGGCGCTCGGTTTTCCGTTCATGAAGCGCTATTCCAAGGCCTACCTGGAAAAGCACCCGGAGAAGAAAGGCAAAGACCTGGAAACCACCCGCAAAACCTGTGACAAGTTTCGCCATAACCCGGTGGGGATTTTCAATTTCGTCGAAGGCACCCGGTTCACTGAAGGCAAGCATGCGCAGCAGAAATCACCGTTCAAGTACCTGCTCAAGCCCAAGGCTGGCGGCATTGCGTTTGTGCTGGATGCGATGGGTGAACAGCTTGAGTCGATCGTCAACGTGACCATTCACTACCCGGCCGGGCGTCCCGGTTACTGGGATCTGCTGTGCGGGAATGTGAAGGATGTGGTGGTGCACTTTCAGGAACTGAAGATTCCGCCGCAGTTCATTGGCAAGAACTACGACCAGGATGGGGAGTATCGCTTGCAGTTTCAGGGCTGGATCAATCAGTTGTGGGAAGACAAGGATGCGTTGCTTGGGCAGATGCATCGGGAGTATCCGGCGAAGTAATCAGGCGCCTGTGCCGGCCTCTTCGCGGGCAAGCCTCGCTCCTACGGATTTGGGGTGATCGCAACCTATGACGCGACACAAACCCGTAGGAGCGAGGCTTGCCGCGAAGGCGTCCAAACAGAAACAAAAAAACCCGCCGATGATCACTCATTGGCGGGTTTTTTATTAACGGCTAACGCTTAGATCGCGCCACGCTTACGCAGCAGATCCAGCACTTGCTTGACGCTTTCTTCCAGCGACAGCGACTGGGTGTCGACGATGAGGTCGGCGTCCAGCGGCACGTCATACGGGAAGGAATCGCCCGGGATGTTATCCCCCGCCGCCGCGTACAAGCCTTGCGGATCACGCTCGGCGCAGACCGTCGGCGAGGCCTGGACGTAGACCGTCAGCAGACGCTCCTTGCCGATCAGTTCCCGAGCCTGCTCACGACCTTCAGCACTCGGCGCCACGAAGGCCGCCAGGGTCAACAGACCGGCTTCGTTGAACTGACGCGCAACGTGCGCGGCACGACGCCAGTTTTCGGTACGCCCGGCGCGATCCTGTGGCAGACCTTTGTTCAGGTCGTGACGCAGGTTCTGACCATCAAGGACAAACACCGCACGACCCAAGTCGAACAGTTTGCGTTCAACCGCGTAAGCCAAGGTGCTTTTGCCCGCGCCCGACAAGCCGCTGAACAACACGGTGGCCGGTTGTTGACCGAAACGCTGGGCGCGTTCTTCGGTGGCCACGTGCGCCAGTTTGCCGTGGTGCGTGCTGCTGCCATGCGCCAACGGCTGGGCGATGATCATGCCGGCGGCCACGGTGCCGTTGGTCAACCGATCGATGACGATGAACGAACCGGTGGTGCGGTTGCTGGCGTAACCGTCCAGTGCGATGGCTGCGTCGAGGCTGACCTTGACCCGACCGATCTCGTTCAGGTTCAACGAGCTGGCAGGACCTTCTTCCAGGGTGTTCACGTCAACACGATTGACGATGCTGGTGATCGAACCCGGCACGTAACTCGTGGCGCGCTTGATGTCGTATTTCTTGCCCGGCAGCATCGGCTCTTCGGCCATCCACACCAGCATGGCGTCGAAAGCGTCGGTCACTTGCGGCTGGTTGTCGGCGTGCACCAGCAAGTCGCCGCGAGAGATGTCGATCTCGTCTTCCATGGTCAGCGTCACCGCTTGACCAGGACCTGCGTGTTCCAGCTCACCTTCGAAAGTGACGATGGATTTCACGCGGCTGCTCTTACCCGACGGCAGCACAACGACTTCGTCGCCCTTGTGCACGACGCCGCTGGCCAGAGTGCCGGCGAAGCCACGGAAGTTCAGGTTCGGACGGTTGACGTACTGCACCGGGAAACGCAGGTCGGTGTAGTTGCGGTCATTGGCGATCTCGACGGTCTCGAGAATCTCCATCAGCGACTGGCCGGTGTACCACGGCGAGCGCTCGGACTTGTTCACCACGTTGTCGCCTTTCAATGCCGACATCGGCACGAAGGCCATGGTGGTCGGCTTGAACGCGATGCCTTCGGCGAACTTCAGGTAATCGGCCTTGATCGACTCGAACACGGTTTCGTCGAAGCCGTTGAGGTCCATCTTGTTGATGGCGACCACGATGTGCTTGATGCCGAGCAACGAGGCGATGAAGCTGTGGCGGCGGGTCTGGGTCTGCACGCCGTAGCGGGCGTCGACCAGGATGATCGCCAGGTCACAGGTGGACGCACCGGTGGCCATGTTGCGGGTGTACTGCTCATGGCCGGGGGTGTCGGCGATGATGAATTTACGCTTGGCGGTGGAGAAATAGCGGTAGGCGACATCGATGGTGATGCCCTGCTCACGCTCGGCCTGCAGGCCGTCGACCAGCAACGCCAGGTCGATGTCTTCGCCGGTGGTGCCGACTTTTTTCGAGTCGCGGGTGATGGCCTCCAGGTGATCTTCGTAGATCATCTTGGAGTCGTGCAGCAGGCGCCCGATCAGGGTGCTCTTGCCGTCGTCGACGTTGCCACAGGTCAGAAAGCGCAGCATTTCCTTGCGTTCGTGCTGGCCCAGGTAGGCGAGGATGTCCTCGCTGATCAAATCAGATGCGTGACTCATTGCATTCGAGCTCCAAGCTGTAAGCTTCAAGCGGCAAGCTTGTCGGCGTACAGCTACTCAGAAATTTTGTTGATCAAGCCGCATAGCATTCTTGAAAGCTCGCGGGTTTCTTTAATCCAATCGTCAGCCAGAGGATCAGTAATGTAGGCAATATCACGGCCGATGAGGATCTGAGTGCGCAACTCACCACACGAGGCTTTTGCCACCCAAAGAAAATGTACTTTTTCCTTGGCACCACAACGCTCCATCCCTTCAGCAATATTGGAAGGCACCGATAGTGCGGAGCGGGTAATTTGATCCTTGAAGCCAAAATCCCCACATCTCGCAAACTCCCTGTAGATCCTTACCGCCAAACACTTACTTCTCTGCCAGACAATCAGCTTCTCGAAATCCATTGCGAGTCATCCGATAACGGCTCGCAGCAACCGGCCACAAGCACCAAACTACGAAATTACGCATACCGCCCTTAACTTGCAGCTTGCCGCTTGTAACTCGAAGCTTAAAAGTACCCCTGACGTTTCTTTTCTTCCATCGAGCCTGCGCCATCGTGATCGATGACTCGGCCCTGGCGTTCGGAAGTTCGCGTCAGGAGCATTTCCTGAATGATGTCGGTCAGGCTGGTGGCCTCGGACTCGACCGCACCGGTCAGCGGGTAGTCACCCAGCGTGCGGAAACGGACTTTTTTCTTGACGATGCGCGCCTTGTCTTCGTCGCTCAGGTGATTGAGCAGGCGTTCGTCATCGATCATGATCCAGGTGCCATTCATCTCGATGACGTCGCGTTCAGCGGCGAAATACAGCGGCACGATCGGGATGCCTTCGAGGTAGATGTACTGCCAGATGTCCAGTTCGGTCCAGTTCGACAACGGGAACACACGAATGGATTCGCCCTTGTTGACGTTGCCGTTGTAGACGTTCCACAGTTCCGGGCGCTGGTTTTTCGGGTCCCAGCGGTGCTTGGTGTCACGGAAGGAGTACACGCGCTCTTTGGCACGGGACTTCTCTTCGTCGCGGCGAGCGCCACCGAAAGCGGCGTCGAAGCCGTACTTGTCGAGAGCTTGTTTCAAGCCTTCGGTTTTCATGATGTCGGTGTGCTTGGCACTGCCGTGGGTCAGCGGGTTGATGCCCTGCGCGACGCCATCGGGATTCACGTGTACCAGCAGGTCAAGGCCGAGTTCTTCAACCATGCGGTCGCGGAACGCGTACATCTCCTTGAACTTCCACCGGGTGTCGACGTGCATCACCGGGAACGGCAGTTTGCCCGGGAAGAATGCCTTGCGCGCAAGGTGCAGCATCACGGCGGAGTCTTTACCGACGGAGTACAGCATCACCGGGTTATCGAACTCGGCGGCGACCTCGCGGATGATGTGGATGCTTTCGGCCTCCAGCTGTTTCAGATGCGTCAGTTTGTCGACCATGGCTACTCACGAAAACGATCTTATGGACGGCCAGCGGGCCGTGTTCGAGCGAGGAATCCTAGCACAGCGTCCTCTTCTAATCAGGACGCGAGCTAGATCGAAAGGGTATATGAATATACCCCCTCGTTTGGGCACCAAAGACCCAGTGGGAGCGAGCTTGCTCGCGATTGCGGTGTATCTGTCACATCAATGTCGCATGTGATGCAGCGATCGCCAGCAGACAGCCACATTTGATTTTTGGTGGTAATCAGATCGGATTCGGACAATCGATGAAGATGTGCTCAAGGGCAAACCGCCGGGCCAGGTAATCACCCAGCGCCTGCACGCCATAGCGCTCGGTGGCGTGATGGCCGGCGGCGATGAAGCTGATGTCGTTTTCCCGGGCGCTGTGGAAGGTCTGCTCGGACGCCTCACCGCTGATATACAAGTCGACGCCAGCCAGCACGGCCTGATCGATGTAACCCTGGCCGCCACCGGTGCACCAGCCGACCCGGCGGATCATCTCGCTGCCTTCGACCAGCAACGGCTCGCGGCCCATGACTTCCTGCACTCGGCGAGCGAAATCACGGGGCGTCATCGGTTCGCTCAACGAGCCAACGAGGCCGACAACCTTGAGATTGTCCGGATCCAGCGGGCCTTCGACCGTGATGTCGAGCTGACGCGCCAGCTGCACGTTGTTACCGACGTCCGGGTGCAGGTCCAGCGGCAAGTGATAGGACAGCAGGCTGATGTCGTGCTTGAGCAGGGTTTTCAACCTACGCTGCTTCATACCGGTGATGCACGGATTCTCGCCTTTCCAGAAATAGCCGTGATGCACCAGCACCAGATCGGCCTGAGCTTCGACTGCGGCGTCGAGCAACGCCTGGCTTGCCGTGACGCCGCTTACGATGCGCATCACCTGCGGCCGACCTTCGACCTGCAAGCCGTTGGGGCAGTAATCGGCAATCCTGGCACTGTTTAGGTAACGATCGGCTTCTTCGACCAGGGTGCTCAAGGCGACGGCCATAAAAGACTCCTAAATATCCCGTTCAGAGGCGAGCTGCGCCTCGTATAATGCGCGACATTATGGGCGGTCTCATGCCGCCTGCAACCTCTCAGGACGTGCTTAATGCTCAAGGCGCTGCGTTTTTCCGGCTGGCCGCTGTTGGCCGGCGTGCTTATCGCTCTGTTGATCATCCAGCGTTACCCGCAGTGGGTCGGGCTTCCGAGCCTCGACGTCAACCTGCAGCAAGCCCCGCAAACCACCACGACGCAGCAAGGTCCGGTGTCCTATGCCGACGCGGTCACCATCGCCGCGCCGTCGGTGGTGAACCTGTACACCACCAAAGTCATCAACAAACCGAACCATCCCTTGTTTGAAGACCCGCAGTTCCGGCGCTTCTTCGGCGACAACTCGCCCAAGCAGAAGCGCATGGAGTCGAGCCTGGGTTCCGGGGTGATCATGAGTCCGGAAGGTTATTTGCTGACCAATAACCATGTCACCAGCGGCGCCGACCAGATCGTGGTCGCGCTCAAGGATGGTCGCGAAACCCTGGCCCGCGTCATCGGCAGCGACCCGGAAACCGACCTCGCGGTGCTGAAAATTGACCTGAAAAACCTGCCGTCGATCACCGTCGGTCGCTCCGACAACATCCGCATCGGTGACGTCGCCCTGGCCATCGGCAACCCGTTCGGCGTCGGTCAGACCGTGACCATGGGCATCATCAGCGCCACTGGCCGTAACCAGTTGGGCCTGAACAACTACGAAGATTTCATCCAGACCGACGCTGCGATCAACCCCGGTAACTCCGGCGGTGCGCTGGTGGATGCCAACGGCAACCTGACCGGCATCAACACGGCGATCTTCTCCAAGTCCGGCGGCTCGCAAGGCATCGGTTTTGCGATCCCGGTCAAACTGGCCATGGAAGTGATGAAGTCGATCATCGAACACGGGCAGGTGATTCGCGGCTGGCTCGGCATCGAAGTGCAACCGTTGAGTCAGGAACTGGCGGAGTCGTTTGGTCTGTCGGGGCGCCCGGGCATTGTGGTCGCAGGGATTTTCCGTGACGGTCCGGCGCAGAAGGCTGGCCTGCAATTGGGTGACGTGATCCTCAGCATCGACGGCGAACCGGCCGGTGATGGTCGGCGCTCGATGAACCAGGTCGCGCGGATCAAACCGACCGACAAGGTCACCATTCAGGTGATGCGCAACGGCAAAGAGCTCAAGCTCACGGCTGAGATCGGCCTGCGTCCGCCGCCGGCGCCGGTTAAAGAGAAAGAAGAAAACTGACCCTGTCCCGAGGATCGCTGGCTAACAGCAGACATTCTCATTAGGCATGTTATATTGTTTCAATATCACTATTGGAACAACATAACATGTCGTCTCGAACAATGGCTTCCGTGGCAGGTCTTGCCCTCGGCCTGCTGGTGGATCCGGTCTTCGCCGAAGAGCCCGGCACCCTCGAACTGGACGCCATCAGCGTCACCTCCGACTACGAATCGCCCACCGGCCCGGTCCAGGGCTACCGTGCCACGCGGTCTGCCAGCGCGACCAAAACCGATACCGCGATCCGCGACATCCCGCAATCCATCAGCGTGATTCCCGTCAGTGTGCTCAATGACCTGGGCAGCACCAGTGTCGAGCGCGCCCTGGATTTTGCTGGCGGTGTATCGAAGCAGAACAACTTCGGTGGCCTGACACTTTACGAATACAGCGTGCGCGGCTTTACCACCTCGGAATTCTACAAGGACGGCTTCAGCGCCAACCGGGGTTATCCGAGCACCCCGGACGTCGCTAACATCGAGCGCATCGAAGTGCTCAAAGGACCCGCCGCCAGTCTCTACGGGCGCGGCGATCCGGGCGGCACGGTGAACATCGTCACCAAGAAACCCCAGCCCGAAGCATTCACCACCCTGCAAACCAGCGCCGGCAGCTGGGACCGCTATCGCACCGCCCTCGACGTCAACACGCCGCTGGATGACGAAGCCAACGTGCTGTCGCGAATCAACCTGGCCGTCGAGGACAACCACAGCTTCCGCGATCACGTCGACAGCCAGCGAGTGTTTGTCGCGCCCTCCTTCAGCTGGCAACTGAACCCGGACACCAGCCTCTTGGTGGAGAGCGAATTCGTCCGTCACAGCTCCACGTTCGATCGCGGCATCGTCGCGCCGAACAACAAATGGAGTGGCGTGTCCCGTTCGACGTTCCTTGGCGAACCCAATGACGGCAACATCGACAACCACAACAACCTGCTGCAAGCAGCCCTCGAACACCATCTCAATGACAACTGGAAGCTGCGCCTGGCCAGCCATTACAAGGAAGGCAAACTCTGGGGCTACGCTTCCGAAAGTCGCCCGCTGAATGCCGACGGCCACACTGTGAATCGGCGCTATCGCGAGCGCGACACAAACTGGCACGACAGCATCACCCAACTCGAATTGCGCGGTCTGTTCGACCTCGGCAGTTGGCAGCACGAACTGCTGATTGGCAGCGAGTATGAAAACTTCCGCAAGAACGAACGGGTCACGACCATTGCCGGCGGCCCCTACGCTATCGACATTTATCAGCCCGTCTACGGTCAGCCGAAACCCAACGGCAAGCGCTCCGGCACCGACCTTTTTGAACACGTCGAAAGCCGGGCGCTGAACCTGCAGGACCAGATTGTCTTCACCGACAAACTGCGCGGCATGCTCGGTGCACGCTTCGAACATTTCGAGCAAAGCATCGACGATCACAGCCGCGGTGCCACCAGCCGCCAAAGCCACGACGCACTGACCCAACGGGCCGGCCTGCTTTATCAGCTGACACCCGAAGTCGGGCTGTTCGCCAACGCCTCCACCTCGTTCAAGCCGAACAACGGCCTGGACGCTGGCGGCCAATCCTTCGACCCGGAAGAAGGCGTCGGTTACGAAGTCGGGATCAAGAGCGAGCTGTTCGACGACCGCTTGAGCACCACCCTCGCCGCCTTCCATATTGAAAAGGAAAACGTCCTTGCACTAGACCCGGGCACGGACACCAGCCGCGCCATGGGCAAGGCCCGCAGCCAGGGATTCGACCTGCAAGTCACCGGGCAAGTGACCGACGCCGTGCGGGTGATCGGTGCCTTCGCCTACATCGACGCCGAGGTCACCGAGGGCGACAAGGTAATTCCCACCGGCAGCCGAATCCTTGGCGTCGCCAAGCGCAGCGGCAGCCTGCTGGGCGTTTATGAATTTCAGGATGGCCATTTACGAGGCTCCGACGTCGGCGCGGCGTTCACTTACGTCGGCGATCGTTCAGGCGAATCCGGCAGCGATTTCGAGCTGCCGTCCTACCACACCGTCGACCTTCTGGCCCATTACAAGGCCAGCAAATACGTCACTGTCGGCCTGAACCTGAACAACCTTTTCGACGAGAAATACTACGAGCGCTCCTATAGCAATTACTGGGTCAACCCCGGTGAGCCGCGCAATTTCACCGTCAGCCTCACACTCAATCTGTAAAAGGAAGTTTCAATGCAAAACCTCAAACCCGCACTGCTCAGCCTGCTGCTCGGCCTGTTGTTTACCGGCCAGGTCTCGGCCCATGGTCTCTGGACCGAACAGCGTCGCGGCAACATCGAAGTGATTTACGGCCACGGCGCCGAAGACAACGCCTTCAAGGCACAAAAAATCAGCGGCGCCTGGGCTTATGACGTCAACGGCAAAATGATCCCGGTGACCGTCCAGCGCCTGGCCGATCACGCACGTCTGCAACCGCTGAAGCCGCCTGCCGTGATGGCGGTGGCGCTGGACAACGGCATGTGGTCGCAAACGGCGGATAAAAAATGGATCAACGAAGGACGCAGCAAAGTGCCGGGGGCCATCGAGTCGACACAGACGTTCAAATACAGCCTGGCGATTTATCAGCCTGGGGCGAAGTTACCCAAGCTTGATCAGATGAAACTGCTGATTCTGCCGGAGGTTGATCCTCTGACGGTCGGACCGGGCAAGTTGCTGCCCGTGCAGGTGTTATTGGATGGGAAGCCGGCGGCGGGGGTGAAGTTGATTGGCGACTATCGAAGTGCGCCGAATACATTGAGTACCGAGACAGATGAGGACGGGCGTGCGCAGGTGGTGGTGCGTAATGAAGGGTTGAACGTGATTTCGGCGCAGATGGAGATCGTGCTGAAGGACAATCCGGATGTGGCGACGCGGGGGGTGTTCAGTTCGCTGACGTTTCTGGGCGAACCGCATCACGAGTAACCCTCTGTAGGCGCGCACGGTGCGGCGGTCCGACTTGCCCGTGGAGAACGATGGCGTGGCGTAACAGCTAAATCGCGTCAGGGTTCTTCGCGGCCAGAACTATCTTCCTGCCACACCTGAAGTATTTGATATGCAAGAACAGAAACTTATTCCAAATAAAGCTAATGAACTGTCATTTATGACAGTACCTTTCGAAAGCTCCCGTCGTTAACGTTAATACCGCAGGAGGAATGACGCTTTTGTCTTCCACTCTTAATTTGACCGAAGGGAGCTTTATTCATGGCCACACAAAAATCTCAAAAGGACTCAGGTACTTTTAATGCAACAATCAGTGTTGACCCTCACTTTAGTGCGGCCGAAGTTAAACTTCACAAGTTTGCGGGGGAAAAACCTGCTGGATATATCCGCGGGACAAAAAACACGCTTTCAATTTTTATCGGATTTCCGACTGGAATCGTCGACAATCAAAAAGTAACAAAAAAATACCCAGATGATTTCAACGAGAACGATCCTAAGTGGGTTCTCTTTGACGGTACGAACAGCCACCATGTTAAAACCGGTTCGATAACAGTGACGTTCACTGAAGGCATGACAAAGGCCAAAGGTGAATTTGAGTTCATCACAGATGATTCATCGCCGCGGACAGTTACCGGCGAGTTTGACGTACAACAAAGCTGATCCGTTACAGCGACGGCACTGATCAGGCTCCTACTTCCAAGCCCGATCAGTGCCCCCATTACCGACCGACGTCTTACAAATTCCCCAAACCATCAATCAGTGCCTGGTTCTGTTCCGGCGTGCCGATGGAAATCCGCAGGAACTGGGCAATCCTCTCTTGCTTGAAGTGCCGGACGATCACGCCTTGCTCGCGCAATTTCGCCGCCAGCCCGGCCGCGTCGTGCTTTGGATGACGGGCAAAAATGAAGTTCGCCGCCGACGGCAGCACTTCAAAGCCCTTCGCTTCAAGTTGCGCAACCACCCACTCACGATGCTCGATGACCAACCGGCACGTCTTGTCGAAGTACTCGCGATCCTCGAACGCCGCCGCCGCCCCGACATTTGCCAGGCGATCCAGCGGATAGGAGTTGAAGCTGTTCTTGATCCGCTCCAGCGCCTCGATCAAATCCGGATGCCCCACCGCCAGGCCCACCCGCAGGCCGGCCAGCGAGCGGGATTTGGACAAGGTCTGAGTCACCAGCAGGTTCGGATAACGGTCCACCAGGCTGATCGCCGTCTCGCCACCGAAGTCGATGTAGGCCTCATCCACCACAACCACCGAATCCGGGCTGGCCTTGAGGATTTGCTCAACCGCGTCCAGTGCCAGCAGGCAACCGGTCGGTGCGTTCGGGTTCGGGAAGATGATCCCGCCGTTTGGTCGGGCGTAGGCCGCCGGGTTGATCTGGAACTGCTCGTCCAGCGGCACCGCGTCGAACTGGATGCCATACAACCCGCAGTAGACCGGATAGAAGCTGTAGCTGATGTCCGGGAACAGCACCGCTTTGTCGTGTTGCAGCAAGCCGTGGAAGATGTGCGCCAGGACTTCATCGGAACCGTTGCCGAGGAACACCTGGTTGGTCTGCACGCCGTAATACGTAGCCACGGCGTTTTTCAGCAGATCGCTGTTCGGGTCCGGGTACAGACGCAGGTTGTCGTTGAGTTCGGTCTGCATCGCCGCCAGCGCTTTTGGCGATGGGCCGTAAGGATTTTCGTTGGTGTTGAGCTTCACCAGTTTCGCCAGTTTCGGCTGCTCGCCCGGCACGTAAGGCACCAGATCCTTGACGAACGGGCTCCAGAATTTACTCATGCTCAGTTCCCCTTTTGCTCATCAACGATGCGGTATTCGGCGCTGCGGGCGTGGGCAGTCAGCGACTCGCCACGGGCCAGCACGGAAGCGGTCTTGCCCAGTTCGGACGCACCCTGCTCGGAGCAGAAGATGATCGACGAGCGTTTCTGGAAGTCGTACACACCCAGCGGCGAAGAGAACCGCGCGGTGCCGGACGTCGGCAACACGTGGTTCGGGCCTGCGCAGTAATCGCCCAGGGCTTCAGAGGTGTGACGGCCCATGAAGATCGCGCCGGCGTGACGGATCAGCGGCAGCCAGACTTGCGGATCGGCGACCGACAACTCCAGGTGTTCCGGCGCAATGCGGTTGGCCACTTCGATGGCCTGCTCCATGTCGCGAACCTTGATCAACGCACCACGGCCATTGATCGAGGTTTCGATGATCTGGGCGCGCTCCATGGTCGGCAGCAGTTTGGCGATGCTGGCCGCGACCTTGTCCAGGAACTCTGCGTCCGGGCTGACCAGAATCGCCTGGGCGTCTTCGTCGTGCTCGGCCTGGGAGAACAGGTCCATGGCGATCCAGTCCGGATCGGTATGGCCATCGCACACCACGAGGATTTCCGACGGACCGGCGATCATGTCGATGCCGACCTGGCCGAACACATGGCGCTTGGCGGTGGCGACATAGATATTGCCCGGGCCAACCACCTTGTCGACCTTCGGCACGCTTTCGGTACCGTAAGCCAATGCGGCAACCGCTTGCGCGCCGCCAATGGTGAAAACGCGGTCAACACCGGCGATGCACGCCGCCGCCAGCACCAGCTCGTTGATTTCACCGCGCGGTGTCGGCACCACCATGACCACTTCGGTCACACCGGCGACCTTGGCCGGAATTGCATTCATCAACACGGAGGATGGGTACGACGCCTTGCCGCCCGGGACGTACAGACCGGCGCGATCCAGTGGCGTGACCTTCTGGCCCAGCACCGTGCCATCAGCTTCGGTGTAGGTCCAGGAATCCTGTTTCTGTTTTTCGTGGTAGCTGCGCACGCGGGCCGCGGCTTTTTCCAGCGCTTCACGCTGAGGCACGGTGATGCGGGTCAGGGCCAGTTCCAGGCGTTCGCGCGGCAGGATCAGATCCGCCATGGACGCAACGTCCAGGCCGTCGAACTGCCGGGTGAAGTCCACCAGCGCTGCGTCGCCACGCTCGCGCACGGCTTTGATGATGTCCAGCACTCGCTGATTGACCGAGTCGTCAGACACACTTTCCCAGCTCAGCAGATGATCCAGATGATGCGCGAAATCCGGGTCAGCAGCATTGAGTCGGCGAATTGCAGTCGGTGCGGTCATAGCGAGAGCCTCATAGGAATGGCAAAAACTCAGGCGCCCTAACTTAGCAGTCGTTTCCGCTTGGGCACCTGAGAATTCTGGCTATGAGGCGGATAGACGGGCGCGACTTAACGTCGCGCAGGTGAATCAGCCGCGGTGTCGAGACTCCACTGCCTTGCGCAGGGTGTCGATCAACGCCTGGATACGGGCATGCTGCATTTTCATCGACGCTTTGTTGACGATCAGCCGGGAGCTGATGTCAGCGATGAAATCCTGGGGTTCCAGGCCATTGGCACGCAAGGTGTTACCGGTGTCGACCACGTCGATAATCTTGTCCGCCAGACCGATCAGCGGCGCCAGCTCCATCGAGCCGTAGAGCTTGATGATGTCGACCTGACGGCCCTGCTCGGCGTAGTAACGCTTGGCAACGTTGACGAACTTGGTCGCTACCCGCAGGCGGCCCTTGGGTTCGACATCACCGACACGGCCGGCGGTCATCAGCTTGCAGAGGGCAATTCGCAAGTCCAGCGGTTCGTACAGACCCTGGCCACCATATTCCATCAGCACATCTTTACCGGCGACGCCCAGGTCCGCGGCACCATGCTCGACGTAGGTCGGCACATCGGTGGCGCGCACGATCAGCAGGCGCACGTCGGCCTGGGTCGTGGGGATAATCAACTTGCGGCTCTTGTCCGGATTCTCGGTCGGCACGATGCCCGCTTCAGCCAGAAGCGGCAGGGTGTCGTCAAGGATGCGGCCCTTGGACAGTGCGATGGTCAACATGGGAAACGTCAGTCCTTATCAGGCTACTGATGCCCGGTCGCAAACGGCGCCGGACACACATCGAGCCAGAAACTGGCTCGACTTGAAACAAATTCAACGGACGCGTCCCTGCGCCCATGCAGCAGAAACTAGCCCGGTACGCGGCGAATCTTGGCGCCGAGCATCTGCAGTTTCTCTTCGATGCACTCGTAACCACGGTCGATGTGGTAGATGCGGTCGATCAGGGTGTCGCCTTCGGCGATCAGTGCCGAGATTACCAGGCTGGCCGAAGCACGCAGGTCGGTGGCCATCACTGGCGCGCCTTTCAGCTTTTCGGTACCGGTGACGATGGCCGTGTTGCCTTCCACCTGGATCTTGGCGCCCATGCGGTGCAGTTCGTAAACGTGCATGAAGCGGTTTTCGAAGATCGTCTCGATCACGGCGCCCGTGCCTTCGGCAATGGCGTTGAGGGAGATGAACTGCGCCTGCATGTCGGTCGGGAACGCCGGGTACGGAGCGGTCCGCACGTTGACGGCTTTTGGCCGCTTGCCGTGCATGTTCAGCTCGATCCAGTCTTCGCCGCAGGTGATTTCCGCGCCCGATTCCTTGAGTTTCTCAAGAACCGCTTCGAGGATGGTCGGATCAGTGTCCTTGACCTTCACGCGACCGCCGGTGACGGCTGCCGCCACCAGGTAGGTGCCGGTTTCAATACGGTCAGGCATCACTTTGTAGGTGGTCGGGTGCAGACGCTCAACGCCATCGATGGTGATGGTGTCGGTGCCGGCGCCAGTGATCTTGGCACCCATGGCAATCAGGAAGTTCGCCAGGTCGATGACTTCAGGTTCGCGAGCGGCGTTCTGCAACACGCTGCGGCCCTTGGCCAGGGCGGCGGCCATCATGATGTTTTCGGTACCGGTCACGCTGACGGTGTCGAAGAAGAAGTGCGCACCGCGCAAGCCGCCTTCTGGCGCCTTGGCCTTGATGTAGCCGCCTTCGACGTCGATGACCGCGCCCATGGCTTCGAGACCACGGATGTGCAGGTCAACCGGACGCGAACCAATGGCGCAACCGCCAGGCAGGGCGACTTCGGCTTCACCGAAACGGGCAACCATCGGGCCCAGCACCAGGATCGATGCGCGCATGGTTTTCACCAGCTCATACGGTGCGATCAGGGTCTTGATGGTGCGCGGGTCGATTTCGACGCTGAGCTTCTCGTCGATCACCGGCTCAATGCCCATGCGGCCGAACAGCTCGATCATGGTGGTGATGTCGTGCAGGTGCGGCAGGTTGGCAACCGTTACCGGGCCATCGCACAGCAGGGTTGCAGCCAGGATCGGCAGGGCAGAGTTCTTCGCCCCGGAGATGCGGATTTCGCCATCAAGACGAACGCCGCCAGTAATAATCAATTTATCCATAAGAATCTCGACGCCCTTGGGCTCAGGTGCGCTCGGCCCAGGCCGCGCTGCTGAAAAATTTCATAGTGACCGCATGGATGCTGCCATCGGTGATCCATGGGTTCAAATGGGCATAGATCTGCTGCTGACGCTTCACCGGGCTTAACGCCGCCAGTTCATCGCTAATCACGTTCAGCTGGAAATTGCAGCCTTCGCCCTCAACTTCTACCAACGTTCCGGGCAGCTTTCCTTCAAGGAAGCTCTTCACTTCTACGGCCTGCATGCTCAACCTCAATCGGCGCCCTGTGCGCGCGGGTCGGACATCATACAAAAAAGCCCCGCGCCTGCGAACCCCGCGAAGCAGGACTCTGACGGGGGGCTTCTTTATAGATGCTGGTTAGGGATGCGCCAACAGCTCGGTCAATTCGCTGACCTGAGCGATTTCACGCATGTCTTCTGGCATTCCGCGGATGCTCAGCGCCTTGCCGGCCGCCTCTGCATCGCGCATGAAGCACAGCAGCAGGGACAAGCCTACGCTGCTGGACTTCAACACTGCCGAACAATCAACCACCAGTTCGGCGGCCTTGCTGGACTTGATCAACGCCTGCCCCTGCTTGCGCAGACCAGGGCCGGTGCGGTAATCCAGCATGCCGCTCAGTCGCAGCTCGCCGGTTTCGCTCATGCGAATGGCCGACACACTCATTGGGCAGACTTCTCGGAGGCGTCTGCGGTTTTATCCTTGGCCTTGGCGACTTCCCCGGCCCAACCGTTGATGGTCTTGTCCAGGTCATTGCCATTGCGCTGCATCGCATCGGCGAACTGATCGCGGAACAGCTTGCCGATATTGATGCCGTTGATGATCACGTTGCGCAGTTTCCACTCGCCGTTGATTTTCTCGAGAGTGTAAGACACAGGATAGATCGAGCCGTTGGAGCCTTTGACCGTCATGGCAACGCTGGTACGGTCTCCGGACTCATCCTTGGCAGGGTCGACGGTGATGCCCTGATTGTTGTACTCGAGCAAGGCGTTGCCATAGAACTGGAACAGACCTCTCTTGAAGTTTTCTTCGAAGGTCTTCATCTGCGCCGGCGTTGCTTTGCGCGAGTATTTGACCGTCATGATGCTTTTGGAAATGCCCTCGGCATCCACGACCGGCCCGACGATGGTGTTCAGCGCCGTGTAAAAGTCTTGTGGGTCCTGCTTGTACTTCTCTTTGTTGGCCGACAGGTCTGCAAGCAACCGAGTCGTGGTGTCCTGCACGATTTCGTGCGCTGAGGGCGCTGCCACGGCGTTAGCCATCAACGGCAGGGCCGCGAGTAATACCAACAGGCCACGTCGCAAGGTAGAGATCATTCAAAAGCTCCTCATTTGGCGTCTTTGCTAACGGTATTGAGCAGGAATTTACCGATCAGGTCCTCGAGCACCAGCGACGACTGGGTGTCGTGGATGGTTCCACCATCCTTGAGCAAGCCTTCTTCGCCGCCCACGCTGATACCGATGTACTTCTCGCCCAACAGGCCAGCGGTCAGGATAGATGCAGTGGAGTCGGTCGGCAGGTTATCTACGCGCTTTTCCAGCTGCATCGTCACTCGACCGGTGAAACTGTCGCGGTCCAGATCGATCGCCGTGACCTTGCCGATGGTCACACCGGCCATGGTCACTTTAGCTCTGACCGTCAAACCGGCGATATTGTCGAAATATGCATAAAGTTTATAAGTATCGGTGGTGGCACTTGGGGACAGGCCACTGACCCGCAACGCTAGCAACAGCAAAGCCAGGATGCCAGCCAGCAAGAAAAGGCCGACACCGATTTCCAGGGTGCGGTTTTGCATCAGAAATCTCCAAACATCAAGGCGGTCAAAATAAAGTCCAGGCCGAGCACAGCCAAAGAGGCGTACACCACGGTCTTGGTAGTGGCACGACTGATCCCCTCGGAAGTGGGCTCGCAGTCATAGCCTTGGAATACGGCGATCCAGGTCACGACGAAGGCAAAGACGATGCTCTTGATGATGCCGTTGAGCACATCATCGGTGAACGTCACGCTGTTCTGCATGTTGGACCAGTAGGAACCTTCATAGACACCCAGCCAGTCGACAGCCACCCACGAACCGCCCCAGATACCCACCACGCTGAAAATCATCGCCAGCACTGGCAGGGAAATGAAGCCGGCCCACAGGCGCGGGGCAATGATGTACTTGAGCGGGTCGACGCCAATCATTTCCAGACTGGACAACTGTTCGGTGGACTTCATGTTGCCGATTTCGGCGGTCAGCGCCGAACCTGCACGCCCGGCGAACAGCAGTGCCGTGACCACGGGGCCGAGTTCGCGCAACAGCGTCAGCGCAACCATCTGCCCCACCGCCTGCTCCGAACCGTAGCTGGACAGGATGTTGAAGCCTTGCAGCGCCAGCACCATGCCGATGAACACCCCGGAGACCACAATGATCACCAGGGACATCACGCCCACCGAATGCAGTTGCTTGATCAGCAGGCCAAAGCCGCCGCCGATACCACCGCGACCGAGCAAGGCATGAAACAGGAAAATCGCCGAACGGCCGAACACCGCCAGCACATCGATGCCGGCATGGCCGAACCGACGCACGCGTTCCAATAGTGAAATCTTGCGCATCAACGCTTCCCCAGAAGATCTGCGCGGTAATCCGTCGCTGGAAAGTGGTATGCGACCGGACCGTCGGGATCGCCGGTCATGAATTGACGAATCCGCGGTTCCTGCGAGTTCATCAGCTCCTCGGGAGTGCCCTGCCCCAACACCTGGCCGTCGCCCACCACATAGATGTAGTCGGCGATGCTGGCGGTCTCGGCCAGATCATGGGAGACCACGATACTGGTGATGCCCAACGCATCGTTGAGCAAGCGGATCAGGCGCACCAACACGCCCATGGCGATAGGGTCCTGGCCGACAAAGGGTTCGTCATACATGAGGATCTGCGGATCGAGGGCAATCGCCCGCGCCAGCGCGACACGGCGCTTCATGCCACCGGACAGTTCGTCAGGCATCAGCTCGATGGCGCCACGCAACCCCACGGCCTGCAATTTGAGCAGGACGATGTCACGGATCATTTCTTCCGGCAGCTCGGTATGAACGCGCAGCGGAAAGGCGACGTTCTCGAACACGTCGAGGTCGGTAAACAGCGCGCCGCTCTGGAACAGCACACCCATATGCTTGCGCGCATCGAACAGATCGCTGCGCGACAGCTTTGGCAGGTTCTGGCCATTGACCCAGACTTCGCCCTTGGTGGGCCGCAACTGCGCGCCCATCAACCGCAACAGCGTGGTCTTGCCACACCCGGAAGGCCCCATGATGCCGGTGACCTTGCCGCGCGGGATACGGATATCGACGTTATTGAAAATGCTGCGCGCACCGCGCTTGAAGGACAGTCCCTTCAGCTCGACCGCGTAGGCGTTATCGGCACTCATCTAAACTCCTTGCGATGCAGCCTCACACTCGGACGCCTGTCTTTCTGACGAAAGCACATACCTCCCCGGGCAGGCCGAACTGGCGGCGAACTATATCACTGCAAAGGCCAAGCGCCCAAGGCCCACGCCGGCCCATGTTCAGCAACTTGACAGGCAAAAAGCCTTGTTCAGAAGGGATTCAGTAACAGGGAATGACAAAGCGTGACGAACTTGCGTGAGGGTTTTGATCATTACCGCTATAATCGCCGCCTTTTCATCAGGCTATACGATTTCTGACATGAGCCAATCCAGCGACCTGATTCAATCTGCACAACGCACCATCCGCCTCGAACTGGAAGCCGTACAAGGCTTGCTGCCCCATATCGACGCAGATTTTGTACGCGCTTGCGAGATGATTCTGGACAGCAAAGGCCGCGTGGTCGTGGTCGGCATGGGCAAATCGGGGCACATCGGCAACAAGATCGCCGCCACCCTGGCCAGCACCGGCACCACGGCCTTTTTCGTGCACCCGGCCGAAGCCAGCCACGGCGACATGGGCATGATCACCCGCGACGACATCATTCTCGCGCTGTCGAACTCCGGCTCCACCAATGAAATCGTCACGCTGCTGCCCCTGATCAAGCGTCTGGGCATCAAATTGATCAGCGTGACCGGCAACCCGGACTCGCCGCTGGCCAAGGCCGCCGAGGTCAACCTCAACGTTCACGTAGAGCACGAAGCCTGCCCGCTGAACCTGGCACCGACCTCGTCGACCACCGCCGCGCTGGTCATGGGCGATGCCCTGGCCGTTGCGCTGCTGGAAGCCCGGGGCTTTACCGCTGAAGACTTCGCCTTTTCCCATCCAGGCGGCGCGCTGGGTCGACGCCTGCTGCTGAAAGTCGAAAACGTCATGCACGCTGGCCAGGAGCTGCCGCAGGTTCAGCGCGGTACGCTGCTCAAGGATGCGCTGATGGAAATGACTCGCAAGGGCCTGGGCATGACCGTGATCCTGGAAGCCGATGGCAAACTGGCCGGGATCTTCACCGACGGTGACTTGCGCCGCACACTGGACCGCAGCATCGACATCCACAGCGCCACCATCGATCAGGTCATGACCGCGCACGGCAAGACTGCTCGCGCCGAAATGCTCGCCGCCGAAGCCCTGAAAATCATGGAAGACCACAAGATCAACGCACTGGTCGTGGTCGACAGCGAAGACCGCCCGGTCGGCGCCTTGAACATGCACGACTTGCTGCGTGCAGGAGTAATGTAATGAGCACGGACCTGCTGCAACGTGGCAAACAGATCAAACTCGCGGTGTTCGACGTCGATGGCGTGCTGACCGACGGGCGCCTGTACTTTCTCGAAGACGGCAGCGAATTCAAGACGTTCAACACCCTAGACGGTCAAGGCATCAAGATGTTGATGGCAGCCGGCGTGCAGACCGCTATCATCAGCGGCCGCAAGACCCCGGTGGTCGAACGGCGGGCGAAGAACCTGGGCATTCCACACCTTTACCAGGGTCGTGAAGACAAACTGGTGGTGCTCGACGAACTTCTTGCCCAACTCAACCTAAGCTATGAACAGGTCGCCTACCTGGGCGACGACTTGCCGGACCTGCCGGTGATTCGCCGCGTGGGTCTGGGCATGGCCGTAGCAAACGCTGCCAGCTTCGTGCGTGAACACGCCCATGGCATCACCCTGGCCCGTGGTGGCGAGGGTGCCGCTCGCGAATTCTGTGAATTGATCCTGCGCGCCCAGGGCCGCCTCGATGCGGCCAACGCCGCGTACCTGTGAGCCCATTATGCTGAGCAAAAAGATTCGTAACATCCTGGTGTTCGGCTGCATCGCGGCGCTGTTCGCCGCGGTCGGCTACTGGAACATCAGCCCGGAACGCTTCCTCGACAAGCCGGTGGTCACGGTCGATGAAAGCGCAATCGACTATTACGCCCTCAACGCCCACAGCGTTCAGTACCTGCCGGACGGCAAACTGCAGTACGAAATGACGTCCGACAAGGTCGAACACCTGAAAGCGAGCGAGGTGACGTTGCTGACCAACCCTGACCTGAACATGTTTCGCGGTACGCAGTTTCCGTGGCACGTCCAGAGTGAGCGCGGCGAAGTCAACCCGGACGGCACTCAGGTCGAGCTGATCGACTCGGTGCGCATCACCCGTTTCGACGAGAAAAACCGCCGAACCCTGATTACCACCACCCGAATGACGGTGTTCCCGCAGCAGCAATATGCGCAGACCGATCAACCCGTTAGAATCGACGGCGCTGGCGGTGTATCGACAGGCAACGGAATGAAAGCGTATTTGAAAGAAAGCAGGATACACCTGCTATCGAACGTAAGAGGACAGTATGAGGCTCGTTAAAACTCTCCCTATTTTGCTCAGTCTGGGCGCAGCACTGGGAAGCGTGAGCGCCTGGGCTCTGCCGAACGATCAAGAGCAGCCTATCCGCATTCAGGCCGACGACGCCCAACTGGACGACAAGAATGGCGTTGCCACCTATAAAGGTGACGTGATCATCACTCAGGGCTCGATGAAGGTCACCGGTAATACCGTGACCATCACCCGTACCCCGGCTGGCGACATCGACGTGGTGACCTCGGTGGGCAACCTCGCCTACTTCGAGCAGATGCAGACGGCCGGCGACACCAAGCCTGTTCAGGGCTGGGGCGTGACCATCCAGTACCACGCCTCGCAAAACCGCGTCGTGCTGATCGACAAGGCAAAAGTCGTCGACAAGGACAACAACGTCACCCAGGGCGAGAAAATCGTCTACGACACCCAGAAAAAGCTTGCGAGCGCCGGGCGTGCTACGGGTAGCAAGGTTACCGAGTCGCGTCCGCGCATCGACATGGTGATCCAGCCCAAGCCGAAAAACGACGCGAAAAAGGCTCCTTAATGGCAACTCTGAAAGCTCAGCATCTGGCCAAGAGCTACAAGAGCCGCCAGGTCGTGCGTGACGTCAGCCTGTCCATCGACAGCGGTCAAATCGTCGGCCTGCTAGGCCCTAACGGCGCCGGCAAGACCACCTGTTTCTACATGATCGTCGGCCTGGTGCAGGCCGATCAGGGTCGCGTGCTGATCGACGACCTGGACGTCAGCCACCAGCCAATGCACGGTCGTGCGAAGGCCGGTATCGGCTATCTTCCGCAAGAAGCGTCGATCTTCCGCAAACTCTCGGTCGCCGATAACATCATGGCCATCCTCGAGACCCGCAAGGAACTCGACAAGGCCGAGCGTCGCAAGGAACTGGAAAGCCTGCTGCAGGAATTCCACATCAGCCACATCCGCGACAACCTAGGCATGAGCCTGTCCGGTGGTGAACGTCGTCGGGTGGAAATCGCCCGGGCACTGGCCACCAACCCGAAATTCATCCTCCTCGACGAACCATTCGCCGGCGTGGACCCGATTTCGGTGGGCGACATCAAGCAGATCATCTACCACCTCAAGGCCAAAGGCATTGGCGTGCTGATCACTGACCACAACGTCCGTGAAACCCTGGATATCTGCGAAACCGCCTACATCGTCAACGATGGTCAACTGATAGCTGAAGGTGACTCCGCCACCATCCTGGCCAACGAACTGGTCAAGGAAGTGTATCTGGGCCATGAATTCCGCCTTTAAGCAGTAAGGTGTCTGGCTGATTGTCCGAGCGCTCGTCTCGATAAAAAATCAATACTTTTTTATTGTTACAGCGCTCTAGGCAAACGCTGCAGTTTCGGGCATATAATTTGCTTATGTTTGGCGCTCCGGCGCCCTGTAGTGGATGGCGCATGTGCGCCGGCGAATAAGGTGTTAAGCCCCTGCCATGAAACCATCGCTAGTCTTGAGAATGGGCCAGCAGCTGACGATGACACCGCAGCTGCAACAGGCCATCCGCCTGCTCCAATTGTCGACCCTGGACCTGCAACAGGAAATCCAGGAGGCCCTGGAGTCCAATCCGATGCTCGAACGCCAGGAAGAAGGCGACGACTTCGATAACGCCGACCCCTTGGCCGACAAAGCCGAACAGCTCCCCAACGCCGACATTTCGGAACCCTCCTACCAGGAAACCGCCCCGACGGTGGATAACCTCGAGGAAGGCGACTGGAACGAGCGCATTCCCAACGAGCTTCCCGTTGATACCGCGTGGGAAGACGTCTACCAGACCAGTGCCAGCAGCTTGCCGAGCAACGATGACGACGAGTGGGATTTCACCACCCGCACATCGGCCGGTGAAAGCCTGCAAAGCCATTTGTTGTGGCAACTGAACCTGGCACCGATGTCCGACACCGATCGTCTGATCGCCGTGACCCTGATCGACTGCATCAACAATCAGGGCTACCTGGACGAAACCCTCGAGGAAATTCTCGAGGCCTTCGATCCGGAACTGGACATCGAACTGGACGAAATCGAAGCCGTCCTGCACCGCATCCAGCAATTCGAACCGGCCGGCATTGGCGCCCGCAACCTGGGCGAATGCCTGCTGCTGCAATTGCGCCAACTGCCAGCCAAGACGCCTTGGCTGGCCGAAGCGAAACGCCTGGTCACCGACTACATCGACCTGCTCGGCAGCCGCGATTACAGCCAGCTCATGCGTCGCATGAAGCTCAAGGAAGATGAACTGCGCCAGGTCATCGAGCTGGTGCAGAGCCTCAACCCGCGACCGGGCTCGCAGATCGAGTCCAGTGAAGCCGAATATGTTGTCCCTGACGTGATCGTGCGCAAGGACAATGAGCGCTGGCTGGTCGAGCTGAACCAGGAATCGGTGCCACGGCTGCGGGTCAACGCCCAATACGCCGGTTTTGTGCGCCGCGCCGACACCAGCGCCGACAACACCTTCATGCGCAATCAGTTGCAAGAGGCCCGCTGGTTCATCAAGAGCCTGCAAAGCCGCAACGAAACCCTGATGAAAGTAGCCACTCAGATCGTCGAGCATCAGCGCGGCTTTCTTGAATACGGCGACGAAGCGATGAAGCCGCTGGTCCTGCATGACATCGCCGAAGCGGTGGGGATGCACGAGTCGACGATTTCACGGGTCACCACGCAAAAATTCATGCATACCCCTCGGGGCATATATGAACTGAAATACTTTTTCTCCAGCCACGTCAGCACCTCCGAAGGCGGTGAATGCTCGTCCACAGCGATCCGCGCGATCATCAAAAAACTGGTTGCCGCGGAAAATCAGAAAAAGCCGTTGAGTGACAGCAAGATCGCTGGTTTACTGGAGGCACAAGGCATTCAGGTGGCTCGCCGCACCGTCGCCAAGTACCGCGAATCCCTCGGGATCGCGCCTTCGAGCGAACGCAAGCGGTTGATGTAGAGCCACGCCACAGCGTTCCAGTGGCAGGCATTTCTGCCTGCCGCTTTATGCACTGGCAACGAAGGAGAAGCTGTATGCAAGTCAACATCAGTGGACACCAACTGGAAGTGACCGAACCTCTTCGCACCTACATCGGCGAAAAACTCGAACGATTAGAGAGGCATTTCGACAAGATCACCAACGTGCAGGTCACGATGACGGTCGAAAAGCTCAAGCAGAAAATCGAAGCCACGCTGCATATTCCCGGCAATGAAGTGGTCGCAAACGCGGAGCATACCGATATGTACGCGGCGATCGACGCACTGACCGACAAGCTGGATAAACAACTCAAAAAGCATAAGGAAAAGACCCAAAGCCTCCTTCAGGGCGCGACCGGTCGTTAACACTCCCAACCCATGATCCGACTTGAAAGCATCCTGACCCCCGGCCGTTCCCTCGTGAACGTGCCGGGCGGCAGTAAAAAGAAAGCCCTCGAGCAAATTGCCAACCTTATCCACAAAGAAGTGCCGGATCTGGAGATGCAAGATGTCTTCGAGGCTCTGATTGCCCGTGAAAAACTCGGCTCAACCGGTTTTGGCAACGGCATCGCCATTCCCCACTGCCGCCTGAAGGGCTGCACCTTGCCCATCAGCGCCCTGATGCACCTTGATGCACCCATTGATTTCGACGCCATCGACGGCGCCCCGGTCGACCTGCTGTTCGTTCTGCTGGTCCCGGAAGCCGCTACCGATGCGCACCTGGAGTTACTGCGCCAGATCGCCAGCATGCTCGACCGCAAGGAAGTGCGCGAAAAACTGCGCAGCGCCCCGAGCAATGAAGCCTTGTATCAGGTTGTCCTGGACGAGCAAAACGGTCATTAACCATGCGCTTGATCATCGTCAGTGGCCGATCCGGCTCAGGTAAAAGTACCGCACTCGATGTTCTCGAGGACAACGGCTACTACTGCATCGACAACCTGCCCGCCGGATTGCTGCCGGAACTGGCCGAGCGCGCGCTGATTCATACCGAGCTGGCACAACCGCTGGTCGCGGTATCCATCGATGCTCGCAACCTGCCGAGTCACCTGTCACGGTTTCCGGAATTGCTTGAAGAAGTCCGCAGCCGGCATATCAAGTGTGATGTGCTGTACCTGGACGCCGACGAAGAAACGTTGCTCAAACGCTTCTCGGAAACCCGCCGCCGCCACCCGCTGAGCAACGCCAATCGCTCGCTGGCCGAGGCAATTCAGGACGAAAGTGCCCTGCTGGGTCCGATCGCCGATCTGGCGGACCTCAAGGTGAATACCACCAACCTGAACCTGTATCAGCTGCGCGATACCATCAAGCTGCGTCTGCTGAACCAGCCGGAAGCGGGCACGGCGTTCCTGGTAGAGTCTTTCGGGTTCAAGCGGGGCATGCCGGTTGATGCAGACCTGGTGTTCGACGTGCGCTGCCTGCCCAACCCTTACTGGAAGCCGGAATTGCGCGACCAATCCGGGCTTGATCAACCGGTGGCCGAATACCTGGCGGCACAACCGGACGTCGAAGAGATGTTCCAGGACATCTCCACGTACCTGCTCAAGTGGTTGCCGCGCTTTGCCGCCAGCAACCGCGCTTATGTCACCATCGCCATTGGCTGCACCGGCGGGCATCACCGCTCCGTCTACCTGACCGAACGTCTGGGCCAGGTCCTGCAACAATCCCTGAAGAACGTCCAGGTTCGCCACCGCGACCTCAGCTAAAGGATTCACATCGCGATGCCTGCTCGGGAAATTGAAATCATCAACAAGCTGGGCCTTCATGCCCGCGCTTCGGCAAAATTCGTTGGCGTTGCGGGTCAGTTCCCGGGTTGCACCATCAGAGTAGGTCGTACGCCAGAATCCGCGGTCGATGGCAAAAGCATCATGGCCATGATGATGCTCGCCGCCGGCAAGGGCACCAAAATCCACCTGAGCACTGAAGGCGAGCAGGAACAGGAAGCGATGGATGCGCTGGTCGCACTGATCAATAACTTCTTCGACGAAGGCGGTTGAACATTCGCCTAAGCGAGCGCCGTATCCATCACCATCATCAAACAAAACCCGATCAACAACCCAAGACTCGCCAGCTTGTCGTGACCATTGCGCCGCGACTCGGGAATCACTTCATGGGTGACCACCAGCAACATCGCCCCCGCCGCCAACGCCAACCCTAACGGCAACAGCAATTCGGCCAGGCTCACCAGCCAGGCGCACAACAGCGCAAAGACCGGCTCCACCAGACCTGATGCCGCACCGATCAGGAAAGCTTTGACCCGCGACATCCCCGCCCCTGCCAGTACCAGCGCAATCACCAACCCTTCCGGCACATCCTGCAACGCAATGCCCATGGCCAGGCTGTCAGCATCCGGCATCCCACCACCGGCCGAAACCCCGACTGCCATGCCTTCGGGGATGTTATGGGCAATGATGGCAAATACAAACAACCAGATCCGTGGCGGGATGACCGGGCGCTCCAGGGCTCCAACGAGCATTTCTGGCGAGGCGCCCGACACTTTACGGTCCACCAGAAACAGCCCGAACGCGCCAAGCATGATGCCGAAGCTGATAAGGCCACTGGCCGCCCAGGGTGTCAGCCCCAGGCTTTCAGCAGCCGAGATCCCCGGAACGATCAGCGAAAACGCCGTCGCCGCGAGCATCACTCCGGCACCAAAACCGAGCAACGTATCGCTGACCGCCTGCGGCATGCGGCGAATCACCAGCACCGGAACCGCGCCCAACGCAGTGCCCAGGGCACAAATCGCCCCGCCCTGCAGTGCACGCAGCAGCTTGGGTTCGAGATCGAGCCACGCCAGCCCGTGCGCTACCAACAACGACATGCCCGCCAGCAGCAACAGCGATCCCAACGCGTAACGAAACATTCGTCCGCTGCCAAACGCCAGTGTTTCAGTGCCCATAGTCAGCCTTGGATTGTTTTTATAGAGGACTTAAACCAGCGCAGCCTGATAACGCGTAGCGACTTCAGGCCAATTGATCACGTTGTAGAACGCATTGATGTATTCCGGACGACGGTTCTGATATTGCAGGTAGTAAGCGTGCTCCCACACATCCAGGCCAAGGATCGGCGTATTGCCATTCATCAACGGGCTGTCCTGGTTGCCGCTACTTTCCACTATCAGGGTCTTTTGCGGCGTGACGCTGAGCCAGGCCCAGCCACTGCCAAAGCGGGTCAGCGCAGCTTTGGTGAAGGCATCCTTGAAACTGTCCAGGCCACCCAGTTGCTCATCAATCGCCTTGGCCAGCGCACCTTCGGGTTTGCCGCCACCGTGAGGCGCCATCACTTCCCAGAACAGCGAATGGTTGGCGTGGCCGCCGCCCTGATTGATCACCGCCGCGCGGAGTTTTTCCGGCAGCTGCCGGACGCTGGCGACCAGTTTTTCCACCGACCACTCGGCAAATTCGGTGCCTTCGACCGCGGCGTTGAGATTATTGATGTAGGTCTGGTGGTGCTTGGTGTAATGGATCTCCATGGTCTGCGCATCGATATGCGGTTCCAGGGCATCGTAAGCGTAAGGCAGGGCAGGCAAGGTAAAAGCCATTTCAATGGACTCCATGGTGTAGAGGCGCAGGCGATGCGGTATCGGTGTGCAGCAAACGGTGGGTGCGCGGATATTCGCCGTGGTCGCTGATGAAATTCAGCAGCTCGACATAGGTTTTGCTGCTTTGGCGCTGTGCGGCTTCACGCAGTGCCGGGGGCAGGCGCGGGTCCTGCAGGGTTTGCAACAACCGCTGATGGATCGCGCACAAATATTCGGCGCTCTCCTCCGGCTGGTTCAGACGCAAATGCAGATCCGCCAGGTTGTGATGGGAAATCACGCAGGCCGCCACCGCTTCGTCGGCATCCGCCCAGCGCTCGAACAACACCTGGGCCAGGGCAAGTGCCTGCAAGTAAGCCTCGCGGGCATCGACCAATTCGCCCAGCATGAAATGGCGATTGGCCCTTTCGATCGTGCGTTTCCAGTGCTCCATGGTGAGCCTCCAAAGCGGTAGCGGTGATTACACGCCGCCTGCGGTGAGCTTCTCTGGGTTGAGTAATTCTTCCAGTTGGCTGCGCGTCAGGTCGGTGTGCTCCAGGGCGACATCGATCACCGGACGCCCCTGTTGATAGGCCTTCTTGGCGATTTCAGCGGCTTTTTGGTAACCAATGATCGGGTTGAGTGCGGTCACCAGAATCGGGTTGCGCGACAGCGCCTCTTTGATTCGAGATTCGTTGACCTTGAAGCTGGCGATGGCCTTCTCACCCAGCAGATGACTTGAGTTGGCCAGCAATTCGATGCTGCTCAGCAGGTTCTGGGCGATGATCGGCAGCATCACGTTCAGCTCGAAATTGCCTGACTGACCGGCGATGGTGATGACTGTGTCATTGCCGATCACTTGGGCGGCGACCATGGCAGTGGCTTCCGGGATCACCGGGTTGACCTTGCCGGGCATGATCGAAGAGCCCGGCTGCAAGGCTTCAAGTTCGATTTCGCCGAGGCCGGCCAGCGGGCCGGAGTTCATCCAGCGCAGGTCGTTGGCGATTTTCATCAACGAAACCGCTGTCGCTTTAAGCTGGCCGGAGACTGCCACCGCGGTGTCCTGGGAGCCGATCAGCGCAAACAGATCCTTGCCCGGCGTGAACTGAACGTGGGTCAGCTCGCTCAGCTGTTGGCTGAAACGCGCTGCGAATTGCGGATGTGCATTGATCCCGGTGCCGACCGCCGTACCGCCCTGAGCCAGGGATTGCAGGCTCGGCAGCAAGTCCTGCAAGTGACCGATGTTGGCCTTGAGCTGCTGCGCCCAGCCATTCAGGACCTGACTCATGCGCACCGGCATGGCGTCCATCAAGTGCGTGCGACCGGTTTTGACGTGGTGATGAACCTCTTCAGCCTTTCGCTCGATGACCTGCACCAGACCCACCAGCGCCGGCAGCAGCTGCTCATGCAAGGCAAGTGCAGCGCTGACATGGATGGTGGTCGGGATAACGTCGTTGCTGCTTTGACCGCAGTTTACATGATCATTAGGGTTCACCGGCTCGCCAAGCAGGCGGCTGGCCAGGGTGGCAATCACTTCGTTGGCGTTCATGTTGGAACTGGTGCCGGAACCGGTCTGGAAGATGTCCACCGGGAAGTGCTGCATGAAGTCGCCCTGAAGCAGCCCCAGTGACGCATCGACGATGGCTTTGCCCTGGGATTCGCTGATTTGCTTGAGCTCGACATTGGCACGGGCAGCGGCGGCTTTGGCCAGAATCAGCGACCGGATGAACTGCACCGGCATCGGCTTGCCGCTGATCGGGAAGTTATCCACCGCACGTTGGGTCTGTGCGCCATAGAGGGCGTCCACCGGGACTTGAAGCTCGCCCATGCTGTCACGCTCAATACGAGTCTGAGGGTCTGTCATCAGAAAATCCTTGCACCAGTTCGTTTAGGGGAATCGAGGGCTGTAACTCGCAGATCGCCAATTGCCAGGTGTAGCTTTGCCAGCGCTTGAGGCGGCATTTGCACAGAGAAAGGCGTTCGAGTTCGCGCAGCGGGCGCCAGGCTTGGTCGAGGCAGTAAGTCCGCCAGTGCCACGGCAGCGCGACATCGGCGGCGGTGTCGAGCAACAAACGGAAGGACGTCTCGGCGATGGTCCAGGGAGAAGTGGCCGTGCAACACGCCAGATACCGGCCTTCAGCCAGGTAATGTTCGATCAGGCGCGGCTCGTCGGGGTCCATCGCGCAACGGATCTGGCGACTCATCCAGCGCCAGCTTTCGAGGTAAGGCTGCTCGTGCAAGGCAGAACTCATGATCCGGGCTCATTCGGTAATGAGATTTATTATTATATGATAATGAGAACCAAAACAACCCCGAAAGCACACACCGGCAGCCAGTGTGGGAGCGAGCCTGGTCGCGAAGGCGGCCGAGTATTCAATATCTGAGTCGTCTGACACTCCGCTATCGCGAGCAGGCTCACTCCCCGAGGAGGTCGATGAACGGCGCATAAAAAAGGCGCACCACCCAATGGGTGGCGCGCCTTTTTGTGTTGCGGCAAGCGTTAGCTGCCCGCGACGGTCATCCGCTCGATCAACACCGAACCGGTGCGAATATTACTGCGCAATTCCAGGTCATTACCGACGGCAACGATCTGCTTGAACATGTCGCGCATGTTGCCGGCGATGGTCACTTCCTGGACCGCGAACTGGATTTCGCCGTTCTCGACCCAGTAACCCGCCGCGCCCCGGGAGTAATCGCCGGTGACCATGTTCAGGCCCTGGCCCATCAGCTCGGTGACCAGCAAGCCACGCCCCATGCGGCGCAGCAAGGCGGCTTGGTCTTCATCACCATGGGTGACGAACAGGTTGTGCACGCCACCCGCGTTGGCGGTGCTCGGCATGCCCAACTTGCGCCCGGAGTAAGTGCCGAGGATGTAGGACACCAACTCGCCTTTCTCGACGAACGGTTTGGCGTAAGTCGCCAGACCATCACCGTCGAACGCCGAACTGCCCATGGCGCGCATCAAGTGTGGACGCTCATCGATGGTCAGCCATTCCGGGAACAGTTTCTGACCCAGCGTGCCTTCAAGGAACGACGATTTGCGATACAGGCTGCCGCCGGAAATCGCCGAGAGGAAGCTGCCGAACAAGCCACCGGCCAGTTCCGCGGAAAACAGCACCGGCACTTCACAGGTCGGCACCGGACGCGCGCCCAATCGGCTCGCGGCCCGTTGCGCGGCACGCTGGCCGATGCTCACCGGGTCGGCCAACAAGTTACCCTGACGGTTCACGTCGTACCAGTAATCGCGCTGCATCTGGCCGTCAGCCTCGGCGATCATCACGCAGCTCAGGCTGTGCCGGGTCGACGCATAACCGCCAATAAAACCGTGGCTGTTGCCGTAAACGCGACAGCCTTGATGGGTGCTGAGGGTCGTGCCGTCGGCGTTCTTGATCCGACTGTCGGCGGCAAATGCCGCGGCTTCGCAGGTCAGCGCCTGCTCGATGGCCTGCTCCGGGGTGATGTCCCATTCATGGAACAGGTCGAAATCCTGCAGATCCCTGGCCATCAGGGCGGCATCTGCCAGGCCGGAAGCTTCGTCTTCGGAGGTGTGCTTAGCGATGGCCAACGCCGCCGCGACGGTTTCACGAATCGCCTCAGGACCACTGGCCGAGGTGCTGGCCGAGCCTTTGCGCTGACCGACGTACAAGGTGATGCCAAAGCCCTGGTCGCGGTTGAATTCGACGGTTTCGACTTCACGCTGGCGCACCGAGGTGGACAGGCCCTGCTCCAGGGACACGGCCACTTCACAGGCACTGGCCCCCTGACGCTTGGCTTCAGCGATGATCTGCTCGACTTGTTCTTGCAGTGCCGGCAACGCTTGTGGGCCGACGCTTTCAACTGCACTCATGCTGTTCTCCACTCAAATTCTGCTTTCGGCTGGGGCCTTCGAGCGACCGGGCCGGACAAGCGGCCCCCGACTGGTTATCATGGCGGCGTTTCTTTGCGGACGGCCACCATGGTTGATTCTTACGACGACTCCCTCGATACGGGAGAAAAAAGCAAATCCCAGGTTAAACGCGAGCTTCATGCTCTGGTTGACCTCGGCGAGCGCCTTACAACGCTCAAGCCTGACTTGCTGGCAAAACTGCCGTTGACCGACGCTATGCGCCGGGCACTGGCTGATGCGCCCAAGCACACCGCGAATATCGCGCGTAAACGGCACCTTATGTTCATCGGCAAACTGATGCGCGATCAGGACACTGACGCCATTCTGGCGCTGCTCGATCAACTCGATGCCTCCACCCGGCAGTACAACGAACGTTTCCATGGCCTGGAACGCTGGCGCGATCGCTTGATCGCGGGCGACGATGCGGTCCTGGAAAAGTTCGTGCTCGACTACCTGGAGGCTGATCGTCAGCAGTTGCGCTCCCTGATCCGTCAGGCCCAGCACGAACTGGCGACCAACAAGCCACCGGCATCGAGCCGTAAAATCTTCAAGTACATCCGTGAGCTGGACGAGACTCAACGCGGCCTGCGTTAAATCTCGAATCGGGTGAGTCGCCAAGCGGCTCACCCGAAGCTCCATCCTTTTACGATCCTGTGCCACCCACAGTGATCGCATCGATTTTCAGCGTTGGCTGGCCGACACCCACCGGCACCGACTGCCCATCCTTGCCACACGTCCCCACGCCGCTGTCCAGCGCCAGATCGTTACCGACCATCGACACCTTGCTCATGGCTTCCGGGCCGTTGCCGATCAACGTCGCGCCTTTGACCGGGGCAGTGATTTTGCCGTCTTCGATCAGGTACGCCTCGCTGGTGGAGAACACGAACTTGCCGCTGGTGATGTCTACCTGCCCGCCGCCGAGGTTGGCGCAATAGATGCCGCGCTTGACCGACTTGATGATTTCTTCCGGGTCGCTTTCGCCGGCCAGCATGTAGGTGTTGGTCATCCGGGGCATCGGCAGATGCGCATAGGATTCACGACGACCGTTGCCGGTGCGGGCCACGCCCATCAGGCGTGCGTTGAGCTTGTCTTGCATGTAACCCTTGAGCACGCCGTTTTCGATCAATGTGGTGCACTCGGTCGGGGTGCCTTCGTCGTCGACGCTCAGGGAACCACGACGACCGGCCAGCGTGCCGTCATCGACGATGGTGCACAACTTGGACGCAACCATCTCGCCCATGCGCCCGCTGTAGGCCGAACTGCCCTTGCGGTTGAAATCACCTTCCAGACCGTGGCCGACCGCTTCGTGCAGCAGCACGCCGGACCAGCCCGAACCCAACACCACCGGCAACGTACCGGCCGGCGCAGGAATGGCTTCAAGGTTGACCAGCGCCTGACGCAGCGCTTCACGGGCGTAGCCCATGGCACGGTCATCGCTGAGGAAATAGCGGTAATCGGTACGACCGCCACCGCCATGACCACCGCGCTCGCGGCGACCGTTTTGCTCGACGATCACGCTGACGTTGAAGCGCACCAGCGGCCGCACATCGGCCGCCAGGCTACCGTCGGTCGAAGCGACAAGAATGCGCTCCCAGACGCCAGCCATGCTTACGGTGACTTGCTGGATACGCGGGTCGAGGGCGCGAGTCGCGACGTCGATGCGCTTGAGCAGTTCGACTTTTTCCGCGCGGCTCATCACTTCCAGCGGGTTGTCCGGCCCGTACAACTGGGTGACGTCCGCCGAGGTGAACGCCTGCACCGTGCCATTCTGCCCGGCGCGGGAGATCGAACGTGCCGCCCGGGCCGCAGCGCCGAGGGCTTCCAAGGTGATGGCATTGCTGTAGGCGAAACCGGTTTTTTCACCCGATTGCGCACGCACGCCCACGCCTTGGTCGAGGTTGAAGCTGCCCTCCTTGACGATCCCGTCTTCCAGCGCCCAGGACTCGGAAATCTGCCCCTGGAAATACAGATCCGCCGCATCGATGCCCGGACCGGCCAGATCGCCGAGCACACCTTGCAGGCTCTCGATCGTTACGCCACCGGGCGCCAGGAGGTGTTCACTGACGGAGGACAACAACTCGCTCATATGTTTACGCCTTAAATTCGTCGTTCCGGGCAGGTCGCTGTGCGCCCTGCGAGAAAAAGCGCCGGTGACTGGACACCGGCATCCGCGTCCTGATGGACGCCTGTTCGCTGCTATCGCGTTCGGCCAGCAGCACGGCCTCGCCTTGATCCTGTTGTGCCAGCACGCGTCCCCAAGGGTCGACGATTGCAGCGTGCCCCCAGGTTTCTCGCGGTCCCGGATGCGTCCCACCCTGGGCGGCCGCGAGCACATAACATTGAGTCTCGATGGCCCGCGCGCGAATCAGCACCTCCCAATGTGCTGCGCCGGTCACCGCGGTAAATGCCGACGGTGCGGTAATCAATTGCGCGCCCGCAGCCCGCAATTCGCTGTACAACTCCGGGAAACGCAGGTCGTAACACACTGTCAGGCCGACCCGGCCGACGGGCGTGTCCGCCACCACAACCCCACTGCCATAAGCATAGTCATCGGATTCGCGATAACGCCCGCGATTGTCTGCCACATCCACGTCGAACAGGTGCAGCTTGTCGTAGCGCGCCACCGTTTCGCCCTGATCATTGACCAGCAACGAACAGGCATGCGCCTTGGACGTCGGATGGCCCAACGGCGGCAACGGCAACGTGCCGGCCACTATCCATAACTTGAGGTCACGGGCGGTCTGTTTCAACCACGGCAGGATCGGACCTTCACCCAACGCCTCGGCGCGGCCGATGTCAGCAATGTCGCGACGGCCCATGGCGGCGAAGTTTTCCGGCAGTACTGCCAGCAGCGCGCCACCCGCCGCCGCCTCTTCGAGCAGATGCCGGGCCCGGGCCAGGTTGGCCAGCACATCGCTCTGGCTGACCATTTGAATCACCGCAAAAGACATGGCCTTTTCCTTATCGGGAATCAACACAACCCTGTAGGAGCGAGGCTTGCCCGCGAAGGCATCTTGCCTGACACACTGCGGTGCGTCGATTCGCTGGCAAGCCTCGCGCCTACAAAGATCAGGGGCGTAGCATCAGGACCGAGGACCATGCTACTCCATAGATCTGGGGAGTGGCTTTTCAAAAAGGCTTGTCGAAGGTGATTTTCGGCTCTTTCCATGGGCCTTTGACGGTGTATTTGACGCTGGCGAAACGTGCCACGCGGTCACCGATCAGCTTGTCGATCAGGAACAGCGCACCGCCGATGGCCGGTGCGCCGACAATCAACGCGGCAATCGGCAGGTTGTTGGTCACCGGCAAAGTTACCAGCAGTTTCGCGTCAACCTGGTCGGCCACCAGGTTCAGGGTACCGTTCAGTTCGATGTTGCTCGACGGGCCAGTCAGCAGGATCGGTTCCTGCGTCACATAAACCCCGTTGGTCGCGGCCAGCAGACCTTTGACCCGGTCATAACTCAAGCCTTTGCCGAACAGGTCGGAGAAGTCCAGGCGCAGACGACGACCGATCGAGTTGAAGTTGAGCAGGCCAAACACCCGCAGGGCCTGGGCGCTGCCTTCGACCTCAACGAACTGGCCTTTATTCAACGAAGCATCGAGGGTGCCGGAGAAACGTTTGGTGGCCAGCCACGCCGGTGAACCCGGCCAGCGACCGTCGACATCCATGTGAAACTCTTCACTGGTGACGCTCGGCGCGAAACCCCAGCCTTTGAGCACGTCAGCGAGATTCTTGCCGCTGATCCGTCCTTTGTACCAACTGCTGGAGCTGCCGGGTATGCCCTCCCAGCCGCCACTGCCCTGCAACAAAATACCTTTGAGGCCCAGGTCCAGAGTATTGAGCGCAATACCTTTGGCAGTCGGGCGGACTTTCAGATACCAGGCGCCGACGAGGTCCTGCCCCTGGAACAGCTGATTGATGGTGATGTCCAGCGCCGGGATCTTGGTCGGGTCCACCGAGGCCAGTGGATCCGGTGAGTTTTCGTCGGCGAGGACCGTCGGGTCGGGTGCCGGCAACCGCACGGTTTGCAGATTGATCGCAATCGGCGCGCCTTTCGCATCAGGGATGCTCGCGCTGCCCTTGACCTGCTGACTGTCGAGTTGCAAGGCCCACGCAGCCGGTTTGCGGTTCAACTGCACCGAGGCCTGATCGAGCGTCGTGCCGACACCGCTGAGCTTGCCAACCTTGAAGTCTGCACTGCTGAGCAACTGCTTGGCACTGCCGCCCGGATCCTGGCCAGCGTACTTGTCCGCCAGATCCTTCCATGGCCCGACATCCAGTTCCGACAGCACGCCGCGCACTCGCAGCCCTTTGGCGCCGGGCAGCACGGCACTGCCGCCGCCCAGGAACAACTCGCCACGACCGTCGGCAAAATTGCCGGGCGGCGCCGCAAACGTGAAGTCTGCCAGCGCACCATAATTGACCCAGTAGCGGCGTTCCGGCCCTTGCAGGGTCATGCGGAACGTGGTGTCGCGGCCAGCATCGGCAGTCATGCCAAACGGCGCCGGCAAGTCGATCGCCACGCCTTTGAGGCTGGAATTGACCGAGAGCTGGCTGTCAGGGCCATCCAGGCTCAGTTGCAGTTGATACGGGATCAGGCCGGACACCGGCAATGGCTGGGTGACGCTCAACCAGTCAGTGAGCTTCTTGACCTCGACCTGACCGGAGGCCGTCACACGAGTCTTGAGATTGCCGGCGCTGCCATCGGCAAAAATCTGCGCGGTGACCGGTTTATCGAAGGCACGCGCAGTGATGTTCTGCCCGCTCAAGCCCTTGGCGCTGTCGAAGCGGAAATCACCTTTGAGCTGCGTCAGCTCCAGGGAAGGCTCGGCCAGCTTCAACCGCGCCTTGGCGGTCTTGAAGTCGACAAGAATCTTCGGCTGCTCGCCTTTGACCAGTGGAATATCCAGCTTCAGCTTGCCTTGCAGATCGCCCTCGCCTTCCCATCCGGCAAAGGTTTCAGCCGTGCCGATTGGCGCTTCCTGGAGAATCTTCAGGCCATCACCCAACCCGCCGGAAAACCCGCCGTCGAGGAACAGGTGAACGTTTTGCCCTTCCGGCGCATGGGGAATATTGACGTAAATGTCGCGAACCTGCGTGTCGAGCAATTGGCCCTTACTGGCCAGAACTCGCACGCCACTGTCTTCCACGAACACATCACCGGTGACCTTGCTGACATGCGGCCAACCCGGCTGAAAGGCCAGTTCGGCATCGTGCACCTTGAAGAACAGGCTGATGCTGCGCGCGGTGTCGGCGGCGCCTTGGTTCAGCGAGCCCTGATACTGGAAGAAGCCCTGGTCCACCGCGCCTTTGAGAATCGCCGTGCGCAACCATTCGTCCAGCGCCGGGCTGAGCATGGTCGGCAGGTACTTGGCGGTGTAGCGACCGTCGCCGTCCACCAGGCCGACCCGCAGGTCCATGTAGTCTTCCTGGGTGTGGTCGAAATGCAGGCGGATCAGGAAGTCACCGGCAATCTTGCCCTCCTCCCCCAGCACCTTCAGGTACGGCGCGATCAGGGTGAAGCTTTCCTTGTCGAGCTTCCAGGTCAGCCGGGCGTTGGCCTGAATGTATTGCCACGGCTTGGCGAAAATCGGATCCAGGTGCAGGACAAAATCCTTGCTGTCCATCCGCAGTTCGCCCTGACCGAGGTCACCGCTAATGCTGCCGCTGACATTTCGTGCTGCCGGAGCGCCGTGATACGCGTCGAAGCCGACCTGATCGAGGTTGGCAGCAAAGCTGAACTTGCTGTCATCGGTGGCATTGGGACGCAGATCGATCAGCACGTTGCGCAGCCCACCGGTCACCTTGAGTCGCTCGACCGCGGTGGCAACGCCTTCGGGCAGCGGCCCCAAGGCGTTAATCAGCGGCGTGAGCGGAGTGAGGTCGAGGCGGTCGGCCTGCAAGTGCCAAAGTTCTTCAGCCTTGTCGGTGGCGGCGGTTTGTCGAAGTTGCAAGCGCGACTCCCAGCGGGTCTCGCCGAAGTTCATGGCCAGAGAATCAAGGGTCACCAGCATGCCTTCGGTGCTGCGCTGAAAATAACCGTTGAGCGCCAGATTGTTGATCTGGATCGGCTTGCGTTCGACGAAGGCGCCCTTGAGTTGCGGCGCGTTCAAACGAATGGCGCCGCTTTGCAGCGCGCCCTTGCCCCAGTTCACCCAGAGCTCGCCACCGGCCTTGAACTCGGAGAAGTTCCATTGTCGAGTCAGGCGCTCGGGCAGCCATTTCGACCAGTCGCTTTGCGGCAGGCTCAGGTAGGCCTCGGCCTCGCCGTCCTTCCACTGGCTGGCGCGAATCCGCGTGTGCACACTCATGGCCACCGGTTGACCATCTGGCAGATTAAGACGGACATCGAGGCGCTGGCGGGAGACGCCGGTTTTCAGATTCAGGCCAACGTAAGTCAGGGTCAGCGGCGAGTGGTCCACAGGTTGCAACGTCACCTGACTGTCGATTACCGATAGCTGCTGGACCATTTGCAGGCGGTTGAGCAGTTGCTCCGGATCAAGCGGCTGGTCCTGTTGCACGGGCAACCCTTCCAGCGCCCACTGACCGTCCGCGCCTTCCTTGAGGCTGATCTTCAGGCCGTTGAGTTCCAGGTGGGCAATGCGCACTTCGCGAGCCAACAGGCTTTCCCAAAGGTCTGGCACCGCTCGCACCTGATCCAGATGCAGGGCGTTGGCGCCCTCGCCGACCATCACATCGTGCGCCAGCAA
This sequence comes from Pseudomonas mandelii, assembly GCF_900106065.1. Lineage (NCBI taxonomy): Bacteria > Pseudomonadati > Pseudomonadota > Gammaproteobacteria > Pseudomonadales > Pseudomonadaceae > Pseudomonas > Pseudomonas mandelii. The sequence continues at coordinate 1,166,565 of NZ_LT629796.1, forward strand.
AATCGGTGCGAAGCCGCTCCAGTTACCTTCCAGCTTGCCGATCTGAAGCGGCATGCCCAAGGCGGCGCTGGCTTTGGTTTCGACGTCGGCGCGGTATTCGGCCACCAGAGGCGTCAGCTCCCGGCCGAGGCTGACGTACAACGCCATCAACACCAGGACCAACGCGCACAGGCCAAGACCCCAGCGGGTCAGTGCGGCCAAAATGCGTGTCAGACGTTCCATGTCAGTTGGCTCCCATGGCAAAAATACTGCAAAAAGCTGAGGCCAGCCGTTCTAGTAAGGGTGAAACACAGCGATTCAGAGCAGCACCACGTCGTATTGTTCCTGGGAATACATGGTTTCCACCTGGAAACGAATGGTGCGTCCGATAAATCCTTCAAGCTCAGCGACATTACCCGACTCTTCATCAAGCAAACGGTCGACGACTTTCTGGTTCGCCAATACACGATAGCCTTCCGCTTGATAGGCACGCGCCTCGCGGAGGATTTCGCGGAAAATTTCATAGCAGACCGTTTCCGGCGTCTTGAGCTTGCCGCGGCCCTGACAGCTGCTGCACGGTTCGCACAACACTTGTTCGAGGCTTTCACGGGTGCGCTTGCGCGTCATCTGCACCAGGCCCAACTCGGTAATGCCGATGATGTTGGTCTTGGCGTGATCGCGTTCCAGCTGCTTCTCGAGGGTCCGCAGCACCTGGCGCTGGTGCTCTTCGTCTTCCATGTCGATGAAGTCGATGATGATGATCCCGCCCAGATTGCGCAGGCGCAGCTGGCGGGCAATGGCGGTCGCGGCTTCGAGGTTGGTCTTGAAGATGGTTTCTTCGAGGTTGCGATGGCCGACGAACGCCCCGGTGTTGACGTCGATGGTGCTCATGGCTTCGGCCGGGTCGACCACCAGATAACCGCCAGACTTGAGCGGCACTTTGCGCTCAAGGGCTTTCTGGATTTCGTCTTCGACGCCGTACAGGTCGAAAATCGGCCGCTCGCCCGGATAATGCTCAAGACGATCGGCGATTTCCGGCATCAGTTCGGCGACGAACTGCGTGGTTTTCTGAAAGGTTTCCCGAGAGTCGATGCGGATCTTCTCGATCTTCGGGCTGACCAGGTCGCGCAGCGTACGCAACGCCAGGCCGAGGTCCTCGTAGATCACACTCGGCGCACCGATGGTTTTGATCTGCTCGTTGATCTGATCCCAGAGACGGCGCAGGTAGCGGATGTCCATGAGGATTTCATCGGCACCGGCCCCTTCGGCGGCGGTACGCAGGATAAAACCGCCCGCCTCCTTGATGCCTTCTTTGGCCACGCAATCGGTGACGACTTGCTTGAGGCGTTCACGCTCGGCTTCGTCTTCGATCTTCAGCGAAATGCCGACGTGGGCCGTGCGCGGCATGTACACCAGATAACGCGACGGAATCGACAGCTGAGTGGTCAGGCGTGCGCCTTTGGAGCCGATCGGGTCCTTGGTGACCTGGACGACCAGACTCTGGCCTTCGTGAACCAGTGCGCTGATGCTCTCCACCGCCGGGCCTTCGCGCAGGGATATTTCCGAGGCGTGAATGAACGCGGCGCGGTCCAGGCCGATATCGACGAAGGCGGCTTGCATGCCCGGCAATACCCGCACGACCTTGCCTTTATAGATGTTGCCAACGATCCCGCGCTTTTGCGTGCGCTCGACATGGACCTCTTGCAGGACACCGTTTTCGACCACTGCCACGCGCGATTCCATCGGCGTGATGTTGATCAGAATCTCTTCACTCATGGCAGGGTCTCGTCCAGGCATGTTCACGATAATGGCCGCATCTTGTCAGTACGACGCTCAGCGCGCGTTAAGGGTTTGCCAACAGGGTATGCCGAAATGGCCGAGCAGCTCAGCGGTTTCGCACAGCGGCAGTCCAACCACTGCCGAGTAACTGCCATTGAGCCCGGCGACAAACACCGCGCCCAGTCCTTGAATGCCATAGCCACCGGCCTTGTCCCGGGGTTCGCCACTGGCCCAGTAGGCCGCCGCTTCATCGTGAGCGATGTTGCGAAAGCGCACCAGACTGCGTACTACCCGGGACTCACAACGCTCACCGTCGAGCACCGCAATGGCGGTCAACACTTCGTGTTCCTGACCGGCCAACATCATAAGCATGGCGCACGCATCGGCTTCGTCCACCGGTTTGCCGAGAATTTTCCCGTTGAGCACCACGGCGGTGTCGGCGCCCAGCACGCAAAAATCGGCGTCGGACACGACCGCGCCGCGCCCGGCCTCGGCTTTGCCGCGCGCCAGGCGCTCGACATAGTCCGACGGGGATTCTTGAGTTAAAGGGGTTTCATCGATGTCCGCGCTGATGGCGGAGAACGGCACGCCGATCTGCGTGAGCAGTTCACGCCGACGCGGCGAGCCTGAGGCGAGGTAAAGCACTTTCATCTAGACATCTCCCTGTCGAGGTACTGGCAGATGCCTGACCGAATTAATTGATCTTGTAGCGCCGACGCAAACCGCGCAAACCGTAGCTGATCCACGGCCAGAGTAATGCACTGACCAGTGCTGGCAAGACCAGCGCCAGTGTGGGCTGTCGATTGCCGGTCAAAGCGCTGAGCCATAGTTGAACAAGCTGCGCGAGGCCGAAGATGACCAGGATCACCAGGCTTTGTTGCCACATCGGGAACATGCGCAGGCGCTGTTGCAGCGACAGCACCAGGAAGGTGATCAGGGTCAGGATCAACGCGTTCTGGCCCAGCAACGTGCCGTACAGCACGTCTTCGGCCAGGCCCAGGCACCACGCGGTGACCATGCCGACCTTCTGCGGCAAGTACAACGCCCAGAAGGCCAGCAGCAAGGCCAGCCAGAGCGGACGGAGGATTTCCATGAATTGCGGCAGCGGTGAAACGCTGAGCAGCATGCCAATGGCAAACGTCAGCCAGATCATCCAGTCATTTCGGGATGCGGTTGCACCGACCATTATTCTCGTCCCCCTGTGGAAGCCGGCGCGGAGACAGGCGGTTTGGTGGCAGGCTTCACCGCGGCCGGTTGAGTGGCCGGCGGTTTGGTTGCGGCAGGTTGCGATGCGGGGGGCTTGGCGGCCGCTGGTTTGGCCGGGGGTGCCGCCGGTGCTGGTGCTGCCGGTGTTGCGGCGGGCGTAGCAGCAGGCGCGGGCACCACCACGGTCGCCGGCACGGGTTTAGGCACGGTCGCCGGAATGATCGGCCCACCGCCGTGCTGGTCCAGCGCTTCTTGCGCCTGGGCCGCATCGTTGGCGCGCTCTTCGGCTGTGCGACCGTCGGTGAACACCAGCAGCAGGTAACGGCTGCGGTTCAACGCCGCGGTCGGCACAGCACGCACGATGGCAAACGGCTGGCCGGAATCGTGGATCACTTCCTTGACGGTCGCAACCGGGTAACCCGCAGGGAATCGCTGACCGAGACCGGAACTGACCAGCAGATCGCCTTCCTTGATATCAGCCGTGTCCGCGACGTGACGCAGTTCCAGGCGCTCCGGGTTGCCGGTGCCGCTGGCAATCGCCCGCAGACCGTTGCGGTTTACCTGCACCGGAATACTGTGGGTAGTGTCGGTCAGCAACAGCACACGGGAGGTATAAGGCATCAATTCGACCACCTGGCCCATCAGGCCGCGGGCATCGAGCACCGGCTGACCGAGGACCACACCGTCACGCTCACCTTTATTGATGATGATGCGATGGGTGAAGGGGTTAGGGTCCATGCCGATCAACTCGGCCACTTCGACCTTCTCGTTGACCAGCGCAGAGGAATTGAGCAACTCGCGCAGCCGAACGTTCTGCTCGGTGAGGGCGGCAAGCTTTTGCATGCGACCCTGCAACAGCAGGTTTTCGGTCTTGAGTTTTTCGTTTTCGGCGACGAGCTCGGTACGGCTGCCGAACTGGCTGGCCACCCCCTGCCATAGCCGCTGCGGCAGGTCCGTGATCCAGTAAGACTGCATCAGTACCAGCGACATTTGGCTACGCACTGGCTTGAGCAGTGTGAAGCGGGCATCGACCACCATCAGCGCGACCGATAGCACGACCAGCACCAACAAGCGCACGCCCAGTGAAGGCCCTTTGGTGAAAAGCGGTTTAATAAGCCGCTCCTCCCAGGCAAATGTTTTGTTTATTCATACGGCAGACCGGCCTGGATACAGACTGACAGAAGGTAAACGCAAACAGGCAGCACTGCAAAGTGCCGCCTGCGCGCTCAACAGCATAGATGCATCGGGCGAGATCACTCGCTCGACAGCAGGTCCATGGTGTGTTTATCCATCATTTCCAATGCACGGCCACCGCCGCGAGCAACGCAGGTCAGCGGGTCTTCGGCAACGATCACCGGCAGACCTGTTTCCTGGGCCAGCAACTTGTCGAGGTCACGCAACAAGGCGCCACCACCGGTCAGTACCAGGCCACGCTCGGCGATGTCGGAAGCCAGTTCCGGAGGCGATTGCTCCAGCGCACTTTTCACAGCCTGAACGATGGTGGCCAGGGACTCTTGCAGAGCTTCCAGCACTTCGTTGGAGTTCAGGGTGAAGGCACGTGGAACGCCTTCGGCCAGGTTACGGCCACGAACGTCGACTTCACGCACTTCGCCGCCCGGGTAGGCCGTACCGATTTCCTGCTTGATGCGCTCGGCGGTGGATTCACCGATCAGGCTGCCGTAGTTGCGACGCACATAGGTGATAATCGCTTCGTCGAAGCGGTCGCCGCCAACACGAACGGATTCGGCGTACACCACACCGTTCAGGGAGATCAGCGCGATTTCAGTGGTACCGCCACCGATATCGACGACCATCGAACCGCGTGCTTCTTCAACCGGCAGGCCGGCACCGATCGCGGCAGCCATCGGCTCTTCGATCAGGAACACTTCACGTGCACCAGCACCAAGGGCCGATTCACGGATGGCACGACGCTCAACCTGAGTGGATTTGCACGGAACGCAGATCAGCACACGCGGGCTTGGCTGCAGGAAGCTGTTTTCGTGAACCTTGTTGATAAAGTATTGCAGCATCTTTTCGCAGACGCTGAAGTCGGCAATCACGCCGTCCTTCATCGGACGAATGGCAGCAATGTTGCCCGGCGTACGGCCAAGCATACGCTTCGCCTCGGTGCCGACAGCAACGACACTTTTCTGGTTACCGTGTGTCCGAATAGCCACAACCGATGGCTCATTCAGGACGATACCGCGCTCGCGCACGTAAATAAGGGTGTTGGCAGTGCCCAGGTCAATGGAAAGATCGCTGGAAAACATGCCACGCAGTTTCTTGAACATGGGAAAGGGACCCTAGGCAACGCGTGGGTAAAAAAGTGCGGCAAACTCTAACAACGACAGGGATTTTGGGCAAGGCGCCAATATGTTAAATTGGCCGCTTTTCTGTGCACCAACCCCCACAATCGCGGCCTTATGACCGTAGAAATGCGGTAGTGTTCCGACAATCTAACACACGGACGCCGTCCGTTCTGTTTTCCACTGGAGATTCCCATGGCGCTTGAACGCTCCGACGTGGAAAAAATCGCTCATCTGGCCTGCCTTGGCCTCAATGATGCCGATCTTCCACACATTACTTCAGCCCTGAACAGCATTCTCGGGCTGGTCGACGAAATGCAGGCGGTCAATACCGACGGTATCGAGCCGCTCGCCCACCCACTGGAAGCCAGCCAGCGCCTGCGTGCAGACGTCGTGACCGAGACCAATCATCGCGAGGCCTACCAGTCCATCGCACCAGCGGTCGAAAACGGCCTGTACCTGGTTCCGAAAGTCATCGACTAAAGGGAAAGAGCCTGCAATGCATCAATTGACTCTGGCCGAGATCGCCCGCGGACTCGCCGATAAAAAGTTTTCTTCCGAAGAGCTGACCAAAACCCTGCTGGCGCGTATCGCCCAGCTCGATCCGCAGCTCAACAGCTTCATCAGCCTCACCGAAGACCTGGCGCTCCAGCAGGCGAAAGCCGCTGACGCACGCCGCGCCAAAGGTGAGAGCGGCGCCCTGCTCGGCGCGCCGATCGCCCACAAAGACCTGTTCTGCACCCTGGGCATCCGCACCAGCTGTGGCTCGAAGATGCTCGACAACTTCAAAGCCCCGTACGACGCCACGGTCGTTGCCAAACTGGCGGCTGCCGGCGCGGTGACCCTGGGCAAGACCAACATGGACGAGTTCGCCATGGGGTCGGCCAACGAGTCGAGCTACTACGGCCCGGTGAAAAACCCGTGGAACCTGGAATACGTTCCGGGCGGTTCGTCCGGTGGTTCGGCGGCCGCGGTTGCCGCGCGCCTGTTGCCGGCGGCCACTGGCACCGACACAGGCGGCTCGATCCGTCAGCCCGCCGCACTGACCAACCTCACCGGCCTGAAACCGACGTACGGTCGTGTTTCGCGCTGGGGCATGATTGCCTACGCGTCCAGCCTCGATCAGGGCGGCCCTCTGGCTCGCACCGCCGAAGACTGCGCGATCCTGCTGCAAGACATGGCCGGTTTCGACCCGCAAGATTCCACCAGCATCGACGAGCCCGTGCCTGATTACAGCGCCAGCCTCAACGGCTCGCTGCAAGGCCTGCGCATCGGCGTGCCCAAGGAATACTTCGGCGCCGGCCTCGACCCGCGCATTGCCGATCTGATCCACAACAGCATCAAGGAGCTGGAAAAGCTCGGTGCCGTGATCAAGGAAATCAGCCTGCCGAACATGCAGCACGCGATCCCGGCGTACTACGTGATCGCCCCGGCGGAAGCGTCTTCCAACCTGTCGCGTTTCGACGGCGTGCGCTTTGGCCATCGCTGCGAGAACCCGAAAGACCTGATCGATCTGTACAAGCGTTCCCGTGGCGAAGGTTTCGGCCCGGAAGTGCAGCGCCGGATCATGGTCGGTGCCTACGCGCTGTCGGCCGGTTACTACGACGCCTACTACTTGAAGGCGCAGAAGATCCGTCGCTTGATCAAGAACGACTTCATGGCAGCCTTTAATGAGGTCGACATCATTCTCGGCCCAACCACGCCGAACCCGGCCTGGAAGCTCGGCGCCAAAAACAGCGACCCGGTGGCTGCGTACCTGGAAGACGTCTACACCATCACCGCCAACCTCGCGGGTCTGCCGGGCTTGTCCATGCCTGCCGGTTTCGTCGATGGTCTGCCGGTCGGCGTGCAATTGCTCGCCCCGTATTTCCAGGAAGGTCGCCTGTTGAACGTTGCCCATCAGTATCAATTGAACACTGACTGGCACACCCGCACCCCAACCGGCTTCTGAGGAGAAACACATGCAATGGGAAGTCGTGATCGGGCTGGAGATTCATACCCAGCTCACCACCCGGTCGAAAATCTTTTCCGGTAGCTCCACCACGTTCGGTTCCGAGCCGAACACCCAGGCCAGCCTCGTTGACCTCGGCATGCCTGGCGTACTGCCGGTGCTGAACCAGGAAGCCGTGCGCATGGCCGTGATGTTCGGCCTGGCGATCGATGCCGAGATCGGCCAGCACAACGTGTTCGCCCGTAAAAACTATTTCTACCCGGATCTGCCGAAGGGCTACCAGATCAGCCAGATGGAATTGCCGATCGTCGGCAAGGGCCACCTGGACATCGCCATGGAAGACGGCACGATCAAACGTGTCGGCGTCACCCGTGCGCACCTGGAAGAAGACGCCGGTAAAAGCCTGCACGAAGAGTTCAACGGCGCCACCGGCATCGACCTGAACCGTGCCGGCACGCCGCTGCTGGAAATCGTCTCCGAGCCGGACATGCGCAGCGCCAAGGAAGCCGTGGCCTACGTCAAGACCATCCACGCGCTGGTACGTTACCTGGGCATCTGCGACGGAAACATGGCCGAAGGCTCGCTGCGTTGTGACTGCAACGTGTCGATCCGCCCGAAAGGCCAGGTTGAATTCGGCACGCGCTGCGAGATCAAGAACGTCAACTCGTTCCGCTTCATCGAGAAGGCGATCAACAGCGAAGTGCGTCGTCAGATCGAGCTGATCGAAGACGGCGGCAAAGTGATCCAGCAGACCCGCCTGTACGATCCGAACAAGGACGAAACCCGTCCGATGCGCAGCAAAGAGGAAGCCAACGACTACCGTTACTTCCCCGACCCGGACCTGCTGCCAGTGGTCATCGAAGACTCGTTCCTCGACGAAGTACGCGCCACGCTGCCGGAATTGCCACCACAGAAACGCGAGCGCTTCCAGGCGCAGTTCGGCCTGTCGGTGTATGACGCCAGCGTCCTGGCCACCAGCCGCGAGCAAGCCGATTACTTCGAGAAAGTCGTGAGCATCAGCGGCGACGCCAAGCTGGCGGCCAACTGGGTGATGGTTGAACTGGGCAGCCTGCTGAACAAGCAAGGCGTTGAAATCGACCAGTCGCCGGTCTCGGCCGAGCAACTGGGCGGCATGCTGCTGCGCATCAAGGACAACACCATCTCCGGCAAGATCGCCAAGGTGGTGTTTGAAGCGATGGCCAACGGCGAAGGCAGCGCGGACGAGATCATCGACAAGCGCGGCCTCAAGCAAGTGACCGACAGCGGCGCGATCTCGGCGGTGCTGGACGAAATGCTCGCGGCCAACGCCGAGCAGGTCGAGCAATACCGCGCGGCAGACGAAGCCAAACGCGGCAAGATGTTCGGCTTCTTCGTCGGCCAGGCCATGAAAGCCTCTAAAGGCAAGGCCAACCCGCAACAGGTCAACGAACTGCTGAAAAGCAAGCTCGAAGGCTGATGAGCATGGAGCCAGATTTAAAGCCTGGCTCCGATCCCTGTGGGAGCGAGCCTGCTCGCGATGACGGCAGCACATCCAACATTGATGTGTCAGACAGCCCGCCATCGCGAGCAGGCTCGCTCCCACATTTGTATGTGGATACCTTTAAATGAAGCGTCTACTGGGTGCCTGCGCCCTGCTCGCTCTGCTGGCCGGTTGCGCCAGTAACGACGTCATCGACCCACACGGCTACGACAAGACCGGTACGGCGTCCTATTACGGCGCCAAACACCAAGGCAAACGCACTGCCAGCGGCGAGCGTTTCAACAAGAATTCCCTGACCGCCGCCCATCGCCAATTGCCGTTCGGCACGCGGGTGAAGGTCACCAATCTGAATAACGACAAGTCCTGCGTGGTCCGAATCAACGACCGCGGGCCGCACACCCGCGGGCGCCTGATTGATCTTTCACACGAGGCCGCCGAACAACTGGGTATGCTCCGTAGCGGCACCGCACGGGTTCGCGTGCAAGCCCTCGGCGATTAACAGACGGAGCCCCGACCATTTTCGGACTTGCCGATTTACCCCTGATCAGCCTGATTGAGTTGCTCGGCGGCCTGCTGTTGCTGATCGCCGGTGCCGAACTGATGGTCCGTGGCGCCGTGCGCCTGGCGGCGCGCTTGCAGGTGCGGCCGCTGATCATCGGGCTGACCATCGTCGCCTTGGGCAGCAGCGCACCGCAGATGGCGGTCAGCCTGCAAGCCACCCTGGCGCAAAACGCCGACATCGCCGTCGGCAGTGTGATCGGCAGCAGCATCTTCAACATCCTCGTCACCTTGGGGCTTTCGGCGCTGATCATTCCGCTGCGGGTTTCACGGCAACTGGTGCGCCTGGATATTCCACTGATGATCGGCGCCAGCCTGCTGGTGTTTGTATTGGCGTGGAATGAAGAGCTGACCCGCATGGACGGCATCGTTCTGCTGGCGGCCCTGGCGCTGTACCTGGGCTTGTTGCTGCGCCAGTCGCGGCACTCGACCCGTCCGCCCTCCCACGACGGAACGCCCCAGGCACCGTGGTTCAGCAGCGTGCTGATGATCGTCGCCGGACTGGCGATGCTGGTCTACGCCGGCCATTTGTTGCTGGGCGCCGCCGTGGCGGTTGCGACCGATCTGGGTCTGTCGGAGCGGGTCATCGGCCTGACCATCGTCGCCATCAGCACCTCCCTGCCGGAACTGGCCACCTCATTGATCGCGGCCTTGCGCGGTCAGCGGGACATTGCCGTGGGTAACGTGATCGGCAGCAACCTGTTCAACCTCCTGGGCGTACTCGGCCTGACCGCGCTTGTCGCCCCCTCGCCGCTGTCGGTCTCGCCCAATGCCCTGGATTTCGACCTGCCAGTGATGCTCGGTGTGGCGGTGCTGTGCCTGCCGCTGTTCTACACCGGTTACCGGGTGACCCGCGCCGAAGGTCTGCTGTTTTTGGGGTTGTATCTCGCTTACGGTCTGCACGTGGTGTCGTTCACCACCGGCATGCCCCTGGCCGGCAAGCTTGAACACTTGATGCTGTTTTTCGTCCTGCCGGCGCTGGTGGCGTTTCTGCTGTTCACATCGCTGCGCGCCTGGCGTCGCCAACACCACAAGAGGGAAATGCCATGACTGACAACAAAAAGCCTGGTGTAGAAGTCCGCCGCCAGGTGATGGGCGATGCGTTCGTCGACCGCGCACTGGGCAATGCCACTGAGTTCACCCAGCCGCTGCAGGACTTCGTCAATGAACACGCCTGGGGCGCCGTGTGGAACCGCGAAGGCCTGCCGCTGAAAACCCGCAGCCTGATCACCCTCGCCGCGCTGACGGCGTTGAAGTGCCCGCAGGAGTTGAAAGGCCACGTCCGCGGCGCGCTGAACAACGGCTGCACCGTGGAAGAGATTCGCGAGGCGTTGCTGCATTGCGCGGTGTACGCCGGTGTGCCGGCGGCGATTGATGCGTTTCGGGCGGCGCAGGAAGTGATCGACAGCTATCAGAAGCCTGAGTGAGTCTTCAAAAGTTGTGGTGACAGGACTGGCGCCTTCGCGGGCAAGCCTCGCTCCTACAGGGCGAGGCTTGCCAGCCCTGGACACCAGCGAAAATCCCGACGCTAGATCCACTCCCCCCACTGCAACAAAAAGATTCCGACATTGGTGGTGACCGCCGCCATCAACGTGGTGATCACGATGATCGCCGCCGCCAGTTCATGATTGCCGTTTGCCTGGCGGGCCATGACAAAACTGGCCGCGGCGGTCGGGCTGCCGAAGTACAGAAACAGAATCCCCAACTCAGCCCCGCGAAATCCCCAAAGCCATGCCCCCAACGTCGCCAACACTGGCAAGCCGATCATCTTCACCAGACTTGAGCTGAGCGCCATCTTGCCGCTTTTGCGCAATGCCGCCAGTGATAGCGTGCCGCCGATGCAGATCAACGCCAACGGCAACGTGGTTTGCGCCAGGTACTGGCCAGACGTTTCCAGCCATCCCGGCAAGCCGATCTTGAAATAGGCAAAGGGCGCCGCCGCCAACACGCTGATGATCAGCGGGTTGACCATCACGCTTTTGCAGATGCTCCACGGATCGGACTTGATCACCGGGCTGTACACCGCCAGCACAATGGTCGAGAGCGTGTTGTAAAACAGGATCACCAGCGCCGCGAGAATCGCCCCGAGAGAAATCCCGTAATCGCCGTACATGCTGGCCGCCAACGCAAGGCCGATGACTCCGTTGTTGCCGCGAAAAGCGCCTTGGGTATAAATCCCTCGATCTTCACGCGGGCACTTCCAGATCGCCCAGCCCCAGGCGATGGCAAAACACGCCAGGGTGGCCAGCGAGAAGTAGATCAGCAGCGTCGGTTGCAACGCGGCGTGCAGGTCGGCATGCAGGATGCCTAGAAACAGCAGCGCCGGCATGGTGACGTTGAACACCAGGGCCGACGCGGTGTGGATGAAGTTGTCGTTGATCCAGTCGATGCGCTTGAGCAACACCCCTAGAAACAGCATGGCAAACACCGGCGCGGTGATGTTCAGGGTTTCGAGGAAGATAGCCAGCATGCCGGGGGGAACCTTGGGTGGGCGTCGTTAGGGGGCTAATGATAAGCGACTGGGGACCTTTGCGTGTGAGAGAACGACTTCGCTGACATGGTCACGTCCTGCACTGATTTTCTATAAATCCCACTGATTTCGAGCTGATATTTATGTGGACCGTTCGTCGCTACTGTCAGATCTGACAGTAGCCAATGCTTAGTCATCGGGCACTTAATAATCCCGCAAATAAAACAAATTACAGGAGTAAAAAATATGTCAGTTAAATCAACAGGCGATAAATTTTCAGGCGCTTCAAAAACCGGTACTGTCTCAGAGAACAAGGAGGACTGGGAAAGAGAACCCCTCCAGTCTTTTTTGTTGCAACTACCCGTGCGATTCAGTAACAATTTAATCGTTACTGTCGAAGATCAACCGGACGATAAAACGTCAGGAATAGTAAAAGCTCCCGATGGGGCGGGCTTCGGCGATAAAAGTCTATATTTGCCAAGTGGTTCCAGATTGAAACTTTCATTTGGAAACTATGTGAATAGCCTGAGGTTCCAGATCAAGGCAGCTGGCGGCAATGAAAGTGGTACTGCCTATATTATTGCAATGAAGAAAGAAGAAGTCGTATACGGCGCCCCTATCAGTTCCGAAGACAAAGCGTTCGAAATTGCAGAAATACCCTTTGATGAACTATTGATCGTCGGCTTTTCTGGCAACTTCTCCGTGACCGCTGGCGACGTTTATCTGGATAATCTGGCGTGGTCATTGGTTTAGTCTGAGGCATCCATAAAAAGCTAAAAGCACCGCATTAACACTTGATCGACAAGGTATTTAGGGTGCTGATCGAAAGCCATCCTCCATTGCTACTGACGATCAGTAATCGCTGTAGCGATGGAGAGGCGGCGCGCCTTATCTGCCGGTGAATTCTACTTGGGTGATCGCATTCCGAGTCGAATCCAGCATAGTTCACCCAGCGCTATCTCATGTTATCGGCGCCGGGTTGAACAGGGTGATGTCGTTATGCAGTTTGTGCTGCTCGGCCCACGTCTGCTTCTTGCCGCTCGCCACGTCCAGGTAGTAGTGGAACAACTCCCACCCAAGGTCTTCAATCGAAGCGCGTCCGGTCGCAATACGCCCGGCATCGATGTCGATCAGGTCCGGCCAGCGCTGTGCCAGTTCGGTCCGGGTCGATACCTTGACCACCGGCGCCATCGCCAAACCATAAGGCGTGCCGCGCCCGGTGGTGAACACATGCAGGTTCATCCCCGCCGCCAACTGCAACGTCCCGCAGACAAAATCACTGGCCGGGGTCGCGCAGAAGATCAGCCCTTTGCGCTTGAAGCGCTCGCCAGGGCCGAGCACGCCATTGATCGCACTGCTACCGGATTTGACGATCGAGCCCAAAGACTTTTCGACAATGTTCGACAACCCGCCCTTCTTGTTGCCCGGCGTGGTGTTGGCGCTGCGGTCCGCCTCACCCTTGGCCAGGTAACGGTCGTACCAGTCCATTTCCCGCACCAGCTCCTGAGCAACCTCCTCAGTTTCCGCGCGGGAGGTCAGCAGATAAATCGCGTCGCGCACCTCGGTGACTTCGGAAAACATCACCGTCGCGCCAGCGCGCAACAACAAATCAGAGGCATAACCCAGCGCAGGGTTGGCGGTGATGCCGGAAAACGCATCGCTGCCGCCGCACTGCATGCCCAGAATCAGCTCGGACGCCGGCACAGTTTCCCGGCGACGCTGATCGAGCTTCTTCAAACGGGTCTCGGCCAGCGCCATGATCTGCTCGATCATCTCAGTGAAACCGTGACTCGAATCCTGCAAGCGGTACAACCACGGCTCGCTCAAATCCACCGAGCTGTCGCCCTCGTGCATCACCTGCCCGGCCTGCAATTTCTCGCAGCCCAGGCTGATGACCAAGGCTTCGCCACCCAGGTTCGGGTTGCGCGCCAGATTGCGTACGGTGCGGATCGGGATGTACGCGTCAGTGGCAGTGATCGCCACCCCGCAGCCGTAGCTGTGGGTGAGCGCCACCACGTCATCGACGTTCGGGTACTTGGGCAGCAATTCATCCTTGATGCGCTTGACCGCATGGTCGAGCACGCCGGTCACGCACTGGACGGTCGTCGTAATCCCGAGAATATTGCGCGTGCCAACGGTACCGTCGGCGTTGCGATACCCCTCGAAGGTGTAACCGTCCAGCGGTGCCTGGGCCGCAGGCACTTCGGTGGACAGCGGCAGGCTGTCCAGCGGTGGCGCGGTGGGCATGCGCAGTTGATCTTCCTTGACCCAGCTGCCGCGCGGAATCGGCTGCAACGCATAGCCAATGGTCTGGCCGTAACGAATCACCTGGCCGCCTTCAGGAATGTCCTCGAGGGTGACTTTATGGCTCTGCGGCACGAAGTCCACCGTCACCAGGCCATCTGGAAACTCGGTACCGGCCGGTACGCCTTGGTCGTTGACCACGATCACGACGTTGTCCCGCTCGTGCAGGCGGATGTAGCGCGGCGAGTCGGAATGTTCAATCAACTGCATGACGCCGCTCCTCAGGAATGCGCTTGAGACAATTTGTTATTGGTTTCAGGACCGCTGACTGGCGGCTCTTTCAGCACCACACGTTTGATCGGACCGACGATCACCAGGTAGCTGAACACTGCAACCAGTGCGTTGCAACCGACAAACACCAGCGCCCATTTGAACGAACCGGTGGAGCTGATGATGTAGCCGATCACGATTGGGGTGGTGATCGAAGCGATGTTGCCGAAGGTGTTGAACAGGCCACCGCTCAGGCCGGCAATCTGTTTCGGCGAGGTGTCGGACACCACCGCCCAACCCAGCGCACCCACGCCTTTGCCGAAGAAGGCCAGGGCCATGAAGCCGACGACCATCCACTCGACATCAACATAGTTGCACGCCACGATGCTGCTGGAGACCAGCAAACCCGCGATGATCGGTGCCTTGCGAGCGAAGGTCAGGGAATGGCCCTTGCGCAGCAGGTAATCGGAAATCACCCCGCCAAGCACCCCCCCGATAAAGCCGCAGATCGCCGGCAACGAAGCAATGAAACCGGCCTTGAGGATGGTCATGCCGCGTTCTTGCACCAGGTACACCGGGAACCAGGTCAGGAAGAAGTACGTGATGCCGTTGATGCAGTACTGGCCCAGATACACGCCGAGCATCATGCGGTTGGTCAGCAACTGGCGGATGTAGTCCCACTTCGGACCGTCGCCTTTTTTGCCTTTGCCTTTGTCCTGGTCCATGTCGACCATGCCGCCGTTGTCGGCGATGTGCTTGAACTCGGCGTCGTTGATCATCGGGTGCTGGCGCGGGCTGTAGATCACCTTCAGCCAGATCCCCGAGAAGATGATGCCGATCACGCCCATGACGATAAACACGTGCTGCCAGCCGAAGCTGTAGACGATCCAGCCCATCAGCGGTGCGAACAACACGGTGGCAAAGTACTGCGCCGAGTTGAAGATCGCCGAGGCCGTGCCACGTTCAGCCGTCGGGAACCAGGCCGCGACGATACGGGCGTTACCCGGGAAGGATGGCGCTTCGGCCAGGCCCACCAGGAAGCGCAGCATGAACAGCGCAACCACTGCGGTGGACATGCCGAATTCGCCGACATAGCCCTGCAGCACGGTGAACAGCGACCAGGTGAAAATGCTTAGCGCGTAGATTTTTTTCGAGCCGAAACGGTCCAGCAGCCAGCCACCGGGAATTTGCCCGGCCACGTAAGCCCAACCGAATGCAGAGAAGATGTAACCGAGGGTGACCGCGTCGATGCCGAGGTCTTTTTGCAGGCTGGAGCCCGCGATGGCGATAGTGGCCCGGTCGGCGTAGTTGATCGTGGTCACCAGGAAAAGCATGAGCAAAATCAAATAGCGGACGTGAGTCGGCTTGGTCGCTTGCATGTACATGTACTCCCACTGATTATTTTTATGCGCGGGTGAATCTTTGGTTTTTCTGTGGGAGCAAGCCTGCTCACGATGATGGTCAACGATGACGCGGGGCATCAGGTTTACCGCCGCGTCCTCAAGACCTTCGCGAGCAGGCTCGCTCCCACAGAGGGTGTTGCGTTACGAACCGATGTAGCTGGTCTTCACGACCGTGTAGAACTCTTGCGCGTAGCGACCTTGCTCGCGGGAACCATAGGATGAACCTTTACGCCCGCCGAATGGAACGTGGTAATCCACGCCCGCCGTCGGCAGGTTGACCATCACCATCCCGGCCTGGGAGTGGCGCTTGAAGTGGTTGGCGTACTTCAGCGACGTGGTGGCGATGCCCGCCGACAGACCGAATTCGGTGTCGTTGGCCATGGCCAGTGCGGCCTCGTAATCGGCGACGCGAACGATGTTCGCCACCGGGCCAAAGATCTCTTCACGGCTGATGCGCATCGCAGCTGTGCTGTCGGCAAAAAGCGTTGGCGCGAGGTAGTAGCCTTCGGTATCGCAAGTCACCAAGCCACCGCCGCTGACCAGACGAGCACCTTCGGACTGGCCAATGTCGATGTACTTCATGTCCTGTTCAAGCTGCGCTTGCGAGACGACCGGACCGATGTCGGTGCCGGTTTTCAACGCGTGACCGACCTTGATCGACTTCATGCGCTCGGCCATGGCTTCGACGAACTTGTCGTGAATCCCGGCGGTGACGATGAAGCGGCTCGACGCCGTGCAACGCTGACCGGTGGAATAGAACGCGCTCTGCACCGACAGCTCGACCGCTTGCTTCAGGTCGGCATCGTCGAGAATGATCTGCGGGTTCTTGCCACCCATTTCCAGCTGAACCTTGGCCTGACGCGAGACGCAGCTGACGGCGATCTGACGACCGACACCGACAGAACCGGTGAAGCTGATGCCGTCGACTTTCGGGCTCTGCACCAGCGCATCGCCAACCACGCGACCGCTGCCCATCACCAGGTTGAAGACGCCGGCCGGGAAGCCTGCGCGGGAGATGATTTCCGCCAGCGCCCAGGCGCAACCCGGCACCAGATCGGCCGGTTTCAGCACGACGCAGTTGCCGTAGGCCAGGGCCGGGGCGATTTTCCACGAAGGGATCGCGATCGGGAAGTTCCACGGGGTGATCAGGCCAACGACGCCCAAGGCTTCGCGAGTGACTTCGACGTTCACACCCGGGCGCACCGACGGCAGGTAGTCACCGGACAGGCGCAGGCATTCACCGGCGAAGAACTTGAAGATGTTACCGGCGCGGGTCACTTCGCCGATGGCTTCAGGCAGGGTCTTGCCCTCTTCCCGGGCCAGCAAGGTGCCAAGCTCTTCGCGGCGGGCGAGGATTTCGGTGCCGACTTTATCCAGAGAATCATGGCGAGCCTGAATGCCCGAAGTCGACCAGGCCGGAAACGCAGCGCGAGCGGCGTCGATGGCGGCGTGGACCTGGGCCAGATCAGCCTTGGCGTAGTCGCCGATGGTGTCGGTCAGTTCGGACGGGTTGATGTTGGCGCAGTAATCACTGCCCGCCACCCATTCACCGTTGATGTAGTTATCGAAACGCTTTGTATCAGCCACAACAATCTCCTCACGCAAAAGGCCGCTGATTGCTCAGCGGCCTTATTAATCGGGTGTGTTACTGCGCACCTTGCTTGTCGATCAGCGCGGCCAGAGCTTCGTACTCTTCTGGCAGCAGATCGGTCAGCGGTGCACGCACAGGACCTGCGTCATAACCGGCAATTTTTGCCCCGGCCTTGACGATGCTCACCGCATAACCGGCTTTGCGGTTACGGATGTCCAGGTACGGCAGGAAGAAGTCGTCGATGATCTTGCCAACGGTGGCGTGATCTTCGCAGGCAATGGCGTGGTAAAAATCCATCGCCGTTTTCGGGATGAAGTTGAACACCGCCGAGGAGTAGACCGGTACGCCCAATGCCTTGTAAGCAGCGGCATAGACTTCAGCGGTCGGCAAACCGCCCAGGTAGCTGAAGCGATCACCGAGGCGGCGACGGATCGATACCATCAACTCGATATCGCCCAAGCCATCCTTGTAACCGATCAGGTTCGGGCAGCGCTCGGCCAGGCGTTCCAGCAATGGCGCGGTCAGGCGGCAGACGTTGCGGTTGTAAACCACCACGCCGATGTTCACCGATTTGCACACGGCTTCAACGTGGGCGGCAACGCCGTCCTGGCTGGCTTCGGTCAGGTAGTGCGGCAGCAGCAACAAGCCTTTGGCGCCCAGGCGCTCGGCTTCCTGTGCGTATTCGATGGCCTGGCGAGTGGAACCGCCCACACCAGCCAGAATCGGCACGCTGTTTTCGCAGGTGTCGACGGCGGTCTTGATGATTTCCGAATATTCGCTGGCCGCCAGAGAGAAGAACTCACCGGTGCCGCCTGCGGCGAACAACGCCGTGGCGCCGTATGGGGCCAGCCATTCGAGACGCTTGATATAGCCCGCGCGATGGAAGTCGCCCTGAGCATTGAAATCGGTGACCGGGAAAGACAGCAGGCCAGAAGAGAGGATGGACTTCAGTTCTTGTGGATTCATTATTCGAACACCCTGGGTAGCAACGTTTGTGTGAGAAAAGCGTTCAGCCTGTGGCCGAGTTGTAGGTCATCGTACAACTTAAATAATAACCGTCAACTGCATTTCATCGTCGCGCCTGGAAATTTGTGTCGGAAGAAGATTTTCTTGACGTAGGAAGTTTCTCACCTAAGCTCTGATTAGCTGTATATACATACAGTCATCTTGAATCATACCGACGACATATCAAGGAGCCAGAAATGTCAGGTCTACACGCTCAACCGCAGGAAAAACCAGAACAGATCATCGCGAACCTGGACGATCTTTTTACTGAAGACGGTATCGCCGTCACCGCCAACAGTTCGCTTATGCTGCAGCTCGGCGAACATCACGACGCACCTCAAACAACTAACGCTACGCCTGGCAAAGCCTTGAAAGGCAAGCCACAGCTGAGGTTTGAGGGCGGCGAGCACACGGCCATCGGTGACGGTACGTTGCTGCGTTTTATCAAGGACGCGCCCGCTGTGCCCGCCTCGCAGGTAGCGCTGCATTTACCCAATGGACTGGCGCTGACATATGGTCAGATCGTCGCCCTGGGCGGTGACTTTTATGGCATTCCCGATCAACCAGTCAGCGAAGGCGCCACGCCTGCCGACCGCGTCCAGCGCTTTACCAATGCCTTCAACTCGCTGGCGGTGCTGCCGGCGTCCAATGCCGAAGCCAAGCTGATCCTCGGCGTCATGCAGAAGGAAATCGCCGCCGT
The DNA here is from genome assembly GCF_900106065.1 of Pseudomonas mandelii. NCBI lineage: Bacteria > Pseudomonadati > Pseudomonadota > Gammaproteobacteria > Pseudomonadales > Pseudomonadaceae > Pseudomonas > Pseudomonas mandelii. Next base: position 1,185,507 of record NZ_LT629796.1, read on the forward strand.
TAAACAGGCAATCAAAGACGGCAAACAGCCTCACGAGGCGTATGACGCACTCGGAGATACGTTGTCAGAAGAGTGGAACAGAATCACGGGCGGCGGCAGTTTCGTCTCGGCGCTGTTTCCCTTGGGGCGCTATCTGAAACTGGCCGCCAATAATGCTGACCACTTTGCCGAATGGGCGCTGCTGGCCTATATCTCCGGGCACACGGCAGCCCTGCAACAAGCGGTGAAGGCTCACAGCAGCAACGATGAAAAGCAGCTGGAACTGGCCTACGCGATGAACGCGTTTGCCGATCACTACCTGACCGACCTGTTTTCTGCCGGCCATTTGCGCGTGCCGCGTAAACAGTTGGCTGCGGTGGTCACGCCCAGTGATCTGGGCTCACTGATTACCCGCTTCATGCACGACGAAGACAGCAAGTTCGGCCTCAATGTGCGCAACGGCACCGGCGATCACTGGCGTGGGTACGGCGACAAACGCTACTTCGACGCCATCGACAGCGCCAATCGTGTCCAGGTGAATCAGGCGGTGCAGGTGTCGGCGGATGAAGTGTTTGCGGCGTATCTCAGCGGCACCGTCACGGTTCCCGATAATTTTGGCGCCTTGAAAAAGACCCCGGATCTGCAAGCCGTATTGAATCCTGCGAACAACTTTTCACCGTTGTTCCGGGTTGAAGGCAGCAAGGTGCTGCGGCGCAAGGACGTCAACAACCTGAACGACACCGCCACCGTCGATGACTGGTGGGGCTGGAGTACTTACTTGCTGCTCAAGGATTACAACCCCACTGGCAACGTGGCTTGATAAGGAGATTGATGATGACGATTAAATTGAAACTGGAACTGGCTTCAGGGCAATCGCTGGAGGGTGCGCCGTTGGAGTTGTTGTCCAAGGGTGTGCCCATTGCCCGCGGAGTTGTGGATAAGCAGGGGGGTGTGACCTTCGAGGTTAAATCGGCGAAGACTGAATTGGCGGTACGGGTGGATCGTTCAGTTCTGAAAACCGGCTGAGGCGATTGCCCCATCACGAGCAGGCTCGCACCCATTAGTCTTTGGTATTCCACTGATTAGATCCCAAATGGAAGCGAGCCTGCCTTTGAACGCAAATCTCGGGACAGGTAAACACACGACACAAAACACTGACCGTTCGTCTGAACTGTAAATTCTGACAGTAGCACGACATCAACTGCGGTGACTTAATCACCTCAGGAGTTAACGAACCGGCCCCTTAGAACGCTTATAAAAGAGCGTTTATCAAAATGGTTCGACTTATTGTTGAAGGACTTTATTCATGACAGTACAAAAGAACGACTTGGCGCCCCCAAAAGTTAAAAATGTTGAAGAAGGTGTTTTGAGCGTTAGCCAAATTATTGGATCAGTCTCAATAACAGTGGCACCCATCGCAGATGCGAACAAGGGGGATGAATTAGCATTTATTGTAAAAACCTCTACAGGCAAATCCATCGTGTATTCAGTGACTATAGAAATTCCATCAGATGCATACGGATACGGAGCCGAAAAAAGCTTCTTCGAAACAGGTTTGGCAGAAGGCGCCAGTGTTGAAGTGCAATACACTGTGACAAGAGATGGGGAAGTGAGACACTCCCCTAAGGTGGAATTTAGGCTCGTACAATAAGAGACGCGGACAGTTCTGTTAATCAGATTACTGTCCGCTATGGCCACCGAGATCTTCTATAGCGCGTGCATCACCTGATTAACCCGGCGCTTTGGAATATTGCGACTTATACAAACTCAGCTATCGGCGATAAAAAGCATTAACGCTGCGCCTCAGCCTCTTCATGCGCATGGCGTAGCCGCTCGCGGCTATTGGTCAAATGCAAACGCATCGCCGCCCGCGCCGCATCTGAATCCTGGCGCACAATCGCGTCGTAAATCTCTTCGTGCTCACGGCTCAGGCGACTCATGCGCTGTTGATCGTCATGGGCTACGCGCGCGGTCCAGCGCGTAACGACCCCTGGTCGCAACTGTCAATTCTGACAGTAGCCAACATTAAAAGCATCTGATGAACTGATGTCGCGGATAAGTTATCGCAAAATTACTTTTTATATATGGAGATTCGCCATGAGCACTGTCGAACTAACAAAAGTGGAAAAACCTGTAAAATCGCCAGTATCACCAGAACTAGCCGCGCCCACTGCCCCTGAAACAGACGGAACTACCCTCTACCTAAAGAACTTCGGAGAAATCCAGCAATTTAGATTTAAGCTTGCCGTTAAATATAAAGGTCAAGCTAGCGGACAACGATGCAAATACTTTATAAAATTTCACAATGAGAGCGGTTACGAAGAATTATGGCGCGGCGGAATTGATATTAAAGACACCGAGCAGCACATCTCAAAAATCACCACGTATACACTCGAGCCCATCGTTAACAAAAGTACGGCTGAGTTTTGGGGCTCTTCGCATTTAAGGGTGTAGAAAAAATCTGACCGGCTGGAAAAGGAGTCGAGGATCTTAGAAAATGTAAGCTCTCACACCAACAAAAACTAAGCCCCCGACGTGAACAATCTTACCTTTTCTAGCCCTGATCTTTCCAGCTTTTGCCAACTGAATAACCTCGGCCTGACTGCCACTGGACAACATCTTTGTGCAGAGCGCGCCGTCATCGAATGTCGTTTAACCAAAGCACCCGAGCCATGCCCCAAGTGCGGGGCTGCTGGTGTTTCACGCGGTACTGTCGATAGGCATCTTGCTCACACACCTTACGGACAACGACCAACCAGATTGCTGCTGCGTATCCGTCGCTGGCGTTGTGCTTGCGGCTGTTTCTGGCATGAAGATACAAACAGTGCAGCACCTCCACGTTCAAAGCTTTCATATGGGGCGATACGCTGGGCATTAGCTGCCATCGTGCTGGATCATCTGTCGGTATCTCGTGTTGCGAGCCAGCTTGATGTTGCATGGCACACCGCTAATAATGCCATTATCAACGAAGGACGGCGCCTGCTTTTTAATGACTCGACACGTTTTGACGGTGTGACCGTGCTGGGCGTGGATGAGCATGTTTGGCGACATACACGCTGTGGTGACAAGTACGTCACCATCGTGGTTGACCTTACGCCCGTGCGTAACAAAAACGGGCCGGCCCGCTTGCTCGATGTGCTGGAAGGCCGCTCCAAACAAGCCTTTAAGCAATGGCTACAGAGTCGCCCCAAATCGTGGCGTGACCAGATCGAAAGCATTGCCATGGACGGTTTTACGGGGTTTAAATCTGCAGCGCAAGAAGCCCTGCCTCAAGCCCAAACCGTGCTGGATCCTTTCCATGTCGTGCGCTGGGCAAGCAACATGCTGGATGAATGCCGCCGGCGTGTGCAACACGACATCCTGGGCCGCAGAGGGCGTAAAAATGACCCGCTCTACAAAAGCCGTCGAACGCTACTGACTCGGATCAGCTACCTGTCTGACGCCAACAAAAAGCAACTGTTCCAGCTGTTTGCAGATGAGCACCACCTCGAAGTGGATTGCACCTGGAGCATGTACCAACGGGTGGTCAGCGCCTACAACGAGCCGGATCGAAAACGTGGTAAAAAACTCATGGAAGAGGTCATAAATATCATTACAGCCAGCGACTTGCCCAAAGCGCTCATCGAGGTGAAAGGCTTGGGGGAAACGCTGAAAAAATACGCTGAGAGCATCCTTGCCTACTTCGACCGGCCAGGAACCAGCAACGGTCCAACAGAAGCTATCAACGGGCGACTTGAGCACTTACGAGGTACCGCCTTGGGCTTTAGAAATTTAACCAATTACATAGCCAGGTGCTTGCTGAAGTCAGGAGGGTTTAGAAATCAGCTACACCCTTAAATGCGAAGAGCCAGTTTTGGTATGAGGTAGAAATTGACGGGATCAAAAAAGAATCACACCCCCTTCGTCTCATCGTGGTGCGTTAGCAAAAGCGCTACAAAAAAACTGGGTCCCACCAACCGCAACTCTCAGCGCTGCGCCTCAGCCTCTTCATGCGCGTGGCGCAGCCGCTCCCGACTGTTCGTCAAATGCAAACGCATTGCCGCCCGCGCCGCATCCGAATCCTGGCGCGCAATCGCGTCGTAAATCTCTTCGTGTTCGCGGCTCAGGCGACTCATGTAGTGCTGCTGATCATCATGGGCCAGGCGCGCGGAGTTCAGGCGGGTGCGCGGAATGATGCTGGTGCCCAGGTGGGTCATGATGTCGGTGAAGTAGCGGTTACCAGTCGACAGGGCGATTTGCAGGTGGAACTGGAAGTCGGACGCCACGGCATCACTGGCGTGGGCGGCGCTTTCATTCAAGGCGTCCAGCGCGGCGCGCATCAAGGCCAACTGTTCCGGGCTGCGGCGCTGTGCAGCGAGGCCGGCGGACTCCACTTCGAGGCTGATGCGCAGTTCCAGAATCGCCAATACGTCACGCAGGGTGACCACGGTCGCCGGGTCGATGCGAAAACCGCTCGGGCTCGGGGTGTCGAGCACGAAGGTGCCGATGCCGTGACGGGTTTCCACCTGGCCAGCGGCCTGCAAACGTGAAATTGCTTCGCGAACCACGGTTCGGCTGACGCCATGGGCATCCATGATCGCCGACTCGGTGGGCAATTTGTCGCCACGTTTGAGGTGGCCGTCGCGGATCTGCTCGGACAGCACCGTCACCAATTCCTGTGCGAGGCTGCGGCGCTTGCGAGGGAGGCGTGGTGCGTCGATCGGGTTTTCCATGGTGAACGTCTGTCTCGAAAATTGCGGCTGAAACCGCATCATAGCTCAACGCGGTTGTACGATCACCACCACCCACTTTTGTAAGAGCAACCAGTGGCGAGGGGATTTATCCCCGCTGGATGGCGCAGCCATCCCAAAACCCACAGCCTCGGTGCATCAGGTATGCCGAGTGCAGTGGTTTTGCGACGGCTGCGTCGCCGAGCGGGGATAAATCCCCTCGCCACAAAAGCTCGTTCCCACACGGATTGTGGTGTTATGCGATCACGGTCTGGTCCACCAGATGACCATTTTCAATGCGCACATGCCGTGGGTGGAAACGCTTCAGACTGCTGCGATGCCCGACGCTGACGATGCTCAACCCCGGTATTTCATCGATCAAGGCCTGATACAGCGACGCCTCATCCTCTTCGTCCATCGCCGACGTCGCCTCGTCCATGTACAACCACTGTGGTGCATAGAGCAGCGCACGAGCGAAGGCCAGCCGTTGCTGTTCACCCGGCGACAGCATGCGCTGCCAGTGATTGGCCTCGTCCAGGCGCGCAACGAGGTGCGGCAAGCGGCAAGTTTCCAGCACATGCACATACCGCTCGTGCGGATAAGTCCCGCCGGCCTGTGGATAACTCAGTGCCTCGCGCAACGTGCCAATCGGCAGATACGGCTTTTGTGGCAGGAACAGGTAACGCGCCGTCGGCAGACGAATGCTGCCATGACCCGCCGGCCACAGGTGCCCCATCGCCCGCAGCAAGGTCGACTTGCCGCTGCCGGAACGACCGCTGAGCATGACGCGCTCGCCCTCCTCCACGGTCATGTCGGCGTTGGTCAGCAAGTGACGACCGTCGGCCAGATCGAGGCCCAGGTTGTGCACCTTCAAGGCTGCACCCGAATTCTGCACATCAATCGCCGGCGCTCGCTCTTCGTTGTCGGTCATCGCCTGGCGGAAACTCAGCAGACGATCACAGGTGGCTCGCCAAGCGGCCAAGTCCTGGTAGGCGCTGATGAACCAGCTGAAGTTCTCCTGCACGTTGCCGAACGCGGAGTTGATTTGCATCAGCTCGCCAAGCTCGATCTTGCCGGCGAAGTAACGCGGCGCGGCGACCATAAACGGGAAAATGATTGCGATCTGGCCATAACCGGAGGTGAAGAAGGTCAGGCGCTTGGACACTTTCATGATGTCCCAGAAGTTATGCCAGACCAGCCCGAAGCGCCCGCTCAGACGGCGGTTTTCATTGGGTTCGCCGTTGTACAGCGCGATGCTTTCCGCGTTCTCGCGAACTCGCACCATGGAAAAACGCAGGTCAGCTTCGAAGCGTTGTTGATTGTTGTTGAGGCCAATCAAACGACGGCCAATCAAGTGCGTCAGCCAGCTGCCGACGGCGGCATAAACCAGAGCGCACCAGAACATGTAGCCGGGGATGGTGAAACCGAACACTTCGATGCTGCCCGACACGCCCCACAGAATGATCGAAAACGACACCAGACTGACGACGTTGCGGATCAGGCCCAGCCCCAGGCCCAGCGTATTGGAGGTGAAGCTATTGAGGTCTTCGGAAATCCGCTGGTCAGGGTTATCGGTGTAACCGCCCTGCTCCAGTTGGTAGTAGTTTTTATGACCGAGCCAACGGGCGAAGTGCTGCTCGGTGAGCCAGGCCCGCCAGCGAATCGTCAGCATCTGCGTCAGGTAGAGCCGATACACCGCGCCGAGAATCGCCACCGCCGCGATCCCGCAGAAGTACAGAATCAGTTGCCAGAAAGCCGCTTCGTCCTTCTTTTGCAGGGCGTTGTAAAAATCCTTGTACCAACTGTTGACCCACACCGAAATCGCCACGCTGAACAGTGACAGCGCAATCACCGCGATCAGCAATGTCCAGGCCTTGCCCTTCTCTTCGCTGCGCCAATACGGCGTGGTCATCGCCCAGACTTTGCGAAAAAACTGCCCGCGCACAGCATCGTTGACCGCGGAATACTCAGCGTTCTGATTCATGGAAAAGGCTCGATAAAGAAAAGAACACACCCGAACCGATCATAGATGATCGGTTCGGGTTATCGCGAGGGCTGGCGTTAATCGTTCAGCGTCCGTTCAGCGGCGGACCGGACGCTTTTGCAGTTTGCGCTGCAGCGTGCGGCGGTGCATGCCCAAGGCGCGGGCAGTGGCGGAGATGTTGCCTTCGTGTTCGGTCAGTACGCGCTGGATGTGCTCCCATTGCAGGCGGTCCACCGACATCGGGTTTTCTGGCACCAGGGTGTCGAGGTCAGCATGCTCGGAAAGCAGCGCGGCCAGCACGTCGTCAGCGTCAGCCGGCTTGCAAAGATAGTTGCAAGCGCCGCGCTTGATGGCCTCGACGGCGGTGGCAATGCTCGAGTAGCCGGTGAGGATCACCACGCGCATTTCCGGGTCAAGTTCGAGCAGTTTGGGCAGCAACACCAGGCCTGAGTCGCCGTCCATTTTCAGGTCCAGCGCGGCGTAATCCGGGATGTCGGCCTGGGCGATGGTCAGCCCTTCTTCGGCGGAACCGGCGGTGCTGACGCGAAAACCACGGCGGGCCATGGCGCGGGCCATCACACGGGTAAAGGTTGCATCGTCGTCTACCAGCAGCAAATGCGGCAGTTCTTCGCCTTCAACTTGGATCTCGTCACTCATGTTCGTCTCCTCGGGCGACACGGGGCAGGCGCAGCTCGGTGAGCGTGCCGCCTTCCTCATGACTGTAGAGTTTCACTGAGCCGCCGGCGCGTGTCACGCTGGCCTTGCTCAAAAACAGGCCCAGGCCGAAACCTTTGCCCTTGGTGGTAAAAAACGGCTTGCCAATCTGTTCGGCAATGGCCAGCGGCACGCCGGCGCCATGGTCGCGAATGCTGATGGTCAGGTCCTCGGCATTCCAGTCCAGCGTCACTTGCAGCCCTTCGGGGCACGCATCGGCGGCGTTGTTGAGCAAATTCAGCAAGGCTTGCGTCAGGTCTGGCGGCGGTGCCATGCGTGGCACCGTGCCCTGGCCCAGCCGTTGGAAACGGTAACTGGCTTCCGGGCGCATCAAGTGCCAGCGGTTCAGCGCTTCGTCGAGCCAGTCGGTGACGTCCTGCATTTCCACTGCCAGGCGTCGATTGGCCTCGGCGGCGCGCACCAGTTGCTGCAAGGTCTCTTTGCAGAGTTTGACCTGATCTTGCAACACGCTTAAATCATCCTGCAACAGCGGGTCGGGATGGTCCTGGCGCATTTCCTTGAGCAACACGCTCATGGTGGCCAACGGCGTGCCCAACTCATGGGCGGCGCCGGCCGCCTGGGTCGCGACGGCCAGCAATTGCTGGTCACGCAGGCCTTCTTCACGACGGATGGCGCGCAGTTCTTCCTGGCGGCGCAGCTCTTCGGCCATGCGCGCGGCAAAGAATGTGATGACGGCGGCGGCAAGGGCGAAACTCAGCCACATGCCGTAGATCTGCAAGTTTTCCCGGGCGATGGGGAAGGTTTCCAGCGGATAGAACCGCGCCAGCAACAACGTATAAAGCGCCAGCGCGATACCGGACAGAATCACCGAATAGCGCCACGGCAACGTCACGGCGGCGATGGTCAGCGGCACCAGGTAATAGGAAACGAACGGGTTGGTCGAACCGCCGGAGAAATACAGCAAGGCACTGTGGATAAACAGATCACAGGCCAGTTGCAGGGCATATTCCAGCTCGGTGACCGGCCACGAGGTGCGCAGGCGAACCGCCGTGAACGCGCACAGCAGCGTCGAACAGCCGAGGGTCATCGCCAGTTGCACCCACGGCAACGGCAGCAGATCGAACCAGTAGGCCAGGCCCACGGAACCAGCCTGAGCGGCGAGTACCAAGGTGCGGATGAAGGTCAGCCGCCAAAGGTTTTGGCGAGTGGCGGAAGTGATTTGAACGGGGGCGAGCATGAGCTCTCCTGATGAGCGCTCCAGGCGGATCGCACGGAGTATAACCAAGCACGGGGGCTGGCAGGCAAAAGTGCGGCAAACAGCCACATGGCAGGAAGTACTGCTGCGTCTATAAGGACGCCTTCGCCGGCAAGCCTCGCTCCTACAGGAATGTGTCGTTCAAAGGATTGGCGTACGACACATTCCTGTAGGAGCGAGACTTGCCCGCGAATGGCCTCGACACGGTCTCCCCCATTCCATCTGTATGGAAGTTGTAACTGTGCGAACCGGATCAATAAAGTTAGAGTCTGATGGTTTCACGCAGGCTCGGACCTTAACCCCTGCGCACCTCCAAGGAGTTTTCATGCACAGTTTCCGCCGCAGCGCCGCCCTTCTTGCCCTTAGCGTTGGCACCGTCGCCAGCCTCCCGGCCCTGGCCGCCGACGAACTTCATTACAACCAGATCGCCCTGCGTGCCGAAGTCAGCCAGGAAGTGGCCCGCGATCAGATGATCGTGACCCTCTACACCGAAGAACAGAACACCGACCCGGCCAAACTCGCCGCCGACGTCAGCACCACCATGAACAAAGCGCTGGCCCAGGCCAAACAAGTCAAGGAAGTCACCCTGCGCCAGGGCAGCCGCAACAGCTACCCGATCTACGACACCAAGGGCCAGAAAATCACCGGCTGGCGTGAACGCGCCGAACTGCGCATGGAAAGCTCCGACTTCGCCGCACTGTCGAAGCTGACCGGCGAACTGCTGACCGACCTGAAAATGGGTGGCATGGACTTCGCCATCGCCACGCCAACGCGCAAGGCCAGCGAAGATGCGCTGCTTAAAGAAGCTGTCACCGCCTTCAAGGCCCGCGCGCAGCTGGCAACCGATGCGTTGGGTGGCAAGGGTTACAAAATCGTCAGCCTGAACCTGAACAGCAACGGTTATCCACAGCCGTACATGCGTGGGCCGATGATGATGAAAGCGGCCGGCATGGATGGCGCTCCGGTGACGCCAGAGGTTGAGGCCGGCACCAGCCAGGTGAGCATGACGGCAGATGGCGCGATTGAAGTGTTGATGCCTTGATTCGATAACCCGTACACAGAAACGGCGGTCACTGAAGTGATCGCCGTTTTTTGTTGCCTGGCGGAAAGCCGGCAGGTTTGTCTGATGATTTTGTGGTGATTGATCCACCGTCATCGCGAGCAGGCTCACTCCTACATGGGATCAGAGTCGTACACAAAACCCATGTACACACTCGCCCCCAGTGGGAGCGAGCCTGCTCGCGAAAAACGATAACGCGGTCTACGCCGGATCGACGTTATCCAGCGCCCGATTCACTGCCAACTCCGCCAGCATGATGATCTGCTGAATCGCCAATACCGTATTTCTCTGCGGGCCGATCAGGTTTGCTGCGAAATCACTGGCCATGACACTGGCGGACGCCAATGACTCGCAAGCTTGTGCCAGGAGACTTTCGCTGTCCATGTCCGGGGCGACCATGAACATGGTGCTGGGACGGCGGGGTTTGGGGGCGTATTGATCGGGGGGATCGAGGTAGTAATCGAGGGCGCGTTTTATGGCTTCGCGGTCTTTGAGGAGCGTTTCGGCTTCGGTGGCTTCGGCGGTGGGGGTTGTGGTGTTGAAGGGTGGATCGGGGACAATTTTGCTCATTTGCTTTCCCTGTTCATTTTTGGAGCCATCACTTTTCGTTTCTCACACGGAAAGTGGTGGCAGCTATGTGCAGGGTGAGAAAGCCGGGAACAGAGAACCGGCCGGACCGAAGTCCGCCCGCACACAGCCGCCATAGAGCATTACAGGCAGCGTATAGCTGGCGGCAATTATGGTGATGCTGGCGCTAGATTCATACATATCTGTTCCCGGGTTCTCACACCCGTTCGCTGAGTTCTTCAGCGACAGTCAGAGGTTAGAGACACTGCTTCCTACCCGGCAACCTGAAAAATGCGTGGGAAATCGCTGTGTTTTTTACACATCTTTCAACACACAAAAATGGAACGCGGAGCCTCCCGGGCGGCATTCCCACGCGGAGCATGGGAACGATCAATCGGGAGCAACAGAAAGAGACAGGTCGGCTGTCAGGCCGCCTTCGCGGGCAAGCCTCGCTCCTACAGAGGACTGGGGTCATCTGGAAGTAAGGATCAAAACAGCCAATAGTGCTACCGCAAGCAGCAGACAGGTTGCACCCTTGGTACTACCCACCACTCCCACGTAGCCTCCATCACCTTCCGGATCCAAATCATCCCCACAGATGTCCACTGCCAGACAGTAACGCAACAATCTGCCCCCACAGACACAACAACCCTTTAAACAACAAACACCTACCCACCCAACTACAACTCAATCTCATTCACGCCCACACCTCTCATCCACGCCCCTCAAAGATGGGTATAAATAAGTAACACCTCGCTCCAACCGGGTGCGAAAGTCGTGCCGATTGCCCCGTCGCGGTGCGCCAGATGCACCGAAAAAACCCTGCGCAAACGGTCAAATGCGCATGAATTTATACATATGCGACATTAAGGTACGTTCGTGCCACCGTTTAACGCCTGTGGTCGCTCTGGATCTTGCAATGGGTATGGCCCCTGCATAAGTATCCGCAGGCACGGCTCACGAGGTCGTCCTCTAATTCCAAAAATGACAACAAATCATGAGGCCAACATGCTTAAACACGCGGTCATTCCGTTTTTAGTCGGCGCAGGCTTGTTAGCCTCCGCACCTTTCGCATCCGCTGCGACTAACCTGGTGTTCTGCTCCGAAGGCAGCCCGGCCGGTTTCGACCCAGGCCAGTACACCACCGGAACCGACTTCGACGCCTCTGCAGAAACCATGTTCAACCGCCTGACCCAGTTCGAGCGCGGCGGCACCGCCGTGATTCCTGGTCTGGCAACCAAGTGGGACATCTCCGATGATGGCCTGACTTACACCTTCCACCTGCGTGAAGGCGTGAAGTTCCACACCACCCCGTATTTCAAGCCGACTCGTGAGTTCAACGCCGACGACGTGCTGTTCACCTTCAATCGCATGATTGACAAGAACGACCCGTTCCGCAAAGCGTACCCGACCGAATTCCCGTACTTCACCGACATGGGGATGGATACCAACATCACCAAGATCGATAAAGTCGACGACCACACCGTCAAGTTCACCCTTAAAGAAGTTGATGCCGCGTTCATCCAGAACATGGCCATGAGCTTCGCCTCCGTCCAGTCCGCCGAGTACGCTGCCCAGCTGCTCAAGGAAGGCAAGGCCGCCGACATCAACCAGAAGCCGGTCGGCACCGGTCCGTTCGTATTCAAGAGCTACCAGAAAGATTCCAACATCCGCTACACCGGGAACAAGGACTACTGGAAGCCTGACGACGTCAAGATCGACAACCTGATCTTCGCCATCACCACCGACCCGTCGGTGCGTATTCAGAAGCTGAAGAAGAACGAGTGCCAGATCACTCTGTTCCCACGTCCGGCCGACCTGAAGGCGCTGCAAGAAGACAAGACCTTGAAGGTGCCTAACCAGGCTGGTTTCAACCTGGGTTACATCGCCTACAACGTGATGGACAAGATCAAGGGCAGCGATCAGCCGAACCCGATGGCTCAATTGAAAGTGCGTCAGGCACTGGACATGGCCGTCAACAAGCAGCAGATCATCGACTCCGTCTACCAAGGTGCTGGTCAACTGGCCGTCAACGCCATGCCGCCAACCCAGTGGTCTTACGACACCACCATCAAGGATGCGCCGTACAACCCTGAGAAAGCCAAAGAGCTGCTCAAGGAAGCCGGCGTCAAGGAAGGCACCGAGATCAACCTGTGGGCGATGCCGGTACAGCGTCCGTACAACCCGAACGCCAAACTGATGGCTGAAATGCTGCAGTCCGACTGGGCCAAGATCGGTATCAAGGCCAAGATCGTGACCTACGAGTGGGGCGAGTACATCAAGCGCTCCAAAGGCGGCGAAAACGGCGCGATGCTGATTGGCTGGAGCGGCGACAACGGTGACCCGGACAACTGGCTGAACGTGCTGTTCGGCTGCGACTCGCTGCAGGGCAACAACTTCTCCAAGTGGTGCGACAAGAAGTTCGACGGCATCGTCAAAGAGGCCAAGCGCACGACCGATCAGGGCAAGCGCACCGAACTGTACAAACAGGCGCAGCACGTCCTCAAAGACGCTGTTCCAATGACACCTATCGCTCACTCGACGGTGTTCCAACCCATGCGCGACAACGTGCAGGACTTCAAGATCAGCCCGTTTGGCTTGAACTCCTTCTACGGCGTCAGCGTCAGCAAATAAGGTTTTGCAACGGCGACGTATTTAACGTCGCCGTTGTTTTATCTGCCGAGAAAGTAGGAAAACGCCTACATCCAATTCCGTCACGGATGACCATCGTGATGTCGGATGCGTTGCCTTTTCCCACAAGTCTTTCGGACTCTACGCATTTACTGCCGGACCCACGGCTCATACCGTCGGGATCTGACCAGTTCATGCGTGGGCTCTCGGTTTTGCTGCATGGCATGGTTTGAACTCAGTGATGCCTCCACGTCCGCGGACGGGACGGCGGTTCATTGAAGACACTTAGAGAACAAGAAAAGGGAGCGTCATGCGCCATACCTTGGTTTTATCCGCATTGCTGGGCACCGGCCTGTTGGCCGCCACTTCCATCAGCCAGGCCGCCAATAACAGCCTGGTGTTCTGCTCCGAAGGCAGCCCGGCTGGCTTCGACACTGCGCAGTACACGACATCGACCGACAACGATGCCGCCGAGCCGTTGTACAACCGATTGGCAGAGTTTGAAAAAGGCGCCACCAACGTCGTACCCGGCCTGGCCACTCGCTGGGATATTTCCGAGGACGGCCTCAAGTACACCTTTCACCTACGCGAAGGTGTGAAATTTCACACGACCAAGTACTTCACGCCGACCCGAGATTTCAACGCCGATGACGTGCTGTTCACGTTCAATCGCATGCTCGATCCGCAACAACCTTTCCGTAAGGCTTATCCGACCGAGTTCCCGTATTTCAACGGGATGAGCCTGAACAAGAACATCGCCAAGGTAGAGAAGACCGGGCCGCTGACCGTGGTCATGACGCTCAACAGCGTCGACGCCGCGTTCATCCAGAACATCGCCATGAGCTTCGCCGCTATTCTGTCCGCCGAATACGCCGACAAACTGCTGGCCGAAGGCAAGCCGAGCGACATCAACCAGAAGCCGATCGGCACTGGCCCGTTCGCCTTCAAGAGCTACCAGAAAGATTCCAACATCCGCTACACCGGCAACAAGCAGTACTGGGACCCGAGCCGGGTCAAGCTCGACAACCTGATCTTCTCGATCAACACCGACGCGTCGGTGCGGGTGCAGAAGCTCAAGGCCAATGAGTGCCAGATCACATTGAGCCCGCGCCCCGCCGACGTTCCCGCGTTGAAGAACGACCCGGCACTCAAGCTCATCGAGAAACCCGGCTTCAACCTGGGCTACATCGCCTACAACGTGCGCCACAAGCCTTTCGACCAGCTCGAAGTGCGTCAGGCGCTGGACATGGCGGTGAACAAGCAGGGCATTCTCAACGCCGTTTACCAGGGCGCCGGTCAATTGGCCGTCAACGCCATGCCACCGACTCAATGGTCCTACGACGACACAATCAAGGACGTTGCCTACAACCCGGAAAAAGCCAAGGAACTGCTCAAGGCTGCCGGCGTGAAAGAAGGCACCGAAATCACCTTGTGGGCGATGCCCGTTCAGCGCCCTTACAACCCGAACGCCAAGTTGATGGCCGAAATGCTCCAGGCTGACTGGGCAAAAATCGGCCTCAAAGTGAAGATCGTCAGCTATGAATGGGGCGAGTACATCAAGCGCACCAAGAATGGCGAACACGACGTCAGCCTGATTGGCTGGACCGGCGACAATGGGGACCCGGACAACTGGCTCGGCACGCTTTACAGCTGCGACGCCATTGGTGGCAACAACTACTCCATGTGGTGCGATCCGGCTTACGACAAGTTCATCAAGCAGGCCAAGGTCGTCACCGACCGCGACCAGCGCACCGTGCTCTACAAACAGGCGCAGCACTACCTCAAGCAACAAGTGCCGATCACGCCTATCGCCCATTCAACGGTTAACCAGCCGTTGAGCGCCAAAATCGAAGGATTCAAGGTGAGTCCATTCGGTCGTAACGTGTTCTCGGGCGTCAGTATCGACCAATAACCGATTAGCCAGAACGCTGGGGGCGCATTGCGCCCTCACGCAAACGTATTGCCGTAATTCGCCAATCCGGCATAAAGCAAACGTTTGCGAAGCCTTGTATGAGTTCTAAACCAAATAGCCGGATCACCAAAAAAGACCGGCATTAAAAAAAAGAAAGTAAGGAGCTTCACCCATGAAACTGAGCAGCACCGCGTTATTGGCCCTGGCCATCAGCAGCGTAACCGCCTCGGCTTACGCAGAAACCCAAAGCCAGGCTTTCACCCCGGTTACCGTGAAAGAGAAAAGCGCCCAAAGCGAAGCCACCGGCTTTGTTGAAGGCCAATCGATCACCGGTTCCACGCGTAACTGGTATGCGAATGAGTCGTTCAAGCGGGGCGCGACGCTCAACTATCGTAAAAATGGTGAGACTCGTACGACTGACCGTCGAATCAACTGGGTTCAAGGCACGATCATCAAGTACAACTCGGGCTTCACCGAGGGTACTGTCGGTTTCAGCACCGAAGTGGCGGCGTACAACGCCATTGCTCTGGACCGCGATCGCAAAGACCTCGCATCCGGTAACGGTGGTGCTCCCGAGCCAGGTCGTGGCGGCCGTGGCAACAACCGTACTTTGACTGAAAATGGCGGTGACGCTGTTGATCAGTGGAGCAAACTGGGCCTGGCCAACGTCAAGGCGCGTTTCTCCAATACCACACTGACTGCCGGTCGCCAGAACTTCAGCAGCCCGCAAGTAGATGTCATCGGTAACCGTCCACTGCCTTCGAGCTTCGAGGGTGTCAGTCTGCACAGCGAAGAGTTGGAAAACCTGACTTTCGACATCGCCACCTTTGACCGTAACTCGCCGCGTACCGAACAGAGCCAGCGCAAATTCCGTTCCGAATACGGCGACGGTACCGCTGAAGCCGATCACGTCAACACCGCCGGTATCACCTACACGCCGTTCGCCAGCCTGACCACCAGCCTGTGGGGCACCCAGGCCGAAGACCTGTGGAACCAGTACTACTTCGGCGCCACCCACGTTCTGGGTGACAGCTCGGTACTGAGCCTGACCACCGGCCTGAATTACTACAAAACCGTCGACGAAGGCAAAAAGCTGCTGGGCGAAATCGACAACGACACCTACTCCCTGTCGTTGGGCCTGACTCACCAGGCCCACAGCCTGACCTTCTCGTACCAGGAAGTGAACGGTAACGAGTACTTCGACTACCTGCACGAAACCAACGGCATCTACCTGGCCAACTCCCTGCTGTCGGACTTCAACGGCCCGAACGAGAAATCCTTCCAGATCGCCTACGGCCTGAACATGGCTGAATACGGCATTCCAGGCCTGAAGTTCAACATCTACCAGGCTCGCGGCTGGGGCATCGACGGTACTCACTATGCCGGCGGCGGTTACGACGGCGTGCAGTCGATGGACGGCGAAACCCACTATGAATACGGCATTGGTACTTCGTACGCCGTACAGAGCGGCCCGCTCAAGGCCACGGCTATCCGCGCGACCTACACCGCTCACCGCGCCAGTGATAACCAGGCGGATGGCAGCCTCAACGAGTTCCGTCTCGTGACCACCATCCCGTTCAACATTCTGTAATACACCTGCCGAACGGCTGATTCAGTGACGAATCGGCCGTTCGGCTTTTGTCCTTTAACCGATTGCAGAGGGTTCTTGATGAAAATGCTTCCCCTACGTGCGGCCATTGCAGCCGCGTTGCTGAGTGTCGCTGTTGGCGTCTCGGCCAAACCCCTGGTGGTCTGCACCGAAGCCAGTCCGGAAGGCTTCGACATGGTCCAGTACACGACTGCAGTCACAGCCGATGCGGTGGCCGAAACCATCTTCAATCGTCTGGCCGACTTCAAGCCCGGCACCACTGAAGTGATTCCGGCACTGGCCGACTCCTGGGAGATCAGCGAGGACGGTCTGACTTACACGTTCCACCTGCGTAAAGGCGTCAAGTTTCACACCACCGAATACTTCAAGCCGACCCGCGACATGAACGCCGACGACGTAGTCTGGAGTTTCCAGCGTCAGCTGGACCCGAACCACCCATGGCACAAACTGTCGAGCGTGGGCTTCCCGTACTTTGAAAGCATGGGCTTCAAGGAACTGCTGAAAAGCGTCGAGAAAGTTGACGACAACACCGTCAAATTCACCCTGACCCGTCGCGAAGCGCCGTTCCTGGCGGACGTCGCCATGGCCTTCTCCTCGATTTACTCTGCCGAGTACGCCGACCAGTTGCTCAAGGCCAACAAGACCGGCGACCTGAACAACAAACCGGTCGGCACCGGCCCGTTCGTGTTCCAGCGCTACAACAAAGATGCCCAGGTTCGCTTCAAGGCCAACCCGGACTACTTCCGTGGCAAGCCACCGGCTGATGCGCTGATCCTGGCCATCGCCACCGATAACAACGTGCGCCTGCAAAAACTCAAGGCCAACGAGTGCCAGGTCGCGCTGTATCCTAAACCGGATGACATCCCGAGCATCAAGAAAGACACCAACCTGAAGGTTGATGAGATGAACGCGATGACCGTTTCCTACATCGCCATGAACACCTCGCACAAATACATGAGCGATGTGCGTGTGCGTAAGGCCATCGACATCGCGTTCGACAAGGCGGCTTATGTCAACGCGCTGTTCGGCAAAGGCAACGCAACAGTGGCGGTCAACCCGTACCCGGACACCCTGCTGGGTTACAACCACGAGCTGAAAAACCCGCCACGTGATCTGGACAAGGCTCGCGCCCTGCTCAAGGAAGCGGGCGTGCCGGAGGGCACTGTTTTCACGCTGTTCACCCGTAACGGCGGCGGGCCGACCAACCCGAACCCGATGCTGGGCGCGCAGATGATGCAGGCTGACCTGGCCAAGGTCGGCATCAAGATCGACATTCGCGTCATGGAATGGGGCGAAATGCTCAAACGTGCGAAAAACGGCGAGCACGACATGGTTTCCGCCGGATGGGCGGGTGATAACGGCGATCCGGATAACTTCCTGACGCCTATGCTGAGTTGCGAAGCAGCCAAGAACGGCGAAAACTACGCGCGCTGGTGCAACGAGAAATTCCAGACGCTGATCGATGAAGCCCGAGCTAAAGTGAACCCGACGGAACGTGCGGCGCTCTACGAGCAAGCCCAGGAGGTTTTCAATCAGGACCAGCCATGGATCAGCATGGCGCACACCCGTATGTTTACTGCAATGCGCAACAACGTAGAGGGCTATCACATTAGCCCGCTTACCACGAATAACTTCGCCACCACCCAGGTGAAGTAAATAAGAAAACTCCCGGTGTCCCTGACTCCAGGGACACCAGGCACGCCTAACCGGCTGATGAGGTACACCACAAGATGTTTAGTTTTATTGCCCGCCGATTGGGGTTATTGATCCCCACGTTCTTCGGCATCACCTTGCTGACTTTCGCGTTGATTCGCATGATTCCAGGCGACCCCGTGGAAGTAATGATGGGCGAACGCCGAGTCGACCCCGAAATGCATGCTCAGGCAATGGAACGCCTTGGTCTGAACAAACCGCTGTATGCCCAATACCTGGACTACGTCGGCAAACTGGCTCACGGCGACCTCGGCGAATCGCTGCGTACCCGTGAAAGCGTGTGGAGCGAGTTCACCTCTCTATTCCCAGCGACCCTGGAACTGTCCATGGCCGCCCTGCTGTTCGCCGGCATCCTGGGCCTCCTGGCCGGGGTGATCGCGGCACTCAAGCGAGGATCCCTGTTCGACCATGGGGTGATGGGCATCTCCCTGGCGGGATATTCGATGCCGATCTTCTGGTGGGGCCTGATCCTGATCATGTTCTTCTCGGTGAGCCTGGGCTGGACCCCGGTGTCCGGGCGGATCGACTTGCTCTATGACATCGAGCCGCGCACCGGCTTCATGCTCATCGACACGCTGCTGGCCGATGACGTCGGTGCGTTCTTCGATGCCCTGCATCACCTGATCCTGCCGGCCATCGTGCTGGGTACCATCCCGCTGGCCGTTATTGCGCGGATGACCCGTTCGTCGATGCTCGAAGTGCTGCGTGAAGACTACATCCGTACCGCCCGCGCCAAAGGCCTGTCGCCGTCGCGCGTGGTCTTTGTTCACGGCCTGCGCAACGCGCTGATTCCGGTACTGACCGTGGTCGGCCTGCAAGTCGGCACATTGCTGGCCGGTGCGGTTCTGACCGAAACCATCTTCTCCTGGCCCGGCATCGGCAAATGGCTGATCGAAGCCATTGGCGCACGGGACTATCCCGTGGTGCAGAACGGCATCCTGTTAATCGCCTGCCTGGTGATTCTGGTGAACTTCGTCGTGGACGTCCTCTACGGCTTTGCCAACCCACGCATTCGTCACCAGCGCTGAGATCATCATGACCATGACCACTCCAGCTTCAACTCAAAATCAAGCGGTAACAGTCGATCAAAGCCTGCTGTACCCGTCCCCGTACAAAGAATTCTGGCAAGCGTTTTCCAAGAACAAAGGCGCCGTTGCCGGCCTGATGTTCATGCTGCTGGTGATTTTCTGCGCGATTTTCGCGCCGTGGGTTGCTCCGCATAACCCGAGCGAGCAATACCGTGACTTCCTGTTGACCCCGCCGTCCTGGCTGGAGGGCGGGCAGATCCAGTTCCTGCTCGGCACCGATGAACTGGGGCGCGACCTGCTGTCGCGCCTGATCAACGGTTCGCGCCTGTCCCTGCTGATCGGCTTGTCGTCGGTGGTGATGTCGCTGATTCCGGGCATCCTTCTAGGCCTGTTCGCCGGCTTCTTCCCGAAACTGCTCGGCCCGACCATCATGCGTCTGATGGACATCATGCTGGCCCTGCCGTCCCTGCTGCTGGCGGTGGCGATTGTCGCCATCCTCGGCCCTGGCCTGATCAACACCATTATTGCCATCGCCGTGGTTTCGTTGCCGTCCTATGTTCGTCTGACCCGCGCTGCGGTGATGGGCGAATTGAACCGCGACTATGTGACCGCCGCGCGCCTGGCCGGTGCCGGTCTGCCACGCCTGATGTTCGTCACCGTGCTGCCCAACTGCATGGCGCCGCTGATCGTTCAGGCCACCCTGAGTTTCTCTTCGGCGATTCTCGATGCCGCGGCACTGGGCTTCCTCGGCCTTGGCGTACAACCGCCAACCCCTGAGTGGGGCACCATGCTGGCTTCGGCTCGCGACTACATCGAACGCGCCTGGTGGGTGGTAAGTCTGCCTGGTTTGACCATTTTGCTCAGCGTGCTGGCAATCAACTTGATGGGCGACGGTCTGCGCGATGCGCTCGACCCGAAACTCAAGAACGCCGCCTGAGGAGATTCAAATGTCACTGTTAGAAATCAAGAATCTCAACGTTCGCTTCGGCGACAAGAACGCGGTTCCGGTGGTCGACGGGCTCGACATTACCGTGGACAAGGGCGAAGTCCTGGCCATCGTTGGCGAGTCGGGTTCCGGTAAATCCGTGACCATGATGGCGCTGATGGGCTTGATCGAGCACCCGGGGATCGTCACCGCCGACGCGCTGAATTTCGACGGCAAGAACATGCTCAAGCTCAGCAACCGTCAGCGTCGGCAAATCGTCGGCAAAGACCTGGCCATGGTCTTCCAGGACCCGATGACCGCGCTGAACCCGAGCTACACCGTCGGCTTCCAGATTGAAGAAGTGCTGCGCCTGCACCTGAAAATGTCCGGCAAGCAGGCCCGCGCACGCGCCATCGAACTGCTGGAAAAAGTGGAAATCCCGGGCGCCGCCAGTCGTATGGACGCCTACCCGCATCAGCTTTCCGGCGGTATGAGCCAGCGTGTTGCAATCGCCATGGCGATTGCCGGCGAACCGAAACTGCTGATCGCCGACGAACCGACCACGGCATTGGACGTAACGATCCAGGCGCAGATCATGGACCTGCTGCTGGCGTTGCAGAAAGAGCAGAACATGGGCCTGGTGCTGATCACGCACGACCTCGCGGTCGTGGCCGAAACCGCTCAGCGTGTGTGCGTGATGTACGCCGGCCAGGCGGTTGAAGTGGGTCAGGTTCCTCAGTTGTTCGACATTCCGGCACACCCTTACAGCGAAGCGCTGCTCAAGGCGATTCCGGAACACAGCCTGGGTGCCACGCGCCTGGCCACGTTGCCGGGCATCGTTCCCGGTCGCTATGACCGTCCGCAGGGTTGCCTGCTGTCGCCACGCTGCCCGTATGTGCAACACAGCTGCCGCGCCCAGCGTCCAGCCCTGGACCCGAAAAGCAACAGCCTCGCCCGCTGCTTCTACCCGCTGAATCAGGAGGTGGCGTAATGGCCGTCGTACTTACCGCCCGCGACCTGACCCGTCACTACGAAGTGTCCCGTGGCCTGTTCAAGGGCCATGCGACCGTGCGCGCCCTGAACGGCGTGTCGTTCGAACTGGAAGCCGGCAAGACCCTCGCCGTTGTAGGTGAGTCGGGCTGCGGCAAATCCACCCTGGCCCGCGCCCTGACGCTGATCGAAGAGCCCTCCTCCGGCTCCTTGAAAATCGCCGGGCAGGAAGTCGCCGGCGCCGACAAGGCTCAGCGCAAACAACTGCGCAAAGACGTGCAGATGGTGTTCCAGAGCCCTTACGCGTCGTTGAACCCACGGCAGAAAGTCGGTGATCAACTCGCCGAGCCGCTGCTGATCAACACCAGCCTGAGCGCCTCGGAACGTCGCGAGAAAGTACAGGCGATGATGAAGCAGGTAGGCTTGCGTCCTGAGCACTATCAGCGTTATCCGCACATGTTCTCCGGCGGTCAGCGCCAGCGGATCGCCCTCGCTCGCGCGATGATGCTGCAACCGAAAGTGCTGGTCGCGGACGAACCGACCTCGGCGCTGGACGTATCGATTCAGGCGCAGGTGCTCAACCTGTTCATGGATTTGCAGCAAGAGTTCAACACCGCCTACGTGTTCATCTCCCACAACCTGGCGGTGGTGCAACACGTCGCCGATGACGTGATGGTGATGTACCTCGGCCGCCCGGTGGAAATGGGGCCGAAGAACGACATCTACGAGCGTCCTCTGCACCCGTACACCCAGGCGCTGCTGTCGGCCACCCCGACCATTCACCCGGACCCGAACAAGCCGAAGATCAAGATCGTCGGCGAACTGCCCAACCCGCTGAACCCGCCGTCCGGCTGCGCATTCCACAAGCGCTGCCCTTACGCGACCGAGCGCTGCAGCACCGAAGAGCCGGCCCTGCGCCTGCTCGACAGCCGCCAGGTGGCTTGCCACTACGCCGAGCAGTTCCTCGACGGCGCGGCATAAAAAAATGTGAGAGCGAGCCTGCTCGCGAAGGCGTTAACCCGGTCAACATCAATGTCGACTGACACGCCGCTTTCGCGAGCAGGCTCGCTCCCACAGCAATAGGTGAGCTGTTCAATAACCCCTTCTGCCCCGGCTGCGCATCAGCCGGGACAGAAGGGGTTTTCATTTGCCTGCGGTTTATGTCTGGCTGTCGCCTTCATCATCGCTGTCCGGTTCATCAGTGGTCGAATCATCGTCGTCCGCACTGCCGCCCTGCCCTTGGTCGCCTGGCTCCGACTCGGACGCGGCGATCATCAGCCCAGTGTGCGTCACCTGCCCACTCGAAGCCTGCTCACGATGGTCCGGGCATTCCGCCCAGGCCGCTGACATGCCAACCAACAGCAGTACCCAAACTTTCAGCAACAACACAATGCGTTGAAAAATGCTCATGGCTGATTCCATCCTTATCGCAGGTGAAACGTGGTGGCCCGACGGCACTGGTAGACATCCGGTCCCGATGGGGCGGGTTGGGTTCTCCAGATAGGACTCTAACGATGCGCGGGAAATGCAGTGGGTGGGGAGAACGGATTTGAATAATGCCTATAACCAGATCAGCTAAATTACGCGAGCTATCTGCGAGTTGCCTGGCAAACCAGTGGCATGGACAAGATCGCCAAGGCCGCACACCCAAGCCAGACACTATGCCCACCAAAGTGGCCATAAAGTTGGCCTCCAAGCGTCGGAGAAAGCAGCACACTCGCGCTCCAACACATTGAGAAAAGACCAAAGTAGTGCCCGCTTTTTCCCGCTTGTGCGCGCTTCATGACCATCACGTTCAAAGTAGGCATGAAGAGAATTTCGCCAAGCGTCCAGATAGCGGTCGAGAGGCAGAGATAAAACACACCGGCGCCCAAGGGCAACATGCCAAGCCCGCAGGCCAGCAAAATGCTGCCTGCCAGCAGCCGCCAGCGTGCGCTCCATCGCTCGCTCCAATGAGATATCGGGATTTGCAGTACCACCACCAGCACTGCGTTGAGCGCAAATTGCCAACCAATGACTTCAGCACCCAACCGATAGTAATCAAGTAAATAGTTGCCCAACATGCTGTAGACCGGCTCAAAGGCAAGACCGAGCAAGACTGAGGCCCCCAACAGCCAGAGGAAAGGCTTGTCGCGATACGGTACGCAAGAACCTGAAGCCCCCTCGGAGTCCTCATCCTGCCTCAGAATATCTCGCTGATGTGTCGCCCGAACAAACCAGACCAAGGCCAGCAGAGACATGGCGGCACTGAGAAAAAATACCCAACGAAAATCCGTCTGCGCCAGGACGCCACCCACCACTCCGGCAACTGCCATGCCCAAATTGCTGGCAACACGGTTCAATGACTGCGAGCGAGTCCGCTGTGCAACCTCGCAATACTCCATGATCAACCGCTGATGAAGGGTGCGAATCGCACCATCAAGTACCCCGCTGAACAGAAGCAGACCTGCCAACAAAAGCACATCTGTAACCAGTCCCAACAAGACCAAAATCCACGCTGAAACAAAAAACAGCGCGGCAGTGAGTCGAGCCGTCGGGAAATGCTCACTCAGCAGTCCTCCCCCCATCGACCCTATCAACAAGCCGGCTCCGTACCCGGACAACAACCATCCAACGGTTTCAATCGGCAACGCCAACGCCTGACGCAGGTACAACGCCATGAACAGCTTCACCATGGCGCTCAAACGGCTGATAAAAATCAACGCAGCAAGCACCCAGGCCATTGGGCAGAAATAGCCACTGAGCCGAATCGGGTAAATGTACCGATCAGTCATCCCATAGATCCAGGTTGCGCCTTACTTCGCTTTGGATGCCCTTTGAAGCGAAAGGAATATCCGAGCGAACCTCATGCTCTGCATCAAAAAAATATTGCGCTTGTAACCGCCCCTCGGCATCCAGACCCAGTAAAGGGTTATTGATCAGAAAGTGTCTGGTGGACACACAAAGCGCCCTTGTTCGAATCAACAACCGCCATTGACCGAATGCGTTTTCAGGAACAACTGCCGTCGTCCCAAAGCGTTTCTTGTACTGGAATGTTCCTTTGCTCAGAAATGGCTCGCAGCCCTGGAAGTCGACACAGTCAATCGCTGGATGGTCGGATGCCCACTCAAGGATCGCGTGGTAGACATAATTCTGCGCTCCATTGGCCCGGTAGACGGCGGCTCCCTCCTTCACTCCGATCAACCGCGCATTCAAGGTGCGTGTCGATTCATTAATCTGGGAAATACTGCCCGCCACCCACTCACCCTTTAAATGAACTCGAAACAACACGCCTTGTTTAAATAAGTCGAGATAAGCCGCTTGCTCCGGCACGCTTCGCGCAAAACACCCGTAACGGGCGCTCATTGTCGGGACGTGCATCGACCGATAGAACGCAAAGAAGTCTTTATCTTCAAACGACACATCGAAATCAAAACCTTGTCCGGCCAATTGAGTGCGACGCTTGTTTTCTCGATGGGAGAATTGGCTCAGTACCTGCTGCCATCCAGCTGAAACATCAACTTGCTGGTGAATCCTGCTCACGCCAACAATATCGCCAGGCTGCCGGTATTGCTGAATGACCTCCAAGGGAGCCATCAACAAGTACAAGTCGGTTTGATCCTGCTTTATGAAACCCTCAAGCTGGTGCCACTCCAGAGTTCCTTCCTGCTCTATATACGACTTTTCAAAAAAACACTGCGCCACAAACGGTGCGATATAAACCAAACCTTCCGCCACTCCTGCATAAACCAGGCATGCCGATTCTCCAGCTCTGGAGTCGCCCCGATAGACGCGAAAATGGCAGAGCGCTTTGCTGATCATGTGAGGATCAAAGCTCATGGATTACAAGGGCTGCGAAGGATCTCCATCATCTCTTCAGCACTATCAATAAAAGACAAACCCTCTGTGGGGATGCATTCAAAATCCCGCCCGCAATAGGTGCCCGACGCGTGGATGGTGCAACCGTCCATACCCTCAAGTAGTTGTCGATCAATTGCATTCAGGCAACCTGTCATGGCCATCACCAATGACCACTCTTTCAGATCACGAGGATCGGCTGGCAAGCTGACGAGCGTATTCGCGAGAAACTGAGCGCATTCACTGTAGCGCTGCATGCACTCATGAAGCGAAACGACTATTCCCGAGCCGCCATTGGCCCTGACCCGCGCAGTCATTTCCACTGCGGTAGGTGGCAGGTGTGTATAAAAAGTGTGTTCGAGTACTTCGTCTGGACTCCATGTTGTGGCAGGAAAGTGCGCAGACTCCGACTGCACCCATAAACCGTCGGCCCCCTGCTTATAGCGTGGAGCAGAAGCACCCTCAAAATTTCCGTCGAGCAAGTGCAGAACCATGTCGCTGGTTGCGAGATGTTGAACCAACAAAAATGACGGAGTGGAAACCTGTGTCCCGTGACGCTTCATCACATCCACACCTGAGCAATATCCCAGAAGACCATAAGCACTCGACACAGCATGCACATGCACGGTCTTGCGGTCAGTGTCCCAGGCGTCACCATACTCAAAATCAAAAAAAGCCCGGGCTTGATCAGAAAACCGGTAGTTCTCGAGACGGAGGGAATGCCACAACTTCGAATCACCCAATGGACGACGATTGAAGAGATCCTTGAACTGTTGTCCAACAACCTTTACTGCTTCCGGCGACTCAGTATCCAGCACGAACACAGGATTCAAAGCACGCAATCGAGGATCGTCGTAAAGTTCGGATCTACGCAACTTTTCAGTCGTCAGGGCAGGCGTCAGCGTGACAATGCGTAACTGCTCTGGGTGGACCAGCTTGTTTTTAAGTGCCCGTAGAACCGCATCACGTAGAGCGATGGCTTTGTTTCCGGATGAGGGGGAAAACAACACAATACTGTCGCCGGTATCCTGAATATGGCGAATGGCGCGCGCAACGATCAGCGTCGAGGCAAAGGTCTTTGTGGTTTGAGTATTTGCGTTTTGCCTCAGGTCGAACAAACGCAACGGCATACCTCGGTAACGGCCCATCTCAAAAAATTGCGCAGTGGCGACAGAAAGGAAGGCCTGCATTCGCGGCTCCATTTCGGGCAGCTTCATGGAAGGCTCAAAAGCGTCGTCACGGATGCTGACTTCGAAACAGGGAGCACTGCTGACGATCAGATCGTAGTAACGTTCGATGACAGAAATGGGAGTCAGAGGTCGTTGGGTTGTCAGTGCAGCCGCATCGGTTTTCATTACATCCATTTGTCTTGTGCTCCTGCTCGTGGAAAGTCGCTACTTGCGAAATGTCCACCGAAAGCTAGACGTCAACGACTTCCATGTCTCGCGTAAAAGACTAGAGAAGTAAAAAGCAGAGCCCAGCTACAGAACTCCGTAAAAACGCCTACAGAAATGCCTGACGTACGCGTACTGACTCATCGCTTGATGATGTTCGCCCGCCTTGCGGAATTTCACGTCCGGCCAGCACTCGCGAAAGACGTCAACGATAATGCGGGCCGCCTGATAAACCGTGACGTCCTGACCACCATCGCGAGCTGGCTCGCCCCCACAGGGAATTGTGTCGGGCATGAAAAAGCCCCGGCGCTTTCACGACCGGGGCTTTTGATTTTGCGACTCAGCGCTTAGTGATGCTCACGCGTCGCACGGAATTTCACGTCCGGCCAGCGCTCTTCCATCAACGCCAGGTTGACCCGGGTCGGCGCCAGGTACGTCAGGTGACCACCGCCATCGACCGCCAGGTTTTCCACGGCCTTGACCCGGAACTCCTCGAATTTCTTCTTATCGTCGCAATCGATCCAGCGAGCGGAATAGACGGTGATCGGCTCGTAAGAGCACTCGACCTTGTATTCCTCTTTCAAGCGGCTGGCCACCACATCGAACTGCAGCACACCGACGGCGCCGAGGATGATGTCGTTGCTGCGCTCAGGGAAGAACACCTGGGTGGCGCCCTCTTCTGCCAATTGCTGCAAGCCTTGACGCAGTTGCTTGGATTTCAGCGGATCACGCAGGCGCACGCGACGGAACAGTTCCGGGGCGAAGTGCGGGATACCGGTGAAGCTCAGGGCTTCGCCTTCGGTGAAGGTGTCGCCGATCTGGATGGTGCCGTGGTTGTGCAGGCCGATGATATCGCCGGCAAACGCTTCTTCCAGTTGCTCGCGCTCGGAGGAGAAGAAGGTCAGCGCGTCGCCGATCCGCACGTCCTTGCCGGTGCGCACGTGGCGCATCTTCATGCCTTTTTCGTACTTGCCGGAGCAGATACGCATGAACGCGATACGGTCGCGGTGTTTAGGGTCCATGTTCGCCTGGATCTTGAACACGAAGCCGGTGAATTTCTCTTCGACTGGCTCGACGGTACGCTCGTTGGCAACACGGGCCAACGGTTTCGGCGCCCAGTTGACCACGGCATCGAGCACGTGATCGACACCGAAGTTGCCCAGGGCAGTACCGAAGAACACCGGCGTCAGCTGACCGTCGAGGAATTCCTGTTGATTGAATTCGTGACAGGCGCCCTGCACCAGTTCCAGCTGATCGACAAAGCGATCGTATTCATCGCCCAAGTGCGCGCGAGCTTCGTCGGAGTCGAGCTTCTCGATAATTTTGACATCGGTGCGCTCGTGGCCGTGGCCCGCGGTGTAAACGATGATGTAATCGTCGGCGAGGTGATAAACGCCCTTGAAGTCACGGTAGCAACCGATCGGCCAGGTGATCGGCGCCGCCTTGATCTTCAGGACCGCTTCGATTTCGTCTAGCAGTTCGATCGGGTCGCGGATGTCACGGTCGAGTTTGTTGATGAAGCTGACGATCGGCGTGTCACGCAGACGGCAGACGTCCATCAGCGCGATGGTCCGAGGCTCTACACCCTTACCGCCGTCGAGGACCATCAAGGCCGAGTCCACCGCCGTCAGGGTGCGGTAGGTATCTTCGGAGAAGTCTTCGTGGCCCGGGGTGTCGAGCAGGTTGATCATGTGGTCGCGATATGGGAACTGCATGACCGACGTGGTAATCGAGATACCACGCTGCTTTTCCATTTCCATCCAGTCGGAGGTGGCATGGCGGTCGGATTTACGGGATTTCACCGTGCCCGCAATCGCAATCGCCTTGCCCATCAGCAAGAGCTTCTCGGTGATGGTGGTTTTACCGGCATCGGGGTGGGAAATAATGGCGAAAGTGCGGCGTTTCGCGACTTCGGCGGCCTGTTTGGTCATGGGAAATCGCCTGGCAGGTGATTCAAAAAAGGGCGGCGAGTATAGCGCAAACCGACCGTCACGGACCACCGTTCGCCCTCTCGCCCATGGCGATCGACAGGTCCAAAGGGAGATCCAGGGTGGCTAATTGCTGCTAATTATGGAACCTTTTAAAAGGTGCAGACGTCCACTCCCCTGTTACAGCTCTCGTAGCAGGGTTTGAAAAACCTGCAAGTTAGCCTGACGAGGCTGCGCTTATGGCTCGATCTCATGCGGTTGCATCAGCATGAAGAGCTGCTTCTCGCGAACGTTGTTTTTCCCGGCAGCCAGGAATGGCATGCCACACGGGACTGCGTTCGCCGACAAAGAAAAAAGGAGTCCGCCTGTGGCTATTCGCTATGGCAAGGGGCTGATAGGAGGTGCGGTTGTCGTCGCTCTCCTGGCCCTGCTGGTCCACTGGATTGGCATCAACACGATCGAACATTACCGCGACGATTTGTTGTTTTACCTGCAAGCTCACTTGATCCTCGTCCTTGTCTCCATGCTGGCCGCCCTCGTTGTGGGCATCCCCGCCGGTATTTTCCTCAGCCGCCCGAGCATGGTGGGCCGCGCTGAACGCTTCATGCAGATCTTCAACATCGGCAACACCGTGCCGCCTCTTGCCGTACTGGCCATCGCCCTGGGGATCCTCGGCATCGGCAGCGGCCCCGCGATCTTCGCGCTGTTCCTCGCCTCGCTGTTGCCGATTGTGCGCAACACCTATGAAGGCCTGAAAAACGTTCAGGGCTCCCTCAAGGAAGCGGCCGTCGGCATCGGCATGACACCGACGCAAGTGCTGTGGCGGGTCGAACTGCCGAACGCCGTGCCGATCATCATCGGCGGCGTGCGCGTGGCCTTGGCGATCAACGTCGGGACGGCACCGCTGGCGTTCCTGATCGGCGCCAACAGCCTGGGCAGCCTGATTTTCCCTGGCATCGCCTTGAACAATCAGCCGCAACTGCTGCTCGGCGCGGCCTGCACCGCCCTGCTGGCCTTGCTGCTCGACGGCCTGGTGACACTCGCCAGCCGCCTCTGGCTCGAACGCGGCTTGCGCCCGTCTTAAGCCTCGGCAAAGGAAATCTCATGAAAAAAATATGCTTGTTTCTAGGCTGCGCCCTGCTGTTCGCAGGAATCGCCCAAGCCGCAGAAAAACCGGTCATCCGCATCGGCGCCCGGGTGTTCACCGAACAAACCCTGCTGGCGGAAATCACCTCCCAATACCTGCGCACCAAGGGTTACGACACTCAGGTGACCGGCGGTCTGGGCAGCAACCTGGCCCGAAGCGCCCACGAAAGTGGTCAGCTGGATTTGATGTGGGAATACACCGGCGTCTCGCTGGTGGCTTACAACCACATCACCGAGAAGCTCGACAGTGCGCAGTCCTACGCCAAGGTGAAGGAACTCGACGCGAAAAAAGGCCTGATCTGGCTGACTCCGTCGAAATTCAGCAACACCTACGCCCTGGCCCTGCCGGAAACCACCGCTAAGGCTTACCCGCAGATCAACACCATCAGCGAGCTGAACACGGTGCTGCAGGCTGAAGCCAAGACCAATCATCTGGTGGCGCTGGATACCGAGTTCGCCAACCGTTCCGACGGTCTGGACGGCATGGTCGATCTCTACGGCATGAACCTGTCCCGCAAGAACATTCGGCAGATGGATGCCGGTTTGGTCTACACCGCGTTGCGCAATGGTCAGGTCTTCGCCGGACTGGTCTACACCACCGACGGTCGATTGAACGCCTTCAAGCTCAAACTGCTCGAAGACGACAAGCACTACTTCCCGGACTACACCGCCGCGCCAGTTGTGCGTCAGGACTATCTCGACGCCCATCCAAAACTGGCGGAAGAAATAAAGCCGCTGGCTGAACTGTTCGACGACGCCACCATGCGCCAGCTCAACGCGCGGGTCGATGTCGATCACGAAAGCCCTTCATCCGTTGCCGCAGACTTTCTGCGCCAGCATCCCTTGAACTGAGGAGGAAAAGACATGGAATTTCTGAACGCCTTTTCCCATCTCGACTGGCCGCTGGTGCTGCACCTGACCTGGCAGCACATCACCCTGGTCGGCATCGCCGTGACATTGGCGATCCTCGTGGGCGTGCCGTTGGGCGTGCTGATGACGCGCTTCCCGACCCTCGCCGGCCCGCTGCAAGCCAGCGCCACGGTGCTGCTGACCGTGCCGTCGATTGCGCTGTTTGGCCTGTTGCTGCCGTTCTACTCGAAATTCGGCCAGGGCCTCGGTCCGATGCCGGCAATCACGGCGGTGTTTTTGTACTCGCTGCTGCCGATCATGCGTAACACCTACCTGGCGCTGACCGGCGTCGAACCGGGCATTCGCGAAGCCGCTCGCGGCATCGGCATGACCTTCGGCCAGCGCCTGCGCATGGTCGAACTGCCCATCGCCGTGCCGGTAATTCTGGCCGGTGTGCGCACCGCCGTGGTCATGAACATCGGCGTCATGACCATCGCCGCAACCATCGGTGCCGGTGGCCTCGGTGTACTTATTCTCGCTTCAATCAGCCGCAGCGATATGTCGATGCTGATCGTCGGCGCCGTGCTGGTCAGTCTCCTGGCCATCTTCGCCGACCTGCTTCTGCAATGGCTGCAACGCACGCTGACTCCAAAAGGACTGCTCAAATGATCGAACTTCAAAACCTCAGCAAGACCTTCCAAAGCAACGGCAAAGATGTGAAAGCCGTGGACTCGGTAAGCCTGACCGTCAATGAAGGCGAAATCTGCGTATTCCTCGGGCCATCGGGCTGCGGCAAAAGCACCACGCTGAAGATGATCAACCGCTTGATCAAGCCGACCTCGGGCAAGATCCTGATCAACGGCGAAGACACCACCGACCTCGACGCCGTGACCTTGCGCCGTAACATCGGTTATGTGATCCAGCAGATCGGCCTGTTCCCGAACATGACCATCGAGGAAAACATCACCATCGTTCCGCGCCTGTTGGGCTGGGACAAACAGAAATGCCACGACCGCGCCCGCGAGTTGATGAGCATGATCAAGCTGGAACCCAAGCAGTACCTGAATCGCTACCCGCGTGAGTTGTCCGGCGGTCAGCAGCAGCGGATCGGTGTGATTCGGGCACTGGCGGCCGACGCGCCGTTGTTGCTGATGGACGAACCCTTCGGCGCGGTCGACCCGATCAATCGCGAGATGATCCAGAACGAGTTCTTCGAGATGCAACGGGCGCTGAACAAGACCGTGATCATGGTCAGCCACGACATCGACGAAGCGATCAAGCTGGGCGACAAGATTGCAATCTTCCGCGCTGGCAAGCTGCTGCAGATCGATCACCCGGACACGCTGCTGGCGCACCCGGCGGATGACTTTGTCAGCAACTTCGTTGGCCAGGACAGCACCCTCAAGCGTCTGTTGTTGGTGAAAGCCGAGGACGCGGCGGATAACGCACCGTCGGTGAGTCCGGAAACCCCAGTGGCCGAGGCCCTGGAGTTGATGGACGAACTGGACCGTCGCTATGTGGTGGTCACCGATGGTGAGAACAAGGCGCTGGGTTATGTACGACGTCGCGACCTGCACCGTCAGACAGGGACTTGCGCGCAGTACTTGCGTGAGTTCAACGCCACGGCGGCGTTTGACGAGCATTTGCGCATCCTGCTGTCG
Source organism: Pseudomonas mandelii (assembly GCF_900106065.1). Taxonomy (NCBI): domain Bacteria; kingdom Pseudomonadati; phylum Pseudomonadota; class Gammaproteobacteria; order Pseudomonadales; family Pseudomonadaceae; genus Pseudomonas; species Pseudomonas mandelii. Next base: position 1,217,359 of record NZ_LT629796.1, read on the forward strand.
CGCATGTACGAGTTCAACCGCTCGTGGCTGCCGGTGATGGATGCGGAGCGGGTGTTCCTGGGGGAAGTGACTCAGGAATCGATTGCCGAGTACCTGAGTTCCGGCAAGTCCCGTGGGGGCAAGACCAGCATTGTTTCGCCGGCCGAGACTGCGCTGGCCTGACCCTAATCTGTCGCCGCCTGTTTGATATCCAGGCGGCGATATGGACGCCGCTTTCAACGTCTTAGTGAGGGTTGCATTTATTGTCACCCTGCAGCTCCATTATTACCTCATGAGCGACGTACGGGCGACGCGGTTCAAGGCTCCAGGTCGCCTTGTTCGCGGCGATGTCAGGGGAATCAAGATGACAGGCGAGTTGACGGCGCATGGTGCTGCCGATGTGATCGAAATTCCATTCCTTACTGGAATTGTTAGCCGCCAGATTGGCTAATTCCGCAAATACCACATTTGTTTTCCCCACTCCGGCTTTCCTTCCGCACTCGGTTGGTGTCACCGTCAGTGATGAGATGGTTCCCAGCACTGGCTCTTTGTAGTCGTCAATCCACACAGCCTTCTCGATGTATTTGTCACAGGACCGATTGTCGACCGGCGGTGCAACGACCTGATCGCCCGGGTAATAGGCAAATTTGGCATCCTCGACGATCGTGCGCGGCATTTGTACTTTTATGACTGGTTTCCAGCCGCCTTTACCAGATGGAATCTCCTCGTTCCATCTACGCTGGTCATCCTGAGCGAGCGCGCGACCCGCGAAGCTTTTGCCATTCGTCTCAACGAAGTCGATGCCACCGATATACGTAAATGCTGCGATAGGCAGTGCCTTAAATACCTTATTTGCAACTGTCGCCGGGTTTGTATCATCTGGGTCGGGAGAATCAAAATGGGTCCTGCTGAGGTTCCAGTCTCTTTTCCAAAAATTATCGTCAGGCCAAACGCGCAGTCGCAACTCCGTTTGAGTGGTTTGAGCTCTGATTTTTTCTTCAGGATCATGGGCTATCAATTTCCGCCCTTCAATAAAGGCATTAAAAGCATCCGCCTTATTGAACGTTCCAAAATAATCTGCGGTCGTATCGAACCCACATTGAAATCGATGAGCCTTGATAGGATCCGGATCCTTGGTCTGACGATCAAAATACGCCATCCAGCCCGAGGCGCTACTGATCTTAAGCTTTTGACAATAATCCTCTTGAACACCAACGGTATTATTGATGTCGCCATCCTGAAAATAATCACCACAACCGTTATTGTTTCGATTATAAGTCCAGGCATCAATAGGAAACGCACAAAGCACTGTGACTTTGAATTGGTCATTTTCATTTATAAAATCATTAGGTATCAAAGCAAAACCATTAAACTTAAGTAAACCCAGACCATCGTATTCCGCGTCCTTGCGCAGATAGGAAGCAGACACGCCACCATTGGAAACAACACCGTTGCCACCCGCCTCAGCGTTATGCGAGTTCGGACCAGCATTCCATGGACGGAATACTTTTTTGCTGTCCGTCCCCCGAAGAATCAATCCGGAACAGTCAGATGCAAGCCTTCCGCTGCCACAATCCCTGGCGGTAAGACGATACCAATACTCCATCAGCGTTGCCGCATCTGTGCCGGGACTTGCTTGCAAGAGAGGAGAGCCAGCGGCAACTCCTACCATCAAAGTGACGCGCGCCCCTTTTAACAATACATTATTAAACACATTAGTCTCCCATTGCGTTATTTAGGAAAACGCAAGACACGTGCGAAATCCGACACACTAAAACGCGCAGGGAAGTACTCACCCTAATAATGGCAATGCATCTATGACCGTACGAGCGAATTCCATTCGACAGAAATTTTCAACTCACTTTCGATCTCGAGTATCGGATAGATGAGGAGAGCGATCTACTGACACAAATAACAGGTTACAGTAGTTTTTAATATCATTTTCGAAACACCCGGAAAGTTTAGATTACCTTTTCGACTATAGAGAGATATTCAAACGATCATTACTTATGCGGTGCTCAATTTGTTTCCGTGGAGGGGATCCGCATGAAGATAACTCAACAATTAGAGAGTTACCGGTGTTTGGGCAAGTACCTAAGGGTCGGCCAACCCTGCTGTCGCCGGATCTAGTGCCTTCGCGAGCAGAATCGTGATGGCGCACCACAAATCCCGCTGCCCCCCCCTCAAATTTCCCTACCAAGGGAACATCACACTGTCATGCAGGTCGGTTACATCAGTAGCTATCCAGGACCGCACGACGGAAGCGTGCAAAAACGCGACATTTTTTGTTGATCTCAAGCCCCTCACGCCCTAAAGTTCGCGCCGAACGTCCATGCTGGAAACGATCCATCCGGCTCAAGTACTGACGACGAGACAGCAAGGCCAAGGGAAAGCACCGCCTCCCGTGGCCTTTTTGCTTTCGGCGACATGCCTTGGGAAGTAGGCGAACCAAAGTGGGGATACGGAGGACGTTCAGGAGGGTGTGTCATCAATGAAATCACGAGTGCGCCGGAGCCTGCTTTTGCGCAGGACAAGGCGCGAGGCCCGCGGTTTGGTTGTTCCAAATAAGGGACGAGCAACGCAGCCCTGCGCAAAAGCAGGCCCGGCCCTTCGGGTTGTGCCTGAGCGCGCGCCATGCTGCGTTGCAGGCCTTGCGAAGGGAATGACCATTAGCGGCGGCCTGCGCCTTGCCTGGCACGCGCTCAGGCGCAACGCACTCGCGATTTCATTGATGACACACCCTCGCACCCATTGTTAATTTCAGTTTGCCAGTAGGAGTTCCCAGCATGTCGATCAACGTCGAAGACTATTTCGCGCGCGATACCTTCAACAAAATGAAGGCGTTTGCCGACAAACAAGAAACCCCGTTCGTGGTGATCGACACCGCGATGATCAGCCAGGCCTATGACGACCTGCGCGCCGGTTTCGAATTCGCCAAGGTCTACTACGCGGTCAAGGCCAACCCAGCCGTCGAAATCATCGACCTGCTCAAAGAGAAAGGCTCGAACTTCGACATCGCGTCGATCTACGAGCTCGACAAAGTGATGAACCAGGGCGTTGGCCCGGATCGCATCAGCTACGGCAACACCATCAAGAAATCCAAGGACATCCGCTACTTCTATGACAAGGGCGTGCGTCTGTATGCCACCGACTCCGAAGCAGACCTGCGCAACATTGCCAAGGCTGCGCCGGGTTCGAAAGTCTACGTGCGCATCCTCACCGAAGGCTCGACCACGGCTGACTGGCCTTTGTCGCGCAAATTCGGCTGCCAGACCGACATGGCCATGGACCTGCTGATCCTCGCCCGCGACCTGGGCCTGGTGCCTTACGGCATCTCGTTCCACGTCGGTTCACAACAGCGCGACATCAGTGTCTGGGACGCGGCGATCGCCAAGGTCAAAGTGATCTTCGAACGCCTGAAAGAAGAAGACGGCATCCACCTCAAGCTGATCAACATGGGCGGCGGCTTCCCGGCCAACTACATCACTCGCACCAACAGCCTGGAAACCTACGCCGAAGAAATCATCCGCTTCCTCAAGGAAGACTTCGGTGATGACCTGCCGGAAATCATCCTGGAGCCAGGCCGTTCGTTGATCGCCAACGCCGGCATCCTGGTCAGTGAAGTGGTGCTGGTGGCGCGTAAATCCCGTACCGCCGTCGAGCGTTGGGTTTATACGGATGTGGGCAAGTTCTCCGGCCTGATCGAAACCATGGACGAAGCGATCAAGTTCCCGATCTGGACCGAGAAGAAAGGCGAGATGGAAGAAGTGGTCATCGCCGGCCCAACCTGCGACAGCGCCGACATCATGTATGAGAACTACAAGTACGGTCTGCCGCTGAACCTGGCCATCGGTGATCGTCTGTACTGGCTGTCGACCGGTGCCTACACCACCAGTTACAGCGCGGTTGAATTCAATGGCTTCCCGCCGTTGAAATCGTTTTACCTGTAAGCGCTGAAGCGACAATCAAAAAGCCCATGACATGTCATGGGCTTTTTTGTGTCTGAAAACTTCTCCCCCGGCACTCTACAGCGCTTGCAGGGGGACGAGCTCCCGCTCAAGGTCGGCGCAGCGCTGAGCGTAATCGGTAGCCAATTCGCGAACTTGCCCGTTCTGCGCAGTCAACAACGTCTGACTCGCCACCCGCAGGAAATTTATATTTCCGCCGTCCCGCGCCTTGCGTAACCAACCCAGCGCTTCTTCGATATGCCCCTCGTCGGCCAGCACAGCGGCATGACTGAACTGCCCACGAAAATCACCACCGACCGCCGAGCGTCGATACCACTCACGCGCAGCTTGCGGATCCGCCGGAAAGCCCCGTCCTTCTTCCAGATAACGACCGAACAGGTTCATCGACTTCGCATGGCCCAGTTCTGCGGCGCGACGATAAAGACTCAGCGCTTGCGCCTGATCCTCCATCACACCTCGCCCGGTCGCCAGCAGATTGGCGTAGTTGTACATCGCCCAATCCAGCCCGGCGTCGGCGGCGATTCGATAATGCTGCGCGGCAACCGAAGCATCCGCCGCACACCCCCAGCCATGTTCATGACAACGACCGAGCATGTTGCGCGCCATCAGATGCCCGCGCCGGGCGGCAATCCCGAACCAGCGCACGGCCAGCGGCTGGTCCTGCCCGATGCCATTCCCGTCCAGCAGAATCTGCCCGAGCAAGGCTTGAGCATCGAGAATGTTTTCACGGGCAGCGATCAGAATCGCCTGGGCTGCACGAGCGGGGCTTTCTTCCAGCATGGCTTTGAGCGAATCACCGTCGAGGACTTCCTCGCGGCGCAATTGGAAACTCATACGTCGACCCAACGACGCAACAGGTTGTGATATGTGCCCGTGAGGCGGATCAACGACGGGTGATCGGGCATGTCCTGAGTCAATTGCTGGATCGCTCCGTCCATCTCGAACAGCAACGCGCGCTGACTGTCTTCGCGCACCAGGCTTTGGGTCCAGAAGAACGACGCATAGCGGGTGCCGCGGGTGACGGCGTTGACCTTGTGCAGACTGGTGCCGGGATACAAAACCATGTCGCCGGCCGGCAATTTCACGCGCTGGGTGCCGAAGGTGTCCTGGATTTCCAGTTCGCCGCCGTCATAGTCCTCCGGTTCGCTGAAAAACAGCGTCGCCGACAGGTCGGTGCGGACCCGCTCGATACCGCCCTTGGGCTGACGCACGGCGTTGTCGATATGGAAGTCGAAACTGCCGCCCGCCGTGTAACAGTTCAGCAACGGAGGAAACACTTTGTGCGGTAAAGCCGCGGACATGAACAGCGGATTTTTCCACAGCCGCTCAAGCATCGCCGCACCCACTTCCTTGGCCAGCGGATGACCTTCAGGCAGCTGCAGGTTGTGCTTGGCTTTGGCCGACTGGTAGCCGGCGGTGATTTTGCCATCGGCCCAATCCGCCTGCTCCAGAGCCTCGCGGATGCGCTGCACTTCTTCTTTCGCGAACACGCCGGGAATGTGCAGCAGCATGGGAGGACACCTGGAGGTAAAGAGGCGGCAATGGTATTGATTCTTATTGACTGTGTAAAACCCCGCGACGAACGAATCATCAAAAACCGTAAGGTCAAATTGTAAAGAATGTAAATTCCTCGCGAATAGTAACGTTTCGCAATTGATACAAATACGCGTCTACCCTATATTCCGCGGCCTCAAATCCTTGGGGAGGGGAATTCACATGTCACGCCAACACTCACATTTACCGGTCAGTTCACCGCGTTTGCTCGCGTCTGCAATTGGCGTGGCGATCACGGCCGGTTCTGCCGGCCACATGGTTTTCGCAGCCGAAAAGGCCGACGAAAAAGCGCCGGGCAATGCGATTTCCCTGGGGGCGACCTCCATCACTGGCGAAGCCCAGGATGCGACTTCCTACAACGTTGAAAAAGCCTCCTCGCCCAAGTACACCGCACCGCTGGTGGACACACCGCGCTCGGTCACCGTCATCCCGCAGCAAGTGCTCAAGGACACCGGAGCCCTCAATATGCAGGATGCGCTGCGCACCGTTCCGGGCATCACCTTTGGTGCCGGTGAAGGTGGAAACCCACAAGGCGATCGTCCGTTCATTCGTGGTTTCGACGCTCAGGGCGACACCTATCTGGACGGTGTGCGTGACACCGGTTCGCAGAGCCGCGAGATCTTCGCCGTAGAATCCATCGAAGTCAGCAAAGGTCCGAACTCGGCCATTGGCGGCCGTGGCGCGGCGGGCGGCAGCATTAACCTGGTGAGCAAAAAGGCCCACTTGGGCGACTCGTTCGACGGTGGTTTTACCTGGGGTTCGGACCAGACCCAGCGTTACACCCTGGACGGCAACTACCAGTTCACCGACACCGCCGCTGGCCGTCTGAACCTGATGAGCCACGAAAGCAATGTCGCCGGCCGTGACAGCGTCGACTACGACCGCTGGGGCATCGCGCCGTCGCTGGCATTCGGCCTGGGCACCGACACCCGGGTCAACCTCGATTACTACCATCTGGAAAGCAACGACACGCCAGACTCGGGCATTCCGTACACCATCCCTGTCGCAGGTTCCGCCGCCCGCACCAAGTCGAATCCGGACAAGCCGTTCGCCGGCGGCGATCACAGCAACTTCTACGGGCTGGATCGCGATTTCCGCAAGGGCCGCACCGACACGGCAACCTTTGCCATCGAGCACGACCTGAGCGATGCGCTGACCGTCAAGAACACCCTGCGCCACGGCAGCAGCATGCAGGATTACATCCTGACCCAGCCGGACGACAGCAAGGGCAACGTGAACAACGGCAGCGTCTGGCGCCGGGCCAACACCCGCGTGAGCAACACCGAGACCACCACGAACCAGACCGATCTGTTTGGTGACGTCTACATTGCGGGCTTCAAGAACAGCTTCGCCACCGGCATCGAGCTGAGCCGCGAGGAAAGCCAGAAATCCTCGTACAACGTCAACGTCGACACCACCCCTCGAACCGCGGCGTCGACCACCAACTGCTCGCCGGCACTGATCGGCGCGCCAAGCGGCTACAACTGCACCTCGCTGGCCAACCCGAACCCGAACGACCCATGGAACGGTGCGATCTCGCGGAACTACGCCGGCACTGATACCGAGTCCGATACCTACGCGCTGTATGTGTTCGACACCCTCGAGTTGTCCGAGCAATGGCTGGTGAACATGGGCCTGCGTTACGACCATTTCGACACCAAATACAAAACCTACAACGCGTCCAGCGTGACCACGTCCAAAGGGGATGACGTCAGCGAGTTCGTGACCGGCCAGTTCGGCGTGGTCTACAAACCGGCCGAAAACGGCAGCATCTACGCGTCCTACGCCACCTCCGCCACGCCACCGGGCAACACGCTGGGCGAAGGTCAGGAAGGCAACCCGTTGGGCGGCACGCCGGATCGCAACGGCAATCTGCTGAGCAGCGACATGGAGCCGGAAACCACCAAGAACTACGAAATCGGCACCAAGTGGGACTTGCTGAACGATCGCCTGTCGTTGACCGCCGATATCTTCCGCACCGAAAAAGACAACGCCCGCGTCCAGGTCGACACCACGTCCTATGAAAACGCCGGTAAAACCCGCGTCCAGGGCATCGAATTGTCGGCCAGCGGCAAGATCACCGAAAAATGGCAAGTCTTCGCCGGTTACGCCTACATGGACAGCGAGCAAGTCGACGGCGGCCCGCTGGGTAAAGCCAACGATGGCAACGAACTGCCGAACACCCCGAAAAACAGTGCCAGCCTGTGGACGACCTATCAGGTCACGCCGAAGCTGACCATCGGTGGTGGTGCGTTCTATGTCGACGACGTCTTCGGCAGCGTGGCCAACACCACCATGGTCGAGTCCTATGTTCGTTACGACGCAATGGCTGCCTACAAGTTGAGCAAAAACGTCGACCTGCAACTGAACGTGCAGAACCTGACCGACGAAACCTACTACGACAAAGCCTTCTCGACCCACTTCGCCAACCAGGCGGCGGGCCGCACGGCATTGCTGAGCACCAACTTCCACTTCTGATCAATGTAGGAGCGAGCCTGCTCGCGAATGGATGGTTGCCGCACCTCATCTGTGGCGACGGCTACAGCCTTCGCGAGCAGGCTCGCTTCCACATAAAGCAGCCGGCGCTATAAGGTCAGGCCCCGTTCATCTGCATGAACGGGGCTTTTGTACGTAAAAAAGAATGTTTCTCAGCAACCCACGGCATAATGCGCGCCGTGATGATTATTTCGAACGAACAAGGCGAGCGACGTGTTGAAGAAAACCCTGTTCCAGTTGCACTGGTTTTTCGGCATCAGTGCCGGGCTGGTCCTGGCCCTGATGGGCATCACCGGGGCGATAGTGTCGTTTGAGGATGAGATCCTCAGCGTGCTCAATCCTTCTGTGTTGCAGGTCGAGAAGCAGGTTGCAGGCGTCCTGCCGCCCGCCGAACTGGTGGAAAAAATCGAGGGCGCCTCCGGCAAGAAAGTCGCGATGCTCTGGGTCGAGACCGACAGCGGCAACGCCGCGCGGGTGAGTTTCACCCCGCCACCGGGCGAACGCCGGGGCGAGATGCGCTACTTCGATCCGTACACCGCCCAGTTCATGGGTGAAGCCACCGGTCAGGACTTCTTCGGCCTGATGCTGCAACTGCACCGCTTCCTCGCCATGGGCGATACCGGGCGGCAGATCACCGGGGCCTGCACGCTGATCCTGGTATTTTTCTGCCTGTCCGGCCTGTACCTGCGCTGGCCGCGCCAATGGAAAAACTGGCGCGCCTGGCTGACCCTCGACTGGAAGAAAAAGGGCCGCAGTTTCAACTGGGACCTGCACTCGGTGGCCGGTACCTGGTGCCTGGTGTTTTACCTCCTGTCAGCGCTGACCGGGTTGTCCTGGTCCTATGAGTGGTACAACAAGGGCTTGACCCAATTGCTGTCCGACTCTCCGCAGAACGAGCGCGTGCGCGGCGGTCGAGGTCCTGCCCCAAGCGGCCCGGCGCCCACCGCCGATTACGCCGCCATGTGGAGCAGCATCTACAGCGCCGCAGGTCCGGCACTCAGTGCCTACAACATCCGCATGCCGCCCGTGGCCGGCCAACTGGCGACGGTCTTCTACCTGTTGAACTCCTCGCCCCATGACCGTGCGCTGAACCAGATCAGCCTCGATCCGGCCACCGGCCTCGTCAAACGGCATGACCGTTACAGCGACAAGAGCCTCAAGGCACAACTGCTGACCAGCATTTACGCGCTGCACGTGGGCAGTTACTTCGGCATCGTCGGGCGGATCATCCTGACCCTCACCGCGCTGACCATGCCGCTGTTCTTTGTCACTGGCTGGTTGTTGTACCTGGACCGTCGCCGCAAGAAAAAGCAGATCAAGGACGCCCGCAAAAACTTCGCGCAAACGGGCAACAATGCGCCAGCCTGGTTGATCGGCTTCGCCAGCCAAAGCGGCTTTGCCGAGCAACTGGCGTGGCAAACTGCCGGGCAATTGCAGGCGGCCGGCCTGCCGGTGAAAGTCCAACCCTTGGCGAATGTCAGCGAACAGGACTTGCGTGAATCCAGCAATGCGCTGTTCGTGGTCAGCACCTTCGGCGACGGCGAAGCGCCGGACAGCGCCCGCGGTTTCGAACGCAAGGTGCTGGGCCAGGCGTCGAACCTGGAAAGCCTGAACTACGCGGTATTGGGTCTCGGTGATCGCCAATATCACCACTTCTGCGGCTTCGCCCGACGCTTGCACACCTGGCTTGGCGAGCATGGCGGCAAGACGTTGTTCGCCCCAGTGGAAGTCGACAGCGGCGACCCTTACGCCTTGCGTCACTGGCAGCAGCAACTCGGCCTGTTGACCGGGCAAGCACCGGTCGACACCTGGCAGGCGCCGAGCTACGACAACTGGACCCTGACCCGCCGCGAGTTGATGAACCCGGACAGCAGCGGTTCACCGGTGTACTTGCTGGGCCTCACCGCACCGACCACCAGCAGTTGGCTGGCGGGGGATCTGGTGGAAGTCCTGCCCCGCAATTGCCCGTGGGCAATCGAGCATTTCCTTGATGGCCTGGGTATTGAAGGCCGGGCGATGGTGACCTTCAGTGGCTTGTCGCAACCGCTGGAGCACGCCCTCGCCAGCCGACAACTGCCGGAAAACAGAACCCATCTGGTCGGCCTGCACGCTCAGGCACTGGTCGATGCGCTGGTGCCGTTGGCCATGCGCGAATACTCCATTGCTTCGATTGCGGCTGACGGCATTCTGGAACTGATCGTGCGCCAGGAAATGCACACCGATGGCAGCCTGGGCATCGGCTCCGGCTGGCTGACCGAACACGCGCCGGTGGGTGGCACCATCAGCCTGCGAGTGCGGCGTAACAGCGGGTTCCATCTACCGACCGAGCCGGTGCCGATGATCCTGCTGGGCAACGGCACCGGGCTGGCTGGACTGCGCAGTTTGCTCAAGGCACGCATTGCCGATGGGCAGCAACGGCATTGGCTGCTGTTCGGTGAGCGTCATCGGGAATACGACTATCTGTGCCGCGATGAGCTTGAGGAATGGCTGACTTCAGGCGATCTGGAGCGTCTGGACCTGGCGTTCTCGCGGGATCAGGCCGAGAAGATTTATGTGCAGGATCGGCTGCGTGAGTCGGCCGATCTATTGAAGCAATGGCTGGCTGACGGCGCCGTGATTTACATCTGCGGGAGCTTGCAGGGAATGGCATCAGGCGTGGATCACGTACTCAACGAAGTGCTCGGGATTGCAGAAGTCGACCGCCTCATCGAGCAGGGCCGCTACCGCCGCGACGTCTACTGAACCACCACAATCCCTGTGGGAGCGAGCCTGCTCGCGAAAGCGGTGGGTCAGACAACGACGCTGTTGAATGTGAAACCGCATTCGCGAGCAGGCTCGCTCCCACATTGGTTGTGTGTTGTTGGTGAAAACGGTCAGGCTGGCTGAAGCTTGCGTTCAAACACCGCCACCCCATCCAGATCCCGCAACACCACACTCATCTCCCCCGTCTGCCCATCGATATTCACCTCGCCAAAAAACTGGAACCCGGCAAACGGCGAGGTGTTCTGCGCCGGTGGTGCTTTCTCGAAAACCACCTCGGGCCCGAAGGTCTTGTCCAGCGGATTGGGTCCGAAGCTCCCGGCATTCAACGGCCCGGCCACAAATTCCCAGAACGGTTCGAAGTCCTGGAATGCGGCGCGGTCCGGGTGGTAATGGTGGGCTGCGCAGTAATGCACATCGGCCGTCAGGAACACGTAATTGCGCACCTGCTGCGCCCGTAAAAAGCCCAAGAGTTCAGCGATTTCCAGTTCACGTCGCTGGGCCGGTCCGGGATCACCGTTGGCCACTGCTTCCCAGCGTGCCACACCGGGGCGGATTTCTCCGTCGGGGACGCCGAGGCCGATCGGCATGTCAGCAGCAATGACCTTCCATTGAGCACTGGAGGCTTTTAACGAAGCCTTGAGCCAGTCGAGTTGCTCACGACCGAGAAACGGTTTGGCAGTGCCCAGGTTGTCGTCATTGGCTTCGCGATAGCTGCGCATGTCCAGCACGAACACATCCAGCATCGGCCCGTAGCCGAGCTTGCGATAAATCCGCCCGCCGCCATCGGCGCTCTGCAAACGCATGGGCGCATATTCGAGCCAGGCCTGGTGGGCGCGACCGACCAGGCTGTGGATATCTTTGCTCTTGTAGCGCTCATCCAATTGCTTGCCCGGTGACCAGTTGTTCACCACTTCGTGGTCATCCCACTGCCAGATCTGCGGGACTTCGGCGTTGAAGCGACGGATGTTCTCGTCCATCAGGTTGTAGCGGTAGTTACCGCGATAATCGTCGAGTGTCTCGGCGACCTTGCTCTTGGCTTCGCTGGTGATATTGCGCCACACCCGGCCGCTTTCGGTGGCCAGTTGCGCCGGCACCGGGCCGTCAGCGTAGATGGTGTCGCCGCTGTGGATAAAGAAGTCGGGCAGGCGCAGACGCATGGCTTCGTAGATGCGCATGCCGCCAATGTCCGGATTGATGCCGAAGCCTTGGCCAACGGTGTCGCCGCTCCAGACAAAACGGAGGTCGCGCCGGGTTTGCGGCACGCTGCGCAAATGACCGAACCAGGGTTCGCTGGTGACACCGCTTTGGGCGTCTTCGAAATACACGCGATAGAAAATCGCCTGATCAGCCGGCAGGCCCGTGAGCTCGACCCGTGCGGTGAAATCGCTGCGCGCATCGGCCAATGGCGAGACGAATCGGCGTGGGTTGCCAAACAGGCTGCGGGTGTCCCATTCGACCACCATCCGCGCCGGTCGGTCGCTGCGGCTCCAGATCATCGCCCGGTCGCCCATTAGATCGCCGGACTGCACGCCATCGGTGAGCTGCGGACGGTCCTTGACCGAGGCGATGACGGCCGGCGCCAGCCCTGGAAGCAATAGCCCGGCGCCGACGGCTTGCATGACACGGCGACGGCCGAGGTCGAATTCGCTCATGGTGTTCTCCCTGAAAAGGAAAACTAAAGCACGTGCGCATGAAACCGATGTGACACCGCCCCCCTGCAGGAGCGAGGCTTGCCCGCGAAGGCGATCTGACAGACACCTATTTGTTGAATGTTAAACCGTCTTCGCGGGCAAGCCTCGCTCCTACAACGTGGTGTCAGGCTTTGGCGGGTTCGAGTGCCATCCCAACAGCTTCCGGCCGCTTGAGCAGCGCATACGCTACCGCCGTCAGCAGGCTCCCCGCCACAATCGCCAGCAGATACAACAGCGCATGGTTGATCGCATTCGGGATCGCCAACACAAACAACCCACCGTGCGGCGCCATCAGTTTGCAGCCGAAATACATCGACAACGCACCGGTCAATGCGCCACCGGCAATGCTCGCCGGAATCACTCGCAACGGGTCTTTGGCGGCAAACGGAATCGCCCCTTCGGAGATGAAACACAGCCCCAATACCAGCGCCGCTTTACCGGCCTCGCGCTCGGTCTGGGCAAATTTGCGCCGTGCGATAAACGTGGCGATGCCCAAGCCAATCGGCGGCACCATACCGGCGGCCATGGTCGCGGCCATCGGGGCATAACTTTGCGAGGCCAGCAGCCCCACCGAGAACGCATACGCGGCTTTGTTGATCGGCCCGCCAAGGTCGACGCACATCATCCCGCCGAGCAGCACACCGAGCAGAATCGCGTTGGTGGTGCCCATGCTGTCGAGGAAGTGCGTGAGCCCTTCGAGCATGCCGGCCACCGGTTTGCCGACGATGTAAATCATCACCAGGCCGGTGAACAGGCTCGCCAGCAACGGGATGATCAGGATCGGTTTCAGTGCCTCAAGACTTTGCGGCAAGCGCGCATAACGATTGATCGCCTGCGCCGCATAACCGGCAATGAAACCGGCAATGATCCCGCCGATAAAACCGGCGCCCAGGGTGCTCGCCAGCAGGCCACCGATCATCCCCGGCGCCAGGCCCGGACGGTCGGCGATCGAGTAGGCGATGTAACCCGCCAGCAGCGGCACCATCAACTTGAACGCGGTCTCGCCACCGATCTGCATCAGTGCGGCGGCGAGTGTGCCTTCCTCCTTGAATGCGGAAATGCCGAACACGAACGACAAGGCGATCATCAGACCGCCCGCCACCACCATCGGCAGCATGAACGACACGCCCGTCAGCAGGTGTTTATAGACGCCGGTCTTCTCTTGTTTGGCCGGGCCTTTGGCACCGGTCGACGCGGTTTCCTGCTTGCCTTCGGCCAGCGCTTTATTCAGCGTCGCCTCGGCTTGCTTCAACGCAATGCCAGTACCGCAACGGTAGATTTTCTTGCCGGCAAAACGCTCGGTGGCGACTTCGATATCGCACGCCAGCAGCACCACATCGGCATCGGCAATCGCCGCAGCGCTGAGTGGATTGCGCGCACCGACCGAGCCTTGGGTTTCCACTTGCAGGTCATAGCCCAGACGCTTGGCCGCTTGCTGCAAGGCCTCGGCCGCCATGAACGTGTGAGCGACACCGGTCGGACACGCCGTGATCGCCACCAGGCGTGGCGCGTTTTGAACGGTGGTAGCAGGTTGCTCGACAGCTTCGGGCGCGACATACACCTGAGCTTCTTCAGCCCCGCGTCGTAGCACCGCTTCGACATCCTGCAGGGCATGCGCGGGCGTGCTCTGGAACACTTTCTTGCCGACGAATCGCGACATATCCACCGGCGCACTGGTGACCAGCAACACCCACTCGGCCGCTTCAATCGTGGCAGCCGACAGCTGACGTTCCGGATGCGCGGCATCGACCACTTCGACGCTGGTGCTCCAGCCCTGACGCTGGGCCGCTGCATCGAGCAAACGGGCGCACAGCACACTGGTGACCATGCCGTTCGGGCAGGCCGTAACAATGGCTAGTTTCATGACAAACCCTCTTATTGTTCTGTCAGGGTGCGGATGCGCACGCCCTGTTCGAGCCGCGCCAACTGCGCGACATCGCCAATTCCGAAACCGATCTGCGTGACCGCCATCGCGGCGATTGCCGTGGCGGTGCGCAGGGTCTGTTCAGGCGTGTCGGCACTGAGCAAACCGTGGAGCATGCCGGCCAGCAACGAATCGCCTGCGCCCACGGTGCTGACGACACTGACCTTGGGCGGCGTAGCGTGCATCGCCGAGCCGACACTGAACCAGTTCACGCCATCGGCCCCGTGGGAGATCACCACATGCTCGATGCCTTGAGCGTGCAAACGGCTCGCCGCTTCGGCTTGTGCTGCCACCGATATCACCTCGCAGCCCAGCGCGTCGGCCAACTCTTCAGTGTTCGGCTTGATCAGCCACGGGCCGGCCTTGAGCGCTGCACGCAAGGCTTCGCCGCTGCTGTCGAGGGCAACGTTCAGACCGAGGTTTTTCAAACGTTCAATCAACGCCTGCAACCACTGCGGGCTTATGCCCTGCGGCAGGCTGCCGGCCACCACGACCGCGTCATGACCGGGCGCAATCTGCTCGAGTCGATCCAGCAGCGCCTGCTGAGCCGTCGCATTGACCATCGGCCCCGGACCGTTGATGTCGGTGATCCGCCCATCGTTTTCCGCCAGTTTGATGTTGCTGCGCGTCTCACCGGGCACCCGGATGAACGCATCGACAAAACCGCGTTTGGCGAACAGGGTTTCGAACGCTTGAAGGTTGTCCTCACCGAGGAAACCGCTGACCGTCAGCTGATGGCCGAGGTCGGCGAGCACCTGCGCCACGTTCACGCCTTTACCGGCGGCGTGGGTGTGCATTTCGTCGCTGCGATTGACTTGGCCGGGCTCGAGGCGCGGCAACTGCACCGTCAAGTCCAGCGCCGGGTTGAGCGTCAGGGTCAGGATTTTGGCCATTACAGGGCCTCCACTAATGCGCGCACTTCATTGGCGCTGCCCACGGCCAGGGCCTGTTGGGCGAGAATTCTGGTTTGGCTGAGGCTGAGTTCGCGGATGCGTGCCTTGACCTCGGCAATGCTGCGACCGGACACGCTGAGTTCGTCCACGCCGAGACCGACCAGCACCGGCACCGCCAGCGGATCGGCTGCCAGCTCGCCGCACACGCCGACCCACTTGCCGTTGGCATGGGCCGCGCGCACGGTGATGTCGATCAGTTGCAGCACCGCCGGGTGCAAGCCGTCAGCCTGGGCTGACAAGGTTGGATGCCCCCGGTCGATGGCCAGGGTGTATTGAGTCAGGTCATTGGTGCCGACGCTGAAGAAGTCGACTTCCTTGGCCAGCACCGGCGCCAGCAAGGCCGCCGATGGCACCTCGATCATGATCCCCAGTTGCAGGTCAGCCACCGGGATTTCCAGACGCAGACGCTCGGTCATGTCCCGCGCCTGGCGCCACTCATCGACGCTGCCGACCATCGGGAACATGATCCGCAACGGACGGTTGTCCGCTGCACGGAGCAAGGCGCGCAATTGCGCTTCCATGATCTGCGGACGCTGCAAGGTCAGGCGAATGCCACGCACGCCGAGGAACGGGTTTTCTTCTTTCGCAATCGGCCAGTACGGCAGTGGTTTATCGCCACCGACATCGAGGGTGCGAACCACCAGGGGACGACCGGCCAGGCCGTCGAGGACGCGGCGGTATTCGACTTCCTGGGTGGCCTCGTCCGGCGCCTGGGAATGGGCCATGAAAATCAGTTCAGTGCGCAGCAAGCCGATGCCTTCGGCACCCTGCTCCACCGCGCTGGTCACGCCGGCACTTTCGCCGATGTTGGCGAACACTTCGACCGCATGGCCGTCGGTGGTCAGCGCCGGTTGATGGCGTTGTTCGGCGGCGGCTTTCAGGCGTTGTTCGCGGGTGTCGCGTTCTTCGGTGGCGCGCTGCAAGGTTGCCGCGTCGGCGTCCACATGCAGGCGACCGCGCTGACCATCAATCAGCAACGGCGTGCCCGGCGCCAGCAGCAACACCGCCGCACCAGCGCCGACCAAGGCCGGAATGCCCAGCGCCCGGGCGACAATCGCGCTGTGAGCGGTCGCGCCGCCACGGGCCGTGAGAATGCCGGCCACACGGGTCGGATCGAGACGGGCAACGTCGGACGGGCCGACTTCGTCCATCACCAGAATGTACGGCTGATCGGGTTCACTCGGGGTTTCGACGCCGCTGAGTTGCGCCAGCACCCGACGACCGATGTCGCGCAGGTCGGCAGCCCGTTCGGCGAGCAAGGCGTCCTGCAACGATTCCTGTTGTTTGGCCGCCGCTTCAATCACCGCCATCCACGCCGCTTCAGCGCTTTCGCCTTGCTTGAGGCGGGTGTCGACTTCATCGGTCAATTCCGGGTCGTCGAGCATTTCCTGGTGGGTGATGAAAATCTCGCGGATGGCTTTGGATTTGCTGCGTTCGATCAAGCCTTCGATGTCGCGGCGCACGTGCACCAAGCCCTGCTTGAGACGTTCACGCTCAATGGCGGCAGACTCGCCACGCAACGGGTATTCGATGGTTTGCAGCACTTGAATGTGCGCCGGGCCAATGGCGATGCCCGGTGCAGCGGCAATGGCCTGGACCAGACTGCCGGACGCTGGCGCCAGGAGCACTTCGGCGACATCGGCAAACACCTCGCGCTGCTGGCTCACGGCGGGCAACGGCTCGACGTCTTCACCGAGGCCTTCTTCGATGGCGGCCAGCAAGGCTGGCAAGGCATCGGCGGCGATGCTCGGTTCAGCGACGAACTCCAATACCTGACCGCGCCGGGCGCCGAGGCTGAGCAGTTTGCTCAAGCTCTTCACCGACACGGCGCTGTCCTGGCCATCGACGATGCGCACGCGGATTTCGCCTTCAAAACTTTTCGCCAACTGCGCGAGGATCTTCGCCGGGCGGGCATGCAAACCGTGGGCGTTGGCCAACGCAATGCGCGCGCTCGGCCAGTCCGCCGGCAGTTCACCGCCCAGCACTTCGAGGACTTTACGGCTGCTGGTGGCGCGACCCAGTTCATGGCCACGGCCTTCGATCAGCAGCGCACACAGGCGTTCGAGCAAAGCCTGATGCGCCTCGCCGAGGCTGGCCAGGCAGAACAGGCCACTGAGGGGCTGGCCGAGGTAGCGCATGGGCTTGTCCGGCGTGACGAACGCCAGGCCCGGACGCTTGACCGTTTGTTCGCTGTGCAGCCACCACAAGCCATCGCCCAGCGGCAGCGCTTCGACCTGTTGCAAGACGGCGGAGAACCCGTTACTCACGCAATCGGCCTGGCGCAGCAAACGCGCGCCGCGCCATACAAGTTCTTCGAAGTCATCGGCGGAGACACCAAGGCCGATCATTTGTGCATCCAGCGCCAGTTCCTGCGGTGCCCCTTGCAGCAGTTTCAATAAGGCTTCGGCGGAACTGGCGCGACGCAGGGCCTGGCCCAGGTCGGTTTCTCCGAGGGCACGGGTCAGCAGTTGCAGCAGTCGCAGGTGTTCATCGGATTTGGCGGCAATGCCGATCGCCAGGTAAACGATCTGGCCGTCGCCCCAGTCCACGCCTTCGGGGAATTGCATCAGCCGCACACCGGTGGAAAACACCTGATCGCGGGTTTCCGGCGTACCGTGGGGGATGGCAATACCTTGACCGAGAAAGGTCGAGCCCTGGACTTCCCGGGCCTGCAAACCGGCGAGATAACCCTCGGCTACCAGGCCATCGGTGACCAGATGCCCGGCCAGTAATTGCAAGGCTTCGGACTTATCCACAGCCGACTGGCCCATGGATATCTGCTCTATGGTGAGCTCGAGCATGCTTTCTCCTTTTTGGCGTCTGTGGGCGCCAGGTATTGTTTTGGATGATTCCAGCTTAGGCGCTTCGTCATCATTTTTGGCGGTTTCACGGCAGAACCGGCCAAATGCGCTTATAACGTAGAAAATACGCTTGCTGAAACGTTTAATCTAGAATGATTGGCACGTTACTCGATTATGTCCCATCCTTGAAGTCCAACTTGTCGGAAGCGTTGCGACAATGGTCGTCTGCCCGAATCGGGTAGGATTGGCGAAAATGTCGGGGCAAGCTCGAACAAACAAGGAAATCCCGAGTTGAAACTCAGTGATATCGCACAGTTGGCCGGTGTGTCCGTTACCACCGCCAGTTATGTCATTAATGGCAAGGCCGAGCAGCAACGTATCAGCAGTGCCACCGTCGAGCGCGTTCGTGCGGTCGTCGAACAACATGGCTTCACGCCCAACCCTCAGGCGGCGGGGCTGCGCAGTCGGCACACCCGCACTTTGGGCTTCATTCTGCCGGACCTGGAAAACCCCAGTTACGCAAGAATCGCCAAACTGCTCGAGCAAGGCGCCCGGGCGCGCGGTTATCAATTGCTGATCGCCAGTTCCGACGATGCGCCGGACAGTGAGCGGCAATTGCTGCAACTGTTCCGCGCCCGGCGCTGTGATGCCTTGATCGTCGCCAGTTGCCTGCCGGCCGGTGATGACAGTTATCGTCTGTTACAGGCCAAAGGCATTCCGATCATCGCCATCGACCGGGTGATGGAGCCTGAGCATTTCTGTTCGGTGATCAGCGATGATCGCGAGGCCAGCCTGCAACTGACCCGCAGCCTGCTCGACCCGCTGCCCAAGCAAATCGCGCTGATCGGTGCCCGGCCCGAGCTGAGCATCAGCCAGGAACGTGCCGCCGGGTTCAAGGAGGCGTTAAGCGGGTTCAAAGGCGACGTGCTGATCGAGCACGGCGAATCGTTCAGCCGTGAGTGCGGCAAGCAGTTGATGGAGGAATTGTTACAGCGCCTTGGGCATTTGCCGGATGCGCTGGTGACCACGTCTTACGTGCTGCTTCAAGGCGTGTTCGATGCCTTGCACGACTTCCCGCTGAAAACCCGTCCGCTGCGCCTCGGCACCTTCGGCGACACGCAGTTGCTGGACTTCTTGCCGCTGCCGGTCAACGCCATGGCCCAGCAGCATCAGTTGATTGCCGACAAGGCCCTGGCGCTGGCGCTGGCCGCCATTGAGCAGTCCGACTACCAACCCGGCGTGCAAGCCATCGCGCGGACCTTCAAGCAGCGTATTCGCCAGGACTGAACCGTGGAGCTGATTGACAGCCACACTCATCTGGATTTTCCGGACTTCGACGAGGACCGCACGGCGCTGCTCGCCGAAAGCCGCGCCCTCGGGGTACGGCGAATGGTGGTGCTGGGGGTTTATCAGGGCAATTGGCAGCGGGTCTGGGACCTGGTGCAAAGCGATCCCGACCTGCATGCGGCGCTCGGTTTGCACCCGGTGTACCTGGACCAGCATCGCCCTGACGATTTACTCGAACTCGGTGACTGGCTGACCCGCCTGGCGGGTCATCGGCAATTGTGTGCCGTGGGCGAGATCGGTCTGGATTACTTCATCGAAACCCTCGACCGTGAGCGCCAGCAGGCCTTGTTCGACGCGCAACTGCAACTGGCGGTGGACTTCAATCTTCCGGCGCTGATTCATGTGCGGCGCAGCCATGCCGCGGTGATTGCCACGCTCAAACGGTTTCGATTGAAACGCGCGGGCATCATTCATGCCTTCGCCGGCAGCAAGGAAGAGGCGCGCGAATACATCAAGCTCGGTTTCAAACTGGGCCTGGGCGGCGCCGCGACCTGGCCGCAGGCGCTGCGCATGCACCGCGTCCTCGCTGACCTGCCCCTGGAATCAGTGGTGCTGGAAACCGATTCACCGGACATGGCGCCCGCCATGTTTCCCGGTCAACGCAACAGCCCGGCGCACCTGCCGGCGATTTGCTCGGCGCTGGCCGGCATCATGGCGACCAGTCCCGAGCGATTGGCGGCCGCGAGCACGGCCAATGCCTGCGAGTTGTTCAACTGGTAAATCAGCCCTGCACAAAAACCTGCTCCCACATTTGATCCTTGTGTGTCGTCAGACCCGGAACGCGCTGATCAATTGTTTGAGTTCCAACACTTGGGCCGACAATGCTCGACTGGCATCCTCGGTCTGGTGCGCCCCTTCGGCGGTACGTTCACCCGCACGGTTGATCTCGACGATGTTCTGGTCAATGTCGTGGGCCACCGCGGTCTGCTGCTCCACCGCGGCGGCGATCTGTTGGTTCTGGTCGACGATCATGCCGACGGCACCGAGGATGTTTTCCAGCGCCTGCTGGACCTTTTCCGACTGCCCGACGGTGCCATCGGCCACCTGATGGCTGACGCCCATAGCTTTCACCGCCGCGCCGACACCATTCTGGAGCTTGGTGATCATCTGCTCGATTTCTTCGGTCGATTGCTGAGTGCGCTTGGCCAGGGTCCGCACCTCATCGGCCACCACAGCAAAACCACGCCCTTGCTCACCGGCCCGGGCGGCTTCGATCGCGGCGTTGAGCGCCAAGAGGTTGGTTTGCTCGGCGATGCTCTTGATCACTTCCAGCACGCGGCTGATGGACTGGCTGTCGCTGGCCAATTGGTTGACCACCCGCACCGACTGATCGATCTCGCCGGCCAGTTGCGCGATGCTGCCCTGCTGGGACGCCACCAGGCCGCGACCGCTGATGGTTTCGTCGTTGACGCTGTGGGCACTGCTGACTGCTGCGGCGGCACTGCGCGCCACCTCAAGGGAGGTGGCGGACATCTGGTTCATGGCCGTGGCGACCTGCTCGATCTGCGAACGCTGCCCCGCCACCGCCTGGTTGCTTTGGGCAGAGACACTTTCGACTTGTCCGGCCTGGCGCTCAACCTCGTTGACGGTCTGGCCTACGCGCTCGATCAGGTCATGGATTTTCTTCACGGTGCCGTTGAACACCTCGCCCAACTCGCCCAACTCATCGCGGCTTTCGGCCCGGAAGGTGACGGTCATGTCGCCCGCTGCAACTTTGTCCAGCGTCGCGCCCAGACGTTTGAGGGTGGTGCGGGTCGAGGCGTAGAAGCCGCCGTAGAGGTAGAAAATCAACACAAACACCACCGACAGCGCCACGGCCTGCAAGATCATGTGGGTGCGGTTCTGCTCCAGTCGCTGCTGCAACTGGGTGCCGAGGAATGCCAGGGTGGCTTCGTTGAGTTGGTAGGTCTGGTCCATCAGGCCGGTGACCTGGTCGTAAAAGGCCTGCCATGGCGCATCGAGGGTGTCGGCCATCACCACCTGTTCTTCGAACAGTTCACTGGCCTTTTTCAGCGAGGCCTTGCTGCTCTCGGCCTGGGCGGCCAGGGTGTCACGCGCCGCTTTGCTGGAACCCAATGCATCATTGAGCTTCAGACCGTATTCGCCCTGGAGCTTTTCGATCTGCGCCAGCAGCTCATCAAATCGGGTGCTCGACGACGAATTCAGAAAACCTTGCCCAAGCGAATAGGAACCCATCGCCCGGCCGTCGCCCAGGATCTGCGTCACAGGCGGAGTGACGTTGGTAATGAGTTCGCTGAGCTGACGCATGTCGCTCTGGGTATCGCGGCTCAGGCCGGCTTGACTGGCGATGATCTGGCTGAAAATCTGCGCGCTGCCGAGCAACTTGCCGATCATCCCACTTTTGCTTTGCAGGGAGTTTTCCGCTTGCTGGGCCTTGAACGCCGCGATCATTTCATCGCGCTTGCCATCGAAAACCGTGATCTGCTCCGGATCAGTGGTCATCGCCGTCAGCCCTTGCAGGCGGGCCAGAACACTTTGCTCCAGAGTGCTGATCTTCGTCTCGACATTACCGGCCTTGCCGGACTGGCCAAGGGTGACGTTGATTTGCACCAGGTTGTTCAGGGTTTCCAGATCACGCCGCAGGGTCAGGCTGCTGCCGAGCAGGTCGAGGCTTTGCAGCTCGACTTGTGTGCCCTGGAATTCACGATAGGAGTCGCGGACCAGATAGAAGTTGGTCACCAGCATCGGCACGAGGAACAGCACACTGATCAGGCTGAACTTCATGCCGAAGCTCAGGCGATTCATCAGCGCGACGGCGGGATAGAGCAAGCTCTTCACTGGAAGTCTCCCTTTTGATTCTTATTTTTATTGGCAGGCGCGGGTCGACGGCAGATAGCCACTATTCAGCGCTATCCCTGTATAGCTTAAATCGGCTGAGTGTTTTGTAACTTAAGGTTAACGGCAGATCGCCGGACTTGAGATAGATGATCATCTTGTGGCGAGGGAGCCTGCTCCCGCTCGTCTGCGAAGCAGACGCAATGCAGGCGAGCGGGTTTTCCTGACATATTTGCCTGGCCGTTTGAGGGCGCTGCGCCCCAGCGGAAGCAAGCCCCCTCGCCACAAAGATGTTCACTTAAAACAGCCGTTGGGTTACGGAAGGACCGTCCACAACGCAAAACCTGCATACCAGAGCACCGCCGCTCGCAGCAGTAATTCCCAGATCCGGTCCAGGCTGTTGATACCATCCGGTCCGACGACCGGTGCAGGAATTTCGCCAGCCACCAGGCCAACTTTCTCGATCAACTGGGCAGCGCTGATGTTCCAGTTCAGCAGTTCATGCAGCATGACGCGGCTGACCGCGACAAAATTTCCGACCAGCGCGAAACTGGCCGCCAACAGACGCACCGGCACCCAATCAAACGCATGACGCAACTGTGCCGCGCGCTCGACCACAGCAGGGTTCTGCCCGTGCTCTTCGGCCAGCGCCAGCAGCCGGTAGCTCAGTGCGGCGACCGGGCCCAGCACGAAGTACCAGAAAATCACCGC
Organism: Pseudomonas mandelii; assembly: GCF_900106065.1. Taxonomy (NCBI): domain Bacteria; kingdom Pseudomonadati; phylum Pseudomonadota; class Gammaproteobacteria; order Pseudomonadales; family Pseudomonadaceae; genus Pseudomonas; species Pseudomonas mandelii. Next base: position 1,240,342 of record NZ_LT629796.1, read on the forward strand.
GAAAAAGCTCTGGTAAGCCTCCCACAGCAAATGCCCTTCGACCCGCTCAAGCAGTTGCTCGCCGCTATCGGCGCAGATGTCCACGTCGCGCTTCGCCACATGGGCGGCGGCTTGCAGGTCTTCCCGGCGCCAGGCATCGCGAAACGGTCCCAGGCCAGCCAGCAAATCGCCGCGACCCAGACTGTAAATCACCACCAGCAGGTGCACCGGCAATGCCAGCAACCCGTAGGCCACCGGTTCAAGCACCACCAGCAACAAACCCAGCAGCGCCACCGGCAACAACACCAGCACCACCAATACCAGCCATGGCCGATCAATCAGGCGCGGGCTGACTTCAAGCTTGTTCAGTTCACGCACCCAACCGCCGTCACGTTGGACCCGATGGCGCAAGGCCGAGAATTTCTCGATCCAGACGGCCAACAGCAACACCAGAAAACTCATCGTTGTTCCTCTTGTTCCAAAGCGGCTTTTGCCAAGGCGGCGCGGTAGCGTGCCCAGTCGAACGCGGGTCCCGGATCCGTCTTGCGCCCCGGTGCGATGTCGCTATGCCCGCAGATGCGTTGCGCCGTGATCGCCGTAAATGTGCTTCGCAGTTGTCGGGTCAGAGTCGTCAACGCCTGATACTGGGCGTCCTCGAACGGAAGATCATCCGTGCCCTCAAGTTCGATGCCCACGGAAAAATCGTTGCAGGTCTCCCGCCCCTCGAAACTCGAGACACCGGCGTGCCAGGCGCGCTCAAGACAAGAGACAAACTGAGTGACGGTGCCGTCACGTTCGATCAGAAAGTGCGCAGACACCCGCAGGTCAGCAATACCTGCAAAATAGGGATGCTCCGTGACATCCAGACGATTCTGGAAAAATTCCTGCACCTTGCCGGTGGCGAACTGCGCTGGCGGCAGGCTGATGTTGTGGATCACCAGCAGGGAAATTTCGCCCGAGGGGCGCGCATTGAAGTTGGGCGAGCGGCATACACGCACGCCCTGACACCAACCGCTCGCGGGGTCCAACTGCATACAGGTTCCTTCAACGACGACTGTGTTGGCGCCCAGTATGCCGCGATAGGCCCTCGGGGCGCGATCACTTGCCGCGATTGAGACGCCGCAGATTGCCCAGCACCGACTCCAGGGCCCGGTCGAACAGCAAGGTATCGTCCAGCGCCCGCACCGCGCCACGGCGAAATTCCAGGGCCAGGCCGGTGCGGCTGCGCTCCAGCACTTTCATTCCCGTGCGGTCGACAAAGATGTATTTGCCGGTGGAATCGATGATCGCTGCCAGCTTGCAACGCAGGGTGTTTTCATCGTTTTCCTGAAACTCGACCCAGCAGCCCGGACGCAGTTGATCGACCTGAAGCAAACCGGCATCGTCCGCCGGCAACCGCACAGACACCACATCGGCCAGGCCTTCGTCCGCGGTGTGCAGCACGATTTGCTGCAGCACTTCGACCATAACCGGCGGGTCGACGGGTTGTTCAGCCGTCTGACCCGGGCGCTCGAACAGTTGCACGTGCAAGGTTTCCAGCTCACTGAAAAACTCACTGGTGGCGAACGGATCGAACGCCGAGCTGCTCAATCCGTCGCGCAAGGCCTTCAGCAGCCCGGGCACCAGCGCCAACAAACGCAGGCCGGCATCGGGCTCGTCATGACGCTGCACGCTCCAGATCAATTGCTCCATAGTCTGCACATCGGCCTGCCATTGCGCCGACGCATCACCATGTTTGAGGCAGGTCAACAACAGCACTTTGCTCCAGGCCTCCTGCACGAAGACCACCACAGCCTGGGGCAGCACTTTGCCCAATAACGCCTGATTCAGCGCCTGCTCGACACGCTGGCGAGCCAGTTCGGTCCTGGCGCGGCCTTCCTCGGCGTCACGGGTACGCTGTTCCAGGAGTTCGCTGCGGCGGCGCTCATCACTGGTGAAGGCGAGAAAATCCGCCAGCAATTCGGAAAAGATCGCCGGATCGTCAACAAAGTCGTTCAACAGACGCTGGACCACTTGCTCGATGCGCAGGTACAGGCTGTCACGCTCGTGGTCATCGCACTCGCCCCAGCCCATCGCGGCGGCAGCGATTTCGTTGAGCAGACGCCGGGCCGGGTGGCTGGCCCGGCTGAAGAAGCTCTTGTCGAGCACCGCCACTTTGAGCATCGGAATCTGCAACCGACCAATCAGCGCCTTGAGGGAGTCAGGCAGGTTGCGGTCATCAAGGATGCATTCGAAGAGCATGGCGATCAGGTTGATCACGTCTTCGTCAGCCACGCCGACCACGCGCGACTTGCCGCTTTTGACGCTGACCCGGGTTAGCAGCTGTTCGAGCTGGTTACGCAGATCGAAGTCGTCCTGGGTCGCCAGCGCCGGCACGTATTGCTGCAAGTGCGAGAGCAGGCGCAACAGGTCACGGGTGGAAATGGGCTGTGTCTGGGCACTGGCTTCGAGGGTCGGCGCGACACTGCCGCGCACGTGTAGCAGCAGCTCCTGCAACGCGGCAAAGACTTCCTGCACGCCATCGTCGACCGGTGCATGGCCCGAGTGGATGCCGACTTCGATCGGTTCGGCATAGGCGCTGGCGGCGGCATGATCGCTGGCTCGCCGCGTGGGAGCGGGCTTGAGGTCGGGCAACACGCCGGTCGCGATGAGCAGTTGATTGGCTTCGGCGTACAGCTGATCAGTGCTGCTGAGCACGTAGCGATCAAATAGTTTGAGAATGATCAGCTTGACCTTGATCTCCACCCCCAGGTTGCGCCAGGCCTGCAAGAAATACTCGCAGAGCCGCGCAGGCCCCAGCGGGTTGTGCTCATCGTCCAGCGCCTTGTCCAGCAACGCACTGAGTCGGGCTGTCAGTTGGTCAAGGGCGAACCCGTCGCGGCTCAGCACTTTGCTGACCATGGCGTCCACCGCGACGCTGCGTTCCAGATCGTCATTGGGCAATGCATCGGTTTCAAATGCCAATGCCTGAGGCAAGGCCGCCTGGGCGCTGTCGTGCTGCGAGAGACTGACGAACGCCTCGAAGAAGTGTTCGAGAAAACCGCGTTCGATGCTTTTTCGCTTGAGTCGCAAGTCGCGCATGGCTTCGAAAAAGAGGTTCTGTTCGACATCGCTGCGGGCCCGATCAGCCATTTCGAACAGCGTGTCGTCGGCGTTATCAAACAGCTCCTGCAAGCCATGCCTGAGCTGTTGAGTGGCCTTGTCGCGAACCTGAAGCAGAATCACAGGCAGGCGGGCGAGCGGCGATTGCGTCGCCTGACCGGTAGCCGCCTTGTGCAAAGGCACTACATTCCCGTCGTTGTGCATCCAAGCCTCCTGAAACGGTGATTCTGCGAATAGTCGTAAATCCAAACGAACGTCAAAGCCATGACGTCAAAAGCAAGGCGGATTATCTTGCAAAAGCGCTCCCGTGTACCAGCAGACTCTGTGCTACGTATCGAAATAGACGCATAGGAAAGACGTTGACTTAGTGCCGATGATTCAAGGGAATCGACCAAATGCAGGTTTGCAGGTGAGGGGAACGCCTCTGATGCCTTGGGTTGCCTCGCGCCATGGCCCTATAATCGGGCCACTTTGTTTGTGGAGCCCGTTATGCCGAATCTACGTCTCGCCGATTTGACCGCCGAAATCGAAGCCAACGTGCGCCGTGCGTTGCTCGAAGACATCGGCAGCGGCGACATCACCGCACAGCTGATCCCGGCCGAACGCCTGGCAAAAGCCACCATCATCACCCGCGACGCCGCGGTCATTGCCGGCACCGCATGGGTCGATGCCGTTTTCCGGCAACTCGATTCACGGGTCGCGGTGCACTGGCAGGTGCGTGACGGCGAACGGGTGAAACCCAATCAGGCGCTGTTTCACCTCGAGGGCCCGGCACGCTCGCTGCTGACCGGCGAACGCTGCGCACTGAATTTCCTGCAATTGCTCTCGGGCGTGGCCACGCGCGCGCAATACCTGGCGGATTTTGTCGCCGAGACCCAGGTGAAGCTGCTCGACACCCGTAAAACCCTGCCAGGGCTGCGTCTGGCGCAGAAGTACGCCGTGACCTGCGGCGGTTGCCACAACCACCGCATCGGCCTGTACGACGCCTTCCTGATCAAGGAAAACCACATCGCCGCCTGCGGTGGCATTCCTGAGGCCATCAACGCCGCGCACAAGATCGCCCCGGGCAAGCCGGTCGAGATTGAAGTGGAAAGTCTGGCGGAATTGAAAGAAGCCCTGGCGGCGGGTGCCGACATCATCATGCTCGATGAGTTGAGCCTGGATGACATGCGTGAAGCCGTGCGCCTGAACGCGGGCAAGGCGAAACTGGAAGCCAGCGGTGGTATCAACGAAAACACGCTGCTGCCGATCGCCGAAACCGGGGTGGATTACATTTCGATTGGTGCGATGACCAAGGATGTGAAGGCTGTCGACCTGTCGATGCGCTTAAGCCTCTAAAACGCAGCTTCGAGCGGCAAGCTCCAAGTTTCAAGCAGTTTTGCTTTTACTTGCAGCTTACCGCTTGAAGCCTGAAGCCTGAAGCTGCTCTCAAACCACCAGATTGTTCATCTCGCAGTACTCTTCCCACTCGACCCCTAACACCTCGGCCGCCTCCTTGTGCAGCACCAGGCGCGCAGCCTCGAACTCTTCAGGGGTCGAGGTGTACTTGAGCGTCAGTTCCCATGGCTGCAAGCCCTGGGACTCCGCCTCATCCTCGAACGCCCACTGGATCTGGTCTTTTTGATCGTCGGCCGGCAGGTCCTTGATCTCGTCGGCTAGCTGGGGCGACTCCTGCAGGTACTTTTTCAGCGCTTCTTCGTGTCTGGCTTCTTGGGTCAATTCTTTAACGGTCATGGCGTTCTCGCTGATCTGGGGAATGGAAGATGGATCTGGATCATCAAGGATCTCTCTGACGCAAAAAACCGTGTGAAGCCCGGTTTGTCTGGCCTTCAGAACCATTCGGGGATCATCTGAAAACTGCAAAGTGGTACGTGTGCAACGTCCGAATATAGGACGTTTGGTCGACGATTTATATGGACTTTTACATCAAATCTACAAAAAAACCGTTGATCGGCCTTTCTGAAAATTTTCCCTCGCTACCCAGGAACAACGTTCAAAAGGTAAAGTCATAGCGATGTGCCATATAGGCACTTCACAAGGAATCGGTGATGCGCAATTTTCCCAAGCTTCCATCTACCCTGTTTGCAACCGGCATGGCTGCCCTTCTTCTCGGCAGCCTGGCAATGCCCGATTCGGCTCAAGCCGGTCTGGAGTACAAATTCGACAGCGCAAACTCTTCCGATAAATTTTTGGTTTTCCACAACTATTACGGCACAGACGTGATGGTCAAATCAGGCCTCAGTATCGAAGACGTGGAAAAATTACAAAGAATGGTTAAAACCGATACGGCAGATCTTGAAGAGCTGAAGAAAACCGTCAGTACACAGGCGCGGCTCATCGAAGAGTTGAAAAAGAACACGGTGTCCGGTTCGAGTTCGACTGCCAGCGAAGTGGATAAACTCAAGCGCACCGTCAGTGATCAGGACACTGCGCTGAAAAACCTCGCCAAGGCCATGGACGAGTTCAAACGCAACAGTGGTTCGAGCTCCAGTTCCAGCGCCAGCGAAGTGAACGACCTGAAACGCACGGTCAGCGAACAGAACACCGGTTTGGTAAACCTTGCCAAGGCTGTGGACGAACTCAAACGCAATAGCAGCTCGAATTCCAGCTCCAGTTCCAGCGAAGTCAACGACCTCAAGCGGACGGTCAGCGAACAGGACAACGGACTGAAAAAGCTCGCCAGTCAGATGGACGATCTGAAGCGAAGCAGCAGCTCGAATTCCAGCTCAAGCGCAAGCTCTAGCTCAAGCGAAGTGAGTGATCTGAAACGCGCGGTCAGCGAACAGGACAACGGTCTGAAAAAGCTCGCCAGTCAGATGGACGATCTGAAGCGCAGCAGCGGCGGCTCGAACTCCAGTTCAAGCTCCAGCGAAGTGAACGACCTCAAGCGTACCGTCAATGAACAGGAAAACGACTTGAAAAGACTTGCCAGCCAGGTGGAAGACCTCAAGCGTAGCGCCGGTTCGAGTTCCAGCTCGAGCTCCAGCGACCTGTCCAGCCTTAAGCGGGAAGTCAGCGATCAGGACAACCAACTGGATCAGCTGAAACGCACCGTGGAAGATTTGAGCAGAAAGGTGAAATAACAAGGGAACGGTGCCTGGACAGGAATCGCATAACACCGATTTAACCCTGCTTTTTCTGGGCACCACCCTTCCCCCCCCGTCATTGCAATTTTTTTGGTTCGACTGACTGCATTCCTCTGCTTCATCAAGGTAGCAGCGTCTGTGTTTTTTTATGGCTGGTGGAGCACAACCTATATCCCGCTCCTACTGGCATCGATCGTGTTCAACTACACCGTTGGATACATCATTGCGAAAAACCATGAGCGAGCCCGGGCAAAATCTAAGGCAGCCCTGTATGTTGGAGTCATCAGCAATCTACTGCTGCTCTGCTACTACAAATACTCCAATTTCTTTCTAGGTGAGGTTGCCCGATCTACCGGCGTCCACATGCCGACCCTTGAACTCGTGCTACCGCTCGGTATTTCTTTTTTCACATTTACTCAGATCGCTTTCCTCGTTGATGCCTGGAAAGGCAAAGCCCAAGAATACAATTTTTGGCACTACCTGCTGTTCGTAACCTGGTTCCCCCACCTGATTGCGGGTCCGATCTTGCACCACGGGCAAATGATGCCTCAATTCAAAGACCCGGAGATCTACCGCATCCGGTCAAGGAACATCTCTATTGGTGTTGCGTTATTCGCGGTCGGGCTCGGTAAGAAATTATTGCTTGCTGATCCCATCAGTACCTATGCGGACCCGGTATTTCATGCGGCCGCCACTGGACAGGCGATTGGGCCAATGATTGCTTGGGTCGGGGCCATCGCTTATACGTTGCAAATTTACTTTGACTTTTCTGGCTACTCGGATATGGCTGTCGGCCTCTCCATGTTGTTCGGAATCCACCTCCCTATAAACTTTAACTCACCTTACAAAGCCCGAAACATCATTGAATTCTGGCGCCGCTGGCATATGACACTGTCCCAATTTTTAAGGGACTACCTGTATATCCCCTTAGGCGGGAATCGAAAGGGAGAAACACGCCGCCTGGTCAATCTAATGCTCACGATGCTGCTTGGTGGCCTTTGGCATGGTGCGAATTGGACCTTTGTCATCTGGGGCGCTCTTCATGGCGCTTATCTATGCATCAACCATATGTTTCAGAAGATACCGCCCCCCCCTAAGGATGTCAGGGTTGCTTCCTGCAGCGATTACAATTCCGGCGAGTGTCTTGCTAACGTTCTGCGTGGTTGTCATCGCATGGGTATTCTTCCGCGCCGAGAGCATCCATTCAGCCCAAACTATAATTGTCGCAATGGCGGGTTTCGAAGAGCCAGTTGCGTGGGAGGCCATATTCAAAACGATAAGCTTTCTGCCATTGCTCGCTTACTTTTCAATATCAATGCTGATTATCTGGGCATTTCCAAACGTTTATGAGGTATTAGACCTGCTACATAAACGAATTCAGATTAACGGTGATGAAGGTCATAGAGTAAGTTCGATGGTCTGCGTCACAGCCGGGATCGTCTGCGTGGCGGTGATAGGCGCAAGCATGTTGTCTACTTTCGGAACAAACGTCATCAGCCCTTTCCTCTATTTCCAATTCTGACCATGACCCTATATAGAAAATTCATCATTTCTGCGGCTTGCGCGACCATTGTTTCCTTTGGTGCGTTTTATGCTGCATTTCTGTATCAGTTTGACGCGCCGATACCATCCGGATATGACGCGGCCAACTGGAATACTTATAAGAATCTGGTAGGGATCAATACACCAGGTAAACGAATATTATTATTTGGCGATTCAAGCACAGTATTTGGCGTTAACAGCGAGTTGTTATCTAAAAAGACTGGCATGCCAGTTGCCAATATGGCGCTACATGGCGGCCTTCCGTTAGATGCCCTTACCAAATCGGTCATCAAAAACTCCCGCGAGGGGGACACGGTCGTAATGTCCTTGGTGTGGCTATACTACTTCAAAGACTACCGAACGCCTGAGGATTGGATCTTAAGAGAAATGGTAGCTTGGTATGGTGACTATTTTTATAGTCTTCCCTTTTTGACGAAACTCAAATACATGTCCGCGATTGACATGAAGACTCTTTACACAAACATGGACGTAAAATCCAAGAAAGATGCTGTATTGAAGGAGTTTCTTTATCGCAGGGCTCTGACTATGGATGAGATTAGAGTCCAATACGCAAAAATCGATCGAACCGCCCCGCAACCGTTCTCCTATTCATACCTTAACATGAACTCCTCTGGAGACATTCAAGGCGCGTGCGGTACTCACCCCATAGCAAATATGGTGAGCATTGATATCCCTCAAAACCCAAAAGTCAATAAGAACGTACTAGAACTGCTCTCAGATACCGCAAAAGAGCTCAAAAGCAAAGGTGTTGCATTTTACATTGCGCCAAGCGTAACCGTTCAAGATGAACGATCGAACAAAGAGTCCTACCACAAAGCTTTGATGACTATGATGGAGCAAATAAGGGCTGCTGGTGTTCCTATCGTGGGCAACCCGGATGACTTCTATTTCCCTTTATCCAGTTTTTATGACACCGCATTTCATATAAATTGTGAGAACACGGTTGAGCGCACTAGCAGGCTATACACCATAATAAAAGATTACCTCCCAAAGACGACTCTGACAGCTTCACCCAGAGCCACCAACTAGCGGATTGCCAGAAAAGATCGACGGGGCCTTATGCTCGCCCTTTTTCTAAACAAACAAGCCGCCCGAAGGCGGCTGAACTTAATGGGGCAGCTAAGCTTTTTTCGTTGTCGCCAGCAATCCGAACAGGAAGAAGGCCAAAGCCCCCGCGCTCGGTACGATCAGGATATCCCAAGCCATTGCCATTGGTCCGAACGCCATCAAAACAGCAGCCCATGCAAAGAATCGCTCAGCAGAGCGGGCAGTGGTTTTCGTTACGGCTATCGCGGCCTTCAAGTTTAGGAGGAGCATCACCACAATTGGAATGAAGAATATCAGCCCGCCTTTCCACAGCAGTGTAAGGTAATAAACGTGGGTTGAGGTGTTAGCTTCCAAAGCCTTGGACAGCCCCTCTGTCGAATACCGACCGTAGCCAGCGAACCCGCTGCCGATGATTGGGCTCGCTTTAACTTCATTAAAGCCAGCGATAGCCAACTCTACACGGCCAGTTGCAAACTGATCGGCCTGTTTCTCCCACTTCTTATCAACAATTTGGCCCTGCGGCGAACCGAGCGGCTCGTAGCCGGCCAAAACGTCATTTCCAGAATCAGTTCTGATAGCTTCAATGGAAGACAACATGCGGCTTTCGTTCATGCCCCGCGCGTACGTCACCGCAAACGCCATCAGGATAGTGAGAATGACGACGACACAAGCACGCCGAGCGTCAGCATTACGGAATGCGTAAACCACCACAGCCCCAAGAATCCACACCAACAGAATCTGGGCGCTTCGAGAATCGCTGCCGATGATCAGGAAGGATGCGCAGAACAGCGCAACCCACAGCAATACTGATACCGGCTTGCTGGCTTTACCACCAATGAGAGTTCCGCAAAGAATCACTGCCTGCAAGCACACCAGGTGTGCGAGGCTCAGAACGCCAAACGTTGCAAACACTGGAAGGCCAAAGAATTCGGCATTCATTGCCGCGAGACCTTGGGTGCCAATATAAATGCGAACGTCCTGCTCAAGGTAAAGTATGCGGGTAGTAACCACGATCAAAAATAGAGCAGAAAAGAGTGACAGCCAGTAAAAAACTTTTCCTATCTCATGAGTTTTAGAGACATATTTACCAAGAAACAAGAAAGACGGTGCGAACATAATTAACACTAGTGAAAAAATATGTTTAATCACATCTCCGTCAGGGGATATTTTATTGGCCGCGAATATTGAAATTAGGCCAAAAACCATTGTCGCAATATACGCAAGCGCAGTGCGGCCGAAGGTCATCAAAAATGCGACTCCAATAATAGGAGCAAGCAGAAATGCCGGATTAATATCATAGCCCATTAGCGAAAACATCACTATTGGTAACGACATTGCAGCCCCAATCACAGGTACAAGTACCCCGCTCCTGGTATTTGAATAATTCAGCGTTTGCGCGAGAGACATTCTAACTCTTCCTGAAAATATAAATGAGCTGATGCAAGTCTGTATCGAGGAAGCCAAACAGCTTTGCATCTGCCCTAAGTGCTGCTGGCAAGGTGCGGCACAAGGTACCGAATCCTTGGAAAAAAGCGTCAGCGGCGCACCGAGGATACATCAGGCAAAAATGTTTCTCTAGGTTTCAGTTTCCAGCCAGCCTGCTGCAGTAATTCCGCCCCCGTTCGTCATACGGCCTCATCACCGATCACATACTTGCTCAAGGACACATTCACCTTCACATTCACAATCTCGAGTTCGTGATTTGGTTGTCGATCCTCTTGGTTGATTGCCTCGGCATCGCACCGAAAACCGTAGCCTGAGATCCCGACCGGCGCTTAAGGACGTTATCCAGTAAAAGATTGACAGTGTGGTGCCACTATCGAACTGGTTATTTTCCATATCGGCGTACCGCGCCTGTGTCGAGCAAGATACCGTAATAAGGGGAGCAGTCGTAGTGCCGCCCCCTTCATTGTCGATCTTGAGTTCTACATGATATCCAGCAGCTGATTTCCGTCGTTCAAAACCAGTTGATGACGCTTTCGTCCGTGATTCCAAACTGTTGCTCACCGGCACCCGGTGGAATTTGAATTGGTGCCCGAGACAGGAATCGAACCTGCGACCTTCGCGTTACGAGTGCGCTGCTCTACCGGCTGAGCTACACGGGCGGTGGGCTAAACCTAGCACCGGGTTCGAAAGCCAGCAACTTCACACCCTGTTTCACAGACAAAAAAATGCCCCGCAGCTTTCACTGCGGGGCATTTTTTATAACGTTGAAGCAATCAAGCGGGGGTGATTAAACGCCCGAAGCCTTGGCCGCTGCTACGTCTTTGATGGACAGTTTGATACGGCCGCGGTTGTCCACGTCCAGTACCAGTACTTCCACTTCCTGGCCTTCTTTCAGGATGTCGGTCACTTTCTCAACGCGAGCATCGCTCAGCATCGAGATGTGTACCAGACCGTCCTTGCCAGGCAGGATGTTGACGAATGCGCCGAAGTCGACGATGCGCTCAACCTTACCAACGTAGATCTTGCCGATTTCAGCTTCTGCGGTGATGCCCAGAACGCGCTGACGTGCTGCTTCAGCCGCTTCCTTGGTTTCGCCGAAGATCTTGATCGAGCCGTCGTCTTCGATGTCGATCGAAGCCTTGGTCTCTTCACAGATCGCACGAATGGTCGCGCCGCCTTTACCGATGACATCACGGATTTTGTCGGTGTCGATTTTCATCGCGATCATGGTCGGAGCATTTTCCGACAGTTCGGTGCGAGACTGACCAATGATCTGGTTCATCTGACCGAGGATGTTCAGGCGCGCTTCCAGGGCTTGGCCCAGAGCGATTTCCATGATTTCTTCGGTGATGCCTTTGATCTTGATGTCCATCTGCAGCGCGGTAACACCTTTGGCGGTACCGGCTACTTTGAAGTCCATGTCGCCCAGGTGGTCTTCGTCACCCAGGATGTCGGTCAGGACGGCGAACTTCTCGCCTTCTTTAACCAGACCCATGGCGATACCGGCAACCGGTGCCTTCATCGGAACGCCGGCGTCCATCAGAGCCAGGGAAGCGCCGCAAACGGAAGCCATCGAGCTCGAACCGTTGGATTCGGTGATTTCCGACACAACACGAATGGTGTATGGGAACACGTCGGCAGCAGGCAGCATGGCTGCAATCGAACGACGGGCCAGACGGCCGTGACCGATTTCGCGACGGCCAGCGCCACCCATGCGACCACACTCACCTACCGAGAACGGAGGGAAGTTGTAGTGCAGCATGAACGGGTCTTTTTTCTCACCTTCCAGGGTGTCCAGCAGCTGTGCGTCACGGGCGGTGCCCAGTGTTGCAACAACCAGCGCCTGGGTTTCGCCACGGGTGAACAGAGCCGAACCGTGAGTCTTTGGCAGAACACCGACTTCGATGTTCAAAGGACGTACGGTCTTGGTGTCGCGACCGTCGATACGTGGCTTGCCGTTTACGATGTTTTCGCGAACGGTGCGGTATTCGATTTCGCCGAAAGCGGCTTTGACTTCGCTGGACGAAGGCTGGCCTTCTTCACCGGACAGCTTGGCAACCACCTGGTCTTTCAGCTCACCCAGGCGAGCGTAACGGTCGGCCTTGATGGTGATGGTGTAAGCCTGGGAGATCGCGTCGCCGAACTCGGCACGGATAGCGCCCAGCAGAGCAGTGGCTTCTGGCTGTGGAGCCCAGGTCCAGGTCGGCTTGGCAGCTTCGGCGGCCAGTTCCTTGACGGCGTTGATCACCACCTGGAACTCGTCGTGAGCAAACAGTACCGCGCCCAGCATCTGGTCTTCGGTCAGCTCTTTGGCTTCCGATTCAACCATCAATACGGCTTCCGAAGTACCGGCAACGACCATGTCCAGGCTCGAAGCTTTCTGTTGTTCGTAAGTCGGGTTCAGCAGGTAGCCAGTGCTTTCGTGGAACGCCACGCGGGCAGCGCCGATCGGGCCATCGAAAGGAATACCGGAGATAGCCAACGCAGCCGAGGTACCGATCATCGCAGCGATGTCCGGATCGGTTTTCTTGCTGGTGGAAACGACGGTGCAGACAACCTGCACTTCGTTCATGAAGCCTTCTGGGAACAGCGGACGGATCGGACGGTCGATCAGTCGGGAAGTCAGGGTTTCTTTCTCGGAAGGACGGCCTTCACGCTTGAAGAAACCGCCAGGGATCTTACCGGCAGCGTAAGTCTTTTCCTGGTAGTGAACAGACAGAGGGAAGAAGCCCTTGCCTGGATCGGCTTGCTTGGCGCCGACCACAGTCACCAACACGCTGACGTCGTCGTCAACGGTGACCAATACTGCGCCGGAGGCCTGACGGGCGATACGGCCAGTCTCGAGGGTAACGGTCGACTGACCGAACTGGAATTTTTTGATTACCGGGTTCACGGTGTCCTACCTTCTTTTGTGGCTCTTGGGGAACTTGTCTTCTTGCGAAATTCTTGGGCAATGTCGGGAATCGGCCCAACGCCTGTCCAGGGTAAAACGACTATCCAGATAAAACTTGAGGCTGGGAGCCTGCCATGTGCCAGCGGGAAACCCACTGGCGCACGACAGACAACCAACCTCTAGCGCAATCGCTTATTAGCGACGCAGACCCAGGCGACCGATCAGAGCCTGATAACGACCCAGATCCTTGCCTTTCAGGTAGTCCAGCAGCTTACGACGCTGGTTAACCATGCGGATCAGACCACGACGGGAGTGGTGATCTTTACCGTTGGCCTTGAAGTGACCTTGCAGCTTGTTGATGTTGTGGGTCAGCAGTGCAACTTGCACTTCCGGCGAACCAGTGTCACCAACAGCTTGCTGGTAGTCAGCTACGATTTGAGCTTTTTCTTGAACGTCGAGAGCCATGAGGCAATCCTTTTATCAGGAAACTGTTTCAAAGAAACAGCTTCAACAGGCCAGGGACAAATCCCTGTATCTAAAAATGAGTAGTGACCGTGCCTGTTAACAGCCACCCTCGTCCGGTCATTCTGACCGAATCAGTCGACGTGGCGCGATGCGCCCGTCTTCGCTCACTTCACCGATACCGATGAAGCGACCGTTGTGATCCTGTACCCGTACCATGCCGAACTTCGGTGCATCCGGGGCTCGTACCGGTTGGCCGTTAAGCCAGTAGAACGAACTGTGCTCCGAGAACTGCAACAGTGGCCAATCCAGAAGGCCGCTGTCCGATGGCATCAGGAAGCGGTCGACCGCTTCGTTGCCGCCTTCGGCATGTACCGCTTCCAACTCTTCAAGCGTGACCGTCTGCGCCAGCGTGAAAGGCCCGGCCTGGGTACGTCGCAATTCAGCCACGTAAGCGCCACAACCGAGTTGCTCACCGATATCCTCCACCAGGGTGCGAATATAGGTGCCTTTGCTGCAATCCACCGCAAGCCGCGCAGTATCACCTTCAAAGGCCAGCAATTCCAAGCGCGCAATAGTAACAGAACGCGGTTCACGCTCCACTACTTCGCCTGCACGGGCCAGCTTGTACAGCGGCTGGCCATCACGCTTGAGCGCCGAGTACATCGGCGGTATCTGACTGATTTGCCCGCGAAAATTCGGCAGAACAGCTTCGACATCTGCGCGACCAACGGTCACCGGACGCTCCTGCAAAACTTCACCCTCGGCATCGGCCGTGGTGGTGGTCTTGCCCAGTTGCGCCAGGGTTTCGTAACCCTTGTCGGAATCGAGCAGGTACTGCGAGAACTTGGTGGCCTCACCGAAGCACAACGGCAACACGCCGGTGGCCAGCGGATCGAGACTGCCGGTGTGACCGGCTTTCTCGGCGTTCAGCAGCCAGCGAACCTTCTGCAACGCGGCGTTGGAGGTGAACCCCAATGGCTTGTCGAGCAGAATGATACCGCTGACGTTACGACGGATACGTTTGACCTGAGCCACCGATTACTCCTTGGCGTCTTCGGGTTCAGCCGCTACCGGGTGCTGATTGTCTTCAGCCACCGCACGCTCGATCAGGGCCGACAGGTGCGCGCCACGCACGACGCTTTCGTCGTAGTGGAAGTGCAACTGCGGAACGCTGCGCAACTTCATTTCACGAGCCAACTGCATGCGCAGGAAACCGGCGGCTGAGTTGAGCACCTTGATGCTTTGCGCGATGTCTTCGGCGTTGTCCTGGCCCATCACGGTGATGAAGATCTTGGCGTGACCGACGTCACGGCTGACTTCAACAGCGGTAATGGTGACCAGACCGACGCGCGGGTCTTTGACTTCACGACGGATCAGCTGTGCCAGCTCACGCTGCATCTGATCGCCGATACGTTGGGTACGGCTGTATTCTTTTGCCATGTCTTGTTACCTGTTACTGCCCCACGGTGAAACCCGAGGGGTCTGAAAGCGGCAAACGCCCGGCCTGACAAAAGCCAGACCGGGCGTTGCGTTTAGAGTCCTGACGCGGTGCCGCGCATTTGCATGCGGCGGCTTGGCGTGGCCCTTGAAGTGCGCGAGTTAGAGGCTGCGAGCAACCTGAACCTTCTCGAAGACTTCGATCTTGTCACCGACTTTGACGTCGTTGTAGCTCTTCACGCCGATACCGCATTCCATGCCGGCACGTACTTCGGAAGCGTCATCCTTGAAGCGGCGCAGGGATTCCAGCTCGCCTTCGAAGATAACGATGTCTTCACGCAGTACACGGATTGGACGGTTACGGTGAACAACACCTTCGATAACCATGCAACCGGCGATCGCGCCAAACTTCGGCGAACGGAACACGTCACGCACTTCAGCGGTACCCAGGATGTTCTCGCGAACATCGCTGCCCAGCATACCGGTGAGGGCTTTCTTGACGTCTTCGATGATGTCGTAGATCACGTTGTAGTAACGCATATCCAGACCTTCCTGCTCGACGATCTTGCGAGCGCCAGCATCGGCACGCACGTTGAAGCCAAACAGTACAGCGTTGGAGGCCAGTGCCAGGTTAGCGTCGGACTCGGTGATACCACCGACGCCGCCACCGACAACACGCACTTGCACTTCGTCGTTACCCAGGCCGTTCAAGGCACCGTTCAACGCTTCCAGCGAACCACGGACGTCGGATTTGAGGACGATGTTGAGCGTCTTCTTCTCTGCCTGACCCATGTTTTCGAAGATGTTTTCCAGCTTGCCGGCGTGAGCGCGAGCCAGTTTGACTTCGCGGAACTTGCCTTGACGGAACAGAGCCACTTCACGGGCTTTCTTCTCGTCCGACAGCACGCTCATCTCATCGCCAGCGTCCGGGGTACCGTCCAGGCCGAGGATCTCGACAGGGATGGAAGGACCGGCTTCTTTGATCGGCTTGCCGTTCTCGTCGAGCATGGCGCGTACACGGCCATAGTTCGAACCGACCAGGACCATGTCGCCTTGGCGCAGAGTACCGTCTTGAACCAGAACGGTTGCAACCGGGCCACGACCTTTGTCGAGACGCGATTCAACCACCACACCACGGCCAGGAGCCGAAGGCGTCGCTTTCAGTTCCAGAACTTCGGCTTGCAGCAGAACAGCTTCGAGCAACTCGTCCACACCAGTACCGACTTTCGCCGAAACCGATACGAACGGGGTGTCGCCGCCCCACTCTTCCGAAGTCACGCCGTGAACCGACAGCTCGCTACGGATGCGATCGAGATCAGCGCCCGGCTTGTCGATTTTGTTCACTGCAACAACCAGTGGAACACCGGCAGCCTTGGCGTGCTGGACCGCTTCAATGGTCTGCGGCATTACGCCGTCGTCCGCTGCAACCACCAGGATCACGATGTCAGTCGCCTTGGCACCACGGGCACGCATTGCGGTAAACGCGGCGTGACCCGGGGTATCGAGGAAAGTGACCATGCCACGATCAGTTTCAACGTGGTACGCACCGATGTGCTGGGTGATACCGCCGGCTTCGCCTGCAGCTACCTTGGCACGACGGATATAGTCGAGCAGCGACGTCTTACCGTGGTCAACGTGGCCCATTACGGTCACGACTGGCGCACGGGAGAACGTCTCACCTTCAAACTTCAGGGACTCGGCCAGGGAATCTTCCAGGGCGGTGTCGCTGACCAGGGTCACTTTGTGGCCCAGTTCTTCGGCTACCAGTTGAGCAGTTTCCTGATCAAGCACCTGGTTGATGGTCGCTGGCGTACCCAGTTTGAACATGAACTTGATGATTTCAGCAGCCTTGACCGACATCTGATTGGCGAGATCGCCAACAGTGATGGTCTCGCCGATCTGCACATCACGCACGACAGGGCCGGTTGGGCTCTGGAAACCGTGGGCGTTGCGTTTCTTCAGCTTGGCCTTGCCGCGACCACCACGACGGAAGCCATCGCTTTCTTCGTCGGTAGTACGTGGTGCAACGCGTGGAGCAGGCGCTTTCTCTTTAACCGAAGCACGATGCGGAGCGTTTTTGCGCTCACCATCGCCACTGCCACGACGATTGTTATCGTCGGCGCGTGGTTTGTCCGGACGGCGCTGTTCGTTCTGCTTGTTGCGAACGTCAGCAGACGGTGCTGGAGCAGCGGCTACAACCGGCGCGCTTTCGCGTACTGGCTCAGCAACTGCAGCAGGGGCTGCAACGGCGTCGTTAGTAGCGGATTGCGCAGCAGCAGGCTGGCGACGCGCTTCTTCTTCGGCGCGACGCTTGGCTTCTTCTTCAGCCTTCTGACGAGCAGCATTTTCTACTGCGCGACGTTCTTCCAGTTCGCGTTTGCGCTCGGCTTCAATTTCTTCCGGGCTGCGCTGTACGAAGACTTTCTTCTTGCGTACTTCAACGCTGATGCTTTTGCTGCCAGCAACACGCAGGGTGCTGGTGGTTTTGCGCTGCAGTGTGATCTTGCGCGGTTCTTCCACTTTCGCCTTGTGGCTGCTCTTCAAGTGAGTCAGCAAAGACTGCTTCTCACTATCGCTCACACCTTCATCGGCGGCGGTGTGCGGCAGACCTGCCTCACGCATCTGCTGCAACAGGCGCTCTACCGGTGTTTTGACCTCATCGGCCAGTTGTTTCACCGTGACTTGCGTCATGCACTTCTCTCCTCAGGCCGCGCCTAATTACTCGAACCAGTGGGCTCGGGCGGCCATGATCAACTTGCCGGCACGATCATCGTCAATGCCGTCGATGTCGAGCAGGTCGTCAATAGACTGCTCGGCCAGGTCTTCGCGGGTAATTACGCCGCGCACCGCCAGTTCCATCGCCAGATCCTTGTCCATACCCTCAAGCGAGAGCAGGTCTTCGGCCGGATGGGCGTCTGCCAGCTTTTCCTCAGTAGCGATGGCTTTGGTCAACAAACGATCCTTGGCGCGAGCGCGAAGCTCGTTGACGGTTTCTTCGTCAAAGCCTTCGATGTTGAGCATTTCTTCCAACGGTACGTAGGCAATCTCTTCCAGGCTGGTGAAGCCTTCATCTACCAGCACCTGTGCAAGGTCTTCGTCGACTTCCAGCTCGTCGATGAAGTTGCGCAGGATGTCGCCGGTTTCTGCTTGCTGCTTAGCCTGGATGTCCGATTCGGTCATCACGTTCAGGGTCCAGCCAGTCAACTGGCTAGCCAGACGCACGTTCTGACCACCGCGACCGATGGCCTGAGCCAGATTGTCTGCGCCAACGGCGATGTCCATTGCATGGGCATCTTCGTCAACGATAATTGCCGCAACCTCAGCCGGGGACATGGCGTTGATTACGAACTGAGCCGGGTTGTCATCCCACAGGACGATATCCACACGCTCACCGCCCAACTCACCCGACACTGCCTGGACGCGCGAACCGCGCATACCGATGCAAGCGCCCTGCGGGTCGATGCGTTTGTCTTTCGAGCGGACCGCGATCTTGGCACGCGAACCCGGGTCACGGGAGGCTGCCATTACTTCGATCAGGCCTTCAGCGATTTCCGGCACTTCGATGCGGAACAACTCGATCAGCATTTCCGGCGCGGTACGCGACAGGATCAGCTGCGGGCCGCGGTTCTCGGTGCGGATTTCCTTGAGAAGCGCACGCAAGCGCACGCCAACCCGGAAGGTTTCGCGAGAGATGATGTCTTCACGAGCCAGCAACGCTTCAGCGTTGTTGCCCAGGTCGACGATCACGTTGTCGCGGGTCACTTTCTTCACGGTGCCGGAGATGATTTCCCCCAGGCGCTCGCGATAAGCGTCAACGACTTGAGCGCGCTCGGCTTCGCGAACTTTCTGCACGATGACTTGCTTGGCAGTCTGTGCAGCAATGCGGCCGAACTCGATGGATTCGATTTTCTCTTCGACTACATCACCCACCTGGGCGCCCGGGTGCGTTTCGGCAACCTTGCTCGGCCAGGTTTCGATGGCCGGATCATCCAGGTCTGCTTCTTCGACGACCGTCCAGCGACGGAATGTCTCGTAAGCACCGGTGTGGCGATTGATTTCCACACGCAGATCGACTTCGTCCTCGAAACGCTTTTTGGTAGCAGTGGCCAGGGCCAGCTCCAGCGCTTCAAAAATTACGTTTGCCGGTACGCCCTTTTCATTGGATACCGACTCAACAACCAGCAGTACTTCTTTGCTCATCGTACGCCTCGCCTTTCGCAAGCCATTGGATCCGCGGGATCCGCGTCTCAGTCAAAACTGGGAATAATGTTGGCCTTGTCGATCATATCGATCGGCAACAGGAACTCATGGTCTTCTACCTGCACCACGACGTCCTGCTCTTCTACACCGCGCAGAAGGCCCTGAAAGTTGCGTCGTCCTTCAAAAGGCGAGCGCAGCTTGATCTTCACTTGTTCACCGGCAAATTTTGCAAACTGCTCAATAGTGAACAGTGGGCGTTCCATGCCAGGCGAGGAAACTTCAAGGGTGTATTCAACGGCGATTGGATCTTCAACATCCAGGACACCGCTGATCTGACGGCTGACGATGGCACAATCGTCCACCAGCACACCGCCCTCTTTATCAATATAAACGCGCAACATTGAGTGGCGACCTTGAGCCGAAAACTCAATACCCCAGCATTCATAGCCCAGGGCCACGACCACCGGGGCCAACAAGGCCTGCAACTCTTCTAGCTTGCTCGACACCTGAACCCCCTCGTGCATGTATGTGCATGCTATGCAAAATAAAAAAATGGGCGAAACGCCCATCCTTGAAACGCCGTCGAACAGCGGCGTAGAAAGTGTCCAGCTAACAAAAAGCCCCTTAAAAGGGGCTCCTTAAACTGGTTGCGGGGGCCGGATTTGAACCGACGACCTTCGGGTTATGAGCCCGACGAGCTACCAGACTGCTCCACCCCGCGACAAAGCTGGGGCGGAAGTATACGACCGATCCTTGACAGGGTCAATGTAACCTTCCACCTACAAGAAAGCCCGCAACAGCGGGCTCTCCTGATAATTGGTACCGAGAAGGGGACTCGAACCCCTACACCCTATGGGCACAACCACCTCAAGGTTGCGTGTCTACCAATTCCACCACCTCGGCAATACTACGTTTGAAACCCTTCTTACTTTTGCTCTTGAGCTGGAGGCACGTCAGTCGCTGGAGTAGCCGACTTTTGCTCTTGAAGCACCGGTACATCATCAGAAGCCGGTTGTTGCTTTGGAACTTCCAACACTGCCGGGTTTGGCAAACCTACTTGAGTCAGCTGCTGAGCTTTCTCTTTAGCAAAGTAACCTAACCCTAAGCTGGTTATGAAGAAACCGGCGGCAAGTATAGCAGTAAACTTACTAAGAAAGGTAGAGGAACCTTGGCTTCCGAACACAGTATTTGAAGCACCTGCTCCGAAAGACGCGCCAGCATCCGCACCTTTACCCTGCTGCAGCAATACCAGAGCAACTACGCCCAATGCACCCAGCAGATGAAAAACGACTACGACTGTTTCCAGCATTTTTTCAGTTTCCCGCGGCGCGACAAATCGCACCGAACTCATCTGCATTCAGGGAAGCTCCACCAATGAGCCCCCCATCGATATCCGGCATGCCGAACAGTTCGACCGCATTGGCCGCCTTCACGCTGCCGCCGTATAGAAGCCGCACACCTTGTGCGACCTCAGAATTCTCTGCCGCCAACTGAGCGCGAATGGCTGCATGCACATCCTGCGCTTGTTGCGGCGAAGCAGTCAGCCCAGTGCCAATGGCCCAGACTGGCTCGTAAGCAATTACTGCATTTGCAAAGGCACCTACACCCAGCTCCTCTATGATACTGCCTAGCTGACGCCCGACAACCTCTAGAGTTTTACCGGCTTCGCGCTGCTCAAGGGTTTCCCCTATGCACAACACCGGGATCAAGCCACATGCCTGCGCCGCTGCGAACTTGCGAATCAGCACACCGTCCTGCTCGCCCATAATCTGGCGGCGCTCGGAATGCCCGACAAGAACCAGGGAACAACCTGCATCCACCAATTGACTCGGCGCGATTTCACCGGTCAGTGCACCTTGCATGGCTTCCACCGCAGAGTTCTGCGCGCCGACCGAAATCGACTTGCCGTTCAAGCCATCAATCACTTGATTGATATGCAAGTAAGGCGGGAATACCGCTACATCAACACCGCTCGGCAAGGCCAGATGACGAAGGCCATTGATCAGCTCAGCGACGCTGGCGCGGGTACCGTGCATCTTCCAGTTACCAGCTACCATAGGGCGACGCATGCTGTACCTCGTCGGTCAAAGTGGGCGCAGATGTTACCCAACACAATCATGGCTGGCAAGCCGAATTCAGGCAGAAACTTCAGTAACCAGTTTTGCCAGCTCTTCGGCGTAGCCACGGACCTGTGTTTCGTCCTCGCCTTCAACCATCACGCGCACCAACGGCTCCGTCCCGGACTTGCGCAACAACACGCGCCCGCGGCCGGCCATAGCCTGGGTAACACGGTCGCTGGCTTCCTTGACCGCCGGATGGTCGAGCGGACTCGCGCCCCCACCGAACCGGACATTGATCAGCACCTGAGGGCACTTGCGCAGCGCCTGACGGGCCTGAGCAAGTCCTTCCGAGCGCGTTTTCAGCGCCATCAGCACCTGCAACGCCGCGATGATCGCATCACCTGTGGTGGTGTGATTGAAGCAGACGATATGACCCGAGTTCTCACCGCCTACCAACCAGTTACGCTCCAGCAAGTCAGCGATCACATAACGGTCGCCAACGTTGGCACGCACGAAAGGAATCGACAGATCCGCCAGGGCCAATTCGAGCCCAAGGTTACTCATCAATGTACCAACC
This sequence comes from Pseudomonas mandelii, assembly GCF_900106065.1. Lineage (NCBI taxonomy): Bacteria > Pseudomonadati > Pseudomonadota > Gammaproteobacteria > Pseudomonadales > Pseudomonadaceae > Pseudomonas > Pseudomonas mandelii. The sequence continues at coordinate 1,262,197 of NZ_LT629796.1, forward strand.
ACGCCGCCTTGCAGCTTGTCGCGCTCATGCAGATCGCGGGCGATGATGTACAGCAACTCGTCACCATCTACGATGGCGCCTGTGTGGTCGACCATCAAGACGCGATCACCGTCACCGTCAAAGGCAATACCCAGATCGGCGTGTTCGGCCAATACCGCAGCCTGCAACTGCCCCATATGGGTCGAACCGCAATTGTCATTGATGTTCAAGCCGTTTGGCTGAGCAGAAAGCACAACGACTTCGGCACCCAACTCGCGGAACACGCTAGGTGCAACCTTGTAGGTCGCGCCGTGAGCGCAGTCGATCACGATTTTCAGGCCGGCGAAGTTGGTACCGGTCGGCACGCTGCTCTTGCAGAATTCGATATAGCGGCCAGAGGCATCGTTGATTCGCGAAACTTTGCCGATCTTGCTCGACTCAACCACGGTCATCGGGGTGTCGAGCAACTCTTCAATCATCAGTTCGACTTCATCCGGCAGCTTGGTGCCCTTTCCGGAGAAGAACTTGATGCCGTTGTCATCATGAGGATTGTGCGAGGCACTGATCACAATACCGGCTTCAGCATGAAAGGTACGCGTCAGGTAAGCGATCGCCGGCGTTGGCATCGGGCCCAACAGCATCACGTCAGCACCTGCCGACGTCAGACCAGCCTCGAGCGCGGACTCAAACATGTAACCGGAGATCCGGGTGTCCTTGCCAACCAGCACCTTGCAGGCGCCCATTTTGCGGAACGCCATGCCCGCAGCCCAACCGAGCTTGAGCATGAAGTCAGGAGTTATCGGGTATTCGCCGACCCGACCACGAATACCGTCGGTGCCAAAGTATTTTTTGCTCATAAGTGCTCCATCATTCTTATTCGGCTGATTCCACTGCGGCGATCATCCGCACCACGTCCACTGTTTCGGCTACATCATGGACGCGCAATATACGCGCACCCTTGGCCGAAGCCAGCGCCGCGAGCGCCAGACCACCAAACAGGCGTTCTCCAACCGGGCGATTCAAGGCCTGACCTATCATGCTCTTTCGCGAAACCCCAACCAACAGGGGCCGCCCCAAGGCATGCAGGTCTTCCATATGTTTGAACAAGCTTAGATTGTGCTGCAAGGTTTTCGCGAACCCAAACCCCGGATCAAGAATAATCCGCTCAGCAGGGATTCCCACCAACGCACACTGGGCCATACGCTCAGCGAGAAACTCGCCAACCTCCCTGGTCACGTCCCCGTAGCTCGGATTGTCCTGCATATCGCCCGGCTCACCGAGCATATGCATCAGACACACCGGCAATCCGGTGGCGGCTGCCGCATCCAGGGCACCGTCTCGGCGCAGCGAGCGCACATCATTGATCAAGCCCGCTCCGAGCCGTGCGGTTTCGCGCATGACCGCCGGAGTGGAGGTATCAACCGAAATAATCACATCCAGTTCGCGATTGATGAGCTCAACGATAGGCGCCACGCGCTCCAGCTCTTCAAGTGGCGAAACCGCCCTTGCACCGGGCCGGGTCGATTCGCCACCGACATCGATCAGCGTGGCGCCCGCCGCTACCATCGCCTCGGCGTGGCGCAGGGCCGCGTCGAGCTGGCTGTATCGGCCGCCATCAGAAAAGGAATCGGGAGTGACATTGAGAATACCCATGACATGCGTCTGGGCCAAATCAAGAACCCGGTTGCCGCAAGGCAACCGGGTCGAGGACTGAACAGAAGTCATTTCAAACCTTAGACGTCAGCAGCCGGACCGCCGATCGGTGTTTGCGGACGCTCATCCTGGACCACCGGAGGTGTCCCGGAAGTACCGGTGCCGCCACCCGACCAGTCGCGTGGTTCGCGAGGGGTACGTCCGGCCATGATGTCATCGATCTGATCGGCATCGATCGTCTCGTACTTCATCAAGGCATCCGCCATGGCGTCGAGCTTGTCACGGTTATCCGTGAGGATCTGCTTGGCCGTGCCGTAGCACTGATCAATGATGCTGCGCACTTCGGAGTCAATCAGCTTGGCTGTCTCACCAGAGAAGCTCGCACCCTGACCACCGCCGCCGCGACCAAGGAATACTTCGCCCTCTTCTTCGGCATACATCAACGGACCGAGTTTTTCCGAAAGGCCCCACTTGGTCACCATGTTCCGCGCAATCTGGCTGGCACGCATGATGTCGTTGGACGCGCCGGTGGTAACACCGTCAAAGCCCAGGGTCATTTCTTCAGCGATACGGCCACCGTACAGCGAGCAGATCTGGCTGATCAGCGCACGCTTGGACAGGCTATAGCGATCTTCTTCCGGCAGGAACATCGTCACACCCAGCGCACGACCGCGCGGGATGATCGACACCTTGTAGACCGGATCGTGCTCTGGCACGACACGACCGACGATGGCGTGACCCGCTTCGTGATAAGCGGTGTTCTGCTTCTCTTTTTCCGACATGACCATGGATTTGCGCTCGGCGCCCATCATGATCTTGTCTTTCGCCAGTTCAAACTCTTTCATTTCGACGATGCGCTTGCCGGTACGGGCAGCGAACAACGAGGCCTCGTTCACCAGGTTAGCCAGGTCGGCACCAGAGAAACCAGGCGTACCACGTGCAATCACCGCAGGAGCGACGTCGTCACCCATTGGCACTTTGCGCATGTGAACCTTGAGAATCTGCTCACGACCACGAATATCCGGCAGACCGACCACAACCTGACGGTCGAAACGGCCCGGACGCAGCAACGCGGGGTCCAGTACGTCGGGACGGTTGGTTGCTGCAATGACGATGATGCCGTCATTCATTTCAAAGCCATCCATCTCAACCAGCAATTGGTTGAGTGTCTGCTCGCGTTCGTCATGACCGCCACCCATACCGGCGCCACGGTGACGACCGACAGCATCGATTTCATCGATAAAGATGATGCAGGGTGCGTGTTTCTTGGCCTGCTCGAACATATCGCGAACACGGCTGGCACCGACACCGACGAACATCTCGACGAAATCGGAACCGGAAATGGTGAAGAACGGCACTTTGGCTTCGCCGGCAATCGCCTTGGCCAGCAAGGTTTTACCGGTACCCGGAGGACCCACCATCAGCACGCCGCGTGGAATGCGGCCGCCCAGTCGCTGGAACTTGCCCGGATCACGCAGGAACTCGACCAGTTCACCGACCTCTTCCTTGGCTTCGTCGCAACCGGCAACGTCACCCAAGGTGGTTTTCACCTGATCTTCGGAGAGCAGGCGTGCCTTGCTCTTGCCGAAGCTCATCGGCCCGCCCTTGCCGCCCGCACCGCCCTGCATCTGCCGCATGAAAAACATGAACACGGCGATGATCACCAGGATCGGGAAGCTGGCGACCAGGAGTTGAGTCCAGATGCTTTGCTGCTCAGGCTGCTTGCCTTCGACCACGACGTGGTTATCCACGAGATCGCCGATCAGACCGTTGTCCTGAATGGCAGGACGAATGGTCTTGAAGCTATCGCCATCGGTGCGCTTACCGGTAATCACATAGCCGTCAACTGCTACGCGTTCGACCTTGCCATCCTTGACCTGCTGGATGAAGTCGGAATAGTTGAGGGTCTGCGGCTCGTTAGGGCTGGAGAAGTTGTTCATCACCGTCACCAGGACAGCCGCGATGATCAACCACAGGATCAGATTCTTTGCCATATCGTTCAATTAACTACCCTCTGAAGCAAGCTCCGCTAATGGCGCGCGCTTCGCATGATATTCACCGGCCTAACTTACTACATTACCTACGACTCTGGCAGGCGCCGTCTGTAACCCTTTGTGAAACACTTTCTACACAATATTCGCTAATGCTCACGGGGCGAAATACGAAAATCCTATCGACCCGCAAAAAAACCTCGATTTACTCGCTACGGCCACGGTAGCCCCAAGCCAGCATGTATTGCTCGCGGGAACTGCCACGGGAAGAATCCGGCTTGATCATCTGGACCTTGTCGAATTTCTGACGAGCGTCCTTCACGTAAGCATCAAACCCTTCGCCCTGAAACACCTTGATCACGAAATTACCACCCGGCTTGAGTATCCGAGCCGCCAGATCAAGAGCCAGCTCACATAGAAACATGGCTTTGGGCATATCCACCTCAGGCGTACCACTCATATTGGGGGCCATATCGGAAATCACAAGGTCCACCTGCGAATTACCCACGGCTTCGAGGATCTGAGCGAGCACTTCGTCCTGGGTGAAGTCACCCTGGATGAAAGTCACGTCCGGAATGCTGTCCATTTCCAGGATGTCCGAGGCGATCAGTCGCCCCTGACCACCGATCAGCCGACTGGTGACCTGCGACCAGCCGCCGGGCGCCGCTCCCAGGTCGACAACGCTCATACCCGGACGGATCAGTTTGTATTTCTCCTGGACCTCCAGAAGCTTGTAACTCGCACGCGAGCGATAACCATCCTTCTGCGCCTGCTTCACATAGGGATCATTGACATGTCTTTGCAGCCATTTAAGGCTTGTCTTGGAACGGGCCACGGGCCACCTCGAAAATAAAACGGGTCGTGATTAACTGGGCGGTCCCGGACTCGCTCGGGTAAACTGGCCGCCGCTTTTTACAAGATCAGACGCAGGGGTCAGATTATGCCGCTCACTCAAGAGCAGAAGAAACAGTACAAATCCATTGGCCATCATCTGAAACCAGTTTTGATTGTGGCTGACAACGGTTTGACTGAAGGTGTGTTAGCCGAACTTGAACGCGCTTTGGCGGATCACGAGCTGATTAAAATCAAGCTCAACATCCTCGATCGCGAGTCGCGCCTGGCGAACATTGCAGAACTGTGCAAGGTCGGCAAAGCGGACCTGGTTCAGGTCATCGGCAAGATGGCACTGATTTACCGCAAGAACTTCAGCGTCAACAAGCAGCTGTCGAACGTTCATCGCTTCAAGTGATGGCAAGGGTCAAGGGTGTGCTTCGCGCACCCTGCCACTCCATCCGGGTACCGGCTGCAACACCAGCACCACCCCGGAAAAGCCCAGAACAAGGTAACTGAACACCTGCCAGCGCACGGCATCCGGCCAACCGACGCGCACCGCGAAGAACATACCGCACGCATACAGCGCCATCAGCAGCAGTTGCCCACGAATATCGCGCCATAGACTGACAAGGCCCTCGGCCTGAATCAGCACCAAAGCCTGAAAAATCACACACGCTGTGGCGAAACCCACCATCAGCGCATCAAGCATGCCTGCAATTTCGTCAATCAGCAGCGGCGCCAGGCCAATCTGGCCCAGCACCGGCAGCAGACCGATGTGTAACAGCCACAAGCCGCCCACCCACAACATCTGAGTGAGCTGCCAAAGCATGGAGCCCGCACGGAGCGGGCGCCTGCGTTTAGATGTGGCGTACTTCGACAATCTCGTACTCGATAACGCCGCCAGGCGTTTTCACGGCAACCACGTCACCCTCTTCCTTGGCAATCAAGGCGCGGGCCAGTGGTGAGCCCACCGAAATCTTGCCGAGTTTAAAGTCAGCCTCATCCTCACCCACAATGTGGTAAGTGACGCTTTCATCAGTCTCGACGTTGGCGATTTCAACGGTGGTACCGAAAATCACTTTGCCGGTGTGAGGAATGGTCGTGACGTCGATGATCACCTGATTCTGAATCCGGCCCTCGATGTCACGAATCCGCGCCTCGACCATCCCTTGCTGCTCACGGGCAGCGTGGTATTCGGCGTTTTCCTTCAAGTCACCCAACTCGCGGGCCGTGCCGATGTCCTGGCTGAGCTTCGGACGGACGACCTTGGTCAGGTGAGCGTGTTCTTCTTCCAGGGCTTTCGCGCCCTGGACGGTCATAGGGTACTTGATCATGCCTTCAATCCTGCGTGTAGATCCTGCAAGCGGCGTACGGTCTTCTCGGGACCGAACTTGAGCGCTTCGCAGATGGCTTCGCCAGCAGCAATAGTCGTGGTGCAGTAGATCTTGTGCTGCAGGGCATTACGACGAATGGAGTACGAATCAGCAATCGACTGACGACCTTCGGTGGTGTTGATGATCAGGGTGACTTCGTCATTCTTGATCATGTCGACCACGTGCGGACGACCTTCGGTCACCTTGTTCACACGGCGCACTTTCAGGCCTGCGGCTTCGATCAGCTTGGCAGTACCGGCAGTGGCTACCACTTCGAAGCCCAAGTTGATCAGATCACGGGCCACGCCTGCAACCAGTGGCTTATCGTCGTCACGCACGCTGATGAACGCGGTGCCGCCGGTCGGCAGCACTTCGCTGGCGCCCATCTGTGCCTTGGCGAACGCTTCGCCGAAGGTGTCACCCACGCCCATCACTTCACCGGTGGACTTCATCTCTGGGCCCAGGATCGGGTCCACACCAGGGAATTTGGCGAATGGGAACACCGCCTCTTTCACGCTGTAGAAGTTCGGGATGATTTCTTTGGTGAAGCCGATTTCTTTCAGGGTTTTACCGGCCATCACGCGTGCCGCGATCATGGCCAGGGAAACACCGATGCACTTGGACACGAACGGTACGGTACGGGAAGCGCGCGGGTTGACTTCGATGACGTAGATGTCTTCGCCTTGCAGCGCCAACTGCACGTTCATCAGGCCGACAACGCCCAGTTCCAGGGCCATTTTCTTGACCTGTTCGCGCATCTCGTCCTGGATGTGCGCAGGCAGCGAGTACGGCGGCAGGGAGCACGCCGAGTCACCGGAGTGAACGCCGGCCTGCTCGATGTGCTGCATGATCGCGCCGATCACCACGTCGGTGCCGTCGCAGACCGCATCCACGTCCATTTCGATGGCGCAGTTGAGGAAGTGGTCGAGCAGCACCGGGCTGTCGTTGGACACCTTCACCGCATCGCGCAGGTAGCGCTTGAGTTCTTCTTCTTCGTAGACGATTTCCATCGCACGACCGCCCAAAACATAGGACGGACGAACCACCAGCGGGTAACCGATCTTGGCGGCAGCACGAATCGCTTCGTCTTCGCTACGCACGGTGGCGTTTGGCGGCTGACGCAGGTTCAGGCGCTCAACCATTTGCTGGAAACGCTCACGGTCTTCGGCACGGTCGATGGCGTCAGGGCTGGTGCCGATGATTGGCACGCCAGCTTCTTCCAGGGCGCGAGCCAGTTTCAGCGGGGTTTGGCCGCCGTACTGGACGATCACGCCTTTTGGCTTCTCGACGCGGCAGATTTCCAGCACGTCTTCCAGGGTCACCGGCTCGAAGTACAGGCGATCGGAGGTGTCGTAATCGGTCGAAACGGTTTCCGGGTTGCAATTGACCATGATGGTCTCGTAACCGTCGGCGCGCAGGGCAAGTGCCGCGTGTACGCAGCAGTAGTCGAACTCGATGCCTTGGCCGATGCGGTTAGGACCGCCGCCCAGGATCATGATCTTGTCGCGGCCCGTCGGTGCGGCTTCGCACTCTTCCTCGTAAGTCGAGTACATGTACGCGGTGTCGGTGGCGAACTCGGCCGCGCAGGTGTCAACGCGCTTGTAGACCGGGAAGATTTCCAGCTTGTGACGGTGGCGACGCAGCGCCTTCTCGGTCACGCCCAGCAGCTTGGCCAGACGCATGTCGGAGAAGCCTTTGCGCTTGAGCTTGAACATCAAGTCGCGGTCGATGCTAGCCAGACCCAGGGTCTTGACCTTCTCTTCGTCCTTGATCAGGTCTTCGATCTGCACCAGGAACCACGGGTCGATCATGTTCATGCCGAAGATGTCTTCGACCGACAGACCGGCGCGGAACGCGTCAGCCACGTACCAGATACGCTCGGCACCCGGCACGGTCAGTTCGCGCTTGAGGATGCTCATGCTTTCCGGATTGCTCAGGTCGAGCTTCTCGTCCAGGCCGCAAACGCCCACTTCCAGACCGCGCAAAGCTTTCTGCAGGGATTCCTGGAAGGTCCGGCCGATCGCCATGACTTCACCGACCGACTTCATTTGAGTGGTCAGGCGCGCGTCGGCTTTCGGGAATTTCTCGAAGGCGAAGCGTGGCAACTTGGTCACGACGTAGTCAATGGACGGCTCGAAGGATGCAGGAGTAGCGCCGCCGGTGATTTCGTTCTGCAGCTCGTCCAGGGTGTAGCCGATCGCCAGCTTGGCAGCGATACGCGCAATCGGGAAACCAGTGGCTTTCGAGGCCAGTGCCGAAGAGCGGGATACACGCGGGTTCATCTCGATGACTACCATGCGGCCAGTGTCCGGGCAGATGCCGAACTGGACGTTGGAGCCGCCGGTTTCCACGCCGATCTCGCGCAGTACCGCCAGAGAGGCGTTACGCATGATCTGGTATTCCTTGTCCGTCAGGGTTTGTGCCGGAGCAACGGTGATCGAATCACCGGTGTGCACGCCCATCGGGTCAAAGTTTTCGATGGAGCAGACGATGATGCAGTTGTCCTTCTTATCGCGGACAACCTCCATCTCATACTCTTTCCAGCCGATCAGGGATTCATCGATCAGCAGTTCCTTGGTCGGCGACAGGTCGAGACCGCGGGCGCAGATTTCTTCGAACTCTTCGCGGTTGTAAGCGATACCGCCACCGGTGCCGCCCATGGTGAAGGACGGACGGATGATGCACGGGAAGCCAAGCTTCTCGAGCACTGCGTTGGCCTCTTCCATGCTGTGGGCGATACCCGAACGCGGGCAGTCCAGGCCGATGGATTTCATCGCCTTGTCGAAGCGCGAACGGTCTTCGGCCTTGTCGATGGTGTCAGCGTTGGCACCGATCATCTCTACGCCGAACTTCTCCAGAACGCCTTCGCGCTCCAGGTCCAGGGCGCAGTTCAGAGCAGTCTGGCCACCCATGGTCGGCAGCAACGCGTCCGGACGCTCTTTCTCGATGATCTTGGCAACGGTCTGCCATTTGATCGGCTCGATGTAGGTGGCGTCAGCCATATCCGGGTCGGTCATGATGGTCGCTGGGTTGGAGTTCACCAGGATGACGCGGTAGCCCTCCTCGCGCAGGGCTTTGCAGGCCTGGGCGCCGGAGTAGTCGAATTCGCAGGCCTGGCCGATCACGATCGGGCCAGCGCCGAGAATCAGGATGCTTTTAATGTCTGTACGTTTTGGCATGGGTTTGTCACTCAAATCCGCAGGTCAGTCGGCAAGCCGTCTTGTTCAATCTGTGAAGCCTTGAGGGGGCCGCCGATGTTCGGGACCGCCCCTCAAGCTTTGCAACATCAAGGCGAGCGATTAGCGTCGCTTGGCCATTTCGTTGATGAAGCGATCGAACAATGGCGCTACGTCGTTCGGGCCAGGGCTGGCTTCAGGGTGACCCTGGAAGCTGAAGGCGCTTTTGTCGGTACGCTCGATGCCTTGAAGGGTGCCGTCGAACAGCGATTTGTGAATCGCGCGGACGTTGGCCGGCAGGGTCGCTTCGTCTACCGCAAAACCGTGGTTCTGGCTGGTGATCATCACTACACCGGTATCCAGATCCTGGACCGGGTGGTTGGCACCGTGGTGGCCGTGGCCCATTTTCAGGGTCTTGGCACCGGAGGCCAGGGCCAGCAGCTGGTGACCGAGGCAGATGCCGAAGACCGGAATCTCGGTTTCGAGCACGTCCTTGATCGCCTGGATCGCGTAGTCGCAAGGCTCAGGGTCACCAGGGCCGTTGGACAGGAACACGCCGTCCGGCTTCATCGCCAGAACGTCAGCGGCTGGAGTCTGAGCCGGCACCACGGTCACGCGGCAACCGCGTTCGACCAGCATGCGCAGGATGTTCAGCTTGACGCCGTAGTCGTAGGCGACCACGTGGTAGGGCAGCTCGGAGGCTTCGATGGTCGCGTGGCTGTCGGTTTTCAGATCCCAGACAGTCGAGCGCCACTCGTATTGCTCTTTGGTGCTGACGACTTTCGCCAGGTCCATGCCTTTGAGGCCAGGGAAACCCTGGGCGGCGGCGATGGCGGCTTCTTCGGAGATGTTGTCACCTGCCATGATGCAGCCGTTCTGCGCACCTTTTTCACGCAAAATGCGTGTCAGGCGGCGAGTGTCGATACCGGCGATTGCCACTACGTTGTTGGCTTTCAGGTAGTCCGACAGGGACATCGTGTTACGCCAGTTGCTCGCAACCAGTGGCAGGTCACGGATGACCAGGCCAGCGGACCATACGCGGTCGGACTCGGCGTCTTCCGGCGTTGTGCCGGTGTTGCCGATGTGCGGGTAAGTCAGGGTAACGATCTGTTGGGCGTAGGAAGGATCGGTAAGGATTTCCTGATAGCCGGTCATGGCGGTGTTGAATACCACCTCACCAACGGTTTGACCGTCGGCTCCAATTGCTTCGCCGCGAAAAATGCTGCCATCAGCAAGGGCGAGTATGGCTGGCTTAGTCAAGAAGACCTCCCGTAAATAAAGCCTGAAAGGGCGATCGCAGGTGTAAAAAAGCGGAGTGACGTATGGACACGTCACCCCGCTCATTCACTGAATTATTCTGCGCGCTTTTAGTGAACACACTAAAGCTGTAGCTTACAGAAAAAGGCATTTTCGGTCTACCGCCAATGAGCCTTAAAGGCCGGAGAATGCGACAGGACGTCGCTTGGCGGAGTAAAACCGGGCTCAAACGCCGTGTTTGAACCCGATTTCAGGCACTTCTTAACGCAGGTCGAGCACGTCTTGCATGTCATAAAGACCCGGCTCGCGCCCATCAAGCCACAAGGCGGCACGTACTGCACCCTTGGCAAAGGTCATGCGACTGGACGCTTTATGCGTGATCTCGACACGCTCACCATCAGCGGCGAACAGCACAGTGTGATCACCGACGATGTCACCGGCACGCACCGTGGCGAAGCCGATGGTTTCGCGAGCGCGGGCGCCGGTCTGGCCTTCACGACCGTAAACCGCCACCTTCTTCAGATCACGCCCCAGCGCATCGGCAATGACTTCACCCATGCGCACGGCAGTACCGGACGGCGCATCGACTTTATGCCGATGATGGGCTTCAGTGATTTCGATATCGACATCATCACCCAGCACCCGGGCAGCGGTGTCGAGCAGCTTCAGGCAAAGATTAACGCCGACGCTGAAGTTGGCCGCGAAGACAATCGGAATGTCCTTGCCCGCTTCCGCCAGCAACTGCTTCTCCTCAACGCTGAAACCGGTGGTACCGATGATCATCGCCTTGTGATGCTTGCGGCAGAACGCGAGGTTCTTCAGCGTCACCGTCGGGTGCGTGAAGTCGATCAGCACGTCGAACTCGTCGACCACGCGATCCAGATCACCCGACAGCGGCACACCGATACGACCCAGCGCAGCCAGTTCGCCGGCATCTGCGCCGACCAGCGAGCTGTCCGGACGATCAATGGCCGCCGTCAGACCCGCGCCCTGCTGTTGCTGCACGGCCTCGATCAGGGTTTTGCCCATGCGCCCGGCGGCGCCCATCACTGCAATACGTCGCATGCCTGTCTCCTTACAAATCGCCGAAGAAGCGCTTTACGCCTTCGAACCAACCGGTGGTTTTCGGCGAATGGCTGTTGTCATCCGCCAGCGAGCTGCGGAACTCTTCCAGCAATTCGCGCTGACGACGACCCAGGTTGACCGGGGTTTCGACCGCCACACGGCACATCAAGTCACCGGCTCCACCGCCACGCACAGGCGCAACGCCTTTGCCGCGAACACGGAACTGCTTGCCGGTCTGGGTCCCTTCAGGGATTTTCAGTTTGACTCGACCATCAAGGGTCGGAATCTCCAGCTCGCCGCCCAGCGCAGCATCAACAAAACTGATCGGCACCTCGCAGAACAGGTGCTTGCCGTCGCGCTGGAAGATCGCGTGCTCGCGCACATTGATCACCACGTACAGATCGCCCGTCGGTCCACCCTGCGCACCCGCCTCGCCTTCGCCGGACAGACGAATGCGATCACCGGTATCCACACCGGCCGGTACTTTCACCGAGAGGGTTTTGTACTCTTCGACGCGGCCTTCGCCGTTGCAGGAGTTGCACGGGTCGGAAATGATCTTGCCCTGGCCATGGCAACGCGGGCAGGTCTGCTGCACCGAGAAGAAGCCCTGCTGCATGCGCACCTGGCCAATACCGCCGCATGTCGGGCAGGTCACTGGCGAGGAGCCTTTCTTGGCACCCGAGCCGTCGCAGGGCTTGCAGTTGACCAGTGTCGGAACGCGGATATTCACGGTCGTGCCGCGCACCGCTTCTTCCAGGTTCAGCTCCAGGGTGTAACGCAAGTCGCTGCCGCGCTGAGCGCCGCCACGGGCACCGCCGCGACCACCACCGAAGAAGTCACTGAAGACATCACCAAAGATGTCGGAGAAGTTCTGACCGCCAAATCCGGCACCGCCGCCACCCATGCTCGGATCGACACCGGCATGACCGTACTGGTCGTAGGCCGCGCGCTTGCTGGAATCGGACAGGACTTCGTAGGCCTCGTTGGCCTCCTTGAACATCTCTTCCGACGCTTTGTCATCGGGATTACGGTCCGGGTGATGCTTCATCGCCAGGCGACGGTAGGCCTTTTTCAGGTCTGCTTCGCTTGAACCACGCTCAACACCCAATATTTCGTAATAGTCACGCTTTGCCATAAGTCTTTGCACTCTTAAGGACGTCCGGCAAACCCCTCCTGAGCCTCGCCAAACTCGTTGAGCCCCAATACAGGCCCGGACCCAACTCACGTCAATTCAACGATCCTGGTCTTTGATTCAATGCGGTACTTTCAGCTCGAGAAGCAGGAGCATTCCCGGCCATACCGCCAGCATTCGAGCGTTGTCGCATGCTGTAAAAATTCGCTAACTCCAGACACGCCAACGCGGGAGCAAGCTCCCGCGCGGCGACATCCTACCAGTCACCGCCAGAAGGCAGTCAACCGGGCGACCAACAACTTACTTGTGGTCTTTGACTTCTTCGAACTCGGCATCAACAACGTCGTCGGCTTTTTCGGCTTTTTCGTCGTTAGGTGCCGCGCCTTCGGCAGGCTGGGCCTGTTCGGCGTACATCTTCTGCGCCACTGGAGCGGAGACTTTGGACAACTCTTCAACCTTGGCTTCGATTGCAGCCTTGTCGTCGCCTTTGACAGCGGCTTCCAGAGCAACAACAGCGGCTTCGATTGCAGTCTTCTCTTCAGCCGTCACTTTATCGCCGGCGTCAGCGACCATTTTGCGAGTCGAGTGAACCAGTGCATCGCCCTGGTTGCGGGCTGCGGCCAGTGCTTCGAACTTGCTGTCTTCTTCGGCGTTGGCTTCAGCATCGCGAATCATCTGCTGAATCTCTTCCTCGGACAGACCGGAGTTGGCCTTGATCACGATCGACTGAGTCTTGCCGGTGGCCTTGTCTTTGGCGCCTACGTGCAGGATGCCGTTGGCGTCGATGTCGAAGGTCACTTCAATTTGTGGCACGCCACGTGGTGCTGGTGGAATCTCGGCCAGGTCGAACTTGCCCAGGGACTTGTTCTGTGCCGCTTGCTTACGCTCACCTTGCAGCACGTGAATGGTCACGGCGCCCTGATTGTCGTCGGCAGTCGAGAACACTTGCGATTTCTTGGTAGGAATCGTGGTGTTTTTCTCGATCAGCGCGGTCATCACGCCACCCATGGTTTCGATACCCAGGGTCAGCGGGCTGACGTCGAGCAGCAGAACGTCTTTCACGTCACCGGCCAGTACGGCACCCTGGATAGCAGCACCCATGGCAACGGCTTCGTCCGGGTTCACGTCTTTACGTGCTTCTTTACCGAAGAACTCGGTCACCAACTTCTGAACCAGTGGCATACGTGTCTGACCGCCCACCAGGATCACGTCGTTGATGGCGCCAACGTCGATACCGGAGTCTTTCAGCGCGATGCGGCAAGGTTCGATGGTGCGCTGAACCAGGTCTTCTACCAGCGCTTCGAGCTTGGCGCGGGAGATTTTCACGTTCAAGTGCTTAGGACCGGTGGCGTCTGCAGTGATGTACGGCAGGTTCACATCAGTCGACATGCTCGAGGACAGTTCGATCTTGGCTTTTTCAGCGGCTTCTTTCAGGCGCTGCATGGCCAGCGGGTCACCTTTGAGGTTCATGCCGCTTTCTTTCTTGAATTCGTCGACGAGGTAGTCGATCAGACGAATGTCAAAGTCTTCACCGCCCAGGAAAGTGTCACCGTTGGTGGCCAATACTTCGAACTGGTGCTCGCCATCGACTTCAGCGATTTCGATCACGGAAACGTCGAAGGTACCGCCGCCCAAGTCGTAAACGATCACGGTGTGATCGCCCTTCGCCTTGTCCATACCGTAGGCCAGAGCGGCCGCGGTCGGTTCGTTGATGATACGTTTTACGTCCAGGCCAGCAATACGGCCGGCGTCTTTGGTGGCTTGACGCTGGCTGTCGTTGAAGTAAGCCGGAACGGTGATGACCGCTTCGGTCACTGGCTCGCCGAGATAGTCTTCGGCGGTCTTCTTCATTTTCTTCAGAATTTCAGCCGAGATCTGTGGCGGCGACATTTTCTGGCCGTTCACTTCTACCCATGCGTCGCCGTTGTCAGCCTTGGCGATTTTGTACGGGACCATCTTGATGTCTTTCTGTACGACTTCTTCGTCGAACTTACGACCGATCAGACGCTTCACCGCGTACAGGGTGTTATGCGGATTGGTCACAGCTTGACGCTTGGCGGACTGGCCAACCAGGATTTCGCCGTCGTTGGCGTAAGCGATGATCGACGGCGTGGTACGCGCGCCTTCAGCGTTTTCGATAACTTTGGCTACGCCGTTTTCAAGCACGGAGACGCAGGAGTTGGTAGTCCCCAGGTCGATACCGATAATTTTGCCCATGTTTATTCTCCCGAAACTTTTGGATTTGGTTGCCGCAGCAGTGGTGGCTAACTGCGGTAGCACTTAAACGCTTGACTTCTAAATGGGGGCCTTGTGGCTAATTTCAAGCCTGCTCATCAATAGAAGGCGAAACTGGCGCAGGGGCCTTGCTCACCACAACCATGGCCGGGCGCAGCAGACGACCGTTGAGCTGATACCCTTTCTGGAACACCTTGAGCACGCTGTTCGGCTCAACGTCGGCGCTTTCCTGCATGGCCATTGCCTGGTGCTGAACGGCATTGAACGGCTCGCCATGCGGATCGATCACTTCCAACTGATAACGCTTCAGGGTGTCCTGGAACATTTTCAGGGTCAGCTCGATGCCTTCGCGCATTGGGCGGATGCTTTCGTCATCCGGGTTGGACAACTCCAGGCCACGCTCCAGGCTGTCGATGATCGGCAACAAATCGCCAGCAAATTTTTCCAGGGCGAATTTGTGCGCTTTTTCTACGTCCTGCTCGGCTCGACGGCGGACGTTCTGCAGATCAGCCGCTACACGCAAAGCTTGATCATGAGCGCCAGCCAATTGCTCCTCGAGCACTTGTACGCGAGCCGCCAGTTCATCACCCGAATCCGGGGCAGCCTGATCGGCGTCTAGATTTTGCGTATCCACTGTCTGTTCGTCAGCCATAGAATTCTCCTTTCAATAACGTCCGCGAGCTCAACTCGCGCTTCTGCCCCGGTATATGGGGCCGCAAAAATCAGCTTCAAGGGGCGGGTTGCGATTAACCCTACAAAAAACGCTGCATTGTGATTACGCGACGACCAGGCATTTCGTCAGACCGAGGCGATCGAGCACTTCAGGGGCATTGTCAGCCGCAAATAAAACACTGTATAAATAACCAGACCTAAAGCCTGGGAGCGGCCTTTATGCTGGTGCACCTGTCCGTACATAACTACGCCATCGTTGAACATCTCGATCTCGAGCTCGATCGCGGGATGAGCGTGATAACCGGGGAAACCGGTGCCGGCAAGTCGATCATGCTCGACGCCCTCGGCCTGACCCTGGGCGACCGTGCCGACAGCGGCGTAGTCCGTCCCGGCGCCGACAAGGCCGACATCCTTGCAACCTTCGACCTGGTCGACATCCCGGAAGCCAGCGCCTGGCTGGCAGAGCGCGACCTGGAAAGCGACGGCCCGTGCATCTTGCGACGGGTCATCACCGCCGAAGGACGCTCTCGTGGCTATATCAACGGCACGCCCTGCCCGCTCGGCGACCTCAAAGCCCTCGGCGAACTGCTGATCGATATCCACAGCCAGCACGAACACCAATCCCTGCTCAAGACCGACACTCACCGCCGCTTGCTCGACGAATACGCCGGCGCCACTGATCTTGCCCGCCAGGTGCATCTGGCCGCCCAACGCTGGCGCCAGACTCGCCAGGAGCTGGAGCGCCTCTCCAATTCCGGCGACGAGCAGCGCGCTCGCCATCAATTGCTCAGCTATCAGCTCGAAGAGCTGGAAAACCTCGGCCTCGGCGAAAACGAGCTGGAACAACTGGAACAGGAGCACAAGAACCTCACCAACGCAGAAACCCTGCTGGGTATCTGTCGGCAAGTGGTCGAGCAATGCAGCGAAAGTGATTCCGGGAATGTCCTGAACGCGCTGACCGCCAGCCTCAATCGTCTATCGAGCGTCAATAACTCGATCGGCGCACTGGGTGAAGCCAGCAGCCTGCTGACCAGCGCACAGATACAGGTCGAAGAAGCCGTGGGCGAGCTCAACCGCTTTCTCGACAACTTCGACGCCGACCCGGCGCGCCTTCAATACCTGGAAGAACGCCTGGATGCGATCTACACCATGGCGCGCAAGCACCGCATCCAGCCGACCGAAGTCGCCGAGATGCAGCAGCGCTTGCTGGATGAAATCGAAACCCTGAACGCCAACGATGAATCCATCGAGCGACTGAGCGATGAGCTGGCTTCTTATGCCCGTCATTATCAGGAGAAGGCTCGAGAACTAAGCGACCTGCGCCATCAAGCCTCGAACAGCCTGGCCAGCGCCGTGGAACAGGAAATCCAGCGACTGGGCATGCCCGGCGGGCGCTTCACTATCGAATTACGTCCTAACAGCAGCGACGAACTGCTGCCTAATGGACTGGAGCAGGTCGAGCTGCTGGTCAGCGCCAACCCCGGTCAGCCATTAAAAGCCTTGGCCAAAGTGGCCTCGGGTGGCGAACTGTCACGAATCAGCCTGGCTATTCAGGTGATCACCGCACAGACCTCACGTGTGCCGACACTTGTATTCGATGAGGTAGACGTGGGCATCGGAGGCCCCACCGCGGAGATCGTTGGCCAACTGCTACGTCGCCTCGGTGAACGCGGACAGGTGCTGACAGTGACCCACTTGCCGCAAGTGGCCGCCCAGGGCCATCAACATCTATTCGTGCACAAGGTGCGCGGCGAAGAGGCGACCCACACGGCTGTTTCCAAACTGAGCAAGAATGATCGCGTCGAAGAAGTAGCGCGGATGCTGGGTGGCATCGATCTGACCAAGGAATCCCTGGCTCACGCGAAAAAAATGGTCGTCACCGCAAAAATTTAAGGACGGCAGAAAGCACGAAGGCGACCCTTGGGTCGCCTTCGCTCGTTTCGCGAATGTAAAATTCGCGCGACATGCTTACTTTTTCTTGCGCACGTACAGCACCAGATTGTGATCAACCATCTCGAAGCCGTACTTATCGACGATGGCTTTCTGCAGACGCTCGATTTCTTCGTCGAAGAATTCGATCACTTCGCTGGTTTCGACGTTGACCATATGGTCGTGATGCTTGCCGTCATCCAGCTCGAAGACCGCATGGCCTCCGTCGAAGTTGTGCCGCACCACAAGGCCAGCTGCCTCGAACTGAGTCAGTACACGGTAAACCGTGGCCAGACCGACGTCCTCACCAGCCTCCATCAGCGCCTTGTAAACATCCTCGGCACTCATGTGGCGTTGCTCGGCGGAATCGAGCATTTGCAGAATTTTGACCCGTGGAAGGGTCACTTTGAGGCCGGCTTTGCGTAGTTCGCTATTTTCAACCATGGTCAGCTTTCTCGCGATGCTGCTTCGCAGCTTCTCTTAATGCGGGTATGATCGGCGTTTACGTTGTCCCAGCCAAGATAGTGGAAGTCGCCCACCGATGCAAAACACCAAGCTCTTGCTAACCAGTTTCACCTTTGTGGGACTGCTCGCACTCGCCGGTTGTTCATTCCCCGGGGTTTACAAAATCGACATCCAGCAGGGCAATGTCGTCACGCAGGACATGATAAACCAGTTACGCCCGGGAATGACCCGTAAGCAAGTACGGTTTATCATGGGCAACCCCCTGCTGACCGACACGTTCCATGCCGATCGCTGGGATTATCTGTACAGCCTGCAACCGGGTGGCGGTGAACGCCAACAGGAACGCATTAGCGTTATCTTCAACCCAAATGACCAACTTGTCAGCCTCTCTGGTGATTTCATGCCAGGCGTGAGCCGCGACGAAGCTATTCTCGGCAAGGACAGTGGCACAACAGTCACTGCACCAGCAGAAAACGCCGAGAAGCCGAAACCGGAAAAACCGGTCAAGCCAGGCTCGTTGCTGGACCAGATCCAGAAGGACGTAGACGGTGTAGAAACCGTTCCGGTCCCGACGCCAGAACCGCTGGAAACCTCGCCGCAATAATTTGCGACGCAATAAAATGTATGGTCAGCCCATCTCCTGCAACCTCATGGGCTGTTTTCGGTAAAGCTGGCTTGCGCTAATGTATTCGGGCTCGTCGTGAGTGTTGCGTCAACAACGCTCGGCCCTTGATGAGTAGCCGCTCCCGACTGTCCTGAAAAAACCCTCAGCCTCTAAAGCTGATTTTATTGCCAGGTTCTCAGTCGGGCCGTTTGCCGTTTACTGTCATCAGTCAGTGACGTCGCAAAAGCCGGTGGTAAAGCTGTACGTTCAAACGTTCGGATGTGGGTCGTACTGGCCGCCTTTGGCCAGTACCGCCCACACGATTCGCGCCAGTTTGTTCGCCAGCGCGCACGCGACGACATTGGAGTGTCGACGCGTCAGCAGCTCCCGAACCCAAGGCCCAATGGCGTCTTCCCGCTTATCGATATGCTGCATGATGGATCGCGCGCCCTGCACCAGCAGTTGGCGGATGTGCTTGTCGCCGCGCTTGCTGATCCCCAGAAGCACTGTCTTTCCGCCCGTCGAATATTGCCTCGGCACCAGCCCTAGCGAAGCGGCAAAATCGCGTCCACTTCGATAGTTCGACGCATCGCCTACATCGGCCAATACCGCACTGGCGGTGATGGGGCCGATGCCAGGAATACTCTGCAAACGACTTCCGGCATCGTCTTCTTTCAACTGTTGCTTTAGATCGGACTCGATGTCCTTGATTTCATCATTCAGCAGTTGAATTTGATGATGGAGGCGCATCACCACGCCCTTCAGACGCAATGGAACCGGGTGCTGTGCATCGTCCAGCAGCGCCGGCACGCGGTGCAATGCAGTTGCGCCAATGGGCAGGCTGATGCCGAATTCCAGTAAAAAGCCATGAATCTGGTTGGTCGCGACGGTGCGATGGCCAATCAAGGAATCTCGGACACGATGCAGGGCTGAAAGCGTTTGCTGCTCTGCGGTTTTGATCGAGCAGAAGCGCATCGCGGGGCGGCTCGCCGCCTCGCAAATCGCTTCGGCATCAATGAAGTCGTTTTTGTTGCCTTTGACGAACGGTTTGACGTACTGCGGGGCGATCAGCTTCACCTCGTGGCCCAATGCACCGATCTGTCGAGCCAGCCAGTGGGCGCCGCCGCACGACTCCATCACCACCGTGCAGGCCGGTAACTGGGCCAATGTGCTGAGCAATTGGCCGCGGTTGGTTTTCTTGCGCAATACCTGATGACCTTTGGCGTCCTGGCCATGCAGGTGGAAACTGTGTTTGCCAATGTCGATACCGAGAAGCGTCATCGTGTTCATGAGAGATCCTCCGCCGAAAACGAGAAAAGCCCTGCAAGCGTAAACCTGCAGGGCTTCTCGGTCAGGCTGACCATCTCATTAAACCCGGCATGTCCGGGTTTTTTATTGTCTGGCGCTTGGGCGGCTTACTGATTCCGGGCCTTGGCCTCAGCAGCCTTGGCGGCACGCAGCCGACGAATCTCTTTCGGATCTGCCAGCAATGGCCGGTAAATCTCGATGCGATCACCCGCCTGCACAGGACAAGTGTCCGCATCAGTAATTACTTTACCGAAGATCCCCACCGGGCAATGGGTCAGATCCAGCTCCGCGAAGGTCTCGCCAACGCCTGACGCCAGCAAAGCCGCGCGCACCGTCGTTCCCGCTGGCACCGACACTGCGAGAAGCACCTGACGATCAACTGCGGCGTAGACCACCTCGACGTCAACCTTCGACTCAACCATGCATTTGTTTGGCGCGCTGGCAAAACGCGTCCACCAACGTGTTTGCGGCCTGATTGAACAGCGGCCCCAAGGTTGCGCGAACAATCGGCCCGGCGTAATCGAAGGACAGGTCCAGACTGATCTTGCAGGCCTTTTCGCCCAACGGCTTGAACACCCAAATGCCATGCAACTGGGTGAAAGGTCCTTCCTCGAGGTTCATCTCGATTGAATGGCCGGGCACTAAAGTGTTTCTGGTAACAAAATGCTGACTCAACCCACCCTTGGCCACGCCCACGCTGGCACGCATGTGCTCGGGAGTGCTTTCCAGCACTTCAGCGGTGGAACACCACGGCAGAAATTCCGGGTAACGCGCCACGTCGTTGACCAGGTCATACAGCGCTTGCGCCGGGTAAGGCAGCAGAGCCGAACGTTGAATGTGTGTCGTCATGTCAGCGTCACTTCCACAGCTGTGCGGCAAACACTACGAGAATGCCGATGGGCGCCACATAGCGCATCAAGAACAAGGACAGGGCGAACAGCGCAGGGTTGCGGACCGACAACTCGTCGCGCACCGCTTCACGCCCCATCACCCAGCCCGCAAACACCACGAAACACAAACCACCGAGTGGCAACATGATCCGCGACGTGAAGAAATCGATCACGCCAAAGAAGTCCAGGCCACCTGCCGCACCCCATTGATAGAGATGGAACATCCCGCCTTCGTTCACGAAAAATTTGGCTTCCTTCCAGATATTGAAGGAAAACACCGTGCCCAACCCCACGAACCAGCAGATAAAAGCCAGCCAGAAAGTCACCCAGGCGCGACTGACTTTCGTACGCTCGACCAGGTAAGCCACCATCGGCTCGAGCAGGGAAATCGCCGAGCTCCAGGCAGCCACCGCGACCAGTACGAAGAACACTACGCCCATCAACTGGCCGAACGCTACGTTACCGAAGGCGAACGGCAGGCTGACAAACATCAGGCCCGGGCCTTCGCTCGGGTTCAAGCCCGCAGCGAACACAATCGGAAACAATGCCAGACCAGCCACCAGGGAAACGAAGGTGTCGAGCAGCGCCACGCCGACCACAGTGCCGGAGATCGACGAATGCTTGGGCATGTAAGCGCCGTAAATCATGATCGAACCAACGCCCACACTCAGGGAGAAGAACGCGTGCCCCATGGCCGGCAACAAGCCGTCGAGGACTTTTTCCGGGTGGAAGTCGAACATGAAATGCACGCCTTCCATGAAATGGCCGGTGGTCATGCTGTAGCCCAGCAGCACCAGAATCATCACGAAGAGCAGCGGCATCATGATCCGCAAGCTGCGTTCAAGCCCGGCGACCACGCCTTTGGCGATGACGACGGCAGACAGCAGCATGAAAATCGTGTGCCAAAGTGTCAGGCGCCACGGATCGGCGATCACATTGCCAAAGTACGCGCCGACCTGATCGGGCGTTGCTCCCTGGAAGTCGCCACGGCCCATGTCGATGATGTAATCCAGCGACCAGCCGCCGACCACACTATAGAAAGACAGGATCAGCAACGCCGTGATCATCCCGGCGAATGCGCCCCAGGACCACTTGCCCGAATGCCCCGCCTCCACCGCCAGCACCTTCAAGGCGTTGGCCGGACTCTGCCGCGCGCGGCGGCCGATCAGGGTTTCGGCCAGCATGACCGGCACACCGATCAGCGCGATACAGGCCAGGAACATCAGCACGAAGGCGCCGCCCCCGTAGACGCCGACCATGTACGGGAATTTCCAGATACTACCCAGGCCCACGGCCGAACCGGTCGCGGCGAGTATGAAGACCCAGCGGCTAGCCCAACTGCCGTGGACAGAAACCTTGTCTGTCGACATCGTTATCACGCCCAAGCGTTCAAAAAAGAGGCCGCATTGTCCGGGATTCAATCAACCTGCTCAAGCACGTAGCGATACCGTAGCCGACTCGCGTGCAACTCCCTATAATGCCGCCCCTATGGCTAAACAGAAGAAACACCCAACAGGGACCATCGCGCAAAACAAAAAGGCGCGACACGATTACTTCATCGAGCATAAGTTCGAGGCTGGTCTGGTCCTGGCCGGCTGGGAAGTAAAAAGTCTGCGGGCAAGCAAGCTGCAACTGGTTGACAGTTACGTGCTGCTCAAGGATGGCGAAGCCTGGCTGCTCGGCAGCCACATTACGCCGCTGATGACCGCCAGCACCCACGTCATCGCCGATCCGACCCGCACCCGCAAGTTGTTGCTCAACCGCCGCGAGCTTGAAAAGCTGGCCGCCGCCGTGCAGCAAAAAGGCTATGCCTGCGTGTGCCTGTCCTGGTACTGGAGCAAGCACATGGTCAAGTGCGAGATCGCTCTGGGCAAGGGCAAGAAGGAATACGACAAGCGTGATACCGAACGCGAACGCGACGCCGGTCGCGAGTTGCAGCGTGCGGTGCGCAACAAGGGCAAGGAAGATTAATCTTTCGGTCTGATGATCGTTCCCACGCGGAGCGTGGGAATGATCATGGCTACATCCCCTTGCGCCGCTCCGCCCGGGCCATGCGCTGCACTTCCTGACGCACTTCTTCCAGCACTTCCTGCACATACAAAATATGTCGGCTGGAGACTTCCCGCGCCTGTTCCGCCCGCCCTTCGATAATCGCCAGGTACAGCTCCCGATGTTGCGTGATCAGCATGTCGCGGGTTTCCGTGCGCTGCTTGTACATGCCGCCAATGTTGGTCACCACGTTGCGCTTGAGCAGATCGAACAGCCCGCGAATGGTGTGCAGCAACACAGCGTTGTGACTGGCTTCGGCAATCGCCAAATGAAATTTCGCATCCGCCGCGCCCTCTTCCGCCCGGCTCACCTCATCGTGACGCGTGTAGCAGTCCTGCAATTCATTGAATGCCGCCGTCAGCCGCTCGCGATCGACATCCGTGGCGCGCAGTGCCGCGTAATAGGCGCAGGACGCCTCCAGCGTATGACGAAACTCCAGCAGATCGCGCTGGGCTTCGGGGTTGCTTTCCAGCAGATGCAACAGTGGATCGCTGAAGGTTGAACCCAGCGACTCCACCACATAATTGCCGCCGCCCTGGCGACTGACCAACAAGCCTTTGGCCGCCAGTTTCTGAATCGCCTCGCGCAACGAGGGGCGTGACACGCCGAACTGCTCGGCCAACGCGCGCTCGGCCGGCAAGCGCTCGCCAGACTTCAACGTGCCTTCGAGGATCATCCCCTCGAGTTGCTCGACAATATCGTCAGACAAACGGCGCTGACGAATCTGATCAAACCCCATAACTCAATTCTCCACGGTCCCGACGGCTCGCCGGGCCCTCTATTCTGGCCTATCGGCGCTGTGCCAGCACCTACCAGACGGCATTTGTTAAAGCGGATCACGCCCACGATTCAGCACTTATTCGACAAAAGTTTTAGGGCGACAAATTGACACACCGCATACAAGGCTTTTACCCTAGCCAACAGCGATTGTAAATTGGTATTACCAATTATCCAAGAACGCTGACCAGTGCCTGACCAACAACAATTAGGGGCCACCCCATATGCAAACCTGGCAACAGCTCTATACCCCGCTCGGCAGCCTTGGCGTCTCCGCGCTCGCGGCCGTTATTCCCATCGTGTTTTTCTTCCTGGCGTTGGCGGTGTTCCGCCTCAAAGGCCATGTCGCCGGCAGCATCACCCTGGCGTTGTCCATCGCCGTTGCGATCTTTGCCTTCCAGATGCCGGTCGATATGGCCTTCGCCGCCGCAGGCTATGGCTTTGCCTACGGTCTGTGGCCGATTGCCTGGATCATTGTCGCGGCCGTGTTCCTCTACAAACTGACGGTCAAGAGTGGTCAGTTCGAAGTGATCCGCAGCTCGGTGTTGTCGATCACCGACGACCAGCGTTTGCAGGTGCTGCTGATCGGTTTCTGCTTCGGCGCGTTCCTGGAAGGTGCCGCTGGTTTCGGTGCACCGGTAGCGATTACCGCCGCGCTGCTTGTAGGACTGGGCTTCAACCCACTGTACGCCGCTGGCCTGTGCCTGATCGCCAACACCGCGCCAGTGGCCTTCGGTGCCCTGGGGATTCCGATCATCGTGGCCGGGCAAGTGACCGGCATTGACGCGTTCAAGATCGGCGCCATGACCGGCCGCCAACTGCCGTTGCTGTCGCTGTTCGTGCCGTTCTGGCTGGTGTTCATGATGGACGGCCTGCGCGGCGTTCGGGAAACCTGGCCTGCTGCGCTGGTGGCCGGCTTGAGCTTTGCCATCACCCAATACTTCACGTCGAACTTCATCGGCCCTGAGTTGCCGGACATCACCTCGGCCCTGGCCAGCCTGATTTCCCTGACGCTGTTCCTGAAAGTCTGGCAGCCAAAACGCGCCGCCGGCCAACACATCGCCGGTGCCGTCTCGGCCTCCGTGGTGACCGCCAGCGCCGGCGGTTTCGGCCAGCCGCGCACCAGCGTAGCGTCGCCTTACAGCCTGTTTGAAATCGTCAAAGCCTGGTCGCCGTTCCTGATCCTCACCGTGCTGGTCACCATCTGGACCCTGAAACCGTTCAAGGCCATGTTCGCCGCCGGCGGTTCGATGTACAGCTGGGTGTTCAACTTCGCCATCCCGCACCTGGATCAGATGGTGATCAAGGTCGCACCGATCGTGACTGCGCCGACCGCCATTACAGCGGTGTTCAAACTCGATCCGATTTCCGCGACCGGCACGGCGATTTTCTTCTCCGCGCTGATCTCGATGCTGGTGCTGAAGATCAACATCAAAACTGGTCTTACCACTTTGAAAGAGACCTTCTACGAGCTGCGCTGGCCGATTCTGTCGATCGGCATGGTGTTGGCGTTCGCCTTCGTCACCAACTACTCGGGCATGTCTTCGACCATGGCACTGGTATTGGCAGGCACTGGCGCGGCATTCCCGTTCTTCTCGCCATTCCTCGGCTGGCTGGGCGTGTTCCTGACCGGGTCCGATACCTCGTCCAACGCGCTGTTCAGTTCGTTGCAAGCAACCACCGCGCACCAGATCGGCGTGAGCGATGTGCTGTTGGTGGCGGCAAACACCAGCGGCGGCGTGACCGGCAAGATGATCTCGCCACAATCGATCGCCGTGGCCTGCGCCGCCACCGGTCTGGTGGGCAAGGAATCGGACCTGTTCCGCTTCACCCTCAAGCACAGCCTGTTCTTTGCAACCATCGTCGGCCTGATCACCTACATCCAGGCCTACTGGCTCACTGGCATGTTGGTGCACTAGGGACTACAAGCCACATCGAAAAAACCGACGCCGGACCACGATTCCGGCGTCAGCTATTCACAACCCGGTCTGTAAGGCTGCTGAAAGTTTCCCTCTCTATATTCAGCAGCCTCAGCAGACGGATAACCGGGTCCACCCGGAGACACGCCTGATGAGCGAGCTTTTTTACAACGCCGTGCCGAATGCGACCCGCGTCGCCCCGCCACTGCCCGAGCCTCGGCAATACCCCAGCGAGAAACCGTCACGGGTCTACCTGTTCGGGACCTGCGTGGTGGACTTGTTCTACCCCGAAGCCGGGATGGACGCGATTCACTTGCTGGAACGCGAAGGTATCCGTGTCGAGTACCCGCAAGGGCAGAGCTGCTGCGGACAACCGGCCTACACCTCGGGTTACACCGAGCAGGCAAGGACCGTGGCGCGCTCGCAACTGGCGCTGTTCGCCGGGGATTACCCGGTGGTGGTGCCGTCGGGATCCTGTGCCGGGATGTTGCGCGAACACTACGCCGACTTGTTCAAGGACGAGCCGCAGACGTTGAAGCAGGTTCAGGCGCTGGCGGCCCGGACTTACGAACTGGCCGAGTTCCTGCTGTTTGTCTGCAAGGTGCAGCTCAAGGACGGCGGCGAGCCGGTAAAAGTGGCGTTGCACACCTCGTGTTCGGCACGGCGTGAAATGAACACCCACTTGCATGGTCGCGAGTTGTTGTCGCAACTGAGCAACGTGGAGCGAGTCGACCACAGCCACGAAAGTGAATGCTGTGGCTTTGGTGGAACGTTCAGCGTCCGTATGCCAGATATTTCCGGCGCGATGGTGGCTGACAAGACAAGGTCGTTGAAGGAATCCGGCGCACACAAGGTTCTCAGTGCCGATTGTGGTTGCCTGATGAACATCAACGGCTCGCTGGAGAAACAGAAGGAAGCGTTGCGCGGCCAACACCTGGCCAGTTTCCTTTGGCAGCGAACCGGAGGTGTTCTATGAACGCTTCCGCGATTATTCCTACGGTTGCCGTGGAAGAAGACTTTCGCACCCGGGCTCACAAGGCATTGGGTGACAAGCAGCTGCGAAACAACTTTCGTACTGCGATGGATTCTCTGATGACAAAACGGGCAGCGTCCTTCAGCGATGCCCATGAAAGAGAACATTTACGAGCGCTGGGCAATGCAGTCCGTGCCCGTGCGTTATCCAAGTTGCCCGACCTGCTCGAGCAGCTGGAACAGAACCTGACCCGCAACGGTGTGACAGTGCACTGGGCGGAAACGGTGGACGAGGCCAATGGCATCGTCCTATCGATCATCCGCGCTCACGAGGGGCGGCAAGTGATCAAGGGCAAATCGATGGTCAGCGAAGAGATGGAGATGAACCATGTCCTCGAAGCTCAAGGCATTGAATGCCTGGAGTCGGACATGGGGGAGTACATCGTCCAGCTCGATCACGAGAAGCCTTCACACATTATTATGCCGGCGATCCACAAGAATGCCGGTCAGGTCGCGTCCTTGTTCCACGACAAACTTGGCGTGGAGTACACCAAGGACGTTGACCAACTCATTCAGATCGGTCGCAAAGTCTTGCGACAGAAATTCTTCGAAGCGGACATCGGCGTTTCTGGCGTCAACTTCGCCGTGGCCGAAACCGGCACCTTGCTGCTGGTGGAAAACGAAGGCAACGGCCGCATGACCACCACGGTGCCGCCGGTGCACATCGCGGTGACCGGCATCGAAAAAGTCGTGGAAAACCTGCGCGACGTGGTCCCGCTGCTATCGCTGTTGACCCGCTCGGCCCTCGGCCAGCCGATCACCACCTACGTCAACATGATCTCCGGCCCGCGCAAGGAACATGAACTCGACGGTCCGCAGGAAGTGCATCTGGTCCTGCTCGACAACGGTCGCAGCCAGGCCTTCGCCGACAGCGAATTGCGCCAGACCCTGAACTGCATCCGCTGCGGTGCTTGTATGAATCATTGCCCGGTGTACACCCGAATTGGCGGTCACGCCTATGGGGAGGTTTACCCTGGGCCTATCGGAAAAATCATCACCCCGCACATGGTCGGCCTGGCGAACGTCCCGGACCATCCGAGCGCATCGTCGCTCTGCGGTGCTTGCGGTGAAGTTTGCCCGGTAAAAATTCCGATCCCGGCACTGCTGCGTCGCCTGCGGGAAGAGAACGTCAAAGCCCCGGACAGTGCGCATCAAGTCATGCGCGGTCAGGGCAGCAAATATTCGCGCAAGGAACGTTTTATCTGGAACGCCTGGGCCAGACTCAACAGCTCGCCGACGCTGTATCGTCTGTTCGGCTTTGTCGCCACACGACTGCGTGCCCTGGCACCGAACAATGTTGGCCCGTGGACGCAAAACCACAGCGCACCGAAACCCGCTGCCCGCTCACTGCATGACATGGCCCGTGAGCATCTGGCCAAACAGGGAGATCGTTGATGAGCGCCAAGCAAAACATCCTCGCCAAGCTACGGAAAAGTCTGACAGGCACCACGCCCGTGCCCGACGAATTCGACGTCGAGCTGGTGACTGCTCCTTACACCTACACCGCCGAGCAACGCATCCCGCAATTGCGCAAACTGATGGAAGCGGTGCACACCGAGATCCACCTCACGTCCGGCGAAGGTTGGCCGGCGCTGCTCGCACAGTTGTTGCGAGACCGTCAGTTGCCGAGCTTGTTGATCGCGCCGACTACGCCTCATGGGCAACGCGTCACTCAACACTGGGCGAACAACCCTGATCTGCCGACACTCAAGTCCTACGACCGTCCGGTTGAAGAGTGGAAAGCCGAGCTGTTCAACGACACCCCGGCCAGCCTGACCACCACCCTCGGCGCAATTGCCGCCACCGGAAGTCTGATTCTCTGGCCAACACGGGAGGAACCGCGCTTGATGAGCCTGGTTCCGCCCGTGCATTTTGCCCTGCTGAAGGCCAGTGAAATTCGCGACAACTTCTATCAGGTCCAACAGGAATTCAACTGGGCGCAAGGCATGCCGACCAACGCCCTGCTGGTGTCCGGCCCATCGAAAACGGCCGACATCGAGCAAGTCCTGGCCTACGGTGCGCACGGTCCGAAAGACCTGGTGGTTTTGATTCTGGAGGACCAATGACTCTACCGGCGGCTTTCCTGCGAGATGCGCAGCAACTGATCCCCCAAGAGCGGCGCTTCGACGACCCATTGTCGACATTGGCCTTCGGCACCGACGCCAGTTTTTATCGTCTGATTCCGAAACTGGTGATCCGTGTCGAGTCCGAAGACGAAGTGGTGGCGCTACTGAAACTGGCGCAACGTGACCAGGTCCCGGTGACCTTCCGCGCGGCCGGTACCAGCCTGTCCGGCCAGGCCATCAGCGATTCGGTGCTGATCGTGCTTGGGGATAACTGGAACGGTCGCGAGATCCGCGGCCAAGGCACGCAAATCCGCCTGCAACCGGGCGTGATCGGCGCTCAGGCCAACGCCTGGCTGGCGCCGTTCGGGCGCAAGATTGGTCCAGATCCGGCCTCGATCAACGCCTGCAAAATCGGCGGTATCGTAGCCAACAACGCCAGCGGCATGTGCTGCGGCACCGCGCAGAACACCTACCACACGCTGGCCGGTATTCGTCTGGTCCTGGCCGACGGCAGCCGTCTCGATACCGAAGATGCGGCGAGCGTTGCCGCGTTTCACCAGAGCCACGCCGCGCTGCTTGAACGTCTGGCGACATTGGGCCGCGAAACCCGCGCCAATGCCGAACTGGCTGCGAGAATCCGCCACAAGTACCGCCTGAAAAATACCACCGGCCTGTCACTCAATGCGCTGGTGGATTTTGACGAGCCTGTGGATATCTTGAGCCATTTGTTGGTGGGCTCCGAAGGCACGCTCGGCTTCATCAGCGCGGTGACCTACGACACGGTCATCGACCACCCGAACAAGGCTTCGGCGCTGATCGTGTTTCCGGATGTGGAGACCTGCTGCAACGCCGTCACCGTGCTGAAAAGCCAGCCGGTGTCCGCCGTGGAACTGCTGGACCGTCGCAGCCTGCGCTCGGTGCAGGACAAACCCGGCATGCCCGCTTTCGTACAACAGCTGTCGAACAATGCCTGCGCCTTGCTGATCGAATCCCGCGCCGCATCGTCCACTTTGCTACAGGAACAACTGGCGCAGATCATGGCGTCGCTGACTTCTTTCCCGGTGGAAAAACAAGTCGACTTCACCGAGGACCCCGTGGAAAACGCTCGACTTTGGGCGATCCGCAAAGACACCTTCCCTGCCGTCGGTGCGGTGCGCAAAACCGGCACCACAGTGATCATCGAAGACGTGACGTTTCCGGTGGAACAGCTGGCCATTGGCGTTAACCGCCTGATCGAGCTGTTCGACAAACACCACTACGACGAGGCGATCCTCTTCGGCCATGCCCTGGAAGGCAATCTGCACTTCGTCTTCACCCAAGGCTTCAACAACCCGGAAGAAGTCGCACGCTACCAGGCATTCATGGACGACGTGGCGCAGTTGGTGGCGGTGGAGTTTGGCGGATCGTTGAAGGCCGAGCACGGCACCGGCCGCAACATGGCGCCCTTTGTCGAGCTGGAATGGGGCAGCGATGCCTATCAACTGATGTGGCAACTCAAACGGCTGCTCGACCCTAATGGCATCCTCAACCCGGACGTGGTGCTCAGCGAAGATCCGCAGATCCACCTCAAGCACCTGAAACCGCTGCCGGCCGCCGACGAGATTGTGGATAAGTGCATCGAGTGCGGTTTCTGCGAACCGGTCTGCCCGTCGAAAGGACTGACCCTGAGCCCGCGCCAGCGCATCGTGATCTGGCGCGATATTCAGGCGAAGAAACGCGCAGGCGTCGACACCGCCGAACTTGAAGCCGCCTACGAATACCAAGGCATCGACACCTGCGCCGCCACCGGTTTGTGTGCGCAACGTTGCCCTGTAGGCATCAACACCGGCGAGCTGGTGAAAAAGCTTCGCGGCCGCAAGGCGACGCATACGAAAACCGCCAACTGGCTTGAAGGCAATTTCGCCACGGCACTGCAAGGCGCGCGTTTCACCCTGCATGTCGCCAACGGTGCGCGGATGCTGCTGGGCGCACCGCGTCTGGCGAAGCTGTCGGCGACGTTGACCAAGTTGTCCAAAGGTCAGGTCCCGCAATGGACCAACGCTATGCCGCAGCCAGAAAAAGCCATTCGCTTCAGCCCGGTCGTATCGGACCAACGCCCTCGTGTGGTGTATCTGGCGGCGTGTGTCTCGCGGGTCATGGGCCCGGCGGCGGGTGATAAGGAGCAGATGTCGCTGTACGACAAAACCCGTGGGCTGCTGGAAAAAGCCGGTTACCAGGTCGTCTTTCCCGACAATCAGGACAGCCTCTGCTGCGGTCAGCCATTTGCCTCCAAAGGCTATGCGGAACAGGCCGAGCACAAACGCCAGGAACTGATCGGCGCATTGCTGCACGCCAGTCGCGGCGGGCTCGATCCGATCTATTGCGACACCAGCCCGTGCACGCTACGGCTGGTTCAGGATTTGGGCGAAGTCCGACTCGACCTTTACGACCCGGTGCGATTCATCCGTACGCATTTGATGGACCGCCTGGATTTCACACCGCAGGAAGCGCCGATCGCGGTGCACGTCACTTGCAGCACCCAGCACCTTGGCGAGAGTCAGGCGTTGATTGATCTGGCGCGTAAATGCAGCAAAAACGTGGTCATTCCAGAGGGCATTCACTGCTGTGGTTTTGCAGGGGACAAGGGCTTCACCACCCCCGAACTGAACGCTCACTCACTGCGCAGCCTGAAAGACGCCGTGCAGTTCTGCGCAGAAGGCATTTCCACCAGCCGCACCTGCGAAATCGGCCTGAGCCAACATGGCGGGATCGACTATCACGGTCTGGTTTACTTGGTGGATCGGGTGACGCAAGTGCGTCCGGCTTGAGGGTACTTTGGTGAAAATGGGGCGATTACGCCCCTTTTTCATGCACTGCCGTTGCGCCAAACCTCTCGACACTCCTTCAAAAAAAAACCGAACTCCAGCATGCGGCTATAGTCATTTAGCTAGGCCCTGTGAACGGGCTTATAACCACCTCGGCCAGCAGCCTACTTCACCGGCAGCACCGAGCCCTCATGCGCAAGGAGATACCCATGAAGCACTCTGCAATTGCTGGATTGTTCATCACCACCGCACTGTTGGCCTCGCCGGTGTTTGCGGCAGATAAAGACCTTTGCAAACAAAACATAAGCCAAATTCAGCAGGTACTGGACTCTGATCCCGCCACATCAGAAAACGCCAAGGACAACGTACAAGCCGGTTTGGACAAAGCAAAAGCAGCCCAAGCCGCAGGGGACGACAAGGGTTGCGTTGGAATCACTAGCGGTTTGCTTGAGAAAATTCAAACGCGAAACCCAACCAACAAGTAATCCCGTGTGACCAGGCCAACCTTCGGGTTGGCCTTATCCACCGCGGTGGCGCACACGGCGCGGGCGTGTTGCTCACTTTGAATCACAGAGCAACAGGCTCGGGGCCGTTCAGGATTTGACGCCGGTTCAAGCAGCTAAAACTTACACAACCCCACCCGCGATACAGAGGCAATTACCCCCATTTTTAGTGCCACTGCACCCATCGACTATCAAACAGTTTTTTCATAGCCATTCTGAAAAAACCGAATTTCTGCGCCGTGTCGTAGTCTTTTAGGTAGGCCCCAATCAATCGTGGCTTATTTTTCGGACTGGCCCGAGCCGCCCGCTCATACGGCAGCACCGAGACCATCAGTACAAGGAGATATCCATGAAACGTACCGCACTCGCGTGTTTGTTCATGTCTGCTGCAGTGTTGGCCTCTCCCGTATTTGCAGCGGACAACGACCTTTGCACGAGCAAGCTGCAGGAACTCGAAGCCAAAGTGAATGCGCTACCAGCGACCTCCACCAACGCACCGGAGATCAAAAGACTGCTGGCCAGCGCCAAAACTTCAAAAGCCGCCGGGGACGACAAAAAATGCGCCACCGAGGCCATCCAGGCATTGGCGCTGACAAACTGAGCAGCGAACCCAACCCATAACCACTCGCGGCCAACCTTCGGGTTGGCCTTCTCACGCGTGTTGGCGTACAATGCGCAGGCTTGTTGCTCACTTTGATTCACCGAGCAACAGGCTCGGGGCCGTTTAGGATTCGACGCCGGTTGCGAAACTTTAGGTGCATGCCGAGTTGGTAACAGAACTCGTAAATCCACTGTTGCAACTTTCTATAGTTGCCAATGACGAAACCTACGGGGAATACGCTCTCGCTGCGTAAGCAGCCTTAGCCCTTCCCTCCTGGTACCTTCGGGTCCAGCAATCATCAGGGGATGTCTGTAAACCCAAAGTGATTGTCATATAGAACAGAATCGCCGTGCAGTACGTTGTGGACGAAGCGGCTAAAACTTACACAACTCGCCCAAAGCACCCTGCCCTTCGGGTCGCTGAGGGTTAACTTAATAGAAACGGCTACGCATGTAGTACCGACAGCGGAGTACTGGCGGACGGGGGTTCAAATCCCCCCGGCTCCACCATTTTATCAACTAAAGACGTCCACGGACGTCTTTTTTTGTGCCTGAAATCCAGTGAAATCAAGGGTTTCAGGGCCATTGGCTTCCGTAGAGGCATTTTGATTTCCAGGCATTTTGGTATCCCATTTGGTATCCCGGACCCACCGGTGCTATTTTTGGGATACCAAAACGGTGTCGGAGGTAGCTCTCATGCCTACTAATGCAACCCGCCTCTCAGACCGCCAACTCAAGGCAGTCAAGGCAACAGGAAAAGACTTCGTTCTCACTGACGGCGACGGCCTTCAACTCAGGGTCAGAGCCAGTGGCTCGATGATATGGAATTTCAACTACCGCGAGCCGGTAACCAAAAACCGCCTCAATATGGCGCTGGGCCCTTACCCGGCTCTCTCGTTGGCGAACGCCAGAAAGAAAGCTCAAGAAGCACGTGAACTACTGGTGCTAGGCATTGATCCCAAGGCTCACCGCGATGAGCTCAGGCAAGCCAAGCTGGCGAAGACCGAACACACATTTGAGAAGGTGGCCACCGCCTGGTTCGAACTGAAAAAACACTCCGTCACAACGGCCTACGCCGAAGACATCTGGCGCTCACTCACGCTGCATGTTTTCCCCAGACTCAAAGCCACACCCCTCGCAGACATCACCGCCCCCATGATCATCAAGCTCCTACGCCCGATCGAGGCCAAAGGCAGCCTGGAGACGGTCAAGCGACTTTCCCAACGTCTCAACGAAATCATGGCCTACGGCGTCAACTGCGGGCTGATCTTTGCGAACCCGCTCAGTGGCATTCGGGCAGCCTTCAAGAAACCGCAAAAACAAAACATGGCAGCACTTCCTCCCGAAGAACTACCCGACCTGATGCTGGCGATTGCCAACGCCAGCATCAAACGCATCACCCGCTGCCTGATCGAATGGCAACTGCACACTATGACCCGCCCTGCCGAGGCTGCTGGGACGACCTGGGCAGAAATAGATTTCGAGAAACGCATCTGGACCATCCCAAAGGAGCGCATGAAAAAACGCCGTGCGCACCCCATCCCCCTAAGCGACCAGACGCTCGCGCTGCTAGAGACACTCAAGCCCTACAGCGGCCACCGGGAACACGTATTTCCGGCCGACCGAAATCCGCGTACCCACGCAAACAGCCAGACTGCGAACATGGCATTAAAGCGTATGGGCTTCCAGGATCGGTTGGTCAGCCACGGCCTGCGATCAATGGCCAGCACCATCCTCAACGAACATGGATGGGACCCGGAGTTGATTGAAGTCGCACTCGCCCATGTCGACAAAGACGAAGTCCGAAGCGCGTACAACCGAGCGGACTACATTGAGCGCCGGCGTCCAATGATGATTTGGTGGAGCGAGTACATTCAAAAAGCCGCCACCGGCAATTTGTCGGTGACGGCCATTCATGAAAACAAAAACGGGAACGTCATCCCGTTTCGTTAATCAGTTCCTGCTGGCGACAGCGGCGACACTGGCGACAACCCAAGTATTTAGCGGTCCTTCGTATGGCGACAACGTGGCGACAGTCGCCACCATCTGCAGCGCCCACAAGCTTTTAATGCCCAGCCCCTGAGGGCAGGAAGGCTTCGCCTTCCCGTCCTCAGGGGCTCACTTTAAAAACCGACGAACGGCCCATTGTCCATTCCAAGCCACCTTCTTCCAAACACGTACAACGCCTAAAAACCCCACCGCTCACCCAGTTGACCACCCTCCGAGCACGCGTTACACCAGAGCCGTAAAGCGCTGTCATCGACAGCATTGCCCAGGTAGCCAGGGACCTTTAAGGCTACGCCCTACAGTGGTGGTCCCAGCCCATGCGCGCTCGCTTCCAATTAGGCGCGCAGTCACGCCCAACGTGATCGAAGCCAACTTATCCACAGTGCAAATGCGGCAGCCCACGCCCGTCTCTTTCTCCAGGAAAGAGACGGGCGCCGAAACCACTGCCGCAGCCCTTACCAGGCAACGCATTGCAGCTTTTGTCCCAGTGACAATCGGCATGACAACCCCGATGTCACCCGCAGCAGCGATACAGATGATGGTGCCGCAGCTCATGGAATGGACTGCACCTGACTGACAGTCAGGCACGCCCCGGTCATCGCATCACTGCCTGCAAAAGACTCAGGATCTCGCGGCGCTGGTCTCGTCAGCCAACGCAGCCTCCACCCGCCCACCGCTATCGGTGCTCAGGAGGCCAGATCATGAGATGCCCAAGCTCCCGGTCGTAAAGAGCCGCCCGTCCTGCGTAAGTGGACAACCCTCACAGGCTGCAGGGGCCTTGATCCCTGATAACACTCAACAACCGTGGCGGGGAGAGTGAGGGGGAAATTCGAAGCACCAGGAGAATGACGATGCAATTGTGCGAAGTGTTCGACCTGCCACGGCCGCTGCTGGAATACCGGCCCGAGCCGCTGGCGTATCCGGTCGAAGCGTTGGGACAGATATTAGGGCCAGCCGTCGAACGCATGGCCGAGGTGATCGGCGTGCCCTGCGCCATGGCTGCGCAATCGGTGTTGGCCACTGCCGCCCTGGTGACCCAGTCGCACGCCAATGTGCAGCTCGATGGCCGTGTTTATCCGTTGTCCCTGTACATGCTGACGGTGGCATCGTCGGGTGATCGGAAAAGCGCAGTGGATCATCTGGCGCTAGCGGCTGCGCGTGAGTGGGAGCGGCGGCAGTGGATGTTGTATTTGGAGCAACTGAAAGCCAATCGCGCCGCCATTCGAGGAAAGCACGAAGCTCGTGAGTTATCCGACCCCGTCCCGCCCAGGTTGATCATCGCCGAGCCGACCATTGAAGCCTTGATCAAAAGCCTATGCCAGGGCTTGCCCAGCATGGGGTTATTCAACGATGAGGGTGGCCAATTTCTGGGCAGCAGCACCATGAGCAAAGAGAACCAACTCAAGGCCATCACCACCCTGTCAGCACTATGGGACGGCAGCCCCATCGACCGGGCGCGCTCCATGCCTGGCGAAAGCCTGCGAGCTTATGATCGTCGCCTCAGTCTGCATCTGATGCTGCAACCTTACCTGGCCAACCAGCTACTCACAGATCGAATGATCAACGGCCAAGGCATTCTTGGCCGCTGCCTGATCAGTTGGCCCGAACGCCTGGTGGGGCGGCGCTTGTACAAGGCAGTCGACCTTACGCGAGATGCCAGGATCCAGCGCTACCAAGCGCGCATTACCGCTCTGCTGGATAAGCCGCTGTCGCTGCACAACGATGGTTCACTTAACCCTGACAGGCTGGAACTGACACCCAACGCGCGCATTGCTTGGATCGATATTCACGACACCATCGAATGCCAATCTGGTGAGTTTGGCGAGCTGGCCGGTGTGCAGTCCGTCGCGGGGAAAGCAGCCGCCAACGTACTGCGTATCGCCGGGGTATTGGCGGTGATTGAAGACGCGCATGCAGTGGACGAACCCCATATCCAGCGCGCCTCGACGCTGATGGATTACTACCTGGCCGAAATCCAGCGCCTGACGGAGCAAGAGCCCATCAACACGTTACGCGAGGAGGCGGATCGACTATTGCGCTGGCTAACGCAAAAAGGCTGGACCCAATTCTCCGTCCGCGACCTCAACCGCAATGGCCCCCGCTTTGCCCGCAAGAGCAGTCATCACGCAATTACGCTGCTGGTCGAATTGATCTCACATAGCTGGCTGGACTCTCCTGACGGAAAGACCTTCGAGGTGCGCCATGTTCCGCCTCAATGACGCGGTGCGCCGTTACCAGGCACAGCATCAGACACGACCTGCATTGCGGAGCGTCGCCACTTCCGTCGCCGCCTTGTCGCCAAGCTTCAGAGCAGCAACTACAAGGGATGTCGCCACTGTCGCCGTTATCGCCACACCCGTCTTAGGGCCTGTCGACATCGGCCAACTGATCCACCAACTGCGCGAAGAGGGAGCAATGCTCCGGTATCAGCAAAACGCCCTGATTATTCGTCCCACACATTGGCATCAGACGGACAAGATCAGCGCCCACTGGAAAGCGGTGCTGCGCTTTCTGCAAGACACGGAAAACGGTGAAGCCGATGGCATTGGTCGGCCGGCGTGACGGGCGCAACTTTGGCTACGGCCGTCAGCTCAGCTATGCCGGCCCACAAGCGCTGAAAGATATGTTTGCCGGCGGCCACTTCGCTACGGTCAAAGCACACAGTGATCGCTGGCAGGCGTTTGTGAAGTGGTGTCAGTCAACAGATGGCCCCGGTTACAACGATGCCCGCCAGATAGATCGCAGTACCTTGCACAGCTACGCCACACACCTGCGTCAGCAAATCCAACAAGGTGAAATCTGCATCGCCACCGCGCAGAACCGCCTGAGTAGCGTCAACCGCACCCTCGCAGCGTTACGCGGTGATCAGTATGTGAAAATCGCCAGTCCGAGCAAGGCGCTTGGCATGCAGCGATCAAGCGTACGCAACCGAGCACCGGATGGCCAAGACCGCCAACGGTTGAGTCGCGTGGTTGAAGCGCTTCGTGAGCAGCACCACGAACGTATAGCGGCGATTGTCTGCCTGGTCTGCGCAACCGGTATGCGCCTGCGCGAAGCGATCCTGGCTGATCTGCCACGCCTACAACGCGAAGCAAAACGATTCGGTCGCATCAACATTCAGAACGGCACCAAGGGCGGTCGCTCAGGGGCTTTCGCGCCGCGCTGGATCGAGGCCAATAAAGACGTAAAGGCTGCGCTGCGGTTTGCCCAAAACACCTCGCCCGCCGGCAGCCGAAACTTGCTAACCCGCGACGAAAGCTATGCCGCCTTTTTACAACGAACCGTGCGCCCCGCCCGCGAACTGCTGCATGAGCAAGGGCTGAAGGGCTTTCACGAGCTGCGTGCGGCCTATGCCTGCGAACGTTACGAACAGCTCACCGGCCACGCAGCACCGGTCAATGGCGGCCATTGCTATCGCATCGACCGAGGCCTCGATCAACAAGCGCGAAAGCAAATCAGCCTTGAGCTTGGGCACAACCGGATCGACGTGGTGGCGGCCTACATAGGGGATAGAAGGTGAGCAAACCCTTCGATATGGCGCTGTTCCTCAGCGGCGTACTGACCGGCTCAAAAGCCACCCAGCAGCGACACCTACGCCAAGCCCGCTTCATGCAAGCGGCCATTCAACAGCGATGGCAACGCGACAATCCCTGGACCTGGCAGCTGAAGCATGTGCGCTGGTTTCTCACCCAGCACTTGAAAGACCACTCCGACGCCACCCGGTACTACTACCGTCTCACTGCCTTGTTGATCTGGAAGCGATTGGGGAAAGGCCAAACCTCTCAAATGTAAATTCGACTGGTCGTCGGTGTTCAATACGGCTATTGCGATTCCTAGAAACTTCGTCAGCTCCCATACAGGGAAATGAGAACTCTTTCTTCCGCAGCCTGAGTCAGCTCACCGTACGAGGAGGCAAATCCAACAGAGGTGGCGGGTAAGCAAAAACAGGAAGGGAGATAGAGCGCTGATCTCAACCACAGCCTCAATAAGACATCTACTGCACAAAAAACATTTGACAGCAGGCGCAAGCGAAGCGATATTGCTCTCGCCGCAACTCAGTACGCGATGTACGGAGAAAAAATGAGGTGCGACAGGTGGCAGCCTGTCGCGATTGCCATAACTGACCGATTAGGAGAGCTAAAGCTATGAAATTGTACCAAATCACCTATGACCTGCGTAAGCAGCGTGACTATCAATCTCTGTATGAGCGCATCAAAGCCTATGGCACTTGGTGTCGACCGCTGGAATCTACATGGATTATTGCTACGAGCCAAAACGCTGCTCAGGTACGGGATAACCTTAAAGCGGTAATGGATGCTGATGATGGGCTGCTGGTGACCCGTCTCAAGGGAGATGCCGCCTGGCACGGATTGTCTGCGAAGGCGATTGAGTGGCTGAAAAACCAGTACCAGCGCTGCGAAGTCTGACCAACTCTTGCGCCAAGGACGGCGCTTTTTACCAGGGCTATTTATGCCAACCCCATTACTTAAATTGAGCGAACTGGCAGAGGTTCGATCTGGCTACACCTTTCGCGGTGCGTTGGAGCATGATCCGTCTGGCGATGTTCGCGTGCTGCAGATCAAGGATCTGCGACACAGCGCTGCGATTGAGCCCGATAAGCTGATTGCCATTACCTGGGACGCTCGCACCGCTGCGCCCCTGCTTCAGCACGGCGACATCACCGTGATTTCCCGTGGCGACAGCAACAAGGCTGCCCTTTATAAAGATGAGGAGCCAGTTGTCGCGACGAGCCAGTTTTTTATTGTCAGCGCAAAAAAAACAAACGTCTTACCCGAATACCTGTGCTGGATGATCAATTTGCCGCAAAGCCAACGCAGCCTTGAACGCAGCGGCAGCAGCATCCAGGCCATCAGCAAAGGCGCCTTGCAGGACATGATGATTCCTCTCCCCCCGCTTGCCACTCAGCAAAAGCTGATCGACTTGCAGCGGCTTTGGGATGAAGAAGATCATCTGATCGCGCGCCTGCAAACCAACAGAGAGCAAATGCTGCAAGGCATTTACCAGCACCTTATTAAGGATTGAGCCATGAACGACAAAGTAAATCAGGACGAGATCAACAAGGCGCTTTGGGCGGCCTGCGACACCTTCCGCGGCACCATCAGTGCGGACACCTACAAAGATTTCATTCTTACCATGCTGTTCCTCAAGTACATCAGCGATGTCTGGCAGGACCACTACGACAACTACAAGAAGGAATACGGCGACGAGCCGGAGCTGATCGAGGAAATGCTCAAGAACGAGCGTTTCGTGTTGTCACGTGATGCCAGTTTCTACGCTCTCTATGAGCGTCGCCATGAGCCAGGCAATGGTGAGCGCATTGATCAGGCACTTCACGCCATCGAAGAAGCCAACGGCACCAAACTCAAGGATGCCGGCAAGAGCGTGTTCCAGGACATCTCCTTCAACACCGACAAGCTTGGCGAGGAGAAGCAGAAGAACACCATCCTCCGCCATCTGCTGGAAAACTTCGCCGGGGCCGAACTCAACCTCAAGCCATCCCGCGTCGGCAGCCTGGACGTGATCGGTAACGCCTACGAGTACTTGATCAAGAACTTCGCCGCCAGCGGCGGACAGAAGGCCGGTGAGTTCTACACCCCGCCGGAAGTCTCCGAGCT
This sequence comes from Pseudomonas mandelii, assembly GCF_900106065.1. NCBI lineage: Bacteria > Pseudomonadati > Pseudomonadota > Gammaproteobacteria > Pseudomonadales > Pseudomonadaceae > Pseudomonas > Pseudomonas mandelii. The sequence continues at coordinate 1,302,153 of NZ_LT629796.1, forward strand.
GATCGCAGAGTTGCTCGACCCACAACCGGGCGACAGCATCTGCGATCCGGCCTGTGGCTCGGCCTCGTTGCTGATGAAGTGCGGGCGCAAGGTGCGCGAACACCACAACAGCAAGCAATATGCCCTCTATGGCCAGGAAGCCATCGGCTCCACCTGGTCACTGGCCAAGATGAACATGTTTCTCCATGGCGAGGACAACCACAAGATCGAGTGGGGCGATACCCTGCGCAACCCCAAACTGCTCGACCAGAATGGCCAACTGCTGAAATTCGATATCGTCACCGCCAACCCGCCGTTCTCGCTGGATAAATGGGGCCATGAGGAAGCCGAGCACGATCAGTTTGGCCGCTTCAAGCGCGGCATCCCACCGAAAACCAAGGGCGACTTCGCTTTTATCCTGCACATGATCGAAACCCTGAAGACCAAGACCGGGCGCATGGCCGTGATCGTGCCCCATGGCGTGCTATTCCGCGGTTCCAGTGAGGGGAAGATCCGCCAGCAGTTGATCGAGGAAAACCTGCTGGATGCCGTTATTGGCCTGCCGGAAAAGCTCTTCTACGGCACCGGCATCCCCGCAGCGATCCTGGTTTTCAGTAAAGCCAAGACCGATGAAAACGTGCTGTTTATTGACGCCAGCCGCGACTTCAAGGCCGGCAAAAACCAGAACATCCTGGGTGAAGAGCAGATCAACAATATCCTGATCACCTACCGCCACCGCATCAACTCAGACAAGTACAGCCACCGTGCCAGCCTGCAGGAACTCCGAGACAATGATTACAACCTGAATATTCCGCGTTATGTGGACACCTTCGAGGCAGAAGAGGAAATCGACCTGTTGACAGTCCGGGCCGAGCGCAAGCAACTAAAGCTGCAACTGGCTGAACTTGAAGTGCAGATGGATGGGTACTTAAAGGAGCTAGGTTATGGTCAAATCTAATTTTAGATATACTGCTCTTGACGCTTTTGTAGATAAAAGCGGTCCTATTTGCTATGGAATTCTGAAGCCTGGGGAAAATTACCCGGGTGGCATTCCAGTAATTAAGGTTAAAAATATTATAGGTGGTCGAGTCCTAGAGAGTGATTTGCTACATACCTCTCCAGAAATTCACAAGCAATATAAGCGCGCAGAAATAAAATCAGGAGATCTACTACTGACAATTCGAGGGACCACAGGACGAGTTGCATTCGTTCCTAAGTCGCTCGATGGCGCCAATATTACCCAGGACTCCGCAAGGATCCGCGTATCATCAAACGACAGCCCTAGATATGTCTATTACGCGCTTCAGTCGCCTGATATCCAGAGACAAATAGAATTAAACACCGTTGGCCAGGCGGTTAAAGGAATAAATATTGGAGAAGTTAAAAAACTAACCATCTATCACCCAGAATTACAGGAACAACAGAAAATTGCTTTAGTGCTCTCCACTTGGGACCAAGCAATCACTACCACCGAAGAACTGTTGAAAAACAGCCAGCGACAAAAAAAAGCGCTGCAGCAACTGCTGTTATCTGGTAATCAGCGAGTTCACGGCGTCCAAAGTGAATGGCAAAATATTCGGCTCGAACAGCTCTTCTCCAGAGTAACCACAAAGAACACTGAAGCTAGCACCAATGTTGTCACCATTTCGGCCCAGCATGGTCTGATCCGGCAGGAAGATTTCTTTAATAAGACCGTTGCATCAGAGACTCTAGATAACTACTTCCTATTGAAGAAAGGGCAGTTCGCCTACAACAAAAGCTACTCCAATGGCTACCCGATGGGAGCCATAAAACGCCTAAACAAATATGACAAAGGCGTAGTTACCACACTTTATATTTGCTTTGAAGTAAGTGACGAGACCATCTGCAACCCAGAATTTTTTGAGCACTACTTCGAATCAGGCCTTTTGAATAATGGCTTAAGTAAAGTCGCTAACGAAGGCGGCCGGGCGCATGGCTTGCTCAACGTCAAGCCGAGCGACTTCTTTGGGCTAACTGTTTTTGTCCCTGAGGTGGATGAGCAAAAAGCAATTGCTGCAGTGCTCACAACAGCTGACCAAGACATTCATGCACTGCAAGCCAAACTCGCCTGCTTGAAGCAAGAGAAAAAAGCCCTGATGCAACAGCTGTTTATCGGCAAGCGCCGTGTAAAGGTAGATGAACTGGAGGTCGCTTAATGGCCAAGAAGCACGTCCCCTTTGTGATTGCCTATGACTTCGACGGCACCCTGTCGCCCGGCAATATGCAGGAGTACAACTTTGTGCCAGCGCTGGGCATCAAGCCGGCTGAGTTCTGGCGCGAAGCCAAGGCGATGGCTCAGGAGCAACAGGCGGACGAGATTCTAACCTATATGCGACTGATGATCGAAAAGGCTCAGGCCGCCCGGGTGCCGGTACGCAAAAAAGACTTTGCCGATTTTGGAGCCCATATCCAACTATTCCCGGGTGTGCAGGAGTGGTTCAAGCGCATCACCGAGTATGGCCGTGCCAAAGGCGTAAAGGTTGAGCACTTCATTATCTCGTCGGGGCTGCGCGAGATGATCGTGGGTACCCCGATCAACAAGCACTTCACTCGTGTCTATGCCTCAGGTTTTATGTACGACCATAACGATGTCGCGCATTGGCCTGCCCTGGCAGTGAACTACACCACCAAGACCCAGTATCTGTTCCGCATCAACAAGGGCAGCCTGGATGTGCACGATAACTCGGTAATCAATAAGTTTGTCGAACCCGCTGAGCGACCTGTGCCGTTCAACAATATGGTGTTTATCGGCGACGGCGAGACAGACATCCCCTCCATGCGTTTGGTCAAGAATCAAGGTGGCCACTCGATCGCTGTCTACGGCAAAGGCAAACGTGGCGCCCGCGACAAAGCGCTCAAGCTGGTTAAGGAAGGCCGCACCAACCTGGCGACCACTGCTGATTACACCGATGGCTCAGCCATTGATTGCGCCGTGAAGGCGATGGTCGACAAGGTGGTAGCGGATCGCACCATTGCGGAGGCGAATGGCTGATATGGCAGGCAGCGACCTGATTCTCTAAAGCAACCGCTGCTGCGCATCGCTAGCAGCATCAGCCACGAGCAGATGAAGCAGGTGGCCCACGAACGTTACGAGACGTTCGACCAACACCGTCGCAGCGCCGAGGCATTGGCAGCCGACACTCAAGAGCTGGCAGCTTTAGAGCGTCTGGAAAAACGCCTGAGCAGTGAAAAAAAGAAACGTTGATCGGCCCCGAATCACCACCATGCACGCCCTGGAAGAAGAAGGAATTGCCCCGTGACCCCCACCCCTAAGTTTCAGGAAGAATACAGCGCAAAGCTTCCGGCGCTGGCACTGCTGTGTAACCTTGGTTGGGAGTTTATGTCGCCCGAACAAGCTTTGTTCGCGCGGGGCGGAAAGAGCGATGAAGTGGTATTGCGTGATGTGCTGCGCGAGCAACTGAGTAAGCGTCGCTTCTTGTTTGGTGGGGGTGAATATCCGCTCTCGGCCAAGGCCATCGACAACCTGATCAGTGAAGTGTGCAGCCCTGCGCTCAATGAAGGTCTGCAGGCTGCCAACGAGAGGCTGTACAACCATTTGCTGTATGGCATCTCGGTAACTGAGTTCGTGGATGGCAAAAAGGCCAACCCGACGGTGGCATTGATCGACTGGCATAACCCGGCAAATAACAGCTTTATCTTCACTGAAGAATTTCGCGTGCTACGCAGCGGCGGTGCGGAAGCACGCAGGCCGGATATTGTTTGCTTCGTTAACGGCATCCCGCTGGTGGTGATCGAGGCCAAGCGTCCCGACAGCAATGCGATGAAAGGTCCGACCATCGACGAAGGCGTTTCGCAGAGTTTGCGCAACCAGCGTCACGATGAAATCCCCAGACTGTTCGCGTACAGCCAATTGTTGCTGTCGATCAATGGTAGCGATGGACGCTACGCCACCTGCGGCACGCCTGCGAAATTCTGGGCAGCCTGGCGTGAGGAAGATATCGCCACTACTGAGTTGTACGCGCTGAAGAATCGCAAGCTGAATACAGCGCAGAAAACCTCAATCTTTAGCCACCGCCCTGCCCGTGACCTGGACTGGTATGAAACCCTGATAGCAGGTGGTGAGCTGGCGCTGACTGGCCAGGATCAGTTGCTGATCAGCCTGCTTTCCCCTGCCCGACTGTTGGAGATGACTCGCTACTTCACGCTGTTCGATAAGAAGGCCGGCAAGATCATTGCCCGTTATCAGCAGGTTTTCGGTATCAAGCGGTTGATCGAGCGGATTAGCCACAAGCGCAAAGATGGCGGCCGTGAGGGCGGGGTGATCTGGCACACGACTGGCTCGGGCAAGTCATTTACTATGGTTTTTCTGAGCAAGGCGCTGATCCTGCATGACGCACTCAAGCAGTGCCGCATTGTGGTGGTCACTGACCGAGTTGATCTGGAAAGCCAGCTGAGTAAGACGTTTGCTTCCGGTGGCGAGCTGACTGGCAAGAAGGACCGCGAGGCGGCCATGGCCACTTCTGGCACGCGCTTGGCTGAACAAATCGGTAAGGGCAACGAACGCATCATTTTTTCGCTGATCCAGAAGTTCAACAGCGCTACCAAGCTGCCACAGTGCGTGAATACCAGCGCCGACATCATCGTGCTTATCGATGAGGGCCACCGTAGCCAAGGCGGTGAAAACCATATCCGTATGAAGCAGGCGCTACCCAACGCGGCTTTTGTCGCGTTTACCGGCACGCCGCTGCTCAAGGATGACAAGACAACGAACAAGTTTGGTCCCATCGTGCATGCCTACACCATGCAGCGCGCGGTGGAAGATCAGGCCGTGACGCCATTGCTCTATGAGGAGCGCATTCCCGATCTGGATGTGAATGCGCGCGCTATCGATAGTTGGTTTGAGCGCATTACTGAAGGGCTAAACGAGCAACAGAAGGCCGACCTCAAACGCAAGTTCGCCAAGAAAGGCCAGATATACAGCGCTGATGACCGTATTCGTCTTATTGCTCTGGATATCGCCAACCACTTCGTGAAGAACATCGACGAGGGCCTCAAAGGCCAGCTGGCCTGTGACAGTAAGACCTCGGCAATCAAGTACAAACAGTATCTGGATGAGGCAGGGTTGTTCGAAAGCGCCGTGGTGATGAGCTCACCGGATAGCCGTGAGGGCAACACCGACGTGGATGAAGCGGCCTCACCTGAGGTAACCCAGTGGTGGAAGAAAAACGTTGGCAGCACCGATGAGCAAACCTACACCAAGCAGCTAATCGAGCGCTTCGACAAGGATGAATCGCTCAAGCTTTTGATCGTGGTGGACAAACTGCTGACGGGGTTCGATGAGCCGAAAAACACCGTGCTCTACATCGACAAGCCACTTAAGGAGCACAACCTAATCCAGGCGATTGCTCGGGTAAACCGCCTACATCCGCTAAAGAAATTCGGTCTGCTGATCGACTACAGGGGAATTCTTTCGGAGCTGGATACCACGATCCAGAAGTATCAGGACCTGGCTTCGCGCACCCAAGGCGGCTATGACATCAATGACATCGCTGGGCTCTACAACCAGATGAGCAGTGAGTACAAACGGCTCCCTCAGCTGCACAAAAACCTCTGGGCGATTTTCTCCGATGTGAAAAACAAAGGGGATATCGAGCAGTTGCGCCAGGTACTGGTGCCCAAGATGCAGGAGCGTGACGGCGAGTTGGTTGATGTAAATCTCAAGGTGCGCGATGACTTCTACGAGGCGCTAACCGAGTTCGCCAGCTGCCTAAAAGTTGCTTTGCAGTCCTCGTCCTTCTTCGAGGACACCAGCTTCAGCGATGCCGACCGCACCCATTACAAGGAAACCCTCAAGCAGTTCTCCAGCCTGCGCCAACTGGCCAGACAGGATGCCGGTGAAACAGTGAACTATGACCAGTACGCCGAACAGGTGCGCAAGCTGCTGGATAAGCACGTGGTCGGCGTGGAGGTAAAAGACCCTGGCGGCGTTTACGAAGTCGGCAAGATGGGGCAGCAAAAACCTGAGCAGTGGAGTGAGGACAAAACCCGCAACGAAACCGACATTATCAAGACTCGTGTCAGCAAGATAATCGAGCAGGAGTTGCGTGATGATCCCTATGCCCAGGAAGCGTTCTCCAAACTGCTGCGTCAGGCCATCGAAGAGGCGGCAAAGCTGTTTGATCATCCGCTTAAGCAGTACCTGCTATTCCACGAATTTGAGCAGCAGGTGCAGGCCCGTAAGCTTGATGAGCTGCCGGATGTTTTTGCGGGTAACCGGCATACCCAGGCGTACTTCGGTATTTTCAAGAAAAGCCTTCCTGACGCCCTCACTTCAGCTAATGAGCAGGTACAGGAACACTGGGTAAAACTGGCTTTCAGCCTGGATGAAATGGTCATGACCTCCGTGGCCGAACATTCAATCAACCCACAGAACATCGAAAGCGATATCCGTAAGAAGCTACTGCCGTTGCTCTTCAAGGAATGCAAAGCGGTGGGCGCTGGTATGGATCAGGCGAAGGCCATAGTTGAGTGGGTGGTGCAAATCACGCGGGTAGGCTTGTCCGGCTTATGAGTGTGCCCATCGTCATGAGTGCTCCTTCTGCCGCCGCTGTATCGACCTGGCTGAGCTTTCACTATGCCGACGAGCTGATTCAGGTTGAAAGGGCGCGAAGAGCGCGCGAGGTTTCGCGCATACTGATCAAGGTTGACCCCGACTGTCGCGTGCGCGTCAGTGCGCCGGATGGGGCTAGCGATGAACAGGTATTGGCCGCGCTGAAGCGACGCGGCCGCTGGATCTATGAGCAGCTTCGTGAGTTTCGTGCGCAGCTCACACACGTCCGCCCAAGACAGTACATCAGCGGGGAAAGTCACTACTACCTAGGCAAGCAGTACGTGCTCAAGGTTATAGAAGCGCCTGATGAGCTACAGCAAGTGCGCCTGTTGCGAGGCAAGCTAGAGGTGTCTGTCCGGGTGAAGTCGGCAGAGAGGATTCGCGAACTCCTGTACACCTGGTACAAAGCGCGCGCCCGTGAGGTATTTGATCGACGTCTAGAAGCTGCCTTGCGACAAGCACTTTGGGTTGCATCCAAGCCCCCACTGCGCATCCTAAGCATGCAGACACAGTGGGGCAGTTGTTCACCTGCGGGCCGTATCACGCTCAACCCACACTTGGTTAAAGCATCCCGCGAGTGCATCGACTATGTGATCTTGCATGAGCTTTGTCACATCGCCGAACACAACCACAGCGAGCGGTTCTACCGGCTTATGCACCAGGTGATGCCGCAATGGGAAAAGACCAAAAAGCGGCTGGATGGTATGGCGGCTGTTTTGCTAAACGGCGCGGCTGACCGGCTTTGATTTGCGAGTATCCACGAAAGCGTTTGACTGCTAGAACTCACAACCGGGCGGTTTAAGGTATATCGACTCATCCACCCAACCGTAGCGGACTCACTTCGAGCAGACTAATTTCGCTCATCTGCTCTAAATCTACGCTCGGATACTTCACCCCTGCCTATAGTGAAAATATTGACCCGAGCAGCATGCCAACCGGTATTCCAACTCAAATTTTAAACCCAGTATTATCTCTATTAATCAATGATATACAGCGCAGATTCAAATCCCCCCGGCCCACCAATTCAACGAAAAAAGACGTCCACGGACGTCTTTTTTTGTGCCTGAAATCCAGTCAATCTCCGCAGGGGTTGTAGCAGGTTTGTCGTTACTGGTTTTTCGCAAGTCACCACGGCGTCCTGTCGTTGCGGCTGCCGACAAAATGGATAAGTGGGCGGACACGGAATATGGATAATCTGAGCGGGTTGATTGCCTTTGTGCGGGCAGCGGAGAATCAAAGTTTTACCCTGGCGGGCAGAGCGCTGGGCATCTCGTCTTCTGCAGTAGGAAAAAGTGTCAGCCGTCTTGAAGAGCGGATTGGCGTGCGCTTGTTCCACCGCAGTACCCGGCAAATCAGCCTGACCAGCGAAGGCCTGGATTTTTTTGGTCGTTGCCGGACCTTGCTCCAGCAATTGCAGGATGCCGAGGCTGCGCTTTCCCATTCCAAGACGCGCCCGAAAGGACGTCTGCGAATCAGTTTGCCAGCAGTGGGCTACCGTCTGATATCAGGTATCTTGCGCGAGTTTTACCATCGCTATCCGGACATCGAACTGGACCTGGACTTCAGCGACCGACTGGTCGATGTGGTCGATGAAGCCTTTGACGCCGTGATCCGAAGCGGCGAACTGCCCGATTCCAGCCTCGCGGCGAAAAGAATCTGCACATTCAGGTTCGTCTTGTGTGCAGCGCCCGACTACCTGCAACGCTACGGCACAGCAACGAGCGTGGAGGATCTCCAGCACTACAAAGGCATCGCCTATAAGTTCCCCTCGAACGGCAAACTCCAGCCCTGGTGGCTGAAGGTCCATGGCGACACCGTCAAGATCAACCTGGAAACCACGGTGATCATGAACAGCGTGGAGGCGGTCCTGGCGGCGTGCCGTAATGGTATGGGCCTGGCCTACCTGCCTGACTTTGTCATTCAGGAATACCTGGCCAACCACGAATTGATCAGGGTGTTGCCCGAATTAAGCCTGGAGGGGGATTTTTGGATTGTCTGGTCGCCAAGCCGCTTGCTGTCACCCAAGACCCGCGCATTCATTGATTTTCTCGGTGAAGCGCAACTGATGAGCAGCCCTGAAGGTGGTTGATCGCTCCTTCAGGGCATGCCACACATTCAGTCGATCAGCAGCTTTTTGAAACGCGTCGAATACTGGATAGCCTCCACCGATTTCAAGCGTACCGGCACCTTATAGGCATCCATCAGCCGCCGGGCAAATTGCCGGATATCGCGCAGCACCGTCGCAGTCGAGTCCCCATAGTCGCTATCCAGGACGATGTGCGCAGCGACGAATTGCCCGGTCAAACCATTGGCCTCGCCATACGCCTTGCAATCACGCACCTGCGGATGGCGAAGCAGCACGGATTCGACTTCCGCGGGGTAGACCTTCTCGCCACCGACGTTAATGATCTCTTTGCTGCGACCGAGGATTTTCAGGTAACCGTCGGCATTGACCTCCACCAGGTCGCCGGTCTTGAACCAGCCATCGTCGGTGAAGCTGTCCATCGAGTGGTTCAGGTAGCCCATGACTTGTGTCGCACTGCGCAGCCAGAGCTCACCGTCGACGACTTTGTGTTCACTCGAACCTTCCTGGAATCGCATATACAGGCTGTCGGAAGACAACGAGCTGGTGGTGATAATGCCCGTCTCGCTGGTGCCGAAGGTCTGCAGGAATTTTACCCGTGGCAGACGCTCTCGCAGTTTGAGCAACAAACTCTCCGGCATCGGCTCCGTGCCGTAGGTAATCATGCGCAAACTGCTGAGGTTACAGGTATCGAACACCTCGTTGATCAACATCAGGTTCAAGAATGTTGGCGAGGTCGGCAACACGGTAATGCGGTGTTTTTCAATCAGGCGGGCAACGGTGTCCGGCGTTTTGCTGGCCGCGATCGTTGCTGTTCCTCCGATGGAAAGTATGTTCAACAGCGTGTTGATGCCGCCGATATGATCAAACAGCAAAAACAGAAAGATATCGAGGCGACGAGATCGTTTTTCGGAGAACTCACCCACTAGTCGGTCCAGGTCATGCAACATCGCCTTGGGTGTGCCGGTAGTGCCGCTGCTGAACAGAATCAGGCCGGCATGCCCCTGTTTTTTCAGCTCGCCGATCATCAGGTTTTCCGGGGCTTGGGCACATACGCACGGCAGGATCTGGCGGGTATCGATATCGATCACAAACTCAGGGTTTGCCGCCGCCTGCTTGTTTTGAATTTCAGCCGGGTTTTCAGCGGTGTTGAGGGCGATGATGTGGCCGTTCTGGTACAGCGCCAGGAATAGCGCGATGCCCGCGAACGAAAAGTCACCGCTCATGAATATGACCGCTTGCCTGGGCACGTCATTGGCGGCCAGCCACTCCAGTTGAACCCTGATCTCATCGCTCAACTGGGCGTAGGTGTAGGAGTGTTCAGGGTCATTCAGAAAGATCTGGTTCGAAAACTGCGAAAATCCGTTTATCAGCGGTTTAAAGATCATGGCTTGTTCCCTTGATTGAAATGGCATCAGAAACGCACAGGCAGTTCGTCGGGGCGGCGCAGTACCGTGCCGTTGATCCAACGGATCGACGCCGGGTCACACGCCAGCTCCAGATCGGGCAATGCCTGTACCAGGGTCGACAGCACGGTGGCTATTTCCAGACGCGCCAGCGCCGGCCCCATGCAGCTGTGGATGCCATGGCCGAATTGCATATGCGCGGCCTTGTCCTGGCGGTCGGGATTGATCAGCAGCGGTGCGCTGAACACGCTGGGGTCACGGTTGGCGAGGAACACGTTGGCGTAAACCGTAGTGTTCGCCGCAATCAGCCCGCGGCTAGTTTGCAGGGCTTGGGTGGTGATTCGGGGGAACGCCGATAACTTGCCGATGGGAATCAGCCGAATGAGCTCCTCGATCAATTGTGGCGAACGATCGGGGTTCTCCCGGACGTACTGCCAGAGCGATGGCGCGCACAGCAAGGTATAGAGACTTTTAGTCATCACGCTCAGGGCGTTATGGTCGCCCCCCAGCAGAATACCCAGCAGCACGCCGACAAACTCCCGGTCGTTCAGCGGGTCTTCCAGGGTGTGGCGCTGGTCGACATACTGGCGAATAAAACCGTCTGGATGCGCCACCCTGCGGCCCTGCACGAAGTCCATCATGTAATCGAAACTGGCGTTGACCGCCGCTTCGATACCGGCGATATCGTCCGGCGGCGCCGATTGAATCATTTGGCTCCAGGGCCTGAACAGCAGCCGGTCCTCTTCCGGGATACCGAGGATGTGGCACACCGTCGATGAAGTCAGGCGCTCCAGCACCGAGGCAAACAGGTCCGCCGGCGTCTCGCCTTTGCGCAGCAGCTCGATGCTGTCGACGGTCACCGTGGTCACGTGCTGGCGCACGCTTTCCAGGCCGCGCTTGCTGAAAGCACGCGCGACGGTCGCGCGGGAGCGCATGTGGGCCGGGTTATCCAGATTGAGCAACAGCTCCGGCTGGGTCGGTCCGGGAAGAAAGGTCGGGCCGTTTTCGACGTTACACAGGGTTCGACTGATACTTGGGTCGGCCAGGAACGCCTTGCAATCGGCGTATCCAGTCAGGTGAGTGGCGACGTGGCCGCTGGGCAACCGGATTTGCGGCAGTTGACCTTCCCAACCCACGGTTTGGTAGTAGGGCACCGCATCAAGGTTGGGAATATCCAGCACGCAGGGATGGACGCGCATGTTCATCGGGCACCTGCCTGCGCACGAGGTCGGGCAGCGTCGATGAGGGCGCGTACGGCTTGCTGAGTCTCGAGGCTGTCCACGAACAGAATGGCGTGCCAACCGGCAGCTCGCGCGGCTTCGCAGTTTTCTTCGACGTCATCGATCAGCACACAGCCGTCGGCAGGTACGCCGATCTGGTCGGCCGCCAGCGCAAAGATTTTCGGGTCTGGTTTGCGCAGTTTCACTTTGCAGGAATCGACGATGCTGTCAGCGACATCATCCAGGCCAACCATGCGCCGCCAAGGCGTTTCCCACTCCACCACGTTGTTGGTGAGGATGCATGACTTCAGACCGGCCGCTTTCACTTCATGGAAGAGCTCGAACATGTGTTCGTTGACGTTGTGCGGGGAAAACCACTGCTCGCCATGATGATCAAAGTCGCAGCGGCTCAAATCAATGCCCGGATACAGCTCGGACAATGCCTTCCTCATGCCCTGCCCCCATTCGATCTGAGTCATCATTGCCAGCTCGATGGGTGCCTGGAACTGCACGTTCAGCGGCTTGGCCACGGCATGCATGGCGGCTTCCATCTGGGTGCGGCTGATGCCGGTATTTTCCTGGTAGACGCGGTACAGCTCGTCGATGGATGGCGACAGTACGCCGCCGAAGTCGAACCAGATTGCTTGGATAGTCATCGTCATCTTTCCTTGATTGTCAGATCAGTTAGGGAGGGCAGGTACTTCTACGGGGTCAACGATGAGCGCATCGCGCAGCGACAAATGGGCCACGCCGATCGACAATCCGACGCCAAAACCACAGGCAATCAGGTTGTCTTGCCGCAAGTCTTCGCGGTCGTGCCGCTTGCAGATCATCAGCGGAATCGACGAGGGGCCGGTGTTGCCCACATCAGCGACTTCGATGGGGACCCTGGCCGGCGAAACGCCGAGCTTTTTGGCCAGGTAATCGAGCATGAATTTGTTGGCCTGGTGCAGCAGGAAGAACGGCACACGGTCGGGGTCGATGCCTTTGTCCCGCAGGAAGGCGTTGATCGCCGACGGCACTTTTTCCAAAGCAAAGTTCATCACTTGGCCGCCGTCCATATGCAATCCGGCCGCCTGTACCCGGCTGGTGCTGCCGGGCGTGTAATCCAGCGCAGTGTTGAGGTATTGCGCACCGGCGCCATCGGTATCGAACGCAAACCCGAGCGTCTGATCGCCGCATTCCAACAGGGTGCAGGTCGCGGCATCGCCGAAGACCAGCCGCACGTGCCGGTCTTCAGGGTTGAGCAGTTTGCTGATCACATCGCCAGTACATACCAGGACTCGACGGCAGCCACCGGCCTTGATCAGCATGGCTGCCTGAAACAGGCCATAGATGTAGCCGGAACAGCCGAAGTTGAGGTCGAAGGCAGCCAGTCCTTTCTTCAACCCCAGGCGATCCGCCAGGATTGCACTGCTGGCTGGCATCAGGCTGTCGGGCGTTTGTGTGACGACCACCAGGCCATCGATGCTGGCGGGATCGATATCCGCGGCGTTGAACAACGACCGGGCAGCCGCGGCACACAGATCCACCGTCGACAGCCGGTTGGCCACCCGCACTTGATGGATACCGGTACTCTTGGCGATCCGCTGCACTTCTTTTTCACCAAACAACGTGGCGAAATCGGCCAGGGTCATCACGTCCTGGGGTACTGCGGCCGACAGCGCGCGGATCGACACCCCATCGATAGACGCGCTCATGAAGGCTCACTGACGCGAGCGCCAGCCGCATCGGCCTGAATGGCATCGAACAGCTCACCCATGGTTTCAACCTCGTCGAGCACGGAAGGGCTCAAGGCGAAACCGAACTGGTCATTCAACACCCCCAGCAGCGTGACCTTGGTCAATGAATCCCAATTGCTCAGGGGGTGCAGCAATACATCGACTTGAAGTTCCGATTCGCGCAGTTCCAGAAGTTCTGCCAGTTCTTTCTTGATGGCGTCCAGGTTCATGGTGAGATCCTTTTGCAAGAGAACGAGAGTTAGAGCCCGCCGAGATACACGACTTGGCCGGTAATGAAATTGCTACGCGGTGAAAGGAAAAAATCCGTCACATTGGTCACGTCGTCGAAAGTGCCAAAGCGCTGCAGCGATTGTTGCGCCAGCAGGTCTTTCATCTTTTGTGCGGGGATGACCCGCGTCAGATCGGTATCGATCGGTGTAGGACCCACGGCATTGACGGTGATACCAAAACTGGCGAGCTCCTTGGCCATCACACAGGTCAGGGTTTCCACGGCGGCTTTTGACGCGGCGTACAGTGCCTCGCCTTCCAGCTTCAACGGCTTGGCCACTGTGGAAAAATTCACGATGCGCCCCTGGCGCCCGGCTCGCATGAGCTTTGCTGCCTCACGGCTGAGCAGGAATGTGCCCAGAACATTGGTTTGCATAATATTTTGCGCGGTTTTGTAGGGCGTCAGCAGTGAGTGGTTCATGCTGGCGATCCCGGCATTGTTGATCAGGTGATCGAGCCGACCGCAGGTGCCGCGCACGTGCCTCATCAGTTCACTGATGGCCTGTTCATCGGCCACATCGGCAATAAAGTGGTCATAGCCCGGATGGCTCAGATCGCAGGATGAGCGACTGCAGCCGATCACACGATGGCCTTGGGCAAGGTAGTACTCGGCAAGATGTCTGCCGATGCCCTTGCGTGTCCCCGTAATCAGCGTGACAGGCGTGTTATCGGGCATGGGACACCTGTGCATTCAATTCGAGAATGTAGTTGGCGAAGGTCTTTACCGACTGGAACGGGCTGCGTTTGGGAGACATGGCGCTGTCGTTGACCAGCGTCATTTTGACCCCCAGTTGCTCCTCGATCATCTGCTCGACATCAATCACGATGGACACCAGACTCATCGAGTCGAGGACGCCTCCGGCACCGTAGAGGGCGGTGTCTTCACCTTTTTCCAGGCTGATGGGTTGGACGAGACTGCGGTTTTCATTTTCGATAGCGTTGTAAATGATGCCGAGAATTTGCTCTTTCATAGGGGTTCCTCTCAACGTGAGATCAGGCGAGACGCTTGACGAATTGGTGAATAAGTTGCGCTTCCTTGAGTTGGAAATAGCGCGAGTCGATGACCGATAGTTCAAAGCCGAGCGCCGCTAGACACTGGCCTTGTTGCTTGAATTCAAGGCGGCAGCCAAAACGAAAATTCGAGGTACCAGAGCGGCGTAATTCAATAGGAACGCAGAGGATTTCCGTGTGTATCGGCAACAGGAAGTCCATGTAAGTGACGTCCATCTTGTTAGTGACAAAGTTAACTTTTCCTTTGGCAGCCGGTGTCACGTAATAGGCTTCTGCCACGGCGATGGTCATTTGCCGGGCAGCTTCGATCACCATCATTCCGGAAACGTGTTGCCCCGTCAGATGATCGCTTAGTTCGGCATTGGCATCATCGATCATCAGCGAGGCAGAGTAAGTACCGTTGCCATTTTCACTCGGCATAGAGATGGCAATGTTATGACTCTTCAATTTATGAGTAGCTGTTGAGGAGGCACGAAGACGGCGATCAACTGGAACAATATTCAAGGCAGGCGACAAAACCTCCTTGAAGCCATACAGAATATTGAGTTGCTCATCGGTAATACCTTGACCAACATGCAAAGTTAACTTTTCGTCTCTATCTAGCTGGGTCACTATTTCTTCTGCTGCCGTCACCGAAATGAACATATTGTCACTGCACTGACTTTTGATTCGATCGCCCACCACAATGTAATGCCTGGGCGATTCCTGCTGAGTTTCGCAGAACGAGGAAAGCCCAGAAAACGGGCACGAAGAAGCGCTATTTGAAACTCTGAGTTCTTCCATTTTTTCACCTTTATATGCGTGCAGATGTTTCCAGATATTGGGATGAAACTGGCAGCGGTGCTGCCGGGCTAACAAACTCGGTAATCAGTTGGGTGATGGCAGGAATATGCTGAGTGAGGAAAAAATGGCTTCCTTCAAAAAACTCCAGACGAACAAAATTGTGGCTATGCTCCTTCCAGGCAATAACATCCTGAATCGGTGCAAACGGATCCTCTTTTCCACCCAAAACCATCATGGGAACGTCCAGAGGCTCACCAGGAATGTGGCGATACTTGGCCGCAGCATGGAAATCCTTGATAAGCGAAGGCAGCATGCGTGCCTTCGCCGCCGAGTGTTTAAGCATGAAATCCGGGATGGCACCAAACCTGGAAACAGTTTGAACAAATACTTCTTCAGATTCGTCGAGTGTCACCTGCGCGCAATTAAAAAGATGTGGGGCACGACAGGCAGCGACCACCAGACTGATCAGTCGCGTGCCAAACTCATGTTTGCGTCGAGCAACTTCGTAAGCAACGATGGCACCCAGGCTATAACCAAAAACAATGACCTCACGCGCCGCCAGATTATCGATAAGTGCAATGACCTCATTCGCCATTGCTTCGACCGTGCCTGGTGCCGGCGTCACACTCTTCTGATAGCGCCCATTGTAAGTGACGCCAATCACGGGCATGTAATCGCCTACGGCACGCCGCAGTGCTTCAAAGGACAAGCCACTGCCCCCGGCGAAGGGTATGAAAACACACACTTTTTCAGAGTCGATGACAGTCATCGAAGACTCCTTTTTTGAGAGATCAAATTAAAACCAGGGAACTAACGAACACCCTGACCTTTCTGCCAAGTTGGAGTCTGTCTGCTTTTTTCGAAAAATCTGTTTGCTGCGGCCAATTGTATTTCAGGGTATTTCAAAGCGGTTGAGCGTTTTAGGCTGAACTGTCTGAACTATAAGTCCAAGGTCCAGCAACGCTAAATACATCATTGCGCGAAAGACCAATGAGTAGATTGGGCACGAGTCGAGGATTTGAACGCAGGAAGAAATCAGAAGGCGAAGGTAGTTGCATTGGCGTGGCTAACCAATACAACTAGTCAGTGCAGGAGGGGAATAGCAAGTTACAAGCGTGGCCGCTCAGTCATTCAATGATTAAATGGCGGAAAGTTGTTTTTGACGCGGTCTGAGAATAGCCAGCAAGGCAACCATCGCCAATACAGCACATAGCAATCCCAACAAGACGCACCCGGTCCAGCCGAAACGCTGCCAAAGGTACCCTCCCATGGCACTGCCGAACGCGCCACCACAAAAATTGCAGACCATGTACACCGTGTTCAAGCGGCTGCGACTTTCCGGTCTCAGAGAAAAAATACGCGTCTGGTTGGCAACTTGGCCCAGTTGCAGGGCGAAGCTGAGCAGATTGGCGCACACCAGCAACACAATAAAGTTATTGGACCAGGCGATGGTCAAGGCGAAGCTCAGGCCGCAGAGCAAGATAGAGACGAGGCTGATGGCGACTGTGCCAAAGCGCTCACACACCTTGCCGGCGGCAGGAGTCAGCAGGGTGGCGAGGGCGCCCCACAAGCTGAACAACCCGACATCAGCGGCGTTCATGCTGTAGGGCGGCGCCATCAGTTTGAACGCGATAACCGACCAGAACGCACTGAACGCTGCGAAGACCGCTGCACCCAGGGCGCATGACAGGCGCAGCAGCGGCTCGTGCCAGAACAGGTGCAGCATCGAGCTCAATAATCTGCCATAGGCAACGGACACCGCAGGCGTATCGCGCCGTGGCAGAACGCTCGGCAGCGCCAGTGCACACAGCACCATGGCAGAAGCCGCCACCCAATAGACCGACTGCCAGCCGAGGTGATCGGCCAACCATCCGGCAATGGCCCGGGACAGCAGGATCCCGGTGACCAGCCCCGTTTGTACCCAGGCAATGACGCGGCTGCGTTCGCCAGCCGTGGCCAGCCCGGCCAGGTAGGGGAGCAACACCTGCGGGATGCATGTGCCCATGCAGAGCAAGAAGCTGGCGCCTGCCAGGAATGAAAGATGGGTGGCCTGGCTTGCCAGTAATAACAGCACGCAAGTCCACGCCAGCAGTACGCGACAGAGTCGCAAGGGCGACACTCTGTCGCCCAGCGGAACGATCAGCAACATCCCCAAGGCATAGCCCATCTGCGATGCAGTGGCGATCCAGCTGGTTTGCCCGGCACCGGCGTGCAGGGTATCGGCGAAGACCGGCAGCAGTGCCTGGTTAAAGTAAACATTGGCCACCGACAAGCCGCAGAGTAAGGCAATGCCCGCCAGAACCAGCGGCGTGAAGTGTGTGTTGGGCGACATCAGGCATGGCTCCAAAGCGGCTTTCAGGTGTCCGATGAGAGACGCACGACATCGGATGCGGATTGAGTGCCGACTTCGCTTTGGCGCCCAAGAAACAGAAAGACCACGGCGGCAGTGAACAGCGTGAACATCGCCAGCAGTTGCAACAAGGTGTTGAACCCCGCGGTATAAGCCGAGCGCAGTACCGTCAGCGGGATTTGACTGGCGTCGGCGCTCGCGTGCTGGATGTCACCCATTACCAGGCGTTGCGCGATCGTTGAATAGTCACCGGCGAACAGTTGGACCGAGGTACTGAGGCTCAAATGGTGCGCGACCAGGGCCGTCAGCACCGCAACCGTGATGGCCAGGGCGACACCTTCGCTGGCCACCCGCGTTGTGTTGAAAATTCCGGCGGCCATCCCCGCCCGCTCCTTGGGGATCACGCTTATCGACAAACCATCCATCAAGCCCCAGGGCAGACCTGTACCGATACCGGTCAGCAGCATGGCCGCGATGATCTGCGCGTGCGCGCCGACCGGGATCGCACTCAGCCAGTAGAGCCCGGTCGCTGCAATAACGAAGCCGATGGCGCAGAGTACGCCCGCCGACAACCAGCGCGTCAGCGACGCAGCAATGATCGGAACAATCAGCATCGGGGCAGAAAGTGCCAGCATCATCAGCCCCGCTTCAAAGGCACTGGCCCCTTCCACGCCGATAAACCGAAACGGCAGCAATACGATCAAGACGATGTAGCAGTAGCAGGTACCGATCGGCAGGATCTGCACACCAACAAAGCGAGGAAACAGAAATAGCCCCAGTTCCAGCATCGGATGTTTCGCCCGATTTTCAACTACGACAAACAGCAACAAAAAGACCGCCGATGCTCCAAGCAGCGCGAGGATCACCGGCGAGCCCCAGCCTTGCTCGGGCGCCAGAATCACCGCCGTGGTGAACGAGATCAACAGGCCGGAAAACGTCAGCACGCCAGGCGTATCCAGACGTTGTGCTTGCGGGTCGCGGCTTTCGCGCATTTTCGGCAGGGCAAAGATCAAAGAAAGGATGGCAATCAGGGCGGTGCAAAGAAAAATGGCGCGCCACCCCATGTACTCGATCAGCAACCCCGACAACAACGGACCGAAGGCCAGGCCAACCCCGAACGTGGTGCCCAGAAGGCTGAACGCCCGCGTCCTGGCATGCCCGTCAAACTCCTGAGCCAATGCCGCCGACCCGCTCGACAGGGCTGCCGCCGCGGCAATACCCTGCACGCCGCGCAACAGGTCCAGCCAGAGAATATCGGGCACCACCGCCAACAGGGTCGACACCAGTGCAAACAACGCCATGCCACACATGAACAGACGCTTGCGCCCATAGAGGTCAGCAAGGGTACCGGCGGCCATCAGCAAGCTGCCGAAGCTGAGCATGAAGGCATTGGTGATCCAGGCCAGTTCCGTGGGCTGGGCATCAAACGTTTGACCAATGAACGGCGTAGCCACTGCCCCGCCGGTAAAACTCATGGGTAACACCAGGGCTGCCAGGCAAATGGCAGCCAAAATGGAGTGCCGACCATGGGTCGGCAGCGATTCGGTCACTGAGTTCATCAAATCAATCCCTGCATATCTGTGAAGTATCCGTGCTGTCCAGGCCGAGGCACGCGATCGTTCACCCACTCTAGTTAGGATACAATCGAAGATAAACGGGCTTTTATTCCACTTATAATGAACCAGAAGGATGTAATCGAGGCATGGACAGTCTTAGTGGGGTGATCTCATTCGTAAAAACCGCCGAGGCGCTCAGTTTCATCAGCGCCGCCAGGACGTTGGGGATTTCTGCCTCGGCCGTGGGCAAAAACGTCGCCAAGCTTGAAGCTTCGCTGAACGTGCGGTTATTGCACCGCAGCACCCGCAAAGTCAGCCTGACCGCGGAGGGGCAGTTGTTCTATGAGCGCTGCCGCAAGATCCTTGACGATCTTCAAGATGCCCGGGCGATGCTTTCCCACGCCACACAGGAACCCCGCGGAAAGTTACGCGTCAGCTTGCCCACCATCGGCTATCGCTTTCTCTTGCCCCACATGGCGCGGTTCCGCAAAGCCTACCCGGAGATCGAGCTGGAACTGGACTTCAACGACCAACTGGTGGATGTGATCGATGAAGGCTTTGACGTGGTCATTCGCAGCGGCGGGCAGGCCGACTCCAAGCTGATGGCCCGCAAGCTGGGGCCCTTCAAGTTTGTCCTGTGCGCATCGCCTGATTATTTGCAGCGTAAGGGACGGCCTGTCACGCTCAGTGACCTTGAGCATCACGAGTGCTTGCGTTATCGATTTGTCACGACGGGCAAAATAATGGAATGGAGTATGTCTTCATCCCCCCAGATCACGCAGTTGCGCCTGCCAACCGCCCTGACATTGAACAACATGGAAGCCATGCTGATGGCCGTGGTGGACGGGCACGGCATCGCATTTGTCCCGGACTTCCTGGCCCGCGAAGCAATCGCCCAAGGGCGCCTGGAAACGGTGCTCGACGGTCACACCGAAGACCAAGGACAGTTCTGGGCGTTGTGGCCGTCCAGTCGCCATCTTTCACCGAAAATCCGCGTATTCGTGGACTTTGCTGCGGAGCACCTTTTTGCTAATCCTGCTGTAGACAACCCGGATGCGAGGCGCTCATGAGGCGACGTGGCGTATGAAGCAAGACATAACCCGCCAAGTGCGGGTTTTGTTGCATCTGGGGGGTTGGTGATCTGTGGTTAGACACAACCGGGCCTATGCTGGCGGTCTACGTGCAAGGACGCCGCCATGAAATACAAATTACTGATTGTCGCGGTTGAAATGCCAAGATCTTCGCCACGCAGCTAATCCCCTTGTAGGAGCGAGCCTGCTCGCGATGGCGGTGTGTCAGTCGACATCCATGTTGAATGAACAATCGCTATCGCGAGCAGGCTCACTCCCACAAAAGCAGTCCATTGGACCGCTGGGATTCAAAGCACCTTCAAATCCACCGACACATGCCCCCGCGTCATCCGCGAATACGGGCACATCTCGTGCGCAGCCTCAGCCAGTTCCCGTTTCACCCTCTCTTCCAACCCGGGAAAGTTGACGTTCAACCGGACCGCTAATTGAAAATCCCCAGCGCCGGTTTTGCCCAGATCCACTTCGGCATCCACAGACGTTTCTTCCGGCAATTTGATCTTCATCTTGCCCGCCGCCACCTGTATCGCGCCGATGAAGCAGGCGGAATACCCCAGCGCAAACAGTTGCTCCGGATTAGTGCCCGGCTTGCCCGAGCCGGGCGAGCTGAATTTGACGTCCAGCTCGCCGTCGCTGGATTTGCCGGTGCCGGTGCGACCGCCGACTGTGTGGGTTTTTGCGGTGTAGAGAACGGTTTCCAGTGCAGCACTCATGACAGTGACTCCTGATCAGGATTGAACGACGGCGAGCTCATTTCGAGGCCTCGCCCAGGGTGCCGGTGTAGTGCGCCAGGCGTTTTTCGACGTCGGCTTTTTTCTGCAGGCCAAGCTCCATCAGTTGGGTGATGCGTTGCTGCGCAGCCGGGCGTTTGACCGAGCCGATGAAACCGTCCCATTCGGCGGCGATGGCTTCGTTGGGTGGCAGGCTGGCGGCGTCGACCAGGCGCTTGATGTCGGCGATCGACTGTTTGTCGAACCGGGCAATGCGCCGGGCCATGGTGTCGACGAATGCATCGAGTTCGGCATCGGGCAGCTCACGGTTGACGTAGCCGTAGCGTTCGGCGAGTTCGCCATTGATGTCATTGCCGGTGAGCAGCACTTCCAGCGCGCGCCCACGGCCCATCAGCCTGGGCAGACGCGCCATCGGGCCGCCGCCGGGCACCAGGGCGGCGCCGATTTCCCATTGCGAGAGGATGGCTTTTTCGCGGCTGGCGAAGCGCATGTCGCTGGCCAGGGCCAGTTCGCTGCCGACGCCGGTGGCGCGACCGCGAATGGACACTATCGAGACCACTGGCGCCTTGCTCAAGCGAACCAGCATATCGGGCAGCGGTGGCAGGCCGGTGGGGCCGTTGGGCAGGCTGGTGGTGTCGGTCAGCGGCGGGACGAAGTCGTAGTGGGTGAGGAAGAAGTCTGGAACGTCACTGTCGAAGACTACGACCACCACTTTCGGATCGGTCTCGATGGCCGTGACGACCTCATTAAGTTGCGGCATGGTCTCGGGGCCGTAGATGTTGTACGGCGGGTTGTGGAAGGTGACGCGCCAATACTCGGGGGTGAGGCGGGTGAGCTTGATCTCCTGTTTTGCTGCGTGGGTGGACGGGGTCTTGTCGGGTGAAGCGGATGCGGTCGATGCTTCACCGGCGAGAGACGGGTCGGTGGCCGCCATGCTGGCGACAATGATCGCGGCATTGAATAGCTGCAGTCTCATGGGAAAACCTCCAGTTGAAAAACATGTGGTCCCCGCGAACAACGTTCTACAGTCTGAAGCAGATAATGGGCATGCCGGAAAGGTCCGGCTGAACAAGCCTAGCAGCGCAACTCCGGCTGACAAGTGACGTCAGTCGGACAAAAAAAAGGCACTGGCGATGATCGCCAGTGCCTTTTTTGCCTGAACCGTAACGTCAGCGAGACAGCATGAAAGTGTCGTACTCCAGATCTTCCAGCGCCGTCGAAAGCCTGTGCAAACCCAGCAATACACAAATCAGCAACGACAGCGTAAACCCATACCCGAAGAAGCTTGGCCCCAGGTACATGCTGAACAACGTCAGCATCGCGTTCAACACCGCAAACAGCACGCACAGCTCCAGCACCACGGTGCGCTTGTCGAGGTAGAAGAACACGTTGAGCAACGCCATGAACACCACCTGGATGCTCACGCCGATCAGGTCGATGTAGAACAGCGGCAGGTAATAACTGGAGATACCCAGCCATTCCAGCAGGCGCGGCGCGAACAGGAACAACAGCACCGCCGTCAGCCCCTGCACCTTGCAGATTTCCAGCAGGCCCTGGCGGATCGACAAGGTCATCTCGGTTTTCAGTTGCCCGATGTGTTGCAGGGTTTCACCTTCGCGGATCGCCCGGAACAGACGGTCGTACCACTCGGCAAAGTCGGTCTCGATGCGCACCAGAAACACCGCCATGCCGGGGATGATCGCCAGATACGCGAGGAAGATCGGCAAGTCGTAGAGGATCGAAGCACGCAGCGGGCCGACGATTTCATTGGAGGTGCCGGGATTGAACCAGAACAGGAATTTGTCGATCCAGATCCCCAGGTTGTAGAAGAAACCGGTGGCCAGCAGGCTGAGGAAAACGTTGCGCCGGTCGAGGAAATCGAAGGCGATCAGTTTCTCGGCGCGGTACTCGCGCAGGATGTCGTAGAGGAACAGGAACAGCAGCGTGCTGTGCCCGATCAACAGCGCCAGCAGCAAGCCCGGCATCTGCAAAAAGCTCAACAGGTAGGCGCTCGCGACCATCAGCGTGTAACCCACCAGCATCACCAGCAGAATGCGGTTATAGGCCTTCATCCCCGAGAGGAAGATGATCACCAGCCACAAGTTGCACAGCACCACGAAGTTCGCCAACACCAGTACGCGGTAAATCAGCGGCTCATCGAACAACAAGCCCAACACGACGATCCCCAACAACCCGGCGCCGAGGGTGACCAGCAACAACACCCCCAACAGGTTGGGCAGGATCTGATCGTACTTGTGCTCGAACAAACGGTCGGAGACGAAGCGCGTGAAGAACAACTGCAAGCCACCCGTCAGGATCAACGAGGTGGCCATCAGGTACGTCACCGTCACCAGGAACTGCCCGACCAGCATGTTCGGCAGCAACAGGCCGATGCTGATGATGCCCACCAGCATGACACTGATGATCGACAACACCCACGGCCCGGAGCTGATCAGCCCGGCGTAGACGTAGGCGTGCAAGGTCGCCGTGTAGGAATCACGCGAAAGGATTTTTCGCAGTTCAAAGCCAATACCGGCCATTTAGCTGTTCTCCATGGCGGCTTGATACAGGTCGCGGTAACGCTGCAGCATCAAGGCTTCGGTGTAATAACGATTGACCCGCAACAAGCCGCTGGCCTGGGCGGCCTGCCAGCGTCGCGGGCTGCGCAACAGTTCAAGGATCGCGGCGCACGTGGCTTGTGGGTCGGCAATCGCCACCACTTTGCCGGCGTGTCCGAGGTCACGGTCTTCGGCACTGCCGCCTTCGATCAACTCGCGGCACGAACCCACGTCGCTGCTGACCACCGGCGTACCGGCGGCCCAGGCTTCGAGGATAACCAGCGGCTGCGCTTCACTGATCGAGGTCAGCACCATCAGGCCGAGTTTCGGCAGGATGTCCTGAATGCGCTGGAAGCCGAGGAAATGCACCTTGCCTTCCAGGCCCAGACTGGCCATCAGGCTGCGGCATTCGCTGACGTATTCCGGGTCTTCCTCTTCCGGACCGACGATCCAGCCTTCAGCTTGCGGCATGGCACTGATCACCCCGCGCATCGCCCGCAGATAGGTTTTCACGTCCTTGATCGGCACCACACGGCCGATCAAACCGACCACAGGCGCAATGCCGTGGGCGCGGGATTCCAGCGCTGCGGTCCACATCGGCAGGTCAATGCCATTCGGAATGACTTGAGTACGGGTCGCGAGGGCGCCGTCCTTGATCTGCCGCTGACGGTTACCGTCGTAGAGCGCGATGATGTTGTCGGCGCTGTTGTAGGTCAGTTGGCCAATGCGCTCGAAGAAACGCACCCACAAGGTGCGGATGTAACCCGAGCCGGCATCGAGGCTGCGGTTCAGCGCCTGGCCGGAACTCTCGGCGATCCAGCTGGCCTGAGCCAGGTCGATCTTGCGTTCCTTGGTGTAGATCCCGTGTTCGCTGAGCAAGTAGGTGCAGTTCCAACGCTGCTTGAGGATGCAACCCAGAAAGCCCGCGTACCCGGTGGAAATCGAATGCAGCACCCGCGCCTTCGGCATCCGTTGCGCGGCTTCGGCGAGCATCAGCAACGGCGACTGCATCGCGCGCAAGGTCCAGAAATAATTGACGAAGGACGGATCGGCGCAATGCTGGCGATAGCCTTCGCTCAGCGACTCCCAACTGGCGCGGCTGCGCAGCACGTCGTCGAGGGTCATGTGGCCCTGGGCGATGCAGTCGAGCAAGCGTTCGCCCAGGGCCGGGTCTGGCGCATCCGGGTGATGCAGGAAGCGATACAAATCCTGCAACTGCTGCGGGTCAGCCTCGCGCGGCTCTACGTGCGTGTTGGTCGGATGGGTCGCATCTTCGAGGAACACTTCTTCGATGTGCAGCACGTTGGCCGGTATTTCGTAGCGCCGGGTCGGATAGGCCTGACGCTGGCCGCCGATGAACATCACCGAAAAGGTCAGTTCCGGCAGGCCGAGGATCATCTGGTGAATCCAGCTGGAAACGCCGCCACGCACGTAAGGCCAGGTGCCTTCGAGCAGCAGACAGATGTCGGCAACCGGTGCCTGTTCCTTGTGACTCATGTCCAGCTCCTGACCAATGCGGCGAACGGCGGCCGCTGACGGGTTTCCTCGGGAAGACGGGCGAGCAAACCGGGAATTTCGTGGTAACGACCGGCCTCGAACGCCAGCTCGGCGCGAAACGGCAGCACCTGCGCCGCGCCCATGCCGTTCTCTTGAGCCTGACTCAGCAGCACTTCGGCACGCTCGACATCGCCACGCTCCAGCGCGATGCGCCCGGCCAGCAGGAACAGCTCACCGCCCTCGCCCGCTTTCAAGCCTTGCTCGGCATGTTCGCTGGCCTGGGTCAGCACGTGATCAAGCACGCTGCCTTGCGCCAGGCCCAGATACGCCAGCTCCCAATACCAACGCGCCAGCCTGCCGTGCAGCGCACCCGCCGTTTTGGCGTTGGCGTTGACCAGTTCGCCGAGCGCGATCTGGATGTGCAGGTTGATGTCGCTTTCCTGCTTGTCGAGCATCGAATACGCCAGCAGCCGCACATCGTCACTCGGGTCACCGAGGGCCAGTTTGAGGATCGGCACCGCTTCTTTGCCGGGCATGCGCCGAGTCGCCAAGAGGGCGGCCAGACGCTGATCCGGATCCGGGGCATGGCGCAACACGTCCTGCAAACCGCCATCGGCAAAGATCGGCGAGTGCAGTTGCAATTGCGCGCGGAACGGCAGCTTCGGAATGCCCACCGCTTGCCAGGCTTGCTTGTCGCGTTTGCGCGGCAGGTACAGCGCCGGGAAAATCGCCGCCACTACGCCGACCGCGCCGAGCACCGGCACGAAGAACGCCAGGCTGAAGATAAACAGCGGGCTCCACGGCAGCGGCGAACGGTAGCGCGCCGGCAGCAACAGCCACACGGCCGCGCACAACATCACGCACGCCAGGCCGTGGCTGAGGGTGAACACCAGCAATTGTTGCAACTCGGGCGCGGTGAGCCACAAGCTGGCCCAACTGCCCGCCTCTAACAACAAGGCTCCGCTAAACAGCCACTTGCTGATCATTCAGGCCACACTCGTTGAACAGGAAATTACGCAGCCCGTTGCGTTCACAGCCAGGCTCCAGGTTGAACGGCAACACGCGCACGCCGAGGCTGTCGAGGCTGCTTTCAATGCCAAAGTGCTCGTGCAGCATCAGGTTCATCCGCGCCAGATAACCTTCGGTGCCTTGCGGACTGGTCAAAGGCAACAGCACCAGCAACAGCTGATGATCGCGGTTATTACGCAGCGGCAATTGCAGGTCGAGGCCACGCTGGCTGCGCTCGAACAGACGCGACAGCTCATCGTTGGGGCGGGTCAATTCGAAGGCAAAAAGGCCGGCCGCCAGTTTGTGCTGCTCGACATCCACCAGCGAACGCTTGAGTTGCAGCGTGAACTGCTGCGCATCGGCGTCGGCCAGTTGCAGCACTTGCGGGTCGCGGCGCAGCAGGTCGGCGATGTGCCCGGCGAGCAACGCCAACAGGCTCAGCGTGCGATCCTGGAAGGCGAAGAACGGCATCTGCCGCACCGCCAGAATCGCCAGCAAACGACCTTCGGCATCGATCAGCGGAATGCAGGCCTGCAATGACGAGAATTGCGCCGAGCTGCCGGCATCAATCAGTTCCTGACGCACGCTGACCAGCTCACCGCGTTCCAGGCACAGCTTGACCAGACCGTCTTCGGTGCCCAACGGCCCCATGACGCCGATGGTCGCCAGGGCTTCGGGCAACACGTTCTCTTCGCGTTCATCGACGCGATACAGCCCGGCCACGCGTAGCGCACCGTACTGACCGAGCATGCCCACGATCGGGTCGGCCAGCGCGGCCAGTGCATCGCCTTCGTCCGGCATCACCCGCAGTTTGTCGCGCAAGCCCAGCAACGAACTGCGCAAGCTTTGATCGCTGCCCGCCACGCGCTGCTCCAGCAGGTCGTGGGAAACCCGCAAAATCTGGTGCGCGCGGGTAAATTCGTCGAGTCGATACTGGCGGTAATCGTTGGCCATCTGCAGACGCTGCAAGCGCCGTTCCCACAGATCGCGAACCTCGCCCACCAGCATGCCGCTGACCAGCACGCCAACAATGAATGACGGATCAAGCTGCGCGTAGGCTTCATGCCCGATATAGCGCAGCGCAAACAGCGCCGCCACCAACAGGCCCGCACTGAGCAGGCCACGCACAAAACCATAACGCACACCCAACAGCAGCGGCGCCAGCACCGGCCAAGGGAAACCGGCGTGCATTTGCAACGGGTCTTGCGGGGTCAGCCACAAGCCCAGGCCGATCGCCGCGCCGGTGACCAACAGCGTTTCCAGCCAAGACACCGGGCCGCTGGCACGCGGCGCGAGGCTGTAATCCATGTGAGGAGAATTCATTGCATTCACTCGAACCGAAGGGCGCCAACAAGTGTGTCGAGCACCGTTTGTGCGGTGCCGGCGAGGCTTTCACGGGACCAGCCCGCACGCGCGCCGCTCTTGCTCCAGAGCACACGACCGCTGCTGGCTTCGAGCACGCGCAGGCTGATGCCCACTGCCGGTTCGCCGTCCAGACCGTTCTTGTACTGCCACTCTTCAACGCTGCCAGCGACCACGTAATCAAGCTTCTGATCACGTGCCCAATCGAGGGCGCCGGCCAAGCGTTCGTTGTCGTCCATCAGCGCTTGTTCGCCCTGCGTACTGACCGGGTAAACACGTGGTTGCAGACCGTGGCTGCTGAGCACGCTGAGCAGGATCTGCTCGGCACGCTCGCCGGCTTGCGGGGTTTGCGAGTAGTTGATCATCGGCACGGTGCCCCACTTCGCAGTACGCGCAAAGTTCGGGCTGGTGTCGCCGGTAAAGCTGGCGCAACCGGCGACGAACAGGACTGCCAGAGCCAGGCTCAGATTACGAATTGCTTGCATCAGTTTTTCTCCCGTAAACATTTCATGATCAGCGTCCGAATCGCACGCCGTAGCTCACACCCAGTGTTCCGCCCGCCTGACCGTCCCCGCCTTGTGGCGCGGATTGGTAGCCAACGGTAAGGGCCAATTCGTCACCGCCCAGCACTTCGACGCCGATCCCGGTGTTGATGCCGTAGTTGAAGGTTTGATCCAGCCATTGCCAGCCCGCCGTCACGTCCACCAGCCAGGTGTATTGCGGGCGAGTACGCACCAGGGCACCCGGCAAGCCGCGACGCCATGAGCTACCGACATACAGTTGGCCGTAACGGCTTTGCAGCAGATCGTTGGCCGTCACGATCGCGGGATCGTCCGAGTCATCAACGCTTTTCACCGGACCGCCGTTGGCGCTGGACAGGTACTCCAGCGTGCGGTCCTTGACGTTGTTGTGCTGATAATCGACACCGCTGCGCACGGTCCAGTTAGGTCCGGCGAATTCCAGCGTGTGGTTGTATTCCATCTTCAGCGCCTGGCCGTTGCCCAAGGAATCGCCCGCACGAGTCGAGAACGATTTCTGCGCCACTTCCCAGCTGATCTGATCCCGCGCCGAGAACCCGTGACGACCGCCGACCCACACACTGTCGTGCTGGCCGAAAGCGCGCATCAGGCCGCTGTCTTCGCTTTTGCGGTGCCAGTCCAGGCCGGTCTCGATCTGGTCGCTGGCGCTCAACTGCCAGGTCCGGGACAGGCCCAGGCCATTTCGGTCGTCGTCCTTGCGCTGGCTGGTGTCGGCGAACAATTTGTAGCCGCCGTCTTCCACCGAACGTTGCAGGGTCAGCGCAGCGTTGCGCTCATCGCCCATGCGCGATTCGATCAGCTGATCGCTGTTGTAGGTGCCATTCTCCAACTCAAGATTGGCGTACCACTGAGCGCCAAGGTTGTGCGCGATTTGCAGGCGCGGGGTGTTGAATTCCAGGCCACCGAAATCCTGTTGATGCCAGGACAGCTGCGCGCCCTGCGGCGTCAATTCCTGCAACTCGGCAGCCTGACGGCGCAACTGCTCGCGCACGGCAGCCGGTTGATCGTCACCCAGCGCGGACTGGCTGAGGTCTAGAGCTTCGTCGAAGCGGCCGAGACGACTCAAGGCCTGGGCGCGTTGCGCCGGGTTGAGGTCGCTACTGGCCAACAGTGTTTCGACTTGCGCCTTGTTACGGCTGCGCAAGGCTTGCTGGATTTCTTCGTAACGCTGGACTTTCAAGCCCTGGCTGCGCGCCCACTCCAGCCACTGGTCTTTCTGCGATTCCTGGTTCGTCGCGTCGAGACGCGCCAGCAACCGCTCGAACCACAATTGCAGCATGGCCGGCGAGCCGTCTTTCCACTTCGCCACGTCCTGCTGTGCCTTGGCCGGCGAATAACTGCTGGCCATCAAGCGCAACCAGATCGCATAACGCTGGGACGATGGCTGAATGTTTTCGCCTTCGGGGCTGCGCAGCAGCTTCAGGCGCAACCGTTGGGCCGCGTCCTGATAACCGGCGCTTTCCAAAGCATCGGCGTAGGCCGCACGCACCAGCCAATCCTGCGGACTGGTCTTGAGGTACATCCGATACCAGGCCAACGCTTCGGTATCGCGACCGAGCATCTGGCTGGCACTGGCGAACGGCAGCCAGAGGATTCGGTCCTGACGCGCCTGGGGTTTCCATTCCGTCAGCAAAGGCTTGAGCGCGGCGGTGTTGCCTTGATCAACGTACAGCCACATCAGGCGCTCGCGGAACAGGTTGTCATCCGGGAAACGCGACAGGCCCAACAGGTACAAACGCTGCGCCTCGTCGATATTTCCCTGCTGCACCGCCAAGGCACCGCGAATCGCCAGCACTTGTGCTTGCTCGTTGGCTTCCGGGTATTGCTCGGCGTCTTTGAGCAGCGCGACCACTTGCGGCCAATCCTGCAATTCCTGGGCTTGCTGCAAGGATTCAACCAGACGCTGCGGATCCCGGGTGCGCTTCCAGCTGCCGACCATCATGGTCAGCGCCCGCTTCGGATCGCTGGTGCGGTACATCGTGATCAGCTGACTTTCGTCGCCACTGTTCAGCGAACCCTTGAGCGCGAGGAGTTTCTCCAGGGAAAACTGCAGCTCGTCATCGAGCTCCAGATCCCACGCCAGCGCAGCACGCAAGCGCCAGTAACCCTCATCGGTGATCTTGCGGTTATCAACCTGCAATACCTCCCACGCCGCCTGATTATCAAACAGCTTAAGGTCGGTATTGGCCCAGTCGATGCGCTCGGTCGTCGTCAGCGCGAAGCGTTTCGAGTAGCGCTGATAGACCTCGGTTTTCTGTGCGAACTGCCCGGTGTTTTCCAGGTTCTGCAGCAGGCGTGTCCAGGCCAGGCGATGCGCCGGGTACTTGCGCAAGTAGGCGTGCAACCAGGCTTCGGCCTGGGCCGGTGTGCCGCGCGATTCGTGAGCGTAGATCAGCGCATCGAGTTCGACGTCGGTCAGCGCACGTTGCTCCATGATCTCGGCGAGCAAGGGAATCGCATGGTCAAAGTCGAACTGCTGACTCGCCAGACGCCAGGCGTGTTCACGGGTTTGCGGGTCTTCGTGCAGCTTGAGCAGGCGAATCCAGTAGCCGAGGGCGGCCTGACTGTCGCCACGCCATTCGCCCAGATGCCCCATTTGCTCGAGCAATGCCAAGTCATCCGGGTGCTCAGCCACCAGCTGCTGACCACTGTCCCACGCACCGGCCAAATCGCCGAGGGCCAGGCGCATGCTGAATTCCTTGCGCAGGATTTGTGGGTTGTCCGGCTGCAACACGCGCCACTGATCCAGAAAGCGCTGCGCCAGATCAAAGCGCTTGCTGCCAACGGCAACGTCGACGCCCTGCTCCAGCCACGGCGAATCGGTTTGCGGATCCTTGAGCTGATCCAGTTCATCGGCCAGTACGCGCGCGGCCTGTTCACCGCGACCGGCGGCCAACAGGCTGTTGAACGCCAGTTGCGCGTATTCGCGACGCTCGGACGCTTGCTGGCTGTCCTGTTTGAGCAGCAGATAAATGTCGGCGGCGCGACCAGGTTGCTCACCGGCCAGGTACCACTGCGCGGCGGACTTGAGCGAAGCGATGCGCTGGGCCGGGTCGCGGTCGGCGATTTCTTCGTAGACGCTGGCAGCAAACGCCGGCGCTTGTAGCGTCAGCGCCAGCTTGGCCAGGTTGTGCAATTGCGGCAGCGGCAACAGGCGGTGATCGAAGCTTTGCAGGCGTTCGATCAAGGCTTTCTGCGCGATCGGATCATCGGCTTTCGCCGCTTCCAATGCATCGAGTTCCAGCCGGTAATAGGCCTGCAACTCAACGACCGGTTTCGGCCAGTTCTCAAGGTGCAGGCGCGCTTTCGGGTAGTCGCCGAGACGGATCAGCAGATCGACCAGCTGCAAGCGCAGGTGATCGTCATCCGGGTGCGCGGCCAGCAGCAATTCGGCGTAATTGGCCGAGACCGCATCGGGCTCACGGCCGTCCGGCTGGAACACTTCTTCGCGCTGGAACGTCAGCCACAACAGGCCGCCCACGGCCACCGCCACCACCGCCAATGCCCAGGGATTGAGCAGGCGGCGGCTTTTAGTTGCTGAGGCGTTAGATGCAGTAGAGCTGACCATGACTCACCTGCTTCATTGGTAATTGAAAAGTCCACAGACCGGCGGATGCCTTGCCTGCAAAAGTTTGCCCGTCCACTTCCACCCGGCAACTGCTCGCCGAGCGCACGGAGAAGCTCAGGTCCACTTGACCGGCAAACGAAAAGCTCACGTGTTTTTCATCCACATATTTCCAGTCCACCAACGGCAGGTTGGCCTCCTCCAGCGCCGGCCGTTCATCCCGGTCGGGACGCAACACCAGCAACGCCTGGTCGCTGCTCAACGCCACATACCGGCCTTGCGGCAAGTCACGAACACCGGCAACACCTTGCGAACGCAGCAGGTCCGGCCAGCCCATTTGCGGGTCGAGTCGAAGGGTGCGCAGCGCGTCCATGCCGCGAACCTGCCAGTCACCCTCGGCGGTGCGCGCCAGACTGGCCTGATACAAACCGTGCACACGATCGAGGTAGTCGCTCATCCACAGCGACATCGGTTGCTGGTCCTTCATGTAGCCGTAGATCTCGTTCATCGCCTTGATCGAGGCCTGCTTGGTGCTCGAATAGAAGTGGTAATACAGGTGCAGGCCGCGCAAGCGCCGTGGGCTGTCGGTGAGTTCGAAGGTGTCGATCACATCGCGGAAACCGTAATACGGCCCCTTCCACAGGTTGGTGTAGAGGTTCTCGTTGATGATCGGCGCGTAGTACTGCAGGCCGCCTTCGGTGGGACGCAGCAAAGGATTGAGACCGGTCAGCGACGGGTTGGCCTTGGTCAGCATGGTCTCGGCGCCGTTGACGTTTTTCAGGCCCGCGTCGTAGGCCAGCTTCAAGGTCGCTGCCGAGGGCAAGGCATCGCCCGGCCAGAAGACAAGCTTCACCGGTTTTTCCGGGGTGGTGAGCTGCTGGTTGATGTAGTCGCGCGAGCCAAAAATCTCGCGGCGGAAATCGATTTTGTCGTAGCCCGGAATGGCCATCTTCAAGCCGTATTCCGGGTTGAAGTTCTCACGTTTCTGCGCCACTTCCGGCTGCATGAAAAACGGATGGCTGAAGGTGTGGGTGGCGACTTCGACTTTCGGGTTGGCAAACAACTCACGGGCAATGGGTTCCAGTTCGCGCGCCAGGAACGGGAACATGCCGCGCGGTGAAATCTCGCCTTCGACGATCGACACCGAAGTCAGGAACGGGTTGGGCCGGATGAAATCGTCGAGCACCTGCTTGCCGGCATACGGCGTGCCGCGCACTTCAGCGCGCGACGGAAAACCATCGCCGTCGATGTGCACGGTGGCGATGCGGCGGCCGTTTTCGGTGGTGGTGTCGGGGCGTGGCTGAACCGGCAGGCGCAAGCTGGCCTGGAGGAAAGCGAACGGATCGAGAATCCAGCGGCTGCGCTCGTTATTCGTTTCGAGAATGTATGGCGCAAGGGCAACACCGCCCCACTCGGCCGTCGCCACCGGGGCAAATGTCTGGCCGTCGGCAGCGGTCAGCAGCAACGCGGCTTTCGGGCCTTTGGGCAGCAGGGAGATTGCGGTCAGGTCACGGGACCGGGGCTGCACCGGGGCTTCGAAAGCGCCGATCAGCGCCTTGTCCTGATAGCTGATGGTCAAGGCCTGAGTACCAATCGGCGCCGAGCGGTTCAGGCCCAGGCGCTTGAGCAGCAGCGGGTCTTGAATCGGCAGGCCGGAAAAGAACACCACTGGCACCTGTTCGTCCAGACGTTTGCCGATCCAGCTATTGAAAGCCGATGCGTCCTGCGGCGGGCCGCTGGTCATCCAGGTCACGATCCCGGCGTACAAACCGCTGAAACGGTGCTCCGGCAGCGAGCCGTCGACCGGCAGGTAATCGACCCGGTAGCCGAGGTATTCGAGCAAACCGCCGAGCAAGGTGTGCCCGGCGTTGCGCACCAGATCGCCTTCGCGCGGGTCGTAAAGCATCGCGATTCGGCGCGGCTGGATTTCGATGCTGCTGATGCCCATCGAGTCCAGCTCTGGCGTGCCGATATAGGGAATGAAGCCCTCATCGCGCAGACGCTTGGCCAGTTTGCGCGCTTCATCGCGGCGCTCCGGCGGCAGATAGTCAATCGCTACCAGCGGAATACCTTTGGCGCGCAACGGCTGGATCTGGGTTTCCAGCCATTCGCGGTCGGCTTCCGGTACCGGGCGATAACGCTTGGCGGAAGCGTCCCAACCAGCGTGAATCGATTCGATCGCCACCGCGGCGGCCACGCCATCGAGGTCGGGCAGCACTTCGAAGCCACGGTTGAAAAACAGCTTCAGGTTTGGCTGACGTTGATGCAATTCCCGCAGGAAACCGGCGAGTGCCACACGCTGTGTTTCTCGCGCCGACTCCGGCAGCAACTGGAAGCTGTCGAGGGTATCGAGGAACAACCCGGCGTAGCCTTCGGCCTGCAACGCCTTGGCTCGGCCGAACAAATGTTCACGCCAGGCAGGTGCCGCGAGGTCCATGACCTGGCTGTCCCACGCGCCATTGCGCACCGGGCTGACCGCTCCCGTGAGGGATGCCTTTTCGAGCTCGGCCTTGCCACCATGGAACTCGCCCACCGACAGGTAGGCGAACGGTTGGCTGCCCAACTTGCGCAGTGTTTTGACGTCGCCCGCGGTCAGATGCCCCGGCTCGACCACTGACCAGTCGAACTGAGCCAACTCGGAAATGGGTGGTTGATCGGCGTACCAGAAAACCACGCTGGCGGGTTGCGGCAATGCTGCGGCCTGAACAGCGGGCCCACTCACGAACAACGCTAAAGCGGCGAGCAGCCGTTTAGCGGCCGCGCGGACACGCGTCCTGCGAAAAACGATTTCCATAACTCACTCTTGAATGGACTGAACCGATACTGCTTGGATGTCGGACAGTGGAACCGGCCGGGTTACAGGCTGCGAATAAGCTGCGACAGCCCCTTGCCGATGGCGGTCGGTTCCGGGAGCTTGAAACGCTCCAGCAGGCGACTGTTGTTGGCGCGCGAATGGCGAATGTCGCCTTGACGTGGCGCGTGATGAATCACCTTCAACGGGCTGCCGGTGACGGTGCCCAATTCGGCGATCAGATCGTTGAGGCTGGTGGAACGACTCAGGCCAACGTTCACCGCGCCGGGGCTCGGTTCACTGACTTCCAGGGACTGCACGAGAATACTCACCAGGTCCTGGACATAGACGAAGTCGCGGGTCTGCGAACCGTCGCCGAAAATCGCCACCGACTGCTCGGCCAAGGCCAGCTTGGTAAAGATGCTGATCACGCCAGAGTACGGCGATGACGGATCCTGGCGTGGACCAAAGATGTTGAAGAACCGAAAGATCATCGGCTCCAGACCATGTTCGCGGCGATAGAAATCGAGGTATTGCTCGCTGGCCAGTTTGTCGCTGGCATACGGCGTGAGCGGGGATTTTGGCGTGTCTTCGTGAATCGCCGTGCCTTCGCCGTTGTTGCCGTAGATAGCAGCGCTGGACGCGAATACCACGCGCTTGATCCCGGCCTTCACCATGCTTTCGCACACGTTGAGGGTGCCGACGAAGTTGCTTTGATGGGTGCTGACCGGATCATCCACCGATGCTTGCACCGAGGCCACTGCGGCCAGGTGAACGACAGCACCGCAATCGCGCATGGCTTGTGCCACTACGGCGCCGTCCGCGACATCACCGATGACCAGGTTCAGATTGGCATTGTCCATCGGCAGATTGCTGACTTTTCCAGTCGACAAATTATCCAGCACGCGAACCTTGTAGCCCTTGCCCAGCAAGGCTTCTACGAGGTGCGACCCAATAAAACCGGCACCGCCAGTCACCAGTATTCGCTCAACAAACATGAAATCTCTCCCTGAACATTAGAGCGGATACGAGTGGTTGAAGTCCGCCAACTTTGTGGCGCAAGGCCATCAAAACGCGGCCGATAATGGGAGATCAGATTGGCACTGTCAATACTTTGTCTAATTTATCGCCGAGCGGTAATTTGCCCCTAAAATCGTCACTTATTTGACGGCAGTTATCAGTTACAGGCCGTCATACAATTGCCACTTCTGACCCGCAAACTCCGTCTGCACCGGAACTCACGCCAGGCTTCAAGCCCTCCTCATCATCGACGCTTCAGCTCAGCTTCGCGAATCAGACCGGCGCGCTGGCGTGAAGCCTTGGGAGCATCATTTCAAGCACACGATATGATCAGATGAGCTGTAATCAATTTGGGTAGGGCTATTGGGCGCTGTCGCGCTTGCAGGAAATCAAACATGAACATCTGGCTTGCCGCCGCGCTTGCGGCCATTGTTTCCCTGTCTGCACAAGCGGCCACTAAAGTTACGCCACGAGTCGAACGAGTCACTTTCGAAAAAGGCGCCGACGCTGTCGAGTTCAACCAGTCCATCCAGGGCCCGCTCACCGCGCAATACCGAGTGAGTGCAAAGGCGGGCCAAATACTGACCGTCGACCTCAAGCCTTCCAATACATCTGCCTACTTCAACATCACCGCCAAAGGCGCGGACTACGCGCTGTTTAACGGCTCGATCATGGGCAACCATTTCATGGGTCCGTTACCCGCCGATGGTGAGTACACGGTTCAGGTGTACCTCATGCGCAACGCCGCACGGCGCAATGAGGTGGCGAACTACAACCTTTCATTGATCCTCAGCCCCGCTGATGCCTCGGACAGCACTCGGCCGTTTGACCAGACGCTTGAATTACAGGGCATCCGGTTTCATGTGACGACGGAGGGGATCGATGACCACCGTGTGCTGCGTATTTCACCTCAAGGGCTGGAAACCGATAATTCAGACTTCACACGGCCATTGACGGGAAACGTCGTCCGGGCCGAGGTGGCGGACCTTGATCGGGATGGCTCGCCAGAGCTTTACGTCTTTGCCCGATCACCGGGACGCGGGTTGCCGGGTGAACTCGTCGCCTATTCAGCGAATCGCAAAAAATCGCTCAGCGAGATTTATCTTCCGCCGGTCAGTGAGGACGCCAAAGCAGCCGAGGGCTATCAGGGCGAGGATGAGTTTGCGGTGGTGGAAAATGTGCTGGTGCGGCGCTTTCCGGTTTATGAGAGTGCGGACGCCGGGGCCGGGAGGACGGGGAAGATGCGCGAGGTTCGGTATCGGTTGATGGCTGGGGAGGCTGGGTGGGTTTTGCGGGGGGATGGGGTTACGGAGTATTGAGAAAAAATAGGCTCGGGTAGATCACCGAAAACAGATCCGTCCTTTTCTCTTTTCTCTGGGCGAAAAAAAGCCCAGGACTGCAGGGCAGATCTAACAATTGACTGCACGCGGTACTGAGCTGATGGGCAAACTTTGACTCGTCACCTTCCTTACCGTCAACCGCCAGATTGCGTAGGAATTACCTCTATCAGCCGTAGGTTGGCTATGAGAGGAGAATTTCGGAGCGTTAGCTTCAGTAAAATCTGATCAATGACTTTTATTGTAAGAACGTAGTCCTCGTCCTAGGAAACTTCCCGCAACTCGTATCGGCTTTCATGAACTGGCGGAAGCGGTTCTGCGTCGATAGCCTTCAGGTGTCGCTGCAAATCAGCGATCGGCTTTGACAGGCTGAAGAACCGCAAGCTTTCACTCCTCCGGATAAAACGGCATCCTTTCACGTGTGCAGTTCCGTTCTGGTGGCTGTGCGTGGGGCATCTTCGGGTGCACTGGATGCTTGCGTTTCCGGTCTGTCAACCCGCGTACAGCCGCCACCCAATCCTGTTTGACAGCAGGGGACTGGCAGCTCCCACCAACGCAAGGAGCTCCATCATGAAAAAGATCACCCCAAATCCGCCCGAA
The DNA here is from genome assembly GCF_900106065.1 of Pseudomonas mandelii. NCBI lineage: Bacteria > Pseudomonadati > Pseudomonadota > Gammaproteobacteria > Pseudomonadales > Pseudomonadaceae > Pseudomonas > Pseudomonas mandelii. Next base: position 1,339,238 of record NZ_LT629796.1, read on the forward strand.
TCTGCCGCACTTTCAGAAGCAGACGCACCCGATTTAAGCCAACTCTCCGAAACCACAGAACGCATCATCAGCGCACGCCTGCGCAACCCGAACCACTCCGATCCCATCAGTCACGTCTTTACCCTCCTCCCCGCCGTCGACACGCCAACCCTGCTCGCTCACGCCTGCGAAACCCTCGCCTCACTCAACGTCATGACCACCGACCTGGCCTGCGACCTCGAAGGCTCGCGCCGTAACGTGGCACTGGCGATTCAGCAGTTGGCGGTGCTGGGTGAACTGTTGGTAAACCGAGCGCTGGACAACCTCGATCCACCCAATGGTGTGTCGGAAGTTTCGTCCGCCCGCCACCACTGAGTGGTCGCGCTCTTTTACTAAATGGAGGTTTTGTCATGGATCGATACATGCCTGTCACCGGCATCGACTGCACCATCGCGTCGCTGCTGATCGACACCGAAGCACCGCTGGACGTATTGCACGAAACTGCGGCTTACCGAATTCGCACGGCAACTCAATTGCTGGAGAGTTTTGCTGTGAACGAGGGGGTTCACAGTGAACTGGCGCGGGTGTTGGTGACTTCGCTGCGCGATGGTTGCGATTTGATGGATGTGGTCGGCCGTCGATTGCAGGCTCAAGTTTCGGCATAAAAAAATGGGCGATCTCCCTGAGATCGCCCATTGTTTATGACTACTGGACTTTACATCTTGAAACCAAACCCCTGAGCGCTATCAATTCCGGCCAACGCCTTCTCCGTCGTCACATACAATTCACGTATATGTCCGACCAAAAACGTCCAGAACGCCGGGTCATTGACGGTTTGAGCGACCAAGTCTGCTGGCAGGAACCGATTCATTTCCTTGCGGAATTCGAGCACCACTTTCAGATCTGCATTGAGCTGCTCTGAACGCTCCTTGAACAACTTCAAGAACTCATCCTGCCCACAGCGATGATCGCTGAGTTTCTTCCCAATCAAATCCAGCTGCGGCGTTACACCTTGCTGACGTAGCCAGACCATGTCCCAGAGATCCCGGTTCTTGATTCGGTTAGGGCGCAGAGCAAAAGCCACAATTTTGTCGGCATAGATTTCTTCGCGCGTTTCTGCCTGCAAAATAAGGCCACTCGTGCCCATGTCGACGCCATACGGATTCAGCAGCAACATGGGTTGTGGCTGATAACTCGGAATGGAGCACACATCGATGTTGATGCGTTGCGCCGGAAGGTCTTTGCGCCCGGGTCGGGTCTGAACCTTCAGCTTCCAGGTATCAACATTCCCCTCCTCACGAACAGGTTCACCGACTTCAACTTCAAGGCCATATTTGGTTTTCAGCGTTGAGACAAGAACGTGAGCAAGCTCAGTCAGACTCTCGCGATTGAAGTCAGCGCCACCAGTGAAATCCAGATCCTCGCTCAAGCGGTTTGAGCCGTAACAGGCACGCAAGCAGGTTCCACCGATGAAGGTGAGTTTGGCGAGCATGCCGGCAGAGCTCAGTGCGAGCATGATGTCGTGGTGCAGCAATTCCTTTTCCACCACGACCCGCAATGGCGCCAGATCCTGTTTGTGTTTAAGTGCTTCATCTACCAGTTCATCAAACAAACTCATTGGCGACGCTCCAATCGATCAAATCCATGTTTCGTTTCGCGGCCTTCATGTCCCGCAATGCTTGTTGCGGTGTTGCCCGCCATAGGCGGCAACGCGCGTCATAGTGAACCAGGCCAACCAGATCTTGAGGTTTCTGGCGGGTGTGCACGAATTCGATGGTGCCCCAGCGTCCGCATGAAATGGTGCTGCTGCGACCGGAAGACATCAGCGTGATCCAATTGATGGGGATCTGAGAGATAACGCCGCTATCGCTCAATGCCGTTTCAAGGCTGATGTAGTTGAACTCCTTGGCACGTAGCCTGGCAGCGGCATGAAACAGCACCAATCCGCTAGACGGTTTGGCCGCTTCAAACAGGTAAAGCCCTCTGCACACCCGAGCCAGATGACCTTCCGAAGCTGCGCGGCTCAACAAGGTTTTGTAAGCACCTTCGGAAATATCGGGCACCACCCCTCTGAGATCTTCGGGGGTGAACAGGTAGCGTTCTTCGCTGGCCAGACGGGTCAGTTTTCGGAGAAGCCGCCCCATTGGCTGGGTGGATTTTGAGTGTGGATGCATACCCATGACTCTACAGAAGGTTTCACTTTGTGTAACTTACTGTTGAGTCATTGAAAAAGCCAATATTCTTTTTTCGGCCGTAACCCAAAACAAGCATTACCCGAACGTCAGCGCAAATGGCGCAGCCGCTTGTTGAATGGCACTGACAACATGAGGTGCTCGCTCCCGATGCTGCGGGTAACGTTCAAGCACCACTTCGAGTGCAGTAAGCAAGTTCTGAATACGCTCCTTTGGCCGTTCGATCTCACATGTATGTGCAAACTCCAGCAACCCTTGCCGGGAGGCGAACAAAGACTTGTTACCCGCCAGATCCAGCGCCAATACATCCTCGGGGATATAGGCCGTGGTGTTGACGATGTCGTAAGCCGGTGCCAGGCACGCATCGCGTTGCGTAGGTTCCGAGTAGAGCAAGCCAAAATTCTTCAGGTGAGCATCACCGTTTCCGACGATGCAGCTCAATGCGACGCTATCGAACAGTTGATCAAGGGAAGTTCGCTGATGTTTAGCGGGGCAGAACAGCCGTACCGCCTTGGCGATTGCCGCGTAACTTTTGCTGTATTTCTGATCGGCCGAAAGCCCCATCAACGCAGCCATGTCTTCGAAACCGATCGGGTTTTGCTGATCGTCTCGGTCAAAGCGCCGCATGACAAACAGCTGTGCATTATCGGACAGGAAAAACTCCGGAACGGGAATACCTGCTTCCTTGGCAATGGACATGCAAAGGAACTCGTTGATCGCCAGGCCTGGAAACTCCTCTCGACCACTTTTGATGATCAAGTCCGAGGTTTTCGAGGTGACTCGCGGCAAGGCCGTTTCCTGCTGTTCAGGCACTAACACTTTAGGTTGAACACCCGAAATGCCCGCCCGCAGGATGTAACGATCGAGCAGGTCAGCGAAGATATCTTCGGCACCGTCCCACGTCAGAATCTCATCGAGCCTTTCCCCGGGAAACTGCTGTCCGGCAAGCAAAGAATCGACCGTTTCGGAATGCACCTGAACCCGACCGATTGGCGAACTGCTACCAGACAGTGCCAACAACAGCATCGGATCGACGTTGACGGTTTTAGCCAGGCGATTACGTAGTTGTTCCAGGACATAACCTTCCGGCAGGTTCATCTGGAAAATCGGGTGCAGGTCTCGGCGGCGAAACTCGTCGGGGCGTACAGGCATCGACAAACTGATTGCCATGGGGGGCAATGCATCTTCGTCATAGCGAAACAGGAAATCCTCAGCACTGGTGAGGATGCTGCCGCTGCTCCCCTCTGGCGTGCTGACTTTAAGAGAAGTCATTTTCATTCGAACAGCCCCCCAAGCTCTTCAAGCGTCGGCATAGCTGCCGGAATGACCGCTAATTCGCAATCCAGCGCTGCCAGCATCCGCGCATAGGCGATCATTCCTACAGAAAGGGTCCCCTTCTCTACGGCAATGATTTTGTATCGTGTCAGTCCTGCGAGCTCGGCAAGCTGAGCTTGCGTCAGGCCACGATTCATACGCTTTTCGCGTATTTGGTTGCCGAGACGGGAAATTAGCAGAGCATAATCCATGTGTCGTTACCGCAACATTGAAAGACAAATGTATTGTATACGGCACATTAAAGCCAACTCAACTTCTAGTCTCACGAATCCGCCCCCTCACCCGCCTCACCCCAATCCCCACCAATATCCCCACCACAATCGCCCCCAACGGCACCGCGCCCACCCAAGTCATCGTCGGAAACACCAGCAAAATCTGCGAATCATTTCCACCCAGCATCATCGACGCACCAATCCCCATCAGCACCCCCGCCAGTAAATGCTTCCCCGCGGCCCGCCATTCAAACCGCTGATAGCTGAACGTCCGTCGATGCAACGTGTAGCTGAGCATCCCCACCATGAGCATGACGAACACCGCGACGCGCTGGCTGGTCAGTGAGCCGTCGCCCGAGGCCCAGAACATTTGCGAGAGGTCGTAAAAGAACACGCTCGGGGTCCACAGCGGTTCGAAGGTGTAGAGGGCGCTGGTCAAAGCGCCCAGGAGCATGCTGGACAGCACCAGGTGTTTGTCGCCGTGAACGCGGATCAGGAAGAGTAATGCCATCAGCACGATGCCGATGGTCAGCCAGTATTGGTGGCTGGAGATCGTCGGCATTTGCAGGGTTTTGTGTTCGGTCAGCATGTTCAGGTGATACCAGAGGACGATCCCCACCACCCAGCCAACAATCGTGAAGGCTTTGCTGAGGTTGCCGCTGGCGAGTTTGGTGAGGGTGCCGACGCTGCAACCGTCGTTGAGCACCGAGGCGATGCCGAACAGCAACCCGCCCCCGACCAGCGACACGTAGCCGACGTCAGGAACGAACAACGGCTGACTGATGCCAAACAGCCGGTAAAACGGTGCCAGTAACAGGCCGAACAGACCGCAAGAGATGAGCGACACAAACAGTGTCGGCCGGCGTCTGAGCAACAACCCGGTGGCATTGACCAGGCACATGCCCATGCGCTGGGATACCCAACCGATAAGGAAGGCCAACAGCAGTGAAATCAGCAGGGAAAGCACAGGCCTCCTTGTTTCCGGGCCGCCACATCGAACAGGTCTCTGAAGGATAGATTAGCCGCTGCCCAAACTACGGGTGATCCGGCAAAGGCCTTCTACACTCAATCCGCATACGCCCCCATCAAACGAGCCCCCATGACCACCCTCAAAGACCGCTTGAAGCAAGGCAAGGATGCGCGCAAGAACTGCCCCCGCAATACTCAAGCGTCAACGGGAAAAATGAGCCGCGACCCACTCCCGCTTATCAAAGCGTCCAGCGAGGGCCGGATCAAATCCCTGGTCGAATTACGCTACGGTCGAATGCTCGTTTCCCCCTTCACCTTCTATCGCGGCAACGCGCTGTTGCAGGCTCACGACCTCGCCGCAACGCCAACCATGGGACTGACCTCACCGATCTGCGGCGATTGCCACCTGATGAATTTCGGCGGGTTCGCCACGCCCGAACGCAATCTGTTGTTCGGCGTCCACGACTTCGACGAGGTCCATCCCGGCCCTTGGGAGTGGGACGTTAAACGGCTGGTGGCGAGTATCGTAGTGGCCGCCCGCGATCTGCGTCATGGCGAAACGATCGAAGAGACGGTCTGCCGCGAAGTGGTCAGCGCTTATCAGGAAACCATGCTCGAGTGCGCCGAACAAAGCTCGCTGGAAACCTGGTACGAGTCCATCCGTTACGACGACTTGCGCAAGCAGGCGAACAAAAAAACGCTGGAGCATATAGAGCGTGCCATCGAAAAGGCCGAGGGCCGATCCCACGCCGAGCTACTGCCGAAAATCAGCGAACGTGACGCCCATGGTCGTCTGATCATTCGCGATGACCTGCCGGAAATTTTCCACTTGCACAAAAACACCACATTGCTGGATGCCGATGATGACTGGCTACGCCACTCGGATTGGCGGCCAATCTACGACGCCTTCATGCGCGAGTATCCCAGCACGCTGCAGGCTGACCGACGGGCGTTGTTTTCACGTTTTCACGCCCAGGACATGGCGTTCAAAGTGGTGGGGGTCGGCAGTGTTGGCACCCGTTGTCTGGTGGTCTTGCTGACCGACGATCAGGAATTCCCGCTGTTCCTGCAATTCAAGGAAGCACGGCGCTCGGTGCTGGCCGATTACGTGAAGACGAAATCAACAGTGCGGCATAACGGTCAGCGGGTGGTTGAGGGTCAACGATTGATGCAATCGGCCAGTGACCTGTTTCTCGGTTGGACCACCGGCCCCAGCGGTCGACACTTCTACGTGCGGCAATTGCGCGACATGAAAATCTCGGCCGAACTCGAGACGTTCGATGCGGACACCTTCGCCGCGTATGGTCGCGTCTGTGGTCGAGCCCTCGCTCGCGCGCATGCCAAATCGTCCGGGCAGGCCGCGCAGATCAGCGGTTACATCGGCAAGAGCGATGCGCTGGCCGGCGCGCTGTTCAAGTATGCGAAAAGTTATGCAACGCAGAATGAGCAAGACTTTGAGCGATTCCAGCAGGCCTGCCGCAAGGGCCGGTTACAAGCTCGCTCCGAGGCAGACTTTGCGGCAGATCATTTGCCCTAAGCGGGTAACGCGGTCCATCCACACATGAACTTTTCTTCACCCCACCACCCACCCCCAACCGGTACAGTGCTCCCGCTCATTCAAGAAACTACGGTTTGCCCGCCCTCCCGCGGGCTTTTTTTTGCCTTTTGATCAACCAGCAGCGGTCGGTGTCACCCAGTGTCTCCTCTGGAACTGTCGCCAATCACGCCCAACCACCTTATTGGGTGTACCCTCGATGTCTGCCACCGGCGTGCCAGGACTGGACGTGGTGCTGGGCGGAGGTTTGCCGGAGTTTTCGTCACCGCACTGACGAGCATCGGTGTCAGTGTCAGTGTGTTGCTGACCTCGGAACTGGAAGACCGCTGCACCGACCTGCGTTTCAGCCCTTACGGCACGGCGTTTCTCACCGATGCAATCATTGTCCAGCGCTACATCGAAGTGCAGAGCCGCTTGTTGGCATCATGGCGGTGGTCAAGGTACAGGCCAGCGCCCATTCCGATGAATTGCGCCTGTACAGCATCGATGATAACGGCCTGCAGAGTTTTTCCGCTGGTCGCGTAATGCTTGCGCGACGATCCCCCCGAACCGGAGCGCCCTATGCCGTTGTTGTCCCTGCCCTGCAAACGCTTGACGCTGGCGGTGCTCGCCCCCGAACAGGCGGCGCTGGAAAGCGATTTCTACCGGCGCAACCAAAGGCACCTTGCCCGGTGGTCGCCGATTCGCCCTTCCGACTACCACAGCCCTGAAAACATTCGTCCGCGCCTTGAGGTGCAAGCCAGTGCATTCGAGGCTGGCCTGGCGGTGCATTTCGCGCTACTGGACCCGGACAACGGCCAGATGATCGGCGCCTGCAATTTCAGCGGCATCACTCGCGGAGCGTTTCAGGCGTGTTATCTCGGTTACCACATCGACGAATCCCGTCAGGGCCAAGGCTTAATGCAGGAAGCACTGGAAGCAGGCATCGGCTACATGTTCGATGAGCAGAAACTGCACCGGATCATGGCCAATTACATCCCCGGCAACGAACGCAGCGCGCGGCTGCTGGAACGTCTGGGATTTGAACGTGAAGGCTACGCCAAGGCCTACCTGAGTATCGCCGGGCGCTGGCAGGATCACGTGTTGACCGCGTTGATCAATGATCGCTTTGAAACCCCGGAACAGCGCTGGTCCAGGCGCCTCTCGTAATATTTCGCGGCCGTTCACAATTCATTAAGCATTCGCACCGTATGCTCGGGCTTCCCGGTCCACCTGCTCGGTAGCCAGAAGCCTATGTCGCGTCCCGCCACTTCACTGTTCCTGCTGGCCGCCCTGCTGTTTTTCTTTGCCTTGGGCAATCATCAACTGCAAGGGTCCACCGAGGCCCGGGTGGCCGGGATCGCCATGCAGATGCACTTGGACAACGACTGGGTGACGCCCCGTTTGTTCGGCGAACCGTTTCTGGAAAAACCACCTTTGAGCTTGTGGCTCGATGCCGGCGCCATCCGTGCATTTGGCGGCACGCCGTGGGCGGTGCGACTGGCCTCGGCGTTCGCCGGGCTGTTCAGCGTGATGCTGTTGTACGCGATGCTGCGGCGGATCGGCCGGTCCAAGGCGATTGCCTGGACGGCGGGAATCTTTCTGGCAACCATGGCCAGTTATTGGAGCAACGTGCGCGGCGTCGGTGAAGACGCGTTGCTCGCCCTCGGCGTGACCCTGGCGTTGCTGGCGTTCTTTCAGGGGCAACGTCAATCGACGCCCGGCAACGCGCTGCTGTTCGCCTCGGGAATCGCTATCGCCACACTGAGCAAAGGCGTCCTAGGCCTGGCGATGCCGGGCGTGGTGATTTTCGCCTATCTGCTGGCCGAGACCTTGATGGACAGGCGCCTGAAAATCCACGACTGGTTGCGTCCCGGTTTACTGACACTGGCTGGATTGATCCCGCTGATGATTTGGCTCGCCGTGCTGTACCAGCATGGTGGCGCGCAGGCCGTGGGGGAAGTGCTGCTGACCAACAGTGTCGGGCGCTTCAGTGGATCCTTCGTCGAGGCCGGGCATTACGAACCGTACTACTACTACCTGGCCAAGTTGCCCCAGGCGTTTCTGCCGTGGAATATTCTGGTGTACCTGGGGCTGTGGCATTTTCGCAAACGCCTGATGGCCAATCGTTACTTGCTGTTTTTCACCCTGTGGATCGTGGCGCAGTTTGTGATGCTGACATTGGCGTCGAGCAAGCGCACGGTGTATCTCATGTCGATGACGCCTGCGGCGGCGGTGATTGCGGCGGAGTATGCGGGCGTTCTGTTCGAGCGGCTGAAGATGCGCGAAGGGGCCTCGAACCTTTTGGGGCACATCGCACGGCATCGACGCGGCGCAGCCGTTGGCGTGATCGCGTTGGTGATTGGCAGCTACCTGGCCGCCGCTCAATGGGCGCTGCCCCATGCGGACCGCAAACTGTCCTTCCTGCCGTTGACTGCACAGATCCAGACGATGCAGGCCAACGGGCAACACATCGCCCTGTTCCAGGCCAACGAACGGGTGGGCGGTGCCAGCGTGTTCTACACCCGACAAGTGCTCAAGGGCCTGAACACCGAGGCGCAACTGCATGAGTTTCTGGCGGCCTCACCCACCAACGTGGCGGTCATGTCTGGTGAAATCGAACCGGCCGCGCCGTTGAAAGTGCTCAAGAGCATGAAGGTGGGGCGTCAGGCTTACTACTTTGTGAACCAATAAGCGGCTCGGCGTGCGGCGCTTCAGCCTTTTGCAGCACCGGCATCTCCAGCAGCGCTCGTCCGTAAAATGGCAACGCCGTCAGCAAACAGGCCAGCCACACGAAGATCCCGGCCCAAAAGGTGTGGGACATGTAGTGCCAGCCTTGCAGGACACGTGTCGTGCCATAGACGAAACCGAGCAGCAACGCTCCGTACATCAGCGCCTTGGAGTAGCGCCAGCGGTAGCGGCGAGCCACGAAATACAGCGCGAGCATGGTAAAACCGCCGGAAGCATGGCCACCCGGCCAGCAACGGCCATCACCGGCCTCCCTGAACAGCTGGAAGTTGTTGTACCACTCCACGTGGGGCAATTTCCCACCGTAGAGGGTTGTTTCGATCGGGCAGTACACGCTGGTGTGCGCCTTGAGGAAATGGATCACGCCGGTGCAGATGGCAAATGCGAAGACGACGAACAGAAAATCCCGACGATGTTCGTTGGCAAATCGCAACACCGATGCCGCCTTGCTCCGCTCCAGAAAACCACCGAGGCGAGGATGCTTTGAAGTGTTGATCAGCGGCCAGACAAACGACAGCATCGCACCGATCAAGGCAATCTCGGCGGTCCAGTTCGGAATGATGCGCGCCCACTTGTGGGTGAGCTTTTCGAAGAAGTGAACCTTGTCGAGCGGGAAGATCTGAGCGACCGGATCAAACAGAAGATTACTGAAGGCGATGTCGATCCGGGTCATGTCGAACATCAGGAAAACCAAGGCCGCGCAGGCCAACGGGATACCGAAGTTCGCCCAGTAAAAGCGGTTGCGGGAAGAAGTCAGCATCGTCTGTCCTGATACAGAGGAAAATTTCATTCGGTGGTCACCGAACGCCAGTCAGAGGCTTCAATGAAGCCGAGCATTTTCGGTGTCAGAGGTTTTCTGGCGGAAATAAACAATGAAGCGCCATAACCGAGCGTGGAGGTCGACACCTTGAGGTCTTTTTCAAGTTGCGCCATGCATTCGCTGTGGGTCACCAGGATCAAATTGCGACCCGCCACTTTGTGCGCCAGGGCATCGCGCAGCATCGTGCCCTTGCAGCTCACCAGCCAGTCCTCGCCCACACCGACCTTGTTGAACATGTAGCCGGCCGTCTGTGACGTGCGCATCATCGGACTGTTGTAGATATCGGTCTTGTCCAACCCCAACTGTTCGAACCGCGCACCGACACTGACCGCGACGCTGCGCGAGCGATCGGTAATGCCATCGTTGCCACTCAGGCACGCGGCTTTCGAGTGATCGCAGCGCTCGACATGGCGGACCAGCACGATGACGTCGCCTTTGGCCCATTCGGTGGCCAACGTTCGTGCGCCGGCCACATTGCCATGGGCCAGGTCAGGCACAGCGGCCGGCTGCAACAGCCATACGATCAATGGAGTGACCAGCAGCGCCGAGGCCAGCACCACTACGGTGTTTCGATGGCGGGTCAAACAGCTCAGGTTAATTGAGCGTTTTATCCCGAACAGACTCAGTCTCAATTCCACATCAAGCCGCCTCGCCGGCATGCACCATTGTTATTCGAAGCCGCGAGGGTAGAGAGGCGCGCGTCGGCAGCCGGTGAAACCCATGTGAAAAAAAGCTTAAGCCGCTCACAAAAACCTTGTTACAGAATCAGTCCGACAAAAACCTTTCAGCTCTCGCGATTGCTGCCGATACAGGCCTGCTACACACCCTTGCTGGCACCTAAAAAAACAACAATCTTCCAGCCAACTGACGATCGAAAGCGCAACGTTCCTGGAGGAATTTGATGAATAGCTGGTTCGGCAACATCAGCGTGAACATGAAACTGGGCCTGGGGTTCGGCCTGGTCCTGGCACTGACCTGCGTACTGGCCCTGACCGGCTGGACGAGCCTGGGCGGGTTGATTGACCGCAGCAACTGGATGAGCGACATCACCCAGCTCAACTCCGGCTTGACCAAGCTTCGTGTGGTTCGCCTGCAATACATGCTGACCAACGGCGACGAAACCGCCGCTCAGAACGTACAGACCACCCTTGACGCCTTTTCCGCTCAGCAACAATCGCTGTTGTCGAAGTTCAAGAGCCCGGAAAACCTCAAGCTGCTCAAAGAGCAAGGCACTTACATCGACGCTTACAAGACGTCGCTGAACAAAATGCGCAGCGCCTACCGCACCGGCAACAGCGCCCGCGACACCATGGCCGCCAATGCTGAAACAGCCAGCACGCTAATCGACGCCATCAGCACCCGCGTGCAACAAATGCCCCTGAGTGACCAGCGTTTCGAACAATTCCAGGCCGTCACCACCGCCAAGGAAGCATTCATCCTGGCCCGCTACGAAGTGCGCGGCTACACCGCCACCACCAATGCCGAGACCGAGCAAAAAGCCGTCGCCCAACTGGATTCAGCAATTGCCAGCCTGAAGCCGCTGAACGTGCATTTCGCCGAGACCCAGCAAGATGCCCTGCGTCAGCTGGAAACCGCACTGGGCAATTACCGCAGCGCGTTGATCGCCTATAAAACCGCCAACAGCGATGCCGTGCAGGCGCGCAAGGAAATGACCGACCAGGGCGCCGCCATCGTGACCCTGAGCGAGCAGCTGTATCAGATCCAGCTCGACCGTCGCGACGCCGAAAGCGCCCAGGCGCGCACACTGCAGTTGATCAGCACATTGCTGGCATTGCTGGTGGGCATCATTGCAGCCGTGATCATCACCCGTCAGATCACCGGCCCGCTACGCGACACCCTGGCCGTGGTCGAACGCATCGCCAGCGGCGACCTGTCCCAAGACGTCAAAGTGACGCGCCGCGATGAACTCGGCGTGTTGCAGCAAGGCATCGCACGCATGGGCGTGACCCTGCGTGACTTGATCAGCGGCATCCGCGACGGTGTGACCCAGATCGCCAGCGCTGCCGAGGAACTGTCCGCCGTCACCGAGCAAACCAGTGCCGGCGTCAACAGCCAGAAGATCGAAACCGATCAAGTGGCCACCGCCATGCACGAGATGACGGCCACCGTGCAGGAAGTCGCGCGCAATGCCGAAGAAGCCTCCCAGGCCGCAGCCGCCGCTGATGGTGAAGCCCGCGAAGGCGATAAAGTGGTCAACGAAGCCATCGCCCAGATCGAACGCCTGGCCACTGAAGTGGCGCGCTCCACCGAAGCCATGAGTGTGCTGCAACAGGAAAGCGACAAGATCGGCAGCGTCATGGACGTGATCAAGGCCGTCGCCGAACAGACCAACCTGCTGGCCCTCAACGCCGCCATTGAAGCCGCGCGCGCCGGTGAAGCCGGTCGTGGTTTTGCGGTGGTTGCCGACGAAGTCCGTGGCCTGGCCCAGCGCACACAGAAGTCCACCGAGGAAATCGAAGGCCTGGTGGCCGGTCTGCAGAATGGCACCCAACAAGTGTCGACCGTGATGAACAACAGCCGCGCCCTGACCGACAGCAGCGTGGCCCTGACCCGCAAGGCTGGCACGTCGCTGGAAAACATCACCCGCACGGTGTCCAACATCCAGTCGATGAACCAGCAGATCGCTGCCGCCGCCGAGCAACAAAGCGCCGTGGCCGAAGAAATCAGCCGCAGCATCATCAACGTGCGCGACGTGTCGGAGCAAACCGCCGCCGCCAGCGATGAAACGGCCAAGTCCAGTGTTGAGCTGGCGCGGTTGGGGAATCAGTTGCAGATGATGGTCAGTCACTTCAGGGTTTAAAGCACCGCCGCTCTCCAGCCCCGCAGAAGCCCTTTAAATAAAGGGCTTCGTCATTTTTACGGAGCGTTTATCCGTCCGTAACGCTCACGGGTGATTTGGAGGAACTGATGAAGCTTTTTACAGGCAGATCGCGTTGGTAAACACCAACCGGTTGCCGAACGGATCACTAATGGTCATGTCCTGGCTTCCCCAGGGCATGGCCTGGATCTGCGGGTGCGAAAACGGATACGCCTTCGCCAGCAGTTGCTGCTGGAAGGCCTCGAGCTCATCGGTCTCGATGCGCAGGGCCGAACCCGGCGTGCCGTCGCCATGGTGCTCGGACAGGTGCAGCACGCATTCGCCACGGGAGACTTGCAGGTACAGCGGGGAATTCGGCTCGAAGCGATGCTGCCAGTCGACGGTGAATCCCAGAAAGTCGACGTAGAATTCCAATGCCTTGGCCTCGTCGAAAATCCGCAGGATCGGGGTGGTTTTGCCGAAGCTCATTGGGTTGCTCCCTGACTGAAAAGACACCCGTTGAAGTTGGGCTGGATGTCAGCGCTTCGGCTTGGCGCTGACATTCTTTAATCGCAATGTGCCATCACTGTGACGTATTTCTCGGAATCACTACTGAAACCCGTCACGCAAATCCCCTTCCCGCGCCAGAAACCGCCCTTCCCGTTTCCCGTTCGCCTGGCCATCGCTGTAACTCAACACGCCGTTGACCCATACACCTTCAATCCCCTCGGCCGCCTGTTGCGGGTCACTGAAGTCCGCCACGTCGCGAATGCTCAGCGGATCGAACAACACCAGGTCCGCCCAATGCCCTTCACGAATCTCACCCCTTTGCTTCAAGCCGAAACGCGCCGCCGACAATCCGGTCATTTTGTGTACGGCGGTATGCAGCGGAAACAGGCCGACGTCGCGACTGAAATGTCCAAGCACACGTGGGAAAGCGCCCCACAAGCGCGGATGCGGGAACGGATCTTCCGGCAATCCGTCGGACCCCACCATCGACAAGGGATGGGCAAGGATTTTTCGCACATCGGCCTCGTCCATGCCGTAGTACACCGCGCCGGCCGGTTGCAGACGGCGTGCAGCATCAAGCAACGGCACGCTCCATTCGGCGGCGATGTCCATCAAGTCGCGGCCGCCCAATTCCGGGTGTGGCGTGGACCAGGTGATGGTGATGCGATGGGCGTCGGTGACTTGCTTGAGGTCCAGGGTCGAAGAACTCGCCGCGTAGGGATAACAATCGCAGCCCACCGGGTGAGTTTTCGCCGCTTCCTCAAGCGAGGCCAGCAATTGCGGACTGCGCCCCCAGTTACCGGCCCCCGCGCATTTGAGGTGGGAAATGATCACCGGGGAGTTCGCATGCCGGCCGATCTGGAACGCCTCGTCCATCGCCTCCAGCACCGGTTCGAATTCACTGCGCAAATGGGTGGTGTACACGGCGCCGAACGCCGTCAGCTCTTCAGTCAGTTGCATCACTTCGTCGGTGGACGCCGAGAACGCGCTGGCGTAGGCCAGACCGGTGGATAACCCCAAGGCGCCCGCCTCAAGACTTTCACGCAACTGCTCGCGCATCGCGCTGATTTCATCAGGCGTGGCGGTGCGAAATAGGTCGTCGAGATGGTTGCTGCGCAACGCGGTGTGGCCCACCAGCGCGGCGACGTTCAGCGTAGTGTTCGCCGCTTCGACCGCTGCGCGGTAAGCGCTGAACGTCGGATAAGCGAAGGCTGCCGAGGTGCCGAGCAGGTTCATCGGATCGGGCGGATCGCCACGCAGGCTCACCGGTGACGCGCTGATCCCGCAGTTGCCGACAATCACCGTGGTCACGCCCTGGCTGAGTTTGGGCAGCATCTGCGGCTGGCGGATCACCACCGTGTCGTCATGGGTGTGCACGTCGATAAAACCCGGCGCCAGCACGCGGCCGGCAGCGTCGATTTCCTCGCGGGCGGTCGCCTCATGCAAGTCGCCGATGCGCGCGATGCGGCCGTTCTGAATCGCCACATCGGCGGGGTAACCGGGGCTGTTGCTGCCATCGATGACCAAAGCGTTGCGGATCAGCGTGTCGTACATCATGTCAGTCTCCCAGCGGCAAACGATCGTCGCCGCCGCGGTAATCGTCCAGGGCGAGTTTGATCCGCCGCAGACGTTCTTGATTGTCTTCAGGGTTGGCCAGCGCGAGCTCGGTGGCAAGCACGTCGATGGCCAGCAGCATGCCGTAGCGCGCCGCCGTCGGTTTGTAGATAAACGAGGTTTCGACGCCTTGCAGCGGCAGCAGCACATCGGCCAATTGCGCCAGCGGTGAGTCGGCCCGGGTGATGGCGATAATCCGTGCACCGTAGTTGCGGGCCAGTTCGACGGCGTCGATGAGTTCGGGGGTGATGCCGGTCAGCGAGCAGGCAATGACCGCGCGTTCGGCATCAAGGCTGGCGGCGGTGACGCGCATCATCACCGGGTCGTGGCACGCCGCAATCGGGTAGCCAAATCGCACCAGCCGCACTTGCAGCTCATCGCTGCACAAGGTTGAACAACCGCCCAGGCCGAATGCATGAATCATCCGCGCCTTGCCCAGCAGTTTCACGGCATCGGCGAACCGCGACTCGTCGAACGCCGACAGATGCTGACGCAGGGTCGACTCGATATCGCCGACGATCTGCCCATAGAACGCCGACTGATCCGGCGTCCCCGCCGGGTCAAGGAAGCGGCTGCCGACGCCGCTGGCCTGGGCCAGTTGCAGGCGCAGATCACGCAGGTCGCGACAGCCCACCGTGCGGGCAAACCGCGACAGCGTGGCGGTGCTGACCTCCGCCCTCTGCGCCAGCTCATCGAGGCTGGCGGCGGAGGCAAAGCCGACGTCGTTGAGCATCAGCCGCGCGATGCGTCCTTCACCGGCGCTGAAGGAATCCTGGCGGGCGCGGATCTGGTAGAGGATGTCCATGGCAGGCGGCTCCGGTTAGATCAGGTAAGAAAGACCCACGGTCAGCGCGAAAGCCACCACCGAAATAATGGTTTCAAGCACCGTCCAGGTCTTGAAGGTCTGGGCAACGGTCATGTTGAAGTATTCCTTGATCAACCAGAAGCCGCCGTCGTTGACGTGGGAAAAAATCACCGACCCGGCGCCGGTCGCCAGCACCAGCAACTCGGGGTGCGGATACCCCAGACCGATGGCCACCGGCGCGACGATGCCTGACGCGGTGGTCATGGCCACGGTGGCGGAACCGGTGGCGATCCTCATCAACGCCGCAAACAGCCAGCCCATGATCAGCGGCGACAGGTGAAATTCATCGGCCAGGCTGACGATCTGATCGGTGACCCCGGCGTCCACCAGGATCCGGTTCAAGCCACCGCCGGCGCCGACCAGCAAGGTGATGCTGGCGGTCGGCGCCAGGCATTCGTTGGTGAACTTGAGGATCGATTCGCGGCTGAAGCCTTGGGCGATGCCGAGGGTCCAGAAACTCAGCAACGTCGCCAGCAGCAGCGCGATCACCGAGTTGCCGATGAACAGCAGGAACTGGTTGAAACCGCTGCCCGGCGTGGAAATCAGGTTGGCCCAGCCACCGATCAGCATCAGCACCACCGGCAACAGAATGGTCGCCATGGTGATGCCGAAACCCGGCAGGCTGTCGCGCGGTTCGCGGTCGAGGAACTGGCGTTCCAGCGGGTTTTCCGCCGGCAGTTGAATGCGCGGCACGATGAACTTGGCGTACAAGGGACCTGCGATGATTGCGGTCGGAATGCCGATCAGAATCGCGTACATCAAGGTCTGTCCGACCGACGCCCCATACACCTGCACCGCCAGCATCGCGGCCGGGTGCGGCGGCACCAGCGCATGCACCACCGACAAGCCAGCGACCATCGGTAAACCGACCATCAAGATCGACACGCCAACCCGCCGGGCCACGGTAAAGGCGATCGGCACCAGCAATACAAAACCGACCTCGAAGAACAGCGGCAGCCCGACCAGAAAGGCGATGCAAACCATCGCCCAGTGCGCGTTCTTCTCGCCAAAACGGTCGATCAAGGTCCGCGCCACCTGCTCGGCACCGCCGGACTCGGCCATCATCTTGCCGAGCATCGTGCCCAGCGCCACCACCAGGGCAATGTGCCCCAGGGTTTTGCCAACCCCGGCCTCGTAAGCGCCGACCACCCCGGACGCTGGCATGCCCGCCAGCAGCGCGAGGCCGATGGAGACCAGGGTAATGACAATGAACGGATTGAGTCGGTAACGGGCGATCAGAACGATCAGGGCAATGATGGCGATGGCGGCATACACCAACAGCCAATAGCCGAAGGACAGGGTCATGCGGTACTCCTCGAAAGGGTCACGTCGAATGGATTGTGAAACTCTTAAATCATTTCGAGGCGTGACATTCAAACGAGGTGAAAGTTATTTTCGTGCAGAGGTAAGGGATGTCGCGCAGAGGTATGCCAGGTCGGTGGATATGAAAATCAGGCAGGCGGATTTACATCGCGCCTGCGTTGATTTCAGTCGTGATTCACGCGGGCACGTTTGAGCAGCTTCTTGCAGCGCTCGGACAAATGCAGCACCCGCAGATGCTTGCCGGCCTTGGCGTAGCGTTCACGCAAAGTCTTCAGAGCGGCGATGGCCGAATAGTCGACAAAACTCAGGTGGCGGCAGTCGATGGTCACCACTGGCGGATCGTTGGCGGGGTCGAACTGATTGAGAAACGGCGTAGTCGAGGCAAAGAACAACGTGCCATGCAGGTGATAGTGCTTGCTTCCGTCAGCTTCGAGATGAGCATCGGCATACAGCTCGCGCGCCTGCTGCCAGGCAAAATTGAGCGCCGCGATGATGATCCCGCACAACACGGCAGTGGCCAGGTCGGTGAACACGGTGATGACTGTGACCGCCACAATCACCAACACATCGTTCAGCGGCACCTTGTTCACCACCCGCAACGACGCCCAGGCGAACGTTTGCTGCGACACCACAAACATCACGCCGACCAGCGCGGCCAACGGGATGCGCTCGATCAGCGGCGACAGAAACAGAATGAACAGCAGAATCAGCACCCCGGCCACCACCCCGGACAGCCGGCCACGACCACCGGAACTGAGGTTGATGACGGTCTGACCGATCATCGCGCAGCCACCCATGCCGCCAAAAACCCCCGAAACCATATTGGCCGCGCCCAACGCCACGCACTCGCGATCAGGGAAGCCACGGCTTTCGGTGATCTCATCGGTGAGGTTCAGGGTCAGCAGGGTTTCCAGCAGGCCGACCAGCGCCATCAAGATCGCGTAGGGGGCGATGATGCGCAGGGTGTCCAGGCTCCAGGGAATGTCTGGCAGCGCGAACGTCGGCAAGCCGCCGGCGATGTGCGCCATGTCGCCCAAAGTGCGCGTCGGCAGGCCCAGCAGATACACCGCCAGCCCGACACTCAGGATCGCCACCAGCGCCGGCGGCACGGCACGCGTCAGGCGCGGCAGCAGGTAAACGATCGCCATCGTCAACACCACCAACCCGGTCATCAGGTACAACGGCGTGCCACTGAGCCAGGTTTCGCCATCCTTGAAGTGTTCGAGTTGCGCCAGCGCAATGATGATCGCCAGGCCGTTGACGAACCCAAGCATCACCGGGTGCGGCACCATGCGCACCAGTTTGCCAAGCCTCAGCAGCCCGAACGCCAGCATGATCAGGCCACCGAGCAACACGGTCGCGAGCAGATACTGCACGCCGTGTTGCACCACCAGCGCGACGATCACCACCGCCATCGAACCCGCCGCACCGGACACCATCCCCGGCCGTCCGCCGAAAAGCGCGGTCAGGGTACAAATGATGAACGCGCCGTAAAGCCCCATCAGCGGATTGAGGTGGGCCACCAACGCGAAGGCAATGCATTCGGGGAGCAGGGCGAAAGAAGTGGTGAGTCCGGCCAGGACATCGGCGCGCAGACGTTTTGGTTTCATGGAGAATCGAACACGACAGGGAGAGAGGGTGCGGATGTTACGGAATCGGGGGCGACCCGGCCAGTTGTCGGGTTGCTGAAAACGCAATCGCGAGCAGGCTCGCTCCCACAGTGGATGTCCGTTACACACAAAATCTGTGTCCAATGAAGATCAAAATGTGGGAGCGAGCCTGCTCGCGATTGCAGCGACGCGGTCTAAAGCGAACTCAAACCATCTCGTCCCGAATCCATTCAACCACCGACGTCCGCTTCGGCACCCAGCCCAGCAATTCACGCGCATGCTTGCCGCGCACCCGGCTGTTGGAGCCCAGGCCATAGTTGGCCATTTCATAACCCCATTCGGCTTCGGCGTCTTTCAACGGCCAGTCTTGCGCCTTGCCCAGTTTCAGCGCTTCAGCCATGGCCGTGGTCATGTCGATGAAGGACGCTTCACCGCTTTCGACGAAGTAGAACGTCCCCGGGACGTTTTTGGTCAGTGCCAGCAGATACAGGGACACCACGTCTTCGATGTGTACGTTGGACCAGATGTTCTGACCCGTACCGACATGTCGGACCACACCGCTTTTACGCGCCTGTTTGAGCAAGCGCGGCAATTGCACGCTGTCGCGATTGACGCCCAGGCTGTGGCCGTAAATCAGGGTGTTGCAGATCACGGCCGAGTTCACGCCGTCTTTCGCCGCGGCGAGGATCAGGTTGTCGATGGCCACGCGGGCAGCCTTGTCGACGGTCGGTTCCGGCAGGTTGTCTTCGAAGTAGATGACGTCACTGGCTTTACCGCCGGAGGCATCGCCGACGATGCTCGAACCGCTGGTGTGCAGGAACACTTTGTGGGAGCCGCGCAACGCATTGAGCAAGGCTTCCACCGCGCCACGATGGTCGCTGCTGGCAGCGTTGATCACGGCATCGGCGGCGCGGGCCTGTTCAGCCAATAGTGCGCTGTCGTCAAGAGTGCCGATCACCGGGATGATACCGATTGCGCTCAGTTCAGTGGCTTGGTCGGCGTTGCGAACCAGGCCGGTGACTTTATGGCCCGCCCGGACAAGACCGGTGGCAATGGAGCCGCCGATGAAACCAGCAGCGCCGGTAACGAATACGTTCATGGAGAAACTCCCTGCGTGAATAAGTGATGCACTGAGTATCGAGGACCGTCCCGTGGTGAAACAGACCCGCTGACCCAAATCACTCTTGCGCAGGGATCACGAATCAGCCTGTGAAGTTCGCATTCGCATAAGCCGCCAACTTGCCCTGAATGAAGTCCAGGAAGCATTGAATGCGCAGGGCCAGTTGCGAGTTGCGGTAGTACACCGCGTTGATCGGTTGGCGATAGCCGCTGTTGAAATCCGCCAGCAGCACCTGCAACCGACCGGCACGAATGTCGTCGATCGTCATGAAGTGCGACAGACAGGCAATGCCCTGGCCTTCCAGCGCCAGGTGCCGGATCGTCTCGCCGCTGGAGGCGCTGATCGATGCCTGAATCGGCCAGCGATCACCGTGCACATACCGTAGCGGCCACTGGTTGAGGCCCTCGTTCTGGGTAAAGCCCAGCAACGCATGCCCGGCCAGGTCTGCAACCGCCGTTGGCGTGCCGTGTTGCTCAAGGTACGCCGGGCTGGCGAGGATGTGCAGCGGGCTGCAACCCAGTGAGCGTGCGTGCAGGGTTGAATCGGCCAGTGCGCCGATGCGGATGGCGATATCGGTGCTTTGTTCGAGCAAGTCGATGATCAGGTCGTTGCTGTTGAGTTCGAGCTGAATGTCGGGGTAGAGGCGGCGGAACTCGTCGATGTACGGCACGATGGCGTGCAGCATGAACGGCGAGGCGGCGTTGATCCGCAGACGCCCGGACGGGGTTTGCTGGCGTGAGGTCAGGCGTTCTTCGAGCTCGTCCATCTGATCGAGAATCAGCTTGGCGTGCTCGAAGAAATACTTGCCCTCCTCCGTCAGGTCCATGCGCCGCGTGGTGCGGTTGATCAGCGTGGTATCGAGCTTGGCCTCCAGCCGCGACAGCGTACGGCTGACCGCCGAAGGCGTCTGCCCAACCTGTTCGGCCGCCGCGGAAATCGACCCGCACTCAATCACGCAGACGAAAATCTGCAACTCATCGGATCTGGCTTTCACGGACGCCCCTCATCGATCAATTCAGCGCCGGCCTCTGTAGGAGCCAGGCTTGCCGGCGAAGGCGTCCGCTAAAACGCCTTCGCCGGCAAGCCTGGCTCCTACAGGTTCTGGCTTCAGGTATCGATAGTAACCGAGCTCACGCCTTGAGGCCGAACACCTCGGTCAGGTGCTGTTCATAACGCGCCACATCAGCCTCGATATTCGGACGCTTCATCACATCGACCGCCAGGAACGTCGGCAAACCGCTCATGCCGAGAAATTCGTTGGCCTTGTGAAACGGGAAGTACACCGCGTCCACACCTTTGCCTTCGAAGAAGTCGGTCGGGTCGTCAAAGGCTTGCTGCGGTGCGTTCCAGGTCAGCGACAACATGTATTGCTTGCCGTGCACCAAACCGCCGCTGCCGTATTTTTGCGAGGCGTCGGAACGGGTGCGGCCGTCGCTGGCGTAGAGGCTGCCATGGCCTTCAGTGAAGACTTCGTCGATGTACTTCTTCACCGTCCACGGTGCGCCCATCCACCAACCGGGCATTTGATAAATGATCACGTCGGCCCAGAGATATTTGGCGACTTCTTCAGCAACGTCGTAGCCCTCGTCGATGAAGGTGGCTTTTACATCGATGCCGCCGCGATCCAGCACGCTCAACGCGGCTTCATGCAGAGTGGTGTTGTAGCGGCCATCGGAGTGGGCGAACTTTTTGCCGCCATTGAGCAACAGAACTTTTTTCATGAGAAATCTCGGAAGGTCAGGAATTCGATGGCGGCAGAGTAACGAGCTGCCTCGCGCGGAATAAGCGCTGAATTCGCAAAATACATTTGACCAATACGCACGAATCGACAGGGGATTGTTGCCATAAACTTGCGCCGATTCTGAACTTGAGGAGATTTCTGATGAGTGAACTGCAAGGCTTCATCCTGCACGCCAAGACCCGCCCGGAAAAATCCGACGCCTTCGAAGCGTTTTTCAGCGGCCATGTAGAAGCGAGTCGCGCCGAGCCCGGCTGCATCGAGTACCACATGCTGCGCGACAAACAGGACCCGACCCTGTTTATCTTCTACGAGATCTGGCAGTCCCAGGCGCACCTCGACGTGCACTCGAACCTGCCGCACATGCAGCAGTTCCGCGACATGCGCATGGAATACCTGGAACGGGATTTTGATATCCGCGCCATCGAGATGCTTAGCCCTTCCTCCGCTACCCGTTGATTAGCAAATGGCCGCCGAGCACACCGAGGCCGATGAAGAACACGCGCTTGAACAGCACGGCGCTGATCCGCTGACGCAGCCATTGGCCGAGCAACATGCCGAGCACTGCAGGAATCAACGCCAGCAACGACGCACTCAGTTCACCACCGCCAAGGGCGCCGCGCCATAACAGGCCGGCGGCCAGGGCGAGGGTCGAGACGGTGAACGACAGGCCCAGGGCCTGCACCAGTTCATCCTTGCTCAAACCCAGTGCTTGCAGATACGGCACCGCCGGAATCACGAAGACGCCGGTGGCCGAGGTGATGACGCCCGTCACAACTCCACACAGCGGACCAAGCCAGCGTTCGCTCTGCCCCCCCACGCGCAAGGCCGGCAGGAATAGACCGCTCAGTGCATAGAGCATCAGCGCCCCGCCCAACGCCCGCACCACCCACTGACCTCCGGCCATGCCGATCCACACCGTGCCGGCCCCGGTGCCGATGAAGATCGCCAGGAGCATCGGCCACAACCGTTTGATCAAACCGAGCAAATGCCCACCGAATGCCAGTTGCCAGACATTGGTGAGGGTTGCCGGGATGATCAGCAGCGCGGCAGCCTGTGACGGGGCCATAGCCAGACCGAGCAGGCCCATGGCGATGGTGGGTAATCCGAGGCCGATCACGCCTTTGATCATCCCGGCCAGCAGGAATGTGGCGATCACCAGCAAGGAAAGGGTCAGACCGAGGTTTTGATAGAACGCAGAGAGAGTATTCATGGGGCCATGGTGAGCCTGGATTGGCGGGTTGAAAATCTGCCATATACTGAGGCAGCCTCTTGCCTGACAAGAGGCTGACAACTGCGTCGTTACGACTGACGCCTTCGCGAGCAGGCTCGCCCCCACAGTTAAAACGCATTTCCCAATGTCGGAGCGAGCCGGCTCGCGAAAGCGCCCTTCCAGGCAACACATATTTAGAGGTTGCTGCCATGCACTTCGACCTGACCGACCTGCGCCTCTACCTGAACATCCTCGACACTGGCAACATCACCGCCGGTGCCGCCCGCAGCCACTTATCCCTGGCAGCGGCCAGCGCCCGAATCCGGGCCATGGAATCCTCCCTCGGCATCGACTTCCTGGAGCGTGGCCGGCGCGGTGTCACACCCACCCCGGCCGGCAACGCCCTGGCGAAACACGCCCGTGCCCTGCTGCAACAAGCCGAGCGCCTGCAACAGGATCTGGCCGAATACGCCAAGGGCGTCAAAGGTCAGGTGCGATTGCTGTGCAACACCACCGCGATCACCGAATACCTGCCGGAGTTGCTCGCCGACTTTCTGCGCGAGCATCCGAACCTCGACATCGATCTTCAAGAGTTGCCCAGTGCCCGCATCACCCATGCGCTGCGCCAGGGGGCGGCTGACCTCGGCATCGTGTCCGACGCGGTGGACACCGATGACCTGCACACCCGGCCGTTTCGCGATGACCCGCTGGTGTTGATTCTGCCTCCGGATCATCCCTTGGCCGACCAGCCATCATTGACCTTCGCCGACACCTTGAACCACGACTATGTGGCCCTGGGCACCAGCAGTGCCTTGGCCATCCACGTGGAAGAACAGGCCCTGCACATTGGCCAGCGCATGCCGATCCGCATTCGTGCCGACGGCTTCGACGGGGTCATTCGCATGGTTGCGCGCGGCGCAGGACTGGCCATCGTGCCGCGGGTGGCCATCGAGCGCTGGCCACAGGTACAAGGGGTCACGACCCGCGCTCTTCCCGAAGACTGGGCCAACCGCACCCTGAAAATCTGTGCCCGTGATGTCGACAGCCTGCCCGGTTACGCCCGGGCCTTGCTGGAGGCGCTGACGCCGGGAACGCCTTGACTCTACCGTAAGGGGCAGACTCTATGCTGCGGGCTTCATTTCAGGAGTACACGCGATGAGCAAACGAATGCTCGTGATTCTGGGCCACCCCTCCACCGACAGTTTCTGCGGGGCGTTGAGCGAAACTTACGTCCAGGCCGCCAAGGATGCCGGACATGACGTGCGCCTGCTGCGTCTGGATGCGCTGGACTTTGATCCGGTCTTGCACCACGGCTATAACACTATCCAGCCGCTGGAGCCGGACCTGTTGCAAGCCCAGGCCGATATCACCTGGGCCGAACACCTGACGTTCGTTTATCCGATCTGGTGGGGCGGCATACCGGCGTTGATGAAGGGCTTTCTCGACCGCATTTTCCTGCCCGGTTTTGCTTTCAAATACCGTGAGGGCAAGGCCTTCCCCGACAAACTGCTCAAGGGCCGGACCGCGCATCTGCTGGTGACCATGGACACGCCGCCCTGGTATTACAAATGGGTCTATCACATGCCCGGCCTGCACCAGATGCGCAAGACGACCCTGGAGTTCTGCGGCATCAAGCCGTTGAAGACCCTGACTTTCGGGCCGATCCTGGGTTCGAAGTCGACCCAGCGTGACGCCTGGCTCGAACAGGCCCGGGTTACCGCCGGTAGCTGACGCCCCCTTCGCTGTCTGCTGACGGCGCACCCTCGCCGTCAGCCCGTCCTCACGTCCCCTCTCAAGCGGTCGTTCGTCGGCTGTGCGCGTCATTTACACACCGCTGCAACCATTGAATGTTATTCACTATATTATTCGCTCCGATCAGGCATGAGGTCTGGTCGCGCTACGCCCTGTTTGATCATCGAGACGGATCTTTATGTATATCGGCAAAGCCGCCCAGCTGTCGGGCACCACAGTCAAAAGCATTCGCCATTACGAAGAAATCGGCCTATTGCCCGAGCCCAAGCGTGAAGGCAAATACCGTATCTACAGCCAGCAGAGTGTCGAGGTGTTGACGTTCATCAAGTGCGCCCAGCAACTGGGTTTCAAGCTCAAAGAGCTGCGGTTGATGTTGAACAACTACCACGGTGACGAATTCCCGTGGGACATGGCGCAAAAAGCGATCGCCGAAAAAAAGGCCGAGCTGGTCTCCCAGATCGGCGCTCTACAGCAACTGCACAACGGCCTCGAAGAATTCGAAAACAACCTCAACGATGCCCGAGATGAATGTCAGTTCGAGCGTATCGCCCGCTATGGCGAAAAAAACCCGGGCAATACGCTGAACTGACTACCCTGCTGCACAGGATGATCCCTCGCATGTCACTGGCGCGCCTGCGCTGCCGGTCATCAGGTCAGATCAAGGCGGGCTTCCCTGCGGCTCGATCTTTTTCCGGCAGCGGCGCTACCGGAACAATCGCGGCGAAGAACCACGGCGACACCAGCGTCACCAGCAGAATGGTCATGACACCGCTGGAAAACAGCGCCATCGCCACCAGTGCGCCCAAATCGACAATCGGCTTGAAGTCGGAAAACAGAAGCGCCATGAATCCCACGGAGAAAATCACCACGTTGACCACGGTCGAACGGCCGACGCTGTGCATCGCCTGCAAAATGGCCGCGTCGATATGAATGCCTTGCTGCACCAACAGTTTGATCCGTGACAGCAGGTGCACCGCGTAATCGACCACACCCACCACCAGGAAGGTCACCAGCGTCGTACCGATGTTCAGCTCGATGCCGAACAGGAACATGAAGCCATAGACTGTCACCGAGGTGGTCAACAGGGTCAGCATGCCGAGTACGCCCAACCGTACCGACTTGAGCCAATACATCATCATCAGCGTGACCACCAGCAACGCCAGGGAAAAACTCAAGACCTGGCCCTGGGTGATTTCCTGCAACACGCCGGTCCAGATCAACGGCGTGCCGGCGTGCGTCACTTCGAGATTGGCCGGTTTGTTCACCAGCAACCAGGCATCGAGCTGATCCAGCATGGCCTGGTAGTCGCTGGCCACCGACGACGTCATGGTGTACAGCGTCAACGCCTTGGAATAGTCGGCATTGAGCACGTTATTGAGGTCCGAGCCGCCGCCGTTCTCGAACAGCATCACGTGTTGCTCGATCAGTGAATTGCCCGGCACCTCGAACCGCTCGACCTGCCCCTCATCATTGACCGACGTCACCTGCTCCAGCGCCTGGGGCACGCGCAAGTAGTCGGGGTTCATATCGTTGAGCACCAGGTTCATGCGCTTGACGTAAGTCGCCAGGGAATAGCCGTAACTGACGTGCGGTTGCTGCTTGATGAAGTGGTCGAGCTTGTCGATGAACTGCACCACTTCAGTGGTCAGCACGCCGCGCGGTTCTTTGCTGTCGATGGCGATCCAGCCCGGTGCCGTGCCCGCGACCCCGGCTTGGTTGATGAACTCGTCCGAAACGCGAATATGACTCTCGGGCTTGAAGTAGGCGATGCCCGAGTCTTCGATATCGACGCGAAAGGTGAACACCGTCATCAAGATCAGCAAGGGCAGCGTCACGATCAAGATCGGTTTGCGCCACTGGATCAACCGCGCGCAGAACGCCACCAGATAACGCGAAATGATCGATTCCTTGTGCACGGCAGCGAGGGTTTTCGGAGTCTGGTCCTTGCCCCAGATCGAAATCCAGGCCGGAATCAGCAACAGTGAAATAATCAGCGCCGCCGTCAGGCCGATGGACATGAATACGCCGAAATTGCGGATGCTGACGATGTTGTTGGTCGTGGAAATCATGAAGGTGGCGATGGTAGTCACCGTCGTCAACACCACCGGCACCACCATCAGCCGTTGCGTCTCGCGATTGGCTTCACGGTTACTTTTACCGGCGTTTTTCTGCTCGTAATACTCGGCCATCACATGGATCGCATCCGAGCAGCAAATGGTGAACAGAAACACCGGCAGGACACTGGTCAGCAAGTCGAACGGCACCCGCAACAAAGCCATCAGGCCCAGTGTCCAGATGGTGCAGAACAGAATATTGAACAGCGGCAACAGCACGCCCAGCGGTTTGCGGAAGAAGAAAATCAACAGCAGGGTGATCAGCAAAAAGACAATCGGAAACAGCACCGCCAGGTCATGGTCGATGATCTCCTGCTGGGCCGCGATGAAGATCGGCATGCCGGCAATGAAGATCTCATCCTTGAACTCTGGGTGCGCTGCCTGATAGTCCGCGACAATGCCGCGCACGATCTGGTAGGCGCGCAGTTGCGCCTGGGCGTCGTCTTGCTTGGTGCCCAGCTCGGCCACCAGCATCGCGACTTTCTTGTCCTTGGAGACGACCCCGTCGACCATCAGCTCGTTGCCCATGATCTGCGACTCGACCAGCGCCGGGTCCATGTCGTAGGCGTTGAGGGTCTTGTGGATCAGCAACTCGCCATCGCCGGTCAGCACGATGTTTTCCAGGTCGCCCATCGACGCCATTTCACGGATCGGGTTGATTCGCTCGGCGAGAAAAGTCAGGAACAGCTGATCATGGGCATCCCAGTTCTGGCTCTTGGCGTAATCACGCAGGGCCTTGGCCTGGGCGTAGTCGTTCTGGGAAAAACCGTTCTCCAGAATGTCCCGCGCCAGCAACTGTGCACGACTGTCGTCTGGGTGCTTCGCAACGATTTGCGTCAACTGTTCCTTGTCGGCGTCGTTGGCCAGGATCATCTTGCGCACCGATTGCGACATCGAAAACAGTGCGTTGAGGGTCGGCTTGTTGAACACCGTCTGCGGGTTGTTGATTGCCACCATCACCGAGTCAAACGTGCCGGTGAATTCGCTTTGCAAGTCGATGATGGTCTTGCGCGCCGGATGGGTTTCCTTGAGCAAGTAAGGGTTGGTGTCGGAGATCAGCGAGCCCAGCGTATAGGTGAAATACGCCGTGACCGCCACCAGCAGGAAAACGATCGCCCGCGCATAGCGCTCGACGAAGTTCAGGTATCTTTCCATGATCATGCGTTCCAGGGTCGTCGGGATCGGTGCTTAGCGGGCAGACACGGCAAAGTCCGGCACGTCGCCGGTTTTCAGCCCGCGCTTGATGGCGGTCTGGGTGAACAAACGGTCTTCCAGTTGCACGTTGTATTGCAGGTGGTTGAAGCGCATCTCTGAACGCGTGCCGTCGATGAAGTGTTCGGTTTCGCTCAACACGATGCTGTCGATCGAGTCGATGGTGTCGACCTTTTGCGTGCGCATCTGCTTGACCAGCACGCCTTTGACGTCGAAGAAGTCCTGACGCATGACCAGGAAATTCTGCTTGTCGATCCACACTTTCAGCTTGTTGTAGCCAGTCTTGGCCAGCACCTCGGGCGACGCCGGTTCACGCTCGATCACGTAGCAGTCGCGGCCCTTGACCTGTTCTTCGCCGACCAGCGTCTGGGTGTAATCCTTGACCCTGATCTTGTCCAGGTCGGCGTAGGAGTACTCGCTGCCCATGAACGAGCCGCGCTTGTCGGTGGTGGAGATCCGCCGCGTCTGGCGGCTGACCGGCAAGTACATCCACTGGCTGTCTTCCTGACCCAGGGTTTCGTGGGGGTTTTCAATATGAAAAGCCACGTCGCGCACGTCAGTGGGGGCGGAGAAATACATGCTGAATTTGTCGCTGTCCGGGTAATCCTTTTGCAGGTAAGTGAACTCGCGAACCCGAGTATTGCCCTTTTTGTCGTGGAGGATCAGCGACACTTGGGACATGAAGCTTTTGCCGTCGTTTCGATCCCGTACCTGGCGGATGATTTCATCGGCATTCTTGCCGTCGGCGGCGGTGGCGCAAGCGCCGCTCAGGATCAATGCGGCGGCGGTCAGACTTTTGAATAGCGGCAACATGGGAACTTCCCTTTTCGTCAGATGAATATGGTCGAGCCCATGCGCCAGGGGCACGCAGGCGTCATAGGGTTAAAACAGGTAACCGGCGGACAGCCGCACTTGATCGCGGTTGTCGTACTCGCCGAAGGGCTTGTCGGGCTTGCCGAAGAACACATCCACTTCCAGCCCGAGCTTGATCCAGTCCACCGGTTTGTAAGTGAAGATGCCTTGCAACAGCGCATCGTCGTTAAACGGTGGCGAGGCGGCGACCACCAGCCGGCTCTTGAGTCGGTCCTGCCAATGGGTGCCCTCGGCGGATAAGGTGAACAGGTGCTCGCGCTTGTCTTGCAGCATGCCGTCCTGCCAGTCGAGCAATTGCTGTTGCTGCCACTGCACGGAAATCAGCCAGTCACGCAGCAAGTAGTCGACGCCCAGCAACGACTTGACCATCGAGGTGCTGTCGGCGCCGTAAGTGCGGGTCGGATTGGTCACCCGCCAGTTGTCGAACCAGGCAATTTCGCTGCGCACCACGATGCTGTGACCGGCGTCGATCGCGAGCCCCGCGCCGCCCATGGTGTAACGGGGAAACTGGCGCTCCAGTCGCGTGCGGCCGTCATCGGCCAGGCCTTCGACGGCGTACACCGGGTCCTGTTGACGGGCGTTCAGTGCGACGAAACTGGTGTCCACCGACCCGATCCGGCCGTTGGCGCTCAGGCCATACGAAAAGCCCTTGCCACCGTCGTAGCCGGGTTTGGAATCGAGCAGGAAATACTGAGGATCCGGCGCGGCAAATAACGGCGCGTCGAACTCGCTGCCCGCCACCGGCGGCTGGTTTTTCACAAAGTCGGTGACCCACAGCGCCTCCAGTTCCCACTCGCCCACCGGTTGCGCAAACCGCACCATGGGCACCGCGATCCGGCTGTCTTCCAGCAGCGGAGTCAGGCCATCGCGATAGTCCACCGGGTTGATCTGGTCGAGCACCCGCAACTCATCGGCACGACCCCAGACCACTTGCTGCCAGCCGACAGTCACCTCGCCGTCGCCCACCGACTGGCCCCAGTACAAATGCCGCCAGTCGGCGTCGAAGCGGTATTTGTCCCGCGCCCGTTCGCTGTACGGATTGTTGCCGTCGTAGCGAGCGTCGTAACGCACCCGGCCCTTGGCCTTGTAGTAACCACCGTCCCAGTTGTCTTCCAGGTTGGCCTTGAAATACATGGCCTTCTGGGTGATCTGGTCGTCACCGTGCAGGCGCAACGCGGTGGCGACGCCGACCTCGGCGTCGGCGTAATCCGGCTTGAGATCGTCGACCGTCAATTCAGCCAGCGCCGGCGGCGCGACCATGCAGGCCAATACCGCCCACGCGGCACGGTTAATGTGTGATCCCGGCATGGTTACATTCCCAACCCGACACCGCCGTCGATCACCAGGCTCTGCGCGGTGACCCCGCCCGCTTCGGGGCTGGCCAGGTAACGCACCATCGCCGCGACTTCTTCGCTTTGAATGAAGCGGCGCATCGGCAGTTTTTTCTTGGCGTTGCGCAGGATCTGTTCCTGGGTCAGCCCGGCAATGGCCGCTTGCGCCGCCAGTTCACCTTGCAGCATGGGCGTGTCGATCCATGCGGGCAGAATCGCGTTGACGGTGATCAACCGTGGTGCCAGGTCCAGCGCCAGGGCTTTGGTCATGCCGACGATGCCGTGTTTGGAAGCGCAGTACGCGGTGTTGCGGACCTTGCCGGCGCGGCCGAGGATCGACGACATGTTGATGATCCGCCCGCGGTCCGGCATCAACGGCAGGCACAAAGAAGTGACGTAGAACGTACCGTTGAGGTTGACCGAAATCACCTTGTGCCAGTTGTGCAAATCTTCCGGTTCGTTCTCGTTGCAGATACCGGCGCTGTTGACCAGCACATCGACGTAGTCCACCTGTTTGGCGAGCATTTTGAAGAAGGCTTCCATGCCCTCCAGGTCGGCAATGTTCGCCGAATGGGTTTCGACACGGGCCTTGATCTGCCCGTGTTGCTCGTCGACCCAGCGTTGCAGTTCCGGTAAATCCAGATCCAGCAGGATCAAGCGGTGCCCGGCGTCGGCGGCAAAATTCTCTGCCACCGCCCGGCCGATGCCTTTGGCGGCACCGGTAATCAGAATGGTCCGGCTCATGGCATCTTCAACCCGCCGTTGACCGGCAGGACCTCACCCGTCAGGTACAAACCGCGATCGGCGATGTACAGCACCGCCTCGGCTATCTCATGGGGTTCGGCGTAACGCTTGATCAGCAACCGTGACTGGATTTCCTGTTCCTGACTGCCGATCAGCGCCGTGCTCATTTCGGTGTTGACGATGCCCGGCGCCACCGCATTCACCCGAATGTTGCGCGGCGCCAGTTCCACTGCCAGGGCACGGGTCAGCGCTTCGACACCGCCCTTGGCCGCGGCATAGTTGCTTTGCCCCTTGCCGGGTTTCTGCGCTGCCACCGAGCTGATGTTGACGATGCAACCGCTGCGCTGGCGCATCATGCCCGGCACCACTTGCTGACAGCAGAGCAAGGTGCCGATCAGGTTGGTCTGGATCACCTCGACGATGTCGCGGCTCGGCATCGTCGCCAGCAACCCGTCACGGGTGATGCCAGCGTTGTTGACCAGCAGATCGACGCGCTGGAAATGCTCGTCGACCCGTTCGAAAAAGGCTTTGATGCTGTCGCCGCTGCTGACATCGCATTGCAGCGCCAGGCACTCGAGGCCCAGTGCCTGAACCTCGTCACGCAAGGACATGGCGGCCACTTCGTCGCGTACATAACTGAATGCGATCTGATAGCCCGCGCCGGCCAGGGCCAGGACAATCGCCCGGCCGATACCACGACTGCCACCGGTCACCACTGCTACTTTATTCGGCATGACCGTTCCTTAGAGTGAGTTGTCAGTCTTGAACTGCGCGAGGCTGAAGCCGTGGGTCGCGGCCAGGGCACGAATCTGCTGCACTTGCTCGCGGCTGATATCGCCGTAGGAGTAGTGCTGTTTCATCCCGGACAACCCCATCAACACCGACTCCGCCATGCAGGCATACAACTGGCCTTCCTTGAGGTAGGCGCGCACGTTACGAATCAGGCCATCGCCCAACGGTGTCTGGACAATCCCGCCGTGCATGTACAACACGTCGGCCCGTTGCCCGGAGAGGTTCTGATCGACGTTCAGCGGCACCGCGATGTCGCAGATCACGCTGTTTTCGGCGAAGTGATCGGCACCGAGAAACGGTTGAGGGGCATTCGCCGCACAGAGCACGATGCGCGCCTGCTTCAGCACCTCAAGGTCATTGCTGACCGTGATGAACGCATTCGCACCCAGGTGCTCTTCGACCAGACGCTGCACTCGCAAACCGAGGTCGGCGCCAGCACCGTGGGCCTGTAACAACGCGTCGATGCCGTCGAGTTTCTGCAAGCGGCTGGCGAGGCGGTCGTGCTCGGCGACACCTTTGAGAATCGCGCGGGCGGCCTCGGCGTAAATCAGCTGGGCGGTCTTCTCCAGGCGCCGCAGTGAGCCGTCGCGACCGCTGCCGATGAGGATCAGGTGTTCGACACTGGTGGACAGCAACGATGCGTAAGTCGAAGCAATGTTGCCCGCCGCACCGACCACCGCCGCCGTCTGTTGGCTCAGTTCCAGGCCTTGCTGCTTGCAACCTTGCTCGATCGCTTCCAGGCCCATGCCGATGGTCAGCGCATTGCCGGAAGTCAGCGCCATGTCGGGGATTTTCAGCGCCTGACAGTTGTTGGTGACGATCGAGGTGTACATGCCCAGACCGGCCACACTGTAGCCATCCGCCCGGGCATCACGGATGCGATTACTGACTTCGTCGCGGATGGTGTCCAGGTCGCCACTGGCGATGTACGCAGCCATGGCATCGGAGTCCATGCACAACGGGTACAGGGTGAATTCCACGGCGGTGCCGAGTTTCGAACGAATCAGCACCGGGCCGATTGGCGCAGCACGCCGCTCCGGGGCCATACGCTTGATGAACTCGCGCTTCTGTTCGGCGCTGAGGGTCGACAGCGACGGGTCAACATCACTGAGCATGTCGGAATCGATCAGGTGATTGATGAACGCCACGCGCGCCACCACGCGAACGTTCTCGTCAGGCTTTGGGAGGTTTTCAGGTTCCTTGAAGCTCACCTCGCGGGCCGGTACTTCGGGGATGCTGTCGGCACACACCCCGGCCGCCAGCGGGAAGGCATCGCGTCGACGCAGCATGTCGCAGACCTTTTGCAACGAGCCGATCAAGCCGTCGATTTCCTCGAAGGTGATGCACACCGGCGGCTCCAGGCGAATCACGTTGGCGTTGCTGCCCGACGGCGCGACCCGCAGCGATTCGAATTGCAGCAGGTAGCCGGCAATGATGTAACCCAGCGCATCGTTGTACTGCGCCGACGCCTGCACCAGCGAACTGGTGCCGGTCAGGTCGTGCAATTCGAACCCCAGCAGCAACCCTCGACCACGCACGTCGGCAATCACGTCCGGGTACGCGGCTTTGAGTTCGAGCAATGACGACTTGAGGTATTCGCCTTTCCTGTTCACCTCCTTGAGCATCGCGCTGTCGTTGGCAAACAAGCGGCGCAATGCCGACAGGGCGATATGGCACGAGGCATCGTCTTCGGCGAAGGTCGAGCTGTGGATGTAGCTGAAATCGTTTTCGTAGTGGCTGGCACGGATGACCGTCGCGGCAATTTTCATCAGGCCACCGCCCAACGCTTTGGACAGGCAGTAGTAATCGCCCTGCAAGTTGAAATGGCTGGCGCCGAGCAAAGTGCCGGTGCGGCCGAAACCCGATTGCACTTCGTCGATGATCAGCGGGCATTGCTGCTCGTTGCACAGGCGACGCAGGCCCAGGTAGAACTCGTTGGCGAACTCGTTGATGCCGCCCTCGCCCTGGATCGGTTCGAGCAACACCGCCGTGATCGCGCTGAAAGCGTCACGACGTACCTGCAAGGTCTCGCCGCTCCACTCAAGGCTAAGCCAATGCCGCGTGTGGCGGGCCGGCAAATCCAAGAGCTGCTGGGGTTGCTGCGGATCGATGAACTCGACGTTAAGGCCAAAACGGGCGAACGGCTGACGGTACTGTTTGCCGTACGTCAGCTGGACGGTGTTCACCAGTTTGCCGTGAAAGCTGCCGCGAAGGGCGACGAATACCGGCTCGACATGCAACTGCGCGAGGTTGTGTTGACGCACCGCTTCCACCACTTGGCGCACGGTCACGTAAGACAGATTTTCCGGCAGCAATCCGACGGGCAGGTCGAGGTCATCAACGTCCAGTTCGACATAGGCCTTGTCGCTGGCGGTCAGGTTGGCCAGGGCGAAATCCCGTTCGTCGAACTGCTTCTGCAAGGTTTTCTGACGGCGGTATTCGGCATGCTTGACGGCGATTTCCACCGACTCGGCGCCACTGTTGGAGAAGGTCGAAATGTAGCGCTCGTTGTTGTTCAACTCCCGATTGAACGCCTCGCTGAGTTCGCGGCCCAGCATACCGGCGGCGCCACGCACGGACATCTGCGCATTGAACGGCACATCGGCGCGCAACAGGCCGCAGAGTTGGTCGACGAACTGCGGATCATTGTGGCCAAACAACGCCGCACCATAACCGCCCAGAAAGTCGGTGACGGTCACCTCTGCGCCTTGTTTGTCGAGGTAAAACAGCTTGCTGCCCAGCGCCCGGTGGAACTGGCATTCCAGGCCCAGGGCCTGCATCAATTCAACGAATTTAGGTCGTACGTAATCGCGGTAATCCATAAAAGTCATATCCCTTGATCAGAAAATAGAAGCGATTCATTACGTTCAAAACGGCTGACCGGCCGCCTGATAGTCGAGCTGGTAACAGGCGCTGAAACCGTTGTCGTCACGGTTGATGATCAGGCAGTCGCGCAGCACCGCGTCCCGGCCCTCACCGAGCACAAACGGCAGCTGCGGTTCCACCGGTTGCTGCAACCCGATGATCGGCGGCACACGCTGGGCCTGCAGTGCATGACGGGACAGAATCAGGTCGACCAGGCTCGGCGCGCCGCTGAGAATGCCGGTCACCGGCACGCTACTGGTGATATGCGAGGCACCGGCGCGGGCCAGCGTCCGTGCCAGGTCGGTGTCCTTGTGCGGATCGCCACTGGCGCTGCTGACCAGCAGATCGACCTGTTTGTCCGGCAGGTTCAACGCCCCCAGTCGTGGATGGGCGGTGAGTCCCGACAGGCAGGTCTGCGGCCCATCCGGTAGATCGTCGGCCCGGCGCAAAATCAATGCCGCCGCGCCTTCACCGGCAATCCCACCCGTGCCTTGGCGATCGAATGCACGCAAGGTTTGCGAACCGTCGGTGCTGATCACGCCAGCCTCGGCCAGTGCGGCCAGCGCCAACGGATCGAGTTCACTGCCGGCGCCGACCACAATCGCCGCATCGATACGACCGCTTTGCAATGCCGCGCATGCCTCGCGCAACGCCGCCAGATTGCCGGCCACGCCTTGCATGTAGGCGTTGCATTCGCACTCCAGTTTCAGCGCCAGACTGACAACCCCGAGCAAGCCGTTGCTCAGGCTCTTGAGCACCAGGAACGGGTCGAGCGCGCGCTCCCGCAACACCCGTTGAGCAAGGCGCCGCATGTCGGCACCGGACTCATCGCGGCACTCGTGGAGCAACTCGCCATAGGCCGCCAACGACGGATGGGTATAACCGCCCTGGCAGCAATAGAGGCCGTAGCGCAGCTCGTCATTGCCTGGTTCAAGCCCGGCTTCGACCAACGCCTGACGCACCGCGCTGACGCCCCAGATCACGGCCGGCGGGCAGTAACGCTGGAGGTTCTGGGCCACGTCCTGGCGACTGGTTTGATGGTCTTCATCACTGACATGCCCGAACGCCGTCACGCGCTCACTGTGGAACAGTTTCGACTGCAGCAAAGCGATACCGCTGCGGGCTTCACTGGCCGCTGACCAAAAGCGTTGCACGCCCCAGCCGCTGGGTAATACGCAACCGCTGCCGGCGATGGCAACGCGCACAGTAGCGCCCGTCATTGTCCGTGCTCCCGATATTTGCCCAAGGCCAGCGAAGTGTTGAGGCCGCCAAAACCGAAGGAGTTGCTCAAGGCAAAATCCACCCGGCGGCTGACCGCTTGTCCGGCGCAATAGTCCAGGTCGCATTGCTCATCGACCTCATGCAGGTTCACTGTCGGCGTGACCAGATCGTTCAGGCACGCCAGCGCGGTGACCATGCATTCGGGTGCGCCGGCAGCGGCAATCAAATGCCCGAACTGCGACTTGTTGGCGCTGATGGCCAGTGACCGGTAGTGCTTGTGCTCGGCGAACACACTTTTGATCGCCAGGGTTTCGGCGACATCATTGAGCGGCGTCGAGGTGCCGTGGGCGTTGATCAGATCGATCTGTTGCGCACGCAGGCCGGCGTCGTCCAGCGCGGCTTGCATCGCCAGCGCCGCGCCCCGACCTTCGGGTTGCGGGGCGGTGACTTTGTAGGCGTCCAGGCTGCTGCCGAAACCGAGCACTTCGGCATACGGCGTCGCTCCTCGCGCCAACGCATGCTCAAGGCTTTCCAGTACCAAGAAACCACCGCCCTCGCCGGCAATCAGGCCACTGCGATCACGGTCGAATGGCCGGCACAAATCGACACCCCAGCGCTGTTCGCTCGATGCCGCGCCGAGCAGGTACAGCGCGGCCATGGTGTCGAGGTTCAGCACCGAATCGGCGCCGCCGGCAATCGCCACGTTCACTTCACCGCGACGAATCATCTGAAAAGCATTGCCGATGGCCTGGGAGGCTCCGGCGCATGCGCTGCTGATATTGATCACCGGGCCTTCGCAACCCAAACCGTCGGCAATCACCCGAGCCAGTCGATCATTGCTCTGACGCAGCGAGCCCTCGGTACTGACCTGCCCGGCGCGGGGCATCAGGTGTTGCCAGCCCGGGGTGCAGCCATCCGGTGCCTGGGTCAACAGCATGTCGGCCAGCATGTGTTGGGGCGCGCCCGAAGCGCAGAGCACGGCGGCTTCACGTAGCTGTTCAGGAGCAAGTCCGCTGTCTTTCACTGCTTGGGTGGCGGCCACCCAGCCAAAACGGCTGCGTTTTTCCAATGCAACGGTCCAGGCCGGGTGGTCCTGCAGGGCCTCAGGCAACAGGCTCATATCCACGGCCGCGGCGTAGCGCACCGGGAACGTGCCGTCTTCCACCCCGTCGGGCTGCCATGGACGCACGCAATGTTCGGCGCCAAGCATTTTTTCCCAGAGGGTCTGCCATTCGAAACCGAACCCGGTCACGGCGCCCATGCCGGTAATCACAATCCGTGTCGCACTCATGTGTGCTTCTCCATGGTTTCACTGGCCAGCAGCAAGGCGCCCCAATGACCGGCGCGGCTATGGCTGACCAACAGCGTATAGCCCGGTGTCGCCGAAGCGTTGTGGGTAAGGTGCAAGGCCAGCGCGATTTCGGTCAGCAAGGCGCTGGCGCCAAGATCGCCGGTCATGGCATGAGTGCTGCGAACGTCCTGCGGTCGGTCGGCGAACAGGCTCATCAGTTGCGCATCCTCAGGATTGGCGACGATTTGCTGGACGTCACCGAGGCACAGTTTTTCCAGGCTCAGTGCCTGGTCGATCACCCGCCGGGCAACCGCTGCGCCCCGTTGCGGATCAGCGCTGTAACCCCGGGCGAACCCGGCAATGCGCAAGGCCTTCGGGTTGGTGCGCGAAGGCGTCGAGCCGAGCAGCAGTGCCGCGGCGCCTTCGCCATAAGTCGGCTCGTCTGCCTGATAGGGTTCACGCAGATACAGGGCGGGCGTCAGGTTCGGACTGCTGCTGACCACCAGCGCCGCTTCGGCACGTTGCTCGACAATTTGCTGGCAGGCTTCGATCAAGGCATCGAGCCCGGCGTTTTCCTGGGAACAGAACCCCCCCATCGGCCCGTGGCATTGCAACGCTTCGGCCACGTAGGCGATCACGCTGCTGTTGAGCAGCGTCAGGGCATGCAGCGGCGGTGTATTGGCCAACAGTCGCGCCAGTGGCTTTTGCGGTTGCTCGCCGATCGCTTGCACTGCGTCCCAGCAAGGGCTTGGCGCGTCGACTTCTGGAATGGCCGCCGTCAGGGCAATCCGTGCCGGCGGCAGTTGCAGGGCCGCGAGCGCGGGCGCCAGACGCGCCGTGCAATGCAAAAGCCGCAGGCCTTGAGGTTCGACGCTGCGCTGGATTTTGCGGTCGAACAGATCGCTGGCCAGACGCGGTGTCGGCAGCGGGTATGCCCGTCGCGTCGCGTCAAATGCCAGCGGTTGCGGCGAAGGTGGCGTTCCGAGCAGGTCGGCACATTCGCTGCCGGCGGCGTTCAGCACGGCGGCAGAATGGATGAAAACGGCAATGCTCATGTCATGCCCTCCCCAGAACCAGCGAGCTGTTGACGCCGCCGAACCCGAACGAATTGGACATCACCACATTGATCGACTGACGCACCGGCTCGCTGAGAAACTTCAATGAGGGGTATTCGGCGCGATCGTGATCGTAGTTCAAGGTCGGCAACAGCACGCCGTCCCGCAGGCTGATCAATGACAGCACCGCTTCAATCGCGCCGCTGCCCGCCAAGGAATGACCGATGGCCGATTTGTTGGCAGTGAACGTCACATGTTCCTGGCACTCGCCGAACACGCGCTGCAAGGCCAACGCCTCGCAGCTGTCGTTAGCCTGGGTAGACGTGCCATGGGTGTTGACGTGTTGCACGGCGCTGCTGAGCAGCCCGGCGTCTTCGATTGCAGCTTCCATGCATTCCTCGTATTTGCTGCCGTCCCGGCTGCTGGAGGTCATTTTTTGTGCCTCGCACATATTCGCGTAACCCAGCACGCGCCCCAACGGCGCGGCTTTGCGACGTTGCGCATGCTCGGCGGATTCGATAATGATCATGGCCGCGCCCTCGCTGATCACGAAGCCACAGCGGTCCGGCATGAACGGTCGACTCTGCTCGCTTGCCGGCAGGTCGGCCTGGCACAGCGCGCCCAGGCTGTTGAACATGTAGTACGGCAACTCGTTGGCCATCAGTTCGACGGCACCGCAAATGGCCAGGTCGATTTCACCTCGCTCGATCGCGCGGTAGGCGCTGCCGATCGCCATGGTGCCGGCGGCGCAGGCATCGGAGTGGGTCGAAATGTGATCGCGGATACCGAGCA
This sequence comes from Pseudomonas mandelii, assembly GCF_900106065.1. NCBI lineage: Bacteria > Pseudomonadati > Pseudomonadota > Gammaproteobacteria > Pseudomonadales > Pseudomonadaceae > Pseudomonas > Pseudomonas mandelii. The sequence continues at coordinate 1,377,880 of NZ_LT629796.1, forward strand.
TCTCGGCCAGGTGCTGGGTCTGCTGATCGACCCGGCGCCCGAAGACCACGCTCGACGCCGCCGGGTTATCCAGCAGTTGATCCAGATCGACACGCCCGGACTCATCCATGCAGCGACTGGCCCGGTGCAGATCGTGACTGTCCGCGCAGTACTTGTTGGCCCCCAGGAACAATCCACTGCGGGTGTGAGCAAAGGCTGTCGGGGTCAGACCGGCATGCTGAATGGCTTGTCGAGCGACGAACTCGGCCAGCACACTTTGCCGTGGATGCAGCGCAGCATTGCCGCCGAAACCCGCGGCGATCTGCTGCCACTGGCCGTCATCGATAAACCCGGCAGCGCTGTTGTTGAAGCCCAGCGCCTTGAACCGTGGATGTTCGCGAACACAGGACTGCTTCTGGCAGATCCGCTCGAACAACGTGGCGGCGTCCAGTGCCATGGGCGCCACCAGACCGAATCCGGTCACATAGACTTCTCGTGCCCGCATGAGAACTCCTACACCGTCTCTTTGACGTGAGTGGCCACAAATTGCTCCACCAGTTGGCGTGAAACCTCGTCGCCGTCGGCCGGCACCAGCCGCGCACTGCACGCGTCACAGACCACTTGCTGACGTTCGTTCAGCACGGCTTTTTGAGCGCCGCAATCGGGGCAGTTCTGCGGCAGATAGTTGAAGAGGTTGCGGCACTGTTGCGCCCAGTTGCGCACGGTGGTGGCGGCAAATACCTGCGCCGGTTGCATGCCGGACTGGAGTTGATCCGGGGAGTAGGCGCTGAGGCTCTGTTCAAGCAAGGCCTTGCCGTTTTCAGTGATGCGACCGCTGGCCAGGAACTCGCCGGCGTCGCCGCAGACAGCGACGGCGTGATCGAGCACGCTGGTTTTGGGCAAGGTGCAGCCATACTGACGGCCCAGTTGAAAGCTCAGGTCGACGATGTCCAGCGAATCGGCGCTGAGATCCTCGACGATACTGCTGTTCTCATCGATATCATCGGCGCTCATCACCAACAGTTGCGCGAGGATCTCGCGGGTGCTGACAATGACGTTTTCCAACTCCAATGGATTGTTCATCTCTATCTCCCTATATCGTGATTGCTTCATGAATTCCGTATGTGAGAAGTAACTTTTCCCACAGCAACTTCTGACGCGGCGGAAATCTAAACTCTGCCCTTAAGGGGAGAGTCAACGAACTATTCAAAGTTTTTTAACCACTTGAGACAGACGTCCTAACAGGCCTGTGCACCGCACTCGATTGGTGCGAAGCCCCATGCCTGCCGACTTATTTACTTAACAAAGGCTGCGTATGGTGGGGTGCACACTGTATCGCCGGCTAAATAGAGAGAGGCTCGAAAGTATTAACTTCTGGCTGACAGCACAGACGTACCAATAATAAAAACCGGATAAGAAAACAGTTATAACTTCATAACTTTCAACCTGGCCCTTAGATAATGCGCCTTGAGGATTTAGAAGCCGATCAGGCAAATCGGCACAGCGCTTCTGGGTAACTGAGTGTCGAGCACAGACAACTGACCGAGTGCGGGGCGCTATAGGGTGCGGCTTCAGTTCTCTAATCCACTGCCCCGGAGTCCACATGACCGCACCTATTACCGTTCTTCGCGATACTCATCCGCTGCCGGTGCTCGACGCCTGCAAATGGGAAAAACTCGAAGGCGACCCGCACACCGTCAACCTCAACGCCTACACCAGCGAAGACGGCAGCAAGATCATGGGCACCTGGATCTGCACGCCGGGCAAGTGGTATGTGGAATACGTGAAGTGGGAATACTGCGATTTCCGCGAGGGGTATTGCATCATCACCCCGGAAGGCAAAGAGCCGATCCATCTGCGTGCTGGTGATATTTTCGTCATTGAGCCGGGGATGAAAGGCACGTGGGAAGTGGTTGAAACCGTGCGCAAGTATTTCGTGTTTGCCTGATGCAAAAAACCGGGAGACCACCCGACGTGGTCTCCCGGTAAATACGCATTCCTTGTGGCGAGGGAGCTTGCTCCCGCTCGGTTGCGAAGCAGCCGTAAAATCAGCAACTGCGTTTTATCTGACGCACCTCATTCACGGGCATCAGGTCCGCTTCGCGAACCAGCGGGAGCAAGCTCCCTCGCCACAAAAGCCTTTAATCACACTCCCCGGAAAAACTTCTTACTGGGGTTTGCGATAGCTGTTGATGATCGCCGAGAAGTCCTTGCCACCCTCCCCACGCTGGCTCATCGCCTGATACAACTGCTGGGCCACCGCGCCGAGCACCACCGGTTGGTGCGCCTGACGTGCCGCCTCAGTGGCCAGCCCCAGATCCTTGAGCATCAGTTCGGCACCGAAACCACCGGTATAACCGCGCGAGGCCGGTGCCGTTTCGACGATGCCGGGCCACGGGTTGTACATCTCCGAACTCCAGCAACGCCCGGTGGAACTGTTGATGATTCCCGCCAGCACGGTGGTGTCGATGCCGAGGGCATCGCCCAGCGCCATGGCTTCACTGACGCCGACCATGGAAATCGCCAGCAGCAGGTTGTTGCAGATCTTGGCGATTTGCCCGGTGCCGACTTCACCGCAATGAACGATGTTGCGGCCCATCTGCGCCAGCACCGGTTGCAGGGTCGCAAACAGTTCAGGCGTGGCGCCGACCATGAAAGTCAGCGTCCCGGCCGCCGCACCGCCCGTACCGCCAGAGACTGGCGCATCGGCCATGGCCACGCCCTGCTTGGCCGCAGCGGCTGCCACATCGCGCGCAGTCTGCGGATCGATGGTGCTGCAATCCACGGCTGGCACGCCTTTGCCGATACCGGCGAGCACACCATCCTCACCCAGCCAGACACTGCGGACATGCACAGCGGCGGGCAGCATGGTGATCACCAGTTCCGCGCCTTGCGCCGCTTCACGGGCCGAAGCGCTGATGCTGCCGCCCAGTTGTTCCAGCTCCGCCAGAACGGTTTTGTTCAGGTCCACCAGGCTCAGTGCGTGGCCGGCCTTGATCAGGTTGCGCGCCATCGGCGCGCCCATGTTGCCGAGACCGATAAAAGCGATTTTCATGTCCCGCTCCTTAACGCAAGTTGATGGTGGTGTTCACACCGTCGTTGACGCTGTCGTCATCGAACCAGCGACTGGTGACCGTCTTGGTCTGAGTGTAGAACTGCACCACTTGCTTGCCATACGGACCGAGGTCGCCCAGTTTGGAGCCGCGCGAACCGGTGAAGCTGAAGAACGGGACCGGCACTGGAATCGGGATGTTGATGCCGACCTGGCCAACGTCGATTTCGGTCTGGAATTTGCGCGCGGCCGCACCGCTTTGGGTGAACAGGCCGGTGCCGTTGCCGAACGGGTTGGCGTTGACCAGTGCGATGGCCTCATCGAGGGTATCGACTTCCAGGACCACCAGCACCGGGCCGAAGATTTCCTGGGTGTAGATTTGCATCTCGGGGGTCACGCCGGAGAACAGGGTCGGGCCGACAAAGTTGCCCTTCTCGAAGCCTGGAACGGTGACGTCGCGACCATCCAGCTCCAGCTTGGCGCCTTCCTTGATGCCGCTCTCGATCAGGTCGAGGATCCGCTGTTTGGCTTTTTTCGAGATCACCGGGCCAACGTCAGTGCCCGGCTCGCTGCCAGCATTCACGGTGAGTTTTTGCGCCAGCGCTTTCAGGTCCGGCAACCATTGTTTGGCCGCGCCCACCAACACCACCACGGACGTGGCCATGCAACGTTGACCCGCTGCGCCGAAACCGGCGCCGACCAGCGCATTCAGTGCTTGTACGCGATTGGCATCTGGCAGAACCACGGCGTGGTTTTTCGCGCCCATCATCGATTGCACGCGCTTGCCGTGTTTGCCGGCCAGGTCGTATACGTGAGTACCGACCGCAGTCGAACCGACGAAGGAAACAGCCTTGATGTCCTTGTGGGTGCAGAGCGCGTCGACCACGTCCTTGCCGCCATGCACCACGTTGAGCACACCCGCCGGAACACCTGCCTCGATCGCCAGTTCCACCAGCAGCATGGTCGACATCGGGTCCTGTTCGGACGGCTTGAGCACAAAGGTGTTGCCGCAGGCGATGGCCATCGGGAACATCCACAGCGGAATCATCGCGGGGAAGTTGAACGGGGTGATGCCGGCGCAGACGCCGATGGGCTGACGCAGGGTGTAGGTATCGACGCCGCCGGCGACGTTTTCGGCGAACTCACCCATTTGCAGGGTGCCGATGGAGCAAGCGTGTTCGACCACTTCCAGACCGCGGAAGATGTCGCCCTCAGCGTCGGCGATGGTTTTGCCCTGCTCGTTGCTGAGCACCACGGCGATGCGCTTGGAGTGTTCGCGAATCAACGCCTGGAGCTTGAGCATGATGCGCATCCGCGCGCCTATCGGCGTCAGCTTCCAGGTCTGGAAGGCACGGTGGGCAGCACTGATCGCGGCGTCCACTTCCTGCGCGGTGGCGAACGGAACCTTGGCCAGCACTTGCTGGGTGGCCGGGTTGACGATGTCGTGCCACTCGGTGGTCTGGGACTCGACCCACTCGCCGTCGATCAACAGCTTGACCGTTTGCACAGTGGTTTCGTTTGGCGTGAGCGATGCGTTCATGTTGGGTCTCCGGGACGTTGTTGTTATCTAGAGAACTATCTTGAGAGCCAAGGCGAGAAAGCAGCCTTGAGATGAGGCGTGTGTCACGAATTGGTTGTCGGACTGTTTTTGGAGTATAGATGTGCAAACTTCTAATAAGAACGCACATAAAAGCCGGTCCATCATGCAAAAAAACATCACGTCGTTAGGCTCATTGAACTGGGATGACCTCAAGTTTTTCCTCGAAGTCGCCCGCACCCGCAAGGCCAGCACGGCGGCCAAGCGCCTGGCGGTGGACTACACCACCGTGTCGCGGCGCATCAGTTCATTGGAAGCGGCATTGGGTACATTGCTGTTCGAGAAGTCCCGGACCAGCGGTTTTGTCCTGACCACCGAAGGTCAGCGATTGCTCGGTTACGCGGAATCGATTGAAAGCACGCTGCACATGGCTTGCGAACAGGTTTCAGGCTCCGGCGTGGCGCTGTCCGGGCATGTGCGCATGGGTTGCACCGAAGGCTTCGGCAGTTTTTTCATCACCCCGCAGCTGAGCCATTTTGTCGACGCCTACCCGGCGATCTCGGTGGACATACTGCCGCTGCCGCACTTCATCAGCCTGTCCAAGCGCGAGGCGGACATCGTCATCGCCCTGGAGCGCCCGGAACATGGCCCTTACGTCTGCTGCAAACTCTGCGACTACAAACTGCAGCTTTATGCGACGCAGGATTATCTGGACAAGCACCCGCCGATCCGCCGCCCGGCAGATTTGGGCAAGCATTCATTCATCAGTTATGTCGACGATCTGGCGTTTAGCTCGGAGCTGTTGTACCTGGCGAATGTGTTGCCCGGCGCCAGCGCCAACTTGCGCAGCACCAGCGTGATCGCACAATTCGTGGCGGCGCAGCAAGGACGGTCATTGGCGATTCTGCCGTGCTTCCTCGCGGCGCAGGACTCGCGCTTGCTTCCGGTGTTGCCGGAAGAGATCAACATCACGCGGCAGTTCTGGATGTACTGCCGGGAGGATCTGAGGAAGCTCAAGCGGATCACCCTATTGTGGGATTACATCCGTTCGGTCACCGAGCAGAATCAGAGTCTGTTGATGGGCGAAAGCCGGGAGATGTTGTTCGCCGACTAATCGGCGCTCACCACGATCGATACCCGGCGGTTTTCGGTGCGGCCAGAGGCGGTGTCGTTCGACGTCACCGGCTGACTGCTGCCAAGACCGCGCAGTTGGATGTTTTCTTCTTTCATGCCCACCGTGGTCAGCACTTTGCCGACGCTTTTCGCGCGACGCAGGGAAAGTTGTTCGTTGTAGGACTCTTTGCCCGAGGCATCCGTGTGACCGTCGACCCGCACTCGCTCAATGCCGACACCCAGCAAGGCCTTGCCGATCTGTTGGACGATCCCGGTACTGGCGGCGTTCAGGCTGTCATCGTCACTGCCAAACAGCACTTTGCCGGATAGACCGAACGCCCAGCCCTCATCGGTCAGCTCGAAGCCTTGCTGTTTGAGTACAGTGATTTGCGCCGGGGTCAGCCCCTTTTGCGGTGCGGTCTGGCACCCGGTCAATGCCAGGACGGCCATGAACAAGGTGATTGCGAAAAATCGCGGGGAACGCTGGGTAATTGAGAACACGGCAATTTAGCTCCTGGTGTGTACGTGGGCGACCGGGTGCTCCGCCCCGGACGTGTGCTGCGCACCTCGGGAAAGGCGCTTGGCCTGGTACATCGCCGCATCGGCGGCATTGAGCAATGCGCCCGGGGTAGCACCATGATCCGGGTACACGGCGATACCGATACTGAGTGAAGTCAGAACCTGGGTATGACCCGGTAACGGGATGGGCTCTTCCATGCTGGCAAGGATCTTGTCAGCGATCCGCTCGGCGTCTTCGGTTTTATGCAGCGGCGTCAGCAACACCGCAAATTCGTCACCACCCAGCCGCGCCACCAGATCCTCTTCACGCAACTGCGCCCGAACCCTGCTGGCGACGGCAACCAGCACGGCGTCGCCGGCGGCATGACCGAAGCTGTCATTGATTTCCTTGAATCGATCGCTGTCGAGAAACAGCACGGCTACGCGCTCATTGAGCTTGTGGGCATTGCGCAGTGCACGCATCAGACGGCCTTCGAAAAACGCCCGGTTTGGCAATCCGGTGAGGCTGTCGTGGCTGGCTTGGTGCGCCAGGGTTTCGTTTTCGCTTTGCAGGTGGGTCTGCCAGGACTCGAGTTCATCGAGCAAGGCATTGAAGTCGTTGCCCAGGTTGTCGAGTTCAGCGATATCGGCGGGTGGCACGCGCCGGTCGAAGGCTCGATCGCTGCGGGCGGCGTGGGCTACGGCGGCCAGGCTTCGCAGAGGCCCCGTGATCCCGCGAAGTTGTCGGCGTGCCAGATAGAGTGCGACCCAGGCGCTGATGGCTGTACACAGAATAATGCCCATCAGGCCGCTGAGCAGAAAACGCATCAAGCTGCCACCGTGACCGGTGAGCTGAATGCTGCCGATTTCCCGACCTTGATGAACGATCGGCATGTCGATGGGTTTTTCCAGAAAGGCTTTGGCGAGCTGCAATTCCAGATCAGAGAGCAAGCCGCTTTCCGGTCGCTGCCAACGGGCCAGTAACCGGCCTTTTTCATCCAGCACCCTGGCGTCAGCGACTTCTTCAGTAGAGGCGATCAATGCCAGGGCCTCAGTGGCAGCGACTTTATCGTTGAACACCACCGCGGCTTCCACGGTGTAATTGATCGAGCGTGCGATCAGGTGCAGGTTGTGGTCGGCATACACCCGCAACGCCAATACACCCAGCAGTGTCAGCGAGACGCTGGCCATGGCCACGGCGACCAGGGCGACGATCAAATGTCCCCGGCCAATGACCGAGCGCAACGTTGGACGACTACCCGGTTTGAATAGACTCATGGCGCCGCCGGCTTGCGGCGGGACAGTTGCAGCACACTGGGGTGAATGCGCACGCCGCTACGGGCGACGGAATCGAGGTTGACCTCGAAAGATACCTGATCATCAGTGACCCTGAGGCAGAACAGACTGCCGACGGTGCATTGATCATCGCTCTCGCTGATGCTCAACACCGGGCGTCCTGTCAGCGAAGCAAAGAGTTGGCGGCGCTCGTCGTCGGTCAATTTGCCGATGTACACCGCATCGCATTCACCGACGATCGACGGATTGTCGGCCAACAGCCGGCGCACAGTGACGGGCCGGCCGGTGGCTTGGGTTGTGCCCTTGACCAGGTCGTCGGTGTATTCGGTGGGGCCGACCACGCACAGGCGCAGTTGCGCAGGCTCAACAGGCCAGCGCGCATAACTGAGAATCCCGAGGACAACCTGAGTGACCGATCTGGCACGTTGGTCGGCCATGCTCACCGGGGTTTCCGATTGAGCGAACACGACACCGGTCAGCAAGCAGAGGAGCCCCGCGAGCAGCACTTGCTTGCGGCTAACGACGCGCCCTGTCGTCCAGACAGCCACCTTCATGCGGGGATTCTCTTCGATGTTACGAAATAATGTCGCAACGATAGCATAGCGTTTACCCCCCAGCGAGGCGGTGCACTACGGCACTTCGGACAGTTTCCGGCGTACACGCCAGCCTATCGATGGCTCGGCTCAACCCCATCGTCCAACTCCAGCATCAACCCGCTCAAGCGCTTGACCTTGCGCCGCACGGCCTCCTCAAACACTCCGGCCCGTGGCTCGATCAAGGTGAACCAGTTCTTGGCCCGGGTGATCCCGGTGTAGATCAACTCCTTGGTCAGTACAGGGTTCAGCGCATCCGGCAGAATCAACGCCGTATGGGCAAACTCCGAGCCCTGGGATTTGTGTACGGTCATGGCATAAACCGTCTCGACATCGTTGAGTCGACTCGGTAGAACAAATCGCACGCCACCCTGGCCATCATTGCGCGGGAACGCCACACGCAGTACGTGCTTGCCAGCCTCAGGCCCATCACGTTCCGGCAGTTTGAGGGCAATACCGATATCACCGTTCATCAACCCCAGGCCATAGTCATTACGCGTCATCAATACCGGTCGACCTTCGTACCACTGCTGGTCGCTGTCGATCACTCGAGCCTTGAGCAGCGCGCCGGTTACACGTTGATTCAATCCCTCCACGCCCCATGGCCCTTTGCGTACCGCGCACAACAACTGGAAGGCGTCGAAAGCTTGCAATACCTGACGCGCCCAATCGGTCCAGCGGGAGTCTTCGAGCAGGCTGTCGAGCGGTGGCCGCTGGCTGCGAAGCACACTCAGGTAGTGGCGATAACCTTGCGGTCCGTCGCCATGGCCTTCGAGCAGCAAGTGTTCCAGCGCCCGGTCGTGCTCACCTTTGAGGGGCAGGGAAAACACGTCGGCGTGACTTCGAGCAGCCAACAACGTGCGGGCTTCCTCCGGTTGCTGCTGATTGACCCATCGCGCCAACTGGCCAATGCCGCTGCCTTCACCGAAGCGGCGCGAGTGACGCAGCATCACCACTTGCTGGGCCAGGGGGTGAGTCGCGTCAGTGTCTTCCTGCAAACCGCTGGCCAGCAGGCTTTCACCACTGACCGTCTCCAGCCACTGGCGCGTCTGCGGGCTGTACCAACCGGCCTCGGCGTCGCGGCACAAATCACCGAGCACGGCGCCGGCCTCCACCGATGCCAGTTGGTCCTTGTCACCGAGCAACACCAGCCGGGCATGGGCCGGCATCGCGTCGAGCAAGTTCGCCATCATCTCCAGGTCAATCATTGAGGCTTCGTCCACCACCAGCACATCCAGCGGCAAGCGATTACCGGCATGGTGACGGAAGTGCCGGGTACCGGGGCGACTGCCAAGCAGGCGGTGCACGGTAGTCACGTCAGAGGGGATCTTGTTTCTTACGTTTTCATCGACTTCCAGCGTCCGGACTTGCTGGCTGATGGATTCTGTCAGCCGTGCCGCCGCTTTACCGGTGGGTGCGGCAAGGCGAATTCGCAACGGTTTGCCGGCCTCCACCGCTGGCGCCTGGAGCAATGCCAGCAACCGCACGACCGTGGTGGTTTTACCGGTCCCCGGGCCGCCGGTGACGATACTGAACGCACTGCGGGTAGCCAGGGCACAGGCGAGTTTCTGCCAATCGATCACTTCGCCGGGCCTGGCTGGACCGAATAAACCAGTGAGTCGCTGGGGCAAGTCATTCGGCGTTGTTTCGTGTTCAGCCAGGCGCAGGCGAAGGGCGTTGTCGATGCGTCTTTCGTAAACCCAGTAGCGACGCAGGTACAGGCGCTTGCCCGACAACACCAAGGGCCGTGATTGCGCAGCCTCACGACCATCGACCGCCAGAGCCACCAGACGGCTGGACGCCAGGACCTTGCACCAATGGGCGCCATCCAGCGCCTCAAGCAGTTGCGACGGCAACAGCATCGCGCCACTTTGCAGATCGCCTTCGGGTGGCAGCGACAGGGCAAAATCCGGCTCTTTGAGCGTCTCGAACAGGTCCAGGCAGACATGGCCGTGACCCAGTTGGTGGCTGGTCAATGCGGCGGCAAGCAACACCAACGGATCGTCGTCGGGGGCAAGCTCGTGGAGGAAGGCCACGAAGGCTTTGTCCAGCGCCCGCAGCCAGCCGCGTTCGACCCACCGCGAGAGTAAAAGCAACAAGTCATCGGCACGACTCAGGGGTGCCAGATCCGCCATGGTTTCGGCTGCCAATGACGTGGGCAGCAAATCGGCGAAGGTGCGGCTCATAACAATACTCCCTGTTCCCAGGCGGGTTCGGCCTTGGGTTCTGGCTTGCCCTGGAAGAGCCGATCCAGACGCTCGATCAGCTCTCTGGGCGGACGGGAGAAATAGACGCCCTGGGTGGATGCCCGTGTGCCGCGCAAGAACAAATACAGAGCGCCACCGACATGCCGGTCGTAATCGTAGTCGGCAAGCCGCGCCTTGAGCTGGCGATGCAGGGCCAGCAGGTACAACACGTATTGCAGGTCGTAACGATTGTCGAGAATCGACTGCTCCATGGCCTGCTCGGTGTACGCCGCGTCATCTGGGCCCAGCCAGTTGGATTTGTAGTCGGCAACGTAATATCGGCCGTCGTGTTCGAACGTCAAGTCGATGAAACCCTTGAACATGCCGTTGAGCGAGACCGGTTCAGCGGCGACCCGGGCGATGCCGTTGTGGGTGTATTGGCGCACCAGTTCATCCAGCTTGAGCACGTCGACTTTATGGCTGGCGAACCAGAATTCCATCTCGACGCGGTATTGAGTGAGCTGCTCGAACACGACCGGAGGCTGCCCCCCGCCGAGGTGCAACGAAGACTTGAGCAAGTGCTGCAACCAATCACTCAGCGTGGTGATCCAGCCTTCCCAGCCTCGGCGGTTGCAGCGGCGGGCAATGGCATCTTCCACGACTTGTGGTGCAGCAGAAAAACCTTCATCACCGGCCCACTCCAGCAAACCATGGAGAAAGGTGCCGGGGTTGGGGCCGCGAGGGAACCGATGGATATCGGCACCACCGACGGCCACTTCTCGTGGCGCCTGCGGATCGAGACGTTCATCGTCAAAGAGCTTTTGCGCCTGCGGATTCTCCGGGGCCTCGTCACTGCCCACGCTCAGACTGTCGCCGATACGCAAAGCGCTGTACGAAGCAATCCACCAGTTTTCACTGGCCTTGCGCTTGGGTATCAGCGGCGCAAGCAACGTCGCGTCATTGCGTGGCGGATGGTAATGCTCGGCCGTCGCTGGCGGCATATCACCGTACAGAAGCGCCGGGCAGTCCTGCTGGAGGTCTTCGAGCCAGCGTTTCAAACCTGCGGACTCGGCCAGAGGGGCACCACCGCCGAGCAAGTAACCCAATGCAGAAAGGTGCAGCACCGAGCTGTTGTTATTGCCGCGCTTGAGATCGGTCACACCCAGCCAGCAGGCATGTTGCGCCCGGGTCAGGGCGACATAGAGCAAACGCAGATCCTCCGCCAGACGTTCATCATCGGCCAGGGCGATCAACTCCGCAGTCGGTTTCAAGGTCACCTGCGCCTTGCCGTTTGAATCGTGGTAATGCAGCGGCAAACGGCTGCCATCCACCGGTTTTGCCGAGCAAATGAACGGCAGAAACACCAAGGGATACTCAAGGCCCTTGGACTTGTGAATGGTCACGACCTTAACCAGTTGCTCGTCGCTTTCCAGACGCAGGATCTGTTCTTCGCCGGCCTGACCGGACAACGCCAGATGCTCGGACAAATGACGAATCAGCGCTTGCTCGCCGTCGAGTTCGGCGGCGGCTTGTTGCAACAACTCGGACAGGTGCAGCAGGTTAGTCAGTACCCGTTCACCGTCGCTGCGGGCGATCAACGATCGAGGCAACTGGAAGTCATGCAGCAAGCGCCGCAACATGGGCAGCACGCCTTGCTTGCGCCACAGCTCGCGATAACCGCGGAACTGCATGACCCGCGCTTCCCAGGCCAGTTCGTCCTGATTCAGCCGCTCCAGTTCCGCCAGGGAAAGGTTCAGCGTGATGCTGGCCAATGCGGCTCGCAGCGGTCGCTCGACATCCGGCTCGGCACAGGCTTTGAGCCAGGTCAGCAGGTCGTGGGCTTCTTGAGCGGCGAACACCGAATCCTTGTCCGACAGATAAACGCTGCGCACCCCGCGTGCAGACAGTTCGCCACGCACGGCCTGGGCCTCTTTGCCGTCGCGAACCAGAATCGCGATGTCCGCGGGTAGCAGGCCCCGGAAGTCCATGTCCTTCTCAATGAAACCTGCCCGACCTTCCTGGCCACCATTAAGTAACGCAGTGATTTCACTGGCGCACGCGGCGGCGAGTTTTTGTCGGTATTCCACGCCGGACAGCGGCTGATCGGCGGACAGGTGCCAGATGTTCAGAGCCGGCACGAGCTGGCCATCGATGTGCAGAACTTCTTTGCGCCCTTGGGACTCGACGGGCAGGAACGGTACCGGGTTCTCACCGTTCTTTTCACGAAACAGAAACGCGCCGCGCCCCAGCTCACGGGACTCCGCGCGCTCGAACACATGGTTCACCGCATTGACCATGCCATGGCTGGAACGGAAATTCGTACCCAGGGTATGCAGACGGCCGGCGGTGGCCTGGCGGGCTCGCAAGTAGGTGTAGATGTCGGCGCCGCGAAAGGCGTAGATCGCTTGCTTGGGATCGCCGATCAGAAACAGGCCGCCTTCAGGGTTGTTGTCTTCGATGCGATAGATGCTTTCGAAAATCCGGTACTGCACCGGGTCGGTGTCCTGGAACTCATCGATCAGCGCCACCGGAAACTGTTCGCGGATCAAGGTCGCCAGGCGTTCACCACCCTCGGATTGCAACGCCGCATCGAGGCGCAGCAACATGTCGTCGAAGCCCATTTCCGCGCGGCGGCGTTTTTCTTCTTCGAACCGTGCCCCAACCCATTGCGCAGCATGTTGCAGAACGGCCGCGTCGGGGGTTGGCAAGCCGTCGAGGCTGGCCTTGAGCCCGGGCATGGCGTCCAGCCCCGGATGACTGGGGGCGGCGCCTTTCCAGGCTTCGGCCATGCCGTCAGGCGTCAGGCGAGTGAAGCCCGTGCCGATATCCAGTTGCTCAAGGGATTCATCTTCAGCCCATGCTTTGAGCTTTTCGAACCAGGGTTCGAAATAACGTGCCTGCATCTTTCGACCATCGACACTTTTGCTCGCAACACCTTGGTGACAGATGGCAAGCAGTTCGTCCGCCCATTGGCGCCAGGGCATCTTGAGTTCGAGCAAGGCCAGTCGCCGTTCCTGCAAGCACTCGGCGATCAGCTCGGCAGGCTCCTTGCCTTCAGTGCTGTCACGCTCACTGGCGAATAAACTACGTACTCGCGGTAATAACGCCGCTGGCCCTCCCCAATTACCCCGCACCCAGTTCAGCGCATCACCTTGCATCGGATAGCAGAACAGCCGCCAGTAATCACGCAGGACTTCACCCAGCAAGTCGCTGTGATCGGTTTCCAGGGTCTGGGTAAACAGGCTGCCACTGTCAAACGCGTGCTCACGCAACATGCGCTGGCACCAACTGTGAATGGTCGAGACGGCGGCTTCATCCATCCACTGCGCGGCAATGTCCAGACGGTTTGCACAGCCGGACCACTGTTCCGGGAGGTACTGGTCACGCAACTCCGCGATGAGGCTATCGGGTGCCTGGGTCTCGTCACGAAAGTATCGGGCCGCTTCGGCCAGTCGGGTACGAATACGCTCGCGCAGCTCTTTGGTCGCGGCATCAGTGAACGTGACCACGAGGATTTGCGGCGGCAAGAGTTCACGCCCAAACCCACTCGATTCGCCACCGTGACCAAGGACCAGACGCAAGTACAGCGCAGAAATGGTGAACGTCTTGCCGGTACCGGCGCTGGCTTCGATCAGTTGGCTGCCGCTCAGGGGAAAAGCCAGGGCCAGCGGTGTTTTCGTGGTCATGAACGCGCCTCCTCGCTGGTCAATGAACGCCAGGGGGCTTCAAGCATCGGTTTGTACAAAGCGTTGCACCAATCGGCGAAAGTCTCCTCGGCGGTCAGCGCGTCGTAATCAGCGAACTGTCGTGCCAGTGCCGGACTTTCGCGGCGTTCGCCGTCGGTGGTTTGACCGTCGCCTTCATAGGCCTTGCGAGCAGCGGCGTCGGCTTTGGCCGGGTCAGTTTGAGAGAGCCACGCGAAGGCGGTTTTCACGGCAATCGGCAGGGGTTGGCGCATGCCGGTTTGCCATGCTTGCAACAGGTTACTCAAGGCATGACGTGCAGCGCCCTGCTCCAAAGGGGCCAGTAGCAGACTGTCGTCACTGGCGACCAGCGCGGTGGTCATCGACATGCCGCTGGCGCAAGCGACCAGGTGATTGACCCAAGGTCGCGTCAGCCGATGCCACTTGCGGGTCTTGATCGAACCAATGCTGTTGGGAATCGTGGTAATCGACAACAGGCCACCATCCGCACGCTGGTGCAGGCCACTAAGCCAGCCTTCCAGGCGCAGGCCTTCCAGTTCCAGATTCACAGGCAACGCACTAGTCAGCGGCGTTGGCCACAACGTAAGGAGTTGTTGATAACGCTGCAACAGATCCGGCAGCGGTTCGATCAACTCTCGCTGCAGGCATTCGCCGAAACCGGCCATGGGCAAGAGCCCGCTGTTTTGCAGACGCGTTGCCTGGGCCTCAAGCGCATGATCGACGTGATCCAGTTGCCCGAGCGCCGCTTCGAGCAAACTGTCACTGAGGCTATAGCGTTGGAGAGCGTCGAGTACGAAGGGCTCTTCGTCGGCCAAGGGGGCTTCAGCCGCTTCGAAGAACACCTTGAGTCGCTGACTGAAAAAATGTCGCACGGGATTGCGCAGGAAATCCTGCAATTGACCGAGGCTCAGCGGCTCTTCCTGAACATAGGCATCAAGGGGCTTGATGTCCGTTGCCTGTTCACTGGCTTGATGAAGCACCTGCCACTCGCTTGCGAAGCTGAACAGGTCATTACCTTCATGAAAATAGCGAGCGCTGAAAGGTTGCAGCGGGTGTTCCTGAGTCACGGATTCCAGCAGCTTTTCACTGTCGACCTGTAATCGCCAACCACCGGCGAGATGATCGCGCAGTTGACCAATCAGTACCGAGGCTGGGCGCTCGCTATTGTCCCGAATACTACGGCCGACCCAACTGATATAGAGTTGGTCACGTGCCGACAACAGGGCTTCCAACAAGAGATAGCGATCATCCTCGCGCCGGGAACGATCACCCGGGCGGTAATCACTGCCCATGAGATCAAAGTCCAGCGGCGGTTGTGCACGCGGGTAATCTCCGTCATTCATCCCGAGCAGACAAACGAGTTTGAAGGGGATCGCCCGCATCGGCATCAAGGTGCAGAAGTTGACGGCTCCGGCCAGAAAACGCTGGGACAGCCGGCCCTGGTCGAGGCCTGCCAGCCAGGCTTCACGGACCACGGTCAAGGGCAGCTCATCATGCAAGCCCACTGATTCGCAGGTCTCGAGCCAGGTTTCCCGCAGTTCTTCAAGTTGACCCAGCAAGTAGTCGTCATGTTCATTGCTGGCCTGGAAGAACAACTGCACCAAAGCTTGCATCCTGACGCCCCATTGCTTAGGCGGTGCAGGTTGAGTCAGTTCCTGATGGGCAATCTCCAACGCGTCCAGCAGCGCAACCAAAGGACCGATGAGCGCAGCATCCAGACCGCCAATCTCGTCGTAAGGCTCAATGCCTTCGCAAGCAGCGGCGCTGCCGACGGCATAACCAAGCAGCATCCGGCGCAGGCCAAAACGCCAACTGTTTTGCTCCAGTTCTTGAGGCAAACCCAGACCCGCGCGCTGCTCGGCATTCATTCCCCAGCGAATACCAGCGCCTTCGATCCAGCGATGCAGGGTGGGCAGGTCACGTTCCTCGACACCGAAGCGAGCGCGCAGTGCAGGAACATCCATCAAATCGAGGATCTCACTGACGGGGAAACGGCTGTCGGGCAGTTTGAGTAGATGTTCGACAGCAATCAGCAGTGGATCACGACCGCGCTGGCCTTGATCCGCCAGTGTAAAGGGGATGAAGCGCGGATCGAAGCGATCAAGTTGACCGAAGACTGCACGGATATGCGGAGCGTAGCTGTCGATGTCCGGAACCATCACGATTATGTCGCGAGGCTTCAAGTCTGGATCGGCACTGAAGCGTGCGAGCAACTGATCGTGGAGGATTTCCACTTCGCGCTGGGCGCTATGGGCGATGTGGAAACGAATGGATTCGTCCTGATTGAGATCGACAGGCGGCCAGAGCTCGCGGGTTTCATTCAAGGGGCGCAGTTCAAGGATGTCGTCCTGCAACTGGTTGAGCATGGTCTGTGGCTGGCTATCACTGAACAAGTCGATGCGCCCATCACGGAATGCCGAGCGGTAGCTGTTGGGATCGTCGTAGCTGTCGAGCAGATTGATGTAGTCCCGCCCCTGCTTGCCCCATGCCGCCAATAGCGGGTGTGCATGTTGGTGAAGGGTTTGCGGATCAAGCACAACAGGCATTCCGCTCTTGCGAGCCTGACGCTTGTATTGATGCCGCAGAAGGTCTTTATCGGCGACGATGTCTGCCCAATGATGACGACATGGGTTGTGTACGCAAAGCAGAACCTGGCTGAATCGCGCCAGTCCGGCGAGAGCTTCGAGCGCTTGCGCCGGGAGAGAGGAGATCCCGAAAACGATGACCCGGGAAGGTAATCCGCTGGGGGCCACGTCGAGGCTGTTGATGCGCTCGATGAACCGTTGATGAACACCGGCACGGCTTTGCGCCATGCCTTGCTCACCCACATCCAGCAACAGAGCCCGCCATAACTCTGCCTGCCAGCAGTTGGCTGGGGTCAGGGGCTTGGCTTCGCCTCGGCCGTTTCGCAATTGATGACGACCGTCCGCCCAATCTTCGAGCCAGTCGGCCCGGTATACCTGGTATTGGTCGAACAGATCAGCCAGCCGCTCGGACAGTTGGTAGCGTTTGCGCAGGTCAGTGTCATTGGTAAGGAAGCGTTGCAGCGGTTCGAAGTGCGGTTGATTGATCAACTGGGGAAGCAGACGCATCAGACGCCAGGTGAGTGGAGCTTTATCGAGCAGGGATTTGACCGGAATTTCATCACGACCCAGAACCATGCGATAGAGCTGCCACATGAAGCTGCCTGGGAGTTGAACGTCGATGGCTGCCGCAATGCCGCAGCCACCCATGTCGTCTTCTTCAGGGTCTTCAGCCAGAGCCAGTTTCAGCCACTGGGCGATGCCGTTGCTCTGTACCAGGGCGATTTCATTTTCCAAGGGAGCCAACGGGTAGCGGCGCATCCAGCTGACCACCAGACTGCGCAACTCGTCCAGGCGATTACCGTGAACCACCATAAAACCAGCACTGAGGGACGTCGCGTCCGGCATAAAGGCTTCCTTGGAAAAATACAAAAGCTAGGGCCGAACCTTAGCATTGTCGGGAGACTGTGACAGCCGGGAGCCGTCCGATGTTGCTGTACGAACTTTCCTGCGGACAAAACAAAACCCCTACCTGCATACGCAGATAGGGGTTTCGGAATTTAATCTTGACGATGACCTACTCTCACATGGGGAAACCCCACACTACCATCGGCGATGCATCGTTTCACTGCTGAGTTCGGGATGGGATCAGGTGGTTCCAATGCTCTATGGTCGTCAAGAAATTCGGTAGCCAGGTCGTTTGCCTTACGGCGCACGCTCCAGCGAATGGGTATGTGATAGATCTCGGTGTTTGTGAACAATCGAACTTTCGGTTCGTTTCGTCTTCACACACCGCAATCTGGTGCCCTTTCAGGTCAGCAAATTGCTTGGGTGTTATATGGTCAAGCCTCACGGGCAATTAGTATTGGTTAGCTCAACGCCTCACAGCGCTTACACACCCAACCTATCAACGTCGTAGTCTTCGACGGCCCTTCAGGGGACTCAAGGTCCCAGTGAGATCTCATCTTGAGGCTAGTTTCCCGCTTAGATGCTTTCAGCGGTTATCTATTCCGAACATAGCTACCCGGCAATGCCACTGGCGTGACAACCGGAACACCAGAGGTTCGTCCACTCCGGTCCTCTCGTACTAGGAGCAGCCCCTCTCAAATCTCAAACGTCCACGGCAGATAGGGACCGAACTGTCTCACGACGTTCTAAACCCAGCTCGCGTACCACTTTAAATGGCGAACAGCCATACCCTTGGGACCGGCTTCAGCCCCAGGATGTGATGAGCCGACATCGAGGTGCCAAACACCGCCGTCGATATGAACTCTTGGGCGGTATCAGCCTGTTATCCCCGGAGTACCTTTTATCCGTTGAGCGATGGCCCTTCCATACAGAACCACCGGATCACTAAGACCTACTTTCGTACCTGCTCGACGTGTCTGTCTCGCAGTCAAGCGCGCTTTTGCCTTTATACTCTACGACCGATTTCCGACCGGTCTGAGCGCACCTTCGTACTCCTCCGTTACTCTTTAGGAGGAGACCGCCCCAGTCAAACTACCCACCATACACTGTCCTCGATCCGGATAACGGACCTGAGTTAGAACCTCAAAGTTGCCAGGGTGGTATTTCAAGGTTGGCTCCACGCGAACTGGCGTCCGCGCTTCAAAGCCTCCCACCTATCCTACACAAGCAAATTCAAAGTCCAGTGCAAAGCTATAGTAAAGGTTCACGGGGTCTTTCCGTCTAGCCGCGGATACACTGCATCTTCACAGCGATTTCAATTTCACTGAGTCTCGGGTGGAGACAGCGCCGCCATCGTTACGCCATTCGTGCAGGTCGGAACTTACCCGACAAGGAATTTCGCTACCTTAGGACCGTTATAGTTACGGCCGCCGTTTACCGGGGCTTCGATCAAGAGCTTCGCGTTAGCTAACCCCATCAATTAACCTTCCGGCACCGGGCAGGCGTCACACCCTATACGTCCACTTTCGTGTTTGCAGAGTGCTGTGTTTTTAATAAACAGTCGCAGCGGCCTGGTATCTTCGACCGGCATGGGCTTACGCAGTAAATGCTTCACCCTCACCGGCGCACCTTCTCCCGAAGTTACGGTGCCATTTTGCCTAGTTCCTTCACCCGAGTTCTCTCAAGCGCCTTGGTATTCTCTACCCAACCACCTGTGTCGGTTTGGGGTACGGTTCCTGGTTACCTGAAGCTTAGAAGCTTTTCTTGGAAGCATGGCATCAACCACTTCGTGTTCTAAAAGAACACTCGTCATCAGCTCTCGGCCTTAGAATCCCGGATTTACCTAAGATTCCAGCCTACCACCTTAAACTTGGACAACCAACGCCAAGCTGGCCTAGCCTTCTCCGTCCCTCCATCGCAATAACCAGAAGTACAGGAATATTAACCTGTTTTCCATCGACTACGCTTTTCAGCCTCGCCTTAGGGACCGACTAACCCTGCGTCGATTAACGTTGCGCAGGAAACCTTGGTCTTTCGGCGTGGGTGTTTTTCACACCCATTGTCGTTACTCATGTCAGCATTCGCACTTCTGATACCTCCAGCAAGCTTCTCAACTCACCTTCACAGGCTTACAGAACGCTCCTCTACCGCATCACCTAAGTGATACCCGTAGCTTCGGTGTATGGTTTGAGCCCCGTTACATCTTCCGCGCAGGCCGACTCGACTAGTGAG